>NZ_JBWKPR010000001.1:0-1138437 GCF_059418325.1 Herbaspirillum sp. GW821-FHT09A12
TTGGCTTACTTTTCTTGGCGAGACAAGAAAAGTGAGCGGCTGCCGGGCCGCCCCCGGCGCTCCGCTCCGACCGGAGAAAGAAAAGACTAAAGCCAGTACATCGACACGAAGCAAGAGCAGACTACCCCACAACATCAAACCAGTACATCGACCAGCAGCAAGAGCACTGTCACGAATTCAGAAAAGATCGGTAATGCGAACACTAGTCATCCAGCCAGGTGGCGCCCGGCCATGCTCCTTGCGCCAGTTTCTGCTTGATCAGGTTGCGCAATTCGGTCGCGGCGCAGCGCACGGCGATCGAGGAACGACGCGTCAGCGCCTGGGCCAGCACGATCTTGCGATGCACCGCCTGCTTGGAGATCGGCGCGGCGGCAAAGCGGCCCGCCGCCACGTCGTCGAAGACGGCCACGCCGGGCAGGATGGTGTAGCCGATGCCTGAATGCACCAGGCTTTTTTGCACGTTCATGGCATTGGTTTCAGCCACCACATTGAGGTGCAGGTCGGCCAGCGAACAGGCGCGATCCAGCAGGGAGCGCACGCCGTGCGGCAGCGCCGGCAGCACCAGCGGCAGTTCGGCCACGGCGCTCAGGGCCAGTTCGCCGGACAACGACAAGCCGCTGTCGGGCAGGCCCAGCACATAGAGGGTTTCGTCGACCAGCGGGGTCGCCTCCAGCAGCGCCGACGGCTTGGGTTCATACATCAGCGCCAGATCGACTTCGCCATCCTCCAGCCATTGCTGCAGGTAGCCGCCGAAGCCGACCGAAATATTGACCGTCAACTGCGGATAGAGCCGGCGCAGGTGATTGACCAGCGACGCCGCCAGCAGGTCGCTGGTGCTGGGCAGCAGCCCGACGGTGACCGCGCCGGTGACCGCGCCCGGGGCCGGGATGATTTCGGCCTTGGCCTGGTCCAGCTCGTGCAGCGCGCGGCGCGCGTGGCTGGCCAGGATCTTGCCGGCCTCGGTCAGGTCCATGCCGCGCCGGCCGCGCTCGAACAGCGCCGTGCCGACGTCTTCTTCCAGCAGGCGCAACTGGCGCGATACCGCCGGCTGCACGATATGCAGCAACTCGGCCGCGCGCGTGACGCTGCCGGTTTCGGCGATGGCCAGTAATGCCCGCAATTGCTTGACGTCCACTTGATCTCCTTGTGATCGCTGCCCGTCGCCATGGCGACGCCGGCAAGTTTAACCCGGCAGCGCGGGCAGCCTGACCGTCGCCACCAGGCCGCTGCCTTCTGCCGGGGCATCCAGTACCACGCTGCCTTGCGAGGCTTGCACGATTTCGCGCACGATGGCCAGGCCCAGGCCGGAACCGGGCTGGTCTGGCGCGGCGTTGCGATAGAAGCGCTCGAACACGCGCTCGCGCACTTCGGCCGGGATGCCGGGGCCGTTGTCGCTGACGGTGACGACAAATTGCCCGTTACCTTCATTGCCGTCCTCATGCGCGATGCCCACCGTCACCTTGCCGCCGTCGGGCGTGTAGCGCAGGGCGTTGTCGATCAGGTTCATCAGCATGCCGGCCAGCTGCGCTTCATTGCCGTTGACCGGCGCGCGCTCCAGTTCGGTTTCCAGGCCGAGGTCGATATGCTTTTTCAGCGCCAGCCCGGCCAGTTCTTCCAGCACCGTGGCGGCGACCGCCATGAGGTCCACCGGCCCGCGCGGGAAGGCGCTGCTGTTGGAGGCTTCGGCCTGCGACAGTTGCAGCAGCTTGTTGGTCAGGTCGGTCATGTTGCGGCTGCTGTCGTGCAGCGCGGCCAGCACCTGCGGCAGGCGCGCCGGATCGTCCAGCTGGCGCGCGAACTGGATTTGCGAGTCGATCACGGTCAGCGGCGTGCGTAGCTGGTGCGCGGCGTCGGCAACGAAGCGCTTTTGCACGATCACCTGGGCATTGAGCCGCTGGATGTACTGGTTGATCGCTTCCACGATGGGGCGCAGCTCCAACTGCAATTGCCCGGTGCGCAGCGGCGTGAGCGAATTGGGGTCGCGCGCGGCCAACTGGTCTTTCACCGCCAGGATGGGGCGCAGCTCTATCGTCAGGCCCAGCACCACCAGCGCCACCGCCAGCAGCAACAGTACGATCTGGCGCCGCAGCGACGGTTGCCACAGGTCTTCCAGCATTTCCTGGCGGCCCTGCATGGTCTGGCCCACCGACACCGCCACCATGCGCAGCGTGCCTTCGTCATACAGCGCGCGGATGTAGCTGGCCACGCGCAGCGCGCGGCCGTCGAACACGGTGGTGGTATAGACCGGATGGATGGCGGCGAAGTCCGGGTCGACCGGGAAGTCGGGGCGGCCGGCCAGGAGCGTGGTGTCGTCCATCAGCACCTGGTAGTACACCGCATCCTGCGCCGGCGAGGCGAACATCTCCAGGGCCGCCGGCGGCACCGACACCACCGGCGCGCCATCCTGCCAGGTCACCTGGCCGGCGATCATGCGGGCCGAGGCCAGCAGGGCGCGGTCCTGGATCAGCGTGGCGCTGGAGACGGCGTTGTCATAGGCGTCGCTGGCCGAGAGGCCGACGTATACCGTCATCGGAATCAGCAGCCACAGCAACAGCCGCAGGCGCAGGCTGTCAATCATCTTTTTGCTTGAGCAGGTAGCCCAGCCCGCGCAGGGTCATGATGGCGGCGCTGGAGGCATCCAGCTTCTTGCGCAGGCGCGAGATGTAGATTTCGATGGCGTCCGCGCTGGGTTCTTCCGACAGGCTGAAGATGCCTTTCATCAGGGCGGTCTTGGACACCGTCTTGCCCTGCTTGAGCATCAGGATTTCCAGCACGTCGTGCTCGCGCGCCGGCAGCGCCAGCGTGTTGCCGGACACCGCGAACTGGCGCGTGTTGCTGTCGTAGACCAGGTCGCCGCAATGGATTTCGGCGGCCTTGTCGGGCGTCTGGCGGCGGATCAGCACCTTGATGCGGGCCACCAGCTCGCGTATCTCGAAGGGCTTGACCAGGTAGTCGTCGGCGCCGGCACCCAGGCATTCCACCTTTTCGTCGATCGAGCCGCTGGCAGTCAGGATCATCACCGGAACGCCGTTGTGGCGCTCGCGCAGGCGCCGCAGGACGTGCTTTCCGCCCAGTTTTGGCAGCATCAGGTCGAGCAGCACCACGTCGTAGTTTTCATCCCGCAGAACCTGGTCGGCGATCTCGCCGTCAGCCGCGATATCCACGCTGAACTTGTGTTCTTTCAGGATCTGTTCAAGCCAATGGGCGAGCTGCGGGTTGTCTTCGATCAGGAGCAATTTCATGCAAATGTCTCGTTGGTTTTGTTGCGGTGCAAATAAAAAAGCGGTTTTTTGGAAAGCTGGATGAAGGTTTCGGCTTCTTAGAATACGCGGGCAAATCAATAAAAAGTAAAGATGGCGCCAGACCATCCATCACCAACATCAGGAGACAATCATAATGCGTCAAGACGCCCGTGTGTTCCAAGCTTCCGTTATTCGCCGTTCCCTGCTGGCGCTGGGCGCTACCGCCGTGGCGGCGGCCGCGCTGGTGCTGTCGGCTCCGCAGGCCCATGCGGCCGACAAGATCACCATCATGGTCGGCGGCATCAACAAGCTGATCTACCTGCCGCCCAAGCTGGCCGAGAACCTGGGGTACTTCAAGGAAGAGGGCCTGGACGTCGAGCTGCAGTCGCAGCCGGCCGGGGTGGACGCCGAGAATGAACTGCTGGCCGGCGCCGTGCAGGCGGTGGTGGGCTACTACGACCACTCCATCGATTTGCAGAGCAAGGGCAAGGAAGTCACCTCGATCACCCAGTTGCTGCTGGTGCCGGGCGGCATGGAAATGGTGCGCTCCGACCTGGCCGGCAGCGTCAAGAGCATGGCCGACCTGAAGGGCAAGACGCTGGGCGTGACCGGCCTGGGCTCTTCGTCCAGCTTCATCGCGCAATACCTGGCCAGCCGCGCCGGGCTGAAGACTTCCGACTATTCGATGCTGCCGGTGGGCGCGGGCAATACCCTGATCGCCGCCATGAAGCAAAAGCGCATCGACGTGGCCTGGACCACCGAACCGACCACCTCCATCCTGTTGGCCTCGGGCGACGCCAAGGTACTGGTCGACATGAGCAGCGTGGACGGCACGCGCAATGCATTGGGCGGCCTGTATCCGGCTTCCAGCGTGTACGTCAACCGCGCCTGGATGAACAGCCACAAGGCCGAGTCGCAAAAGCTGGCGCGCGCCTTCGTCAAGACCCTGAAGTACATCCAGACCCATACGCCGGAAGAGATCGCCGACAAGATGCCCAAGGATTACTACGGCGGCGACAAGAAGATTTACGTACAGGCGCTCAAGGCTTCCATGCCGATGTATTCTCCCGACGGCAAGATGCCGGCCGGCGGCCCGGAACAGGTGCTCAAGGTGATGGCCGGCTTCAACCCCAACATCAAGGGCAAGAACATCGACCTGTCGAAGACCTATACCAACGAGTTCGTCGACCAGGTCAAGTAAGGCAAACCGTACAGGGCTTAGAATCTGCAGGTTTCGCCTGCGCCCAGGCACTGTCCAACAGGAGATTGACATGAACAAGAATATCCGCCGCACCCTTTTGTCGCTGGCCGTGGCGAGCGCCGCCCTGGCCGCGCTGCCGGGCCAGGCCTTTGCCGCCGGCAAGATCACCATCATGGTGGGCGGCATCACCAAGATGGTTTACCTGCCGGCCAAGCTGGCCGAGCAGCTGGGCTATTTCAAGGAAGAAGGCCTGGACGTCGAGCTGCAATCGCAGCCGGCCGGGGTGGACGCCGAGAACGAACTGCTGGCCGGCGCGGTGCAGGCGGTAGTGGGTTTCTATGACCACTCGATCGACCTGCAGACCAAGGGCAAGGAAATCACCGCCATCACCATCTTCGGCCAGGTGCCGGGCGAAGTGGAACTGGTCGCCACCAAGGCCGCGCCCAACTTCAAGAGCATGGCCGACGCCCGCGGCAAGACGCTGGGCGTGACCGGCCTGGGCTCGTCGACCAACTTCCTGACCCAATACCTGGCATCGCGCCACGGCATCAGCTCCAAGGAATTCTCGGTGCTGCCGGTGGGCGCGGACAACACCTTCATCGCCGCCATCAAGCAAGGCCGCATCGACGCCGGCATGACCACCGAACCGACCGCGTCGCAACTGCTCAAGACCGGCGACGCCCAGGTGCTGGTCGACATGCGTACCGTGGAAGGCACCGTCCAGGCGCTGGGCGGCTTGTATCCTGCTTCCAGCCTGTATGTGCAGCGCAGCTGGCTCAACGGCCACAAGGATGAGGCGCAAAAGCTGGCGCGCGCCTTCGTCAAGACGCTCAAGTTCATCCATACCCATAGCGCCGAACAGATCGCCGACAAGATGCCCAAGGATTATTACGGCAACAACAAGGCACTCTATGTGCAGGCCCTGAACAACTCGCTGCCGATGTATTCGGCGGACGGCAAGATGCCCAAGGGCGGCCCGGAAACCGTGCTGGCCGTGTTGTCGGGCTTCAATCCGAACGTCAAGGGCAAGCACGTGGACCTGTCCCGGACCTACACCGACGAGTTCGTGAACCAGGTGAAGTAAGCCTGCCCACCTGACGGGACCGGAGGAGAGGAGCGGGACCGCTTCTCTTGCGGCAGCAGCACCGGTCCCTGTTTTCTCCGATTTTTCGCCAACGACCATGATGCGTTCCACGCGTCAGGGGATCACTCAGCCCAGGAAAGAGCATCAAGATGAATGCGATCAACCCCAACGCTTTCGCCAAACCAGCCGCCGGCAGCCAGGAAACGCCGGCCATCGAACTGCGCAATGTGACTTGCCGCTTCATCACCGCGGATGGCAAGGCCACCGTGGCGCTGCGCGACTTTTCCATGAGCGTGGCGCGCGGCGAGTTCGTCGCCGTGGTCGGTCCCACCGGCTGCGGCAAGTCCACCACGCTGTCGCTGATCACCGGCCTGTTGCAGCCGACCATGGGCGAAGTGCGCGTGATGGGCCAGCCGGTCAACGGCATCGATCCGCGCATCGGCTTCGTGTTCCAGAACGACGCCGTGTTCCCGTGGCGCAGCGTGCGCGACAACGTCGCCGCCGGCCCGATGTTCCGCGGCCAGTCCAAGGCGCAGGCGCACCAGCTGGCCGACGAATGGATCCGCCGCGTCGGCCTGGACAAGTTCGGCGACCACTATCCGCACCAGTTGTCGGGCGGCATGCGCAAGCGCGTGGCGCTGGCGCAAACCTTCATCAACAGCCCCGAGATCCTGCTGATGGACGAGCCGTTTTCCGCGCTCGACATGCAGACCCGTACCCTGATGCAAGACGAGCTGCTGCAATTGTGGTCGGCCCATTCCGGCTCGGTGGTGTTCGTCACCCACGACCTGGAAGAGGCGATCGCGCTGGCCGACAAGGTCTACGTGCTGACCGCGCGCCCGGCGACCCTGAAGAGCGTCTACCCGATCGACCTGCCGCGCCCGCGCGTCATGGAAGAGGTGCGCTACGAACAGCGCTTCATCGACATCTCGCGCAAGATCTGGAGCGATCTGCGTGAAGAAGTGCATATCGCCTGATTTGCAGGCCGGACAGAAACCAACAAACACAGGTGAGCAACATGACACAAGCACAAACCACACACAACGCGGCGATGCAGGATATCGCCGCGGTCGAAGCCGAGGCGCAGCGCAAGATCCGCGGGCGCCGCAACCTGGTCATCGGCCTGCGCATCGCCATCCTGGTGGTGGTGCTGGGCGGCTGGGAACTGTTCGCCCGCATCGGCTGGATCGATCCTTTCTTCTTCTCGCAGCCGACGCTGATCGTGGCCCAGATCTATGAATGGATGGTCGAAGGCACGTCGCAAGGTCCGTTGTGGACCCAGGTGCTGGTGACGTTGGAAGAGACCGTGCTGGGCTTTTTGATCGGCTCGGTGGCCGGCGTGATCGCCGGCATCGTGCTGGGCCGCAACAAGCTGCTGTCGGACGTCTTCAGCCTCTATATCCAGATCGCCAACTCGATCCCGCGCGTGGTGCTGGGCTCGATCTTCGTGATCGCCTTCGGCCTGGGCATGGCCTCCAAGGTGGCGCTGGCGGTGGTGATGGTGTTCTTCGTGGTGTTCGCCAATGCCTTCCAGGGCGTGCGCGAAGCCGACCGCTACATGATCGCCAACGCCCAGATCCTGGGCGCGTCGCGCCGCCAGGTGACGACCGCGGTGGTGATCCCGTCGGCGCTGTCGTGGATCCTGGCCAGCCTGCACGTCAGTTTCGGCTTTGCGCTGGTGGGCGCGGTGGTGGGCGAGTTCCTGGGTTCCAAGCAGGGCATCGGCTTGCTGATCTCGACCGCCCAGGGCGCCTTCAATGCCAGCGGCGTGTTCGCGGCGATGATCGTGCTGGCGGTGGTGGCGCTGGCGGCGGACTGGCTGTTGCATGCACTGGAGCGCCGCCTGTTGAAGTGGCGTCCGCAGGCCTTCTGATCGGGATGCGCCAAACGATTTAAAATAGCGGCACTGCTTCGAAGAAAGCAACATCCAATCAGCGGGGACACCGAAGCGGCAGGCTTTTGTGTCCCCGCCGCTTTTTCCGCGCCCAACCTTTCTCAATCCATGTCCGCCCAACGTCCAGACCAGCTGTCCGAACCTTCCGCCAAGTCTTCCGACATGTCACAGCGCGCGCTGCTGTGGATCGTCGCCTCCGGCTTCTTCATGCAGACGCTGGATACCACCATCGTCAACACGGCCTTGCCGGCCATGGCGCACAGCCTGGGCGAGCCGGTGCTGGCGATGCATCCGGTGGTGGTGGCCTACACGCTGACGATGGCTTCGCTCACCCCCGCCTCGGGCTGGCTGGCGGACCGCTTCGGCACGCGCAAGATGTACTTCGCCACCATCCTGGTGTTCGTGATCGGTTCCATCCTGTGCGCCACCGCGCATACGCTGCCGCAACTGCTGGCCGCGCGCGTGGTGCAGGGCATCGGCGGCTCGATGCTGCTGCCGGTGGGGCGCCTGGCGGTGCTGCGCAGCGTGCCGGGCGCGCAATATATCGCGGCGCTGGCCTCGATTTCGATCGCCGGCCAGCTGGGGCCGGTGGTGGGGCCGGTGCTGGGCGGCTGGCTGGTGCAGAGCCTGTCGTGGCACTGGATCTTCCTGATCAACGTGCCCATCGGCACCGTCGGCATGCTGGCCGTGCTGCGCTACCTGCCCAACGACTTGCTGCCGGCCGCGCCGAGGTTCGACGTGCTGGGCTGCGCCCTGCTGTCGGGCTGCATGGTGGCCTTTTCGCTGGCGCTGGATGTGCCTTTCGATACCCACCGCGGCATCTGGAGCGCGGTCTTGTTCGTGCTGGCGGCGCTCACGGTCTGGTTTTACTGGCTGCATGCGCGCCGTCATGAGCGGCCGCTGTTTCGCCTGGGCTTGTTCAGGGAACCCAACTTCAGCGTCGGCCTGGCCGGCAACCTGGTGTGCCGCATCGGTTCCTCGGCGGTGCCGTTCCTGTTGCCGCTGCTGCTGCAGGTGCGGCTGGGCTATTCGCCGCTGCAGTCCGGCCTGGTGCTGCTGCCGGCGGCCATTGCCGGCACCATCGCCAAACCGTGGATCGCGCCGCTGGTCAAGCGTTACGGCTATGACAATTTCCTGCTGGTCAATACCTTGCTGGTGGGCGGCGCCATCGTGTCGTTCGCGCTGATTACGCCGGATTGGCCGCTGGCCGCAGGCATCGCCCAGTTGGCCGTGTTCGGCGCTTCCAACTCGATGCAGTTCGCGGCCATGAACAGCGTGACCCTGAAGGGCCTGGACAAGAACGATGCCGGCAGCGGCAACAGCCTGTTCTCGATGGTGCAGATGCTGGCCATCGGCCTGGGCGTGACCATCGGCGGCACGCTGGTGAACCTGTTCAAGGACGATTCGGGCGCGGCCACCAGCTTCAGCTTCCAGATCACCTTCGTGATCGTCGGCGTGATCACCCTGGTCTCGGCCTGGGTGTTCCGCAAGATGGACCCGCGCTACTTCAAGTGAGGATTCGCGCCAAGACCCGGGTTCGCCATGCCTGGATTGCCAAGATGCAATGCTGCAATCGTACATTGACAGGTCTGAATTCAGACTTTATTCTTCCTTGTCGATAGTCAGGGAGCCATCATGTCTCTAGCAGGCCACATCAAGCCCATTACGTATCTGAAATCCAATGCGGCGGAAATCATCAAGGAATTTGCCGTCAATCCCGAGCCCATCATCATCACGCAAAATGGCGAAGCCAAGATGGTGGTCATGGATATTCATGAATACGAGAGGCAGCAAGAGACTTTGGCGCTCTTGAAGTTGCTGGCGATGAGCAACAAGGAATTCGAAGCGGGCAAGTATCAAGAGGCTGACGAGTTCTTTGCCGACATGCAGAGCAAGGAATGAAAAGAGTCTTCATCTCTCATTCAGCCAAAAGAGACTTTTCCGAAATCAAGACCTATGTGATCGCAAAATTTGGCGTCATCCATTGGAACAAGATTGCCAGCGAATGGCACGAGAATTTGAAGAAGCTTGCCAGGCATCCCGAGCTTGGGGTTGGCATTGTGGAGTTGAGTGGAACCGGGCACTCCAATTACAGGAAATACCGTCACAAGAACGTGTACGCCGTCTACTCCTTCAATGCCAATGAAATCAGGGTGCATATGTTTATCCCCGATATGAGGGATTTCAGGGCTCATCTGCTTAACCGGATACTGGGCCAATAGGGCGTGATCTCAAGCGCCGACAAGGCTGAAGCCTGCGGGAAAACGGAATAAAAAATAATCTTTTGGAATAAAAATGGCCAGTTATGCGACTGGCCATTTTTCATTGGCGTCGCTAGGGCCTGTTAACATTTAATTTGCGAGATGCAACCTCCGGGAGCAGCCAGCAAGCGTCGCCTGCCGTTGTTGTGGCTCCTTGCCGTAGCACCACTACGACGCGTCGCCACGCCTAGGCAGACAACGCTTGCTGGACACTCGCACTCGTAAATTAAATGTTAACAGGCCCTAATGCCACGCGTGCAATTGCGCGGACCCGGGAGGGCGCTGGCTAGGTATCGCCCCATTGGCGCAGCAGGTTGTGGTAACAGCCCACCAGCGTGCGCCGCGCGAGTTCGTCGGCGTTGCTCTGGTTGAGGCGCTGGATGGCGTTGTCCATGTCGAACAGCATGCCGCGCCTGGCGTCGTCGCGCACCAGGCTTTGTACCCAGAAGAAGCTCGCCACGCGCACGCCGCGCGTGACCGGGGTCACGTTGTGCAGGCTGGTGGCGGGGTAGAGCACCAGGTCGCCGGCATCGAGCTTGGCGCTGTGCATGCCGTAGGTATCTTCGATTTGCAGCTCGCCGCCGTCATATTGCGCGGCATCGGCCAGGAACAGCGTGGCCGAGATGTCGGTGCGCAGCTTGCGGCCGTTGTGCGGGTGGATGCGCACGCTGCCGTCCACATGCGCGCCGAAGGCCATGCCCTCGCCGTAGCGGTTGAACATCGGCGGGTAGACCAGGTTGGGCAGGGCGGCGCTGATGAAGCGCGGGTTGCGCTCCAGCGCGCCGGTGATGATGCGCTGGCATTGCAGCGCCACGTCCGAACGCTCATCGATCTGCTGGTTGAACTTTACCGGCGCGCCCTGGTAGCCCGCCGTCACGCGTCCGTCCACCCATGCCGATGCCGCCTCCCTGCCATCGAGCAACTGGCGCACGGCCTGGACCTGTTGCTGGTCGAGCAGCTTGGGGATGGTGATCAGCATGGGGCGGATTTTCCGGTGGATGGTTTTTACATGCGGTAATTGACCGACAGCATCGCGGTGCGGCCGTTGCCCGGCACCGAACGTCCGCCGTCGGACTGGATCAGCGCATCGTAATACATCTTGTTGGTCAGGTTGAACAGGTTCAGGCGGATATCGTAGTCCTTTTGCAGGTAGGCCAGGCTGGCATCCCAGCGGGTGTAGCCGCCGACCTGCACCGTGTCGGCGGCATTGGCATAGCGCTGCGACATGTAGGTGGCGCCGCCGCCGGCCTGCCAGTGCGGGGCGATGTCGTAGGTGCTCCAGGCGGTCAGCGTGTGCTTGGGCGTGTTGGCCGGAATCTTGCCCAGCGTGCCGTCCAGGCCGGAGGCGTCGATCACCTTGGCGTCCAGGTAGGTGTAGTTGGCGGCGACCTGCCAGTCGCGCGTGATGCGGCCGGTGGCGCCGGCGCGCGCGCCGTTCACGCGCACCGTGCCTTGCAGCTCGTAGACGCCGGTGGATACCTGGCTGCGCGCGTTCTGCTTGGTGATCTGGAAGGCCGCGGCATTCAACGCCAGGCCCTGGGCCACATCCCACTTGCCGCCGACTTCATACGAGCGGTTCTTTTCCGGATCGAGGGCCTGTTGGCCGCTGGTGCCGGTCAACTGTTCCAGCGAGGGGTTGAACGAGGTGCCGTAGGAGAGGTAGTAGGACTGCGCCGCGCTGGGCTGCCAGATGGCGCCGGCGCGCACGCTCAGGAAGTTGACGGTCTGGCTGGCCGAGGCCGGTGCGCTGACGGTGTTGCTGATGCTCGCGATATAGCGGTCATAACGCAGCCCGCCGACCAGTTTGAATTCCTTGGCCAGTTCCATGGTGTCGTTGGCGTAGACGGCCAGGGTGTTGGCCGAGCCGCCCGCATGGTTGCCGGCGACTTCCGGCAGGCTGGAATTGGCCGCCGTGTAGCCCGGGTTGGCGAGCGACACGCAATCCACCATGCCGGTGGCCAGCGCGGTGCCGTTGCAAGTGCCGGTGCGCGAATAGGCCTGGTTGTCGTAGCCGTCATGGCCGACTTCGACGCCGGCCAGCAGTTCATGCTTCATGCCCAGGCCGTTGAGCTTGGCCGTCAATTCGGTCTGGTTGAAGATCGAGTAATCGTGGATGTCGCGGTCGTGGCTTTGGCCGCGCACGTACAGGCTGGACAGCGGCAGCGCGCTGGCTGCGCCGGTCAGCGCGGTGAAGGTGCCGCCGGCTACGGTGCCGATGGTGTTGGGCGCGGTTTCGACCGCATTGGTGTGCACCCAGTTGAACTGGGTCTGGTTGCGCAGCGTGACGTCCGGCGTGATCTTGTGCCTGACGCCGGCCGACAGCGCCACCACGTCCTGGTTGGTGCGGTCGCTCAGCAAGCCATACGCGGTATTGCGGTCGACATTGACCGGATGGCCGTTCAGCGGCGGCACGCCATAGTCGGGCATGTCGTGGTTGTGCTGGAGCAGCGCGGACAAGGTGATTTCGGTGGCGGTGCCGATCCCGGCCACATAGGAGCCGGCCAGGCCGAAATCCTGCACATTGCTCTGGTTGCGGGTAGTGGCCGGACCGTTTTGCGCCATCGCTTCGAGGCGCATGGCCGAGGTGTCGGAGAGCTTGTGGTTGTAGTCGGCGGTAGTGCGCACCAGGCCGTTGGTGGTGGCCGATGCCGATACCTCGGTGGCGTCCTTGAGGTTGGCTTTCTTCGATACCTGGTTGATCACGCCGCCGGTCGAACCGCGGCCGAACAGCATGGAAGAGGGGCCCATCAGGACTTCGATCTCGTCCAGCGCGAAGGTGTCGCGGTAATACTGGCCGCGGTCGCGGAAACCGTCGAGGTAGATGTCGGTGCGGGCCGAGAAACCGTTGAGGTTGATGTTGTTGCCGATCTGGCCGCCTTCGGCGCCGCCCAGCGTGATGCCGGAAACGTTGCGCAGCGCGTCGGCCAGCGAGGTCACGCCTTGCGATTGCATCTGCGCCTTGTTGACCACGGTGACCGACTGCGGCACGTCGTGCAGGTCGGCCGGCAACTTGGACAATGCGCTCGGACCGGGGGCGAAGTCGTCGCGCTTGCCTTCGACCGTGACCGGCGCGAGCTGGCCGGCGTTGGCGTCAGGGGAGTTGTCGGGAGTGGCCTGTTGGGCGTACAGCGGCACAGGGGCGGCGAATACTGCGACCAGCGCAGCGGCGATTGGCGAAAGACGGTTCATGTTCTGATGGACGGTTGGGTTGGCGCGAAGGAAAGGTCGCGCGGGAGCGGGACATTCCGTTGGCTGGCTAATCCGACCTTGCATGACCGTTTGGCTGGCTGAAAACTGTACTGGATGCTGTTCTTGGAAATGAGGTGGATTCTCATTCGCATGACCGGCCAGATTAAATCCCGGGCCTGACTGAATGCTGTCGAATGGCTGACAATGCGCTGACTGTGACGGAAATGAAACAAAATGCAATAGACGTAGCAGGCGCTTTACAATCGCCCGTTTGCAGCATTCACGGGGCTGCAATACGATGTTCCGGTTCGCAGATGTTTTGCGCCGTTTTTCTTCTCGTGAAGTCCCTATGAACGTTTTGCTGGTCGAAGACGACCCGGTGCTCACCGACGGCCTGTCGCGTGTGCTCAATTCCCATGGATTCACCGTCCATACCGTCAATAACGGTACCGATGCGCTGTCGCAGCGTTTCAATGCGTCGGTGCTGGTGCTTGACATCGGCCTGCCCGGCATCGACGGCTTCGAAGTGCTGCGGCGCATGCGCGCCTCCGGCAACAATACGCCGGTGCTGCTCCTGACCGCGCGCGACACCATTCCCGACCGCGTGCATGGCCTGGAGCTGGGCGCCGACGATTACCTGGTCAAGCCTTTCGCCACGCCCGAGCTGGTGGCGCGCATCAAGGCCCTGGTTCGCCGCAGCGCGCCGCAGCCGGCGCAACTGTCGGTGGGCGGGCTGTCGCTGGACAACGCCACCAAGCGCGCCGACATCGATGGCCGCAAGATCGAATTGTCGCTGCGCGAATGGACGGTGCTGGAATACCTGATGCAGCATGCTTCGCGCGTGGTCTCCAAGCAGCAGATCATCGACGCCGTGCTGCCCTGGGGCGAAGACTTCACCATCAACGCGGTGGAGGTCTATGTCTCGCGCATCCGCCTCAAGATCGCCGACTCGGGCGTGGCCATCCGTACCATCCGCGGCTTCGGCTACATGCTCGAAAAGAGCGAGAGCTGATCGTTGCGCTGGCCTGAACGCATGCCGGTCCTGCAGCCCAGCATCCGGCGCGACCTGCTGAAGTGGCTGATTGCGCCGCTGCTGCTGATCAACCTGGTGGGCGCCGGGTTCACTTACTGGCTGGCCTGGCTGCCGGCCCAGCATGCGTTCGACCAGAACCTGATGGATTCGACCTGGGGTTTGTATGCCCAGGTGCGGCACCGCCAGGAAAAGACCTCCGCCGAGCTCACCAAGCAGGCCGAGCAGATCTTGCGCAGCAACCATTCCGACACCACCTTTTTCGCCGTACGCAATATCAAGGGCGAGATCATCCTGGGCGACAAGGGCTTTCCGCCTCTGCCCGACAGCGACGTGTTCGAGCGGCCCATCAATTACGACGCCGAGATGCGCGGCGAGCCGGTTCGCATCGCCGCGCTGCAGGTACGGGTCAAGAATGGCGTGATTTCGGTGGCGGTGGCCGAGACGGTGCGCAAGCGCAATCGCGCCCATTACACGATCCTGCTGTCTTTCCTGGCGCTGGATGGCGTGCTCACCTTCATCTCGCTGACTGCCGTGCTGGTGGCGGTGCGGCGCGGGCTCAAGCCGCTGCAGGCGCTGCAGGGCAATCTGGAGCAGCGCGGCCACGGCAAGCTGGGCGCGATCGACAGCGCCGGTTCCCCGGTCGAGCTGCTGCCGCTGATCGGCGCCATGAACCAGCTGATGGAGCGCATCAGCAAGGGCGAGCAGGCGCAGCAGAATTTCCTGGCCGACGTCGCCCACCAATTGCGCACGCCCTTGACCGGCCTCAAGCTGCAACTGGAGCTGCTGCACGCCAAGCACCGCGATGAGCCCGACACGACGCGTTCGCTGGAGATGATGAATTCCTCGGTCGAACGCATGATCCGCCAAAGCCGCCAATTGCTGGCGCTGGCGCGTTCCGAGCACGGCCAGTTCGAGCAGCGCAACCTGGAAAACCTGTCGCTGGACAAGCTGGTGGAAGAATCCATCCAGCATTTCATTGAAGAGGCAGACAAGAAACAGATCGACCTCGGCTTCGACCTGCGGCCCGGCCGTATGCGCGGCGACCGTTTCCTGTTGTCCGACCTGATCGACAACCTGATCGACAACGCGGTGCGCTATTCGCCGCCGCACAGCAGCGTCACCGTGCGTTGCCAGGAGCAGGACGGGGCGACCTTGCTGACGGTGGAAGACTCCGGCCCCGGCATCGCCCCCGAACACCGCGAACTGATCTTCGACCGCTTCTACCGCGCCAACGACAAGGTGGCCGGCAGCGGCCTGGGACTGGCGATCGTGCGCGAGATCGCCCGCGACCACGGCGCCGTGATCTCCCTCGATTGCGGCGAGGCCAGGCAAGGCACGGTCTTCACGGTGCGCTTCCCGTTGGCGGCCTGATCCTTTCTCATCTGTAAATTGCTATCGGGTAATATTCAGAACCTCGCGCACGCCCCTGTGTCTAATCGCCTTCAACGCGACCGAGACCGGAGGCGACATGACGGATAAAGTTTTACAGAACGGCACCCACATCGCTCGCTATGATGCGATCGAAAAACCCGACCACGCCTATGAGGCGCAAGTCTTCGTGCGCCTGGCGCGCGAACCCGAGATCGCCGAAACCTATATTCCGGCCGGCATTTATCCCACCGAGGAAGAAGCCCTGGCCGGCGCCCGCGAACGCGCCAAACGTGCGCTGAAGGAGAATGAATTTTGAGCGCGCCCATCCCTTTGTCATTCGCCGGTTCCCGGCGCCGCCGCCTGCTGGGGCTGGCCGCCGCAGGCGTGGCGCTGCTTGCGCTGGCCGGCTGCGGCAGCACCGGCGCTATCTCGCCATCGAACCCGTTCGAGTTGCGCGGCGCCACCAGCGTGCCGACGCCAGGATGGATCAAGGCCGAGAACAGCGATGTTCCTGGCAGCGTGGTCTATCTTGCGCCCACGGCATTGCTGGACGCCGCCGACGTCCAGCGCGCCACCGCGCAAAAGGATGCGGCCGGACGCGCCATTTTGCTGCTGCAGTTTTCGCCCAGCGGGACGGCGCGCCTGACCGCCGGTTCGCGCCAGCTGGTGGGACGCCAGCTGGCGGCGGTGGTCGAGGGGCGCGTGACCAACATGGCCGCGGTGCAGGGGCCGCTGACCATCAATAGCATGGCGCTGACCGGCTTCAAGAGCTTTGACGAGGCCACCCGCGTGGCGCATCTGATCTCTTCTTCCAGGTAAGCGCGAGGTAGCGGCAGCGAGCCGGGCGTGAAGGGAAAATGGCTGAAGCATGCTATGTTTCAGCCATGTTTTTTTTGGACGGCGGTTGTTGCGCTTGTTGCGTCTGCCGATGTCCACCCATTCCTCTAGCCCATCGATGCCATGTCCGTTGCCCGCAATATAGTCCAGGTCCACCCGCGCTTGCTGATCGCCATCCTGGTCGGCATTGTCTGCGGCTTGCTGATTCCCGCCGGTTCGCTGGTCACGCACTGCCTGATCGGCTGGAACGCCGGCGTCTGGACCTACCTCGTCACGATCTGGCTGATGATGTATTGCGCCGATGCCCAAGACGCCAAGCGCCT
The DNA here is from genome assembly GCF_059418325.1 of Herbaspirillum sp. GW821-FHT09A12. Lineage (NCBI taxonomy): Bacteria > Pseudomonadati > Pseudomonadota > Betaproteobacteria > Burkholderiales > Oxalobacteraceae > Herbaspirillum > Herbaspirillum sp. GW821-FHT09A12. Next base: position 16,436 of record NZ_JBWKPR010000001.1, read on the forward strand.
GGCCGAGGCCGAAGACGAGAGCGCGCAACTGGTGCTGTGCATGGTCTGCATCGCCGCCATTGCCAGCCTGCTGGCGATCCTGCTGGAACTGGCCGGCAGCAACCACGGCCACGACGGGCGCTTGCTGCGCTACGCGTTCACCGCGGCCACCGTGTTCGGTTCCTGGTTCCTGATCGGCACGATCTTCACGTTGCACTACGCACGCCTGTTCTACGCCCAGGACGACGATCCGCAGGCCTTGCCGCTGCGCTTCGTCGATGGCGAGGCGGCCCCCGATTATTGGGATTTCCTGTATTTCTCCTTCACCATCAGCGTCGCCGTCCAGACCTCCGACGTGGGCGTGGCCACGCGCTCCATGCGCCAGGCGGTGCTGGCGCATTCGCTGATCTGTTTCGTCTTCAATGCCGCCATCATCGGCCTGTGCATCAATATCGCCGCCGGCCTGGCCGGAAACTGAATCCAGGCGACGGGCCAAAGAAAAAGGGTTGCCTTTGCAGGCAACCCTTTTTCATTGCAGCCAACCGCGCGGATCGGCTTATTGCCAGCCGTAGCGCTTGGCATACCAGCTCTTCATGAACTGGATCAGCACCGCGTACGCCAGCAGGATCGCCGCCAGCCACGGGAAGTAGGACAGCGGCAGCGCCTCCAGCTTGAAGTAGTGCGCCAGCATCGACATCGGGATGAAGATGCCGATGGCCATGATGATCAGCGTCATGCCCAGCAGCGGCCACGAGGCGCGGCTCTGCAAGAAGGGGATGCGCCTGGTGCGGATCATGTGCACGATCAGCGTCTGCGACAGCAAGCCCTCGATGAACCAGCCGGACTGGAACAGCGTCTGGTGGTCCGGCGAATTGGCGCCGAAGACGTACCACATCAAGGCGAAGGTGGTGACGTCGAAGATCGAGCTGATGGGGCCGAAGAACACCATGAAGCGGCCGATGTCGGCGGCGTCCCAACGCTGCGGCTTTTCCAGGAATTCCTTGTCGACGTTGTCGAACGGGATGGAGATCTGCGACACGTCGTACAGCAGGTTCTGCACCAGCAGATGCAACGGCAGCATCGGCAGGAACGGCAGGAAGGCGCTGGCGATCAGTACCGAGAACACGTTGCCGAAGTTCGAGCTGGCCGTCATCTTGATGTACTTGAGCATGTTGGCGAAGGTCTTGCGGCCTTCCAGCACGCCTTCTTCCAGCACCATCAGGCTCTTTTCCAGCAGGATCAGGTCGGCCGCTTCCTTGGCGATATCCACCGCGGTGTCGACCGAGATGCCGATATCGGCCGCGCGCAAGGCCGGGGCGTCGTTGATGCCGTCGCCCATGAAGCCGACCACGTGGCCCTTGTCGTGCAGCACGCGCACGATGCGTTCCTTGTGCGTCGGGGAGAGCTTGGCGAACACGGTGACTTTTTCGACGACCACGGCCAGTTCTGCGTCAGTCATCTTCTCGACGTGCGAACCGAGCAGCATGCCGTCCACTTCCAGGCCGACCTCGCGGCAGATCTTGGCGGTCACCAGTTCGTTGTCGCCGGTCAGGATCTTCACCGCCACGCCATGCTCGCGCAGCGCGGCCAGGGCCGGCGCGGTCGATTCCTTGGGCGGGTCGAGGAAGGCGATGTAGCCGATCAGCACCAGGTCCGACTCGTCGGCCAGGCTGTAGGTTTCCTTGGTCGGCGGCAGGTCCCTGGCGGCCACGCCCACCACGCGCAGGCCTTCGGCGTTCAGGCTGCCGGTGGTCTCGCGGATTTCGGCCAGCAGCTCGGGGGTCAGCGGCACGATTTCACCATTCAGGCGCGCATGGGTGCAGACCGAGACGATCTCTTCCACCGCGCCCTTGCAGATCAGTTCGTGGTGGTCTTCACGCTCGGACACCACCACCGACATGCGGCGGCGCTGGAAATCGAAAGGGATTTCATCGACCTTGCGGTAGGCCGAGGCGATCGACATTTCGCGCTGCAGTTCGGCGTGTTCCAGCACGGCCACGTCCAGCAGGTTCTTCAGGCCGGTCTGGTAATAGCTGTTCAGGTAGGCGTACTGCAGCACTTCGTCGTCGAGTTCGCCGCGGATGTCGGTGTGGCGCTCCAGGAAAATCTTGTCCTGGGTCAGGGTGCCGGTCTTGTCGGTGCACAGCACGTCCATCGCGCCGAAGTTCTGGATCGCGTCCAGCCGCTTGACGATCACCTTCTTGCGCGACAGGGCGACGGCGCCCTTGGCCAGCGTCGAGGTGACGATCATCGGCAGCATTTCCGGCGTCAGGCCGACGGCCACCGACAGGCCGAACAGGAAGGCCTCGACCCAGTCGCCCTTGGTGAAGCCGTTCAGGAAGAACACCACCGGCGTCATCACCAGCATGAAGCGGATCAGCAGCCAGCTGACCTTGTTGACGCCGGCCTGGAAGGCGGTGGGCGTGCGGTCGGTGGCGGTCACGCGTTCGGCCAGGGCGCCGAAATAGGTGCGCTTGCCGGTGGTCAGGACCACGCCGGTGGCCGAGCCGCTGACCACGTTGGTGCCCATGAAGCACAGGTTTTCCAGCTCCAGCGGGCTGCTGGCGTCGGTGTTGGCCGGGTTGACGAACTTTTCCACCGGCAGCGATTCGCCGGTCATCGCGGCCTGGCTGACGAACAGGTCCTTGGCCGACAGCAGGCGCAGGTCGGCCGGGATCATGTCGCCGGCGGAGAGCAGCACGATGTCGCCCGGCACCAGCTTCTTGATCGGCAGCTCGATACGCTTGGCGCCCTTGGGATGCAGCTTGATGTCGAAGTAGCGCTGGGCCTCGGCGGCGAGTTCCTCGACCAGGTCGTGGCGCACCACGGTGGCGGTGTTGCTGACCATCGCCTTGAGCTTGTCGGCGGCGGTATTGGAACGCGCCTCCTGCACGAAGCGCAGCAGCGTCGATATCACCACCATGGTGCCGATCACGATGGCGGCCTTCATGTCTTCGGTATAGAACGAGACCGCGGCCAGGAGCGTGAGCAGCAGGTTGAACGGGTTCTTGTAGCAGTGCCACAGGTGCACCGGCCAGCTCAGCGGCTTTTCATGTTCGACTTCATTGGGGCCGACTTCGGCGCGGATGGCGTCGGCTTCGGCTTCGGTCAGGCCGTCATGGCGCGATTTCAGGCGCTGCAGCAGCTCGGCGGCATCGCAGCGGGCCGCTTCGTTGAGTTGCTGGGCCAGGGTTTGCGGGATCTCCTTGGTCACCGGCGCGCTGCGGAACATGTCCATTCCAAGGCGACGGAAGTGGCGGTCCATTCCGCGTGCGCGGATGAAGCCGGCGAAGGTCTCTTTCAGCAGGTTCAGGTTCATGGCGTACTTCTTTTCATGTTGTTTTCGCCGCCAGGGCGGGGTGGGGCGAAGTGGCTTGCGGTCCGATGCGCAAGGCCGGGCGGGCCGGATGCGCATTCAGGTGGCGTCGTCAGGCGGCCCGAGTCAGGACTCTAACGGGCTTGCTTGACGGATCGATGACAAACATCGGGTCTTCGTGTTTTTTTCTGTCGCATTGCAGCCTCCGCTTCGGTTGGGCGGAGTCCCTTTCACAGGCGCCTGTGCGGCGCCGGCAGGCGATGCGGGCCGGGCGCGGTTGCGCCTGCCCGCGAGGCCGTCCGGTTGCGGGCCAAGCCGGTGCACTGGCGCAGGCGTCTGCCGGCCGCAACGAAGCGGCGGCAAAAAGCTTGCGTCGCTGGTTGCGGTGCAACCAGCGCCATGCGGCCAAACTGTGGCCCGCCGCGTCGACAGCTATGCCTGCGGCGGTCGGTCGTCGATCTGTTGTCGTGAGGGAAAAACGATGCGGCGGAATATCGGGAAGAAAACGCGGGGGCCGCGCCTGGACTTCTTCCGGCCACTGGCAGCCTGCGGCCGCCAAGTGTCATTCCGTATGCATTGAGATACCGCCATCTGCCTGATTGCAAGATGACGGCAGGAGGATGTCCTGTTCGATCTTGCCGAGGCTTAACCGGGGATTAACCGGCAACAACTGTCACCCGAACAAGTGCCCATGAGAGGGGCTCCAAAAAAATGAGAACGGGCGAATTCTACGCTCGCGCTTAAACGAGGGTCAAGGCAAATCCGGCCGTCTGCTGAAAATTTGTGCGTTCGCAACAATGCCGTGAGCGCGCTTTATCGCTGCTGTGCAGCAACGAATTGTCGGCGGCGCTGCTTGTTTTATATGACACGAGGCCTATACTCAAAGCACAAAGTCACGCCGGGCAAGGCTGGCAGCGATGCCATGCCGTCCGATGCGAATAATTCGAAAGCGGTTCGAATGTGAAGGCTGAATGAGGAGACGCATCATGCCGAACATCATCATGAACAATCTGGTGTTTTTCATCCCGATGACCTTGGCCGGTCTGTTGTTATGCGGCGAGGTGCCGGTCGCCTCCAAGGTGGTTCGAACCGGTTGCAGGGCAATCGGCGCGGTGTTCGGCGCGTTGCTGGCGCTTTTAGTGCTGGAGGCTCTGCCAGTGCTAATTTAGCGGGCATTGCGCCCGCTTTGCCGCTCGTTGCGGCAGTGGCAGGGGCATCGGCGGAGACCACTTTTTTTGGAGAGTTCAGGTCTTTCACTGTACGCCGATTGCTCCTCCCTTGATTTCCCTAGGTCGATGTTTTCACAGTGGTCTCGTGGCGGCCCCGAAAGCATCGGCCTTTTTTGCGTCCATGCATTGGCTCACGCGGTCCGCGCATCGGTTGCGCTCTTGCCGTGCGCGCGGTGCAGCCCTGCGTCCCATGCCACCAGACAATCCCGTCCCTTTTCCTTGGCGCAGTACATGGCCTGGTCGGCGCGCTGCAGCCAGACGTAGTGCGCATCCATGTCGGGCGTGAAGGGCACCAGGCCGGCGCTGACCGTGCAACCCCACAGGCGGTTGTCGCCGGATTGCTTGCTGCGCGCCTGTTCGACCAGGCGCTGCGACAGCAGCAGGGCGTCGGCGACCGCCGTGTTGCGAAGGATGACCACGAACTCCTCGCCGCCATAGCGGCCGATCAGGTCATCCTCGCGCAGGTTGGCGCGCAGCAGTTGCGAGAAATTGCGCAGAACTTCGTCGCCGACCAGGTGGCCGTGGGTGTCGTTGATGTTCTTGAAATGGTCGAGGTCGAGCAGCAGCAGGCAGGCGCCGTGGCCGCCGCGGCGGCACTGCTCGAACTCCTTGATGAGCAGGCTTTCCCAATAGCGGCGGTTGAACAGGCGGGTCAGGCCGTCTATCTGGCTGACGATCTCGAATTCGCGGGAGCGCTCGGCCAGTTTTTTGGACATGTCATAGGTCGACTTGCCCAGCACCAGCGGATAGAGCGCCAGCATCGGCAGGCAGGCCGCAATGGTGGCGATGTCGGATTGCGGCATGAAGCGGTAGTCGAGCAGCAGCCAGCCCAGCAGGAATCCGGCTGCGCTGGCGTAGACGCCGCGCATGAACAGGCGCACGCCGCCGGCGGCGATGTTGTCCATCGACAGCATGGAGAGGATGACCGCGCTGGGCACCAGGTTGCCGTTCATGGCGGCGATCCAGAAACCGCCGAAGCCGGCGTCGATCACCAGATTGCGGCGTTCGGCGCGGTAGGGGATCTTGTTGCGCAGCGCCCAGCGGCGCGCCACATGCGGCCAGACGAAGCCGTGCAATACCAGCAGCGCCCACAGCGGCCAGCCCACCGGATTTTGCACGAAGCCGGCCGCGACGCAGAAAAAGCCGATGCCCAGGCCGATCACGCGCAGGACGTAGATGCGGTTGACAAAGCGCACGCCCTTGCCTATCAGGGCTTCCGGCGGCGGGTCGTCAGGGCGTTTGGGACGCTTGCGATAGAGCGCGACCGGATTGAGCAAAGCCAGCAATGCGGACAATCGCCGCTTGCCGCCGAGTCGGGCGTGCCGTCTGGTAGTGCCGGATGACATATCGGTGCTTCTCTCTCGTCCTGTTCCAGAGGGGGCAGTTTTATCCGTAGCGATTCCGGCGACGCTTCCGCATGCCGGACACTGCATTGCGCTGCCGGGGCCAATGTAATGCAGCAGCGTTTGTCATCGTAACCGCAAAGCCTTTGCCGTGAGACAAAATCGGCGGCGCAGGCGCGCCGGGCAGGCGGCGTGTGCGCACGATGTCATTCAGGCAATTTCAGCCGGGGAATTGTCGCACAGGCGCATGACGGCATGATGTCGCCGGCAGCGGCGCGACGCCTGCCGCCTGGCTTGCCTCTAGCTTGTCCCTATCTAGCTTGCCCCTATAATGCGTGATCTCCATGTTTGGTCGAATCATGCTGCGTTTCCCATTGTTTTTTTCCTTGCCTCGCTCCCGCCTGCCGTCATTCCGTTCGCTGACCCTTGCCGTGTCGCTGCTGGCGGCCACCGCCGCCGTTGCTGCCCAAGGCTTGCCGCCGGCCGTGGTCGGGGCGCTGCGTGTGGCGCATATCCCGCAACAGAATACCGGCGTGCTGGTGCTCGAGGCCGACAGCGGCAAGCGGGCGCTGGTGGCCAGCAACCTCACGCAGCCTTTCAATCCGGCCTCGGTGATGAAACTGGTGACCACCGACGCCGCGCTGGAACTGCTGGGGCCGACCTATTCCTGGAAGACCCAGGCCTACATCGACGGCGCGCTGGAGCAGGGCGTGCTCAATGGCGACCTGATCATCAAGGGCGGCGGCGATCCCAAGCTGGTGGTGGAGAACTTCTGGCTGTTCTTGCGCCAACTGCGCGCCAGAGGCGTGAAAGATATCCGCGGCAACCTGGTGATCGACCGCAGTTTCTTCGCCGAGTCGACCTATGATCCGTCGCAGTTCGACGGCGATCCGCAAAAGCCCTATAACGTCGGCCCGGATGCGCTGCTGCTTAACTACAAGACGCTGGCCTTCCGCTTCGAGCCCAATGCCGCCGCCGGCACGGTGTCGGTGACCATGGAGCCGCCCTTGGCCGGCTATGCCATCACGCCGCCGCGCCTGTCGCAGGAAGCTTGCGGCGACTGGCAGGGCAAGCTGATGCTGGCCAACGATGCGTCGTCGGCCAGCTTCTCCGGCGCCTATTCGGCCGATTGCGGCCCCAAGGTCTGGTACGTGCATCCCTATCGCATGGGCAGCGTGCAGTACGCCGGCGCCATGTTCGCGCAGATGTGGGCCGATCTCGGCGGCAACTGGTCCGGCCGCGTGGTCAGCGGCGTCGTGACGCCGTCGGCGCGGCTGATGGTCGAGGCGCAGTCGCCCACGCTGCCCGAGGTGATCCGCGACATCAACAAGTACAGCAACAACGTGATGGCGCGCCAGGTGCTGCTGACCCTGGCCGCCGAGATGAGCGGGCAGCCCGGCGATACGGTGAACGGCGCGCGCGTGGTGCGCTCCTGGCTCAACGACAAGGGATTGGACACCAGCGGCCTGGCCATCGAGAACGGCGCCGGGTTGTCGCGCGTCGAACGGGTGACGCCGGCCTTGCTGGGGAACATGCTGGCGCAGGCTTACCGTTCGCCGCTGATGCCGGAATTCGTTTCCTCGCTGCCGCTGGTCGGTTACGACGGCACCATGCGCCGCCGCCTGAAGACGCAAAGCGTGGCCGGACAGGCGCATATCAAGACCGGCACGCTCAACGACGTGCGTTCCATCGCGGGCTATGTGCAGGCCGCATCAGGCAAGAGCTACGTGGTGGTGTTCCTGATCAACCACCCGAATGCGCCGGCCGGGCAGAAGGCGCAGGATGCGCTGTTGCAGTGGGTGTATGAGAATGGCTGAGGCCGGCTGACATCGCCTGACTCACTGAATCACTTGAGTCACCGATGAAAAGCGCCACCGCGGATAGACCGCAGGTGGCGTTTTGTTTTGGGGCGGGTCAGAGTATCAGCGGCTTGTCGGAGAGTTCGTTGCCGCCATCCGTATCGCCATCGTCGCGCGGCATGGCGCCGGCCAGCAGCGCATGCAGGTTGTCCAGCGCCTGCAGGGTGCTTTCGCGATAGGCGCCCTGCGCATAGCCGGCGGTCATGGCGCGGCAGACGTCCTGCCACTGCTGGCGCGTCACCACGCGGCTGACGCCGCGGTCGGCGACGATTTCCACTTTATGGTCGGCCAGGTTGAGGTAGACCAGCACGCCGCAGTTTTCCTCGGTATCCCAGATGCGGTAGCGCGAGAACAGTTCGTGCGCGCGCTGGCGCGAGCTTTCGCCTCGCCATACCGCACCCAGCGATAGCGAAGCTTCGACGATCATGCGTACCTGGGCGCGGTGTTTCTGCTCGCCTTCGCCGATATTGGCCTGGATCGCCTTGAGCGTGGCCGACGGGAAGGCGCGCCGCGCCGCCGCGTGGGGCGCGGCGAGGTGGCGCAGCAGGCGGCCGATCATGGAGGGCGTTGTCTTTTGCTGGCTCATCTCACCAATCCCCCGAGGCGCCGCCGCCGTCGAATGTGCCGCCGCCGCCCGAGAACGAATCGCCTCCGGATGAAAAGCCGCCGGGACTGCGGAACCCGCCTGAACGGCCGGAAGCGGCGTTGCGCGCGACCTGTTCCAGGATGCTGCCGATGATCACCCCGGCGCCGGCGCTGGCGCCGCGGCCCCAGTCGTTGCGATTGAGGTTGTCGCGCGCATTGCGGCGCGACTTGAGCAGCATGGCGAAGAAAATGAACAGGAACAGCAGCACCACAATCAGCGTCACCCAGCCGCCGCCATCATCCTGCGCCGTTTGGGCATGGCGCTGCGCGGCCGGCAGCTTTTCCTGGTCGAGCAGGCTGGCGATGGCCGACACGCCGGCCGCCAGCCCGCCGTAGAAATCGTTCTGGCGGAAGTGCGGGGCGATCACGTCTTCCAGGATGCGTTTGGACTGCGCATCGGTCAGGCTGCCTTGCACGCCGCGCCCGGCCTCGATGCGCAGGCGGCGCAGCGCCTTGGGGTTGTCCTTGGCGACCACCAGGATCACGCCGTCGTCCACGCCCTTGCGGCCGAGCTTCCAGGCTTCGCCCACGCGGATGCTGTATTGCTCGATGGCTTCCGGCGCGGTGGAGGCCATCAGCAGCACCGCGATCTGGCTGCCGGTGCGGGTTTCGTACTCGGCCAGCACGCTGTCCAGCGCGGCGCGCTGCTGCTCGTCCAGCATGTGCACCTGATCGACTACGTGGCCGGATAGCTGCGGAACGGGGACGAAATCCTCGGCCGCGGCCGCACCGCCCAGGACGGGCAGTAGGGCCAGCAGCAGTTGGAGTCGCAGGAGGAATTGACGCATCGGCGATGCCCGGGTTCAGGCTTATTTGCCGAAGTTGACGGTGGGGGCGGTCGAGATGGCCTTCTCGTTTTCCACCGTGAAGGAAGGCTTGACCGGATAGCCGAAGATCTTGGCGGTGATGTTGCTGGGGAAGCTGCGCGCCAGGATGTTGTATTCCTGGACCGCGGCGATGTAGCGCTGGCGGGCCACGGTGATGCGGTTCTCGGTGCCTTCCAGTTGCGATTGCAGGTCGCGGAAACTGGTGTCGGCCTTCAGTTGCGGATAGTTCTCCGACACCGCCATCAGGCGCGACAGCGCCGACGACAGCTGGCCCTGCACCTGCTGGAACTTGGCGAAGGCTTCGGGGTTGTTCAGCACCTCGGGCGTGATCTGGAAGCTGGTGGCGGCGGCGCGCGCCTGGGTCACGGCTTCCAGCGTGTCTTTCTCGTGCGCGGCATAGCCCTTGACGGTATTGACGAGGTTGGGAATCAGGTCGGCGCGGCGCTGGTACTGGTTGACGACTTCGCCCCAGGCGGCCTTGGTGGCTTCGTCCTTGGCCTGGAAGTCGTTATAGCCGCAACCCGACAGCGCCAGGGCCAGGAAAGCGGTGGCCAGCCATGCAAACCATTTTTTCATGTTGTGTTCCTCGTAAGAAAAATAAAGCGTGTGCGACCGGGATACCGTATTCCAAGTCTCTTTTCCCCCTGATTTTCCCGCCCGAAAAGCCTTGAAAAAGCGGGAGAAAACGAGGTTTTTCCGGTGCCAGCGGTACAATAGCGCATCTTTGCATATTAAGGCACCACCGTGACATTCATCGACAAGTTAAACGGCGCGTGGAAATCGCGTAATTCCCTGCTGTGCGTCGGCCTGGACCCCGACGTCAAGAAGATCCCCGAAGAATTGCGCGGCAAGTCGGACGCGATTTTCGAGTTCTGCCGCGCCATTGTCGACGCTACCGCCGACGCCGCCTGCGCCTTCAAGCCGCAGATCGCCTATTTTGCCGCGCTGGGCGCGGAAGACCAGCTGGAGCAGATCTGCTCCTACATCCGCCGCCATTACCCCGACATCCCGCTGGTGCTGGACGCCAAGCGCGGCGACATCGGCGCCACCGCCGAGCAGTATGCGCGCGAAGCCTTCGAGCGCTACAACGCCGACGTGGTCACCGTCAGCCCCTACATGGGCTGGGATTCGGTCGCGCCTTACCTGGAGTGGAAAGACCGTGGCGTGATCGTGCTGTGCCGCACGTCGAACGCGGGCGGTTCCGACCTGCAATTCCTGGAAGTCGAAGGCAAGCCGCTGTACCAGCATGTGGCGCGCCTGGTGGCCGAGAAGTGGAACACCAACGGCCAGTGCGGCCTGGTGGTGGGCGCCACCTTCCCGCAGGAACTGGCGCAGGTGCGCGCCATCATCGGCGACATGCCGCTGTTGGTGCCGGGCGTGGGCGCCCAGGGCGGCGATGTCGAAGCCACGGTCAAGGCCGGCCGGACTGCGGCCGGCGCCGGCATGATGATCAATTCCTCGCGCGCCATTTTGTACGCCCAGCCGCAAGCCGGCGAAGATTTCACCGCGGCGGCGCGCCGCGTGGCGCTGGAAACGCGCGACGCGATCAACAAATACCGTTGACGTTGAATATAGACCGGCCCGCCAGTCGCATGGCGGGCCGAAATGAAAACAGGCGGCGCCTCCATGGCATGGAGCGCCGCCTGTTTCGTTGCGGTTGACTCAATCGGCCAGCAGCTTCAGCAATCCCTTGAGCGAATGCACCACGGTCTGCTCGCGCACCGCTTGCCGGTCGCCCGCAAACACCAGGCGCTCGGTATAAGTCTTGTCGCCCAACCGCCAGCCGAAGCAGACGGTGCCCACCGGCTTGCCCGGCACCGCGCCGCCGGGGCCGGCGATGCCGGTGGTGGAGACGGCCACATCCGAGCTGCTGTTGGCCAACGCGCCTTCGGCCATGGCGCCGGCGATCTCCTCGCTGACGGCGCCGTGCAGCGCGATCATGGCTTCCGGGATATCCAGCAGCTCATTCTTGGAGGCGTTGGAATAGGTCACGAAACCGCAGTCGAACCATTCGGAGGAGCCGGCGATTTCCGTGATGGCGTGCGCGATGCCGCCTCCGGTACACGATTCGGCGGTGGCTAACAGCAGGTTCTTGGCCTTCAAGGCCTGGCCTACGCGTGTGGCTAAGTCAATCGTGGTGTCCATGAGTGTCATCCTTGGCTGTAGCGTCGGCCGCTGCCAACGGCCGCGGTCGGTTGATCATGTGCATGCAGGGACAGGATACTCCCGTCTTCGCGATTCTTGAACCGGAATATCGACGGTGTTTCGCAGGTCAGGCGTAGACGCGCCAGAAGGCGAACACCAGCAGCGTATAGAAGGCCGCCACGATGTCATCCCACATCACCCCGAAGCCGCCCTTGAAGCGGCGGTCGAACCAGGCGATCGGCGGCGGCTTGACCATGTCGAAGAAGCGGAACACGACAAACGCCGCGAACTGCGCCTTGGCGCTGGCCGGCGTCACCAGCACCAGCACCAGCCAGAAGGCGATGATCTCGTCCCACACCATGCTGCCGTCATCGGGCGAGTTGAGCGCGCGTCCGGTGCGATGGCAGGCCCAGATGCCGATCACGAAACCGGCCACGATGATGGCCAGCCAGTTGGCGGCGGTAAACACATGCGGCCAGCGTGCGGAAAGCACGGCATAGGAGAGCCAGGCGAACAGCGTGCCGGCGGTGCCCGGCATGATGGGCGAGAGGCCGCTGCCGAAGCCCTGCGCGATCCAGTGCGCCGGATGGGCCAGCATGAACTGGGCGTTGGCGCGGCGCTTCTTGTTGGCCGGCGCGTCGGTGGAAGGGGCGGGAGGGGCGGAAAGGTCTGGGTTCATGAGCGGAAATGGTCGAAGGAGCCGAGCTCCAGCTGTAGCGGTTCGCCGCCGGCATCGACGATGCGCAGGCCGGGGGCATGCTCCATCGTGCCGACGCGGGCGACTTCGACGCCGGCCGCATGGGCCGCCTTTTGCACGGCATGGCGCAGGCGCACCGGGGCGGTGAAGCAGAGTTCGTAGTCGTCGCCGCCGCTGAGCGTGAAGCGGCGCCGCAGTTCGAGCTCGCGCTGCTGCAGCACATTGCCGGGCGGCAGGGCATCGGCGTCCAGCGTGGCGCCGAGGTTGGAGCGTTGCAGGATGTGGCCGAGGTCGCCGGCCAGGCCGTCGGAGATATCGATGGCGGCGTGCGCGATGCCGCGCAGCGCGATGCCCAGTTCCACGCGCGGCGTGGGCTCGTGCATGCGCGGCGCCGCCTGCAGCAGTTCATGGTCGGACAGCGCGAGTTCGTTGCGGTAGCCGGCCAGCGCCAGGCGCGCATCGCCCAGCGAGCCGGAAACCCAGATATCGTCGCCGGCGCGGGCCGCATCGCGCCGCAGCGCCTGTTGCGGAGGCACTTCGCCGAACACGGTGATGCTGATGGTCAGCGGCCCCTTGGTGGTGTCGCCGCCGATCAGCTCGCAGCCGTGGCGGTCGGCCAGCGCCAGCATGCCGTTGGCGAACGGCGCCAGCCATTCGGGATCGGCCGCGGGCAGGGCCAGCGCCAGGGTGAAGGCGATCGGCTTGGCGCCCATCGCCGCCAGGTCGGACAGGTTGACCGCCAGGCATTTGTGGCCCAGCGCCAGCGGATCGGCATCGGGGAAGAAATGGCGGCCGGCCACCAGCATGTCGCTGGAGATGGCCAGTTGCATGCCCGGCGCCGGCGTCATCAGCGCGCAATCGTCGCCGACCCCGAGCGCCGTGCGGCTGTCGGGAGCGAGCGGGCGGCTGAAATAGCGCGCAATAAGTTCGAATTCGGAGAGCATGAGGCGATTGTAACTAATCTGTCATCGCTTCTGGAGGACAATATCGGCGTTCGCCGCCATGTTCATGAATACGCCGGATAAGGCGGGGAATCGGATGCTGCGCTGCAGCGAATGCACTGAAAGGGCGCGTTGCCCATGCGTCCTGGAATGGGGTGGCGGCGACGCAAATCGATGCCGGGAAAAGGATGGGCGGCAGGGCGCCGGCGCATCGCCTCCGTTCCCGCGCACCGCTGCGGCCGGGCCAAAAGCCTTGCCGGCCAGCGCCGCCGGCCGCTAAGGACTTTCCACAAGGTCCTTCCCGGCCGGCGCAGGCGAGTAAAGATTCGCCATTGCCAAGCTGCGCGCAACGTGTGCCCATCACGTCACTAACAGTCGTCAACTGCACCGCGAAGGGGCATGTTCGCGGACATCACGCGCCGCCGATGAAACGCCGCAAAGCCTGTTCCGGACTGGCTTTGCGCGGGGCAGCATGAAATCGGCGGCCTATGATTGGAGGCCGACCTCTGCTAGAATCGACGGTCTTCGCAAGTCAACATAGAGAATACAGAGTTATGGATTCGATGATCAGTAAGAAAGAAGAAGTGCGTCAGCAACTTCGTCAGGCAGCGCTGGAGTACCACGAGTTTCCGACACCGGGCAAGATCAGCGTCACTCCCACCAAGCTGCTGACCAACCAGCGTGATCTCTCCCTGGCGTATTCTCCCGGCGTGGCCGCGGCTTGCGAAGAAATCGTGGCCGACCCGGCCAACGCATTCAAATACACCGCCCGCGGCAACCTGGTGGCCGTCATCAGCAACGGCACCGCCGTGCTGGGCCTGGGCAACATCGGCCCGTTGGCTTCCAAGCCGGTGATGGAAGGCAAGGGCGTGCTGTTCAAGAAGTTCGCCGGCATCGATGTGTTCGACATCGAAGTCAATGAAAACGACCCGGACAAGCTGATCGACGTGATCGCGGCCCTGGAGCCGACCTTCGGCGGCATCAACCTGGAAGACATCAAGGCGCCCGAGTGCTTCTACATCGAGCGCAAGCTGCGCGAGCGGATGAAGATCCCGGTCTTCCACGATGACCAGCACGGCACCGCCATCATCGTCGGCGCGGCCATCCTGAACGGCCTGAAGGTGGTCGGCAAGAACATCAAGGAAGTCAAGCTGGTGGTCTCCGGCGCCGGCGCGGCCGCGCTGGCCTGCCTGGACCTGATCGTCGACCTCGGTTTCCCGATCGAGAACATCTACGTCACCGACCTGGCCGGCGTGGTCTACAAGGGCCGCACCGAACTGATGGATCCGGACAAGGAGCGTTTCGCCCGCGAAACCGATGCCCGCACTCTTGCTGACGTCATCCCCGACGCCGACATTTTCCTCGGCGTGTCCGCCGGTGGCGTGTTGAAGCAAGACATGGTCAAGAAGATGGCGCCGCGTCCGCTGGTGCTGGCGCTGGCCAACCCGACCCCGGAAATCCTGCCGGAAGACGTCAAGGCGGTGCGCGACGACGCCATCATCGCCACCGGCCGTTCGGACTATCCGAACCAGGTCAACAACGTGCTGTGCTTCCCGTACATCTTCCGCGGCGCGCTGGATTCGGGCGCGACCACCATCACCCGCGAGATGGAAATCGCCACCGTGAACGCCATCGCCGAGCTGGCGCAGGCCGAGCAGTCCGACATCGTGGCCGCCACCTACGGCGTGACCAACCTGTCCTTCGGCCCGGAATACATCATTCCCAAGCCGTTCGACCCGCGCCTGATGATCAAGATCGCGCCGGCCGTCGCGCGCGCCGCCGAGGCTTCCGGCGTGGCCGCCCGTCCGATCCAGGACATGGGCGCCTACATCGAGAAGCTGGAGCAGTTCGTCTACCACAGCGGCACCTTCATGCGCCCGATCTTCCAGGTCGCCAAGAAGGCCGCCGAAGCCAAGAAGCGCATCGTCTACGCCGAAGGCGAAGAAGAGCGCGTGCTGCGCGCGGTACAGGTGATCGTCGATGAAAACCTGGCCAAGCCGATCCTGGTGGGCCGCCCGGAAGTGCTGGAACAGCGCATCAAGAAGTTCGGCCTGCGCCTGCGTGCCGGCGCCGACTTCGAGGTCATCAACCCCAACTTCGACAACCGCTACCGCGATTACTGGCAGAGTTTCCTGGAAATGTCGCGCCGCAAGGGCGTCACCGAGCAGTACGCCAAGCTGGAAATGCGTCGCCGCCACACCCTGATCGGCGCCATGGCGATCCACAAGGGCGACGCCGACGGCATGATCTGCGGCACCTACGGCACCACCCAGCTGCACCTGCACTATATCGACCAGGTGCTGGGCAAGCGCGAAGGCGTGAACGTGTACGCGGCCATGAACGCCGTGATCCTGCCGAACCGCCAGCTGGTGCTGGTCGACACGCACGTCAACGAGAACCCGAACGCGCACGAGCTGGCCGAGATCACCATCCTGGCCGCCGAGGAAATGCGCCGCTTCGGCCTGCATCCGCGCGCCGCGCTGCTGTCGCATTCGAACTTCGGTTCCAGCAACAGCGAATCGGCCCGCAAGATGCGCGAGGCGCTGTCCATCCTCCGTGAAATGGCGCCGGACCTGGAAGTGGACGGCGAAATGCATGGCGACACCGCGCTCGACAGCAAGCTGCTCAACGCCGCGATCCCCGACTCGCCGCTGAAGGGCGATGCCAACCTGCTGGTCATGCCCAATATCGACGCGGCCAACATCGCCTACAACCTGTTGAAGACCGCATCGGGCAACGGCGTGGCGATCGGCCCCATCCTGCTGGGTTGCGCCAAGCCGGTTCATATCCTGACGCCGTCGGCAACGGTTCGCCGCATCATCAACATGACGGCGCTGTGCGTGATGGACGCGTTGTCGGAGCGTTGACCGGCAGCCGTACAGGCAAACAGCAGTACCAGAAAAGCGGTGCATGTCGAAAGACACGCGCCGTTTTTCTTTTTGGTCCGATTGTTTGATTGTTTCTATGCCGTCGACGTTAGCCAGATTCAGGAAATGGCCGATCGGTTCGTATTTCCTCCCGCGTAGCCGCCGCAACATATCTGGATGGAATCCCGCAAACACCGCTTTGCAGCATTCCGGGCATCCGCACGATTGTTGCGCCGCAGGAAAACGTCTTTCCTGGAAAAACCTTTTAAAACAGTGGCTTGGCAATCCGCTCCAGCCAGCCTTCTTCTGGCACGAAGCCTGCAATACATCAACAAAGCAGGCGGAGGCAGACACGATGCAGGCCATTCTTTCGCACGCGCATTAGCGTCGCGTCTTCTCCCCCATTTCATCGTCTTCGACAACGCATCCGCTGCGGCCATCCGGCGCCGGATGGGCGAGGGCACACACAACACGTCGCACCGGACAGGAAGGGGCGGCGACAACAGGAGATCTCCATGAGCGGCAAACAGCAATTGAGCCGGGCGGAATACCGCAAGCGCATCTTCGCCATCCTCGGCGCGTCATCAGGCAACCTGGTCGAATGGTTCGACTTCTACGTCTATTCCTTCTGCGCGATCTATTTCGCCCCGGCCTTCTTCCCCACGGGCGACCCGACCTCGCAATTGCTCAATACCGCCGGCGTGTTCGCCGCCGGTTTCCTGATGCGCCCGATCGGCGGCTGGCTGTTCGGCCGCATCGCCGACAAGCATGGCCGCAAGACGTCCATGCTGATTTCGGTGCTGATGATGTGCGGCGGCTCGCTGGCCGTGGCGGTGATGCCGACCTATGCCGCCATCGGCGCCTGGGCGCCGGCGCTGCTGCTGGTGGCGCGCCTGTTCCAGGGACTCTCGGTGGGCGGCGAGTACGGCACCTCGGCTACCTACATGAGCGAAGTGGCGCCCAATGGCCGCCGCGGTTTCCTGGCGTCCTTCCAGTATGTGACGCTGATCGGCGGCCAACTGCTGGCGGTGCTGGTGCTGTTCGGCATGCAGCTGTGGCTGACCAGGGAAGAACTGATGGCCTGGGGCTGGCGCGTGCCGTTCGTGCTGGGCGCCCTGGGCGCGCTGGTGGCGATGTACCTGCGCCGCTCGCTGGCCGAGACCTCCACGGCCGATGCCCGCAAGAAGAAGGACGCCGGCACCCTGAAGGGCCTGCTGCAGCACAAGCGCGCCTTCATCAATGTGGTCGGTTTCACCGCCGGCGGCTCGCTGATGTTCTACACCTTCACCACCTACATGCAGAAGTACCTGGTCAACACTGCCGGCATGGATCCCAAGCTGGCCAATGGCGTGATGACCGGCGCGCTGCTCGTCTACATGATCTTGCAGCCCATCTTCGGCGCCTTGTCCGACAAGATCGGCCGCCGCAATTCCATGCTGTGCTTTTCCATCCTGGGCATGCTGTGCACCGTCCCCATCCTGCACCTGCTCAAGGACGTCAGCAGCCCCTATGCGGCGTTCGGCCTGGCGGTTCTGGCATTGACCATCGTCAGCTTCTATACCTCCATCAGCGGCCTGATCAAGGCCGAGATGTTCCCGGCCGAAGTGCGCGCCCTGGGCGTGGGCCTGTCATACGCCGTGGGCAATGCGATCTTCGGCGGTTCGGCCGAGTTCGTCGCGCTCTCGCTGAAGTCGGTCGGCGTGGAGTCGGCGTTCTACTGGTATGTGAGCGCACTGTGCCTGGTAGCCCTGATCGTGAGCCTGCGCATGCCCGATCCGCAGCGCGACGGCCACCTCAATGAGGACGTGTTCATGGACGACGAGGCCGATGCCGGCAAGGCCGCGGGCGGCGCCGCGGCGCACAAGCCGGCCTGAGCGCCGCGCAGCGGCGGATGCGGGCAGATGATCGGGGGCCCCATCCGCGCTATCATTACGCTTGCACTACGGCTGGACGCGGCGCCTTCGGGCGCCGCGTCGCATCTGGAACCCGCGCGATGGCGGGCGTCCGCCGCTTCCCCTCCCCACCCATCCGAGCGCATGAGAGCAAGAAGAAACCTGCTGCTGTTCCTGGCCTTCATCGCGGCGACGCTGGCCGTATGCGGCGTCACCTACCAGCTCAGCCTGCGCAAGGCCGCCGCCGACCAGAACAGCCTGGGCTCGGCGCAACTGCAGATCGTGGCCATGGACCTGGAATCCATCCTGCAGAAATACGAAACCCTGCCATTCGCTCTCGGTTTCCAGGCCGACGTGCGCCGGGTGCTGCGGCACCCCGAGGACGCCGCCGCAGTCGACCGGCTCAACCGCGCCTTCAAGATCATCCAGCGCCAGTCGCGCGCCGTGCACATCTTCATGCTCAATGCCGCCGGCATGACGCTGGCCTCCAGCAACTGGGACGAGGAATTCAGTTTCGTCGGCCGCGACTTCGGCTTCCGTCCCTATTTCCGCGAGGCCGTGCAAGGGAGGGCGGGGCGTTTCTATGGCATCGGCAACATCTCCAGCGAACCGGGTTACTTCATTGCGCAGCCGATCTACCGCAGCCAGGACCAGGTCGCGGGCGATGCGCCGATCGGCGTGATGGTGGTCAAGGTCGACCTGGCCGAATTCGAACATACCTGGAGCAGCAGCGACGACCCGATCGCCCTGACCGATGCCAGCGGCGTGGTCTTCCTCAGCAATCGCCCGGAGTGGAAATACCACAGCCTCAAGCCGCTGAGCGCGCCCATGCAGCGCGAGCTGGAGGGCACGCACCAGTACGCCGACCTGCCCATCGCGCCGGTGACGGCCTTGCCCAAGGCCTTGCAGCGCGGCTTCGGCGAGCATGTGGCGCGGCCCGTCGCCAAGCTCGGTTGGGAGCTGATGCTGTACCCCTCGCGTGCGCGCATGGTGCGCTCGGCAACGCTGGCGACGCTGGCCGCGGCCTTGTTCATGGTGGCGCTGGCGATCTCGTTGCTGGCCTGGTACCAGCACCGGCGCCGCGTGCAGGAACGGCTGGAGTCGCGCGATGCCCTGCGGCGCGCGGCCGAGGAACTGGACCTGCGCATCGCCCAGCGCACCCGCGAGCTGACCGCCGCCAACCAGGCCATCGCCGCCAAGTACGACAAACTGCAGCAGACTGAGACGCTTTTGCGCACCACCCAGAACGAACTGGTGCAGGCCGGCAAGCTGGCCATGCTGGGCCAGATGGCCGCCGGCGTGACGCATGAATTGAACCAGCCGCTGGCGGCCATCCGCGCCTTCGCCGACAATTCGGTGAAGTTCCTGGCGCGCGGCCAGACCGCGCAGGCGGCGGAAAACCTGGAACACATCAGCAACGCCAGCGCCCACATGGGCAAGATCATCGCCCAGCTGAAGGGTTTCGCCCGCAAGAGCGGCGACCTGGTGGCGACGGTGGATTTGCGCCGGGCCATCGAGGCGGCGGTGCTGTTGCTGGGCAGCGAGTTCCAGCACCACGGCGCGGGCATCGCCATCGACATCCGCCGGCCGGCCAGCATCACCGGCGACGGAGTGCGCACCGAACAGGTCTTGATCAACCTGCTGCGCAATGCGCTGGATGCGGTCGAAGACGCGCCGCGCAAGCAGGTCAATGTGACCCTGGACGTGGAGGACGGGCAGGCCGTGGTGCGCATCCGCGACTCGGGCGCCGGCATTCCCGATGAAGTGGCGCCGCACCTGTTCGAGCCTTTCTTTACCACCAAGTCGTCCAGCAAGGGGCTGGGCCTGGGGCTGGCGATTTCCTCGTCCATCGTGCAGGCGATGAACGGCCAGCTCGCCGCGCATAACCACGAGCAGGGCGGAGCCGAATTCATCGTGCGCCTGCCGCTGCAAAACAACGGCTGACACCATGCATCCAAACACCGACGACATCAACAACGCCAACAACGCCAACAACGCCAACAACGGCACAGCCATCCTGGTCGAGGATGAGCAGGCGGTGCGCCGCGCCACCGCGCAGACGCTGGAATTGGGCGGTTTTTCCGTCAGCGCCTGGGCCAGCGCGGAAGAAGCCCTGCCGCTGCTCACGCGCGACTTCAACGGCATCCTGGTGACCGATGTGCGCCTGCCGGGAATCTCCGGGTTGGCGCTGCTGGAGCATGCGGTGGGCGTCGATGCCGACATTCCGGTGATCGTGGTCACCGGCCATGGCGACGTCGGCACGGCGGTGGATGCGATGCGCGCCGGCGCCTACGACTTCATCGAAAAACCTTTCGCCTCCGACCGCCTGCTGGAAGTGGCGGCGCGCGCGCAGGAAAAGCGCCGCCTGGTGCTGGAAAACCGCAAGCTGCGCGAAGCCTGGGCCAGCCATCCCGAACTGCCGCCGCTGGTGGGGCAATCGGCGGCCATCGAACGCGTGCGCACGCTGATTGGCAGCCTCGGGCCGGCCGATGTCGATGTGCTGATCAACGGCCAGACCGGCACCGGCAAGGAAGTGGTGGCGCGCCAACTGCATGCGGCCAGCGGCCGCAAGGGGACGTTTGTCGCGCTCAACTGTGGCGCGCTGCCGGAGACCGTCTTCGAAAGCGAGATCTTCGGCCACGAGGCCGGCGCCTTCACCGGCGCGCAGAAACGCCGCATCGGCAAGCTGGAATACGCCAACGGCGGCACGCTGTTCCTGGACGAGATCGAAAGCATGCCGCTGGCCATGCAGGTCAAGCTCCTGCGCGTGCTGCAGGAGCGCCGGCTGGAGCGCCTGGGCGGCAACGAATCGGTGGTCATCGACTGCCGCGTGGTGGCGGCCAGCAAGGCCGACCTGCTGCAAATGAGCGCGCGCGGCGAGTTCCGCGAAGACCTGTATTACCGCATCGGCGTGGTCGCCATCGACCTGCCCACGCTGAACCAGCGCGGCAGCGACATCCCCTTGCTGCTGGCGCACTTCTGCCAGGCTGCGGCCGTGCGTTACCGGCGCGATGTGCCGCCCTGGAGCGCGGCGCAGATGCAGCAATGGCAGCAGCGCGAGTGGCCGGGCAATGTGCGCGAACTGCGCAATTTCGCCGATCGCTGGGTGCTGGGGGTGAGCGAAGCGGGGCCGGTGCGGGAAGCGCCGCCGGAAGGCATTTCATTGCCGCAGCAGGTCGAGAATTTCGAAGCAGGAATGATTGCCTTCGCCCTGAGGGAAACCGGCGGCAGCGTGGCGCTGGCGGCGCAGCACCTGGGCATTCCCAAGAAGACGTTGTACGACAAGATCAAGAAGTACAACTTGGGAGGGGACTGAGTAGCCGTAGCGGAGGCTGTTCTGTCTCGAACACAGGGACGTGATCAATACAACCGCCCGAAAAAACGAAAAGCTCCTATCCAGAGAATAAGGAGCTTTTTTCAATGATTCCTGGTGCCGGGAGCCGGAATCGAACCGGCACGCCTTGCGGCGCGGGATTTTGAGTCCCGTGCGTCTACCTATTCCGCCATCCCGGCAACGCAAGCGCGAGATTATGACGGATTTTGAATTCGCGGGCAAGTCCCAAAAACGGGAAGCGGGTATCATGGCGGGTTGGAGAAACAGACGGCGGTGCGATTTCGCATCGCCAGCCTCAAGTAATGAAGCCGTTGAAGATTCGTGAAATAGTGATCGGGAAAGCGCTCGATCCCCTCAAGAGCGAAACCCGTCATTCGCTGGCGCTGGTGGCTTTCCTGGCCTGGGTCGGGCTGGGGGCGGACGGGTTGTCGTCTTCCGCCTATGGGCCCGAGGAGAGTTTCCGCGCATTGGGCGAGCACACCCACCTTGGCCTCTATCTGGCGCTCGCTACCGCGCTGACCGTGTTCATTATCGCGCTGGCCTATAACCAGGTGATCGAACTGTTCCCGACCGGGGGCGGCGGCTATCGCGTCGCCACCAAGCTGGTGGGGCCTTATCTCGGCCTGGTGTCGGGGGTGGCGCTGATCCTCGATTATGTGTTGACCATCGCCATTTCGATCGCTTCCGGCGTCGATGCGCTGGCATCCATGTTGCCGCTGGGTTTCCAGCCTTACAAGCTGTGGCTGGAGGCGATCTGCATCGGTATCCTGATCGTGCTCAACCTGCGCGGCTTGAAGGAGGCGATCCGGGTGCTGCTGCCGATCTTCCTCGGCTTCGTGGCGACCCATCTGCTGCTGATCCTGTACGGCATCTTCGCGCATGCGGCGCATTTCCCTTCGCTGATTCCCGGCACGCTGGCTGATACCGGCGAGCTGGCCCAGCATATCGGCTGGTCGGGCGTGGCGGCCATGCTGCTGCTGGCCTATTCGCAGGGCGGCGGCACTTACACCGGGCTGGAGGCCGTCTCCAACAACGTCAACATGCTGGCCGAGCCGCGCGTGCGCACCGGCAAGGTGACCATGATCTACATGGCTTTGTCGCTGGCCTTCACCGCCGGCGGCATCTTCCTGCTCTACCTGCTGTGGGACGCCCGCCATGTGGACGGCCAGACCCTCAATGCCTCGACCTTCCGCATCATCATCGGCAGCCTCGGCATCGAAGCCAAATGGGTCAACGACCTGATGCTGATGGTGGTGCTGGCGTTTGAGGCCGGGCTGCTGTTCGTGGCGGCCAATACCGGTTTCCTGGGCGGGCCGGCGGTGCTGTCCAATATGGCGGCCGATTCCTGGGTGCCGCACAAATTCCGCTATCTCTCCACCCGCCTGGTGACGCAGAACGGCATCCTGGTGATGGGCGTGGCGGCGCTGGTGATCCTGTTCTGGACGCAGGGCAGCGTGACGCTCCTGATCGTGCTGTATTCGATCTCGGTGTTCCTGACCTTCGCCATTTCGCTGTTCGGCCTGTGTCGCTATTGGTGGCGCCGCCGCCGGCAGCTCGACCACTGGAAGCGGCGCTTCCTGCTGTCCCTGGCCGGTTTTGTGATCTGTTCCGCCATCCTGTGCGTGCTGGTGGTGGAAAAATTGTTCGACGGCGGTTGGGCCACGGCGGTGATCATCGCCGCCATGTCGGCGCTGTGCATCTATATCCGCAACCATTACCGCGACACCAAACTGGCCATCCGCACCGTCGACCAGATCTTCGCCAACCAGCCCTTCGGCCCGCACTTGGGGGAGATCCTGCCGGATCCATCGCAGCAGACCGCGGTATTCATCGTCGGCACCTCGCGCGGCGGCGGCTTGCATGCGCTGCTGTGGGTGCAGCGCATGTTCCCGGAGCATTTCAAGAACTTCATCTTCGTCAATGCCCGCACGGTGGATTCGCATGCCTATGGCGGAGAGGGCGCGGTCGAGCAAATGCGCGCCGAGGCCGATGCGACGCTGCAGTTCTTCGTCGATTTCTGCCGTAGCCACGGCCTGGCTTCGGCATCTCGTCTGGGCTTCGGCACCGATGCCGTGCAGGAAGTGACCCGGCTTTGCTATGAGATCAGCAAGGAATATCCCAACGCCATCTTTTTCACCAGCAAGCTGGTCTTCGAGCAAGACAACTGGTTCATCCGCCTGCTGCACAACCAGGCGGCGCTGGCGGTGCAGCGGCGGCTGCATTTCGACGGCTTGCAGATGGTGATCCTGCCCATGAAGGTGTGAGAGCCGCCCGGGATCCGGGGCGGGAAAGCAGGGCCGGGAAGAGGAGGGCTTACCGGGAGGGCTTATTTGCCGCAGACGGCGTCGATGGCGCGTTCGCCGGTGGAGCCCGGAATCGGGTCTTGCAGCCTGACGTCCGCATAGGACAGTTGCGGCGCCAGCAGCAAGGTTCCCTGGCCGTCCGGTTGCGCATACATCTTGCGGCTGCCGAAGCCGAGCTGGTGGTTGCTGCAGTCGAAGTAGGCGGTCGAGATTTCCGACGTGTAGTAGGTCTTGCTGCCTTGGCCCATCAGCAGCTGGGGGCGGCGCCAGTTCAACAGGATCTGCGCCTGGCGGATGCTGCGGGTGGCGACGATGCTGTTCTTGTCGACGAAGAAGCTGCCGATGTTGTTGTCGCCCAGCGGCGACCATTCGGCATGGGCCGGCAGTGCCGTGCCGGCCAGTGCCACTGCGATAGCCAGGCTTGCCGGTGCGCGCAAGACGGAGGATGAAAAAAACGGTACGTCCATAGGGCGGAGTGCGTCGCGATCAACTGAACATGACGGCCAGCATTGCCACATCATCTTCCAGCAGCAGCGCCAGGGTCACGCCCCAGAAGAGCGTTTCGGCCAGGAGCCGGTTCCAATTGTGCTGCAGCCGCAATGACATGTCCGGTCCGGTGATCGGGATAATTTGAATTGCGCCCATCCTAACATGTAGCGCGCGGGCGGTCATGGGGGCAGATGGCGATACCTGCCGCCGCCGGGCGTGCCAAGCCGGGCATGGCAGGAAAAAACCCGCCATGGGCGGGCTTGAGAGTGTGGCCGGAGGGGATGCCGGACTTGCGGCGCAATCCCCCCAGCTTCACTTCTTCACTTCAACACGGCAGGATCACGGCCGATGGTCTTGAAGATATCTTCCATCAGCGGCTTGCCCACGCGCTTTTCCATGTCGTGGTAGACCGGGGCCTGCACTTTGCGCCATTCATCCTTGTCTTGTGCCGTCATCGTCAGGATCTGCGTTTTGCCGGTCTTGCGGATTTCCTCCAGGGCATCGTCGTTTTCCTTTTTCGAATTGCTGTTGAAGTAGCTGGCCGTATCCTTGACGGCCTGGTCCATGAGCGGCCTGATCTCGGCCGGCAGCCCGTCCCAGAAGCGCTTGTTGGTCACCAGCACGTAGCCGTGGTAGCCATGCTCGGACAGGGTCAGGTACTTCTGCACTTCGAACAGCTTGGAAGTGCTGACGATCGAGGGCGGGTTTTCCTGCCCGTCCACCACGCCGGTCTGCAAGCCCTGGTAGAGCTCGGAGAACGCCATCACCTGCGGCAGCGCGCCGACCGCGCGAGTGCGGGCATCGATCACCTTGGAGGACTGGATGCGGATCTTCATGCCCTTGATGTCATTGGGCTTGACGATGGGTTTGTTGGAAGTCCAGTCGAGGAAACCGCTGTCGAGCATGGTCAGGCCGACGATGCCCTTGGTATCGAGTTTCTTCAGCAATTGCTGGCCGATCGGCCCTTGCGTGATCTTTTGCGCCTGCTCCATGTTGTCGAACAGGTAGGGCAGGTCGAACACTTCGAACTCGCGCACGCCGATCGGGCCGAATTTGCCGAAGGTCGGCGCCAGCATCTGCACCGAGCCCATCTGCAGCGCTTCCAGTTCTTCCTTGTCCTTGTACAACTGGCTGTTCGGGTAGACCTCCACCTTGACCCGGCCCTGGGTGCGTTCTTCGACGATCTTCTTGAAATATTCGGCGGCCTTGCCCTTGGAGGTATTGGCTGCGACCACATGGCTGAACTTGATCACGATAGGCTGCTGCTGGGCATATCCCGGCGTGCTGGCCGCCAATTGTGCAAACAGGGCAAGCAGCCCCAGGGTGTTCCAGGTTTTCATTGTGTCTCCTCGTCATTTCGTCATTTTTGATTGTGATGGGCGGCATGGCGCCGCCGCGGTGACTGCATGCTGCGGTGTGAACCTTGTGCTGATGACTGGATGCTGCTGGACGTTGCCGGTGCTGCGGAAGGGGGCGGCAGGCCGATGCCTGCCGCTCGGTCGGCGGCCGGGAAGCCGCCGGGATGCTGCATTATCGAACCTAGATCGCTGCCGCGATGGCCTTGCCGACTGAGGTGGTGTCGCCCTGGCCGCCCAGGTCGGGGGTCTTCGGGCCATCCTTGAGCACATGTTCGACCGCGGCCAGGATGGCGTCGTGCGCCTGCCGGTACTTGGCGTCGCCGTTGCCGAGGAAGTCCAGCATCATCGCGCCCGACCAGATGGTGGCGATGGGATTGGCGATGTTCTTGCCGAAGATGTCCGGCGCCGAACCGTGCACCGGTTCGAACAGCGAGGGCAGTTCGCGCGACGGGTTGATGTTGGCCGAGGGGGCGATGCCGATGGTGCCGGCGCAGGCCGGGCCAAGGTCGGAGAGGATGTCGCCGAACAGGTTGGAGGCCACCACCACGTCGAAGCGGTCCGGGTTCAGCACGAAGTGCGCGGTCAGGATGTCGATGTGGTATTTGTCGCGCCTCACGTCGGGGTATTGCTTGCCCATGGCTTCCACGCGCTCGTCCCAGTAGGGCATGGTGATGGCGATGCCGTTGGATTTGGTGGCCGAGGTCAGGTGCTTTTTCGGGCGGCTTTGCGCCAGGTCGAAGGCGAACTTGAGGATGCGGTCGGTGCCCTTGCGGGTGAAGACCGATTCCTGGATCACGGTCTCGCGTTCGGTGCCTTCATACATGCGGCCGCCGATGGAGGAGTATTCGCCCTCGGTGTTTTCGCGCACCACGTAAAAGTCGATGTCGCCGGGCTTGCGGTTGGCCAGCGGGCAGGGCACGCCCGGCATCAGGCGCACCGGGCGCAGGTTGACGTACAGGTCGAATTCGCGGCGGAACTTCAGCAGCGAACCCCACAGCGAGACATGGTCGGGCACCGTGGCCGGCCAGCCGACCGCGCCGAAGAAGATGGCTTCGAACCCCTTCAGCTGGTCGAACCAGTCGTCCGGCATCATCTTGCCGTGCTTTTCATAGTAGCCGCAGTGGGCCCAGTCGAAATGGGTGTATTCGATCTCGATGCCAAACTTCTTGCTGGCGGCCTCGACCGCGCGCAGGCCTTCCGGGATGACTTCCTGCCCGATGCCGTCGCCGGCGATGACCGCTATCTTGTGTTTCCTTGCCATGCTGTTCTCCTGGATGATGTGGCGCCCGTGGGCAAGCTCTCCGGGGGAAATCATAAACGCATTCGCGCGGCGATCATGCACGGATCGGTTATTCCATGAAACACGATACGTGAATAATCGGAACGTGAAAGCGGCACAGGAAAAAGCCCGGCGCGTGGCCGGGCTTGCGCTTGCGCAAGGGCATGCGGGCCAGGGCTAGCTGTCGAGCGGCTCCGCCCACATCGTTACCCCCATGCTGTGCGCTTCGCCGGGCGCCAGCTCGACCAGGTCTTCCATGACGTTGGCGGTTTCAATGCACAGCATGCGCTGCCAGGCGTCGTCGGCGAACTGGGACAGGCGGCGCGCCTTGCTGGCCCACGGGTTCCACACCACGGCCGAGCTCGAGCCGCTGGCCTCGATGCGGATACGGCGCTGCCAGCCTGCGTCGCGGATCGCCAATTGGGACGGCAGGTCGAGGTAGATGCGGTCGGTTTCGTTGCTGATCACCAGTTCGCGTTTTTGCTGGCGCTCGGCCCAGCCTTCCAGCGTCTCGATGTAGCGCCGCCCTTCCAGGCCTTCCACCGCCACGTCATGGATGCTGCTCACGGCAAAGTAGCTGTGCAGCGCCTGGGTCAGGGCGATGTGCTGTTCGCTGTTGTTGCGGGTGGTCAGGTTCAGGTGCAGGCGGTCATCCAGCAGAATGTCCAGGCGCAGCTCCAGGCCGGCCGGCAGGTGGCGCAGGCTGGGCGAATCCGTGGTGGGGGGAATGGCCAGCGTCAATCGCACGCTGTCGCCCTCGATGGCGCTTTCCTGCAGCAGCCAGTCGATGCCGCGCACCAGGCCGTGCGCCGGCAGCCGCCCGCCGGAGTGCAGCGTTTGCACCTGCGGCGGGTTGCGCATCAGGTCGCCGAACCACGGCCAGCAGACGGGGATGCCGCCGCGCACCGAATTGCCGGCTTCAAAGGCGGCCTCTTCGCTCATCCAGATCAGCGGCTCCTGGCCATGCACCTGGTAACGCAGCACTTGCGCGCCTTGTTCGGCCACCAGCAACTCGGCCCGGGCGGTCTGGATGCGCAGGCACTGCAGCTGGTTGACTTCGATGCGCTGGATATGCGGGACTTCCTGGGGGACAGTCCCGTCGTCTGTCGTGCTCATGCTGGAAACTCCGAAAAAATTGCGATGGTGCAAGCCTGCCACATTTCGCCCCGGCGAGGAATGGCCGGGGCATTTTCTTGCCGATGCAGGCTTGTCATTTATGCATGTTTTGCATGCCATGCGGCGCATCGTTGAAGATCGATTTCTCAAACGATACGTTTGCCTGTCCTGCACCAATGCTGCTGCGGAACTGTCCAATGGCGTTCGCCCAACAGGAATTGCCGATATGAAGAACATCTGCCAGCCGATGAGGAAACTGATTGCCATGGTGGGGCTCCTGGCCGCCACGGCGACGGCGGCGCCTGCGCTTGCCGCCGACCCCATGCAGTTTTGGGATAGCCCGCGGCACGGGGGCAACAGTTTCAACCGGCTGCCGCCCGACCAGGCCTATTTCGATGCATTGCGCGCGCATGGCGCCGATTGGGTGCGCCTTTCCTATGACAAGTGGCGTGCGCAAGGCCGGGATTTCCTGCTGGGGGATGCCGACCGTTATCAAGGCCTGGCCGAGCGCGACCTGGCCACGCTCAAGGAAACGCTGGCAAGAATAGACAAGGCCGGTTTGAAGGCGGTGATCGCGCCGCTGTCGCTGCCCTATGCGCGCTGGTCGCAAAACAATGGCGGCAAGTTCGATGACCGGCTGTGGCAGGATCGGCAGCGCTGGCGCGATGCCGTGCGCTTCTGGCGCGACCTGGCGCAGGCATTGCGCGGGCAGCC
This sequence comes from Herbaspirillum sp. GW821-FHT09A12, assembly GCF_059418325.1. NCBI lineage: Bacteria > Pseudomonadati > Pseudomonadota > Betaproteobacteria > Burkholderiales > Oxalobacteraceae > Herbaspirillum > Herbaspirillum sp. GW821-FHT09A12. Next base: position 44,769 of record NZ_JBWKPR010000001.1, read on the forward strand.
GGGCATCGCTGCCTATAACCTGATCAACGAGCCGGCGCCGGAGAAGATGGGCGGCTTGCCGGAGCATGCGGCGCCCGAGCGCATGCGGCAATGGTATGCCGAGCAGCAGGGGAGCGGGCGCGACCTGCCGGCTTTTTATGCCGAAGTGACCCGCGCCATCCGCGAAGTCGATCCGGATACGCCGGTCATGGTCGATGCCGGCTGGTACGCGGCGGCCGACGCTTTTTCCTATTGGCCCGGGCCGCTGGCCGATGCGCGCACGCTGTACAGCTTTCATATGTACGAACCCTTTGAAACCACCAGCGGGCCGAACCTGCGCCGGCAGCCGCCGTTGCGCTATCCCGGCGACACCCGTTTCGGCGGCGTGGCGCAATATTGGGATGCCAGGCGCGTCGCTGTTTATCTTGAGCAGCCGCTGGCCTGGGCGCGCACGCACGGCATTCCGATGTCGCGCATGGTGGCCGGCGAGTTCGGCTGCATCCGCACGCTCGACAGTTGCGAACGTTATCTCGACGACGTGTTGAGCGTGCTGCAGCGCTCCGGCGTGCATTGGGCTTTTTATGCGTTCCGCGAAGACAATTGGGATGCCATGGACTATGAGCTGGGCAAGGGCAAAGTCCACTGGAGTTACTGGGATGCCCAGGAAAAGGGCTTGCCCGATCCGGTCAAGCGCCGTGCCACGCCCGAGTTCGAGGTGATACGGCGCCGCCTGCAAGACGGCGGGTGAGCGGTTTCGTCGGGCTGGCCATGGGTGGCTATAATCCACGTATCGTTGACCCGATCCGCTACGAACCGTGAACAATTCTCCCTTGCTTGAAGACCTGCGCCTGTTTTGCGTGGTGGCCCGCCGCAGCAGCTTTGCCGAATCGGCCAAGGAGGTCGGCGCTTCGCCGGCCTACATCAGCAAGCGCATCGCGCTGCTGGAGCAGGCGCTGGGCGTACGCCTGTTCCATCGCACCACGCGCAGCGTGGTGATGACGGAAGAGGGCGGCAACGTCCACGACTGGGCGCGCAAGATCCTCGACGATGTCGAGCAGATGATGGAGACGGTCAGCAGCGCCAAGCGCGTGCCGCGCGGATTGTTGAAGATCAGCACCAGCTTCGGCCTGGGCCGCAAGTACGTTTCGCCGCTGCTGTCGGAATTCGCGGCGCTGCATCCGGAGCTGAAGATCCAGCTGGAACTGGTGGACCGCCAGATCGACCTGGTCAACGAAGGTTTCGACCTCGACATCCGCGTCGGGCCGGGGCATGAGCCGCAGCTGTTTTCCAAGCGCATCATGCCCAGCCAGCGCGTGCTGTGCGCCAGCCCGGCTTACCTCAAGCGCCACGGCTTGCCGGCCGACCTGGCCGCATTGCGCCAGCACCAGTGCCTGGTGATCCGCGAGCGCAACCAGTCCTTCGGCATCTGGCGCATGATGGGCCCCAAGGGGGCGGAGACGATCAAGGTGTCGGGCGGCCTGGCGTCCAACCACGGCGAGATCATCCACCAGTGGGCGGTGGACGGCCACGGCGTCATCCTGCGCTCGATCTGGGACGTGGCCGAGAGCTTGAAGCGCGGCCGGCTGGTACGCATCTTGCCGCAGTACTACCAGGAAGCCGACTTGTGCGCGGTCTATCCGCTGCAGTTGAAGAATTCGGCCAAGGTGCGCGAGTGCGTGCGCTTCCTGCAGAAAAAGCTGGATGTGAACGCGCCGGCCATCACCGTGTGAACCGGGCCGGCAGCTCAGCCGAAGGCTTCTTTCAGCGTCTGGATCTTGCCGGTGTCGGTGGCGTCGTAACCGGCCAGGTTGTTGACCGCGGTGCGGAAGGCGTCCGATTGCAGGATGTCGATCACCGCGCGGACCAGCGGGTCGTGCAACGACGCCGCCGGCAGCGCGAAGAAATAGCGCTCGCGCACCAGCGGGATGAATTCCAGCCCGAAGCGCTGGGACGCGGTCTGCACGCCGAAGCCGACGTCGGCCATGCCGCTGGCGATGAAGGCCGCCACCGCCGAGTGCGTGAATTCGGTGTTCTCGAAACCGTTGATCTTCTTGTGGGCGATGCCGGCGCCGGACAGCATCAGCTCCAGCAACATGCGTGTGCCCGAGCCGGCCTCGCGGTTGACGAAGCGCAGGTCGCCGCGCGTGAGGTCGGCCAGCGACCGCACATTCTTGGGATTGCCCGGCTCCACGAACAGGCCCTGGTTGCGCACCGCCAGGTGGATCAGGCAGTCGCTGCGCTTGTTGAGCCATTTGGCGTAGGTGGCGATCGCCGGCCGCTCGAATTCGCCCAGCGGCACATGAAAGCCGGCCAGGTCACATTCCTGGCGCGACAGCGCGGCCACGGCGTCGGTGCTGTGGCGGTAGCGCACTTCCACCGGCAGCCGCGCCTCATTGATCTTGCCCAGCAGCGCGGCCACCGCGAAACCGTGGCTGGCGTTGAGGCGCACCGTTTCCGATTTGCCTTCCACCGTCTTGCCCAGTTCGATTTCCAGTTCCGACGCCAGGCTGTCGAGCGTGGGCGACAGGCGCGCCGCTACCAGGCGGTCGGCCCACAGCAACTTGTTGGCGAATGGGGTGAGGGTGGTGCCGCGTCCGCGGCCGCTGTCGATCAGGCGATTGCCGAAGATGCGCTCGGCGTCGCGCAGCAGGCCCCATGCATGCCGGTATGAATAACGGATCTGCTGGGCGGCTTGCGCGATCGAGCCGCTTTGCTGGATCGCGGTCAGCAGCGTGAGCAGGTTGGCCGTATCGAGCGGGGCCTCGTTGTCATAGGCGATTTCCCAGTGCGGCTTGATGTGGACTTTGTACATTTATGAAAAATATAGCATATTGAGTTAGCTGTTTTTAGGTGATAATTTCGCTGCAGCCTGCATAAATGATAAAAAATATATGTAGTGTTGCACATATATAAACAGAGGGGAACATGATTGCAAAGATGGATCGGCTTGCCGCTCCGAGCGGCTTTGCAATGGCCTCTCTCTCGATCCACATCATCAATAATTATTCGGAGGAATAATGGCTTTCGATTTCCTGAACAAGGAACATACGGTTGCCAAGCCCGGCTTCAACCGTTGGTTGGTGCCGCCGGCCGCACTTGCAATCCACCTTTGTATCGGCATGGCCTACGGCTTTTCCGTGTTCTGGCTGCCGCTGTCCAAGGCGCTGGGCGTGACCGCGCCGATCGCTTGCGGAGCCGATGTCGGCTTCTTCGCGCAAATCTTCTCGTCCGGCTGCGATTGGAAAATCTCCATGCTGGGCTGGATGTACACCATGTTCTTCGTCCTGCTCGGCATTTCCGCCGCGATCTGGGGCGGCTGGCTGGAACACGCCGGCCCGCGCAAGGCCGGCGTCGTAGCGGCACTGTGCTGGTGCGGCGGCCTGCTGATCTCGGCCATCGGCGTCAAGACCCACCAGCTGTGGCTGATGTGGGTCGGTTCCGGCGTGATCGGCGGCGTCGGGCTTGGCCTGGGCTACATCTCGCCGGTGTCGACCCTGATCAAGTGGTTCCCGGACCGGCGCGGCATGGCCACCGGCATGGCCATCATGGGCTTCGGCGGCGGCGCGCTGGTCGGCAGTCCGCTGGCCGACATGCTGATGAAGAAATTCGCCACCCCGACCTCGGTCGGCGTGTGGGAAACCTTCGTCGCCATGGCCGTGATCTACTTCGTGTTCATGATGGCGGGCGCCTTCGGCTACCGCGTTCCGCCTTCGGGCTGGAAGCCGGCCGGCTGGACGCCGCCGGCTGCCACCAACAACACCATGATCACCCAGAACCACGTACACGTTTCCAAGGTCTGGGGGATCCCGCAGTTCTGGCTGGTGTGGCTGGTGCTGTGCCTGAACGTGTCGGCCGGCATCGGCGTGATCGGCATCGCTTCGCCGATGCTGCAGGAAGTCTTCGGCGGCCACCTGCTGGGCGTGAACGTCGGCTTCAACGACCTGTCGCCCGAACAGAAGACCGCCATCGCCGCGCTGGCAGCGGGCTTTACCGGCCTGATCAGCCTGTTCAACATCGGCGGCCGTTTCGCCTGGGCTTCGTGCTCCGACTTCTTCGGCCGCAAGATGACTTACGTCATCTTCTTCGTGCTGGGCTTCGTGCTGTACGTGAGCCTGCCATGGTCGGCCAAGACCGGCAGCATCGCCCTGTTCGTCGGCGCGGTCTGCATCATCCTGTCGATGTATGGCGGCGGCTTCGCGACCGTGCCGGCTTACCTGGCGGACTTGTTCGGCACCCAGATGGTGGGAGCGATCCACGGCCGCCTGCTGACCGCATGGGCGACTGCCGGCATCCTGGGCCCGGTGGTGGTGAACTACATGCGTGAATACCAGCTGTCGCTGGGCATGCCGCGCGAGTCGGTCTACAACACCACGATGTACATCCTGGCCGGCATGCTGGTGCTGGGCCTGATCTGCAACCTGCTGATCCGTCCGGTGGCCGCCAAGCACTTCATGACGCCGGAAGAACTGGCGCGCGAGAAGCAGCTGGCGCACGAAAAGTCGGCAGCCGAAGCGGCCACGACCGCTTCGTCGGGCGACATGTCCAAGATCGGTAGCGGCGGCAATCCGGTGGTGATCGCGCTGGCATGGCTGGCAGTGGGCATCCCGCTGATCTGGGGCGTGACGCTGACGCTGCAGAAGTCGGCCGTGCTGTTCCGTTGATCGGGGCTTGACGCAACAAGCAGTACCCGGCGCCCGCGCAGGCGCCGGCAGCGGCGAAAGCCGCTGACACAACCCGCAAGGGGACAAGATCCGCAGGCGGGTTGTGTCAGCGAGACTATCAAAAAAATCAGGAGTGGCTTGCGCCTGCCAGGCGTATGCGAATGCCATATCCCCAGTGTTCTGTACCAACCCGCAAAGGCAGGGAGAACATGCATAAACGGAGACCGGCTGTATCCATCCGCGCGGCCATCGACAGTGGCCCGGTGGCGCAGCTTTTACCGGCATTTGCAGCCGGCATGTCTGTTCTCCCCATCCTTTCCGAGTTTCCCAGAATGATGCGTTCCAGGCAGGCCGCGCCGTCCTGAGGCGTGCGCCGTACCCGTTTTCATTTGTTCCCGAAGCGCCGATAACAAGATTCGCAACGAACGGCGGCGTTTCATAGCGAGGCAGGAGACTTCAATGAACAGGCAACAAGACTTCGATGTGGCGGCGGTGCGCGGCATCATCGCCGAACGCAAGGGGATGGCGGGCGCCATGCTGCCCATCCTGCACGGCATCCAGGAAAAGCTCGGCTACATCCCAGCGGACGCGGTGCCGATGGTCGCCGACGGGCTCAACGTTTCGCGCGCCGAAGTGCACGGCGTGGTTTCCTTCTATCATTTCTTCCGCCAGCAGCCGCCGGGCAGGCATGTGGTGCAAGTGTGCCGCGCCGAGGCTTGCCAGGCGCGCGGCGCCGACGCGCTGGCCGGGCATGCGCAGGATGTGCTCGGTTGTGCTTTCCATGAAACCACGGCCGATGGCCAGTTCACGCTGGAGCCGGTGTATTGCCTGGGGCAATGCGCCTGCGGCCCCAACATCATGATCGATGATGATTTGCACGCGCGCGTGGGCGCCGACAAATTCCAGCGCCTGGTGCAGGCCAAGCGGGGGGCATGATGCATACCCAGACGATGGACACCATCACCGTCTATGTGCCGCGCGACTCCACCGCGCTCGCCCTGGGCGCCAACGACGTGGCTGCCGCCATCGCGGTCGAGGCCGACAAGCGCGGCGTCAAGGTCAAGCTGGTGCGCAACGGCTCGCGCGGCATGTTCTGGCTGGAACCGCTGGTGGAAGTGGCGACCGCTGCCGGCCGTGTGGCGTACGGCCCGGTCGGCATGAGCGACGTGGCCGGGATGTTCGACGCCGGCTTTCTGGCCGGCGGCGCGCATCCCTTGCGGCAGGGGCTGACCGAGGAAATCCCGTACCTGAAGCAGCAGGAGCGCCTGACCTTCGCGCGCGTGGGCATCACCGATCCGCTGTCGCTGGACGACTATCTCGCCTATGAAGGTTATGTGGGCCTGAAGAATGCGCTGGCCATGGCGCCCGAGTCGGTGGTGCGGCAGGTGCTCGATTCCGGCTTGCGCGGACGCGGCGGCGCGGCGTTTCCGACCGGCATCAAGTGGCAGACCGTGGCCGGCGCCAGGGCGGCGCAGAAGTATGTGGTGTGCAATGCCGACGAGGGCGACTCCGGCACCTTCTCCGACCGCATGGTGATGGAGGACGACCCGTTCATGCTGATCGAAGGCATGACCATCGCCGCCATCGCGGTCGGCGCGACCGAGGGCTACATCTATGTGCGCTCGGAATACCCGCATGCCATCGCTACATTGACCCAGGCCATCGCCATCGCCACCGAGAAGGGCTATTTGGGCGACAACATCCTGGGCTCCGGAAAAGCCTTCCGGCTGGAAGTGCGCAAGGGCGCCGGCGCCTACATCTGCGGCGAAGAGACCGCCATGCTGGAGAGCATCGAAGGCAAGCGCGGCGTGGTGCGCGCCAAGCCGCCGCTGCCGGCGCTGGAGGGTTTGTTCGGCAAGCCGACGGTGATCAACAACCTGATCTCGCTGGCGTCGGTGCCCATCATCCTGGCGCGCGGCGCCCGGTTCTACAAGGACTATGGCGTGGGCCGCTCGGCCGGCACGCTGCCGTTCCAGCTGGCCGGCAACATCAAGCATGGCGGCTTGGTGGAGAAGGCTTTCGGCCTGACCCTGCGCCAGTTGCTGGAAGACTTCGGCGGCGGCAGCGAAAGCGGCCGGACGATCCGCGCGGTGCAGATGGGCGGCCCGCTGGGCGCCTACATGCCGCAAAGCCAGTTCGATACGCCGCTGGATTACGAGGCCTTCGCCGCCATCGGCGCCATGATCGGCCACGGCGGCCTGGTGGTTTTCGACGATACGGTCGACATGGCCAGGCAGGCGCGTTATGCGATGGAGTTTTGCGCGGTGGAATCCTGCGGCAAGTGCACCCCGTGCCGCATCGGCTCCACGCGCGGCGTGGAAGTGATCGACAAGATTGTCGCAGGCCAGAACAATGCGGACCGGCCGCAGCAGATCCATCTGCTGCGCAGCCTGTGCGACACGATGGTCAACGGCTCGCTGTGCGCCATGGGCGGCATGACGCCATTCCCGGTGCTGTCGGCGCTGAACCATTTCCCGGAAGACTTCGGCACGCCCAGCGAGAAGGCGGCCTGACCTTTGCATTGAATCGTAAGGAGTTGCACCATGAACCAGCTCAATGAAACCGATTACGGCACGCCGGCGCGTGTCTCGCCACAGGAAGTCACGCTGGAGATCGACGGCGTCGCGGTCACCGTGCCGGCCGGCACCTCGGTCATGCGCGCGGCGGTCGAGGCCGGCGTCAATGTGCCCAAGCTGTGCGCCACCGACAGCCTGGAGCCCTTCGGCTCCTGCCGCCTGTGCCTGGTGGAGATCGAAAAGGATGGCCGCAAGATGAAGGGCTATCCGGCTTCCTGCACCACGCCTTGCGAGCCCGGCATGAAAGTGCAGACGCAGACGCCCAAGCTGGCCGAGATCCGGCGCGGCGTGATGGAGCTCTACATCTCCGACCACCCGCTGGATTGCCTGACCTGCCCCACCAACGGTAACTGCGAACTGCAGGACATGGCCGGCGCGGTCGGCCTGCGCGAGGTGCGCTACGGCTACGAAGGCGAGAACCACCTGCAGATGAAGAAGGACGAATCCAATCCCTATTTCACCTACGATCCATCCAAGTGCATCGTCTGCAACCGCTGCGTGCGCGCCTGCGAAGAGACGCAAGGCACCTTCGCGCTGACCATCGACGGCCGCGGTTTCGCCTCGCGCGTGTCGGCCGGGCAGATGGACAGTTTCATGGAATCCGAATGTGTCTCCTGCGGCGCCTGCGTGGAAGCCTGCCCGACCGCGACGCTGACCGAGAAGAGCGTGATCATGCTGGGCCAGGCCGAGCACAGCACGGTCACCACCTGCGCCTATTGCGGCGTCGGTTGCTCGTTCAAGGCCGAGATGAAGGGCAACGAGGTGGTGCGCATGGTGCCGTACAAGGACGGCCAGGCCAACCACGGCCACTCGTGCGTGAAGGGCCGCTTCGCCTGGGGCTACGCGACGCACAAGGACCGCATCCTCAATCCGATGATCCGCAAGAACATCAGCGACCCATGGCGCGAAGTGTCGTGGGAGGAAGCGCTTTCGTACGCGGCCAGCGAGTTCCGCCGCATCCAGGCCAGGCATGGCAAGGATTCCATCGGCGGCATCACGTCCTCGCGCTGCACCAATGAAGAAACCTACCTGGTGCAGAAGCTGGTGCGCGCCGCCTTCGGCAACAACAACGTCGACACCTGCGCGCGCGTATGCCATTCGCCGACCGGCTACGGTTTGAAGCAGACGCTGGGCGAATCGGCCGGCACCCAGACCTTCGATTCGGTGATGAAGTCGGACGTGATCATGATCATGGGCGCCAACCCGGCCTCCGGCCACCCGGTGTTCGCCTCGCAGATCAAGCGCCGCTTGCGCCAGGGCGCCAAACTGATCGTGATCGACCCGCGCACCACCGAGATGGTCAAGTCGCCGCACGTGCAGGCCGATTACCACCTTAAATTGAGGCCCGGCACCAACGTTGCCATCATCACCGCGCTGGCGCACGTGATCCTGTCCGAAGGGCTGCAGAAGGAGGATTACATCGACGAACGCTGCGATGTGAAGTCCTACAACGACTGGAAGCAATTCGTGCTGCGCCCGGACAATTCGCCCGAAGCCATGGCCGAGGTCACCGGCGTGCCGGCCGAGGCCATCCGCGGCGCCGCGCGGCTGTTCGCCACCGGCGGCAACGCCGCGATCTACTATGGCCTGGGCGTGACCGAGCATGCGCAGGGTTCGACCACCGTGATCGGCATTGCCAACCTGGCCATGTGCACCGGCAACGTCGGCCGCGAAGGCGTGGGCGTCAATCCGCTGCGCGGCCAGAACAACGTGCAGGGTTCGTGCGACATGGGTTCCTTCCCGCATGAGTTGCCGGGCTACCGCCACATTTCGGATTCCACCGTGCGCGGCCAGTTCGAGCAGGCATGGGGCGTCACGCTCAATCCCGAACCGGGTTTGCGCATCCCCAACATGTTCGACGCCGCGCTGGACGGCAGCTTCAAGGGACTGTACTGCGAAGGCGAGGACATCGTGCAATCCGACCCCAACACCCAGCACGTGGCCGCCGCGCTGCAATCGATGGAGTGCATCGTGGTGCAGGACCTGTTCCTGAACGAAACCGCCAAGTACGCGCATGTGTTCCTGCCGGGCTCCTCGTTCCTGGAGAAGGACGGCACCTTCACCAACGCCGAGCGCCGCATCTCGCGCGTGCGCAAGGTGATGCCGCCCAAGGCCGGCAAGTCCGACTGGGAAGTCACGGTGGCGCTGGCCGAAGCGCTGGGCTACCCGATGCCGTACAATCATCCATCGGAAATCATGGATGAAATCGCCGCGCTGACGCCGAGTTTCCGTGGCGTCAGCTACGCCAGGCTGGACCAACTGGGCAGCATCCAGTGGCCGTGCAACGACGCCGCGCCGGAAGGCACGCCGATCATGCACATCGGCAGCTTCATCCGCGGCAAGGGCAAGTTCATCAACACGCAGTATTTCGCTACCGATGAGAAGGTGACGCAGCGTTATCCGCTGATCCTGACTACCGGCCGCATCCTGTCGCAGTACAACGTCGGCGCCCAGACGCGCCGCACCGAGAACTCGCAGTGGCATAGCGAAGACCGGCTGGAGATCCACCCGCACGATGCCGAGGACCGCGGCATCCGCGAAGGCGACTGGGTCGGCATCGAGTCGCGCGCCGGCCAGACCGTGCTGCGCGCGACCGTGACCGAGAAGGTGCAGCCGGGCGTGGTGTACACCACCTTCCACTTCCCGGAATCGGGCGCGAACGTGATCACCACCGACAACTCCGACTGGGCGACCAATTGCCCGGAGTACAAGGTGACGGCGGTGCAGGTGCTGCCGGTGTCGCAGCCGTCCGAATGGCAGCAGCATTACCAGCGCTTCAACCGCGAGCAGCTTGATTTGCTCAAGGGCGAGAAGGCGGCAGAGCCGCTGGTGACGAAGTAACTGAACTACCTCGATGGAACATATGAACGCACGCATTCCTCCAGCCCCCAACGTCGATGAATCCACCGGCGCATACGCGACATCGGCCCGGGTGACGGTCGACCGCTGGCGCGACGGCCGGCGCGAGACGGTGGATGACGTCGTCGCCGAGGAAGTGCCGATCGCGCTGGAATACAACGGCATTTCGCATGCCGTGATGATGGCCACCCCGGCCGACCTGGAAGACTTCGCGCTCGGCTTTTCGCTGACCGAAGGCATCCTGGCCGATCCGGGCGAATTGTATGAATGCGAGATCGTGCCCGGCTGCGAAGGGGTGCAGGTGCAGATGCGCATCGCCACCGAACGCTTCGTCGCGTTGAAGGAGAAGCGCCGCAACCTGACCGGCCGTACCGGCTGCGGCCTGTGCGGCGCCGAGACGCTGGAGCAGGCGGTGCGCCATCCAAAGGCGGTGGCGCATGAAGGGGCGTGCTTCACGATAGCGCAGATCCATGCCGCGCTGGAACAGATGCAGGGCGGCCAGCAATTGCAGCAAATCACCGGCGCCACCCACGCCGCCGCCTGGCTGGGCGCCGATGGCAAGATCGCCCTGGTGCGCGAAGACGTGGGCCGCCACAATGCGCTGGACAAGCTGATCGGCGCGTTGGCAGAAGATGGGGCCGACTTCTCCACGGGCGCGGCCATCATCACCAGCCGCGCCAGTTACGAGATGGTGCAGAAGGCGGCGACGGTCGGCATCGGTTTCATCGCCGCCATTTCAGCCCCGACCGCGCTGGCGATCCGGCTGGCGGAAGAAACCGATGTCACGCTGCTGGGTTTCGTGCGCAAGCAGGGGCATGTGGTGTACGCAAGGCCACACCGGTTGCGCTGAGCAGATAAGTTTCCGGATAAAAGATAAAGACCGCAGGAGGACGACATGAATACCGAGCATCTGATCAAGATGGCCAACCAGATCGGCGCCTTTTTTTCGACCATGCCCGACCACGAACAGGCACTGGCCGATTTCGCGACGCACCTGAAACGCTCCTGGGAACCCCGGATGCGCAAGGAATTTCTGGCGCACATCGAGCAGACGCAAGGCCAGGGGCTCGATCCGATCGTGCTGGAGGCGGTGAACAAGCACATGCAGCAATTGGCGGTATAAGCGGGCAATATCAGCGGGCAACATCAGTGGGCGGCATCAGCGTTGCCTGGCGCCGGGCTCAAAAAAAATCCTCGCATCGGCGAGGATTTTTTTACGTCCACAGACGTTACACGCGAACTTCAGGGCGTCCGGCGGGCTTCGCCCTGTTGGCCACCGCAGGCGCGGTTTCGCGCATGGAAAGGGCGCAGCAGACGGAAATGACGCCAAGCGATGAAAACATCAAGGCGGGGCCGATCCAGCCGGTCACGCCATACAGTGCCGTGGCAATCATCGGCAGCAGGCCGGCGACCAGCGAGGCGCCGTTGTAGCCCAGCGAAATGCCGGAAGAGCGAACGTTGGCGGGGAACTGTTCGGAGAACCAGCTCGATTCCACCGCGAAGATCGGGTCGTGGCTCAACAGCAGCGACAGCGCGATCGCAGTGATGACCATGATGACCGAGCCGGTGTTGATCAGCATGAACATCGGAATGCCGAAGGCGATGGTGAACAGCGCACCCAGCATGAACACCGGGCGACGACCGATCCGGTCGCTCAGGGCGCCATAGATCAGGTGGCTCACCAGGCCCAGGGCCGAACCGATCAGCGTGCCCCAGAGCACCTGTTTGGTGGTGGCCACTTGCGCCAGCACCACGTACGACAGCATGAAGCTGGTGGTGATGTAATAGCCGCCGGTTTCAGCCAGGCGTGCGCCGACGATCTTCAGAATAGAGCGCCAGTCATTGCGAATCACTTCCAGCGCCGGTTGCTTGACCAGTTTCTGTTCGGCCTTGGCCGCTTCGAACTCGGGCGACTCTTCCACGTTCATGCGGATGAACATGCCGACCGCCACCATCACGAAGGACACCAGGAAAGGGGCGCGCCATACCCAGTCGCCCTCGAACAGCTCGCCCGACAGCAGGAACGCGCCATTGGCCAGCAGCAGCCCCATCGGGATGCCGATCTGCGGCACAGCGCCGAAATAACCGCGCCGTTCCGGCGGCGCATGCTCGCACGCCATCAGTACCGCGCCGCCCCATTCCGCGCCGAAGCCGATGCCTTGCACCATGCGCAGGATAATCAGCAGGATCGGTGCAATCACGCCGGCCTGTTCATACGTCGGCAACGCCCCGATCAGGACTGTGGCCATGCCCATCGCCACCAGCGACCACAGCAACACCGCCTTGCGGCCGACGCGATCGCCATAGTGTCCGGCCAGATAGCCGCCCAGCGGGCGCATCAGGAAGCCGATGGCCAGCGTGGCGAAGGAGGCCAGGATGCCGATCAGCGGTTCCTTGGTGTGGAAGAACACCTTGCCGAAATAGGCGGCGGCAGCCGTGCCGTAGATGAAGAAGTCGTAGCTCTCTACGGCCGAGCCGATCATGGAGGCAAAGGCGACCTTGTTCGCCTTGCCCCCGCGTGCCTGGGGATTGCTCATTGTCTTGTCTCTCTGGTTGATTGTTCTGTTGCAAGGGGCGGGGCCGCATGACGGCCCCGGAATTGCTGCCTACTTCCAGGTCTCGATGACCCGGCTGTCGTCGCGCTGTCCCAAGCCGTTCTCGGCCGCCTGGCGGTATTTGGCATTGGCGATGGACAGCAGCGGCACCTGGGCGCCGCACTCCTTTGCCGCGGCGGCGACCAGGTCGCTGTCCTTGACGAAGATGTTGATGGAGCTGGTCACTTCGACATCGGTGCCGGCCAGCATGCGCGGGCCGCGGTCCGACAGCATCCAGGAACCGCCGGCGCCGTTCTCGACCAGTTCCAGCACGGCCGCCTGGTCCAGGCCCAGCGAACGCGCCAGGTTCAGGGCTTCGGCGGCGGCGACGATATGCACCGAACACAGGTGCTGGTTGACCACCTTGATGGCCTGGCCGTCGCCCAGGTTGGGGCCGGTCACGCGTACGCTGCCCATGGCGTCGAGCACCGGCCGCACGGCATCGATATCCGGTTGCGCGCCGGAAGCGAAGATCACCAGCTTGCCGGTTTTGGCGCGGGCGACGCCGCCGGTCACCGGCGCATCCACCACCTGCGCCCCGGCCGCGCGCAGGCGTTCGCCTTGTTCGCGCACGCTGGCCGGGCCGACGGTGGACATGACGATCCAGATTTGTCCGGCCACGTCCTTGGCGTTGTCGACCACAGTGGCCAACTGCTGCGGGGTGGCGACCATCACCACCACCGCTTGCGCCCTGGGAGCGTCAGCGAAGGAGGCGACCGCGTTGATGCCGCTTTCGGCGGCGCGCGCGCGGTTGGATTCAACTACCTCGACGCCGGTCACATTGTGTCCGGCTTGTTTGATCTGCAACGCCATGGGCAGGCCGATGGCGCCTACGCCGATGAAGGTAACGTCCATGATGTGTTTTCCTTGTCCTTATTTCAGCCAGGTCTTGATGTTCCCGACCAGTACCGAGGTCGAGATGCCGTAGCGGTCGTGCAGCGTGGGCAGTGCGCCCGCATCCAGGAACTGGTCGGGCAAGGCCACATGGCGGAACTCCGGCATCACGCGCGCCATCACCAGCGCGCGGGTGACGGCCTCGCCCAGGCCGCCGATGACGCTGTGGTTCTCGGCGACGATCACCAGGCGGCCCGGACGGCGGCACTGCTCAATGATGGTAGCTTCGTCCAGCGGCTTGATGGTCGGCACGTGCAGCACGCCCACGCTGGCTGAACCGTCGTCCAGCGCCTTGGCCGCTTCCAGCGCGCGCATGGTCATCAGGCCGGAGGAAATGATCAGCACATCCTTGCCGTCGCGCAGCATCTTGGCCTTGCCCAGCTCGAACTTGTAGTCGTATTCGTCCAGCACGGCCGGCACCTTGCCGCGCAGCAGGCGCATGTAGACCGGGCCGTTGTGCGCGGCGATGGCGGGCACCGCTTGCTCGATCTCCAGCGCGTCGCAGGGATCGATCACGGTCATGTTGGGAATGGCGCGCATCATCGCCAGGTCTTCGGTGGCCTGGTGGCTGGGGCCGTAGCCGGTGGTCAGGCCGGGCAGCGCGGCGCAGATCTTCACGTTCAGGTTTTCTTCGGCGATCACCTGGTGGATGAAGTCGTAAGCGCGGCGCGTGGCGAACACCGCATAGGTGGTCGCGAACGGGATGAAGCCTTCCTTGGCCATGCCGCCGGCGGCGCCCATCAGCAGTTGCTCGGCCATGCCCATCTGGAAATAGCGCTTGGGGAAGGCCTGCGCGAAGATGTGCAGGTCGGTGTACTTGGATAGATCCGCGGTCATGCCCACGATGTTCTGGCGGCGCTCGGCTTCTGCGACCAAGGCATGGCCAAACGGCGCCGGGCGGGTCGGCTGGTCGTCGCCGGCGATCGAGGCGATCATCGCCGAGGTCGTCAGGCGCGGCTTCTTTTCAGTAACGGCGTTCATCAACGCTCTCCCTTCGCATGGTGTTCATCGAGCACCGCAATGGCCTGTTGCCATTCCTGCGGATCCACCCGGATAAAGTGGTTCTTCTCGCGCGTCTCAAGGAAGGGCACGCCCTTGCCCATCAGCGTGTCGCACAGGATCACGCGCGGCTTGGCTTCGGCCAGAGCGCGGCAGCGATCGAAGGCGTCGACCACGGCCTGCAGGTCATTGCCATTCACGCGCTCCACGTGCCAGCCAAACGATAGCCACTTGTCGGCCAACGGTTCGAAACCGAGGATCTCGTTGGAATTGCCGTCGGCCTGCTGGCGGTTGATGTCCACCAGGTTGATCAGGTTGGACAGGCCGTGGTGCGAGGCCGACAGCGCGGCTTCCCATACCGCGCCTTCATCCAGCTCGCCGTCGGACATCGAGTTGTAGACGAAGGCGGGGTTGTTCTTCAGTTGCAGGCCCAGCGCCATGCCGACCGCGATGGTCAGTCCCTGGCCCAGCGAGCCGCCGGAAATTTCCATGCCGGGCGTGTAGGTCGCCATGCCGGACATGGGCAGCCGGCTGTCATCGGAGCCGTAGGTTTCCAGTTCTTCTTCAGGGATGATGCCGGCTTCGATCAGCGCGGCGTAGCAGGCGATCGCATAGTGGCCGTGGGAGAGGAGAAAACGATCGCGGCCTTCCCATTCCGGTTGTTCCGGACGGTAGGTCATCGCATGGCAAAAAGCGGTGGCCAGGACGTCGGACCAGCCGAGCGCCTGGCCGATGTAGCCCTGGCCCTGGACTTCGCCCATGCGCAAGGCGAAGCGGCGGATGCGATAAGCGCGGTGTGCAAGTTTTGCCAACACCGAGTCGTGCGTTGGCCCGGCGATCGCCGAGGTCATCATAAAGGTCTCCTGTAGGAAGCGGGTTAGATCCCTGCTGGCCCAACGTTCTTATGTTTGTAATTCACCAATCGATGAGCCCATGGGAATTGGTGCTACTCTATCGAGGGATTTTTGCCGAGACAAAAGAAAAAAACTCAGTATTTAATGAGCTGGATTCACTAATGAATGCTTTCCGTAAAGTACCTTTGCCGTTCGTGCGGGTGTTCGAGGCCGCCGGTCGTTCGCTTTCGTTCGCGGCCGCCGCCCAGGAGTTGAACCTGACCCCCAGCGCGGTCAGCCATTCCATTCGCAAGCTCGAAGAAATGATTGCGGTCAAGCTGTTCCAGCGCAGCACAAGGGAAGTCAGGCTGACGCGGGAAGGCTTGCAGTTGCTGGAGCATGTGCAGCGCGGCATCGATGAAATGCAACGCGGCTTTGCCATCGTGACCAATGAGGCGCGCAGTCCCTTACGCTTGCATTCGGCTCCCAGCTTTGCAACGCAATGGCTATTGCCTCGCTTGGCCAGCTTTGTGCGCGAGCATCCCGATATTGATCTGCAGGTATCGGCCAGCACGGAATATGCGCGTTTCGATGACGACTTTGATCTGGATATCGTCTACGGCGATCCGCGCTCGTCGCCGCACGAATCAATTTCCCTGGCAGTTGAAGGCCTGACTCCGCTTTGTTCGCCGGAACTGGCAGAGCAGATCGGGACGCCGCACGACTTATACCGTCTTCCGCTTATCCAGTGCGCAGTACAGCGGTTTCAATGGAAAGGGTGGTTCGAGGCCAATGACCTGGTAGCGCCGGCCCACTACGGCTTGCGATTCGATCGCAGTTCAATGGCCATCGCCGCCGCGGTGGACGGGCTTGGCGTAGTGCTTGAGTCGACCTTGATGGCCGAACGTGAGCTTGCCGCCGGCAAGCTTGTCAGGCCGTTGTCGGGGACGCGCGAAGTGAAATACATCGGCCACTATCTGGCCTATCCGCGCCGCCAGCATCACCACGAAGGCTTCGATACTTTCAGAGGATGGCTGCTCGACCAGTTGGGCCTGGCGGACAGGCCGCAGCCTCAATAACGATACCCCAGCGTCAGCATGACGGTACGGTCATCTCCCAGCGCTACCGCGCGCGCCAGGCCGCCGGTGTAGTACGCGGTATTGAACAGGTTCTTCACGTTCAGCGCCGCGCGCCAGCGTTCGGCGTTGTAGGCCGCGCCGATGTCGGCCAGCACGTAGCCGGGCAGGGTGTAGCCGTTGGTGCGTACCATGCTCTGGCCGTGTACGCCGCCGTTGAGCTCCCAGCCGCTGAGCGCGCCCTTGAAGCGGTAGCGGCCGCTGGCGTTGAAGGTGTGGCGCGGCACGTTGTCGATCCATTGCCCGGTGGCGATGGAGGCGTTGCCCAGATTGTCGGCGGTGATCGCGGCGGTGTAGGAGTAGCCGGCCATCACGCTCAAGCCGTTGCTCAAATCGCTGGCGAGGCTGATTTCGCCGCCTTGCGAGCGCTGGTTGCTGGCGATCTTGAAATTGGTATTGGCGGGATCGCTGCTGAGCACGTTGTTGCGGCGCAGGTCGAATACGGCGACGTTGAGGCTGGTGCGTCCCTGGTCGAGGTCGAACTTGACGCCGGCTTCCCATTGCTTGCCGCTTTCAGGCTGGAAGGTGGCGCCGGCCGACGAGGTGCCGGTGTTGGGGTTGAACGAGGTGGTATAGCTGAGGTAGGGTCGCACGCCGGGCAGCACTTCGACCATCAGCGCCGCCGAGCCGGTGGTGGCCGACGCCGGGGTGTCGGTGTGGACTCGGGTCAGCAGGTTGTCGGAATAGGTCGAGATGATGTCGTGGCGCAGGCCGGCCAGCAATTGCCAGCGCTGGCCGAAGGTGACCGTGTCGCGCAGGTAGAGGCCGGTGTCGCGCACCGAGGTCGAGGTTTTGGTGTTGGGCGTGGCGGGGCAGGTGACGCGGGTGTACACCGGGTTGTACAGGTTCAGCGCGGGCACCGAACAGTTGTAGGAAGTGGCGTCTTCGCGGGTGTTCATGTAGTCGGTGCCGAAGGTCAGCGCATGCTTGCCGAAGCCGGTGCTGAAGGTCTTCTGCAGGTTGGTGTCCATGACGAAGGTCTGGCCTTCGAAGGTCTGGTCGGTGGCGGTGCGGGTTTCGGTAGCGCCGGTGGCGGTGGAGACGTTATTGACCACGAACTGGCCGTTCATGCTGAACTGCTGCCAGCGCAGGTTGTGGTGCAGGCTCCAGCCGTCGTCGAAGCGGTGGGTCAGGGTATAGCCCAGGCGCGTTTCGGTGGCGTTGTAGGGGCGGGCCGAGGGTTCGCCGGTAAACAACGAACGCGGCAGGCTGCCGTTCCTGTTGCTGTAGATCGAACCGTACAGCGGCAGGCCTTGCTGGCGCACGTAGCTGCGCTCCTGGAAGCTGGTCAGGATGGTGAAATCGGTACGCGGGCCCAGGTCCAGCGACAGCGATGGCGCGATGTAACGGCTTTTGGACCAGACATGGTCGGTCGCATCGTTGCTGTTGGCGATGAGGCCGTTGATGCGGAAGGCCTGCTTGCCGTTTTCGGACAGCGATTTGTTCAGGTCCACCGTGGCCTGGCGGAAATCATGGCTGCCCACGGTCACGTCGGCATTGGCGAAATCTTCGCCCTGGGGGCGTTTGCTGACCATGTTGACCAGCCCGCCCGGCAGGACTTGTCCATACAGCAGCGACCCCGGTCCCTTGAGCACTTCCAGTTGCTCCAGGCCGGACAGTTGCTCGGCGACGCGGCTGGATGTGGTGGTGCGCAAGCCGTCGAGATAGAGCGAATCGGATGCGACCTGGCCCCGGATGATGAAGTCGTCCCAGCCGCGCCGGCCGTATTGGCCCGATACCACGCCGGGCACGTTCTTGAGGGCGTCGGCGATGGTCACCGCCTGCTGGCTGTCCAGCAGTGCGCGGGTGACGACCGTGATCGATTGCGGCGTTTGCGCCAGCGGCGTGTCGGACTTGTTGACCTGGGCGCGCTTGGCCTTGAAGCCGCTGGGGTTGTCGCCGTCGGCGCTCACGTTGACGGTGGGCAATTGCGTATCGGTTGTTTGGGCTGCGGCGAGCAAGGGCGGAAATGCGAGCGAAATGGCCAGGGCGCCGCGGGAAAGCGAGGAGAGCATATTTTATTGAATAAGAATTGTTCTTATTTATGTTAACGCATTAATATGCGGCGCAACAAATATTTACAAATTTCTGACATCGGCTGAGCTTGATGCGCCAGTCGCGCGGAGCTGCGTTGCAGCATTCTTGCGGGGAAGCCGTCGCTTTCCGGACGAATATC
Organism: Herbaspirillum sp. GW821-FHT09A12; assembly: GCF_059418325.1. Taxonomy (NCBI): domain Bacteria; kingdom Pseudomonadati; phylum Pseudomonadota; class Betaproteobacteria; order Burkholderiales; family Oxalobacteraceae; genus Herbaspirillum; species Herbaspirillum sp. GW821-FHT09A12. Next base: position 63,476 of record NZ_JBWKPR010000001.1, read on the forward strand.
CCGACAGCGCCTGTCCTATCCATCTCCGAAGTGATGACGCTTCATCATTTCGCATCAAACTTTTCATCTCAAATTGGTTTGCCAAACGATTTTTTCGCTGCTACCTTGGAACCGGTTCCAAAAGATTCAAATAAATGAGCAGCCCGGAACCCAGGAAGCACAAATCGACCGATAACGATCCTCTGATTTGGCGGGCAATAGTGAGACAAAGCATAAAGACCGGCACCAACCGGGTCACCATCGCGCAGGTTGCGCGTGAGGCCGGCGTGTCGAAAACCAGCGTATCAAGATTTCTCGGCGGCGAGTTCGACGCGCTGTCGGTGCGCCTGCGCGACCAGATCGGCAAGACCATCGCCCGCCTGGGCTATCAGCCCAGCCAGATGGCGCGCGGCTTGAAGGGCGGGCGCACCCGGCTGATCGGCATGCTGGTGGCCGACATTCTTAATCCGTATTCGGTGGCGGTGCTGCACGGCGCCGAAGCCGCGTGCCAGAAGTATGGCTACACGTTGATGCTGTGCAATACCGGCAACGACGAGCAGCGCGAGAAGCAATCGCTGGCGGCGTTGCACTCCTACAGCGTGGAAGGCCTGCTGTTCAATACGCAAGGCCGCAATGTGACGCCGCTCAAGGAGCTGGGGCAGGCCGCGTTTCCGGTGGTGCTGCTGGATCGCCGGGTCGAAGGCTGCGATTTCGACCTGGTCGGCCTGGACAACGTCAGTGCCGCGCAATTGGCGACAGCTCATTTGCTGGAACAGGGTTACACCGATATCGCCCTGGTAGTGCAGCCGCTGTATGGCGTGAGTTCGCGCCAGGGGCGGCAGGCGGGTTTTTTGCAGGCCATGAGCATGCGGCCGGATTGCCATGGCGAGACGCTGGAAGTGCATATTGACCAGCCGGGGCATACGGCGACGGTGTTGCATGAGTTTTTCCAGCGCCGCGGCAGCAGTGGCGGCCGCATCGCTATCCTGGCCGGCAACGGCATGGTGTCGCTGCAGATCGCGCTGGCGCTGCAGAGCATGAAATTGCGTTTCCCGGATGACGTCGGCTTGCTGTGCTTCGATGAACTGGCATGGTCGCCCTTGGTGGGGGCCGGCATCAGCACCATCGAGCAGCCTACTTATGAAATCGGTTTCACGGCCATCGAGCGGCTGCTGATCCGCATCAATGGCGAACGTTCGGGACGCAGGGAGATCCTGCTGGACGGGCGGCTGGTCAGGCGCGGTTCGACTGCGCCGGTCGCGGTCGGCCAGGCGGCGGGATAAGTGCGCAGGTTTTCTGGAACCGATACCGAAAGGGAGCGGCGCCGGAATGTTGGGAGTAGTTTGAATAGAAGAAATGCCGCAGTCGTCCGGACTGCAGGATTTTGACAAAAATACTGCCGCCACAGCAGAGCAGTGACTACCAGGAGACAAGCACCATGCGTATCAAAGGATTGATGCACGCCAAATTCCTCGCGGTAATGTTGGCGGGTTGCGCCGCGCTGGCATCGGCGCAGGCGAGTGCGCAGAGCATTGCCGAGCTGACCAAGAAAGGCAAGATCACTATCGGCGTGGTCAGCGGTACGCCGCCGTTCGGCAGCGTTGATGCCAAGGGCACCCCGATCGGCTACGACATCGATGTCGCCAACCTGATCGGCCGCTACATCGGCCTGCCGGTGGAAATCGTGCCGCTGACGCCGCCGGCCCGTATCCCGGCGCTGGAGTCGGGCAAGGTCGACATGCTGGCCGCGACGTTGGCGCCGACGCCCGAACGCGCCAAGGCGGTGCTGTTCACCATTCCTTACAGCGCCTTCGAACTGGCGGTGGTGGCGCCGGTCGGTTCCAAGTTCAAGTCGCTGTCCGACCTGGACAAGAAAAAAATCGCCGTCAACCGCGGCGGCACCAGCGATACCGCGCTGACCCGCCTGGCGCCCCCGGGCACCGTGCTGGTCCGTTTCGAAGACGATTCGACCGTGACCCAGGCCCTGCTCAGCAACCAGGTGGATTCGATCTCGATCCCCAGCACGATGGCGCATGAAATCATCAAGACGCGCGGCGCCGGCAAGATCGAGCTCAAGTTCGCCTATTCGGTGCAACCCAATTCGATGACCGTGCGCAAGGGGTCTTATGAACTGCACGAATGGCTCAACAATTTCATCTATTACGTGAAAGTCAACGGCGAGCTGGACGCCATTGCCAAGAAATGGACCGGCGCTCCCTTGCCTGAGCTGCCGGTTTTCTGAGGGATGTTTTCGATGCAGTAAAAAAGTGGGCGCAAGCCTTTGTTGATGAGGAGCGCCGCCGGCATTGCCTGCCTACGGATGGCAAGCGGCGGCGATAAGGAGATGAGTCATGAGTATGATTAAAAAATTACTGAATGCGAAATTCATCGCGCTGACCCTGGCCGCGACCTGCGCGGTCGCCGGCGCGGCCAGCGCCAGCGCCAGCGCGCAGAGCATCGCCGAGCTGACCAAGAAGGGCAAGATCACCATCGGCGTGGTGAGCGGCACCCCGCCGTTCGGCAGCGTCGATGCCAAGGGCACGCCGATCGGCTACGACGTCGATGTGGCCAACCTGATCGGCAAGTACCTCGGCCTGCCGGTGGAAATCGTACCGCTGGTGCCGCCGGCCCGCATTCCGGCGCTGGAGTCGGGCAAGGTCGACATGCTGGCCGCGACCCTGGCGCCGACGCCGGAACGCGCCAAGGCGGTCTTGTTCACCATTCCCTACAGCGGTTTCGAACTGTCCATCGTCGGTCCGGTCGGTTCCAGCTACAAGAAGCTGGATGACCTGGTGAAGAAGAAGGTCGGCGTCTCGCGCGGCAGCACCAACGACACCGCGCTGACCCGCCTGGCGCCTCCGGGCACCGTGCTGGTCCGCTTCGAGGATGACTCCACCGTGACCCAGGCATTGCTGTCCAACCAGGTCGACGCGATCTCGATCCCCAATACCATGGCCACCGAAATCGTGAAGACCCGCGGCCAGGGCAAGATCGAAGTCAAGTTCCCGTACTCGGTGCAGCCGAATTCGATGACCGTGCGCAAGGGTTCCTATGAACTGCAGCAATGGCTCAACAATTTCATCTACTACGTCAAGCTGAACGGCGAGCTGGATGCGATCTCGCGCAAGTGGTCCGGCCCGCTGCCGAACCTGCCAGTGTTCTAAATCAAGGTATCCGGTTCCAAAGAAGTATCGTCCCTGCGAAGGCAGGGACTTAGTCTCTTTAGTCTCTTTATTACGGTTGCCGAAGCATCCAACGTCGCTGGGCCCCTGCCTTCGCAGGGGCGGCAACGGCGCAAGGCAAGGAGCACACAATGCATTATGAATTTCAGTTCGCGTTCATCTTTCAGCATCTCGACCAGTTGCTGATGGGCGCGCTGCTCACCATCCGGTTGAGCGCGCTGTCGATGATCTGCGGTTTGGCGGTGGGGATCTTCGGGGCGATCGTGAGCATTCACGGTTCGGCGCCGGCCCGCTTCGCGGTGACCTCCTATGTGGAGCTGATCCGCAGCACGCCGTTCCTGGTCCAGCTGTTCATCATTTTCTTCGGCTTGCCTTCCATCGGGGTGCAGGTCGACGCCAACATCGCCGCGCTGGTGGCGATGACGGTCAACCTCGGCGCCTATTCCACCGAGATCGTGCGCGCCGGCATGATGGCGATCCATCCCTCGCAGATCGAGGCGGCGCAGGCGCTGGCCATGACGCGCGCCCAGGTGATCCGGCATGTGGTGCTGACGCCGGCGCTGGAAAAGGTCTATCCGGCGCTGGCCAGCCAGTTCACGCTGATGATGCTGGCCTCCAGCATCGTGTCGGCGATCTCGGCCGAGGAGCTGACCGCCACCGCCAACCTGCTTGATGCCGAGACCTTCCGCAGCTTCGAGATCTACCTGGTGGTGATGTTCCTCTACATCGCACTGGCGCTGCTGTTCCGCCTGGCTTTCTGGCTGATCGGCCTGGTTGTGTTCAAACGTCGCCGCCGTCTGGGCGTTCCCCGTCCGAGGAGGATGTAATGCTTTCAGAATTTTCCTTCGACCAGTTCCTGTTCCTGCTGGAAGCGGCGCAGTGGACCTTGCTGCTGTCCGCGCTGGCCTTCGTCGGCGGCGGCATCGCCGGCTTCATCGTGGCCCTGATGCGCACCTCGCACATCCAGGCGTTGCGTTTCATTTCGGCGGTCTACATCCAGATCATCCAGGGCACGCCGGTGCTGATCATCCTGTTTCTGTCGTTCTACGGGCTGGCGATCTTCGGCTACAAGCTGCCGCCGATGGTGGCGGCGACCATCGCCATGACGATCTATGCCAGCGCCTACCTGGGCGAGATCTGGCGCGGTTGCATCGAGGCGGTGCCGGTGCCGCAGTGGGAGGCCTCGACCGCGCTGGCCATGACGCGCTGGCAGCAGTTGCGCTACGTGATCCTGCCGCAGGCCATGCGCATCTCGCTGCCGCCCACCGTGGGCTTCCTGGTGCAGATCGTCAAGAACACCTCGATCGCATCCATCATCGGCCTGGTGGAACTGGCCCAGGCCGGCAAGCTGGTCAGCAACGCGACCTTCCAGCCGTTCCTGGTGTTCCCTGTGGTCGCCGCCATTTATTTCGTATTCTGCTATCCGCTGTCGCGCTTCAGCTTCGCCTTAGAGAGGAAATTACATGCCCATCGTTGAGATTGACAACATCACCAAGAGCTTCGGCAGCAACCAGGTTCTCAACGGCATCTCGCTGTCGGTCGAACGCGGCCAGGTGGTGGCGATCATCGGCCGCAGCGGCTCCGGCAAGAGCACCATGCTCCGTTGCATCAACGGCCTGGAAAGCATCGACGGCGGCAGCATCTCCGTGGCCGGGCACAAGCTGACCAACAAGCATGAGCACCTGATCGAGTTGCGCAAGGACGTGGGCATGGTGTTCCAGCACTACAACCTGTTCCCGCACCTGACGGTGGAAGAAAACATCATGCTCTCGCCGCGCATCGTCAAGAAGGTGGCCACCGAGGCCAGCCGCGAGACCGCGCTCAAGGTGTTGAAGCAGGTCGGGCTGGAGCACAAGCGCGACGCTTATCCCGAGCAGCTTTCCGGCGGCCAGCAGCAGCGCGTGGCGATCGCGCGTTCGCTGGCGATGGAGCCGCAGGTGATGCTGTTCGACGAAGTGACGTCGGCACTGGACCCGGAATTGACGGTCGAAGTGCTGAAGGTGATGGAAGAGCTGGCGCGCGGCGGCATGACCATGCTGCTGGTCACGCACGAAATGGAATTCGCCCGCCGCGTGGCCGACCTGACCGTCTTCATGCATCAGGGACGGGTATGGGAGGCGCGGCCGTCGAAGGAGTTCTTCGCCGATCCGCAGACGCCTGAAGCCCGGCAGTTCATCGGCGCGGGTTCGGTCAAATGACTCCCGTCCTGGTGGCCGCCTCCGCTTACGGGGCCGACCTGGTGCGCCGCGTCGGCCATGCCGACCTGGTGCCGATGGTGGCCGGGGCCGGCGCGGCCGGACTGGAAATCCGGCGCGAGCTGTTCGACGGCCCGCAGGATTTGCCGGCCTTGCGCGCGCTGATCGCGCAGCGCAAGCTGTTTTCAGTCTACTCGGCGCCGTTCGAGCTGTTCGGCGCGGACGGCAAGTTCGACCGGGCGACGATCGATCTCGCCATGGCCGAAGCGGAAGAGGTGGGCGCGCGTTACCTGAAGGTTTCGCTCGGCCATTTTTCGGCGGCCAGCGACTTGCAGGCATTGTTGCGTTACCTGTCAAAGGCGCCGGTCGAGGTGCTGCTGGAAAACGACCAGACCGCGCAGGGCGGCAGGCTGGAGCCTATCGTCAGCTTCCTCTCGCTGTGCACCGGCAACGGTTATGCCTTCGGCATGACTTTCGACATGGGCAACTGGCGCTGGCACGGCATCGATCCCGACCTGGCGGCGCGCACGCTGGCGCCGCATGTGCGCTACGTGCATTGCAAGGGCGTGCGCGAAGACCAGGGTAAGCTGAAAGCGGTGCCGCTGGAGGCGCAGGACGCGCATTGGCCGCAATTGCTGTCGCACTTCCCCAAGGGAATACAGCGGGCCATCGAGTTTCCGCTGGTCGGCAGCGATCTGGAGGAAGTCACGCGGCGTTATGTGGCGCTGCTGGCTTCGGTTTGACGGGAAGGGAATAATGAGTACGGATGCAGTGCAGCTGGATGTGGTGACCTATGGCGAGGCGCTGGCCTTGCTGGTGGCCGATGAGGTCGGGGCCTTCGAGGATGTGGAGAAATACACGCGGCGCCTGGCCGGCGCCGAGACCAACGTCGCCATCGGCCTGGCGCGGCTGGGATTGAAGGTGGGCTGGGCCAGCCGCGTGGGCAACGACTCGTTCGGGCGCTTCATCAGGAAACGGGTGGCGCAGGAAAACGTGGATGTCAGCCGCGTGATTACCGATATGGAATTCCGCACGGCGATCCAGTTGAAGGCCAAGGCGGTGGATGGGGCTGACCCGGCGATCGAGTATTACCGCAAGGGTTCGGCCGCCAGCCACTTGTCGGTGGCCGACTTCGACCAGCGGTATTTCGGCAATGCGCGCCACCTGCATGCGACCGGCATCGCGCCGGCATTGTCGGCAACCACCATGCAATTCGCCCACCATGCGCTGGACTTCATGCGCGCGCGCGGCAAGACGATTTCCTTCGATCCCAACCTGCGCCCCATGCTGTGGCCTTCGCAAGAGGCAATGGCGCAGAAGCTGAACGAACTGGCCTTCAAGGCCGACTGGGTCTTGCCGGGGCTGTCTGAAGGAAAAATCCTGACGGGGTACACTGAAGCCCGCGATATTGCCGCCTTCTACCTGGAGCGCGGCGTATCGATGGTGGTCATCAAGCTCGGCGCCGAGGGCGCGTACTGGCGCAATGCCCGCGATGAAGGCACGGTTGCCGGCGTCAAGGTCAAGCAAGTGGTCGATACGGTGGGCGCCGGCGACGGTTTCGCGGTCGGCGTCATCAGCGGCATGCTGGAAGGTTTGCCGGTCGAACAGGCGGTGATGCGCGGCAACCGCATCGGCGCCTTCGCCATCCAGGTGGTGGGCGACATGGAAGGCCTGCCGACCCGTGCGGAGCTGGAGGCCGCGGGCTAATCCGGCCCAATCAATTCAACAGGACAACAGGACAGGAAGATCGATGAAACAGCGTGTGGTGGTGTACAAGAAATTGCCGGGGCATCTGGCGGAGCAACTGCAAGCTGAATTCGATGTGACCCTGTTCGATCGCGTCAATGACGGCAACCGTGCCGCTTTCCTGGAGGCGCTCAAGCGTGCGCATGGCATCATCGGCGCCAGCCTGGCGATCACCAACGAGATGCTGGACGGCGCGCCGGAATTGAAGATCGCCTCGACCGTCTCGGTCGGTGTCGACAATTTCGACCTGGACTATTTCAAGCAGCGCGGCCTGATGCTGGCGCATACGCCCGGCGTACTCACCGAAGCTACCGCAGACACCATCTTTTCCCTGATCCTGGCCAGCGCGCGCCGCGTGGTGGAGCTGGCCGAGTTCGTCAAGGCCGGCCACTGGAAGGGCAGCATCGGCGAAGCGCAATACGGAGTCAACGTGCACGGCAAGACGCTGGGCCTGATTGGCATGGGCCGTATCGGCAGCGCAGTGGCGCGGCGCGCCCATCATGGTTTCGGCATGAAGATCCTGTACAACAATACGCGTCCCAATCCCGAGGTCGAGCGCGAGCTGGACGCTAGCTTCGTCAGCAAGGAGGCCTTGCTGGCGCAATCCGACTTCGTCTGCCTGATGCTGCCGTTGACGCCGGAGACAGAAAAGATGTTCGGCGCGCGCGAGTTCGGGTTGATGAAGCGCAGCGCCATTTTCATCAATGCCTCGCGCGGGCGCATCGTCGATGAGGCCGCGCTGATCCAGGCCTTGCAGGACAAGACCATCCATGCCGCCGGTCTCGACGTGTTCGAAGTCGAGCCATTGCCAGCCGATTCGCCGTTGTTGAAACTGTCCAACGTAGTGGCCTTGCCGCATATCGGTTCGGCCACGCACGAAACGCGCATGGCGATGGCCGAGTTGGCCGTGGCCAACCTGGTTGCCGGTTTGCGTGGCGAGAAGGTGCCGCATCTGGCGGCCTGATTCCGATCCGTGCAGCGGAACGCCTGAAGGGTTCTTGTGGTTTATCCTGCGACGGGCAGGAATTGCCGGCCGATTCCACCGGCCGATTCCACCGACCGCTTCTGTGGACGTCCCATGCGGTGGGGCAGGATATTGCATCGCAACATCGATGCGCCGCCATCGCTGAAATCACGGCAGCTGCTTTCTCTTGAGGTTTTTTTGTTTGCGGCGGCAATTCCTCTTCCGCTTCAATAAATTAATGTGTATGCTTCGATTATTAAAAAGAACGATCGTGCTAAATTTCGGTGGGCGCTTCGTTTTGCTTTTATAATTCGGCAAAAGTTTACGTTTACGTCAATTCGATTTTTTCAAGGGCCATGCGATGAAAGTATTAGTACCAGTCAAGCGCGTAGTGGATTACAACGTGAAAGTGCGCGTCAAGAGCGACGGCACGGGCGTGGATATTGCGAACGTCAAGATGTCGATGAACCCGTTTGACGAAATCGCGGTGGAAGAAGCGGTGCGCCTCAAGGAAGGCGGCAAGATCACCGAGGTGATCGCGGTGTCGGCCGGTGTCACGCAATGCCAGGAAACCCTGCGCACCGCGATGGCCATCGGCGCCGACCGCGGCATCCTGGCCGAAGTCGGCGCGGACGTGGAACTGCAGCCGCTGGCCGTGGCCAAGATCCTCAAGGCGCTGGCCGAGAAGGAGCAGCCGCAACTGATCATCCTGGGCAAGCAGGCCATCGACGACGACTGCAACCAGACCGGCCAGATGCTGGCCGCCTTGCTGGGCTGGCCGCAAGCCACCTTCGCTTCCAAGGTGGTGCTGGAAGAGGGCAAGGTGACGGTCACCCGCGAAGTGGACGGCGGCCTGGAAACCCTGTCCCTGGCCTTGCCGGCCATCATCACCACCGACTTGCGCCTGAACGAGCCGCGTTACGTGACGCTGCCCAATATCATGAAGGCCAAGAAGAAACAGCTGGATATCGTCAAGCCCGATGAATTGGGCGTGGACGTGGCGCCGCGCGTGAAGACGCTGAAGGTCGCCGAGCCGCCCAAGCGCAGCGCCGGCGTGAAGGTGCCGGACGTGGCCACGCTGGTGGCCAAACTGAAAAATGAAGCAAAGGTGATCTGATCATGACCGCACTCGTTATTGCCGAACACGACAACGCCAGCCTGAAAGGCAGCACCCTCAACACCATCACCGCCGCCGTGCAGGCTGGCGGCGATGTCCACGTCCTGGTCGCAGGATCGAATGCCAAGGCCGTGGCCGATGCCGCTGCGCAAGTGGCGGGTGTAGCCAAGGTGCTGCTGGCTGATGCCGCGCAATTCGCCGACGGCCTGGCCGAGAACGTCGCGGAACAAGTCCTGGCGATCGCAAAGGATTACAGCCACATCCTGGCGCCGGCCACCGCCTACGGCAAGAACATCCTGCCGCGCGTGGCCGCCAGGCTGGATGTGGGACAGATATCCGACATCACCAAGGTCGATTCGCCCGACACCTTCGAACGTCCGATCTATGCCGGCAACGCGATTGCCACCGTGCAGTCGCTTGACCCGATCAAGGTCATCACCGTGCGCACCACCGGTTTCGACCAGGCTGCGCAAGGCGGTTCGGCGGCGGTGGAAAGCATCCCGGCGGTAGCCGACTCGGGCAAGTCCAGCTTCGTCGGCCGCGAGGTGGCCAAGTCGGATCGTCCGGAACTGACCGCGGCCAAGATCATCGTCTCGGGCGGGCGCGGCATGGGCTCGTCGGAAAGCTTCAAGATCCTGGAGCCGCTGGCCGACAAGTTGAACGCGGCCATGGGCGCTTCGCGCGCGGCAGTGGACGCGGGCTACGTGCCCAACGACTGGCAGGTTGGCCAGACCGGCAAGATCGTGGCGCCCAACCTGTACATCGCGGTCGGCATCTCGGGCGCGATCCAGCATTTGGCGGGCATGAAGGATTCGAAGGTGATCGTGGCGATCAACAAGGATGAAGAGGCGCCGATCTTTTCGGTGGCCGACTACGGCATCGTCGGCGACCTGTTCGAGGTCGTGCCCGAATTGGTCAAGCAACTGGGCTGACCCCCGACTGCATCCACGGTAGTTTTTGCCCCGGCTTTCGCCGGGGTATTTCCATCCGGCGCCGCTTTGTTTTTATTTCTTGTCGCCGGAGGCATTTTTCGCAAGCAAGGGACGACGGCAGATCGTTCCCAAGAGGAGGTTGGAGATGAGTTACACCGCGCCATTGAAGGATATGTTGTTCGTCATGAACGAGCTGGCAGGGCTGGCCGAAGTCAACGCCATGCCCGGCTGCGAGGATGCCACGCCGGAGACGGCCGAGGCCATCCTGGAAGAAAACGCCAAGTTCTGCAGCGAAGTGGTGGCGCCGCTGAACCATTCCGGCGACCAGCAGCCCAGCTACTGGACTGACGGTAAAGTCACCACCAGCGCCGGCTTCAAGGAAGCCTTCAAGCAGTTCGGCGAAGCCGGCTGGCAAGGCGTGCAGCATCCGGTCGAATTCGGCGGCCAGGGCTTGCCCAAGTTGCTGGCCACGCCCTGTATCGAGATGCTGAACTCGGCCAACCTGTCCTTCGCGCTGTGCCCGTTGTTGACCGACGGCACCATCGAGGCGCTGATGACCGCCGGCACCAAGGAGCAGCAGGACACCTTCATCGCCAACTTCATTTCCGGCAAGTGGACCGGCACCATGAACCTGACAGAGCCGCAGGCCGGTTCCGACCTGGCGCTGGTACGCACGCGCGCGGTGCCGCAGGGCGACGGCAGCTTCAAGTTGTCCGGCACCAAGATCTTCATCACCTATGGCGAGCACGATATGGCGGAGAACATCGTGCACCTGGTGCTGGCGCGCACGCCGAATGCGCCGGAGGGCGTCAAGGGCATTTCACTGTTCGTCGTGCCCAAGTTCCTGGTCAATGCCGACGGCTCGCTGGGCGAACGCAACGACGTGCATTGCGTCTCGATCGAACACAAGCTCGGCATCAAGGCCAGCCCGACCGCGGTGCTGCAATTCGGCGACCACGGCGGCGCTATCGGCACGCTGGTGGGCGAAGAGAACCGTGGCCTGGAATATATGTTCATCATGATGAACGCGGCACGCTTCGCGGTCGGCATCCAGGGCCTGGCGGTGTCCGAGCGCGCTTACCAGAAGGCCGTCGCTTACGCCAAGGATCGCGTGCAGTCGCGTGACCTGGCCGGTTCCGCCGGCGCCGTCAGCATCATCCACCAGCCGGACGTGCGCCGCATGCTGATGTCGATGCGCGCCCAGATCGAAGGCGCGCGCGCACTGGCCTATGTCGCCGCCGCCACGTCGGACGCCGCCCACTTCCATCCGGACGAGGCCACGCGCAAGGCCAACCAGGCCTTCTATGAATACCTGGTGCCCATCGTCAAGGGCTGGTCGACCGAGCTGGCGATCGATGTCACCTCAACCGGCGTGCAGGTGCATGGCGGTATGGGCTTCATTGAAGAGACCGGCGCCGCGCAGTACTACCGCGACGCGCGCATCCTGTCGATTTACGAAGGCACTACCGCGATCCAGGCCAATGACCTGGTCGGGCGCAAGACCGCGCGCGATGGCGGCGCTGTCGCCAAGGGCATCATCGCCCAGGTGCGCAAGACCGCGGCCGAGCTGGAGGGCGACGCCGGCTTGAAGTCCATCGGCTTGCGCCTGAACGAGGCGGCCGGCGCGCTGGAGGAAGTGGTCGACTACGTGGTGGCCAACATCAAGGGCGACATCAAGTCGGTGTTCGCCGGCAGCGTGACCTATCTGAAGATGGCCGGCGTGGTGCTGGGCGGCTGGCAGATGGCGCGCGCCGCAGCCATTTCCGCCGCCAGGCTGAAGGCGGGCGAAGGCGATGCCAGCTTCCATGAGGCCAAGCTGGCCACCGCGCGCTTTTTTGCCGACCAGATCCTGCCGCAGGCGCTGGCTTACCGTACTGCCATCATCGAAGGCGCGCAATCGGTGCTGGCGTTGAGCGAAGAGCAGTTCTGAGAGAGGCCCGATTCCTGGTCGGGAGGGAAGTTGTAAAAAAGCCCGGAAGGCCGTAGTAGGCCTTCCGGGCTTTGTCTTTGGAGCGGCGGGTCTCAGCCGAACGCGCCGCCGGTAAACAGCAGGTCGAAGCTGCGCGCCAGCAGGGCGATCAGTCCCATCGCGCCTACGCCGACTGTCAAGACGATGATCACGGCCAGAATCCAGTGCGATTTCGATTGCCGGCCGCTGGCGGGGTTATGCCTGAGGTCCCATTTGTCATCGGGGGTGAGGCCGAGCACCAGCGCCTCCAGGCAGCCGCACAGGATGGACAGCACCAAGGGCAGGGCGGTGAACAATGGCGACACTTGTGGGTAGGCGGCCATCAGCGCCAGCGAAAGCGGAACCGAGAGGACGTGCAGCCAGCCGAAGCGGTCGCGCATGCCATGCAGGTAAAAACGGTGGAGGCCGATGCCGCCCAGCACGGCGGCGATCAGGGTGGCCAGGGTTTTGTTCTTGTGCGTGCTTGGATTGCTCATGCCTGGTCTCATTGTGCGCGCGGCGATGCGGCCGGCGGCGATGTTGTCGTAAGGGTATCGGGCAAGTATAGCCGAACGGCGCGCGCATCTTACTTGCAGGAAAGGCTGGGTTCATCTTGTTGTTTTGGCATCGTTGGGTGCGCGATGGGCTTGTGCAGCCCTTGCCCTGATGTAATTTGGCGTCAGAATCGGCGGTTTTTGCCGCCTTTCTGCGTTGGTTAAGCACACAAAAGCGGTAATCAGGTTGCCGTGCGGTGTGGAAGTCCGTTATAATTTGCGGCTTTTCCGTGTCCGTATTCTTACTGGAACCATTATGGTCGTTATTCGTTTAGCTCGTGGCGGCGCCAAGAAGCGCCCCTTCTACAACATCGTTGCAACCGACTCGCGCAATCGCCGCGACGGCCGTTTCATCGAACGTATCGGCTTCTACAACCCGGTTGCATCGGGCAAGGAAGAAATCGTGCGTATCGCCGCCGACCGTCTGGCCCACTGGCAAGGCGTTGGCGCGCAACTGTCGCCGACCGTTGCCCGTCTGGTTGCCGACGCTGGCAAGAAGGCTGCTGCTTAATTAAGTTTGTCCGGCCTGTTTTCGCGCCCGTCGCGGCGCATGGAAGCAGGCCAGATGTGGCGTATCAGTGAATAATCCAGTCCAGGCAGGCATCGAAGCACCCGACGATCTCGTGACCGTCGGCCATGTGACGGGAGCCTACGGCATTCAGGGCTGGATTCGCGTGCGTCCGTATTCGGCGCAGGCTGATGCCTTGCTGAATGCGAAAACCTGGTGGCTGGAGAAATCCGGCCTGCCCAAGCAGGATATCGAAGTCATGCAGTCCAAGGGGCATAGCGGCGATGTTGTCGCCCGCCTGACCGGCGTGGCTGATCGCAATGCCGCCGAAGCGCTCAAGGGCAATGCGGTTCATATCTCCCGCAAGCACTTCCCGGCGTTGGATGACGATGAGTTCTACTGGGTCGACCTGATCGGCGCCTCGGTGGAAAACCTGCAGGGCGAACAGCTGGGCGTGGTGGCCGACATGATGGACAACGGCGCCCATCCCATCCTGCGCGTGGCCATGCCGGTGCAGGAAGCTGAACAGGGCGCCACAGGGAAACCGGCCGGCGCACCTGAGTTGCTGATCCCGTTTGTCGGCCAGTTCGTCAAGACGGTGCAGCAGGCAGAAAAGAAGATCATCGTCGACTGGGGACTGGATTACTGACTGCGGTCAGTTTTTTCATTTCCATTCATTGCCGGCGATATCAAACAAGGTTTCATGGAAATGGAGGCGTGATGCAGTTCGATGTCGTCACTCTGTTTCCCGAGATGTTCGCGGCGCTGACGCAGTCGGGCATTACCCGCCGGGCGCTGGAGCAGAAACGCTGGGAGTTGTCGCTGTGGAATCCGCGCGATTTCACCACCGATAACCACCGTACCGTGGATGACCGCCCTTACGGCGGCGGCCCCGGGATGGTGATGCTGGCCAAGCCGTTGCAGGCAGCCATTGGCGCCGCCAAGCAGCGCCAGCAGGACTTGGGCCTGGTTGCGCCGCGCGTGGTGTACCTGTCGCCGCAAGGCGCGCCGCTTACCCACGAGCGTGTGGTCAGGCTGTCGCAGGATGCGGGTGTGGTGCTGCTGTGCGGACGCTATGAAGCGATCGACCAGCGCCTGCTCGACAAGCATGTGGATGAAGAGATCAGCATCGGCGATTTTGTGCTCTCCGGCGGCGAGCTGCCGGCGATGGCGCTGATGGATGCGGTGATCCGCCTGCTGCCGGGCGCCCTCAACGATGGCGCATCGGCGGTGGAAGACAGTTTCGTCAACGGCCTGCTCGATTGTCCGCACTATACGCGGCCGGAAGAGTACGAAGGCGAGGCGGTGCCGGCCATCCTGCTCGGCGGCCACCACGCCGAGATCCAGAAATGGCGTCGCCAGCGGGCCTTGGAGGCGACCCAGGCCAAGCGTCCCGACCTGATCGCCAGGGCGCGCGAAAACGGCCTGTTGAGCAGTGCCGATGAAAAGTTTTTGAGCGGTTTGCAGTAAGCAGCAGTAAGCGCTGCTGACAGCAGGCCGTGACGATGCCGCAGAAGAAATGCGATGCATCGCGTAAAGAAGTAGTAGAAGTAGTAGATGCGGCAGCACCGGCGGCTTTTGCCGCCAAGGGCTGCAACATGCAGTAACGTGCAGCGGTTTTTCGCCGTTGTCATTGAAACCCCATCCTCTACTGGGCAACAAGGCAGGCCGCAAGGCGCCGGGCGCCAGCAAGATGGTTACAGGAGCAAAAAAATGGATCTGATCCAGCAACTCGAGCAAGAAGAGATCGCGCGTCTCGCCAAGAACATCCCCGACTTCGCACCCGGCGACACCGTCATCGTGAGCGTCAACGTGGTTGAAGGCACCCGCAAGCGCGCCCAGGCCTACGAAGGCGTCGTGATTTCGCGTCGCAACCGCGGCCTGAATTCCAACTTCATCGTCCGCAAGATTTCGTCCGGTGAAGGCGTGGAGCGTACTTTCCAGCTGTACTCGCCGCTGATCGCTTCGATCGAAGTCAAGCGCCGTGGCGATGTCCGTCGCGCCAAGCTGTACTACCTGCGTGAGCGTTCGGGCAAGTCGGCTCGCATCAAGGAAAAGCTGCCAAGCCGCCGCGCTGCAAAGGCTGCAGAGTAATTCCGGCATGCCGATGCGTCAGGAAAAGGGGTGTCTCGCGACGCCCCTTTTTCATTTCCGCCCGATCTTGAGTTTCAAACACTAAGCCGATCACATCGTGGCCAGTTTCGATCCAGTCACCCTTCCCGTGGATGCCGTCGCCGGCGAGAACGCGCTGGAGATAGCGCGCCTGAACGCCGACTGGTTGCGCCGGCGTTTCGCCGATCCGCCGCGTTGGGAGCCGGAACACAGCGGCGACCAGTTGGCCCGCATGGCCGACGCCAAGGGGCGCTTCCGGCTGGCCTCGGTGCTCATTCCCATCGTGTTGCGTCCGGAAGGCCTGACCGTGCTGTTTACCCAGCGCACTGCCGACCTGAAGGACCACGCCGGCCAGATCAGTTTCCCGGGCGGGCGCCGTGAAGACTACGACAGTTCGGCCATCGATACCGCGCTGCGCGAAACCGAAGAGGAAATCGGGTTGCCGCGCAGCCATGTCGAAGTGATCGGCTCCCTGCCGGATTACCTGACCGGCACCGGCTATCGGGTCACCCCCGTGGCCGGCCTGATCCAGCCGCCGTTCGACACCGTCGCCGACCCGCGCGAGGTGGACGAGATCTTCGAAGTGCCGCTGGCGTTCCTGATGGACGGCCTCAACCACCAGCGCCGTTCGGTCGACCTGCCGCTGCCGGTAGGCCGCCGCAGCTTCTACACTATGCCTTACCAGCGCTATTTCATCTGGGGCGCCACGGCCGGCATGCTGCGCAATCTTTTCCATTTTCTGCGCAGTTGAAGCACAGGCGCGGGCAGCGCTGGCCATGCATTCAATCCCGCTAGTGAATCAATTGTTTGATTCCCATCATGCACTGCGCTATCGTACTGGCTATAGAGACACCTAAGGCCGCTTGATGACATTCCTCTCCATTCTCTTTGCGCTGTTAATCGAACAACTCAAACCACTGCGTGCGGATAATCCGATTTATGCATCGATCAAGTCTTTCGCCGGCAGCATAGAGGGCTGGTTCAATGCCGGCCACGCGCACCATGGCCGGCTCGGCTGGGCGGTGATGGTCGGCGCCTTGACCGTCCCTGCCGCGCTCATCTATTGGCTGTGCCTGCACATCAGCCCGATTGCCGCTTTCGCCTGGAACGTGCTGATCGTCTACCTGACGCTGGGTTTTCGCCACTACAGCCATTACTTCACCTCGATCCAGCTGGCATTGAACGGCGGCGATGAAATGACCGCGCGCGCGCTGCTGGCCGAATGGACCAAGCAAGACACCGCCGGCATGGATGTGAGCGAAATCTCCCGCATCGCCGCCGAACGCGCGCTGATCACCACGCACCGCCATGTGTTCGGCGTGTTCTTCTGGTTCCTGATGCCGGCCGGCCCCGCGCTGGCGGTGATGTACCGCGTGTCCGAGTACCTGTCGCGCGCCTGGAACGAGCCCGATCATATGAAATACGAGGCCTTCGGCCGTTTCGCCGCGCGCGCCTTCTATTGGATCGACTGGATCCCGGCGCGCCTGACCGCGGCCGCATTCGCCGTGGTGGGCAACTTCGAGGACGCGATCTACGCCTGGCGCAACTTCGCCAGCCGCTGGGACGATGAGGCGGCCGGCATCATCCTGGCCGCAGGCGGCGGTGCGATGGGCGTGCGTTTCGGCACCGGCAAGGAGGCCGCGGCCGGCATCGTCCTGCCGGTCGACGCCGCCACGGTCGACACCTTGCCGGAAGAAACCGATGGCCTGCCCGGCGATACGCCGTCCCCGCGCACGCTGCAAAGTACGGTGGGCCTGGTCTGGCGCGCCTTGCTGCTGTGGATGTTCCTGCTGCTGCTGCTGTCGGTGGCGGTGTGGATGGGCTGACGCCGCCGGATGAACAACCAAGCGGGCCCAGGCCCGCTTGTTTTTTGAAGCAGGGCATTGCGCATCCCGGTATACTTCGGCTGCTGAGCATGCAGGGGAAACTTGCCAGCGGGCATCGGATGCCGGCTGGACCAAAGCTGCGGCCCGGCAACAGGAAGGGCGGCAAGCAATAAGCGGTAAGCGGCGGGGAGGCCGGGCAGGGCAGAAGACCGGTAGAAACCAGGTCTTATATAAGATATAATACATACAGCCGCAGGCACCCACGCATCGATTGCGAAGGCACCTCGGAACTCAGGGCTCCAGTCCCAACAGGACAAGGGCATTCGGTTGCAAGCGCTTTAGAAGAACTGCACGTATGGCTGATCCCATCAAACCCTCCAACGCGCCGGCTCAAGAATTCATCATTCTCGGGCAAACTTCGGATGGCAGGCAGTTTCGTCCCAGCGACTGGGCGGAACGGCTGTGCGGCGTGATGTCGTGTTTCCGCCCTGAAGGTTCGGGCGGGCGCAATGCCCACCTGAAATATTCTCCCTACGTGTTGCCGACGATGATCAACGGCATCCGTTCCGTGGCGGTCAACCAGGCGCTGCGCGATCTCGATCCGCTGGCCTACCACTTCGTCGTCAACTTCGCCAAGGACAATGACCTGCAGGTGCTCGACGCCTGTGTCCTGCCCGATCCTCCCGCGGGCGACAAACAGGGCGGATAAGCCCGCCCGCATGGCAATGGCGCCGGGGCGCGCCGCGCCAGCAGCAAAACCGCCAGCACTTCCCGCCGCTGCCTCCTGCAGACGGCCCCGCCAGCAGCTAAACTAAGAACGTTTGAATATCCCGCCCGGCCATGCCGCGCGGTGTCGGTTTCAGCATCTCATATTGCTCAGCCGGTGCTTAGCTAGTGCTTAGCCAGAGCCGTACGGGGTTATCGGGCCGTTCCCGGCCTTCGGAAGCTGTTTCGGGAAGAGGCGCGCCCGCTTGCGCCTCCTGCCCGGGCGGTTTCCCATACTTACGGAGAAGAAGCATCATGAAACACCGCATGGAGCGCGATACCTTTGGCCTGATCGAAGTCCCGGACGACAGGCTGTGGGGCGCACAGACCGAACGCTCGCTGCACCACTTCCGCATTTCCACCGAACGCATGCCGGCCGAGCTGATCGTGGCGCTGGCGGCGGTCAAGCGCGCCTGCGCCAGCGTCAACCGCGACCTGGGCAAGCTCGATGGCAAGAAGGCGGACGCCATCATCGCCGCCGCCGACGAAGTCATCGCCGGCAAGCATCCGCTGGAGTTCCCGCTGTCGGTCTGGCAGACCGGTTCCGGCACCCAGAGCAACATGAACATGAACGAAGTGCTGGCCAACCGCGCTTCGGAAATCCTGGGCGGCGTGCGCGGCGAAGAACGCCTGATCCACCCCAACGACGATGTCAACCGCGGCCAGTCCTCCAACGACATCTTCCCGACGGCCATGCATGTGGCCGCCTGCATGGCGGTGGCGGCGCACCTGGTTCCCTCGCTGCACAAGCTGCGCGCCACCCTGGAAGAAAAATCCGCCAAGTTCGCCGACGTGGTCAAGATCGGCCGCACCCACTTGCAGGATGCCACCCCGCTGACTCTGGGACAGGAATTCTCCGGTTACGTCGCCCAACTGGCGCATGCCGAAGCGGCCATCATCGCCACGCTCAACGGCGTGTCCGAGCTGGCCGCCGGCGGCACCGCGGTGGGCACCGGCCTGAACGCCCACCCCGAATTCGGCGCGCGCGTGGCGGCGGAACTGGCCAGGCATTTCGGCTTCCCGTTCAAGACCGCGCCCAACAAGTTCGCGGCGCTGGCCGGGCATGATGCGCTGGTGGCGGCCCACGGCGGCCTGAAAACATTGGCGGCGGCGTTGATGAAGATCTCCAACGACGTACGCTGGCTGGCTTCCGGCCCGCGCTCGGGCCTGGGCGAAATCACCATCCCGGAAAACGAGCCGGGCAGCTCCATCATGCCGGGCAAGGTCAACCCGACCCAATGCGAAGCGCTGACCATGCTGTGCGCCCAGGTGTTCGGCAATGATGTCGCGCTCAATATCGGCGGCGCATCCGGCAACTTCGAGCTCAACGTCTTCAAGCCGGTGATCATCCATAACTTCCTGCAAAGCGTGCGCCTGCTGGCCGACGGCATGGCCAGCTTCGAGGAGCACTGCGCGCGCGGCATCGAAGCCAACCGCGAACGCATCGCCGACCTGATGGAGCGTTCGCTGATGCTGGTAACCGCGCTGGCGCCGCACATCGGCTACGACAAGGCCGCCAAGATCGCCAAGCAGGCTCACCACGACGGCACTACCCTCAAGCAAGCCGCCCTGGCGCTGGGCTATGTGACCGAGCAGCAATTCGCCGAGTGGATCAAGCCGGAAGAGATGACCCGACCGGGCTGATCTTCCTGGTCGGCAAGCATGGCATCGGCGGGGCATGGACGGCGGCGTCCATGCCCTGCTTCCTTTTTTGGGAGTCCGTGCGCCCCCGATCTTTGTCATCCTTTTTTCATCCGCGCATCGGCAATCTGGGGCCCTGATTGCAAAGGCCTTGCAGCCTTATGTATAGCAATATTTATTTGGGTTACGAATTGAAACAACTCAGGTTTTCCGGCGGGGCGCGGCGTATATTGCTTTCATGCGCCCGATGCGCTTGCAGCCAGGCCTGGCGTGGGATTGCCGGGATTGAGAAAAAAGCTGCAGGCAGGAAAGGCAGGCAAGGCGCGACAGGAGACCGGCCGCAAGCGCGACCGGATGTGGGTAATTCGCAGAGGCGAACAATGAAAAAGTTAGCGGCAATCGGAATTTGCGGCGCGCTTGCCGTGGCCGGCCTGATGGCCAGCGCGGCGACTTATGCGCATCCCCGTTTTTATGGCGGCGTGGTGATCGGCGGGCCGATATGGGTGCCGCCGCCGGTTTACTATCCTCCGCCGGTCTACATCGAGCGCGCGCCGCCGCCGGTCTATATCGAGCAGCCGCGCCAGGATTTCTGGTACTACTGCCCGGAATCGAAGGCCTACTACCCCTACGTCCAGAGTTGTCCCAGCAACTGGATGAGAGTGGTGCCCAACACGCCAGGCACCCCGGGAGCGCCACCGCAATAACCGCGACGCGTATCCAGGCTGAAGATTGAAATACCATGCCGCCGGCGGCATAGGAAACATCGAGGAAACATCGAGGACATATCGTGAAACCCATCTACAAGACAGCTACAGCGGTTACCGCCATCGGCGCCTTGCTGGCGCTCGGCGGTTGCGTCAGCGTGCCGACCGGCCCGTCGGTCATGGCCATGCCCGGCAAGGACAAGAGCTATGAACAGTTCCGTGCCGACCAGATGCAGTGCCAGCAATACGCGCAGGAAGCCATTGGCGGCCAGGCGCAGCAGACCCAGAACAATGCGGTCAACAGCGCCGCCGTAGGCACCGCGATCGGCGCCGTGGCCGGCGCATTGGTGGGCGCGGCGTCGGGCAATGCCGGCGCCGGTGCGGCCATCGGCGCCGGCGGCGGGTTGCTGGTGGGCAGCGCCGCGGGCAGCAATGCGGCCGCCGGCGGCAACTATTCGATGCAGCAGCGCTACGACATGACCTATACCCAGTGCATGTACAGCAAGGGCAACCAGGTCGAGAGCCAGCGCCAGGCTACCGTCTATACCTATCACCCGCGCCGCTACTATTACGCGCCGCCACCGCCTCCGGGATATTACGGCCCGCCGCCGGTGTACTACGGACCGCCGCCGGGAGCGTATTGAGCCTTGTCCCTGTAATGAAAAACCGCATCCATTGGATGCGGTTTTTTATGGCCGTGCCAGAGCCCGCCGGCTCAATCCTCATCCAGCGCCTGGAATTGCGCCGCCAGAAAATCCACCAGCGCCCGCACCGCCGGTAACAATCCTCGACGCGAGGCGAACACCGCATGGATGATCTCGCGCCGCGGCGCCCATCCCGGAATCACATGCACCAGCTCGCCGCGCGCGATCTGTTCCCGCACCATCATCGAAGGCAGTTGCACTACGCCCACGCCAGCCACGGCAGCCGTGCGCAAAGCCAGCATGCCGCGCGTGATCAGGCGCGGATGGTGGCGCACGGCCGCTGTGGCGCCGTCGGGACCGATCAGGTTCCAGACATGTTCTTGCTGGGGCAGCCCCAGGCCCATGCTCGGCAGCGCGGCGAGGTCGGCCGGCACCGTCGGGATGCCATCGGCCAGCAGGCGCGGACAAGCCACCAGGCATTGCCCGCGTTCGGCCAGCACGCGCATCACCAGGTCGCTGTCTTCGATCGGCCCCGGGCGCACCCGGATGGCGACATCGATGCCTTCGCCCACCACATCCACACGCCGGTTGGTTTCTTCCAGGTGGATCTCCACGCGCGGGTAGGCCACCATGAAGGCCGCCACCATGTCGGCGATACGCGCGTCCAGCAGCGCCACCGGGCAGGTCATGCGCACGATGCCGCGCGGTTCGGCATGGATCAGCGCCACCGATTCATCCGCCGCCTCGGCCTCCACCAGCATCGCCTTGCAATGGCTGTAGTAGGTCTGGCCGATTTCAGTGACGGCGAAGCGTCGCGTCGAACGCTGGATCAGGCGCGTCCCGAGGCGCTCCTCCAGCAAGGCGACGCGTCGGCTCAGCTTGGACTTCGGCATGCCCAGGGCGCGTCCCGCCGGGGAGAAGCCGCCATGTTCCACCACTTGCACGTAGTAGTAGAGGTCATTGAGATCGCGCATGATTCTATCGTTCTTTAAATAGGACGCTGATGCCAAATATTAGCATCTACCGCCATCATCGTTTCAATCCTATTCTCTCCATAACGCCACTGCATGTTGCATGGCCCATCAGGAGATGAGCATGAAGAAGATCCTCGGCATCTACAGCGCCCCCCGCCAACACTGGGTCGGCGACGGATTTCCGGTGCGTTCGCTGTTCGGTTACGACGGCCTGGGCCGGCACCTGAGCCCGTTCCTGCTGCTCGACCATGCCGCCCCGACTCGTTTCGAGCCCGCAGCGCGTCCGCGCGGCGTCGGCCAGCATCCGCACCGGGGTTTTGAAACGGTAACCATCGTTTACCAAGGCGAACTGGAACATCGCGACTCCACCGGCGCAGGCGGCCGCATTGGCCCCGGCGACGTGCAATGGATGACCGCCGGCGGCGGCATCTTGCATGAAGAGTTCCACTCGAAGGCGTTCACCGAACGCGGCGGCACCATCGAAATGGTGCAACTGTGGGTGAACCTGCCGGCCAGCGACAAGATGGCGGCGCCGCGCTACCAGACCCTGCTGGATGGCCAGATTCCGTCGGTGGAGCTGCCTGAGGGGGCAGGCCGGGTCCGGGTGATCGCCGGCGAGTTCGACGGCCGGCGCGGCCCGGCGCAAACCTTCACACCGATGGATGTGTGGGACGTGCGCATCCGCCAGGGCGGCATTGACCGCTTCGCCGCAAAGGCCGGCCATTCGCTGGCGATGGTCGTGCTGCACGGGACGGTGCTGGTCACCGGCAATGAAGTCGCCCGCGAAGGCCAACTGGTGCATTTCGACCGCGCCGGCAGCGAGGTCGAGATCGAAGCCAACAGCGACGCCACGCTGCTGTGGCTGTCCGGCGAACCGATCGATGAGCCGGTGGTGGGTTACGGCCCGTTCGTCATGAACAGCGAAGCCGAGATCCGCCAGGCGATCGACGATTTCAACGGCGGCCAATTCGGACGCATCGCACCTGCAACACCTGCCGCGGAACATCGGCAGGAAGCCGTCGAGTGAGAAGCCGGCAGGCCCATTGCCGCATCGGGCCTGCCGTCACTGAGGAGCATTTTTCCCATTTCCAAAGGAGCACACCATGAACACATCCAACACCCCGGCCAATTTCAACGGCGCACGCCCCATCATCAATCCGGACGATGCGGCGATGCTGCTGATCGACCACCAGAGCGGCCTGTTCCAGACCGTCAAGGACATGCCGATGACCGAGCTGCGCGCCAACGCCACCACCCTGGCCAAGATCGCGACGCTGGCGAAGATGCCGGTCATCACCACGGCCTCGGTGCCGCAAGGCCCGAACGGCCCGCTCATTCCCGAAATCCATCAATACGCCCCGCATGCGCAGTACGTGGCGCGCAAGGGCGAGATCAACGCCTGGGACAACCCCGAATTCGTGGCCGCGGTCAAGGCCACCGGCCGCAAGCAACTTATCATCGCCGGCACTATCACCAGCGTGTGCATGGCGTTTCCGAGCATCGCCGCCGTGCATGCGGGCTACCAGGTGTTTGCCGTGATCGATGCCTCCGGCACCTACTCCAAGATGGCGCAGGAGATCACCCTCGCGCGCGTGGTGCAGGCCGGCGTGGTGCCGATGGATACGGCCGCCGTCTGTTCCGAGGTGCAAAAGACCTGGAACCGTGAAGACGCGCTGCAATGGGCCGAAGCCTACAGTTCGGTGTTCCCGCCGTACCAACTGCTGATCGAAAGCTATGCCAAGGCCCAGGAAGTGGCCCGCAACGACGAGCAACTGGATTCGCAGCGCGCGTGAGACAAGCATAAGCGCGGGGCAGGGGATAAGCCTAAGCCTGCCTCGCCGCTCCAGTTGCCGCCGAGGCCGGATTTTTTCGGCGTCGGCGGGCGGTGCGGCGCAACATCGGCGGCCGGCAATGCTATACTCGCAGCCATGTTTTTCCGAATCCAGCTTGCGAAAATCCAGCATTGGTGGCGCGCCTGACCCAGGCGGCCCGTTTTCACACAGTTTGACAATGTGATGCCGCCGGTTCCGGCGGCATTGTTTTTACGCTTCGGACCGGCGGCATTCCAGATAATCGATTTGATCAGGAATGTCCATGTCTTCGAACGCCCCCGCATCCAACGCTCCAGCCGCACGCCCCACCGTCCTCACCGGCGACCGTCCCACCGGCCCGCTGCACCTCGGCCATTACATCGGCTCGCTCAAGTCGCGCGTGGCGCTGCAGGAAACCGCCAACCAGTTCCTGCTGCTGGCCGACACCCAGGCCATGACCGACAACGTCGGCCGCCACCAGAAGGTCACCGACAACGTGCTGGAAGTGGCGCTGGATTACCTGGCCGTGGGCATCGACCCGGAAAAGTCGACCATCTTCATCCAGTCGCAGGTGCGCGAACTGTATGAACTGTCGATGGTGCTGCTGAACCTGGTGACGGTGTCGCGCCTGGAGCGCAACCCCACCATCAAGGAAGAGATCCGCCTGCGCGGTTTCGAGCGCGACATCCCGGCCGGCTTCCTGACCTATCCGGTCAGCCAGGCCGCCGACATCACCGCCTTCAAGGGGCAACTGGTGCCGGTGGGCGGCGACCAGTTGCCCATGATCGAGCAGACCAACGAGCTGGTGCGCAAATTCAACGCCACCGTCGAGCGCGAAGTGCTGGTGGAGTGCAAGGAAGTGCTGTCGGAAACGGCGCGCCTGCCGGGTATCGACGGCAAGGCCAAGATGAGCAAGTCGCTGGGCAACGCCATCGCGCTGGGCGCCACACCGGCCGAGATCAAGCAGGCCGTGCACCGCATGTACACCGACCCCAACCACCTGCGGGTGGACGATCCGGGCCAGGTCGAGGGCAACGTGGTGTTTTCCTTCCTGGATGCCTTCGATCCCGACCGCGCCGCGGTGGAAGAACTGAAGGCGCACTACACCCGCGGCGGCCTGGGCGACAGCGTGGTCAAGCGCCGCCTGGAAGGCATCCTGCAAGAAATGCTGGAGCCGATCCGCACCCGCCGCGAACATTTCGCCAAGGACCGCGGCGAAGCGCTGGCCATGTTGAAGCGCGGCACCGAGCGCGCCAGCGCGGTGGCGGCGCAGACCATGTCGGAAGTCAATGCGGCGTTGGGCCTGAACTACTTCGGCTGATATCGGCAGGATTGGCCGCTGCCATTGAAAAAGGCGCATCCCCTTGCAAGGGATGCGCCTTTTGCGTTTTTCCTTTGTTTGCTGGCTGGCGGCCTCAGCTGGCGCGGGGTTTCCCGGCCGGCATCACCGGCAGTTCCAGCAACACCTCCAGCCCGCCCTCGGCCAGATTGCGCAGCTTCAGCGAACCATGATGGTTCTCGGCGATGTTGAGCGCAATTGTCAGTCCCAGCCCGGTGCCCCCGGTGTCGCGCGAGCGCGAGACCTCCAGGCGGTAAAAGGGATCGAACACCGATTCCAGTTCCGCCTCCGGAATGCCGGGACCCTGGTCGCGGATGCGGATGGCGATCTTCTGCTGTTCCAGCGAAACCGATACCCGCGCCAACTGGCCGTATTTGCAGGCATTGTCGAGCAGGTTGGTCAGGCAGCGGCGCAGGGCGCCCGGTTGCGCCATGACGAAGGCGCGGGTGCTGCCTTGCAGCGTCACGTCCTGTCCGGCATCGGCGGCGTCGGCGCAGACGCTGTCGAGCAGCGAATCGATATCCAGCGCCTGTATCTTTTCCGACGAGTCCATGCTGCGCGCCAGGTCCAGGCCCTCGCGCACCATGCCGTGCATGACCGCAAGATCGTCGATCAGGCGTTGCTGCAGTTCGGGGTCGGCCACCTTTTCCAGCCGCAGGCGCAGGCGCGTCAGCGGCGTTTGCAGGTCATGCGTGATGGCGGCCAGCATGTGGGTGCGGTGCTGGATCTGGCGCCGGATGCGCGCCTGCATCGCATTGAAGGCATGCGCCGCCTGGCGGATCTCGCTGGGGCCGGTTTCCGGCAACGGCGGGTGGTCGATGTCGCGCCCCAGTTCGGCCGCCGCCTGCGCCAGCTTGCGGATCGGGCGGGTCGCCATGCGCGCCACCAGGTAGGCCAGGAGGGCGATCAGGATCAGGAACAGCGCGATGTATTGCAATCCATACGGGCCGCCCTGGCCGCCGCGGCCGCGCATGATCGGCGGTTCGCCCGGCTGGTGCAGGCGCAGCCGCATCAGCGACTGGTCGTGCAGGCTGACGTAGACCACGCGGCAGGTTTCCCGGCGCGGCGCTTCGGCCCGGCCATCTGCGCGGCGCGGGGCGGCGCATTCGGTCTCGCGCTGCACGGCGATCTTGCGCTCGCTGCCCAGCCGCGTCTGCAGGATGTCGATCAGGGGGCTGGTGCTGGCATTGGCGCCGACCGCGTCATTCATGTCGTCCACCATTTTCGCTTCGAAACCGAAATTGGCGGCGGCTTGCAGCACGATGGGGCGCTGCTCGGCCGGAATGTCGTCGACCGCCTGCACGATCTGCTCGATGCGTTCGGCCAGGTGCTGGAAGCGCAGCTCGCGCAGCGAACTCTTGCGCTCGTTGGAGGCCAGCCAGGTGGTGGCGACGATGGCCACCACGATGCCGGCCAGCAGCAGCACGAAGATGCGGTTACCGATGGAGCCGGCGAAATCCTTCAACTCCTTCATGGCGCGCGGCCCGCGCTTTCCGCCGTCACGGCAACGGCCAGCACGTAGCCTTCGTTGCGCACGGTCTTGATGATCGCCGGCGTGCGGGCGTCGTCGCCCAGTTTCTGGCGCAGGCGGCTGATCTGGATATCCACCGAGCGGTCGAACGGATCGGACTCGCGGCCCTGGGTCAGCTCCAGCAACTGGTCGCGGTTGAGCACGCGGTTGGGATGGTCGAGGAATACCTTGAGCAGGCGGAACTCGGCGCCCGACAGCGCCACCACCACGCCATCCCGGTTCACCAGATGGCGCGCGGTCAGGTCCAGCGTCCAGTGGGCAAAGCGCATGGCCGCCGCGTCCGGCTGCGCCATGTTGGGCGGCAGCGCCTGCGTGCGGCGCAGCACGCTGCGTATGCGGGCGAACAGTTCGCGCGGCTCGAAGGGTTTGGCCAGGTAGTCGTCAGCGCCCATCTCCAGCCCCAGGATGCGGTCCAGCGGCTCGCCGCGCGCGGTCAGCATGATTACCGGCACGTTCGACGTGGCGCGCAGGTTGCGGCACAGGGTCAGCCCGTCCTCGCCGGGCAGGGTCAGGTCGAGCACGATCAGGTCGACCCGGGACTCTTCCAGCGTCTTGCGCATCTCGGCGCCATTGGTGGCGGTCAGCGTGCGCAGGCCGTTGCTGTCCAGGTATTCGGCCAGCAGGGTGCGGATGTCGCGGTCGTCGTCGACGATGAGAATGTGAGTATTTGTATCCATGGATGGGATTATGCCGAACTTGCCAGGCCGTGGAGCGGCGATTTGTATCGCCTCTTAACAAGGGTAGGCGCCGACATAAAACGATACTTCAGCGGCTTGCCGATATACAAAACGATACAAATGACGCCACAGGGGAAAAATTGGCGATACACGCGGCCGGTTTAATGGGAACCGTGCAAAGACAGCACGACATCACAAAGGAGTAAATCATGTCGAATTTCAAGACCCGCATCCTGGCCGGCATCGCCGCAGTGAGCATCAGCGCAGTGACCGTGGCGGCATTCGCCCAGGTCCCGCCGCCGGGAGGCCCGCACGGTCGCGCTCCCAGCGCCGAGCAAATCGCCAGGTTCGAGCAGATGCGCGCCAAGCGCCAGGCCGAGCTGCACGACAAGCTGAAGATCACCGCTTCCCAGGAAGCCGCCTGGAAGCTGTTCCTGGACAAGACCAAGCCGGCTCCGTTCGACCCGGCCGCGCGTCCGAACAAGGGAGAGTTCGCCAAGCTGACCACGCCTGAGCGCCTGGACAAGAAGCTGGAGTTCATGCGCAAGCGCGAAGCCTTCGCCGAACAGCGCGTCGCGGCCACCAAGGAGTTCTACGCCGCCCTGGCGCCGGAACAGCAAAAGACCTTCGATACCGAGTTCGCCAAGATGGAGCGTCATCGTTTCGAGCGCATGCAGCATGAGCGCAAGGGACCGTCGCATCGCGGCGACCACGGCGGCAAGCCGGCGCCTGACGCAACCGCACCGGCAGCCAAGTGAGGTGTGAAGTGAGGTGAGGCGAGCCGTGCCGTGCCGTGCGGCAGGGACGCCTGAAGCCAGGTAGCCGGGCCCGCGATGTGCGCCGGGCCGGGTATCCCAGCAAAAGCCTTGCGGCGCCAACCGCAAGGCTTTTGCATGTCGGGCCCCAGCCACGCATTTGACGGGTATTTTGGCGTCTGTTATCCATGGCGCGCCGGCCGTTTGCTGGGTACACTGCGAGCCACCCGCAATGGCTGTGCACGACAGGCGGGTGGTATGCTGGCGCATTGCCTTAAATGCAATATTCTTGTCCGTTTCATGGCGCCGCATGCGCCGTGGCGGAGTACACCGGATGAGGGCCCGGCCGGCCATGGCCAGGTCCAGGCCCTCATCCCGTGTCCTTTGCGACTTTCAAGCCGGGGCGCCCGCACGGGCGCTCCGGCCGGGACTTTCCTCCGCGATCAGTAGGTTGGTTTTCATCACATGACAAACACAGCAAATTCCGGGCAGCCATCCCCTTCCAATCCAACTCCGCCGCAAGGCAGCCGGCCGCCGTCCCGGGGCAGCATCCTGCGGCGCTGGTGGTTCTGGGTCATCGTGCTGGCGATCGTCGCCGGCGCCGGCTACAAGTACTGGGCCAAGAAGAAGGCCGATACGGCGCAGATGGCCGCCATGGGGATGAGTCCCGGCGCCCGTCCGGGCCCGGGCGGGCCGCGCGGCGGCGGCCCCGGCTCCGGCGGCCAGACCATGCCGGTGGGGGTGGCCAAGGCCAAGGTGCAGAACGTGGACATCTACCTCAATGGCCTGGGTTCGGTGACGCCGACAGCCACCGCGACCGTGCGCGCCCGCGTGGACGGCCAACTGCTGAAGCTGCATTACAAGGAAGGCCAACTGGTCAAGGCCGGCGACCTGCTGGCTGAGATCGACCCGCGCACGTTCCAGGTGGCGGTGACCCAGGCCGAAGGCCAGCTGGCGCGCGACCGCGCCTTGCTCAATTCGGCCCGGCTCGACCTGAAGCGCTACCAGACCCTGCTGGCGCAGGACTCCATCGCCAGCCAGCAGGTCGATACGCAAGCCTCGCTGGTCAAGCAATACGAAGGCGCGGTCAAGACCGATGAGGGCGCGCTGGCCAGCGCCAGGCTGCAATTGTCGTTCGCGCGCGTGACGGCGCCCATCAGCGGCCGCCTCGGCCTGAGGCAGGCCGATGTCGGCAACAACATCACCACCAGCGATACCAACGGCCTGGTGATCATTACCCAGTTGCAGCCGATCACCGCCATCTTCAGCATTCCGGAAGACAATATCCCCAGCGTGCTGCGCCAGCTGCAAAGCGGGCGCAAGCTGCCCACCGAGGCCTGGGACCGCGAGCAAAAGAAAAAGCTCGCCGACGGCGTGCTGCTGACCATCGATAACCAGGTCGACGCCACCACCGGCACGGTCAAGCTGAAGGCGCAGTTCCCCAACACCGACTACGCGCTGTTCCCCAGCCAGTTCGTCAATATCCGCTTGCTGCTCAGCACCGAAGACGGCGCTACCGTGATCCCCAGCGCGGCGATCCAGCGCGGTTCCAAGGGCCTGTTCGTCTATGTGGTCAAGGACGACAATACCGTCACCGTGCGCAACATCAAGACCGGCGCGGTGCAGGGCGACGTGACCGCGGTCACCGATGGCGTGGTCGCCGGCGAGACCGTGGTGATCGACGGTATCGACCGCCTGCGCGAAGGCGCCAAGGTGGAAGCCGTGATGCGCGGCAGCGCCGACGATCCGAGCAACAAGCTGACCGCCGAAAACCCGAACGCGCGCCGCCACGGCAAGCGTAACCAGGGCCAGGGCGCCCAGCCGGGGCAAGCCGCGCCGGGACAAACCGCGCCGGGACAAACCGCGCCGGCGCCGGGCCAGCAGGGCGGGCAAGGCGACATGTCGGCAGAAGAGCGCCAGAAGCGCTGGGCCGAGATCGACAAGCGCATCGACGCCGGCGAATTCGGTGAAGAGATCAAGAAGCTGCCCGAAGACCAGCGTCGCCAGAAAATGATGGAGTTGCGCCGCCAGCGCGAAGCCGCCGGCGGTAACGGCAGCAATGCCGGCAATGGCAATAACGGCAGCAAATAAGGCGCGCGCATGAATCCATCCCGCCAGTTCATCCTGCGGCCGGTCGCCACATCGCTGTTGATGCTGGCGATCCTGCTGGTGGGCATCGTCGCCTACCGGCAATTGCCGGTGTCGGCCTTGCCTGAAGTCGATTACCCGACCATCCAGGTCACCACGCTCTATCCCGGCGCCAGCCCGGACGT
The DNA here is from genome assembly GCF_059418325.1 of Herbaspirillum sp. GW821-FHT09A12. Classification (NCBI taxonomy): domain Bacteria; kingdom Pseudomonadati; phylum Pseudomonadota; class Betaproteobacteria; order Burkholderiales; family Oxalobacteraceae; genus Herbaspirillum; species Herbaspirillum sp. GW821-FHT09A12. The sequence continues at coordinate 93,653 of NZ_JBWKPR010000001.1, forward strand.
GATGACGTCTTCGGTCACCGCGCCGCTGGAACGCCAGTTCGGCCAGATGCCCGGCTTGAAACAGATGTCCTCCACCAGCTCGGGCGGGGCGTCAGTCATCACGCTGCAGTTCAACCTCGACCTCAGCCTCGACATCGCCGAGCAGGAAGTGCAGGCGGCGATCAATGCCGGCGGCAACCTGCTGCCGTCCGACCTGCCGATGCCGCCGGTCTACAGCAAGGTCAATCCGGCCGACACGCCCATCCTGACGCTGGCGGTCACCTCCAAGACCATGCCGCTGCCCAAGGTGCAGGACCTGATCGACACCCGCCTGGCGCAAAAGATCTCGCAGCTTTCCGGGGTCGGCCTGGTCAGCCTGTCGGGCGGCCAGCGCCCGGCGGTGCGCCTGCAGCTGAACCCGCGCGCCGTTGCCGCGCTGGGCCTGAACCTGGACGACATGCGTACCGCCATCGGCAACGCCAACGTCAACCAGGCCAAGGGCAGCTTCGACGGCCCCACGCGCGCCTCCACCATCGACGCCAACGACCAGTTGCGCTCGGCCGACGAGTACCGCAACCTGATCATCGCCTACAAGAACGGCGCGCCGATCCGCGTCTCCGACGTGGCCGACGTGGTCGACGGCGCCGAGAACGTGCGCCTGGGCGCCTGGGCCAACGCGCAGCCGGCGGTGATCGTCAACATCCAGCGCCAGCCCGGCGCCAACGTGATCTCGGTGGTCGACAGCATCAAGAAGATCCTGCCGCAGCTGCAAGCCAGCCTGCCCGGCGCGATCGACGTGCACATCCTGACCGACCGCACCACCACCATCCGCGCCTCGGTGGCGGACGTGAAGTTCGAGCTGATGCTGTCGGTGATGCTGGTGGTGATGGTGATTTTCGTGTTCCTGCGCAATGTCCCGGCCACCATCATTCCCAGCGTGGCGGTGCCGCTGTCGCTGGTGGGCACATTCGCGGTGATGTACATCGCCGGCTTCTCGATCAACAACCTGACGCTGATGGCGCTCACCATCGCCACCGGCTTCGTGGTCGACGACGCCATCGTGATGATCGAGAACATCTCGCGCTACATCGAAGAGGGCATGAAGCCCATGCAGGCGGCCCTGAAGGGCGCCGAGCAAATCGGCTTCACCATCATCTCCCTGACCTTCTCGCTGATCGCGGTGCTGATCCCGCTGCTGTTCATGGGCGACGTGGTGGGGCGGCTGTTCCATGAGTTCGCCGTCACGCTGGCGGTGTCCATCCTGATCTCGGCGGTGGTGTCGCTCACGCTCACGCCCATGATGTGCGCGCGCCTGTTGCGCCACGTGCCGGAACAGGAGCAGGGCTGGTTCTATCACAAGAGCCAGCTGTTCTTCGACCGCGTGATCGCGCGCTACGGCGTGATGCTGGAGTGGGTGCTGAACCGCCAGCGCCTGACGCTGCTGGTCGCCATCGGCACGCTGGCATTGACGGTGCTGCTGTATGTGTTCATCCCCAAGGGCTTTTTCCCGCTGCAGGACACCGGGGTGATCCAGGGCATTTCCGAAGCCTCGCAATCGGTGTCGTTCGGCGCCATGGGCGAGAAGCAGCAAGCCCTGGCCAAGGTGGTGCTGGAAGACCCGGCGGTGGAAAGCCTGTCGTCCTTCATCGGCGTGGATGGCACCAATGCCACCCTGAACAGCGGCCGCATGCTGATCAACCTGAAGCCGCACGAGGAGCGCGACGTTTCCGCCGCCGACGTGATCCGTCGCCTGCAGCCCACGCTGGCCAAGCAGGTGCCGGGCGTGACGCTCTACATGCAGCCGGTGCAGGACCTGACCATTGAAGACAGCGTCTCGCGCACGCAATACCAGTTCACGCTGGAAGACGCCGACCCCGACACGCTCAGCACCTGGGTGCCCAAGCTGATCGAACGCCTGCAACAGGCGCCCGAACTGGCCGATGTCGCCACCAACCTGCAGGACAAGGGCTTGCAAGCCTACGTCGAGATCGACCGCGACGCGGCGTCGCGCCTGGGCATCACTACCGCCGCCATCGACAATGCCCTGTACAACGCGTTCGGCCAGCGCCTCATTTCCACCATCTACACGCAATCCAACCAGTACCGCGTGGTGATGGAGGTCAAGCCGGAGTTCCAACTCGGCCCGGCGGCGCTGGACAGCATCTATCTGGTGACGTCGGCCGGCAACCAGGTGCCGCTGTCCTCGATCGCCACCGTCACCGAGCGCACCGCGCCGCTGGTGGTCAACCATATCGGCCAGTTCCCGGCCGCGACCATCTCGTTCAACCTGGCGCCGGGCGCCGCGCTGGGCGAGGCGGTCAAGGCCATCAAGGCGGCCGAGGCCGAAATCGGCATGCCGGACTCCACCGTGACCAATTTCCAGGGCGCGGCGCTGGCGTTCCAGGCCTCGTTGTCCAATACGCTGTGGCTGATCCTGGCGGCGGTGGTGACCATGTACATCGTGCTGGGCGTGCTGTATGAAAGCTACATCCACCCGATCACCATCCTCTCGACGCTGCCCTCGGCCGGGGTGGGGGCGCTGCTGTCGCTGATGATTTCCCGCACCGACCTGGGCATCATCGGCATCATCGGCATCATCCTGCTGATCGGCATCGTCAAGAAAAACGCCATCATGATGATCGACTTCGCGCTGGAGGCCGAGCGGCACGAAGGCAAGTGCCCGCGCGAGGCGATCTACCAGGCTTGCCTGCTGCGTTTCCGGCCGATCCTGATGACTACCATGGCGGCCTTGCTGGGCGCGTTGCCGCTGATGCTGGGCACCGGCGTCGGCTCCGAGCTGCGCCAGCCGCTGGGCATCACCATGGTCGGCGGCTTGCTGGTGTCGCAGGTGCTGACGCTGTTCACCACGCCGGTGATCTACCTCGCTTTCGACCGCCTGGCGCGCCGCCTGCGCAAGCGTTTCGGCCAGCAGGAGCCCGGCCATGACGACGACCATGACGGCAAGGCGCCATCGCTGCCGCCGGCCGTGTAGATCCGGGACGCCATGAACATCTCGCTCCCTTTCATCCAGCGGCCCATCGCCACCACCTTGCTGACGATCGGCATCGCGCTGTCGGGCATGGTGGCGTTCCGCCTGTTGCCGGTGTCGCCGTTGCCGCAGGTGGATTACCCGACCATCTCGATCTCGGCCTCGATGCCCGGCGCCAGCCCGGAAACCATGGCCGCCACCGTGGCCACGCCGCTGGAGCGGTCCATGGGCGCGATCGCGGGCGTGACCGAGATGACCTCCACCAGCTCGCAGAACTCGACCCGCATCACGCTGCAGTTCGACCTCAGCCGCGATATCGACGGCGCCGCGCGCGACGTGCAGGCGGCGCTCAACGCGGCGCGCAACCTGCTGCCTACCGGCATGCCGAGCAATCCGACCTACCGCAAGGTGAACCCGGCCGACGCCCCGATCATGATCCTGGCGATGACCTCGGACACCATGACCCAGGGCCAGATGTACGACGCCGCCGACAGCATCGTGGCGCAGAAATTGTCGCAGGTGCGCGGAGTGGGGCAGGTCAGCGTGGGCGGCAGTTCGCAGCCGGCGGTGCGCATCGAGCTGAACCCGACGGCGTTGAACAAGTACGGCATCGGCAGCGCCGACGTGCGCACCGCGGTGGCCGCCACCAACGCCAACCGGCCCAAGGGCATCCTGGAAGATGGCGAACGCAACTGGCAGATCTACGCCAACGACCAGGCCAAGACCGCCGCGGAATATGCGCCGCTGATCGTGTCCTACCGCAACGGCACGCCGGTGCGGGTGCGCGACGTGGCCGAGGTGCGCGACTCGGTGGCCGATGTGCGCAACGCCGGATCCTCCAACGGCAAGCCGTCGGTGCTGGTGATTGTCAACCGCCAGCCCGGCGCCAACATCATCGATACCGTCGACAGCGTCAAGGCACTGTTGCCGCAATTGCAGGCGTCGATTCCCGCCGCCATCGACATGAAGGTGGTGATGGACCGCACGCCCACCATCCGCGCCTCGCTCAAGGAGACCGAGTTCACCCTGATCCTGTCGGTGGCGCTGGTGATCATGGTGGTGTTCCTGTTCCTGCGCAATGTGCGCGCCACGCTGATCCCGGCCGTCGCCGTTCCCGTGTCGCTGATCGGCACCTTCGGCATCATGTACCTGGCCGGTTTTAGCCTGGACAACCTGTCGCTGATGGCGCTGACGATTGCCACCGGTTTCGTGGTGGACGACGCCATCGTGGTGCTGGAAAACATTTCGCGTCACATCGAAGCCGGCATGAAACCGGTCAAGGCCGCCATGCTGGGGGCGAGGGAAGTCGGTTTCACGGTGCTGTCGATGAGCATCTCGCTGATCGCCGTGTTCATTCCGATCCTGCTGATGGAAGGCATCGTCGGCCGCCTGTTCCGCGAGTTCGCCATCACGCTGTCGGTGGCCATCCTGGTGTCGCTGGTGGTGTCGCTGACCACTACGCCGATGATGTGCGCGGCGCTGTTGCGCCATGACCCACGGCAGGACGAAGAACGGCGCCGGCGCCGCCATCCGCTGCTGCAGAAGATCGTTAGCCAGACCGAGCATATCTTCAACGACATGCTGCTGGGCTATGAACGTTCGCTGGCCTGGGCGCTGCGCGCGGCGCCCCTGATGATGCTGATTTTGCTGGCCACCATCGCCCTGAACGTCTATCTCTACAAGGCCATTCCCAAGGGCTTCTTCCCGCAGCAGGATACCGGCCGCCTGGTGGGCGGCATCCGCGGCGACCAGGCGATTTCCTTCCAGGCGATGAAGGTCAAGTTGAACGAGTTCATCGAGATCGTCAAGGAAGACCCGGCCGTGGCCGACGTGGTGGCCTTCACCGGCGGCCAGCGGCGCAACGGCGGCAATATGTTCGTGACCCTGAAACCGCTGTCCGAGCGCAAGATCTCGGCCGATCGCGTGATCGGGCGGCTGCGCATGAAGCTGGCCCATGTGGCCGGCGCCAGCCTGTTCCTGGTGCCGGTGCAGGATATCCGCGTCGGCGCGCGCCAGAGCGATTCGCAGTACGAATACACCCTGAAGTCCGACGACCTCAACCTGCTGCGCATCTGGGAGCCCAAGATCCGCCTGGCCTTTTCCAACCTGAAGGAGCTGGAAGACGTCAGCACCGACCAGCAGGACAAGGGATTGCAGACCACGCTGACCATCGACCGCGAAACCGCCATGCGCGCCGGCGTGACGCCGCAACTGATCGACTCGACGCTGTCGGACCTGTTCGGCCAGCGCCAGATCTCGACCATCTACAGCGGCATGAACCAGTATCACGTAGTGATGGAGGCGGCGCCGCAGTACTGGCAAAGCCCGGAAATCCTGAAGAACACCTACGTCAGCCTGGCCGGATCGAGCAACCTGTCGCCGACCACCTCGACCCTGTCGACGCCGCCGGCGCTGTCGGCTGCGGGCAAGCTCAACGCCAATACCGGCCTGGCGCAGACCATCTCGACCGCGGCTTCCACCCAGATCCCGCTGGCGGCGTTCGCCAGCTTCGCGCCGACCAACACGGCGCTGGCGGTCAACCATGAAGGGCAGTTCGTCGCCTCCACGCTGTCGTTCAACCTGGCCGAGGGCGTTTCGCTGTCGCAGGCCACCGATGCCATCGAGCGCGCCATGGCCACGCTGGGCGTGCCGACCGATGTGCACGGGGCTTTCTCCGGCACCGCCAATGCCTTCCAGTCTTCGATGTCGAGCCAGCCCATCCTGATCCTGACGGCCTTGCTGGCGGTATATATCGTGCTGGGCATCCTGTATGAAAGCCTGATCCATCCGATCACCATCCTCTCCACCTTGCCGTCGGCCGGCGTGGGCGCCTTGCTGGCGCTGATGTTCACCGGCACCGATTTCAGCCTGATCGCGCTGATCGGCGTGATCCTGTTGATCGGCATCGTCAAGAAGAACGCGATCATGATGATCGACTTTGCGCTGGATGCCGAACGCAACCGGGGCATGTCTCCGCGCGATGCCATCTTCGAGGCCTGCAAGCTGCGCTTCCGGCCGATCATGATGACCACCATGGCCGCGCTCCTGGGGGCGATCCCGCTGGCCATCGGCCATGGCGACGGCGCCGAGCTGCGCCAGCCGCTGGGCATTTCCATCGTCGGCGGCCTGGTGGTGAGCCAGTTGCTCACGCTCTACACCACGCCGGTGGTCTACCTGTACATGGAACGCCTGCGCGCCTGGGGCGAGCGCCGCTTCGGCCGCAACAAGAACCAGACCGAAACCTCGGCGGCATGAACGCTGCCGCCATGGAGAAACGCATGAAACCGCAACAACGCAACGCCGCCCGCCAACTGCCTCCGGCCATCAAGCCGCTGCTGCTGGCGCTGGCCGCTTCCTTCTCGCTGGCCGCCTGCTCGGTCGGCCCCGACTATGTGCGCCCGCAAATGGAGGAGGCGCCGGCCGTCTTCAAGGAAGGCCAGAACTGGAAGCCGGCCCAGCCGCGCGAGCTGACGGCCGACGGCAAGTGGTGGGAAATGTTCGGCGATGCGCAACTCAACGCGCTGGTGGTGCAGGTCGATATCTCCAACCAGAACCTGGCGCTGGCCGAGGCCAATTTCCGCAGCGCCCTGGCGCTGGTGCAGAGTTCGCGCGCCGCCTATTCGCCGACGCTGGATGCATCGGCCTCGGCCACGCGTTCGCGTTCCGGCAGTTCGTCCACGTCCTCCTCTTCGTCCGGCAGCGCCGGTGTGCGCAATTCGTATGCCTTCGCGCTCAACGCCTCATGGGAGGCCGATATCTGGGGCAAGCTGCGGCGCGATGTCGAAGCCAGCCAGGCCAGCGCCCAGGCCAGCGCGGCCGATCTCGCCGCGGCGCGCCTGTCGGCCCAGGCGGCGTTGGCCCAGAATTACCTGCAACTGCGCGTGCTGGATGCCCAGCAAAAGCTGTTGGACGATACCGTCGAGGCTTACCAGCGCTCCTACCAGCTCACGCTCAACCAGTATGCCGCCGGCGTGGCCGCCAAGTCGGACGTGATCCAGGCCCAGAGCCAGTTGAAGTCGGCCCAGGCGCAGGCCCTGGACAACGGCGTGTCGCGCGCGCAGCTGGAGCACGCCATCGCGCTGCTGGTGGGCAAGACGCCATCCACCTTCTCGTTGCCCAAGGCGCCGCTGACGGCTGTGGCGCCGCCGATTCCGCAGGGCGTGCCGTCGATGCTGCTGGAGCGCCGGCCCGACGTGGCCGCCGCCGAGCGGCGCGTGGCCGCGGCCAATGCCAATATCGGCGTGGCCAAGGCGGCGTATTTCCCCAGCCTGACGCTGTCGGCTTCCGGCGGTTACCAAAGCTCCAGCTTCGCCGACTGGTTCTCGCTGCCGGGGCGCGTATGGTCGCTCGGCCCGCAACTGGCACAGAGCATCTTCGACGGCGGCGCGCGCCGCGCCGCCACCGACCAGGCCATCGCTGCGTATGACGGCACGGTGGCCCAATACAAGCAGACCGTGCTGACCGCCTTCCAGGGCGTCGAAGACAACCTGGCCGCGCTGCGCATTCTTGAGCAAGAGGCGGCGGTGCAGGACGAAGCCGTGCAATCGGCGCGCCAGGCGGTGACGCTGGTCCTCAACCAGTACAAGGCCGGTACCGTCAGCTATGTGAACGTGATCACCGCGCAGGCCACGGCATTGTCGGCCGAGCGCTCCGCGCTGGACATCCTGAACCGCCGCATGGCGGCCAGCGTATTGCTGGCCACCGCCCTGGGCGGTGGCTGGGATGAAAACAGCCTGGCCGATCTGGCGCCGCTGGCGGAGCAGAGCGAGGCCAAGGCGAAGGGATTGAAGGAGAACGCGGCGCTGCGTTGAGGCTAAAGCTCAAGCGTTGCCTTGATCGCTCCGCGCAGCGCATTGCACACCACGATTGCCTCGGCCCGCATTAACTCCCCACGGCTGACCGGACGTTCGACGGCATCCCACGCCGGATCGGCCAGCAGCACTGAACGCATCACGCCCGGCAGCAAGCCCGCTCCCAACGGCGGCGTTATCCAGCGCCCATCCAGTTGCACGAACACATTGCTGCGTCCGCCCTCGGTCAGTTCATCCTTTTCATTGAAGAACAGCAGGTCGAAGCCGCCGCGTTGTTCGGCTTCTTTCCACGCTGCGTCGTAGGCGGCGCGGTGGGTGCTCTTGTGGCACAGGAAGAAATCGCTGCTATCGGTGGCATGTGGGGCAAGGAATATTTTCACGCTGTCGCCCAGCGGCGCCAGCGGCGCGTGCTGGATAGTGATGCCGCCTTGCGCATCCAGCGCCAGCCGCAGGCGGTATGTGGCCGCGCTGCCGAACCCGGCGCAGGCCTTTGCCAGCGCGGCATGGATTGCCGCTTGATCGAAGCTGAAGCCGAAGGCTGCCGCGGAGCTGCGCAGGCGTTGCAGGTGCAGGTCGAGATGCCGGCATCCTTCGCGCGTGGCGTGCATGGTTTCGAACAGGCTGAATGCATGGCCGAGGCCGGTCAAAAAGCCGGCCTTCAACCGGCATTCGGCGTATTCGGAGGCGGCATCGCTGTCATGGACGATGCCCGCGCCCACGCCCAGCACGCCGCGGCGCAATCCGCCTTCCGGCGCTTGCAGTTGCAGCGTGCGGATCGGCACCGACAGGCAAAAGTCGCCGAGCGCATGCCCGCCGGCGCGCGGCGCGTCGAACCAGCCGATGGCGCCGGTATAGAGCCCGCGCGGCGTGCTTTCCAGTTCGTCGATGATTTCCATGGTGCGGCGCTTGGGCGCGCCGGTGATCGAGCCGCAGGGATAGAGCGCGGCGATGGCGCCGGCCAGCGTGATGTCCGCGCGCAGGCGGGCGCGGATGGTCGAGGTCATCTGCAGCACCTGGCCGTAGCGCCGCACGTCGAACAGGTGCGGCACCTGCACCGAGCCGGGCATGGCGATGCGGCCGAGGTCATTGCGCAGGAGGTCGACGATCATCAGGTTTTCGGCGCGGTTCTTTTCATCGCCGGCCAGCGCCAGCGCACGGCGCGCATTGATGGCGTCGGCATCCGCATCGGCGGCGGGCGCGGCCGGCGCCGTGCCCTTCATCGGCTTGGCCTTGAGCATGCCGCCGGCATGGGCGACGAACAGTTCGGGCGAGAACGACAGCACGGCGCTGCCGTCTTCGCAACATACCAGCGCGCCATACGGCACCGGCTGGCGTGCGCGCAGCCGGCGGTAGAGCGCCAGCGGGTCGCCGTAGGCATCGAAGCGCAGGCGATAGGTGTAGTTGACCTGGTAGGTGTGGCCGGCGGCGATGTAGTCGTGGATGCGGGCGATGGCGGCGCTGAATTCGGTTTCGCTGACGCTGGCGGCCGCGTTGGCGATGCCGGCCGGTGCCGGTGCAATTTGCTCTTGTTGCGCCAGCCATTGGTCGGCTGCGGCGGCGCTGAGGCGCTCGCAGCGTTGGAACAGCATCACTTTGGCCAGGGGGCCGCCGGCATGCTTGTGCGGCAGTCCCTGCATGGCGGCGCCCAGTTCGTAATCCCACAGGGCCAGGGCGTGTTGCCCGGCGGCCAGCGCCTGCTGCATTTCATCCAGCAGCACCGGGAAGCCGGCGGCGTCAGCGCAGGCCAGCGTACGCAGGTGGCCGGTATATAGGCGCGAGCGGGGCTCGGCCGGGGTGGCCAGGTGGTCGTCGAGCAGGGCGAAACAGGCGGGACAGGCGGTCATAGGTGCAATCGGATGGAGCGGGCAGGCCCGCCGCGCATGGAGGCGGCGTCCGGCAGCATCATAGCGTAAAAGGTATACTTGCCAACTTGCCCGGCGAGCCGCTGCCGGGCCTCTTCATATCAAATTGCCAATATCGCCGATGGCCATCCCTCGTACCTTCGTTGTGCCCCTGATTGTCGCCTGCGCGCTGTTCATGGAGCAGATGGATTCCACCGTGATCTCCACCTCGCTGCCCGCGCTGGCGCTGGACATGGCGGTCGATCCCATCTCGCTGAAGCTGGCCCTGACTTCCTACCTGGTAAGCCTGGCGGTGTTCATCCCGATTTCCGGCTGGATGGCCGACCGTTTCGGTTCGCGCACCATTTTCCGTTCGGCGATTTGCGTCTTCATGCTGGGTTCCATCCTGTGCGGCGTGTCGTCCACATTGCCGCAGTTCGTCGCGGCGCGCTTTTTCCAGGGTATCGGCGGCGCCATGATGGTGCCGGTGGGGCGCCTGGTGATCCTGCGCAGCGTGGAAAAGGTGAACCTGGTCAAGGCCTTGTCCTACCTGACCATTCCGGCGCTGTTCGGGCCGGTGCTGGGGCCGCCGCTGGGCGGTTTCATCACCACCTATTTCCACTGGCGCTGGATTTTCTTCATCAACATTCCCATCAGCATCCTGGGCCTGTACCTGGCCACGCGCTTCATCCCCGACCTCAAGGCCGAGCAGGTGCCGCCGCTGGACTGGCCCGGTTTCGTGCTGTCGGCGTTGGGCTGCTCGCTGCTGATGATGGGCTTGTCCACTGCAGGCCGCCATCTGGTGTCGGGTGAAGTCTCGCTGGCTTGTGTGGTATTGGGCGTCTTGTTCCTGATCGCCTATGTGTGGCATGCGCGTCGCGCCGCCGCGCCGCTGATCGACCTGACGCTGCTGAAGATCCCGACCCTGCAGGCGGGGGTGTTCGGCGGTTCGCTCTACCGCATCGGTATCGGCGCGATTCCCTTTTTGCTGCCGCTGATGCTGCAGCTCGGCTTCGGCTATACGCCTTTCCATTCGGGGCTGCTGACTTGCGCCGCGGCGGCCGGCGCCATGTTCATGAAGACCATCGCATCGCGTTTCTTGCAGCGCTATGGCTTTCGCACCGTGCTGGTGGTGAACGGTTCGCTGGGCGTGCTCAGCCTGTGGGCGATTGCCTTGTTCACGCCGCAAACGCCTTATATCGTGATGATGCTGGTGCTGCTCATCGGCGGTTGCTTCCGCTCGCTGCAATTCACCAGCCTGAACGCGATCTCTTATGCCGATGTCGATAGCCCGCGCCTGAGCCAGGCCACCAGCATGGCCAGCGTGGCGCAACAGCTGTCGATCGGCATGGGGGTGGTGCTGGCCGGTTTCGCGCTGCAGGTTTCCAATGACGTACAGGGCCACGCCACGCTGGTGGCCGCCGATTTCTGGCCGGCCTTCCTGGTGGTGGGGGCGGTGGCGTCGCTGTCGATCCTGATGCTGCGCCGCCTGTCGCCCAATGCCGGATCGGAAATGTCGGGCCGGGCAAACACCAAGTCGGCTTGAGCCGTTCGTTTTAGAAAGTGTCCATGCAACTCAAATATGTCTGGTTCCCGTTGGGCGCCGTCCTGATCTGGGCCGGCAATACCGTCATCAGCAAGATGTCGGCCGGGGTGATCGCGCCGGAAGATATTTCCTTTTACCGCTGGGTGCTGGCCGCCGCGCTGATGTCGCCGTTCCTGGCCAGGTCGACCTGGCATGCGCGCGCGCAGATCAAGCCTCATCTGGGCAAGATCCTGGTGCTGGCGCTGCTGGGCATGGTGCTGTTCCAGAGCCTGGCGTATTTCGCCGCCGCCACTTCCTCGGCTACCAGCATGGGCATCATCGCGTCGCTGATGCCGCTGCTGACCTTGTTGCTGAGCATCCAGCTGCTGTCGGAACCGCCCACCGTGGGCACGGTGGGCGGCGGCGTCTTGTCGCTGTTCGGCCTGGCGGTGCTGATCGGCCGCGGCCATCCGCTGGCGCTGTTCGACCAGGGCGTGGTCATGGGCGACCTGCTGATGCTGCTGGCCACCATCTCTTACGGTTTGTACGGCGTGATGCTGCGCCGCTGGGCCTTGCCGCTGCGCACCTGGCAATTGCTGTACATGCAGGTGCTGATGGCAGTGCTGCTGCTGTTTCCCGGTTTCGTCTTCGGCCACCATTCGCCGTTGACTGCCGATAACCTGCCGCTTCTGCTGTATGCCGGCATCGCCGCTTCCATCGTTTCGCAGTTCCTGTGGATGAAGGGCGTGAGCCATCTGGGCGCCAGCCATTGCTCCGTGTTTGTCAACCTGATGCCCGTTTTCACCGTCGCCATCGCGATGCTGGCATTGGGCGAGGAATTGCACGGTTACCATGCCATCGGCGGCGGCATCACGCTGGCGGGCGTGCTGATGGCGCAGGTGTTGCGGCAACGCCTGCCCGGCCGCGCCAAGGTCGGCTGAGGCGCGGCCGTTGCACATAACGATGAATACGTGGCACCCTGCGGGGCGACAACAATGAAAACAGGAGCCAGGACATGATCGACGCCGACATGATCGTCAACTGCACGGTCTACAAGAAGGGCAAGAAGCTGCGCGAGATCGCCCTCGACGACATCAGCGATGTGCTGCAAGAAGAGGGTACCTTTGTCTGGCTCGGATTGCTCGAACCCAATGTCGAGCTGATGAACAAGATCAAGGAAGAATTCTGCCTGCATGAGCTGGCGGTGGAAGACGCCTACGCCGCGCACCAGCGCCCCAAGATCGAGGAATACGGCGACACGCTGTTCGTGGTGTTGCACACCGCGCAGCTCTCCGGCGGCGAGGTGCAATTCGGCGAGACCCACATCATGACCGGCCCGCGCTTCGTGATCACGGTGCGCCACGGGGCTTCGCGCAGTTATGCCAAGGTGCGCGAGCATTGCGAGATGCTGCCCGAGCGCCTGGTGCGCGGCCCCAGTTTCGTGCTGTATTCGATCATGGACTTCGTGGTCGATAACTATCGGCCCATCATGGATGACCTGGAAGCCAAGTTCAGCCAGTACGAGGCCCAGTTGTTCGATCCCTCGGCCAAGACCGGCAAGGCTTACCTGCAGGAGCTGTACCAGTTGAAGCGGCAGCTGATCCGCCTGCGCTCGGCGGCCTCGCCGCTGCTGGACGTGTGCACCCAGTTGCTGCGGTTCCATGAAAGCCTGATCACCAAGGACGGCAAGGCCTATTTCCGCGACATCTACGACCACGTGGTGCGCTTCATCGACACCGGCGACCGCCTGCGCGAAATGGTGGAGTCCGCGGTCCAGATCAACCTGGCCCAGATCACCATCCACCAGAACGAAATCGTGCAGACCCTGGCCGGCTGGGGCGCGATCCTGGCCATCCCGACCATGGTGTTCAGCCTGTACGGCATGAACTTCGCCAACATGCCGGGCCTGAGCTGGCAGTGGAGCTTTCCGTTGGTGCTGGGCGGTATCGTTACCGGCTGTTCATTGCTGTGGCGCAGGTTGCGCAGGGCGGGGTGGTTGTAACCGGCGATTGGTGATGAATTTGTTGTGCATACATAAAATCATTGAAAAATAGACTTTTTTGTGCATACAATAAGAATCATGGAAATCGCATTCGACCTCGCCAAAGATGCCGAAAATATAAAGAAGCATGATGGCGTGTCACTTGCCGATGCAAAGGCATTTGAATGGAATGACGCCGTGATCTGGCCTGACAAGCGCAAAGAATATGGCGAGGACCGCATGATCGGTTTGGGTTATATCGGTAACCGCCTGTTCAACGTGGTGTTTGTCGACCGCGATGGAATCCGTCGAATTATCAGTTTACGGAAAGCTAATTTCAGGGAGGTGAAACGATATGCCGAAACTTAAGCCGGGAACCATTATCCCTACCGAGCAAGAAGATGCGGCCATCACTGCCGCAGCCATGAGCGACGTCGATGCCATGCCGTTGACCGATCAAGAATGGGAAGCAGCCAAGAAGACGGCTCGCATCGGCCGTCCCAAAGCCGAGGTCACCAAGGAACGGATCACCATTCGCTTGTCGCGCGATGTCGTGACGCAATTCCGTTCCACGGGCGAAGGATGGCAGACGCGGATTGACAGCGCCCTGCGCCAATTCATCGAAGAGCACCCATTGTCCCGTTGAAAATCGGAATCAGTCGTAACGCAGGTTGAACAGCACGTTCAAGCCAGTGATCGTCCCCGCCCGCACCACCACCGACCAGCGGCGCGACAGCTGCCAGGTGGCTTTGGCGATGCTGGCCGCGCCTTGCAGGCTCTGCTCGTAGCCCAGCGTGATCTTCTCGGTGATGGCCTTGCCCAGGTTGACCACCTGGTCGTCGGTGAGGCCCGATTCGCTGGCGCCGATGGAGAACTGGTCCAGGCCGAAGTCCTTGGCGATGCGCTTGCCGCCGAGGTTGCCCACCAGCGCCAGCGCCTGGCTGCTGGCGCTGCGCTGGCCGATGCTGGAGCTATCGGTGCCGTGGCCGAACATCATCCACGACAGCTTTTCATCGTCGGGCACATTGGGTTCTGACACCAGCTGCACGCGCGGCCGGTTGGCGGTGCCGGTCACCGATACGCCGGCTTCGACATCCTGGTTGCGGCGCATGGCGAGGATATTGATGTTGGGATTGCTGATCGGCCCCTGGAAGTTGATGATGCCGCGCTCGATGTTGAGCTTGGTGCCGAAGGCTTCATAGGTGCCTTCGGCCACGTTGATGGTGCCGGTGGCGCGCAGCGGCGAGAGCGGTTCGCTGCGCACGTTCATGTCGCCGCGCAGCAGCAGGTCGGCGCCGGTGCCGCGGAAGCGGAAGTCGTGGCCGAGGTCGACCGCGATATTCATCACCGGCGCGAACTTGCCGGCCGGCTTCTCGGTGGCGGCTTCCAGTTTCTGCTGCGAGCTGGCGTTGGCGCCGGCCTTGGTCTTGCCGTCGCGGCGCACGATCACCACGTCGTCGCCCAGCCTGGGCGCGCTGCTCTTGGGCAGGTCGAACAGGGCGCGGTCGACGATGAACTTGCCGTCGATGTGCAACTGCTCGTTGACGTTGGCGATCTTGCCCTGGCCCGACAGCATGAGCTGGCGGTCCGGGCTGGCGAACAGTTCCAGCCGGTCGGCGGTGATGGTGGCATTCAGGTCCGGATTCTCCGCGCCCAGTTGCACCTTGCCCTGGGCGCGCAGCGTTCCCTTGCCGCCGTGGAATTCGATCTGGCGCAGGTCGATCACGTTGTTGTCCATGACGATGCGCACGACGCCGTCCTTGAGCTGTATGCCTTGGTCGAACTGCGTCACCGCCAGGTCATCGCCATTGATGGCGCCCGACAGCTTCGGCTGGCCGAGCGTGCCGCCGGCGTTGAACTCGGCGCCGAGCTTGCCGTTGAAGCTCACCTGCGGGCCGATCAGGTCGCCCACGCGCTTGAGTTCCGGCACATCCAGTTTCGCCTTGAGGTTCAGCGGCGAGGCATCGGCCAGCGCCAGCAGGCCGTCGATGCGCTGCAGGCCCAGCGTACCGCCAAGGTCGATGGTGCCGATCCGCGCGGCGTTCACGCGGCCGTCCACGCGCACCTGTTGTCCTTGCAGGTCGGCGCGCAGGCGCAGCTCCGACAGGCCGAGCGAGGCTTCGCCGTTGCTGGCGGTCACGCGCACGTCGCCCGATTTGCGCGCCAGCTGGAAATAGCCGCTGGCGCTCTCGGCCAGCGAAAAATCCCAGTCGCTGTCGAGCACCAGGTCGGACTTGACCGGCGGCGGCGTGCCGGTGAATTCCTGCACGATCTGCAGCAGGCGGCCGAGATCCAGCGCGCGTACCTGGCCGGCCGAGGCGATGCGGCCCTGGCGCCATGAGAGCCGCTTGAGGTCGAGCGCCATGCGGTCGATTTCCAGCCGGGTAGCGCCGGCCTCGACCGCATCGGCCGAGGCTTCCAGCGCCAGCGGGCTGGCCAGCGCGACTTGTGGGAAACCCTTGTTCTGCAGCTTGTCGATGCTGCCGGCCCAGCCGTATTTGCCGCGGGTCTTTTCGGTCACCTTGCCGTGCGCGGCAAAGTCCAGGTCCAGGGTCTGGTCCAGCACCTTGCCGGCGCCGCGCAGGTTCAGCGTATGGTTGCCCCAGGTGCCGTCCAGGTTCAGGTCCAGCCTGGACAATTCCGCCTGCGGGCCGCGATAGCCTTCGCCTTCCACCCGCAGGGCCAGTTTGTTGTTGGGCGAGGCGACGCCGGCGGCGAGATCGGTGCGCAGGTCGGTTGCGCCGGACAGTCGTGCCAGGTGGTGCGGCCCGAACGCCAGTTTTTCGGCTTGATAGGTGGCGTGCAGGTTGGGGCGTTGCTGTGTGCCGGTGAGCTGGCCATCCAGGCGCAACAGGCCGGACAGGCCATAGCCCAGGCGCTCCAGGTGTGGGGCGTCGACCTTGAGCGTCAGGGCATCCTTGCCGGCGCCGAAGCTGCCGTTGAGGTCCAGCGTATTGCCGGCCACCAGCAGGTTGGCCTTGCTCGGCAACAGCCGCATGCCGGCCAGGTTGATGTTGCCCTGGCCGCTCATGGGCAAGTCGCCGTAGCTGCTGTCGTGGATGCCGAAGGCCAGCTTGAGCTTCAGTTCCGGCGAGATGGCGCCGCTGGCGTTGAAGTCCATGTTGATCCTGGCCTGCACCGGCTTGGAGGCGGCGCTGGCGCCGGGATTTTTCTTGCCGCCGGCGGCCGGCGCGGGGGCGACCGCATGCAACCAGGCTGTCGGGTCGAAATCCACCAGCTTGCCTTTGACGGCGTAATCCATCGCACCTGTCGTTTTAAGTGTGCCGGCCGCTTCCACGCGCGACTTGCCGGCGGCCAGCTGGGCCTGGTGCAGTTCCACTTCTTCCGCGCGGATGGTGCTGTCCACGCGCAGCTTGAGTTCGCGGTCGTCCAGCGCCAGCTTGATCTGCTGGGCGCCCGGCGCCAGCGTCACGTCCAGCGGGCCGCCCAGTTGCGTGGGTTTGAGCTGGCGGTGGATCTGGTTCAGGTCCAGTGCGCTGATGCGGAAGTTGAAGTTGCCGCCCATCTCTTGCTGCTGGCCGGCGACATCGCTGCCGGGGCGGAATTCGCCGCCGCCGGCGATGCGCGCGTTCCTGGGCAGGCGCAGTTCGAGCGAGGTGATTTTTTGGCGTTGCAGGTCGAGGTCGACATCGGCGCTGGCCGAGAGCAGCGGCAGCAATTGCTGGTCGAGGCTGCCGGGCTTGGCGTTGTCGATGGCGACCTTGCCGGCCACGCGCAAGGCATCGCCGCTGGTGCCGGCCACCGGCGCCAGGTCGGCGCGCACGCGCAGGTCGGCTTGCGGGGCGCCGGCGCTGAAGGCTTGCGGATTGATGTGCTGCAGGTCGACCTTGGCGCTTTTGAGCGGCACCGGGGCGAACGGCGTGGCTTGCACATCGGCGGTGCCGTTGAGCCTGTCGCCGCTGGCTTTGAGCGCGATGCCCAGATCCTGCAGCGAGCCCGACAGTTGTGCCGCCAACTGGTATTTCTCCTGCAAGCTGGCGTTCTGGTACTCGCCGGACAGCTCCAGCCCGCCGCTGATGGCGAACGGTGCGCGGCCGTTCAGGTGCAGCAGCGCGGCGGCGGCGCCGAACGGCGTGCTCAGGCTGTCGAGCACCAGCGTGTGCTGGGTGCCGTCGGAGTCGCCGTGCAGGCGCAACTTGGACAGCTCGGTGGTGGAGGCGCCCTGGGTGAAGCTGAGCCGCTCCAGCGAGATTTCATGGATGTCCAATGCCAGCGGAATCTCCAGCGAGGCCGGCATGGCGCTGGGTTCGGAGGGGGACGGTTGCTGCTTGAGGGTGACCGTGCCCACGCGCAGGTAACGCACGCTGAATTTGCGCTGCAGCGGCGCGAGCTGCCAGTCGGCGTCGATGCGGTCGATATCGAGGATGCGCTGCTCGTCCTGGTAATGCAGGTCGCGCAGGCGCAGGCCGTCGGCGATGGTGCCGCCCAGCAGTTGGCCCGATAGCTTGCCGCCCAGTGCCTGTACCGCGCCGTTCCAGACCAGGCGCGCGCCGCTTTCGGTCTTGACGGCATACAGGCCGGCGCCGGCTACCACCAGCAGCGTTGCGGCCAGCGTGGCGCCGCTCCACAGGGCGATCTTGCGGGCGCGTTGAGGCTTCCGCTTGGGCGGTGTGGCGTGCTGGTCCGGGGCGGAAGGAGATGCTTGCTGGTCGCTCATGCGTTCTTGCCGTTCAAGTCTTGTCTGTCGTGTTCATGTGCGGGCCGCCTCAGAAAGCGATGCCCAGCGAGACGTGCGGGCGGATCTGGCGTTTCTGCACGCCATAGGCCAGGTCCAGGTTGAGGGTGCCGACCGGGCTGCGCCAGCGCGCGCCGGCGCCCACGCCGTTATAGAAAGTCTTGTTGCTCCAGCTGTCGGCGGCCGCGCCGATGTCGTAGAACACCGCCGCGCCCCAGTTTTCGGTCAGCCAGTGCTGGTATTCGGTGCTGCCCACCGCCAGGTACTTGGTCGGGTAGACGGTGCCGTTTTGTTCGTTGCCGATGCTCTGGTAGCTGTAGCCGCGCACCGAATCGTTGCCGCCGGTGCGAAACAGCAGCGAGGCCGGCACTTCGGAGGCGCGCCCGGCGGTGAATACGCCGCCCAGCTCGGCCCGCAATACCACCAGGTCGCGGCGGCCGACCGGCACGAATTGCTTGAAGCGGCCGTACAGCCGGGTGAAGGTCTGGTCGGTCAGCGCGCCCTTGATGGCGAAGCCGGCTTCCAGCGTCAGCAGGTTGCCGTGGCGCGGGAAGATGGGGTTGTCGACGTCGCGCCGCGCCCAGGCGAAGCCCGGCACCAGCGCCTGGTGCTTGCCGGGGGTGACCACGGTATTGGCCGGCGGGGTGGCGCCGTTTTCCTGGGTCAGCTGGTCGCGGTAATAGATGAGCGAATAGGTGGTGTCATACAGCTCGCCGGTGCGCGAACGCTTGATGCCGGTCTGCAGGCTGCGCAGGTCGATGCCTTCCAGCGTGGTGCGCTCGTAGGAGCTGTTGACGCTGTTGACGAAGGCTTTTTCATCCGGCGGCATGGCCAGGCTGAGCAGGCCGTACTGGCGCTTTTGCTCCAGCCGCAACTGGCTGTCGAAGGCATAGGCGCGGTTGAACACGTTGTAGTGCGAATACCGGCCTTCGACCTGGGCGCCGGTATCGGTGCCGTAGCCTACGCCGGTGCGCACGCGCTGGGTCGGGAACTCGGTGACCTGTACCTTGACCGGAGCCATGTCCGGATGCTCCGGATCGTCGTCGATGCCGACGATGGCGTTGGAGAAATAAGGCGTGTTCTGGATCTGGCGCTGCAGCGAAAGCAGGCGCTCGGCATCGTAAGGCTCGCCGACATTGAGCGGGTTGACGTTGTGGATGATGCTTTCCGGATAGCGCTTGGCGCCGGTGATTTGCAACGGGCCCAGGGTGAAGGCCGGGCCGCTGTCGTACTGCACCGAGAGATCGGCGCGATGGTTGTCGGGATCGACCTCGGCGCGCGACTGGGCAATGCGCGCGGCCGCGTATTTCTTTTGTTGCAGCGCTTGTAGCCCGGCGTCCTTGGCCTTGTCCCAATCTTCCTGGCGGAACGGCTTGCCGGGCGGCAGCAGCCAGTCGCGCCGGATCGCTTCCACCCGCGGCAGGTCCTGCTGCGCCACCGCGCCGGTGGCCTGGATGTCGGCCTGGCCGATGTCGGTACGTTGGCCCGGTTCGACATGCACGATCACGCGTTTGATGTCTTCCTTGCCGTCGGCGCTGCGTTCGCTGCTGACTTCGACCTTGGTTTGCGGCGAGAAATAACCCTCGGTGGAAGTCAAGTCGCGCACCTGGTCGCCGACGGTGTCGATCATGAACTTCAACTGGTCGTCGCTGATATCGTCGCGTTCCTGGTAGCGCGACAGGTCGAGGAAGTCCTTGAGCAGCGATTGCACCGGCTTGGGTGCATCGATCTCCACCTTGTAGGCGGCGTTGGCGGTCTCAGCGGCGCAGCATAGGCATGCGATGGCCAGGCGGCAGGTCCAGTTCATCAGGTCACTTCATATTCTGTTAATGCGGGCAGGGCGCGCTGTCTGCTGCGGGACCGGTGCAAAGTCGGGTACGATGACAGCCTGTACCGGCGCCTAGACCGGGCGGCAGCGCGGATAGTTCCGGCTGCAGGCCCGTAGGGCGTCGTCGTGTCGGCACAGGCCGCATCGTTTTGTCTCAGCACGCATTGTAATGCGGCTCCCCGCGAATTAGCGTTGATCAAACCGATTTCGAGCTGCGCCGGCCTAATTTGAGAGTTTTCTTGGTTGCCAAGGCAAGTGGAAGGAGAAGCAGGTGAGTGTCGACGTCTATTCGGAAAAAGCCAGTTGCGAACGCCTGCTGTCGGTGCATCGCTGGACCGGCAAGCTGCTGACTTTCCGCACTACGCGTCCGGCCGGCTACCGTTTCAGCGCCGGCCAGTTCGCGCGGCTTGGGCTGGAGATCGATGGCGAGATCGTCTCGCGCGCCTATTCGATCACCTCGGCCGAGTCCGAGGATGAGCTGGAGTATTACGCCATCATCGTGCCCGGCGGTAAATTCACTACCCGCCTCGATGCCATGCGGCCCGGCGATCCGGTATGGGTGGAAAAACTCAGCTACGGCTTCATGACCGCCGATCGCTTCACCGACGGCAAGCAACTGTGGATGCTGGCTACCGGCACCGGGCTCGGACCTTATCTCTCGATCCTGCAGCAGCAGGACGTGTGGGCGAAATTCCAGGACCTGGTGCTGGTGCATTGCGTGCGCAACCGCGAGGAACTGGCCTATGCCGACAAGTTCGCAGCCCTGCGCGCGCAGGCCCTGGCCGACGGTTTGCCGGCCAGGTTGCATTACCTGCAGTCGGTGACGCGCGAACCTGGCGACGGCGCGGTGCTGGCCGGGCGCATCACCGCGCTGCTGCGCGACGGCGGCCTGGAGCGGGCCACCGGCCTGGCGATCGACGCGGCGCATTCGCGCTTCATGGCTTGCGGCAATCCGGAGATGGTCACCGAGGTGCGCGAGATCCTGCGCGAACGCGGCATGGCGCCGTTGCGGCGCGCCGGCGGCGGACAGTTCGTGACAGAGGATTATTGGTGATCCGGTTGCATCGGTACATTGCGCCGGCGCCTATTGTGCGGGCGGCACATTCTGCGGACCGAGGCTGGTTGCGCTTGCCTGGCTGAGTGGCTTGGGCGTCGGCTACGAGCCGGATCAGCGGTAGTTCATCGAAATCAGGATGGCGCCATCGATCTTGCCGCCATTCGTGGCGCCGGGAGCGCCCGCGACGCGGCGCAGGGCGGTGGCGATGTCGATGTGCCTTTCCTTTTTGCCGGTCAGCGCGATCGGGATGGCCTTGCCGGGATCCAATTGCTGGCCGGCGCTGCTGAGCAGCATTTCCACACCCGCTATGCCTGCGTCGAAACCGCTCCGGTTTTCCGAGGGCCGGCCTTCAAACGACAATTGCAACGCCTGGTTGCTGTTGCAGTTCATTTTCAGTTGCACGGAACCGCCTGCGACCCCGGCTGCGCCGTGGCCGTTGTTTTGCGTCACGCGCTCGACAACATCTTGATTGAACCCGGCCTGGGCGACGCTGACCGAGCAGCCAGCTTCGACAACGGCGCCGCGGATCTGCAGCGTGCCGTCTGCGGCATGGCTGGTAGCAGGAATGGAAAGGGCCAGGCCGAAAGCGAGCCCGACGATACGATAAATGGATGGATTGCGCATGGAATTACTCCCCGTGGATAGCCCTCCCTGGGCTCAAGATGTCAACACTCTGCGGTGCGATACCCCCACATGAGAAGACCCGCATCACCCCTGATGCTGTCTTGAATTCTCAAATAATTCCGAAATTATATGCGAATGTATTCGTTTTTATTGTTGCTTTTTGTCATCATCGTGATGATATATCGATTTTTTTAAAAGATTTTTTTGACGAGGTTTTTCATAGGGCGATTCCAGTAATTGCGGATGTCGCCAGAAAAAATGTCGGGAACCAAGCTTCATTTCGTCCGGTCGAGGACACGTGTTTGTTGCGCGATGGGTCAAGGGGTGACGCCGCCGCGGTCAGTAAGCATTCAAGCTCGATTAATCATTCGAAATGGGGGTAGTATGAATTTGAACAAAGTCCTGCACGTAGCCATCGCCGACGATCATCCGGTCGTATTGGGGGCGCTCAAGAGCGAACTGAGGCGCTTGCCCGAAGTGCGCATCGACCTCGAAGTGGAAACTGGCGAAGCGCTGCTCACCGCGCTCAAGCGTTCTCCCTGCGAGATCGTCATCACCGACTTCACCATGCCCAACGATGAGAAGGAAGATGCCGACGGCTTTTCGCTGATCAAGCGCATCAAGGCCGACCATCCGTCGAGCAAGGTCATCGTCTACACCGCCATGGGCAACAGCGCCGTGGTCAAGCGCCTGTACCGCATGGGCGTGTTCTCGGTCATCAACAAGCGCGAGAAACCGGAAGAGTTGATCAACGCATGCCTGGCCACGCAAAGCAGCAAGCAGGTGTATTTCCCGGTTTCGCTGCGCGGCGAGCTGGAGGTGAACTGGGCCCAGGGCGATGTCTTCTCGCAGGCCAAGGAGCTGACGCTGTCGGAGCTGGAGGTGGTGCGCTTGTTCGTCGAAGGCAATTCGCTGAGCGACATTTGCGACCGCCTGTCGCGTACGCCCAGCACGGTCAGCACGCACAAGAACAATGCCATGCGCAAGCTGGGGCTGTCGACCGATGCCGACCTGATCAAGTATGCCTATTCGACCGGCATGATCTGACGCGTGGCAATAGCAGCATCGAAAAACAGCGGATTTTTCCGCTGTTTTTTTTTGCGTCGACACCACAGTTTCGATGGAATTTCCATTTAAGAATTTTCTTATATCAACGAAAACGCTTGCTCAATACCATTCATCCTGTTTGTGGAAGCTTGTCTGCAAATGGGTGCTCTCCGCTTGCTTGACTGGTTCGTGTATGGAAATGTGGGGAGCTGTAATGGGTATGCCGACGTGGTTGCGCCAATCCTTGCATGCGCCAGTCGGAACAACTATTGATCTATCCGGAGTAACAATGAAAAAGACGATTATCGCTTCCCTTTTTGCCGTCGCCATTTCGCCGGCGCTGGCCCAGGCCGCCGACGGCACGATTGCCTTCACCGGCAATGTGGCGGCTACCACCTGCACGCTGACCAGCGGCACTAGCGGCACCCAGACCGTGACGATGCCGAGCGTGAATGTCGCCAGCTTGTCACAGGCCAACGATGTCGCGGGCCTGACGACCTTCAATGTGGTGCTGGGCAACTGCGGCGACACGACCAAGTCGGTACGCCTGGAGTTCGGTAACGCAGTCGCCAACGTCGATACGACGACCGGCCGTCTGGTCAATACAGCCCGCGACAACAGTAACGTCCAGATCGCTCTGCTCGACGGCCATAATGCCGCTACCCCGATGCAGTTGGGCACGCCTTCCGCGAGGACCGCCGCTGCAACCTCGACTACTGCCGGTGTCGCCACCATTCCGCTGTCGGCACAGTACGTAGCCACTGGCGGCGCCGCGACCGCCGGAGCGGTAGCTTCCTCGATCCAGTTCACGATCGCTTATCCGTAAGTCTGTTCCCGGCGTCAGCCCTTGGCGGGCGCGCCACTCTCCATCAGGTATTGCTTGCATGAACCGCCCCGTCAGGGGCGGTTGGTGGAGAATTTTTCTTTTTATCGGGAGGGGGGAATGAAAAAAATAGCGAATAAGTTCGTTTGCCTGTTGCTGCTGCTGGGGAGCGCGGCGAGCGCGCAAGCCTCGGTGGTCATCAGCGGAACCCGTATCGTGTTTCCGTCCAACGAGCGGGAAGTGACGGTGCGCCTGAGCAATGATGGAAAAGAGCCGGGGCTGATCCAGGTATGGATGGACGATGGCGATCCCAACGCCTCGCCCGACAAGATCCGTACGCCGTTTGTCCTCACGCCGCCGATGTTTCGCATCGATCCGGCCAAGGGGCAGACCGTGCGCATGCTCTATAACGGCGACTCCTTGCCGCAAGACCGCGAGACGCTGTTCTGGTTCAACCTGCTGGAAGTCGCGCCCAAGCCCAGCGGCGATGCCGACGTGAATTACATGCAGATGGCTTTCCGTACCCGCATCAAGGTGTTCTTCCGTCCCAAGGAGCTCAACTCCGCGCAACGGGTTGAAGACGCATTTTCCCATTTGCGCTGGCGCCTCAAACGCGATGCCGATGGCGCATATGCGGTGAGCCTGGACAACCCTACGCCCTATCACATCAACCTGATTGGCCTGGTGCTGGTGGGCGACGGCGACAAGCCCCTGTTTGAAAGCGAAGAAGGCGGCATGGCCGAGCCGGGCAAGAGCGCGGACTTCAAGATCAAGTCCATGCAGGCGGCACCCGCGGGCAGGCTCGCCGTGCGCTACACCTACCTGAACGATTATGGCGGCCCTGTGGAAAAGAGCGCCGAGTTGCGCGACTGACCCACACAAGCCCGGCGGCAACAGATGTTCCTGCGCATCAGGATTGCCGAGCCATCACTTGAACAATCACTTGCACAGAACAAAAGCGATGAAGGAGCGACCTGTTAGCAGCCGGATGAAGGCATTGAACCTTGCCATGATGGGCGTGGCGGCCATGTTGCCAGCCGTTTCCGCGCAGGCGGAGAAAAAGACCCAGCTGGCCCAGGTGGAATTCGGCTCGGATTTCTTTCGCGGCAGCGGCGATGCGCCTATCGACGTCAGCCGGTTCAGCAAGGCCAACCCGTTGCCGGCCGGTTCCTATCGCGTCGACCTGTACGTCAACGATGGCTGGATAGGCCGCCAGGATGTGGTGTTCGTCGCCGTGGGCGATGACGGTTCCGCCAAACCGTGCTTCACGCGTAGCCTGTTGGAAGCGATGGGGATCGATCTCGACAAGCTGTCCGAGCAGGCGCGCTCGGCAGTGCTGGCGGCCGGCAAGGACAGCTGTTTGCAGCTCGACGATGTGGTGCAGGATGCGACCGTGGAATTCGATAGCGGCGACCTGCGCATCAATGCCTCCATTCCGCAGATTGCATTGCGCCGTTTTGCGCGCGGCTACGTCAGCCCTGAATTGTGGGACAAGGGCGTCAATGCCGCCATGCTGAGTTACCACTACAACGCCTTTAGCACCGCCGGCGATGGACGGAGCAGCACTTCCCACTTCCTCAACCTCAATAGCGGCCTCAACCTGGGGGAGTGGCGCTTCCGCAATAATTCCACCATCACGCGCCAGACCCATGGCCAGACCCGGGTCCAGACCATCGCCAGTTACGCCCAGCGCAGCATCGTTCCGCTCAGCGGCATGCTGACGGCAGGCGACTTCGCGACATCGGGGCGGCTGTTCGACAGTTTTTCGTATCGCGGCGTGCAACTGGCTTCCGATCCGCGCATGCTGCCCGATTCGCAGAACGGCTATGCCCCGGTGGTGCGGGGCATCGCCCGCACCAATGCCAAGGTGCAGATCCGCCAGAACGGCAACATCATTTATGAGACCACCGTGGCTCCGGGGCGCTTCGAAATCGATGACCTGTATCCCACCGGTTTTGGCGGCAACCTGCGCGTGATCGTGACCGAGGCCGATGGCAGTTCCTCCAGCTTCGATGTGCCTTACGCTTCCGTGGAGCAACTGCTGCGCCCGGGTACCTATCGCTACAGTTTCACGGCGGGCCGGACCCGCAGTCAGGGTTCCGGCATCGCAGCCGCCAATTTCATGCAGGGCACGTATGAGCATGGCGTGGACAATTGGCTGACCCTGGCCGGTGGCCTGACCGTGGCCCAGAACTACATGGCCGTTGTCGGCGGTGGCGCGGTGAGTACGCCGCTGGGCGCAGTGGCGCTGAACCTGAGCCGTTCGCATGCGCGCGTCACCGAGGGCGAGACGCGCACGGGCGAAAGCCTGAAGCTGGATTACAACAAGAACCTGGAACAGACCGGCACCAACATCGCGCTGGCCGCCTTGCGCTACTCGAGCAGCGGCTACCTGCGCCTGCAGGAACTGCAGGCAATCAGGACGCTGGCCGAACGCGGCGGCGACCCCAGCCAGGTGGAACGCACGCGTAACCAATTGCAGCTTTCCGTCTCGCAATTCCTGGGCGAGCAGCGAGGGTCATTCTATGCGAGCGGTTCTTCGCAGAACTACTGGGGGCGCCGCGGCATGGGCACGACCTTCAGCCTTGGCTACAGCAACCGCTGGGGCATCGTCTCCTACAGTATTTCAGCGCAGCGCCAGCGCGATCTGTCCAGCGGCAGCACCGGGACACAATACCTGTTTTCCATGTCGATGCCATTGGGCAGGGAAATCAATTCGCCCTCGATGAGCATGAACGTGACGCGCGACCAGCACAACGGCAGCACGGTCCAGAGCTCCCTGTACGGCACCGCGGGCGAGAGCCGCAACTTCTCTTACGGCGTGTCGGCGAGCCGGAACCCGGGCAGTTCGGCGGCTTCCGTCAACGGCCAGTATCGCGCACCGTTTGCCGATGTCGGCGGCAGTTACAGTTACGCCGGCGGCGGCAACCGCCAAATGTCGGCAACAGTATCGGGAGGCATCGTGGCCCATTCGGATGGCATCCTGCTGTCCCAGAACCTGGGCGACACCATCGCCATCGTGCAGGCCGATGGCGCCGGCGGCGCCACCGTCAATTCCGCCGGCGTGCGCCTCAATGGGGCCGGCCAAGCCGTGGTGCCGTACATGACGCCTTTCCGCAACAACGAAGTGGTGCTCGATCCCAAGGGAACCTCAACCGATGTGGAGATGACGACCACCAGCTTGCGCGTGGCGCCGATGGCCGGCGCCGTGGTGCTGATGAAATATGAGACGGTGCATGGCCGTTCCGTGCTGATCAATGCCTACCGCAGCAATGGCGAAGCCCTGCCGTTCGGCGCCGACGTGCTCGATGAACAGGATAATGTACTGGGCGTGGTGGGGCAGGGCGGCATGGTGTTCATCCGTACCCAAAGCGACAACGGCCGCCTGACCATACGCTGGGGCAGCGAGCGCAATGCGCAATGCCAGATCCAATACGCCCTGAGCCCGCGCGACGCGAAGCAGCAGGAAACCAGCTTCGACCAGTTGCGCGCCACTTGCGAAACGCCGGCCGACATCGTCCACCAGAAAGCCGACCCGGGATTGTTGGGGCAGGCCGGGGGCAATGGGGATAATGGGAACAATGGAGACAAGCTGGAGACGGCAGGCGCAATGCGCGAGCCCCGGCTGCCATGAAACAGGCGCCGGCGGCGCACTGCATGAAAAGCCAGGAAGCAGGAAACCTGAGGGCGAAAAAAAAGAGCCGTATGGCTCATTTTTTGCCCGGCCGATTCGATTCGTGCGCCGGAATAAATCTGGGGTGGCTGACGGGACTCGAACCCGCGACAACAGGAATCACAATCCTGGACTCTACCAACTGAGCTACAGCCACCACTGATGCATTGATATGAAGGCAAAACTGCTGCGATCCATCAGCGAAGCTCACGATTATACAAAGCCTCGGGGCGGATGGCAACTATATTCCCATTTCTTGGCGAAAACGCCATCGGGCGGGCACAGCCCGTCCGGCGCGCCGTTGCGGCAGCTTCCGCCCGGATTCAGGCTTGCCGGCCCAATGCATGCACCTCCGGACGCAGGTCCAGCAGCGTAGCGAAGGCATGTTCCAACGTCGAACGGCTGGCGCTGGTGTAGCCGG
Source organism: Herbaspirillum sp. GW821-FHT09A12 (assembly GCF_059418325.1). Taxonomy (NCBI): domain Bacteria; kingdom Pseudomonadati; phylum Pseudomonadota; class Betaproteobacteria; order Burkholderiales; family Oxalobacteraceae; genus Herbaspirillum; species Herbaspirillum sp. GW821-FHT09A12. Next base: position 120,948 of record NZ_JBWKPR010000001.1, read on the forward strand.
TCAATGCGCCGGGGCCGATATCCAGGCGCAAGCCTTGCGCCTGCAGCAGGCGCAGCAGTTGCCGGGTGACGGCTTCGCCGGTATCGATGACCGCGCATGGCCGGCCGGCCAGCCGGCGGCATGCGCCTTCGATGGCTTCCCTGACGAAAGGATAATGGGTGCAGCCCAGCACCAGGGTATCGGCGCCTTGTTCCAGCAGCGGCGCCAGATAGCGTTCCAGCAGCGACACCGTCGCGGGCGAATACAGTTCGCCTTTCTCGATCAGGTCCACCAGGCCGACGCAGGCCTGCGGCAAGAAGCGCACCCGATATTGCTTTTCCATCTGCTCCCGCAGCGTGGCGAAGCGCTGGCTGGCCAGCGTGCTGCGCGTGGCCAGCACGCCCACGGCGCCGCTTTCGGTTTGCTGGGCTGCGGGTTTGAGCCCCGGTTCGATGCCTACCACTACCAAGTCCGGCCAACGTTGGCGTATCGCCTGGATGGCTGCGGCTGTGGCGGTATTGCAGGCAACCACCAGGGCCTTGATGCCTTGCGTAATGAGGAAGGAGGCGATCGCCAGCGAACGTTCGACGATCTCGCCCTCGGTCTTGTCGCCATAAGGCGCATAGCCTGAGTCGGCGAAGTACAGCAGCGTCTCGTGGGGCAGGGCAGCGTGGATGTGGCGCAGCACCGACAGGCCGCCGATGCCGGAATCGAAAATGCCGATGGCAGCGTCGGCTGTCATCGGCATCGATGGAACTGCGGGCGTCATCGCGGAGGAAGCTTCAGAACTAGGTTGCGGCATGTCGCTTCGTTTGCTCCTGCGATGACGGGCGGTTCGCGTTGGTGTTATCGGGTGTCAGTCCGATCAGGCGGTGGTGACGGGGATCTTGGAGAGCGAAACGCTCTGCGCGATCTTTTCCTTCCACTCGGCGGGGCCGGTGTTGTGCACCGAAATGCCATTGGCATCGACCGCCACCGTCACCGGCATGTCCTTGACGTCGAACTCATAGATCGCTTCCATGCCCAGGTCGGCGAAGCCCAGCACCTTGGCCGACTTGATCGCCTTGGACACCAGGTAAGCCGAGCCGCCCACCGCCATCAGGTAGGCCGACTTGTGCTTCTTGATCGCCTCGATCGCGGTCGGGCCGCGCTCGGACTTGCCGATCATGGAGATCAGGCCGGTCTGCTCCAGCATCATGTCGGTGAACTTGTCCATGCGGGTGGCGGTGGTCGGGCCGGCCGGGCCGACCACTTCATCGCGCACCGGATCGACCGGGCCGACGTAGTAGATCACGCGGTTGGTGAAATCCACCGGCAGCTTCTCGCCCTTGGCCAGCATGTCCTGGATGCGCTTGTGCGCGGCGTCGCGGCCGGTCAGCATCTTGCCGTTCAGGAGCAGGGTCTGGCCCGGCTTCCAGGAGGCGACTTCTTCCTTGGTCAGCGTATCGAGGTCGACGCGCTTGGACTTCTCGGTATCCGGCACCCAGTGCACTTCCGGCCATTCCGACAGCGACGGCGGTTCCATGTAGGCCGGGCCCGAGCCGTCCAGCACGAAGTGGCCGTGGCGGGTGGCGGCACAGTTGGGGATCATGGCGACCGGCTTGGACGCGGCGTGCGTCGGGTGCATTATGATCTTCACGTCCAGCACCGTGGTCAGGCCGCCCAGGCCTTGCGCGCCGATACCCAGCGCGTTGACCTTGTCGCACAGCTCGATGCGCAGTTCTTCGGTCTTGTTGTTCGGGCCGCGCTTCTTCAGCTCATACATGTCGATGTCGTCCATCAGCACTTCCTTGGCCATCAGCATGGCCTTCTCGGCGGTGCCGCCGATGCCGATGCCCAGCATGCCTGGCGGGCACCAGCCGGCGCCCATGGTCGGCACGGTCTTGAGCACCCAGTCCACCAGGTTGTCGGACGGGTTGAGCATGACGAACTTGGTCTTGTTCTCGGAGCCGCCGCCCTTGGCGGCGATGCGCACGTCCACGGTATTGCCCGGCACCAGCTCCATGTGGATCACGGCCGGGGTATTGTCCTTGGTGTTCTTGCGCTCGAACTGCGGGTCGGCCACGATCGATGCGCGCAGCACGTTGTCCGGATGCATGTAGCCCTGGCGCACGCCTTGGTTGACGGCATCGGCGATGGAACCGGAAAAACCTTCGAAGCGCACGCCCATGCCCACCTTCAGGAACACGTTGACGATGCCGGTGTCCTGGCAGATCGGGCGCTTGCCCTCGGCGCACATGCGCGAGTTGGTCAGGATCTGGGCGATCGCATCCTTGGCAGCCGGGTTCTGCTCGGCCTCATAGGCGCGCGCCAGGTGCTGGATGTAGTCCACCGGGTGGTAGTAGCTGATGTACTGCAGCGCGGCGGCTACGGATTCGATGAGATCGTCTTGCTTGATGATGGTCATGGCTGGTTCTCTCAGGGTTTGGAATAGGGAGGCGGTCAGTGCGGCGCGTCGGGTGAATCGGGCGGCTGTGGCACGGGATGCGACATCAGCTTGTCGCAATACGCGATCGCCATGGCCGAAACCAGGAAGGTCAGGTGGATGCCGGTTTGCGCCAGCAGGGTCTTGGCGTCGTACAGGTTGGCGTTGATGAAGGTCTTCAACAGGTGGATCGAGGAGATGCCGATGATGGCCGTGGCCAGCTTCACCTTCAGCACCGACGCATTGACGTGCGACAGCCACTCCGGCTGGTCGGGATGGCTTTCCAGGTTCATGCGCGAGACGAATGTCTCATAGCCGCCCACGATCACCATGATCAGCAGGTTGGAAATCATTACCACGTCGATCAGGGCCAGCACCACCAGCATGATGGTCTGCTCATTGAGCTTGTCCGGGCGCGGCGTGCCGGCGATGGCCACGGCATCGAGGATGTGCTCCAGCGAGGAGGCGTTGCCCATGGCCGCGCCGATCAGGTCCGACAGTTCGACCCAGAAGTGATAGACGTAGACGCACTGCGCCAGGATCAGGCCCAGGTAGAGCGGCAACTGCAGCCAGCGGCTCATGAAAATCAGGTTGGGCAGGATGCCGATCTTGCGGGGGGATTTTTGTTGCGAATCTTTCATGGAGGTCGATTGGCGCGTGAGATCTGGCGAGGTATGGCTGGCTTCGATTATCGGGTTCGAATTGGGGCCGTATTCTACACTCCCTTGGGCATAGTCTCCTGCGGCCGCGCAACAGAAAGTGCCGCCAAACGCGAGCCGCGCAGTACCTGCGGGAAACATGCGGCTATGCCACAATGGGCGGATCGTGGACATATCGACATGATTCCAGTCTCCTTGGATGGACGCGCTTGCCGAGTCCGTGCCTTTGAGCATTCTTTTCAGCATTTCGCAAAAACGCTGGCGGTCGCCCGCAAAGCCTTGCGCACAGGCGTTCCCGTCCGGGAACATTGCCGTTTGTGTAAGGACTGAGTAAGTGAAACGGCCTATGTTTTGCGGAAAGCAAAAACTACCTAGTGGAGACTACCGTGGCTGACATTGAAACTTTCAAGCAAGAGAACCGTGTATTTGCACCACCGGCCGAACTGGTCAAGCATGCCGCCATTTCAGGCATGGCCGCCTACCATGCCCTGAACGCCGAATTCGAACGCGACTATGAAGGCACCTGGGCCAAACTGGCCAAGGACAACCTGAAATGGCAAAAACCCTTCAGCAAGACCCTGGACGAATCCAACGCGCCGTTCTACAAATGGTTTGAAGACGGCCAGCTCAACGTTTCCTACAACTGCCTGGACGTCAATCTTGAGAACGGCAACGCCGACAAGGTCGCCATCATCTTCGAGTCCGACGACGCCAAGGTCACCCGCGTCACCTACCGCGAACTGCACAGCAAGGTCTGCCAATTCGCCAACGGCCTCAAATCGCTGGGCGTGAAGAAGGGCGACCGCGTGGTCATCTACATGCCGATGTCGGTCGAAGGCGTGGCCGCCATGCAGGCCTGCGCGCGCATCGGCGCCACCCACTCGGTGGTGTTCGGCGGCTTCTCCGCCAAGTCGCTGCAAGAGCGCGTGATCGACGCCGGCGCCGTGGCCGTCATCACCGCCGACTACCAGGTGCGCGGCGGCAAGCAACTGCCGCTCAAATCCATCGTCGACGAAGCGCTCGCCATGGGCGGCTGCGACACCATCAAAAACGTGGTCGTCTACAAGCGCGCCGGCGCCGAGATCAACTGGGTGCAAGGGCGCGACCTCTGGCTGCACGACGTGGTGGCCAACCAGCCCGACGCCTGCGAACCGGAATGGGTGGGCGCTGAGCATCCACTGTTCATCCTCTACACCTCCGGCTCCACCGGCAAGCCCAAGGGCGTGCAGCACGCCTCCGGCGGCTACCTGCTGTGGGCCGCGCTGACGATGAAGTGGACTTTCGACATCAAGCCCGACGACATCTACTGGTGTACCGCCGACATCGGCTGGATCACCGGCCACACCTACATCGCCTACGGCCCACTGGCCGTGGGCGCCACCCAGATCGTGTTCGAAGGCGTGCCGACCTACCCCAACGCCGGACGCTTCTGGGACATGGTCGCGCGCCACAAGGCCACCATCTTCTACACCGCGCCGACCGCGATCCGCTCGCTGATCAAGGCCGCCGACGCCGACGAAAAGGTGCACCCCAGGCAATACGACCTGTCCACGCTGCGCATCCTCGGCTCGGTGGGCGAGCCGATCAATCCGGAAGCCTGGATGTGGTACTACAAGAACATCGGCCGCGAGAAATGCCCGATCGTCGACACCTTCTGGCAGACCGAAACCGGCGGCCACATGATCTCGCCGCTGCCGGGCGCCACGCCGCAAGTGCCGGGCTCCTGCACCTTGCCGCTGCCGGGCATCACCACCGCCATCGTCGACGAGACCGGCAACGACCTGCCCAACGGCAATGGCGGCATCCTGGTCGTCAAGCGCCCCTGGCCGTCGATGATCCGCACCATCTGGAACGACCCCGAGCGCTTCAAGAAGAGCTACTTCCCCGAGGAACTGGGCGGCAAGACCTACCTCGCCGGCGACGGCGCCGTGCGCAACAAGGAGACCGGCTACTTCACCATCACCGGCCGCATCGACGATGTACTGAACGTCTCCGGCCACCGCATGGGCACGATGGAAATCGAATCGGCGCTGGTCGCCAACAGCATGGTGGCCGAGGCCGCAGTCGTGGGCAAGCCGGACGAAACCACCGGCGAATCGATCTGCGCCTTTGTCGTCTTGAAACGCCCGCGCCCCACCGGCGACGAAGCCAAGGCCATCGCCAAGGAATTGCGCGACTGGGTCGCCAAGGAAATCGGCCCGATCGCCAAGCCCAAGGAAATCCGCTTCGGCGACAACCTGCCCAAGACCCGCTCCGGCAAGATCATGCGCCGCTTGCTGCGCGTGCTGGCTAAAGGCGAAGCGATTACCCAGGACATCTCCACCCTGGAAAACCCGGCCATCCTGGATCAGTTGAAGGAAGCGCAATAAGGCCGTTGGCCGCGGAACCGGCTTGTAAAAAGGCCGGCGGAGCAGGGCGCCAGTAATGGCTACCCGGTTTCGCCGGCTTTTTCATGATCCGCGGGAGCGAAAAAGCTTTAATTTGAAGAAAATCTTGCTATAATCTGCGGCTTCGCTAAACGCGACCCAAATCCAGGAGAGATGGATGAGTGGTTGAAGTCGCACGCCTGGAAAGCGTGTATAGGTTAATAGCCTATCGGGGGTTCGAATCCCCCTCTCTCCGCCAGAATAAGATAAGCCCTTGATTTTTCAAGGGCTTTTTTATTTTCAAGAGCGCCGGTTATCAACGCAAATCCGATGATGCGTTTAGTCGAACGCCCAAGGGGCCTTGGGGCCAAATTCCTGCAAAAGAAAATCGATCATGACACGTACTTTTGCAGGCGGTTCACGATTGGCCGAGCGCACCATATGAATACCGCCGAGATCGGCCGCCTCCGCACCTAACCGGAGTGCAACGAGGTCGCCTCGACGAATGGCGTCGGCAACAATGAATTGCGGCTCATAAAGTATGCCCAGTCCAGAGACCCCGGCGGCAACCAGCGCATCCCCGTTATTGACGCGCAAACTTCCCTGAACCTTCACGCTATGCTCGCCATTTTTTCCGAAGCGCCATTCGGTCGGCCTGGAAATATTTGACAAGGAAAAACTCAGGCAATTGTGTCCGGACAGATCGGCCCAGCTTGTCGGACGGCCGTGACCTGCTAAATATTCCGGAGACGCGCACACGATCATCGCCGCATCTGCCAGCTTGCGCGCCACCAACTGCGTGTCCTTGAGCTTGCCGACCCGCAGCGTCAGATCCCATCCTTCTTCCATCAGGTCAACGACGCGGTCATTCAATCCCAGATCAATCGAGACCAGCGGATGCAGCCGATTGAACTCCTTGAGCAACGGCACGATGTATCGGATGCCAAAAGAGAGCGGGGTATTGAGTCGAAGAAGGCCTTGCGCCAAGACCCGTTGAGATGCGATCGCCGCCTCGACCTCTTCCAGTTCAGGAAGCAGTTTGACGCATGCCTCCAGATACTGCTGGCCTGCTTCGGTCAATGTCAGTTTGCGCGTGCTGCGATGAAACAGCTTGACGCCCAGGCGCTCCTCAAGGGCATCCACATGCTTGGCCGCCATCGCGGGGGACAGATCGAGCTGACGTGCCGCTGCAGACAGGCTTCCAGCGGCGGCGGATCGCGTAAATATTTGCATTCCGGTGATTCTATCCAGCATTTTATTTCTCACTGTCAGTAAAAACTAAACTTGTTGATTTGAATATTATCACTTGGCAGGGAGAAGCCTATAGTTTCACCATCCTCAAAGCACGCTATTGGTACATAAGGACCAGCAATGAATCATCAGTTTCCGAACGAGGCAGCGCCGCTGGCCTCTCCCAAGCGCCGTCGCCTGCTCACTGCGGCCTCGCTGGGTAGTCTGACTGCGGCGTTGCCCGGACACGCATTCAGCTTTGCCACCGTCCAGTCAAGCGATGGCGCCTATTGGAACAACGGTTCCAGTCTGGATGCCGTCATCGATGCGGCGGTTGCAAGCGGTCATATCGTGGGACTGTCTGTTGCCGTTGCTCACCGTGGCCGTACTGTCTACCAAAGAGCTGCCGGTTTGGCAGACCGCGAAACCAGACGCCCGGTGGCCGACGATGAGCTGTTCCGCCTGGCCTCGATGACCAAACAAATTGTGTGCGTGGCAGCGCTTGCCCTGGTTGATCAGGGACTTCTGGATCTGGATGGTGCGGTCACCCGATGGCTGCCTGAATTTCAGCCCAAGCTCCCGGACGGCAGAACACCGGTCATTACGCTGCGGCACCTGATGACGCATACCGCGGGCCTGGGATATGGCTTTCTCGAGGCGCCTGATGGCCCCTATCATCAGCTTGGGGTCTCCGACGGGCTCGATCATTCAGGACTGACATTGCAACAGAATCTGCAACGCATTGCTGCGGCGCCTTTGCTGTTCGAACCTGGCTCCGGCTGGCATTACTCGGTTGCCATCGATGTGCTTGGTGCGGTAATCGAGCGTGCGACCGGTCAATCGCTTCCGCAAGCGGTGCGTCGCCTCGTTACACAACCGCTGGGTCTGAAACACACCGATTTCGTTGCGGCGAAGGGAACTGTGCTGGCCACGCCCTATGGCGACGCCTCGCCGATCCCGGCCAGGATGAGCGATCCCCATTTTCTCAAGTTCGGCGGCAGCGCCATTGCTTACTCGCCGTCGCGGGTTTTCGATACAACCGCGTTTCCTTCCGGCGGCACGGGCATGTTCGGCACGGCAAGCGACTATTTGCGATTTGTCGAGGCGATGCGGACTGGAGGCCAGGGTGTGATTCGTCCTGAAACCGCGAAGCTGATGGTCGTCAACGCCATTGGAAACCTTGCTGTCACGGCGGCTGGGCCCGGCTATGGATGGGGCTTGGGGGCGGCAGTTCTTACCGATCCGGGGAAGGCGAATCTGCCCCTGCCGGCGGGCTCCTGGAATTGGTCCGGAGTATACGGGACCGGATTTTGGGTGGACCCCGTCAATCAACTTTCCGTCGTTGCGCTCACCAATACCGCTGTTGCTGGAATGACCGGAGATTTTCCCGCTGCCCTGCGTAAAGCAGCGTATATCGATCACTCTATTTGATAGGGAGAATTCACATGAATGCATACGTACTCCAATCCGGCGCCGGAATTGTCGGTCTTCAAAAAGTCAGCCTGCCAAGTCGCAATCCCGATGCGCATGAGATTCGCGTCCAGATCAAATCCGTTTCGTTGAACAGTCGAGATCTCAGTTTCGCGCGCGGTCAATTTCCCAATCCGGCAGCGGGGCCCATCGTTCCGCTGGTCGATGGTTGCGGAATAGTTACTGCCGTGGGCAGCGATGTGAAACGTTTTAAGGCGGGAGATCGCGTTATCACCAACTACTATCCGTTCTGGACTGATGGCGCCATTTCCAAAGAAAAAACTGCCGGATCCTTCGGCACTCAGTTCAACGGCACGCTGGCAGAGGAAGTGGTATCCGATGCAGAGCATTTCGTCATGGCGCCGAAAGGGGTGACATCCACCGCCGCAGCCACGTTAAGCTGCGCCGGACTGACCGCCTGGAATGCACTCTTCGTTGCCGGCAACGCACGACCTGGCGCAAGCGTGCTGCTTCTTGGAACCGGAGGTGTTTCCACATGGGCGTTGCAACTCGCCAAGGCGGCCGGCATGCAGGTCATCGTGACCTCGTCGCAAGATGAAAAGCTGGAGCGTTCACGAATCCTGGGCGCCTCCGCCACGATCAACTACCGTACTCATCCGGAATGGCAAAACGAGGTACTGCGCATTACCGAGGGTGCAGGCGTGAATCTCGTTGTTGAAGTCGGCGGCGAAGGTACGCTGACACGCTCCCTGAAATCCGCCGCGGTCGGCGGAACCGTCGTCGTCGTCGGTCGTGTGACCGGCGGCGGGCCTGTCGCCATCGAACCAGGGATGCTCATCGGCGGCGCAAAGCAACTGACCGGCATTACAGCGGGCAGCCGGAAAATGCTGGAAGACCTGGTGCATTTTGTGGAGATCAACCATGTGAGTCCGATCGTTGACAAGGTTTTCCCGTTTGATCAGGCGCAGTCTGCCTATGAATATATGGCTACCGGCAAGCATTTCGGCAAAGTCGTCATTTCGGTCGATGCATAAAGCAAGTTTTTCCACATGAAGGAGATTGGCATGCGATTTCCCATTTATCTGCTGGCCGCGGCGGCGGCCGCCGCCACCTTGATGGCACAGGCGCAGACGCTTCCCATCAAGATAGGGGTAACAACCATACTCAGCGGACCAACGGCCGATCGGGGACAGAGCGAACAATACGGTATAGAACTCGCGCTGCAACAGATCAATCAGGCGGGCGGCGTACTGAATCGTCCTGTCCAGGCGCACTACATCGACAATGCGGCGAACGCCGATACCGGCGTCCAGGCGGTCGGAAATCTGATTGAGAAAGAACACGTTTCGGTCGTCATCGGTGCATTGGCAACACCTGTTACGCGCGCCATCATGCCAATAGCAGAGGCCAGGCGCGTCCCGTTGGTCATTGATATTTCCGCAGGGGATGAGTTCGTCAATGCCGCCGGCACAGGCGGTTATCGCTACACGTTCAAGACCAGTCCGTCCAACTCGGATGTGGCGTTGACCTTGATGACTTGGTTAAAGGATCACGGCGCAAAAAGCGTCGGCATCATCGGCGACGATATTGCGTTCAACCAGGAAAATGCCATTGCGATGAAGGACGCTGCCGTTGCGTTGAACATCGCAGTAAAGACAAACCAGACCGTAGCGGCTGCATCGCCTGATTTCTCCGGATTCCTGAAGGAAGTGAAAGAAGGGAGGCCTGATCAGATCGTCGTCTTGCTCGGTCCGTCAAGCGACGCATTTTTCCATGCCTACGAAAATGCCGGGCTGGATATCCCGCTGACAGGGCGCTTGGACTATGCCGCCACACAACGTAGTTTTTCGCGGGATTTCATTGCTGGCGGGAAGCTCGACAAATCCAGTAGCGCGGCGCCGTTTTTTGCGGGCAGTCAACATGCCGAAATACGAAAGTTTGTCTCCGCCTACAGGAGCAAATATGGTCTGATGCCGACGCAGCGCGCTGCGTTTGCATTCGAAGCGACCTATTTGATTGCCGATGCCATCCGAAGAGCCGGCGATGATGCGCTGTCGGCTGTTCGGTCGGCATTGCAATCGTCCAGCATGCCCTCGATGCTCGGCCAAACCTTTGCCATGGATGAGCATAACCATTCCCATGTCGCCGTCGCTATCGTCGGCTTGAGGCGCGGAGCAGTCGAACAATTGAACGCTTCAAATTGAGCTTCTTTTATTCTCAATTTGCCAGCGTTTTCAATCAGCGGGAAACACCAAACTACGTAGAATTCAAAAATCGACCAGCAGGTCGTGGATCGAGCATCAGCATGCTGCTTTTGCCGCATTCGAATAACTCAGGCGTCGACTATTATTTGAATGCAAACGAGGGAAAATAATATTGACTAGATTAGGGTGGAAATTGATTGGCGTTGATCACATCGACAGGTCCTGCTTCTCTTAGAATTTCGTCACCACGCAAGGTATAACCGCGTGGTACCTTCCCATACGCGCACAGGACGAAATCAACAATGAGAGTTACCAGCCAGAGTTTTCAGGACGGCCAGGCCATTCCTGGTCAATTTGCCTTCGCGGTACCCGACGCAGGCACGCATGTCGCACTGTCTTCCAACCGCAATCCACATCTTGCCTGGCACGATGTCCCTGAAGGCACGCAATCCTTCGTGCTGATCTGCCATGACCCCGATGTGCCAAGCAGCGCCGACGACGTGAACCAGGAGGGGCGCGAAGTGCCTGCGGCCTTGCCGCGTATCGACTTCTATCACTGGCTGCTGCTCGACATTCCGGCAGGAACCCGTGAGCTTCAAGCCGGCGCGTATTCGGACGGCATCACGCCTCGCGGCAAGAGCGGCCCCGCCGCGCCGCACGGGCTGCGTCATGGCATCAACGATTACACCGGCTGGTTCGCGAACGATGAACAGATGCAGGGCGAGTATTACGGCTACGACGGCCCTTGTCCGCCGTGGAACGATCCGCTGCTGCATCACTATATCTTCACCGTGTATGCGCTCGCGACGCCCACGCTGGCGGTGCCGGGGGCGTTGACCGGCGCCAATGTAAAGGCAGCGCTGGCATCGGCCCAGGTGCTCGGCAAGGCCAGCCTGACGGGCATCTATAGCCTCAATCCGGCGGTTTCGTTCGAATAGGCGAAGGAACTACAGTGACGATGGCGGCATTGCAACCGGTGATTCCGCTACCGGTACAACAAAACGACGGCGACTGCTGGCGGTTACCGTCGGCAGAGCGGGTGCTGCGACGCAATCTGTGCAGTCTGGCGCAGCCTTGCCTGAAGCAAGTACGATTTACACCGAAGTTTCTCTTTCATAATGCGGCGCTGGTGTTGATCGCCTCGGGCCGGATCGAACTCGATGACGGCGTTGACCAATTGGCGGTCGCTGGCTTCCGTTCGCTGCTGCTCGTCGACGCCGATACACGTGCCGATTTGCTGAAGTCTCCTGGTCTCCCGGAGCAACAGTTTCGTTCCGTGTTCTTGACATTGGCGCCGGAGCAGCTCGATGCCTTCCGTCGGAACCATCCCTCCGCGCCGGCTGAAGAAGTCCGGCAGGCGCCGTTCCGGGAGGTCGCGCTGGATAGCGATCTGGCCTCGACCTTCCGGCGGGTCTGTGAAAGCGTGGGCGCCGGACGCATCAGCGACGATCGGTTGCATTACCGCGTGATGGAGTTGCTATCCGCCCTCGCCGAACGCGGCCACAGGTTCAGGCGAACCAAGCCGCCGGCTACGGCGGACCGTCTGCGCACACTGATCGGAGAAGCGCCGGAGCGTCATTGGACGGCCAATGACGCCGCGCGGGAATTGGCGATGAGCGAAGCCACACTGCGTCGTCGCCTCGCCGTTGACGCCGTGCGTTTCGAGGAACTGTTGACGGATATTCGCATGCACCACGCCATGATGTTGCTGCAGACCACCTCCTGGAGCATCCCGCATGTCGCGCAGGCATGTGGATACCGGTCGCGCGCCCGCTTTTCGGAGCGCTTCCGGACACGTTTCGGCTATCTGCCGTCAAACGTACGCTGAGTTCTTCCTCCGGCCAGTTTAGCGGCCAAGCAAAGCCGGGGTATCAGGTCGACGTCTTTTATTGCAGTGCCGGGTTCGCGAGTACAAACTATCGGCGTAGAGCCGCGACTGTGCGAAGGCAACCACAATACCTTCTGCGTTGAGCCAAGCTGCAGATATGACTCAGATCAAGTCTGCCGTCTACTCATTTCTCAACTTGATCGGGCCGTGGAGGCCTCCAATTCAGGGCGATTGCATCGCTCAACCGCCAGTCGGTTCTGACCGGAACAAGTGACGATAATAGGTCTTGCCGGCTTCCAGATGCGGGCCGAAGGCGAAACCCCGGTCCAGCATGGTCTCCAGTTCGGCCCGTTCGATCTTCATCACATAGCTGTTTTCGGTGACGAGCAGCTTGCATGGATGCGCGGCGTCCACCGCGCTGAACCACTTGCCAGGATCGGCATACCCGGCGGGGTGTTGCTTACCGTTAGCCTCGACCCGCCATTCGCCGTCGAGCAGAATCCAAAGGTCGTCCAATGCGGGTTCACCCGCAGTGTAGCTAGCCAGGACTGTGTCAGGGCGGGCTTCCCATTCGCGCGAGTGGTCGATGACCCACTGCAGTTGCGGTCGGCTCAACGCGGTGAAAAATGGGGTCCCCTTGAGCAGGTTCAGATGAGTAATTTGAGGAATCATGGTCATGTCTTTGTTTCACTTCGTCGCCCGCGTACAGCGACTGGGATGTACGCGCCGCCAGCATCGCCAGTGCTGCCGGCGCCAGACGTCGCGCACCATTCAAATGCGCTTTTCCTCAGCGTGGCTGATGGTCAGCAGGTCGTCGATACCGATGCGTCGGGCGAACTCGATGCGTACGCGTTCGGCCACCGCCAGCACTTCCTCGGCCCCGTCGCCGACGAAGTCGACCACTGAGCGCGCCGGCCGGCTGCCCACGGGTAGGCCCACGATACGCACCACTTCATCTGCGACTGCCTGCGGATCGGCGTTGGCAGGTGTCAGCGCGGTCAGACGTTCGCTCACCTTGTCCATCACACCATCGTAGCGCGCATACGCTGCGACACGTTCGGTATCGCCGGGCTTGCCTGCGCTCGGGAAATGTTCGGTGCCGTGGGTGAAGGCGCCAGGCACCAAGATTGAGGTCTCTATGCCAAACCGCGTCAGTTCATACGAGAGGCTAACAGCAAGCGAATCCATGGCCGCCTTGGCTGCGCCGTAGGGGCCCAGGAACGGCGGGAAACCGCCCTTGGTGGTCGTGCTGCTGATCCAAAGCATCAGTCCGGATTGCTGGCGGCGCAATTGCGGCAATGCCGCGCGGTTGACGCGTTGGGCGCCGTAGAAGTTGGTATCGAAGGCCTTGTGCATCTCCTCGGCGGTGAAGGCCTCGGTCGGGCCGATAACCAAGTGGCCAGCGTTTTGCATGACGACATCCAGATGGCCCTGTGCTTCGACGATAGCGGCCACGGCAGCATCAGCCGAGTCCTGGGATAGCACATCCAGTTCCAGAGGATGCAATTGCACGCCTTGGGCGAGGGCCCAGTCGCGCAGGGCTTGGGCGCGGGCGGCATTGCGACCATTCACGTCGCGCATCGTTGCATAGACGACGTGGCCAGCGCGGGCGAGTGCTTCGGCGGAGAGCTTGCCGATGCCGCTGCCGGCGCCGGTGATAAGAATGACGGAAGACATAGTGTTACCTCGTAAAGTAGAAAAAGTGAAAGGGGGGGGGAGCTTGCCGCTCGACGCGAACATCGGCGGCAAGCGGGACGGTCAGGCCGGCTTGAGCAACCGCGGCGGCAGGAAGTGGGAGATCCAACCGGCGATCGAGCCGATGGCACTGGCGCTCATCAAAAGCGTCAGGCTTTCCAGCGATGGTTCCAGATGGCCGGCGAACCAGGCCACGAGTCCGAGGAAGTAACCCAGCAGGTTGTTCAGGACCGGCAGACCGCGCAGGGCTACCACCACCAGGGCGACGGAGAACACCACCGCCGGCAATGCCAGGCCAAGACCCAACGACGGCGCCAGTGTCGAGATGCCAAACGCAGCTAGCGCACCAATGCCCAGGCCCAGCCAGACGCAGCCCAGATTCTCGAAGGTGGAACGGGTAGTCAGGCCGCGACTGAAGAACGCGATCCAGCCGACGAACATGGCCCAGACCGGCAACGCCAGCGCCAGGGCGGCGGCAGCGGCAAGCGAGGCGGCCACTGCGGCGATCACGGTGACGGTGACGAAGGTGCGGGGGGCTTGTTGAGGGAGGTTCATGATCGGTTTTCCAGTGATCAGGCGATGCCGCCGTTGGCACGCAGCACCTGACCGTTGACCCAAGCACCATCCGGACCGGCCAAGAAGGCGACGGCACGGGCGATGTCTTCGGGCTGGCCCAGGCGTTCCAAGGGGGACATCTTGGCGAAGGTCAGGATTTGCTCCTCGGTCTTGCCGTTGAGGAACAAGTCGGTGGCTACCGGCCCGGGCGCGACGGCGTTCACGGTGATGCGGCGCCCGCGTAATTCCTTGGCGAACACGCGGGTGAAGGCTTCGACCGCTGCCTTGGTGCCGTTGTAAACGGCGTAGCCCGGTAGGTTCAGCGCCAGCGTTGTGCTGGACAGGTTGATGATGCGTCCCCCCTCAGTCATGCGGGCGGCCGCTTCTCGCAGCGTGTTGAAGACGCCGCGTGCGTTAATGGCGAAGCTCTGCTCAAACAGCTCGTCGCTACTTTGCGCCAGCGGCATGGTCTTGAGGATGCCGGCGTTGTTGACCAGCACGTCGATCTTGCCAAGCAGTCGTTCGACAGTCTCGAAGATGCGTCGCACGTCGTCGACCTTGGACACGTCGCCCTGGACGGCACAGGCCGAGGCACCGCTCTGCTGGAGTTCAGCGACTAGCGCATCGGCTTCGGTGCTGCTGGTTGCGTAGTTGATGGCGACGGCGAAGCCATCGTGAGCCAGGCGGCGGGCGATGGTTGCGCCGATGCCGCGGGAAGCGCCCGTCACCAGGGCGATTTTTGGATTTGGATTCAACATGACTAACTCCTTGTGGTTGGGTTGGGGATAGGGCAAGACGAATGATGAACTGTTTATAAAAAATTATAAATACTATAATATTGGCAACATAATTCCATTTACTTTAACTATGAGGCGATAGAGGCCCACCATGGATCGATTTCAGGAGATGCAAGTGTTTGTACGCATCGCTGACCGCAGCAGCTTCTCGCTGGCCGCCGAAGATCTTCAGATCCCGCGCGCCACGGTCACCAACCTGATCAAGCGGCTGGAGCAGCGGCTGGGCGTGCGCCTGCTCGAGCGCACCACCCGGCAGGTATGCTTGACGCATGACGGCGAGGCGTTCTATCACCGCTGTACGCGCCTGCTGGCCGACCTGGAGGAAACCGAAGGCTCGTTCCGCGACGTTCCGCCCAAGGGCCTGCTTCGGGTAAACCTGCAGGGCACCCTGGCCAAGCATTTCGTGATGCCGACGCTTGGTGATTTCCTGGCGCAATATCCAGAGATCACGCTTCGCTTGAGCGAGGACGACAGACTGGTCGATCTTGTCCGGGAGGGGGTGGACTGCGTGCTGCGCGCAGGTACCCTGCAGGATTCATCGATGATCGGCCGGCAGGTGGCGTTGATGGAGCAGGTCACAGTCGCCAGCCCGGCCTACCTGGCGCGCCATGGCGAACCAGCCGATCTCGATGCCCTTCGAACGCATGCGGCGGTGGACTACGTTTCCAGCGCCACAGGCCGGTCTGTGGCGCTGGACTTCACCGTCAACGGCGAAGTCGTCGAGATCAAGTTAGGCGCGACCGTCTCGGTGAGTGGCGCCGATCTCTACACCGGGGCAGCGCTGACGGGCCTGGGCCTGGTGCAAGTCCCTCGTTATCGCATCGAGGCCGAATTGGCGGAAGGTAGGCTGGTGATCGTGTTGCCCCGCTTCCCGCCGCCACCGATGCCGGTGTCGGTGCTGTACCCTCAAAACCGGCAACTTTCCGCGCGCGTACGCGTCTTTGCGCAGTGGCTGGGTCAGTGCTTCGAGGGCGTGCCTGGCGCGGTGCGCAGGCAGGCTCCAGGACGCAACTCTCTATCCGGAAAACGTTGAGGCGATAATCGTAGCTTGGCGGGCGCTCGATGGTTGCCAGATAGGTCATGCTCATTTCTTCAATGACAGCTTTTTGCCTGCATTTCAAAGGAGTCCTCGTCGCTACTGGACATAGCGTTAATTCGACTCCTCCCTCTCTCCGCCAAGATTTACTAAGCCCTTGATTACTCAAGGGCTTTTTTATTTTCAATTCACTACTGGCGTCACTCCTCCAAGCGGCCAAGCCACGCAAGCAATCTCGCACGTTAACGCAGCGCCATTCAGCGCTGCGAGCGTTGGCTTGTGAGAGGCCCGCCATCCTGAGGAGGTATGTTCGCTATTGGTCGATTCGATTGTGAATATTGCCTGAGGAAATTGTTCGGTGTTATCAGTTAAACGATCGAATTGATCAATATATTTTAAATGCAGCGCTTGAATTTCTCTTTTCTTCGTTGTAAAGTGATCGAAATAATCGATAAATTAGAGATTAAAATAGAATATGCGATTTAATTGATCGAATTGATCGAATTAATCATTTCGAATTAATCGTTATTGGATTCAGGGTGATATTAAGCATGGGCATTACATGGGCATTAACCCGCCCCCGAGCTTGTGCTGATAGCTTGACCTGAATCCGGTCCTAAAAATATTGGAGACAATCGATATATGTCTATCGTGTTCAAGGGCATCGTCCCTGCGCTTATTACCCCGATGACCCGGGACGAGGAAATCGACGAGGCCGGTCTTCGCGTTCTTGTCGATCGCCTGATCGATGCCGGCGTCCATGGTTTGTTCGTGCTCGGTACCAATGGCGAATTTATTTCGCTTTCCGAAAAAGAGAAACTGCGCGTTGCTCGCATCGCCGTAGAGCAATCGCGCGGGCGGGTGCCGGTCATCGCCGGCACCGGCGCTTATGCCACGCGCGAGGTCATCGAACTTAATCACAAGATGCAGGAGCAGGGCGTCGATGCCGTCTCCGTGATCACGCCGTATTTCAACGGCGCCACGCAGCCGGAACTGTATCAGCACTACGAGCGTATCGCCCGGTCCACCCCGCTGCCGGTGATGTTGTACACCATCCCGGCCAAGACCGGCATCACGCTCAATATTGATACGGTGCGCCGCCTGTCCGACATTCCGAACATCCGCGGCATCAAGGACAGCGGCGGGGATTTCGATCGCCTGCTGCAGTTGATTAATCTGCGCCGCGATGACTTCGCCGTATTTACCGGCACCGATTCCATGATCCTGTGGACGCTCATCGCCGGCGGCGATGGCGCGGTTGCCGCGACCACCAACGCAGTGCCCAGCGTCGTGATGTCGATCTGGAACAACTTCCAGAAAGGCGACATCGCCGCCGCCCGCAAGGCCCAGGAAGCATTGCGTCCGCTGCGCGACGCCTTTGCGCTGGGCACCTTGCCGGTCGTGCTCAAGACGGCGGCCGATATGCTGGGCATGCCGGCCGGACCGGCGCGCTCGCCGGCCCAACCGCTTGACGATGCCTCGCGTGAACGCCTGCTCAAGGCGCTCGCGGCGTATCCGCGCGTGTCCTGATTTACGCGGATTGGGCCGCAGTCTTTCCGATTACCACAACAGATCCAGGCATGAGTTCCCTCTATCACTTTCAAACCGTCAGGCACATTGTCCACGGCCCCAATAGTCTCGACCAACTGACGGACAAGTTGGCGCTGCTCGACCGGCCGGTGCGCCGCATCGCCCTGATCACCCAGCCAGTCATGGAGAGAACCGGGGTGGTGGCGCGGGTGGTCGCCGCGCTAAGAGAAAAGGATGTGCAAGCCCTGGTCGTGCGCGACGTGCAACCGGAACCGACCATCGAGAACGTGGAGAGCGTCTTTCGGGAACAAATAGAGCCGTTTGCGCCTGATGCGGTGCTGTCCATCGGCGGCGGCAGCGTCCTCGATGCCGCCAAGCTCTTCGCCGTGCGCATGACCAACCGCCAGCCCCTGCGTGAATGGCTGGGCGTGGACCTGATCGCATTGCCCGGCGTGCCGCTGATTCTGGTGCCGACCACCTCCGGCACGGGTTCCGAAGTCACGCCCAACGCCATCGTCACCTTGCCCGACGAAGAGTTGAAGGTCGGCATCGTCAGCCGCCATCTGCTGCCGCAACTGGTGATACTTGACGCTGCGTTGACGCTCGATCTGCCCAAGCCGATTACGGCGGCGACCGGCATGGATGCGTTCATTCATGCCCTGGAATCGTATATCTCAACCAAAGCCAATCCGATCAGCGACATGTTCGCCATGGAGTCCATGCGCCTGATCGGTGCCAACCTCATCGAAGCATACGAGAACGGCCGCTCGCTGCCTGCGCGCGAAGCCATGCTGATCGGATCGATGTACGGCGGGCTGGCGCTGACCGCCGCCGGAACCGCTGCCGTGCATGCGCTGGCTTATCCGCTGGGCGGCATGTTCAACATCACCCATGGCGTGGCCAATTCGATGCTGCTGCCGCATGTCATGGCCTTCAATCTGGATGCCATCGTCGGTCGTCTGGCCAACGTGGCGCATGCGCTCGACATCGCCCGCCATGACGACAGCGATCAGGCCGCCGCCGAAAAGCTGCTGGCGCGGCTGCGCCAATGGACCGCGGCCCTCGACATCCCGCAGGACCTGCGTGCATTCGGCGTAGCGGAAGAACACCTGGACGCATTGGCGCTGGCGGCGTCGAAAGTCAAACGCCTGCTCGGCAACAACCCGAAGCCGCTGAGCCTGGCCGACATCAGGTCGATCTACCAGAGACTGCTGCCATGAATGCCCGTACGGCCCACCGCGCGCGCCTTCTGATCATTGGCGACGATTTGTCCGGCACTGCCGACTGCGCGGTCACCTGCGTTAATTTCGGCCTGGACAGCACGGTGCTGCTGGGCACGCGTAGCGACAAACCGGCCGTCGATATCGACGTGCTGGCGCTGGATACCGATTCGCGCCAGCACACCGGCACGGAGGCCGCGCATCTGAACCTACAGGCCTGGCGCGCGCATGCCGGCGACCGAAAACTGTACAAGAAGATCGACTCGACGCTGCGCGGCAATGTCGCCGCCGAGATAGCCGCGCTCTCAGACGCCGGCATGGCCATCGTCGCACCGGCTTTTCCGCAGGCTGGGCGCACCACGAAGGATGGGCGGCAGTTTGTTTTCGGTGTGCAGGTCGAAGAGTCGGAGGTTTGGCGCAATGAACGGATTGCGGGCAAGGCCGACATCGTCGCCATACTGTCAGATGCAGGGCTGAAGGTCGCGCTGATCCGCCTGAATACCGTGCGTGAGGGTGGTGAACGTTTGCGCGACGAGCTGGCCGCGTGTCTCGCCGCCCAATGTCAGGCAGTGGTTTGCGACAGTGAAACGGAGGCCGACCTCGAATGCGTCGCCGCCGCTTCGGCTGCCTTGCCGGGGGTGTTCTGGGTCGGCTCCGCGGGCTTGGCGACGCCGCTCATCCGGATGCTCAATGGCGCTGCGTCGCTACGGCTTGTCGACGGTAAAAAGAAACACGCCATGCCGGATTCGGCGGCGGCATCCTCGCAAGGAATTCTGGCCATCGTCGGTAGCATGTCCAGCGTTTCCCACGGCCAGGCCCTCATCCTCAAGGAGCGCGGCGCCGATGCCATCGACATGTTTCAGTGCGATGCGCCGGCCTTGCTGGACCCGGCATCGACCAAGGCGCACGAGCTTGCTGCGCGCGTGTCGGAGGTGTTGCAGTGCGGTCGCAGCGCGCTGGTGGTGCTCAGCCAATCGGAGCGGGCCAGCGTGAGCGACGGCGCGCGCCTGGCGCGCGAGCTGGCCAGGCATCTCGGCCCCATTACCCGCTACGCCGCCGGACTGATCGCCACGGGCGGAGAGACCGCCCGCGCCATGCTCTCGAATATGGGCGTGGATACGTTGAACATTGTGGCCGAGATCGATACCGGCGTTCCTTTGATGATCGCCGATCACCTGGGCCGCGTATTGCCGGTCGTGACAAAGGCCGGCGGCTTCGGCCAGCCGGACACGCTCTATCGCGCATGGGAAAAACTCAAGACCATGCATCAAGCGGACGCGCAAGCGCCGCATCTATCCAGCAGAGAGGAAAATATGACATATCGTCCGGTTATTGGCATCACGATGGGTGATGCCGCCGGCGTAGGGCCGGAAATCATCATGAAGAGCCTGGCGCAACGCTCGGTCTACCAGGGGTGCCGGCCTCTCGTCATCGGCGATGCCAGTCGTCTCATCAACGCCGGCCGCATCGCGGGGGTGTCTCTGAGCGTGCGCGCCATCTCCAGTCCCGCCGAAGCCCGTTTCACCTACGGCGAAATCGATTGCATCGACCTCGGCTTGATTCCCGCGGATCTGCCTTACGGAAAATTGTCGGCGCTGGCCGGCAATGCCGCCTATCAATACATTGCCCGCACGGTCGAACTGACCTCGGCGGGCGAACTGGATGCAATTTGCACGGCCCCCTTGAATAAGGAAGCGCTGCATGCCGGCGGCCACATTTTCCCCGGTCACACCGAAATCCTGGCGCATCTGACCGGCATTCCCGAAGTCTCGATGATGCTGGTCGCGCCCAAGCTGCGCGTGATCCACGTCACTACCCACATCGGCCTGATCGATGCGATCAACCGGATCGAACCAGGGCTCGTGCAGCGCACGATAGAGCGCGCGCATGCGACCCTGGTGCGCGCGGGCATCAGTTCGCCGCGCATCGGCGTGTGCGGCATCAATCCGCATGCCGGCGAGAACGGCCTGTTCGGTTACGGCGAGGAAGAACAAAAAATCATCCCGGCCATCAAGCTCCTGTGCGAGCGCGGCTGGGATGTGGAAGGCCCGCTGCCGGCCGATACCTTGTTCTACCGGGCCGGCCGCGGCGACTTCGACGTGGTGGTCGCCATGTATCACGACCAGGGACACGGCCCGGTGAAGGTGATGGGACTGGAAGCGGGAGTCAATGTCACGGTCGGCCTTCCCGTCATCCGGACTTCGGTTGACCACGGCACCGCATTCGACATCGCAGGAAAAGGAATCGCAGACGAAGGAAGCATGTTGGAAGCGCTCAAGCAGGCACAAGACCTCGCTACGCGCCACGCTGCCCTGGCAGCTTGACGGTATCCCGGCCGTCGTCGCGGAGTCGATCCGGACGGCGGCAGGGATGCGCAATATAACCTAAAACAGTTTTCCGATCTTCGAGGATCGGGAGGAGAACGCAATGAACCAGTTCGGTATGCTGGATACGGCCATTATCGTCGCCATGGTTGTTATCTATATCGTGGCGACGTCGTGGATGAGCATACGGCTGCGCGGCAAGACCACGGAGCAATTCATGGTCGCCGGCCGTTCGGCGCCGGCTGTGGTGATCGCCATCTTGCTGATGTCTGAATTCATCGGCGCCAAGTCCACCATCGGCACGTCCCAGGAAGCATTCAATGTCGGCATCGCGGCATCGTGGTCCGTGCTCGCCGCGTCAATCGGCTTCCTGCTGTTCGGTCTGTTTATGGCCAAGCGCCTTTACAAATCGGGGGAGTTCACCATCTCCGGTTTTATCGCGCAGAAATACGGAAAGACGGCCAAGCTGGTCGTGTCTGCCGTCATGATCTACGCGCTGTTCATCGTCAACGTCGGCAACTACGTCAGCGGCGCGGCGGCGATTTCAACGGTGCTCAAGATCAATTTGCCGACCGCGGCCGTGATCACCGCCATCGTCAGCACCATCTACTTCGCCTATGGCGGACTCAAGAGCGTGCTCTACGTCACCATTCTCCACAGCGGGGTCAAGATTCTCGGCATCGGCATCCTGGTATGGGTGGCGCTGTCGATGACCGGCGGCATCTCGCCGATGATTGAGACCATGCCGCAACATTATTTCACCTGGAATGGGGCGCTTGGCGGCGGCACCATCGGCGCCTGGATCATCGGCACCGCAGGAGCGATCTTCTCCACGCAGTTCATCATTCAGGCTATCTCCGGCGCCCGTTCGGCCGAAGATGCGCGCAAGTCCACCCTGATCGCCGCCGCCTTGTGCGTGCCCATCGCACTGGCCCTGGGTCTGCTGGGCGTGTCTGCCAAATTCCTGTTCCCGGAAATCAAGGGTCTGTATGCCTTGCCCATCTTCCTGCAGCACATGCATCCGCTGTTGTCGGGCATCGTGACGGTGTCGCTGGTGGCGTCGATATTTGTGAGTGTGAGCACCGTCGCGCTGGCCATCGCATCCCTGATCGTCAAGGACTTCTATGTGCCGCGCTACCACCCCACGCCGGAACGCGAACTGCGCACGACGCGGCTCATCTCCCTGGTGGTGGGTTTCGTGCCGCTGATCTTTGTGCTGTTCGTGCCGCAGATCCTCGCGCTCTCCTTCTTCACCCGCGCCTTGCGCCTGACCGTTACCGTGGTCGCCCTGATGGGGATCTATCTGCCGCTGTTCAACAGCAATCGTGGCGCGATCTCGGCACTGGTGCTGGCGACCGTCGCCACCACCGCCTGGTATCTGCTGGACAACCCGTGGGGCATCGACAATATGTACGTCGCGCTTATCGCGCCGGCGATTGTCATGGTGCTCGAGAAGTTGATTTTCCCAGGCAAGCCGACCGCTGGCGCCGACAGCGAGCAAGTCGCTTCCATCGACTTGCAGGGGCAACCCCGACAGCAAAACTGAAGTACGTGACAACCTCCAGGATGACAAAATGACGAATTCCGCTACTCAATCCCTGGCCCCGTCCGCGCCCGAAGCCGGCGTGTCGGGACAGCTCCGTCGCGCGGCAGGAGACGCCGCCCGGCTCGATGCGCACTTGCCCGCGCTTACCGTGCAAAATCACGCCGCGAATCTGGCCGCGCTATCCAACGGCGATCTGTTGTGTGCATGGTTTGGCGGCACCCAGGAAGGTATCCCCGATATTTCCATCTACATGTCGCGACTGCGCGCGGGCAGCGATGTCTGGTCGCCGCCGGTGCGCCTGTCGGACGACGCCACCCGCTCGGAGCAAAATCCGGTGCTGTTCGAAACGCCGGACGGCGCGCTCTGGCTGATCTATACCGCACAATTGTCCGGCCACCAGAATACGTCCATCGTCCGTCGCCGCATTTCGCAGGACAAGGGCCAGACCTGGGGGCCGATAGAAACATTGTTCGACAAGCCCGGCACCTTCGTCCGTCAGCCTATCGTGGTAGCGCGCGACGGCGCCTGGCTGTGCCCGGTATTCATGTGCCGTACGGCCGACGGCGAACGCTGGTCGGGCAATGACGACATCAGCCTTGTCATGCGTTCGACCGATCAGGGTCGCACCTGGTCCGGGCATGAAGTCCCCGGCAGCGTAGGTTGCGTGCATATGAACATTCAAGCGCTGAAGGATGGCGGTTTCCTGGCCTTGTACCGCAGCCGCTGGGCTGATCATATCTATTCCAGCCGTTCTGATGACGGCGTGATCTGGAGCGAGCCGCGTCCGTTGGCATTGCCGAACAATAATTCCTCGATCCAGTTTCTGGCGTTGGCCAACGGCCATTTGGGCCTGGTATTCAATAACAGCAGTGCCGCGCAGAGCACCGAGCGCCGCGCGTCCCTGTATGACGATATCGAGGATTCGGAAGACAGCGGCGAACTGGCGGCGCAGTCGGCATCGCATCGCGGCATCGCCTTCTGGGGGGCTCCGCGCGCGCCGATGACGCTGGCTATTTCCTACGACGGCGGCCATACCTGGCCGGCGATGCGCAACCTGGAAGTCGGCGACGGCTACTGCATGACCAACAATTCGGCCGACAAGCGCAACCGCGAGTTTTCGTATCCCTCGATTGTGCAATCGGGTGACGGCAAGTTGCACATCGCCTATACCTACTTCCGGCAGAACATCAAATACGTGTGCGTGGAAGAGAGCTGGGTGACACAAAGCATGGCAGCGGCCGCCTGAATCAAGACAAGCAAACTGGAGACGATATGGAAAAAACAAAAATCACCCGCAGGGAGGCCATTGTGGCGCTGAGCACCGGAATCGCTGCCGCCGGATTTGCAACGCCGGCCGCCGCTGCCGAAGCCGGCTCACTGGACGCGGCTGTCGAGATGTTGCGGCGCGCACTGGAAGACGGCGACGGATCGATCCTCAATCACATCTTGCATGACCATCTGACGTACTCGCACTCCGACGGACGTGTGTGGAGCAAAGAAGTCTTGCTGGGCAATATCGCCGGCAAGAAGCGCTATCTGTCTATCGCCACCTCCGAACAGACCGTCGATGTGCTTGGGCCGGTCGGCATCGTGCGGCACACCTACGATGTCGTGAACAATGACGAAAAAAAGAGCACCAGCCACATCAAGGTATTGATGTGCTGGACCAGGTCGGACAAATCCTGGCAGTTGCTGGCGCGCAGCGGCACCACAGCTCCCGTCTGAAAGCGCCTGCGCCTTGGCGATGCCGCCGAAGGGCTGCTGTCGGAGGCGGAAAATGGGTATACTCGGCGAGCATCGGAATGCCGTGTGCACCCGCAGGCGATGCGGGCGGCGTTGATAACCATTTTCCCTTCAAACTATGAAAGTTTCCCGTCGTCGCGAGGCCATGGTGCAGGCAGTTCTGTCCGGCATGACCGAAGTGGGCGCCTTGTGCGATCATTTCGGCATCTCGGAAGTCACCGTACGCCGCGACTTGCGCGCCTTGGCGGATGACGGACTCATTTTGCGCACCTACGGCGGCGCCGCCTCGGTCAGTGTGCATGCTCCGGAAGAATCGCTCGAACAGCGCAGCCACAGTTTCCAGGCGGAGAAAGATGCTATCGGCCGGGCAGCTGCAGCGCATGTCGCCGCGGGCGATACCGTCTTCCTCGATGCCGGCACCACCACGGCGGCCCTGGCCAAGGTATTGGCGGGACGGCAAGACGTCAAAGTCATCACCAACAATCTGCTGGTGGTGCAGGCCCTGGCGGGAAGCCAGGTCGGCGTGACGCTGATCGGCGGCGATGTCCGCGAATCCAGCATGAGCACCTTTGGTCCCATCGCGCAACTGGCGCTGAGCCGGGTTACCTTCGACAAAGCGTTTCTGGGAGCCGATGGCGTGGTGGCCGGCCGCGGACTATGCGAAGCGACCGTCGATCAGGCCTTCTTGAAAGAGTGCATCATGCGTCAGGCCGCCAACGTGTTTGTGCTGGTCACTTCAGACAAGTTAAACCGGGATAGCCAGCAGCATTGGACGCCTGTCGAGAAACCCTGGACGCTCATCACGAACGCTGTGGCTGGACACGCTGGATTGCATACGTTTGAGAAAATCCCGGGCGTGCATATAGAATCGGTCGATCTTTCTACCCAACCGCGCAACTAGCCTGCTTGTGTGATTAATTCGCATAAGAATTTTCGTGTTTTTCACCTTGTGGGAAGTGACCGATGAATGTGCAGGCGGAACAGAAGTCGGAGAACGACTCACGGCGGGACTATGCTCAAAGGGAGGCGGAGGGGGAGGGGCGATCAGGGATCGTACCTGCGTCGTTCGTAGATAACCGTCCTAGCGCTTTACTTCAGCGGAAACTCCAGAACATCGCCCACACAAGCCCTCGTTCGCAACACTTGGCGCAACTGCAATCCGTCATTCAAATGAAAGAAAACAAGACGGGTTTGCCAGACGACCTCAAGTCCGGAATGGAATCGTTATCTGGCATGAGCTTGGATCATGTCAAGGTTCACTACAACTCGTCTCAGCCCGCACAGCTAAGCGCGCATGCCTATGCGCAAGGAAGTGATATTCATTTGGGGCCAGGCCAAGAACGCCATCTGCCGCATGAGGCATGGCATGTGGTGCAACAGGCGCAGGGACGAGCTGCACCGATGAGGCAATTGAAAGGCGATGGGCATCTCAATGAGGATGTTAACTTGGAGCGAGAGGCCGACATGATGGGGCAGCGCGCCTTCACTCTGCAGGCATCATCCAAAACGTCAGAACAGCCACCAACTGCCAGGCAACATCAGGGCTTTGCAGGAGGTAGCGTCATCCAGCGCAAGGTTATTAGCTATGTCGGGTGGGCATCGAATTTCGCGCCCACACCGGGACTGGTGGAAAGCGCATTTGCCGGGGAAGACCTTTCAACGGCGAAGAGGTTTCCTACAAATATAGAACGAGGAAATGCGGCGCACGAAACTATCCAGAAAGATGAGTTGCGCAACAGGGCAAAACCGGAATTTGGTATTCCGGGTGCGTCAAAGAACAGAAAAGGCGAGATAGGATTCGTTGACTTTATGCGTGGTAACGCATTCTACGAAATAAAGCCAGCTGGTCATGAAGCCGAGGCAAAAACGGAAGCCCAGGGATATGTAGGTAAGGCGGCTGAAGCCGGCCGTAACTTTTATGCACTGGGTGGCGATTACGTATCCAGGGACATTCCCGTATCAAGCCGCGCACTGCCGTCAGGGGCCGGTGCAGGCTTTGTTGTTTTCTCTAAGCCTCGTGATGCAGTGCTGTACTTGAGAACATTCGGTGCAGGGGACGGAGCCGTCACATATCAATGGGAGGTTCGCCACGTTTGGCGTCCCTCCGTTGCAGCTGCTGCACCTTCCACTGCCGCAGCTTCTATCGGGGCATCCTCCGCGCATGGTGCTGCAGCTGTTTCTTCGTCGTCTGCAGAAAGAAATGTTTCTTCGAAGCGAAAAGGGCATGACGATGAGAAAAAGTTCAATGGAACGGACGATGATGATTCAGACGACGGTGAGCGCGTAGACGCCAAGAAGGCCAAAATACGGCGGGCAAACGCAGAGGCTGAGCCTGGTGTAATTGAGACACTTATCCGACGTCAGGCGAGAGAGGCGGCGGAGAGGGCGAAAGAGCGGGAGCGGCAGAGGCTTTTGCTAGAGCGGGAAGAAGCGGCCGAGCGGGAGAGGCATGAGTTGGATGCTGCCGATGAGAAGGAAAGGGCGGAGGAAAAGGAAAGAGGGCGGGAGGCGGCGTCGCTTGCGCGGGCTAAAGCAGCAACGCTTCCTGGATTGTGGGGCCTTCCGGCTAAAAGCGCTCCAGCAAGTAATGACGCGGTATCGACGAAGAAAAAAAAGAAATCAGCTGCAAAAAAGAAATCAGCAGGTAAAAAGAAATCAGCAGGTAAAAAGAAATCAGCAGGTAAAAAGAAAGCAGCTGGCAAAAAGAAAGCAGATAGCAAAAAAGCAGGCGCCGACAAGAAGAAAGCAACTGCAAAAACATAGATAGAAATCCGGATGCCTAGTTGCAAAAGTTCGCCTTTGCTGACGAAACTTGGTCGCTTCAGTGCTCAGCCGGGTCGCTCCAGCGCGCGCCTTGATAAGACTGGATCAGGTTGCCTTCAGGCAGGAGCAGGATCCGTTCACTGTCGATGGCGCGGCCGCCATATGGCGTGATTATCTTCAGCGAACGCTGGCTGGCCGGGGCGCCGGCCGCGGACTATGCGAAGCGACCGTCGATCAGGCCTTCTTGAAAGAATGCATCATTCGTCAGGCTGCCAACGTGTTTGTGCTGGTCACTTCAGACAAGTTAAACCGGGATAGCCAGCAGCATTGGACGCCTGTCGAAAAACCCTGGACGCTCATCACGAACGCTGTGGCTGGACACGCCGGACTGCATACGTTTGAGAAAATCCCGGGCGTGCATATAGAATCGGTCGATCTTTCTACCCAACCGCGCAACTAGCCTGCTTGTGTGATCGCGTCGGACACCGCTGTCCTCCATTTGTATTTTTTCATCGCTCGTCGGAGGGGCTGATTGGGGTGGCATTTTATTTGACGTCCGCCCCTATTTCCCCATACTCCAGATACGTAGTCTAGGAATATCAAGTTCTGAGGGGGAATTCGAAGAAAGCTGATCTGCCAGGTAAGAGTGACACTCTTTCTGTGATCTTTTACTTTTTATGTATGCATGTTTGCCATTTCTGATCGGGTATTTTGATAAATCCGACGGAGAACAACATGATGATCCAGAAATGGGTCGAGTTCCTAATCAGGATTGTCGAACTGGTAATCGCTGTTTTGCAGCTGTTACGAGATTCGAATATCTTTGGTTAGGATGCTCTCGGCAGGCCGCTTTCGGGCGGCTTTCTTAAAGAAATTTTTGGGGTGAGTTTGACCAAGCTATCATTGGAATTACCGCGCTTCCAATAGAACGCTTCATTAAGTAGCAATCGTTTTAGGAGGCTTTATCAAGCTCTCTGCGGGAATACCCAACCCTCTATTGAGCTTCCAAATCATCCCGAGAGTGAGAGGGCGCTTTCTATTAAGGACTTCATAGACGCGATTGGATCGGCCAATATACGGTTCCAGATCTTTAACGGTAAGCCCGGCTTGTTCCATTCTGAATTTGATCGCCTCGACAGGATCAGGCAGATCGATCGGATAGTGCTTGGCTTCGTAGGCTTCGACAAGCGTGACAAGGACATCCAGGCGATCACCTTCCGGTGTATTGAGCTTGGCCATCATAAGTCCCTCGATTTCTGTCAGCGCGGCACGGTAGTCGGCATCAGTTTTGATAGGTTTGATATCCATGATCTGCTCCATTAAATCGTCTGGGCATCAATTTTGTCGTACTGGGCATGGGTTCCAATAAAACGGACATAAACGATGCGGTAGTCATAGTTGATCCAAACAATGAGTCGATATTTGTTTCCGGCAATATTGAAAACGACACGGCCATCTTTCAGGATGCTGGCATTGCCAAACGTTGCTTTAACTTCATCGGGTTTACTCCAGTCTGCTTTCAAGGTGACCCGGTACCACGCTAAACCGGGATCTTCGGCATCTTGGGACTAAGTCAACAGCGAGACTCGAGTCCTGGCACGTATCAGTCTTCGATAGGTGTTAGCGACCGCTGAAAATTGCCAGCAGTATGCATTCAGAGATGTAGTCGACGCGCCGGCACCGAGGCAGATGCTTTGTATCGAAAAGCCCGATCCTTATTAGTCAAGGCTGGCGTTGATTCTGGAAACTACCGACGACAGATCATCAGCATCTTGCAAGCCTCGGTCGCTTCAGCGCTCAGCCAGACTCGCATCAGGACTTGGCATGCATGCCCGGCGCTCCCGTCACCCAATCGAGAATTTCCGCCGCCAACGTACCGCTGGCAGCGCCAAAGGCATTGACGACTTCCGGCACCTTGGTTCCCGCAACCGGCTGGCTGACATTGAAACTGCGCACGGCAATGATCCGGCGGCTGGCGGTATCGACCAGGCGCGCATTGAATTGGATGATGACGACCGGCGCCCCGTTGCGGTATTCAGTCTGGAAGGCAATCAGGTCGCCGCCGAGTTCCAGGTCGGCCGCCACGTTGTTGTCGTCGGTCGACAGGTTGCGGATGCGGCCATCGGCGGAAAACGCCAGCAACAGCCGGTTGCGCAACAGGACCGGCGCCGGGTCGCTCCAGCGCGCGCCTTGATAAGACTGGATCAGGTTGCCTTCAGGCAGGACCAGGATCCGTTCACTGTCGATGGCGCGACCGCCATATGGCGTGATTATCTTCAGCGAACGCTGGCTGGCCGGCGCAGCCGGGGTACTGGCTGCGGCTTGGCCGGCGGCCAGCGTCGGCAAGCGGTAGATGGCGACCGGCTCGGACTTGGGCAGGATCGAGCAGGCGGCGGTCAGGCTGAGCAGCCATGCCGCCGACAGGGTGCGAAAGGAGAGGAGGTTCATGGCTGGAATTCCTGGATTTTTTCTTGCCCCAGCAGATAGCCGCCGGGATTGCTGTCGAGTTTGCGGCTGATGGCCCGGACCGATGCCAGCGTGTTGCGCAGTTCGGCGACGGCCGGGCCGATCTCGGCAAGGCCTTGCGCGCCGCTGTTGAGCGCGCCCTGGTTCTGGCTGAGCAACTGTTCGATCTGTTTGCTGCTGGCCGCCAGCGATGCCATGGCTTGCTGCATGTTGTTCATGGCGTCGGTGCCTTGATGCGACAGCAGGCGGTTGGCCTGCAGCATGGCGGCATTGGCTTGCTGCGACGCGTCGCCGATTTGCTGGACCAGTTGGCCCAGGCCATTGCTCTGGGCCGCCAGGCTGCTGGTCGCCTGCTCCAGGTGCTGCAGCGTTTCGCCGAAACGGCGGGCGTTGTCCGGGGCCAGGAACTGCTTGGCGTTGAGCAGCACGTCATTGACGTTGGTCATGACATCTTCGCCATTGGCCAGCAGCGCGCTCAGCGGCGAGGGCGTGGCGATGATGACCGGATCGCTGTCGCCCTTGCCCTCCAGTTTGGGACTTTGCGGGGAGCCGTTGGTGAGCTGGATCAGGGAAGTCCCGGTGATGCCGGCAAGGGCGAGCTTGGCGCCGGTATCCTGCCTGATGGGGACGTTGCCGACGATGCGGATGCGCGCCAGCACTTTGCGCGGGTCTTGCGGATCGAGGGTCAGCGAGGAAACATCGCCGACCTTGATGCCGCTGTACTGCACCGGGCTGCCTTTGGACAGGCCGCTGACGGCTTCGTTGAAGACGATCGTGTAATAGCTGATGTCCTTGTCGCCGCTGGACTTGTTGAGCCACAGGCAGAACAGCAAGGCCGCCGCGGCGACCAGGACGGTGAAGAGTCCGATGAGGACATGATGGGCACGTGTTTCCATGGTCAGTGTGGTTCCTGCTGTGAAAGTGCGGCGTTGCCAAGTGCGGCCTGACTGGCTGCGCGGCCGCGCGGCCCTTGAAAATAGTCGTGTACCCAGGGATCCGGCGTTGCCGCCACCGTGTCGATATCGGCCACGACCAGTACCCGCTTGGCTGACAGCACCGCTACCCGGTCGCAGATTGCGTACAGTGTATCCAGATCGTGGGTCACCAGGAAGACCGTCAGTCCCAGCGCGTCGCGCAGGGTGACGATCAGGTTGTCGAAGGCGGCGGCGCCGATCGGGTCCAGGCCGGCAGTGGGTTCGTCGAGGAACAGGATGTCGGGATCGAGCGCGAGGGCGCGGGCCAGCGCGGCCCGCTTGACCATGCCGCCCGACAGCGAGGCCGGATACTTGTCGCCAGCTCCCGGAGGGAGCCCGGCCAGCGCCAGTTTGACGGCGGCCAGGTGCTGCGCTTCCCCGGCCGCCAGGCCGCCGTATTCGACGAGCGGCAAGGCGACGTTTTCCAATACCGTGAGTGAAGAGAACAGGGCGCCGCGCTGAAACAGTACGCCGAAGCGGCGTTCGTAGCGGGAGCGTTCCTGCGGCGCCAGCGCGGACAGGTTCTGGCCGAAGACGTGGACGTTGCCGGCGGCCGGTTTTTGCAGGCCGACGATGCTGCGCAGGAGAACCGACTTGCCGGTGCCGGAGCCGCCGACGACACCCAGGATTTCTCCCTTCATCACTTGCAGGTCAAGCTTGTCATGTACCGTCTGCTTGCCGAAGCGGTTGGTGAGTCCTTCCACATCGATCACCACTTCAGATGCCGTCCGGCCGTTATCCGGGGTCACCATCCCATCTCCATATAGAACAATGCCGCAACGGCGTCGAGCAGGATGACCAGGAAGATCGACTGCACCACGCTTGAAGTCGTATGCTGGCCGACCGATTGCGCGCTGCCGCTGACCTTGAAACCTTCCAGGCAACCGATAAGCGCGATGACGAAAGCGAACAGCGGCGCCTTGCACATACCTAGCCAGAAATGCCGGATGCCGACATCCTGCTGCAGCAAGGTCATGAACATGGTCGGGCTGATATCGAGCGTCAGTGCGCACACCACGGCGCCGCCGAGCATGCCCGACATCATGGCGATGAAGGTCAATGCCGGCATGGCCACCAGCAAGGCCAGCACGCGGGGCAGCACCAGCATCTGCAGCGGATCCAGGCCCAATGCGCGGATCGCGTCGATTTCTTCATTGGCCTTCATCGAGCCGATCTGCGCGGTAAAGGCGCTGGCCGTGCGCCCCGCCATCAGGATGGCGGTCAGCAGCACGGCGAATTCACGCAGGAACGAGAAGGCCACCAGGTCGACCGTATAGATGCTGGCGCCGAAATTGGCCAGCACCGTGGCGCCAAGAAAGGCAATCACCGCGCCCACCATGAAGGTGAGCAGGGCCACGATCGGCACCGCGTCCAGGCCGGTCTGTTCAATCTGGGCGACGGTCGCCGTCACTCGCCAGCGGGAAGGGCGCAACAGGCTGCCGGCCAGGGTTTGCAGCGTGAGGCCGGTAAAGCCCAGCAAGGCCACCGTGTTGGCGCGCAGGCCGACCATGGCAACCCCGATGCGCGCCAGCAGGTCGGAGATCCAGCCATGTTTGGCCGGCGGCGGCGCGGCCGACGTTTGCTCCAGCGCTTGGGCTACCGTGGCCAGCAAAGAACGCCATGCGGCGGGCAGGCCGCTGCCGTCTTGCGCCAGTTCGCGCGTGCGCGGGGCGCCCAGCAGTTCGGCCAGCAGGACGGCGCCGGAGGTATCGAGCGCGGTGAGTTGTGCAACGCTGATGTTCAGGGGCGCCGCCGGCGGCAGGCGTATCGCGGCAATTTGGTTCTGCAGCTTGCCGTAGTGAGGCAGGGTCCAGTCGCCGCCCGCATGCAGATGCGGCGGATTCGATGTGGTGTCCAGATGCAGGGTGGCGGCTGTGTCCAATGTGTCACCCACGATAGAACGCACGCTTTTGTCGTCGTGGCCGGTTGTCGGGCACGTTAAGGTTCATCGAAGCTAACGCAAGATAGGTCGCCATGCTAAAAACGGTGTGATGGGGCAATGCAGATGATTGCGGGCAAGTTCGGGCCTATATTAAGTCATTCTCCTGTTTGCCGTAAGGGCGTTGTACGCTGCTTTGTCGCTACCCGGCCCGAACCGGCGCCATCTTCCCGCTGCAAATGAAAATGCCGTTCAGGTATTCACTGAACGGCATTGCCGCCTTCGGGCGGTTTCCCCTCACGGCCATTGGCGACGCATCACCCCATGATGTAATTCACATCGAAACGCTTGCCATTTTTCAGGTTGTACATCCCGTCATCCGCTTTCGACAGCAAATCTTCAATGGATTGGCCATCTTCCGGGTATTGCGCGCGACCGATGCTGGCATCGATGGCCAGCGTCTTTCCGGCAATGAGGAACGGGCTGGCAAACGACTCGGCGACCTTGTCGCAGATCGCGGAGATATCCTGCGCTGTCATGACTTCGGCAACGACGACAAATTCATCGCCGCCCATCCGCGCGACGGTGTCGTGATGGCGCAGATTCTCGGAAAGCCGCAAGGCGATCTGATTCAACAGGAGATCGCCGGCCGCGTGGCCGAACTTGTCATTGACCATCTTGAAGCAATCGAGGTCGAGAAAGAGGACGACAAAGCGCCCCTGTTCCCTTTGCGCCTTGGCGATTGCCTGGTTGATGCGGTCTTCCAGCAGCAGCCGATTGGGAAGTCCGGTCAGCCAGTCATAGAGCGCGAGCTTTTTCAGTTCTTCATTGGCCGCCGCCGATTCCGCCAGCCTGGCGGCCAGGTCATTGCGTTGTTTCGCGATACGGGCCAGCCTGGCGCAGGCGATGCCCAGGCATACGGTCACAAGCCCGAGACTGCTCAAGTATGCAATTAGATTGTTATCCATCCCAGACATAAAAGATCGCACTTTCTTTCGTTCCAACGCAGATGAAGCCTTTGCCGTAAATATTCCTGATTTCGAATGTCGAATGACTGAGCTGGTTTAGTTTTTTCCTGATTCGATAGATGATGGTGTCGATTCGATGCGGATCAAAAATATCCGCAGCCATATTGAGCGCATGCAGCAGGCGCTCGGAGCTCACCGGGAAATGCGGACTCAAAAACAAGGTAGTCAATACGGCGCATTCCCTGTCGCTCAATTTAATGCGTTCATTTCCGGGGCTGATCAGGGTGCCGTTGCGCCGATGCAAGCGCCACGACTCTGCCGTGTTGAGGGCGGAGTCGGGCAGGATATGCAGCCGCCGCAAGAACGAACGGATCGTCGCCAGAAAAACCGAATCCTTGAGCGGCTTGTAGAGAAAATAGTCGGCGCCGTCATGCAATGCCTTGGCATGAACCGTTTCGTCAAAATTCTCAGCGATGACCACAATCCCCAGCATGGGAAATTTCTGGCGCAAATTGGCAATCAGCGGCAGATAATCGCCCATGGCTCGGGAAGCCTCAATGACGATGATTGACGGCTTTTTTTTTGAATCTCAACATCCAATTGAGAAACAGAGGAAACAGATCTCATGGGAAGCCCCATGGAATGAAGAGCTTTTCGTATGCTCGCTGATCCCTCGTTCGAGTGCTCTACGATTAAGACGGCCACGTCGATTCACATCCCCCAAATCGAAATACGTAGTTACTGGCGCTCTCACCGGATGAGCTTTAACTATTGGTTACGTTATACATTCTTTTCATCAGAGATATATTCACAGAAAATCTCGATAAGATTTTCTCATGGAAATATTTCGGGAGATACCGGAATGCTCCTATTTCGCCTGCCGGACAATCCATTTGATCTGGCATGAAGCCAATGTGCAATGGGCGCCGCAAGGCTTGTGCCAATCCATTTTGATAATCTGGACAGATAGGCAGCCTATGCCGAGATAAGTTATCTTGTTGTCCTGCCTGAAGAAGGTTTTTCAGGGATAGTGCGTTGACAATCAGGTAGGCGATAAGACGAGGTCAAGAAAATGGCAATTCCGCAAACAATGCTGTCGGTGGTGGCCCGTGATGAGATTCATTTGCAGTTCGCATTAAAGGAAAATACCGATGTCCGCGACCTGTTCAAGGTGCTGGGCAAACTGTGGGAAGCGGAGATAACAGGCATCGCGGATCCGACGCTGGACCGGCATCACCAGCTGGCCGGCGGGACGGCCAATATTGTCCTGGGCGTCAGGCCGGAGCTGTGGCGGGGGATTTTCCCTGAGGATATCCCGGATAACCTGCATTCCTTCGATCAGGATCTGGTCGGCATCAATGGCATGATCGCCCCGGCGACCCAGCAGGATTTCTGGATCTGGATCACGCAATCGAATGCGGCCACGCTCTATGACAGCATGAGCAAGACGGTGGCGCTGCTGCGTCCTTTCGCCACCCTGGTGAGCGAACAGGTCTGCTTTCCCTATCATAACAATGTGACCTTCGATGGGTTCGCCGATGGCGTGGCCAATCCCAATCCGTTTCGCGCCAATGGCGTTGCGATCATTGCCGATGGCGAGAAAGGCGCGGGCGGCTCGACGGTGCTGGTGCAGAAATGGTCCATGGACGTGGAGAAACTGAAAGCCCTTCCCGTGCGCGAAGCCGAAGGCGTCTGGGGGAGAACCAAAGCCGGCAGCCACGAACTGGACCCGCTGCCTGGCAATTCCCATGTCGGCAGAAACCAGTTCCGGAGGAATGGCGAGGAAATGGATATCGTCCGGCGCAATGCCAACTATGGCAATGCGCGGGAGTCGGGCATCATGTTCGTTGGTTTTTGCCGCGACATTTCCGTGACGCTGGGAATGCTTGAGCAGATGTATGGGGTCGGCCCCGACGGGATTGAACAGACCGATCGGTTGCTGGATTTTTCCACGCCCCTTTCTTCTGCGATCTATTTCGTGCCAAGTTTGGATGCCTTGGCGAGCGCAGGGATTGCACCGGAAGATAGCGACTAGGCGCAAGCCCCGCAGGCAGTGCATTGTCATCCGTGATGGTCCATCAGGCCGTCCCTGGCGATCCAGGGCTGGCGCAAGGAGAGGAATATGGCGAATCGACGCGAAGTTCCAGGCATCAGGCAATACGATGCACCTGCCGGCGGATGGGGCGCGCTCAAGGCGACCGCCGAAGCAGTCCGGGAGCAAATGGCCAGCGTGAAGGCGCCCATCACGCTGCTGCGGACCAACCAGCCCGACGGCTTTGACTGTCCCGGTTGCGCCTGGCCGGACAAGGAGCACCGGTCCACCTTCCAGTTCTGCGAGAACGGCGCCAAGGCCGTCACCTGGGAGGCCACAAGCAAGCGGGTGACGCCGGATTTCTTCCAGGAAAACACCGTCTCCCAGCTCCTCAAGAAATCCGATTACGAGCTGGAGGATAAAGGGCGCCTTACCCATCCGCTGGTCTACGACCGCGCAACGGACAAGTTCAAGGCGGTAGCGTGGGAAGACGCATTTGCGCGGATCGGGGAAATCCTCCGGGGATTGTCGCCGGAACAGGTCGATTTCTACACCTCAGGCCGCGCCTCGAACGAGGCCGCATATCTCTTCCAGCTGCTGGCCCGTGAATACGGCACCAACAATTTCCCGGATTGTTCCAACATGTGCCATGAGCCTACCAGCGTAGGCTTGCCGAAATCGATCGGCATCGGCAAAGGCACCGTATCGCTGGACGACTTCGACTGCTGCGAACTCATCATTTCCATCGGCCACAATCCCGGGACCAACCACCCCCGGATGATGGGGACGCTGCATGAGGCCGCTCGCCGCGGCGTTCCCATCATCGTGTTCAATCCCTTGCGCGAGCGCGCCCTCGAACGGTTCGCCGATCCGCAGAACTGGCTGGAAATGGCCAGCTATGGCTCGACGCCAATCGCCTCTACCTATTTCCAGGTCGCGGGAGGCGGCGACGCGGCGGCACTCACCGGCATGATTAAATTGCTCCTTGATATGGAAGACATGCAAGGCAATGTGCTGGACCACGACTTCATCAAGACGCATACGGAAGGCTTCGATGCGTTTGCCGCAGGGATCAAGTCCACCTCCTGGGCCGATATCGAGAAAGCCAGCGGGCTCACGCGGGACGATCTCGGCAAAGTCGCCGCGGCCTATGCGAAATCGAATGCCACCATCATCACTTACGGCATGGGCGTTACCCAGCACAATAAAGGCACCGCCAATGTGCGCCTGATTGCCGACCTGTTGCTGTTGCGGGGGAACATCGGCAAACCGGGAGCCGGCATTTGCCCATTGCGCGGCCACTCCAATGTCCAGGGAAACCGGACGGTCGGGATTACCGAAAAGCCATCGGAATCCTTCCTCCAGGGGATGGAAAATGTGTTCGGCTTCAAGCTCCCTCGCCATCATGGGCGCGATGCGGTGAGGACGATGCAGGCCATGATCGACGGCTCATCGAAAGCGCTGCTTTGCCTGGGCGGGAATTTCGCGGTGGCGCTGCCCGATGCCGGCCAAAGTTTCGCCGCGATGGAAAAGCTCGACCTGAGCGTCCATGTCGGCACCAAGCTCAACCGTTCGCATCTGCTGGTGGCCAAAGAAACCTACCTCTTTCCTTGCCTGGGGCGTACCGAGCTTGACGTCCAGGACAGCGGGACGCAATCGATTACCGTCGAGGACTCCATGTCGATGGTCCATGCATCGGCCGGCAAGCTTGCGCCGGCTTCGGAGCACCTGCGTTCCGAGCCGGCCATCGTTGCCGGTATCGCACAGGCCGCCTTGCCCGGCAGCAAAGTGCCATGGAAGGAGCTGGTGGCGGACTATGACAGGATTCGCGATCTGATCGCCCGCACAGTGCCCGGTTTTGACGACTTCAATAAACGCATCCGGTCGCCGGGCGGGTTCCGCTTGCCGCTGCCGCCGACAGAGCGGAAATGGCCGACCGCGACAGGAAAGGCGCAGTTTTCCGTCTATGGCGAAGTCCAGGAAGATGCCGGCGCGCTGGGCGGGGAGCAGGCTTTTCGCCTGATCACGCTGCGCAGCCACGACCAGTACAACACGACGATCTACGCGCTGGATGACCGTTATCGCGGGGTGTTCGGACGGCGCGATGTCCTGTTCATGCATGAAGACGATCTCGCCGCATGCGGCATCGAACATGGCGATCTGGTCGACATCGAAACCAAGCTGCCCGGAAGAAAGCTTCGGCTGGAGAAGATAACCGCCATCGCCTATAACATCGCGCGCGGTTCGGTCGGCGCCTATTATCCGGAGGCCAATGTCCTGGTTCCGCTGGACTACTTCGACAAAGAGAGCGGTACGCCTTCTTACAAATCGGTTCCGGTTCAGGTGATGCGGAGCCCGGTGGGCGACTGATCCTATACCGGTGCGCGACTCCCGCTACGCGTTACCTGGAGCAGGCTCTTCAAGATGTCGACATACCGCTGCGGGGATTCCTGGGGGATGTTGTGCCCAGCCCCCTGTAGGAGGAATTTATCGTAACGGCCCGTGAAATGCGGACGGTCGAGATCCGTCGATATCGGCCTGTCTACGCCATCGTCAGCGCCCTCAAGCACGATGCTCGGCACGGATATCGACGGCTGTTGCGCCAACAGGGCTTCGATATGGTCGTAAGCAGGATCCCCGGCGGCCAAATTGAAGCGGTGCCGGTAAGAGTGGGCGACGACCTCCGCGAAATCAGGATTCTCAAACGCCGTCGCGCTCGACGCAAAGGTGGCATCGTCGAACGCCCATGTGGGCGACCACTCTTGCCAGAGGTAACGGCACAAACGCATTCTGTCCTTGCAAAGAGCGTTGTATCCACGCTGACTGTGAAAGTAATACTGATACCAGAACCGATGTTCATCTTCCGGCGCTATGGGCTCCTGGGAAGTTTTGAGGCACTGGATGTTGTAGCCATTGCCGCTACTGACGAGACCCATGACCCGCTCTGGCCAAAGAGCGGCGACAATGCATGCGGCACGGCCGCCCCAATCGAAGCCGGCAAGTACCGCACGCGGAATCTCCAGTGCATCCATCAATGCCAACAAGTCGGCGCCAAGAGCGCCTTGCTGCCCCGACCGCGGCGTCTCTTGCGACACAAAGCTCGTCTCCCCGTAGCCGCGCAAAAAAGGCCTGATACAGCGAAACCCGTCGGCTGCGAGTCGTTCTGCTACTTGTCGATACGAATCCGGGCTGTAGGGAAAGCCATGAAGCAAAATGACCGGGATGCCTTCGCCGGGGCCATCTTCCAGATAAGCGATTCTCAAGACATCCGTCATGACATATTTCATAGGTGGCCTATAGAGGTTAAAAGAGATTTTCCTTTTGGGCAGATGGCAGTTTCTGGTCGCCTGCATAGTAAATACGCTCTGCTTGGAATAAGTACCGCTCAGCCAGTAATCCAGAGCTGACTCCGCAGAGTCGAGGCAGAAGCTCAACCGATGGGACCTTATGCGACGTCAGTTATTTTCCTGAAAAGATGAAGCCAGGTCAGCCAACGTGATGCTCTTTAATTCCTTGATAAAACTGTCTTGGGCTTTTTGAAGTGCTCCGCCAATCGTAACATTGACAACTTTCTCTACCGGACATGTTGGATGGTCAGAGGACAGGCCGATTGAAAATATTTGCGTATCACTCAGCGCTGCTTGTACTTCGAGTAAAGAGACATTTTTCGCTGGTTTCGCCAGCACCCATCCGCCGCCTTTACCTCCCTCTGAATGGACGATGCCGTGATTTCGCAGGCATCCCATCGTCCTTCTCACCACCACGGGATTGGTATTGAGCATGAGTGCAATGGTTTCTGAAGTTTCACGACCGCCAAATAAATGCATATGCACCAAAACATGCAGCATGCGAGCCAAACGTGTATCGGTACGCATCTTTACCTTTCTAACTTGAGGGGATGACGAGGTTGACCTTGAAGTATGCGTAACTTATCATGTTGCGAATACTTTGACCCGGGAGGTTTTGGCGTGGACAACATTCAGCACCGCATGATGAGAGTCAATGGCATCAACATGCATATTGCCGAACAAGGCAATGGCCCTTTAATTTTGCTCTGTCATGGCTTTCCTGAAACATCATATTCTTGGCGCCACCAACTAAAAGGGCTGGCGGCTGCAGGATTTCATGTCGTGGCGCCGGACATGCGCGGCTATGGAAAAACGGATAGTCCAGATGATATCGAAGCGTTCGACATTTGCGAAATTGTCGCCGACATCGTTGGGTTGCTCGATGCATTAGGGCAGGAGAACGCAGTCATCGTTGGCAATGATTGGGGAGCCACTGTCGCATGGCAAGCAGCCTTACGACAACCACAGCGCTTCCGTGGCGTAGTCGCGCTAGGTGTTCCCATGATGCCGCGCGCACCGGTAGCTCCGTCCAGCTTCTTTCCAAAGACCGCCGACGAGGAACTCTATGCCTTGTACTTTCAAACACCGGGCGTTGCCGAAGCAGAGCTGGAGGCTAACGTCAAGGAAACGCTTCTCAAGATTCTGTTTGCCGCCTCTGGTGAAGCTGGCCCACGACTACCCAACGATGGAACACCCAATCCATTCGGCATGGTTTCGCGCAAAGAGGGTTTTCTCTCTGCTATTCCAGTACCCGACCAGCTCCCATCCTGGCTAACGCAAGATGACCTGGCTACTTTTGCTGAATCATTTGAGCGCAGTGGATTTCGTGGCGGCTTGAACTACTACCGGAATCTGGACAGAAATTGGAAACTCGATGCGGCCATCGCTGGTATTCCAATATCAATTCCTGCACTTTATCTTGTCGGCGAGCGTGATACCGGACTAAGCATTCCAGGAATGGCGGAAATAATCGCGGCGATGCCGTCTTTGGTCACGGACTTGCGAGGCAGTATCGTTGTGCCTGATTGTGGTCATTGGCTTTCACAGGAGCGACCTGTCTTACTCACTAGCGCCATTATTGATTTTGCGAAGAGCTTGTAAGGCTAACCGTGCCGGATGTTGGCTTTTGGCGGCGATTGCCCCCTTTCACCACCGCAAAATGACGCGATGCAGGACGCAAGGCGACCTGACAGGGTAGAACCGGCCGCTGGAAGCTAACGCAATATATATGCTTCCGCCACAGGGAACGGCGGCAGGTTGTCTTCGCCAAGCGCTTCCCGCAGGTTGAGCTCGATCACTTTGGCCAGGAATGACAGGGGCAAGCCATTGTCGTGCATGGAAAACGGATCTTCCAGTTCGTCACCAACCTTGTCCAGTCCGAAAAACGTATAGGCGATCAGCATGGTGGGAAACGGGGTCGCCCAGCCGAGGGTATGGGCGAAACCGAATGGGATGCACAGGCAGAAAAGAAAGGCCGTACGGTTCAACAACAGCATATAGGGGAACGGTATCGGGGTTGAGCGGATGCGCTCGCATGCGGCCAGGACGCCGGCGATCTCTCCGATTGTCCGGTCCAGCATCTGGTACGGGATATCGCCGATTGTGCCTTGCGTCCTCAATGCGACCAGCTTGCGTCCCATCAGCCGGATAATCAGGTCGGGAGGGAAACGGCTTTTTTTCCAGAGCAAGGTTTCTTCCGGGCTCAGGAAGGCGGAGACATTTTCAGCTTCATTCTGGCCCGGCCGCAGATGGTGCACCAGCGCATGGGAAAAAGCGCAGGCGAGGTTCAGCAGGTGCTTCTGATCTTCCGAAGACAGCATGCAAGTCTGGCGCGCCAGGTTGCGGGAGGCGTGGATGAGCGCTCCCCATTGCTTGCGTCCCTCCCACCATCGGTCGTAACAGGCGCTGTTGCGGAAACTGAGGAATACCGAGATGGCGATGCCGAGCAGTGCGAAAGGCCCGCCGTCATAAATCGGCAAGAAGTGCGGCCAGCGGAAATGCACGAACATCACCAGGGCCGAAAGGACGCCGACGATCAGGATCTGCGGGAGGATCTTGGGGACGATGGATCCCTGGAGAAGAAAGAAGATCTTTAAGAAATTCGGACGTTCACGGATGATCATGATGGTTTCCCATCAAGCGGAACGGCTGGCGAGGGTGGCGGCAGGCTATGCATGATAGGGCACCATAAAAAGCACATGGCGTATTTTGCAAATACTGGTGAATGGATGCAAGCCCGTGATGAACACACCCGCATCAGCGGGTGTGTCTGAGGGAGATCGTTAGAATTGTTCCCAGTCGTCCTTGGCCGCCGTAGCTGCCGGCGCCTGACGGTTTTTCCCGTCGTCACGCGTCAGGGCGGGAGGCTTCGGTGTGATATTGCGGGCGTATTGTTCGGGCGCCGCAGTTGCATCGTGCGCCAGGCGGTTGTCGTCGATCTTGAACACGCCAACGATCTGGGACAGGTTGGACGCCTGATGCTGCAAGGACTGGGCGGCCGCCGCGGCTTCTTCGACCAGCGCCGCATTTTGCTGGGTCACCTGGTCCATTTGGGAAACCGCCTGGTTGACCTGTTCGATCCCTTCTCCTTGCTCGCGGCTGGCGTCGGTAATTTCACCGACGATGTCGGTCACGCGTTTGACGCTGGCCACCACTTCGTTCATGGTCTGGCCTGCCTGCCCGACCAGTTTGCTGCCGGAGTCGACCTTGTCGACCGAGTCGTCGATGAGCGACTTGATTTCCTTGGCGGCGGCGGCGCTGCGTTGCGCCAGCGTGCGCACTTCGCTGGCCACGACCGCGAAACCGCGCCCTTGCTCGCCGGCGCGCGCCGCTTCCACGGCGGCATTGAGCGCCAGGATATTGGTCTGGAAAGCAATGCCGTCGATCACGCCGATGATATCGACAATCTTGCGCGACGATGCATTGATGGCCGTCATCGTGTCGACCACCTGGCCGACGACGCTGCCGCCTTCGACTGCCACGGCCGACGCCGAGATGGCGAGTTGGTTCGCTTCGCGCGCATTCTCGGCATTTTGCTTGACGGTGGCGGTCAGCTGTTCCATGGAAGACGCCGTTTCTTCGAGCGAGCTGGCCTGTTCCTCGGTGCGGCTGGACAGGTCGAGGTTGCCGGCGGCGATCTGGGTCGAGGCGGTGGAAATGGTGTCGGTGCCCAGGCGTACCTGCGTGACAATATTGAGGAGATTGTCATTCATGGTCCGCAAGGCGCGCAGCAGTTGCCCGGTCTCATCCTTGCCGGTGGCGTCGATGTGCGAGGTCAGGTCCCCGGCGGCGACGGTTTGCGCCACCTTGACGGCGCGGTTGAGCGGCGAGGTGATGCTGCGCGTCACCAGCCAGGCCGTCAGCGCGGCGAAAACGATGGCGATCGTGCCCAGGGCGATCATCAGGTTGCGCGCTTCCAGGTACTCGGTCTTGGCATCTTCGCCGGACTCGTGCATCAGCTGGTTCTGGTGCGCGATCAATGTTTCAACCGCGCTCATGTAGCCCAATTGCAAGGGCCGGACCGTTTCCAGCAAGAGGATGGTGGCTTCGTTCCTGGCGCCTTCCTGTACCAGCCGCAGCACCTCGTCGCGCGTGGCATTGTATTGCGTACGCGCCTCCAGGATGCTCTTCATCAGGGCGCGTCCCTTGTCGCCGCTGATCATGCCGTCGAGTTTCTCGATCGCAGCCTGGCTCTTCCGGCTGGCTTCATGGATCACCTGTATTTCCTTGCCGATCTGTTCGGGATCGTTCATCAGCAATATGTTGCGCGAAGCGCGCGCGATCAGGTTGACCTTGTCGATGACCTCGTTGGCCAATACGGTTTTAGGATATTTATCGTTGATGACGTCATCTATCTGTGAATTCAGCATGGATAGCCGTGAGGATCCGAATGTTGCCATCACCATCAACAACACCACCAGAAATCCAAAACCGATGCTCAGACGTGTACCAATTTTCAAGTTTGTTATGCGCATTTTCTTCCCTTTTTACGACGTGAAAAAACTGTTGAAATTGGCTGTCAGGTACGCGCATGGGAGGTCAAGGTCGGCACCATGGATGACAACATCGTAACGGCGCACTCTTTTGGTGCCGATTGTGCGTATTTCTTCATGGTTATGCAATAGCCGCGGCCGCCCGCACGGGGTGCGGGAGGGCGCGCTGCTGGCGGGGGAGCGTTTCAGTCGGAGGAAAGGGCGTGGAAAGGGCGTGGGAAAGGGGCGGATCGACCATCAGGAACGCGATGTCCTGATGGCGGTAATGACAATAGTGCAGCAGATGGCCCTTGCTGCATCCGGGGCCATCTGCGGTATTCCTGCTCCTTCAGTGCTTGCCGCGCTGGGCGGCAAGGCGCCTGACGACAGCCAGCAGGCAGTCGATCTCGTCGAAGGTGTTGTAGAACGCCAGCGACGGACGCACGGTGGTTTCCACGCCGAAGCGGCGCAGGATGGGTTGGGCGCAGTGGTGGCCGGTGCGCACCGCGATGCCTTCCTGGTTGAGCGCCTTGCCGACTTCCTCGGTCGAATAGCCGTCCAGCACGAAGGACATCACGCTGGCCTTGTGCGCGGCCGTGCCGATCAGCCGCAGGCCTTTGATCTCGCCCAGCTTTTGCATGCCGTACTCCAGCAGCGCATGCTCATAGCCGGCGATGTTCTCGATGCCGATGCGGTTGACATAGTCGATCGCCGCGCCCAGGCCGACGGCATCGGCGATGTTGCCGGTGCCGGCTTCAAAGGTGTTGGGCAGCGGCTGGAATATCGTCTTCTCGAAGGTGACATCGGCGATCATGTTGCCGCCGCTTTGCCAGGGCGGCATGTCTTCCAGCACTGCGCGCTTGCCCCAGACCACGCCGATGCCGGTCGGCCCGAATACCTTGTGGCCGGAGAACACGAAAAAGTCCGCCCCCAGCGCCTGCACGTCGGTGCGCATGTGCGACACCGATT
Source organism: Herbaspirillum sp. GW821-FHT09A12 (assembly GCF_059418325.1). Taxonomy (NCBI): domain Bacteria; kingdom Pseudomonadati; phylum Pseudomonadota; class Betaproteobacteria; order Burkholderiales; family Oxalobacteraceae; genus Herbaspirillum; species Herbaspirillum sp. GW821-FHT09A12. The sequence continues at coordinate 165,386 of NZ_JBWKPR010000001.1, forward strand.
GCGCGCCGTCGACCAGCGCTTTGGCGCCGGCGCGATGCGCCAGTTCGACGATCTCCTTGACCGGCGTGACCGTGCCCAGCGCGTTCGAGACCTGCGTGACGGCCACGATTTTGGTGCGCTCGTTGAGCAGCTTGGCGTATTCGTCCAGCAAGACCTGCCCCGAATCATCCACCGGGATCACGCGCAGCCTGGCGCCTTTCTCGGCCGCCAGCTGCTGCCAGGGGACGATGTTGGCGTGGTGTTCCAGGTGCGAGACGATGATCTCGTCGCCGGCGCCGACGTGCTTGGCGCCCCAGCTCTTGGCCACCAGGTTGATGGCCTCGGTGGTGCCGCGCACGAAGATGACCTCGTTCACGTCCGGCGCATTGATGAAGCCGCGCACGCGTTCGCGCGCGCCTTCGTAGGCATCGGTGGCGCGCGCGGCCAGTTCATGCGCGGCGCGGTGGATGTTGGAGTTTTCGCGGCGGTAGAACTCGCTGATGCGGTCGATCACCGATTGCGGCTTGTGCGTGGTGGCGGCGTTGTCGAACCAGATCAGTTGGCGGCCATTGACGCGCTCCTGCAGGATCGGAAAGTCGCGCCGCACCGCATGCACATCGAACGGCGGATGATGCCCGCTGCCGGCCAGCGGCGCCCGGCCGTGCGGATCTTCCTTGGGCGGCGTAACGAAGCCGCTGGGCAATTCCACCGCATGCAGGAAGTAATACTGCGGCGTGGCCGATGCCTGCGGCGGCTGTGCCGCAGGCGCTCCGGCCGCTTGCGGATGGCCGTGGCCGCCGTCGAGGAAGTAATAACCGCTATCGGCCGCAGGCAATCGCGCCGGCGGCGAGACGGCTTGCGGCACGCCGGTGACGGCGCCGCCCAGGCGCGGCTCATAAGCCGGCAGCGCCGACAGCGCCTTGTCGGGCACGCCGTTGCCGGCTTGCGCGGCCGGCGCCAGCGACGGCGCGCGGTTGCCCAGTGACAGCACCTGGTGCGGCGACGACGGGATCAGGTTGACGCCCGGCGCCAGTCCCTGGGGAATGGCGGTGCCCGGCACGCCCTGGCCGAAGCCGGCCGGGCCGGACAGCGGCGAAGCCGGCGGCGCGATGTTGGCCGGCGCCTGCACGCCATGCGGCGCAAATGGAGCTGAACGCGGCGGCGCGGCGAACAGTTCCGTGGCCAGGCGCGCCAGCAGCGCCGGGTCGAACGGCGCCGCCGACACATCCGGCGCGGCGGCCGCCGCAGGCAGGCCCGGCCCGGCGGGAGCGGAAGAGGGGATGCTCACGATTGAGGCCTCTTATTTGTAGGTGTCGGGATAGTCGTGGTACTTGTTGATCTCGACATCGTCCAGCACCGCCAGCGCATCGGTGGTCAGCACCGCCAGCGAGCAATACAGCGAGATCAGGTACGACGAGATCGCATGGTTGTTGATGCCCATGAAGCGTACCGACAGGCCCGGGCTCTGTTCGCCCGGCAGTCCCGGCTGGAACAGGCCGACCACGCCCTGGCGCTTGTCGCCCACGCGCAAGAGCAGGATCTTGCTCTTGCCGTCGGCCACCGGCACCTTGTCCGACGGGATCAGCGGGACGCCGCGCCAGGTGATGAACTGCGAACCGAACAGGCTGATGGTCGGCGGCGGGGTGCCGCGGCGGGTGGCTTCGCGGCCGAAGGCGGCGATCGCCAGCGGATGCGCCAGGAAGAAGGCCGGCTCTTTCCAGACCTTGGTCAGCAGCTCGTCGAGGTCGTCCGGCGTCGGCGCGCCGGTCAGCGGGAAGATGCGCTGCTCGTCCGTCACCTGGGCCAGCAGGCCGTAATCAGGATTGTTGATCAGTTCGCTTTCCTGGTTTTCCTTGATGGTCTCGATGGTCAGGCGCAGCTGTTCCTTGATCTGGTCGTGCGGGCTGCTGTACAGGTCCGAGACGCGGGTATGCACATCGAGGATGGTGGACACCGCATTCAGGAAGTACTCGCGCGGCTGCTCTTCGTAGTCGACGAAGGTGCGCGGCAACTGGTTTTCCTCTTCGCGCGCGGTGCAGGTGACCTTGATCGATTCCGGATTCCTGACCTTGTTCAAGCGATAGATGCCGGCCTCCACCGGAACCCATTGCAACAGATGCGTCAACCAGCGCGGGCTGATGGTTTCGAGTTGAGGCGCGGTTTTGGTGGCGTTGGCTAGTTGCCTTGCTGCGTTATCGCCGAGTGCGGTGGTACCGCCGACTGTTGCCGACATCTGGACTCCAATATGGGTGGGTTAAGGGAAAATACGTGTGAAGCGACGGTTCAAAGTGTCGCGGCTGGGGACGGATGGCTCAACATGCTATAGCCATCAACTTGAGGCCACGCACCAGGTTCTGCTGGCTGATGTTTTCCCCGCGCGTGACCAGTTCGGACGGCGACAAGGTCAGCGCATTGGCCAGTTTTTCCACGGTCACCAGAGATGCGATCGCGGTGCCGCGCTCGATCTCCCCGATGTAGGAGCGGTTCAGGTTCGAGTTTTCGGCCAGGCGCTCCTGCGACCAGCCGCGCGCGCGCCGCAACTGGCGCACGCCGATGCCGAAGCTCTGGACCAGCGCGCTGGACAGCGCATCGTCCTCGGTGCGCAGCGCTTGCCTGTCGGCGACCGGGTTCATGTCGATCTCCGTCATGCCGCGGCGGCGGCCGTGAGCACGGCGCCTTCTTCGCGCGAGGCCGCCTGGGAGATATGCGCCCCGGCCGGCACATCGTGGGTCAGCCAGACATTGCCGCCGATCACCGCGCCGCGCCCCAGGGTGATGCGGCCGAGGATGGTGGCGCCGGCGTAAATGACGACATCGTCCTCGACCACCGGATGGCGCGCATTGCCCTTTTCCAGCTTGCCCTGGGCATCGGTGGGAAAGCGCTTGGCGCCCAGCGTGACAGCCTGGTAGATGCGCACGTTATTGCCGATGATGGCGGTTTCGCCGATCACCACGCCGGTGCCGTGGTCGATGAAGAAACCCGAACCGATGCGGGCGCCGGGGTGGATATCGATGCCGGTCGCGCTGTGCGCCAGCTCCGAGATGATGCGGGCCAGCAGCGGCAGGCCCAACTGGTAGAGGCGATGCGCCAGCCGGTAGTGGATCATCGCCAGCGTGCCGGGGTAGCACAACAGCACTTCGTCGACGCTGCGCGCGGCCGGGTCGCCATGGAAGGCGGCCAGCACATCGCTATCGAGCAGGCTGCGAATATCCGGGAGCGAGGCGCCGAAGGCGCGCGTCACATGCAAGGCGTCGGCATCGAGCTCCGGCACGGCCTTGCCTTGCAGGCTGGCGCTGTACTTCAGTTCCAGCCGGGCCTGCTCGAGCAGGCTGTGCAGGGCGGCGTCGAGCGCGTGGGCGACGTGGAAGTTCTCGCTTTCCTGCCGCAAGTCCGGCGGCCCCAGCCGCATCGGGAACAACACGCCCTTGAGGCTATCGACGATCGTCGCCAGCGCGTCGCGCGAGGGGAATTCGCGGCCATTGGCATCGTTGTTGCGCCGTTGCGAGAGACGCCAGTCCAAACGCGCTTCGTGCAGCGACTGGACGATCTGGTGGATATCGAAATTGGCCACGTGGTCCTCGTGAGATATGTTGTGCCGCCGGATGCGCGCCGGCCTTAGTCTTGCACCCAAGGCAGGCCATGAAAGCGCCAGCCGTCGGCTTTTCCGCGCTGGAGTTGCTGGTCGATCTCGCCTTCGAAACCTTCCAGCACATTGAAAATACAGGTCAGCCCGGCCTTGGCCGCGGCTTCCGCGGCTGCCGTCGAACGCTTGCCGCTGCGGCACAGCAGCAGGGTAGGCACATCCTTGCCGCCGATCTTGCTTTCCAGTTCGCGCACGAAACGGGGATTGCGCGACAGCGAGGTGCCGGTGGCCCAGGCGACATGGGCGCTGCCTGGGACATGGCCGACGAACTTGCGTTCCTCGGCGGTGCGCACGTCTACCAGCAATGCCTTGCCGGCCGAGAACAGCGCCCATGCGGCCTGCGGCGTCACGCCGCCGGCGTAAGGCAGGCCGGCGGCGGCCGCCTGGTCGCGGATGGCGGCCAGTTCCTGCGGCAATTCAAGCGGAGCGGCAAGTTGCGCCGGGACCGCGCTGAGGGGGGAACTTGATGACATCGCGAATTCTCCTGAAGCAAGGGATAGGGATGCAAGCCGTTGGGAAAGCCGCACCCGGAATTTGGTGGTTATAGACGGCAATTCATGGGGCAACTCTAAAACCACGGGAGAAGAAAGCGAACGAATAAAAGGGAGGCTTGAAAGAAGAAAAACGTATAAGCAGTGCAAGCGTCCTGCGTGTTATCAGCAGTGGCGACAAGGCGATACTGGCCCGGTGCGGGCGACCGATCTGGGGGCAAGACGCACCAAATGGGCGCGAGTACAGGAAGTGGGGAGGGCGCGGGAACGACTATTTCCGGCTTTTAATATGCGGAAAAGGTGGTGGGACGAGATTTGCCGCGACCTCATGGAAGCGGCCACAAGCGGCAATAATCGGCCACAAGCGGCAAAAAAGTCCGGCAGTGCTGGCGCACGCCGGACTGAACAGCAGGGACCCATTCGCATTGATCACTGCCGGCACTGCAGCCCGCGACGCAATACGCCGCTGCGGACCCTCAAGACAAAAGCCGGGGGAGGCAGTTGCCCCCCCGGCTCGGGACATCAGAACTTGTGGCGGATGCCGGCGTTGAACAGGTTGTCGGCGGAGCCGTTGCGGTCAACCCTGTAGTTGACGGCGTAGTTGTTCGACAGGCGCGACCAGCTGGTGTACAGGTTGGTGCGCTTGGACAGGTTGTGGGTGTAGCCCAGCGCGATCTGGGTGGCATCGCGGTGGTCGGCGAACTTGTCGTACTTGTGCATCAACGAAGTCATGATGATGTCGTTGGGCGTCAGGTTGATGTTCAGGCCGATCAGGGCGTCGCGCGTATCCAGTGTGCCCAGGCCCTTGTTGATCGCGTAGGCGATGAAGGGCTGCAGCAGGCCGAAGTTGTAGTTACCGCCCAGCAGTGTGGTCTTGGCGGCATCGGAGCCGGTGGCGTTCTTGGTGTTCTGGTGGGTCAGCACCACTGCCAGCGGGCCGGCAGCGTAGCCGATGGCGCCGGCCATGGTGCGGTTGGCGCTGTTGTCGCCAGCCACTTCGCCGAAGCTGTAGGCAACCTGGCCGTTCACGCCGTTGGCAGCGGAGTAGCTGTAGTTGACGGTATTGTCGGTGCGGCTGCCGCCATAGTTGAAGATGCGCGCGGAGTCGCCGGCCAGCGTGTCGCCGAACGGGTCGAATACCGATGCGTTGGAGTAGACCATGGTCTGGGTGCGGCCGAGTTTGACTTCACCGAAACCGCCCGACAGGCTGACGTACGACTGGCGGTTGAACAGCACGCCGGTGGCGCCCATGGCGCCGGTGTCGGCGTTGAAGCCGGACTCCAGCACGAAGTTGGCCTTCAGGCCGCCGCCCAGATCCTCGGTACCCTTGAAGCCGACGCGGCTGCCGCTCTGGTTGCCGCTGTCCATCGAGAGACGGGTGCCGGAACCGGCATTTTCCACTTTCAGGCCCATGTCGACCACGCCATAGATGGTGACGCTGCTTTGTGCCGATACGGTGCCGGCGATGGTGGCGAGTGCGGCAAATGCCAGTACTGATTTCTTCATTGGTTACCCCTGTTGGTTGAACGACGTGTGAAAAAATTGGCTCGTGGCGGCGGCCGTTTTTCTTTCCCGGCTGCTGCTTTGTCGATGTATGGATGGTAGGCAGGGCCGGCGGCGGCAGCGATAGACAGATCCCGGGAAATACGCCGTGGCTGTATTGATCCGGATCCAATACAGCCTCTTGAAACAGGCGCCGGAGGCGGACGGCTCGTTTGTGATCAGATGCGGCGGCAGGCGCGGCGGAGGCAATGGCGGCAAACAGATGCCGGAGCCCGGCCGTACAGACCGGATCTGCGGGAATTGACGGGCGGCGCCGGTGTTGAGGTTTTTTTATGGCGAGTGGTGCTGCAACAACAATGTTATAAAACATTCCGAGCTTATCGCTGGCGTCGGCGGTGTCGCCGGCGGAAATCGTATGCAGGCGCAGGAAAGGGACGGGGGCGTGCGCGGGTGTGCCAATGAAAAAAGCCACGCCCGAAGGCGTGGCAACAGAGGGTGACTTGTAAAAGTCGCCAGGAAAGCGTGGCGGGTCAGCGCGCTTGCGCGGCCTTGCCTATATTGCGGATGATCCAGCGCACCGCGGTGGTCAGCATCGCTTCATCCAGCGTCGGGATGAAACCGATGCTGAAGCGCTGGTCGTGTACGGTCAGCACATAGCAACCCAACAGGATGCCGATGTTGACATCGATGTCATGGTCGAACACCTGTTGCGATCCGATCGCGTAGATAAGCCGCAATGTGAAGTTAGGGCCGTCGAGTTCATCGCCGTCTGCCAGCGAGTGGAAGCGCCCATCCTCGTCGCGCATGCCGATGGCACAGGCTTCGCTGCCGATGTAGAGCTGCTCGGCGATTTTCCGCTGAAGCATTTTCACCAGATACGCGCGCGGAAAACCGAATCGCAGGCGCAGCGGCGCGCGCATGCGGTTCGATACCAGGCGTGCTTGCGGCGCGAGGGTATGTTGATGCATTGACGAAGGTGGCACGCCGTCCTCCACAGATAAGATGGCCGCCGCACAGCTTTGCGGCTGCGGCGCAACGATTGAAATTGAGGTAAGTGTAGGCGCGCGGGCCATGCTTGAAAATAACTCTCTTGGCATAGAGTCCATGCCTCCCAGGCATGGCGTGTTCGCGTCGGCCTTACTGCGATGCCTGTGGAGTATAGAAGTGGGGAGGCACGTGGAATTGCGTTTTCGGCACAGGCAGGTGCCGATTACATCAAGCGCTTGCCACGGTAGCGGGAATCGCCCATGCTTCAGGCCCGTAGGTCACGCAGGAAATTGAGCAGCGCAGGTTCCGTGCAATAGGCGACATTGAGGCGGAACCAGGGGGTGGCCTGGAGATGGTTGCGGAACACCTTGCCCGGTGCGATCAGGATGCCGGCGGCGGCGGCGCGGCACCAGATTTCTTCCGAATCGGCGATGGCGGGATGGCGCGCCCACACGAACTTGCCGCCCAGCGGCCGGCAGAACAGCTGGTAGCCTTCCGACTCCAGCATCTCGCAAGCCAGTTGCTGGCTGCTGGCCAAGCGGTAGCGCAGGCGCTCCACGCTGCGCCGGTACTGGCCTTCGGTCAATGCGTGGTAGACCAGGCGTTCGTCGATCTGGCTGCCGGTGATGCTGGCCACCATCTTCAGGCTGGACAATTCGCGCACGAGGTCGGCGGCGCCGGCGACGAAGCCCACGCGCGTGGCCGAGGACAGCGTCTTGGAAAAGCTGCCGACGTACAGCACCCGCGTCAGTTGGTCGAGCGTGGCGATGCGCGGCAGCTGCACGCCCAGCATGTCGCAGTAGACATCGTTCTCGACGATGCGGAAATCGAATTGCTCGGCCAGCTTGAGCAGGCGGTGCGCATTGGCGGGAGCGATGCAGGAGCCGGTGGGCGCATGCAGCATCGATTGCGTAAACATCATCACCGGCCGATGCTCGCGTGCCAGCGCCTCCAGGTGATTGAGATCGGGGCCGTCGGGCAGGCGCGGCAACGGCACGGGACGGATGCCGTATTGATGCAGGTTGCTGAACAGGTTGAAGTAGCCGGGATCGTCCACCAGCACGCGGTCGCCGCGCTTGAGGCAGAGCCGCATGATCAGGTCGGCCGCCTGCGAGGCGCCGGTGGTCAGCAGGATCTGGTCGGCTTGCGAATGAATGCCCAGCCCTAGCAGGCGCGCCTGCAGCAGGCCGCGCAGCGGACTGTAGCCATACGGCTCGCCATACTGGCTCAGGTTCGAGTCGGCCCTGGCCGCCAGCGACTTCAGGCCGCTCCTGATCAGTTCGCTGTCGATCCAGTCGGGCGGCATGCGTCCGCTGCTGGCGCATAGCCGGTCTTGCGGCGTGGTGAGGTGCGAGCGCAGTTGCCACAGGTGGTCGGGCTCGCTGCCTTGGTCCTCGTGCGGGGCCGGCGTCGCGCCGAAATGCTGCGGCCGCGAGATGAAGAAGCCGCTGCGCGGGCGCGACTGGAAATAACCCTGCGCCACCAGCCGCTCGTACGCCTCGGCCACGGTATGCGCGCTGATGTGGTGGTCGCGCGCGAAGGTGCGAATCGAGGTGGCGCGGCTGCCCTGGCGCACCACTTCGCTGTCGATCAGTTTTTTCATCTGCTCGACGATCTGTTCTACCAATGAGAGTCCCGAACTCCCTGAAATCCTGACCAGAGCCATGGAATCACCTTATGTGCTTGTTATTGTCGCGCACGGCCAATGCCGGGCTGCAAGGCGACTGTACTGCCGCGACGGGAGTACAGATGGTGGCGCGCCGGATGTATGCCGGGACGCCCGTTCAAGTTGTCAGCTATTTGCAAGCATTGTGCCATGTCTTGCTGCAAGGGCCGTTGCGCGGTGCAACCCGCGGCGAGCGGGTATGGTTCTTGCAGAAATATGCAAGACGGCGACATCTGAGTTGTCGATACAAACAGGGGGAAACAAGATGAAGTTTTTTGGCAACATGAAAATAGGCAGTCGCCTGGCGATCGGTTTTTCCATCGTGCTGGCGCTGTCGGTGCTGGTGATGGCCATCGGCATCTGGCGGCTGCAGGCGGTGTCCGACGTCACCCATGAAATGGTCAGCCAATCGGTGCGCAAGGAGCGGCTGATCTCGGCCTGGTACGGCAACCTGCGTGCGGCCATCCTGCGCACCATCGCCATGTCGCGCAGCACCGACCCGACATTGAATAACTATTTCCTCAACGAGGAACTGGCCTCCAACAAGGAAACCGCCGACCTGCAGAAAGAACTGAACCAGATGCTCGGCAGCGACCAGGAGAAAAGCCTGTACCAGGAGATCGAGGGTTACCAGAAGGATTACAAGCGCATCTACCTGAGCATGATGGACATGAAATCCACCGGCGACCAGGACGGCGCCAACCGCGTGTTGATCCAGGAATTCATGCCGCTGGCGCGCAAGTACCAGGGCGCCATGCAGAAGCTGCAGAAGGCCGAGCAGGAAGAGATCGATGTCGCCTCGGCCAATGTCGACAGCGTCACCCGGCAAAGCCGCATCCTGCTGCTGGCGCTGGAAGGCGTGGCCCTGCTGCTGGGCGTGCTGTGCGCCGGGCTGCTCACGCGCGGCATCGTGCGTCCGCTGAAGCTGGCCGTGGGCTTGTCGAAGCGGGTGGCGGCCGGTGACCTGTCGGCGCGCATCGAGGTTGGATCGCGCGATGAAATCGGCCAGTTGCTGACTTCGCTGCAGGAGATGAACGGCAATCTGCGCAGCATCGTCACCAATGTGCGCCAGGGCACCGACGCCATCGCCACCGCCTCGGGTGAAATCGCCGAGGGCAACCAGGACCTGTCGGCGCGTACCGAGCAGCAGGCCGGCGCGCTGGAAGAGACCGCATCGGCCATGGAGGAACTTATCTCGACCGTGCGCAAGAACGACGACAACGCGCATGAAGCCAGCCGCCTGGCGGCCTCGGCCTCGGACATCGCCACCGAGGGCGGCGCCGTGGTGGATCGCGTGGTGGATACGATGGGATCGATCAATGAGTCGTCCAGGAAGATCGTCGACATCATCAGCGTGATCGACGGCATCGCCTTCCAGACCAATATCCTGGCGTTGAACGCCGCGGTGGAAGCGGCGCGCGCCGGCGAGCAGGGGCGCGGCTTCGCGGTGGTGGCCTCAGAAGTGCGTTCGCTGGCCCAGCGTTCGGCGGCGGCGGCCAAGGAGATCAAGTTGCTGATCGACGATTCTGTCGACAAGGTCAATGCCGGCAGCGCGCTGGTGGGGCAGGCCGGCGCCACCATGGGCCGGGTGGTGGAGAGCGTGCGGCACGTCAGCGCGATCGTCAACGAGATCAGCATCGCCAGCGCCGAGCAGAGCGAAGGTATCCGGCAGGTCAACGAGGCCATTACCCAGCTTGACGATGTGACCCAGCAGAATGCCGCGCTGGTGGAGCAGGCGGCCGCCGCGGCCGCTTCGATGCGCAGCCAGGCCGGGACCTTGACTCAGTTGGTGAGCGTGTTCGCCACCGAGGATCGGGGAACGGATTCGGATATCGTGATGGATGCGCCGGCCGGGAAGCGACGCTTGCCTTTGCCAGGGCGCAGGAGAGCGTTGACGCAGACTTGAGCATCAGTTTTTTGTGGCGAGGAAAAAGGGAACTACGGTTCTAATGCCGTTCAGTTAAGCACTGAACGGCATTTTTGTTTGTGCAGTCCAGACTCCGTTCGCCCTGAGTAGCTGCGCAGCAGCGTATCGAAGGGCAGACAAGAGATCGGTAAGGTCTGACACGCTGGCTTCGATACGGCCCTCTCGGGCCTACTCAGCCCGAACGGCTCTGTGATGAGTACTTCAGAATTAGCCTTAACTGAACGGTATTAGAACCGCGGTTTCTTTTTTGTGTGCCCATGCCGGGCGCATAAAAAAACGGCGGAGTGTTCCGCCGTTCCTGTTGCTGCGAGCAAGCCGCCGGTATTACTGGAACGTGGTCGCCATCTTTTGCGGCAGCGGCACGTTGAGCCACTTCTTGACGATGGCGTTGAGTTCGCCGCTCTTCTTGGCGGCGGTGATGGTCTCGTTGACCTTGGCCAGCAGGGCCTGCTCGCCCTTGTTCAGGCCGACGCTGCAGCTCGACTCGTTGATGATGTACTTCAGCACCGGCTTGTTGTCCGGCGCCTTCTCGCCCAGCGCATAGGCCACGAAGTCGCCGGTGCCCACCAGTTGCACCTGGCCCGAGACGTAGGCCGAGATCATGGCGTTGTTGTCTTCATAGCGCTTGATGGTGGTGCTCTTGGGGGCGCTATCGGTCAACTGGATATCCTGGAAGGTGCCGCGGGCCACGCCCACGGTCTTGCCGGCCAGGTCGGCGGCGTTGGCGACCTGGATGGCGGCCACGCCGAACACGCTGTTGTTATAGGGCGCATAGGCTTGCGAGAAGTCGATCACCTTTTCGCGCTCGGCGTTCTTGCCCAGGGTGGAAATCATCAGGTCGGCTTTATGCGTTTGCAGGTAGGCGATGCGGTTGGCGCTGGCCACCGGCACCAGTTGCACCTTCACCCCCATCTTTTGCGCGATCAGCTTGGCGACGTCGATGTCCAGGCCCTGCAATTGCAGCTCGCTGTTGACCGAGCCGAACGGCGCAAAGTCCTGCGGCACGCCGATGCGCACCACGCCGGATTTCTGGATGTCGGCCAAGGCGTCGGCGCGGGCGTGGATGGAGAGGATCGACAGCAGGCCGAAAGAAGCGGCCAGTACCGGTTTTGCAAACTTCATAGTTATCCCTTGAAATGATGTGGTATCCACGGCGTCGGCGTGCTTGCCGGCGTCGTCCATTGTTGCGGATGCCGACCGGATGCGTCCGGCCCATCCGCGCTGCGGCCGGATGATGAACGGCGCGCAGGATGCAGCGGCGTCTTTGCGCCTGCTTCAACGCATGATTTCTTTCCCGAGCCGCATGACGGTGACGTTCGGTCCGATATGCCGTAATGACGGCATGACCAGCGTGCAGTCGTCGTAGGGCGTGACGATATCGCGTCCGTTTTCATTCGCAATTACCGTGCCAGCCTTGGCGATGACTTCCATGCCGCGGTAGTCGTCCGCAAATTCCAGATCCATCCCTTGCGCCACCACCGGTTCGGTGACGCCGATGAAGCGCTGCTTCGGCAAGGGCCGGTCGATTCGCAGTTGCGCCATGTCTTCCGGCGCTGCCACGCCGGTGGCCACCAGGAAGCGCGCCGCCACGTCTTGCGCCACGCGTTCGCTGGCGGCGGAGAAGTGCTGGCCGCATTCCACCAGCAGTGCGTTCTTGGGGCTGGCCGGATCGCCGAAGCCGGCGTAGTCGCGCATGCGCACGCCGTTGGGGTGGCCTTGGTCGACCACTACGTGCTGCGGCGTGCCCAGTTGCGCGGCAAAGTCCATGCCCTTGTCCAGCGGGCCGCTGACGATCAGCGGCGGCGCCGCTTCATGCATGGAATGCAGGTCCAGCATGTAGTCGACGCTGTCGATGATGGGCCGCAGCTGGCGCGCGCGGCGCAGTTCGGATGAGTCCGCGTCGCTATCCAGGCGCGCCGCGCTCCAGACGCGGTTCATGTCTTCGTCGATGTAGCGTGAGGCGTCGGCGTTGCGCGGGTCGAAGCGCTGGTAGGCCGCGACGTTGGCGAAGCCCAGCGTGACGCGCCCGCGGCGCGGGCGCAGACCTTGCCTGAGCAGGCGATCGACGGCGATGGCGCCGCCCACTTCATTGCCGTGCATGAGCGCCAGGATCATCACATGCGGCCCTTCGACATGGCTGTCGACGGTGTGGATGAAATCGACGCCGGTATTGCCGATGCGCCAGCGCTCGATGTCGGGGAATTCAACTTCTACAGGGTAGTTCGGCAATGCCGCACGAACTTGCTCCAGGGTCTTCATATGCTTGTTTCCAAGAGGGCGAGGCACGTTGGCGGGGAACGTGGCGGAATCGAAAATCGGTGGCGCGGCAGGCAGTCAAGCCACGCTGGCCGCAGCTGTTTCGCGAGCGAGTATAGGCAGGCGCAAGGGAAGATTTGTGCCGATTCGGCACAGGCCTGTGCTTTCTGCCGCGCCTCGTGTGCGGATGGTTGAATGCGGGGCACGCGGGCGCGAACTTGGGGCGCATCTTCACCAATTGCGTGCCTGATCGCAAGCGCTCCCGGCGCATGGGAGCGCGGGGTCAATCGGCGCCGTGGCTGGCGCGCGCGTATTGCCAGATGGTGTTGACCAGTTCATTGCCGCTGCCGCGCACGCGGTACAGCGAGATGTCGAAACGTATGCGCAGCGCGGCGTCGCCCACCACCAGCAGGCGTGCGGCGGCGATGTCCTGCTGCACCAGGCGCTGCGGCAGCCAGGCCAGGCCGATGCCGCGCACGGCCATCTCCTGGATCGCTTCATACGAATCGGCCTGGTACACCATCTTCAGCGCCGGCTTGTGCTCCAGCTCGGCCAAATGTTTGGCCAGCACGCCGCGCAGCGTCAGCGTCTGCGAGAAGGCCAGCCAGGGGATGGCGGCTTCCCTGGCGTCGAGCCGGTACAGCGGCTTGCCGTGCTTGTCCGGCGCCGACACCGGCAGCAGCAGCTCGTGCGCCAGCGTCAGCGATTCATAGCGCCGATGGTCCACCAGCATGCGCGTGGCCGGGCTGGAATAGATCAGCAGCATGTCGGTCTCGCCGGCGGCCAGCTTCATGATCACGTCCTGCGCGCCGCCGGTGCTGATCGATACCGGAAACGCCCCGCAGTGCTGGCGCACTTGTTCATACCAGTCGGGGAAGAAGGTCTGCGACAGCGTGCGCCCGGTGGACAGGCGCAGCAGGTTATCGCTCTCGGCGGGCGACTCCTGCAATTGCGCGCGGGCGGCATACAGCACATCCACCGAGTTGTGCGCGGCGTCGAGGAACAGCTTGCCGGCGCGCGTCAGGCTCACCGGTTGCGTGCGGGTGACCAGTTCGGCGCCGACCCATTGCTCCAGCGCCTTGATGCGGCGCCCGAAGGCAGGATGGGTAACGAAGCGGTTCTCCGCCGCGCGCGAAAAGCTGCGCGTGCGCGCCAGTTCGATGAAGTCTTCCAGCCAGACGAGATGCACTTGCGTTTCCTTTGCCTGATGCCGTGCGCATGCCGGCGCGGCGTGTTGATCTGAAACCCGTGAGCAGGGCGATGCACGGCGAAAAATACGAACCCAATGCCGGCAGGTTCACGAGCGGGCCGGCCCGCTCCGGCCTTCCCATCAGCCGGCGAGGCCTTGCCGAACCTTCCATGACAATGGCAGGGTGAGCAGCAAAATTGCCGCCAGCGCCATGACCGCGGCCGACACGCCCGCCAGGTCGCCGAGCCGTCCGAACAGCAGCGGCGCCAGCGCGCCGCCGCCGATGGTGCCGGTATAGAACAAGGCGAAGGCCCGGTCGCGCTTGCCCGGCGCGGCCAGGTCCGGCACGGCGCCATACAGCACCGAGGAGGTGCCGTTCAGGGCCAGCCCCAGCAGCGGCATCATCGCCATCAGTCCGAACAGCGGCAGCCACACCGCCAGCAGGATGCACAATGAAGTTGCCGATTCGGTTATCCACACCGTTTTCATCATGCCGATGCGGGCGCCAAGATAGCCGCAAAACAGTTTGCCGAATGCGCCGCCGACAAACAATAGCGACAGCGCCATACCGATGCCGGCGGTGCCGGCGCCTTTGCCTTGCAGCAGGAAGGGCAGGAAGGTGAGAAACCCCATCCTGACGGCGCTGTCGATGGCGCCGGTCATCAGCAAGGCCCGCATGCCGCCGGCAGAGCCTGTCCCGGCGCCCGGCTTGACGGATTTCGCCTGTGCCGGAGGGCGGTCGACCTGGGCCGGAATCAGCCACCAGAGCAGGCCGGCGAACCCCAGGCCGATGAGGCCCAGCAGCGTGGCGCCGGTCTGCCAATGGACTGCCGCCAGCAGCAAGCCAATGAGGCCGGGGATCAGGGTCTTGCCGATATCGCCGGCAAAGTTGTATTGGGAGAGCGCCTCCTTGACGCCGCCGCCGGCCTCATGCGTATCGGTGACGATGGACGAGGCCAGCGGATGCTGGGTGCTGGCGCCCAGGCCGCCTATCATCAACGCGACCAGCAGCATGGCGACGCCGCCGGCCTGACCGGCGATCAGGTAGGCGATGCCGGCCAATGCGGTGCCGGCCATCAGCACGCGCTTTCGCCCCCAGCGGGTTGCGAAGCGGCTGGCCAACAGCTGGAGCCCGGCCATCACGCCTGAATAAGACCCGCGCAACAGGCCCACCAACGCATAGCTGATCGAAAACTGCGCCTGCCATATCGGCAGCAGGACATAGATGACGTCGGTCAAGCCATCGTGTAGCGCATGGGCGCCACAGGCGGCCAGCAGGGAACGCCGGCGGATCGGCGTATCGCTTGCGCGCGGGGGCAGGGAGGCGGGAGCGGCGTTGAGTTTGTTCATTGTTTTGGGGGCGCAAGGCCGAAGGCAGCCTGGATTTTAATCCAGGGCCGGAGCGGCGCCATGTTATTGCCAACATCGCCTGGCCGCCGCTGCGCATTAAGGCAAGGAAATGGCCCAGCACGCAAGCGATGCGATATCGATACAGAAACGCGATGTGGGCAATAGATGTCGGCAATTTATGGATAGAATGTCACAAAATATGTGAACTTTTGATGTGTCGGGGAAGATGGCGGATGGGAAATTTCTTTATTAGTGCCTTGGATGGCGGGGATGTTTTGCGAGGCACTTACAGTTCCGGCTTGGTACTGCTGTCATTGTTCGTTTCCATGTTTTCCGCCACCATGGCCTTGCAAACCGCCTATGTGGCAAGGCATAGCACCCAGCGGCTGCACCGGCACGTCGCCATCGCCACGGGCGCCATCGCATTGGGGGGCGGCATCTGGACGATGCATTTCATCGGCATGCTGGCATTCGATCTGTGCCTGTCGGTGGATTACAGCCTGGGGATTACTGCGTTGTCGATCATCCCGGCGCTGGCCGCCTCATGGGTGGCGTTGAGCATGTTGTCGCGGGACAATGTGTCCATGTTGCAACTGTTGGCCGGCGGCGTGCTGATGGGCGCCGGCATCGGCACCATGCATTACACCGGCATGGCGGCCATGCGGATGTCGGCCGTGTTGCGTTACGACCCCCTGTATTTTGCCCTGTCCATCCTGGTCGCCGTGGTCCTGGCGACGATCTCCTTGGGGGTGCGCTTCAAGCTGCAAGGCATCGGGATGCAGCGCATCACGCGCCTGGTCATCAGCGGTTGCATCATGGGCCTGGCGATTTGCGGCATGCATTACACCGGCATGAGCGCAGCCCGTTTCATCGGCTCGCCCGACACCCAGCATGGCGGGATCCTCATCAGCACGACGTTTGCCTCGCTGGCGCTTTCCATGTTCACCATTACCGTGACGGTATTGGTGACGGCGGCCAACGGGATGATGCGCTACAAGCAGACATTCCAGATGGTCAAGGAAAGCGAGTCGCGCATCCGGGCCATCGTCGAGACGGCGGTCGACGGGATCATCACTATCGACAGCAAGGGCACGGTGCAAGCGATGAACCGTTCGGCCGAACGCTTGTTCGGATGGTCGGCCGATGAGGTGCTGGGCAAGAACATCAAGATGCTGATGCCGGAGCCGGACCAGTCGCGCCACGACGGTTACCTGAAGAATTTCCTGGCCACCGGGTTTGCCAAGGTGATCGGCCAGGGGCGCGAGGTGATCGCGCTGAACAAGAGCGGGAAACTGATTCCGGTGCGCCTGGCCGTGGGGCAGGTCGACATGCCGGGAGCGCCCCTGTTCGTCGGTTTCGTGACCGACATCAGCGAACGCCGGGCGCTGGAGGCGTCCTTGCGCGAAGTGGCGGAGAAGGCGGAACAGGCCGCCGCGGCCAAGACCACCTTCCTGGCCAACATGAGCCATGAGATCCGCACGCCGATGAATGCCGTCATCGGTTTTTCGGAGTTGCTTCTCAAGAGCGATTTGAGCGCCACGCAACGCGCCCATTTGACGACGGTGCACCAGTCGGCGCGTTCGTTGCTGGGCCTGCTCAACGATATCCTGGATACGACCAAGCTGGAAAAGGGCAACGTGACGCTGGAGAGCATCGACTTTTCCCTGCAGGAAGTGGCGCAGCAAATCATCACCTCGCTGCGGCTGAGCGCCGAAAAGAAGAGGCTGGAGCTGGTGCTCGATTACGCCAGCGGGATGCCGGAGTATTTCAAGGGAGACCCGCTGCGCATCCAGCAGGTATTGACCAACCTGCTCGGCAACGCCATCAAATTTACCCAGCAAGGCAGCGTGCGCCTGTGCATTTCCCAGGTCGGCGACCGGGTTGGCATCGAAGTGTGGGATACCGGCATCGGGATGACGCCGGAACAGTTGAACCGCATTTTCGATCCCTTCGCCCAAGCCGACGCCTCCATCAGCCGCCGCTTTGGCGGGACCGGCCTGGGCACCACGATCGCACGCCAGCTGATCGAATTGATGGACGGGACAATTTCCGCGGAAAGCCAGTTGGGGGCGGGGAGCGTCTTCAGGGTGGCGCTTCCGTTGCAGCCCGGCGTCAAGCCGGCGTTTCAGGCGAATGCCCTGGGCATCGGCAGGCTGCCGGCCTTGAAGGTGCTGATTGCCGACGACGTTGCGCAGAACGTGGAGCTGCTCACGCTGTTGCTGGAGGAAGCCGGCCATGCGGTAACGGCCGCCAGTGACGGCACGCAGGTGATCGAGCTGTTTTTTGCGGACCGCTACGATCTGGTCCTGATGGATGTCCACATGCCCAATGTGGACGGCCTCGAAGCCACCCGCCGCATTCGCGTGGAAGAAGCCAGGCAGGGGCGCGACAAGACCCCGATCATTGCGCTGACCGCCAGCGTGATGGAGTCGGACCGCAAGGCCGCGCAAGCGGCAGGGATGGATGGCTTCGCCAGCAAGCCTTTCGATATCCCCAAGCTCCGGGCTGAAATTGCACGCGTGTTGAAAGTGGCGCCCGGCGAGTACATCGCGGTCGAGCATCAGGATGGCCAGGACAAGGTCATCGATTGGGTCCGGGGAGAACTGCTGTGGCGCACCAGGGAACGCATGGCCGAGGCCATTTTCCGCTTCCTGGCCGATATGCAGGCGCGTCATCCGCTGCCGGCCCCGGGCGCTGCCGTGGAGTCGGTGGACTGGGCGCTGGCGGCCAAAAGTCTGCATGGCATCCGTGGCGCCGCGGCCAACCTGGGGCTGCTCTCCGTGGCCAGGCTGAGCGGGATTCTCGAACAGGGAACCGCCGCACCGTCGTCGGCGTGGCTCCGGCAATTGCAAGAGTTAAGGATTCAATTGGACCTGGTCAAGACCATGTTGCAAGAAGAGGAGTGGTCTTCTTCGCAGATGACGGCGGCCGCAAGCAGCCCGGTGGATCCGGCCGATATCGTGTCGTCGCTGGAAAAACTGAGCGGACGGCTGCAGCATGGCGAGCTGGATGAAGACAACTTCGACAAGATAAGCAACTGGCTCCTTGAAAATGGCGAAACGCAACTGCGCAATGAGATCCATGACGCCATCGAGTCGTTTGATTTCGAGAGCGCCGGCGAGCAGATCAGGAAATTGATGGAAGCACTCAAGGCGGAACAGAAGTCTTCCGCATAAGACGGACAGGTTGGCGCCGCAGGCGTGGAATCGGCGCCTCCCGGTCCGGTTGATGAATGAGTTCTCCCCTGGCGATTGGAGCGGTTGCAGGGGAGATGATGTCGAAGAGCGCAAGGCGATGAAAAACGAAGAACGCAAATGTATCTTGCTGGTAGATGATGAGCCGACCAACCTGCAGGTATTGAAGCATACGTTGCAGGACGAATATCGGCTCCTGTTTTCCAAGGATGGGGAAAAGGCGCTGCAATTGGCGCAGACCGAAAAGGTCGACCTGATCCTGCTGGACGTGATGATGCCGGGCATGTCCGGATACGACGTTTGCAAGGCGCTCAAGGCGGCGCCGGCGACCCAGCCGATCCCGGTCATCTTTGTGACGGCATTGAGCCAGGTATCCGATGAACAGTTGGGGTTCGACCTCGGCGCGGTGGACTACATCACCAAACCGTTCAGCCCGGTGATCGTCAAGGCGCGCGTCAAGAGCCAACTGTCGCTGGTACAGCTGGATGTATTGCGGGAGACCCGGCTGCAGGTTGTGCAATGCCTGGGGATGGCCGCCGAATACAAGGATAACGAGACCGGCATGCATGTCATCCGCATGAGCCATTATGCGAAAACCCTGGCGCTGCGCGCCGGATATGGCGAGGCCGAAGCGGAGGAACTGCTGCATGCGGCGCCGATGCATGATGTGGGGAAGATCGGCATTCCCGACGCGATCCTGCAGAAACCCGGCAAGCTTGAGCCCGAAGAGTGGTTCATCATGCAGCAGCATGCGCGCATCGGCGCGGACATTATCGGCGAGCATGCCTCCGGCCTGTTGAAGACGGCCAAACTCATCGCCCTGTACCATCATGAAAAATGGGACGGCAGCGGATACCCGCATGGCTTGTCCGGCCACGACATCCCGCAGGCGGCGCGCATCATCGCCATCGCCGATGTGTTCGATGCCCTGACCAGCGCAAGGCCGTACAAATCCGCCTGGTCGGTCGACGATGCGCTGGCCTTGATCCGACGTGAAAGCGGCAAGCACTTCGATCCGGAGCTGGTGCCGCTATTCATCGAATGCTTGCCGGAGGTGCTGGAGATCAAAGCGCGCTGGAGCGATCCGATGGATGTCCCCGTCTGAGCGCGGCTTGCATCTCGCAGATCGCGTATCGAGCCTGTATTTTCTATGGGGCGCTGGGGAAGAACGTGATCTTGCTCAGCAGCGGATCCTTGGCGGTTGCCGCCGCCGAGAAATTTCCATTGAACTCGAACTCCATGGTGGTGGCGCGATCGCCATCGTTTGAATAGAAGCAGAAGCTCCGGAATCGGGAGTTGGGCATTTTGTCGATTGAAAAGCAGGAGTCGTCGATAATGCCGTCCTTGAGCGCCTTGTCCTTGTTGTTGGTCAGCTTTGCGGTACGCAGGGCTTTGGTCAGGTCGGGGGTGGAAAAAGAGGTGGGGACGCCGGCTTTCAATATGATGGAATCGCTCAGTTGGAAGTCGTATTTGACGGAAAGCAAAGTGACCTCGTCTGTCGCGAACGCGTTCATGAATTCCACAGTCGGGGCCGGCAGCCGGGATGGAAGGACTTTTTTCCACAGGCCATTCTCGGCGTTGAATTTATTGACGATCCCTTTGCGTTCATCATCTATCTTGACGACCAGGTCGTTTGGCTGCGCCAGTTTGAATGCCGGATCGTCGATTTTCCCGAGTCCGTCCGCGATCTTCGCGAAGCAGGAATCGTCATCGTCCCGCATGGCCAGATTCTTGTTCCAGGTGGAGTCCTTGAGATACGCATAAAGAATGGCGGCGCTATCGATATAGTTGTAGCCTTTGTTGGCCAGCAGGGTTGCCGCATTTTCGCAAAATTGCGCGTAGCCTTGCGCCGTATTCTTGTTGATCAATTTCATCAGATCGCTCTGATCGTCATTGCCCTGGATTAAGGTCTTCAACATGCTTCCGTCCGGCTGCCGCCAACCTTTGATGGCTTCGGGGCGAGGTGAAATTGCGCTGGCCTTGCCCTCGGGCGATGCGGATAGGAGCGACTCCCGATAATCAAACTCGACGTTGATGGCCGGCGATTTTTCCCCATTGAAATAGACGCCAAAGCCCTTGACCTTGGTTGGGTCGATGGCTTGATTGCCATCGCTGTGGGTATCCGCGTCGCTGAACACCCGGCCGAGCTTGGTGTCGACGTCTTTGATTTTCTGGTGAAGGTCGGTGGTGTTGGCCATGGCCTGGAAGATGACCCCATTGGAGGCATACATGCCGGTGAGCGCCTTGAGCGCAATGACGGCCGCAGAGAATGCATGGGTGTCGACGGATTGGCTCCATGACCTGTCCCACTGCATGACGAGCGCATTCGATGTCCTGAAATAGGGCGTCAGGTAATAGTCTCCGTATGCGGGTTCGTTCTTGTCATGCATGTTGAGCATGACGACGGAGCGCTTCCCGAAGTCTTTGCCATCGATACTGCCGTTCAATGTGACGGCAAGGGTCTGCACATCGTTGTACAGGTACGCCCCGATCTTTTTCTTCAATAACTGGGAGAAGCTTTTTTCCTCGAAACTGACGCTTTCCGGCATGTCGGGCGGCGAAGCCTTGAGACGGATATACAGGTCGTTCAATTGCCTGGAATTTGCGTCGGCGGGGTGCAATACCTGCTTGACGGCGATGGAGAAGTTCTTCTTGTCATCCGGGTTTGCCGATGCCGTGCCGCCCGCGCCGCTCGCGCATCCGGTGAGAAACGTTGCCGAAAACAAGAATGCAACGGCAGATTCATATTTGTAGCTTTTTTTCATGTTACCCCCGCGCTGTTGTAAAAATTCTTATGCAGCCCATTGGAAATAAATAATAGGGAGGGCGCCGGGAGGAGGCAACATCTAAATGAAGTTACCTCTAAATGAAATTGCATCCCAATGAAGCCACATCTCAATGAATGATGTTTTTAGGCAATGTTTTTTGTCGATCCCGGTCACGAAAAAAGGCCACGGATCGCTCCGTGGCCTTGCAGTGAACTCGCCGGCATGGCGCGTCGATGCGCTTCTGCTGTCGCCGTGGCGTCCGGCGCTCTGGCCGGCAGGTTTAGGACGTTGCCGGAATGGGGGGCTTTCTCAGAACGCCGGCACCACCGCACCCTGGTATTTCTCTTCGATGAACTTCTTGACCTCAGGCGAGTTCAGCGCGGCGGCCAGTTTCTTGATGGCGGGGCTGTCCTTGTTGTCTTCGCGCGCCACCAGCAGGTTGGCGTAGGGCGAGTTGGCGTCTTCGATGAACAGCGAATCCTTGACCGGGTTCAGCTTGGCTTCCAGCGCGTAGTTGGTGTTGATCAGCGCCACGTCCACCTGGTTCAGCACGCGCGGCAGCGTGGCCGCTTCCAGCGCGCGGAATTTCAGCTTCTTCGGGTTGTCGACGATGTCCTTCTGGGTGGCCGAGATGTTGGCGCTGTCCTTGAGCTTGATCAGGCCGTTGCGGGCCAGCAGCAACAGGGCGCGGCCCGAGTTGGACGGGTCGTTGGGGATGGCGATGGTGGCGCCGTCGGGGATGTCGGCGATCTTCTTGTACTTTTGCGAATAGGCGGCGAAGGGCTCGACGTGGACCTTGGCGACCGATACTTCGATGTCGTTCTTGTGCGCCTTCTTGAACTGGTCGATATACGGCTGGTGCGCGAAGAAATTGCCGTCGACCTGCTTTTCGTTGGTCTGCGTGGGCGGCTGCACGTAGTCGGTGAATACCTTCACCTGCAGGTCGACGCCTTCCTTGGCCAGCACCGGCTTGATGTGTTCCAGGATCTCGGCATGCGGCACCGGGGTGGCGGCGATCACCAGCTTGTCGGCGGCGTGGGCGCCGATGGAAAGCGCCAATGCGGCGCCGGCGAACAGGTGGGGGATCAGTTTGCGGGACATGTATTCGCTCCAGTCTTGTCGTGAAAGTTCAAAAGGTCATTTACGGGTAAAGCGCAGCACCAGGCGGTCGCCGAAGAATTGCAGCAACTGCACCAGCACCACCAGGATGGCCACGGTCACCACCATCACTTCGGTCTGGAAGCGCTGGTAGCCGTAGCGGATCGCCAGGTCGCCCAGGCCGCCGCCGCCGATCACGCCCGACATCGCGGCATACGACATGAGCGTGATGGCGGTGATCGTGACCGCCGCCAGCAAGCCCGGCAGGGCCTCGGGCAGCAGCGCGCCGAAGATGATCTGGCGGCGCCGCGCGCCCATGGCGGTACAGGCCTCGATCACGCCGCGGTCGATCTCGCGCAGCACGCTTTCGGTCAGCCGTGCGAAGAACGGGGCGGTGCCGATCACCAGGGGCGGAATGGCGCCGGTCACGCCCAGCGAGGTGCCTACCAGCCACAGCGTGAACGGGATCAATACGATCAGCAGGATCAGGAAGGGCACCGAGCGCAGCACGTTGACCAGCAGCGACAGCGCCAGGTACACGCCGCGTTGCGCCAGCAGTTGCCTGCGGTTGGTGAGGAACAGCAGGATCCCCAGCGGCAGGCCCAGCAGTATCGTGAACAATAGCGAGCCGCCGGTCATGGCCAGGGTTTCCAGGGTGGCGTCCCACACCTCGCTCCAGTCGATCTGCGACAGCGAGGCTTGCAGCAAATCGGTCAGCGCGCTCATGCCAGCACCTCATGCTCGATGCCTGAGGTGTTCAGGCGTTCCAGCACCTGGGCCACGGCGTCTTCGCCGCCGGAAAACTCCACCAGCAATTGCCCGTAGGGCGTTTCCTTGATGCGCGACACGGTGCCTTGCACGATGGTGGCCAGCGCCGCGGTGGCCGCGGTCAGTTGCGACAGGATCGGTTGCGCCGCCAGTTCGCCGGCATAGGTCAGGCGCACCAGCTTGCCGTCGGCGCGGCGCGCATACGGCGCCAGCGTTTGGTCGAAGGCGAGGCTTTCCGCCAGCAGCGCGCGCGTGACCGCATGGCGCGGGCGCAGGAAGGTATCGACCACGGCGCCGCGTTCGACCACGATGCCGGCGTCGAGCACCGCCACCCGGTCGCAGATGTTGCGGATCACTTGCATCTCATGCGTGATGAGTACGATGGTCAGGCCCAGCTTGCGGTTGATTTCCAGCAGCAGGCGCAGGATGGACTGGGTGGTTTCCGGATCGAGCGAGGAAGTCGCCTCGTCGCACAGCAGCAGGCGCGGCGAATTGGCCAGCGCGCGGGCAATGCCGACACGCTGCTTTTGCCCGCCCGACAGTTGCGCCGGATACTGGTCGCGGTGCGCCTCCAGGCCGACCAGCTGCAGCAGTTCGCCGACACGGCGGTCGCGCTGCTCGCGGCTGTAGCGTCCGGTGATCTTCAGCGGCCAGTCGATGTTCTGGGCCACGGTCTTGGCGTTCAACAGGTTGAAGTGCTGGAACACCATGCCGATGCGCTGGCGCAGCGCCAGCAAGCCATCGTGGCCGAGTCCGGTGATGTCTTCGCCATCGATCAGGACGCGGCCGCTGTCGGGGCGTTCCAGCAAATTGAGCGTGCGGATCAGCGTGCTTTTGCCGGCGCCGGAGCGGCCGATGATGCCGAAGATTTCTCCTTGGGCGATCTCCAGGTTGATGTCTTGCAGGGCGACGATGTCGCGCTTGCCGGCCTGGTAGTTTTTATGGAGGTGCTCGATGCGAATCACGGTGATCAGTATGGATGGGACTGATCGAGTCTAACTTTGGGTTATTGGGGCGGGAAGTTCTTATTAGTTTTTTGCTTATGAGAAAAAACAATTAAGCGCCTGTTCATGATCTCGCCGATAAGCGCTTGCTCGTCATGCAACTTCTCTCCGTATCGAAGATGGCCAGGTTGCAGGCCATCCCCGACTGTAGTGCTTGCTTCTGCGCTTACTTCTTGTCGGGTTCAGTGACGAAACCGATCTTGGGCGGCGTCGGCTCGGCCTTGGGCGGGGCCGGCTCCGGCGCTTTTTCCGGGACGATGAAGGTGGCGATCACCTCTTTGGGAATGGCGCTGGCGACTTGATGGATCAGGCCGCTTTGCAGGGCCCAGAAAAAGGCGAGGTGCAAAAGGATGATCAGCCCGAGAGGGCCGATTTTGCGTGCCTGGCGCATCAACGCGCCGGGGGAGCTGCTGCTCATGACAGGGGATGATATTGCGTTCATGGAATGAGATGCATGGCCGGCGGCGTCAAGCGCCGCCGGTAAGCCTTATACCGTTAGCCAGGGCGGCGCCGCATCGCGAACATCGATTTTTTTAGGAATCAGTTTCAGCTCGAAAAAGGTATCGGCGATGACTTGCTGCTCGGCCAGAATGGATGTCGTGATGGGGCCGGTGCCGAACGAGGAGCGGGCGACCATGACATCGACGATGGGTTTGGGCAGCCCCATGAGGGAGGAGAATTCCGCCGACAGGTCGTTTGGATTGTTTTTGCCCCAGAGATCGATCCGGTTCACTTCTTCGATTGCGATCTTCAGCACATC
Organism: Herbaspirillum sp. GW821-FHT09A12; assembly: GCF_059418325.1. Classification (NCBI taxonomy): domain Bacteria; kingdom Pseudomonadati; phylum Pseudomonadota; class Betaproteobacteria; order Burkholderiales; family Oxalobacteraceae; genus Herbaspirillum; species Herbaspirillum sp. GW821-FHT09A12. The sequence goes on from NZ_JBWKPR010000001.1 coordinate 189,969, forward strand.
GGCATTTTCCCGGGCATATCCCCTGGACGAAAAGTAATACGCGCGGTTTTGGACAACCCCGCTGGCATCGGCCAGGATATGCGCCGACAAGGTTTTTTCGGCGGCGGCCAGGTAGGGTTCCCAGATCGCCCAGGCATCGACCGCGCCTTTTTCAAAGGCGGCGCGGGCGTCGGCCGGCGACAGCCAGACGGGGTTGACGTCGGCATAGCGCAAGCCGGCTTTTTCCAGCAGCTTGACCAGGAAGTAATGCACATTGGAGCCTTTGTTCAAGGCGATCTTTTTCCCTTTGAGGTCGGCCACGGCCTTGATCGGCGATCCGTTGGGCACCAATACGCCTTCGGTTGCGGGGCGCGGCACGGTCGCCGCCACATACACCAGCGGCGAACCTGCCGCCTGCGAAAAGATGGGCGGCGCTTCGCCGACATCGCCGAAGTCGATGGAGCCGACATTGAGCGCTTCAAGCTGCACCGGCCCGGCGGTGAATTCTATCCATTTGATGGAGACGCCCAGCGGCGCCAGGCGCTTTTCCAGCGTGCCGCGGGCTTTGAGCAGGCTCAACGCGCCTTTTTGGTGGCCGATACGCAATTCGCGTTGCGCGGCGAACGTTGCTAGCGGCGACAAGGTTGCCGCTGCGGCCGTGCCCAAGCCAAGCGCCAGGAAACGGCGGCGGCTGGCGGCGCTGGACTTTTTCATTTTCAATATGCTCATGCAGGTGTTCCTCGTTGCTGGTTTGTGTGGTACCCGATGAAAACAGGGCATGCGGGAAAAACGGACATCAAACTTCGCTCAGGCGCTTGAGCGCCGGCAAGTCGAATACGGTGACCTTGCTGTATTCGATCGCCACGATATTTTTTTCGACCAGCCAGCGCAGCTCCCGGTTGATGCTCTGCCGCGAGGTGACCAGCAGCGATGCCAGGTTCTCCTGCGAGAGCTTGATGTCGATCTCGATGCCGTCCTGCGTACTGCGTCCGTACTTGTCGGCGAGATAGAGCAGGCGCGCGGCAAGCTTGCTGCGAAATGTCGCCAGCGCCAGGTAGCCGGCATAATCCTGGAGCTGCCTGTTGCGTTGGCAAAGCATCGCGATGATGCTCGACATCAGCTGCGGCCGGTGTTCCAGTTGCCGCAGGAAAACCGATTTCGGTAGGTAGGCCAGGACCGTCTTGCCATGCGCCCGATAGTCATGCGTGACCAGCCCGCCGTCGAGCACCGGGATGAAATTGCTGATCTCGGCCGGCGAGATGTAATTCATGATCACCCGCTTGCCTTCCGCATTGCCGATCGATAGCTCCAGGGAGCCGGCAATCACCAGCAGCAGATGGTCGCCGATCTCGCCTTCGGCATAAATCGGCGCCGCATCGAAATGCGTTTCGACCCGGGCCGCCTTGCACAGTGTGTCCAGCACGGCATCCGGCCAATCCGGGAAATTCCTTTTCAAGGCCTGCGCGATGAACAGCGGCCATGTCCTGGGATGGGCCTGCTGCCGGGATTTTCCATCCGCCGTTGCTCCCGCATGAACGTGCTGTGTATTGCGTTCCAGTTTCTCTGGCAGTGCCGCGACAAGCGCCATGTTTGCTCCCAACCGACTTGACCGGCCAGTATAGGGATAGCCGTTCGGTTGAAAAAATAAGCATAAGCTGATTGCATATGTGGTTTTCAACTATGCGGCGCCGGCGCCAAGAAAGTCCCTGACCGCGTCGACCTGATCCCGCTGCAACAAGCTGGGCGCATGGCCGGCCCCGGCTACTTCGAGCAGTGTGGCGCGCGGCCCGCGCCGGGTCATTGCCTCGGCGGCATCCCGGCTCAGTAATGCAGACATTTGTCCGCGTATCAGCAAGACCCGCAGCGATTCGCGTTCGGCCAGCCGGTCGTAAAGCTGCGATAAGGCTTGCTCGCCCTGCCGGGCGCTTTGTTCCGTGACGGCCAGCAGGGGGACGGACAGGGCGGGGTCATAGTGGAAGCGCCAGTGTCCGGCCGCCTGTTGGCGCAAGGCGTTGCGCGCCAGCGCGCGCCATTGATCATCGCGATGGGGGCCAAGTCCCGCGGAGCTTTCCTTGACATAGGCAGCGCCTTCTTCGAATGAGGCGAACCGCAAATCCCGGGCGATATGCCGGCCCAATGCCTGCATGCCGCCGGCGTCCAGTTGCAGGCTGACATCGTTGAGGATCAGGCGCGGAACGGCGAGGTCAGGCAACGAGGCCAGCACCATGCCGAGTACGCCGCCCAGCGAGGTGCCCAGTATCGCGACGCGTTTTAATTGCAGATGCTCGAGCAATCCGCGCAGGTCCCTTGCATATTGCTCGACCTGGTAGTGGCGAGGGTCGGCCAGCCGGTCGGAATGCCCCCGTCCGGGGAGGTCGGGGCAGATGACGCGGTAATCCCGGCTCAGTTCCCGCGCCAGGAAATCGAAATCGTCGGCGCAGCGGATCAGGCCGTGAATGCACAACAGCACGCGGGGATTGGATGCATCGCCCCAGTCCTTGTAGCGCAGCGTATGAAAGCCGGCCGGCGAAGACGAACGGAAGGCGTGCAGCTGGGATGGTTTTATCGGCATGGTGAAATGGCGGTGGCGTCGGTCGGCTTGCGCAATCAGGCTTGCAACAGATGCGGCCGCAGCAAGGGGAACACCAGCCTGGCAAAGCGTTCGGCTTCTTCCAGGTGCGGATAGCCGGAAAAAATGAAGCTGTCGATGCCCAGGTCGGCGTATTCATGGATGCGCTCGGCCACCGTTTGCGGATCTCCCACCAGGGCGGTGCCGGCGCCGTTTCTGACCAGGCCGATGCCGGCCCACAGGTTGGGCGACACTTCCAGCCGGTCGCGCTTGCCGCCGTGCAGTGCATTCATGCGCTGCTGCCCGACCGAATCCAGGCGGGCGAAAGCGCGTTGCATGGTGGCGATGGTGTCGTCCGAGAGATGGGCGATCAGCGCATTGGCATCGGCCCAGGCCTGTTCGCCGGTTTCACGCACGATCGTATGCAGGCGGATGCCGAAGCGCAGCGTGCGGCCCTTGCGGGCCGCCTTTTCGCGGACTTGCCGGATTTTTTCACGGACCGCCGCGGGCGGTTCGCCCCAGGTCAGGTAGACATCGACGTGGTCGGCGGCGACATCCTGCGCCGCCGGCGAGGAGCCGCCAAAATACACGGGCGGATGGGGCCGTTGCAGCGGCGGGTAGACCAGCCTGGCATTTTCCACATGCAGATGCTTGCCTTGATGGCTGACCGTCTCGCCACCGAGCGTGTTTTTCCAGATGTGCAGGAATTCGTCGGTGACCTCATAGCGCTGGTCGTGATCGAGGAACACGCCATCGCCATGCGCCTCGTCGGGATCGGCGCCGGTCACGAAATTGATCAGCAGGCGTCCCTCGGAATAACGGTCCAGCGTCGCCGTCATGCGCGCCGCAAACGTCGGCGAAATGACGCCGGGCCGGATCGCGATCAGATAGCGCAGCTTTTCCGTGAACGGCGCCAGCGCCGATGCAACCACCCAGGAGTCTTCGCAGAACCTGCCGGTCGGAACCAGCACGCCGTAATATCCCAGGCGGTCGACGCTTTGGGCGATCTCCTTCATGTAGGCCAGGCTGGCGGGCCGCGCGCCGCCGGCGCCGGCGAGATCGTGCCCGTCGCCGTGGGTCGGCAAGAACCAGAAAATGCTCATGTCCGCGACCTCAGAAGTTGTAGCGCAAGGTGGCGCCGACGGTACGCGACTCGCCCGCCGCGGCGTTGTAATACAGGCCGCTGGCCTGGGTGCCGGCGCCGGCCGAATACACCGACAGGTAATAGCGCTTGTCGAACACGTTGCGGGCCCACAGCGACAGTTCCCAGGACTTGCTGTCGCCTTGGTAGATGCGCAATCCGGTGGCCAGGTTGAGCAGGCCGTAGGCGGGGATTTCCGAATAGACCGAATTGTCCGCCGCGCCGCGCGCCGACGAGCGCCAGGCGTAGCTGCCGGCCACGTAATGGTCGACGTTGTCGCTCACATGGTGCTGGTATTGCGCCGACAGGTTGGCGCTCCAGCGCGGTACGCCGGCCACGCGTTCCCCGCTCAGGTTGCAGCTGGCCGGCGCGCCGGCCACGTTGGCGACTTCGGCCGGGCATGGCGCCTTGTCGTAAGACAGGTAGGTGGCGTCCGTGAACGAGGTATTGAATCCGAGCGTCAAGCCTTTGAGCGGCTGGGCCTGGATGTCCAGTTCCGCGCCGCGGCTGCGTACCTTGCCGACGTTGATCAGCGTCGGCAGGCTGAGGCCGCTCGGGCTGGGCAGGAAGGTCGTGGCCTGGTAATTGTTGATGCCGGTCCAGAACAGGTTGGCGTTGATTCGCAGGCGCTTGTCGAACAGCGTGCTCTTGATGCCCAGCTCGGCGGCATTGGCGCGCTCGGGGCCGATCAGCAGCGAGTCGCTGCCCAGCGTGGGCGCATTGGAAACGCCGACGATGCTCAGGCCGCCGGATTTTTCGCCATGCGACAGCGTGGCGTAGCCCAGGACGTTTTCATCGATCTTGTAAGCCAGGTTCAGCAGGGCGGACGGGCTGAAATTGCTGGTCTTCAGATTGCCGGAATCGTAGGGGCTCAGGCCGAAGGCGCTCCAGAACGGCGCCGTGCCGGGATTGGCATTTTGCGGCGTGTCGCGGCGTACCCAGCCGCGCTTTTCTTCATAGGTGCCGCGCACGCCGGCGGTCACGTCCAGGCGCTGGTTGACATGCCAGGTGCCCTGGCCGAACAAGGCGTAGCTATCGGTGTCGATCTGGCCGGGAGAGGTCGATGTGACATTGTTCAACACGCCGAAATTGGCGCCGACAATGCCCAGGTCGCCCTTGGGCCCGTAGTTGAGGAAGGTCCGGTTGGAGAGGCGCTGGTTGAAGTAATAGGCGCCCGCCACATAATCGAACGCGCCGCCGATGGGCGAGGCCAGCCTGATTTCTTGCGAGAACTGGCTGTCGTTGACCTGGGTGCCGTAATTGTTGAGCGTCGGCGTGAAGACGCCGTTGTCGGGCTTGAAGTCCCAGAAGCGCCAGGCGCTGATCGAGGTCAGCTTGAAACCGCTGTCGAGTTTCCAGTTGGCTTCCGCCGAGGCGCCGCCCTGGCGCACGCTGACATGCTGGTAGGCATCGAAATTGACCTGGTACAGGTTGGGATCGGTGACCGGACGGGTACCCAGCCGCGCGCTGGAAGCCAGGTATTTGTTCACGCCGTTGACGGTCGGTCCGACGCTGTAGAGCAGCGGGACGCCATTGCTGGAATTTTCTTCGCTGTAGTCGCCGATCAGGCGCAGGCTGAAGCGCTCGTCCGGCTGATACAGCAATTGGCCGCGGATGCCGCGGCGCGTGCCGCCGTTGAGTTTTTCGCCATTGGCGAGGTTGTCGACATTGCCGTCCTGATGCGTTTGCGAGACGGTCAGGCGGCCGGCCCAGCTATCGCTGATCGGGCCGGACAAGGTCGCCTTGGTCTGGTAATAGCCGTTCGAGCCGGCCGACGCTTCCACGCTGTTGTCGCGTTCGAACGAGGGCTGCCGCGTATTGATGTTGAGTACGCCGGCGGTGGTGTTCTTGCCGAACAGCGTTCCTTGCGGGCCGCGCAGCAATTCGACCTGGTCGATATCCAGCAGGTCGGTCACCGCCATGCTGGCGCGGCCCAGGTAGACGTTGTCCAGATAGATGCCGACGCTGCTGTCGATGCCGTCGCTGTTGCCGGAGTTGGAGCCGATGCCGCGTACGCTGATGCTGGCCTGGCGCGGCTGCGCCAGCGATATGCTGGTGGAGGGCAGCAGTTGCTGCAAGTCCTGCAATTTGTAGACGCGCTGGTTTTCCAGCGTTTCGCCGTTGAGGACGGTCATCGGCACGGGCACTTTTTGCGGATCCTCATCGCGCCGGCGGGCGTTGACGGTAATCGTTTGCAAGGCGCCCAAATCGACATCGCCCGGGGCCGATGCCTGCGCGGTTCCGGCCGGAGCCTTGGCATCGGCGCTATTGGCGCCCTGATCGTCCGCCGTTTGCGCGCATGCCGGATAGGCGGCTGCGATGGCAGCCAGCACCAGGCTCAGGCGCCAGCCGGGCAGGCCCGCCGAGCGATGTTTGGCCGGCCAGGTATTGTTGGCGATGTTCAATTCTTGTTCCCCTCATGCGATTTGTTTGAGCACCGGCATCAATGGCGGTGGCGCATTTCTTCATATCGGCGCGACCGCACGGTAGAAATGCGGCGCACTGAAGATGGAGAGGATTGTCGTCGAAGGGGAAATTTAAATTTGGAATGGATGCGACATTTCTACATAACCAATCAGCATATTTTTATGTGGAATTGATGCTGATGTATGCGGAATTGATGCCGGTACATCCGGATGGGGAGCGATCAGGGCAAAGGGACGGCGCTCAAGCGCCGTCGCCGACCACATCCAGCGCCATCACCTGGGCAATCGCCGCGACCACATAATCGATCTCGGCTTCGGTGGTGCCGCGGCCGAGCGAAAAGCGGATCGCGTTGCGCGCCGCTTCGGGCGAGCGGCCGATCGCCAGCAGCACGAAGGAGGGCGCGGCGGCGGCCGAGTTGCAGGCCGAGCCGGCCGACACCGCGATGCCGAGCAATTGGCTGGCCAGGGGGCCATAGCGGGTCGGGGGGAAGCTGACATTGAGGTTGTGCGGCACGCGGTTGGCGGCGCAGCCGTTCAATTGCACGCCGGGCAGATGGCCGATGCCGGCCCACAGCCGATCGCGCAGGGCACGGATGCGCGCGCCTTCTTCAGCCAGCAGCCGGCCGGCCAGTTCGAATGCCTCGCCCATGCCGACGATCTGGTGCGTGGCTAGCGTGCCGGAGCGCATGCCGTTCTCATGGCCGCCGCCGTCGATCTGGGCTTCCAGCTTCAAGTCGGGATTGCTGCGCACATACAGCGCGCCGATGCCCTTGGGGCCGTAGACCTTGTGTGCGGAGACCGACATCAGGTCCACTTTCAGCTGCGCCAGGTCGACCGGGATCTTGCCGGCCGCCTGCACCGCGTCGACATGGAACACGATGCCGCGCTCGGCGCAGATCTCGCCCAGTTCGGCGATCGGCTGGATCACGCCGATCTCGTTGTTCACATACATCACCGAGGCCAGGATGGTGTCCGGGCGCAGCGCCGCGCGGAACTGTTGCGGCGTGACCAGGCCATCTTCGCCCGGTTGCAGGAAGGTGACTTCGAAGCCGGCGCGTTCCAGCGTGTGCATGGTGTCCAGCACCGCCTTATGCTCGGTGGCCACGGTGACCAGGTGGCGGCCCCTGCCGGCCAGCGCCTGGGCCGTGCCCTTGATGGCCAGGTTGTTCGATTCGGTCGCACCCGAGGTCCAGACGATCTCGCCGGGCTGTGCGCCCAGCAGGCCGGCCACCTGGGCGCGCGCCTTTTCCACCGCGCGCCTGGCTTCCCAGCCGAAGGGGTGGGAGCTGCTGGCGGCGTTGCCGAATTTGTCGGTGAGGAAGTCGCACATGATCCTGGCGACCTGGGGATCGACCGGCGTGGTGGCGCCGTAGTCCAGGTAAATCGGGAAAGTCAGGCCGGCAGGCGGGCGACAGGGAGCGGAGGCGTTCATGACGGCGGATTCAGGAAGTCCAGGAAAAGCGGCATTGGGATTCGGCATTGGCCATTTATTGCCAAAAAGCAATGTTAAGTGGCGAGCCAGGCAGAAGTATGGTCATTTCTACCCGGCCTTGAGCCTCTTACATTAGCTTATACAAAATTATTATACTGAAATAGAATAAATACAAACCTATAATCCGAAAATCATATGCATGGATCTTGATTTGGGACTTTGATGGATCTCAACCAGTTGGAAGCTTTCGCGGCGGTAATGACGATCGGCAGCGTGACTGGCGCCGGGCGCAGCCTCGGCCGTTCGCAGCCGGCCGTGAGCAAGGCCATCGGCGACCTGGAAGCGGAACTGGGCTATGCGTTGTTCGACCGCAACGGGCCGCGCGTGACGCCGACCGGCAAGGCCTTCCTGCTGTATGAGGAGGTCGAGCGTTCGCTGGTCGGCCTGCGCAGCATCCGCGAGCGCGCCGCCGAGATCGGCCGCGAAGAGGCGCAGCCGGTGCACCTGGTGGCGACCCCGGCGCTGGCTTCGACCATCGCGCCGGCGGCCTTGCAACTGGTGGCGCAGGGCAGTTCGGCGTTTCCGGAGCATATCCACTTGCGCAGCGCCTCGGCCGAGCAGGTGGTGCATTCCGTATTGCACCGTACCGTCAGCCTGGGCCTGACCAGCCTGCCGGTGGCGCACCGCGGGCTCGACCTGCACTGGATCGGCGAGGCGCCCTGCGTGGCGGTGATGCGCGCCGACCATCCGCTGGCCAGGAAAGACAAGATCACGCGCGCCGCCCTGCGCGGTGAACGCGTGATCACCATGTCCAACCGCTACCGCCTGCGCCAGCGCATCGAAACTGCGCTGGGCGAGGACAGTCTGCTGGACGTGGCGATCGACACCAATACCTCCTTCAACGCCATCATGGCTGCGCGCGCCGGCCTGGGGGTGGCGCTGGTGGAGCCGATCACGGCGCTGGGCATGCCCATCGAGGGGTTGGTGGCCAGGCCGCTGGCGGTGGATATCCCGTTTTATTTCGGCGTGGTGACGCCGTTCGGCAAACCGGTCGAAGGCCTCACCCTGGCGCTGATCGGGGCGGTCGAAACCGCCGCGCGAAACATCCTGCACGGCTTCGTCAAGCGCGATGCGGCCGAGCATGACGAATTGTTATAACTGATGCAGACGCTGGCGGGCGGCCCGACGGGTGGGCCCGCCGCGTCCATTTTTCGCTTTTGAAGGGGGCCACATGCCGAATATGGAATCGACCGCCGCTACTGCGCCGCAAGGCCTGGCCGCGCTGGAAGCGCGCTTGCGCCAGGATCTCGAATGGCTGGCATTGCCCGGCAAGGCGTGGACGCCGCAAACCGGGCGCGATGGCGCGGCGGTACTCGACGTGGCCATCATCGGCGGCGGCCAGGCCGGCATGGCCGCTTCGGTGGCCTTGAGCCACCTGGGCATCCCCAATGTCATCTACGACCAGTCGCCAAAAGATTTCGAAGGCCCCTGGGCCACCACCGCGCGCATGGAAACGCTGCGCTCGCCCAAGACCCTGACCGGCCCCGCGCTGGGCTTTCCGGCGCTGACCTTCCGCGCCTGGTTCGAGGCGCAGTTCGGCGCGCAGGCCTGGGAAGAACTGGACAAGATCCCGCGTCTGCAGTGGATGGATTACCTGCGCTGGTTCCGCCGCGTCATGCACCTGGATATCCGCAACGAACACCGCGTGCTGGCCGTGTTGCCGCGCGCCGACGGCGTGGTGGAACTGAAGCTGGCGTCGCCGCAGGGCGAGTCGTCGGTGCTGGCGCGCCGCGTGGTGCTGGCCACCGGCCGCGACGGCCTGGGCGGGGCTTACCTGCCGCCGCTGGTGGACCAGCTGCCGCGCGCGCGCTGGGCGCATTCCTCCGATGTGTTCGATTACGCCACGCTCAAGGGCAAGCGCGTGGGTGTGGTGGGCGGCGGTTCGTCGGCCATGGACAGTGCGGCTACCGCGCTGGAGCAGGGCGCGGCACGGGTGGATCTGCTGATCCGCCGCAAGGAACTGCCGCGCGTCAACAAGGGCAAGGGCTCGGGCAACCCGGGCCTGGTCAACGGCCACCAGCATCTGCCGGACGAGTGGAAATGGCGCATCCGCCACTACGTCAACCTGCAGCAGGTGCCGCCGCCATCGGGCAGCACCCGCCGCGTATCGCGCTTTGGCAATGCCCGCTTCCTGCTCGGCACCTCGATCGAGGATGTGGCCGTCCAGCCGGACGGCACGCTGCGGCTGGACACCAACCGCGGCCCGCTGGAGCTGGACTTCCTGTTCTTCTCCACCGGTTTTCGCGTCGACTGGAGCGCGCGTCCCGAATTCGCCGCCATCGGCCCGCACATCCTGACCTGGCGCGAGCGCTATACGCCGCCGGCCGGCGACGAGGATGCCGAGCTGGCCGATTCGCCTTACCTCGGCCCGGTGTTCCAATTCCAGGAAAAGACCCCCGGCGCGCTGCCCGGGCTGGACCGCGTGCATTGCTTCTGTTATCCGGCCACCGCCAGCCACGGCACCGTTTCCGGCGACATTCCCGCCATCAGCGACGGCGCTTACCGCCTGGCGCAGGGCATCGCTTCCCTGCTGTACGGCGAGGATGTGGAATACCATTACCGCAATATCGAGGCCTACGAAGAACCCGAACTGGTCGGCGACGAGTGGACCCCGTCCGAATGGGAGCTGCCGGGATGACCATGGCCATCGCAAAGAGCGTGTTGCAGGCGCTGATGGTGGTGCTGCTGATGACGGTGATCGTCTTCTTCGGCCTGCACCTGATCGGCAACCCGGTCGATATCCTGATCGGCCAGGACGTCGACCAGGTCGACCGCCTGCGCATCATCCGGGAGCTCGGCCTGGACCAGCCGGTGTGGCGCCAGTACCTGTCCTTCCTGGGCGGCGCGCTGCACGGCAACCTGGGCAACAGCTTCGTGTACAACTCGCCGGCCATCCTGCTGATCTTCCAGCGCCTGCCGGCCACGCTGGAGCTGGCCTTCGCCGCGCTGATCCTGGCCGTGCTGGTGGGCATGCCGCTGGGCCTGCTGGCCGGCATGAAGCCCGACCATCCCTTTTCGAAGCTGGTGATGACCGGCAGCATCTTCGGCTTTTCGTTGCCGACCTTCTGGATCGGCCTGATGCTGATCATGGCCTTTTCGGTCTCGCTGGGCTGGCTGCCCTCCGGCGGGCGCGGCCAGACGGCGGAACTGTTCGGCATCCAGTGGTCATGGCTGACCGCCGATGGCTGGCGCCACATGATCCTGCCGGCGCTCAACCTGTCGCTGTTCAAGATCTCGCTGGTGATCCGCCTGACCCGCGCCAACGTGCGCGAGGTGCTGCCGATGGATTACGTCAAGTTCGCCCGCGCCAAGGGCTTGAGCCCGGCGCGCGTGGTGCTGATGTATGTGCTGCGCAATACGCTGATCCCGCTGGTGACGGTGCTGGGGCTGGAGTTCGGTTCCACCATCGCGTTCGCGGTGGTGACCGAGAGCATCTTCGCCTGGCCCGGCGCCGGCAAGCTGATCCTGGACAGCATCAACGCGCTGGACCGTCCGGTGATCGTGGCCTACCTGATGGTGATCGTGTGCATGTTCGTCACCATCAACCTGGTGGTGGACGTGCTCTACAAGATTCTTGACCCGCGCGTGCGGGTGGAGGCCAAGGCATGAGCGCGCCGGATCAAAATATGCCGATCATGACGCAAGAAGAAGTGCGGGCGCGCATCGCCGAACTGTCCGCCTTCGTCGCGCCGCGCCGCGAGTCGCCCTGGCGCCGCGTGGTGCGCCATTTCATCGCCTCGAAGTCGGCCATGCTGGGCCTGGCCATCGTGCTGCTGCTGATCGCGGCCGCGCTGGTCGCGCCCTGGATCACGCCGCAGAACCCGTACGACCTGATGCAGCTGGACGTGATGGATGCGCGCCTGCATCCCGGCACGCCCAACGGCGCCGGCACGTTCACCTATTGGCTGGGCACCGACGGCCAGGGCCGCGACCTGGTCTCGGCCATCCTGTACGGCCTGCGCATCAGCGTGGGCATCGGCGTCGGCTCGGCGCTGATCGCCGGCATCATCGGCACGCTGGTCGGGCTGCTGGCGGCCTATGCCGGCGGCAAGGTCGATACGCTGCTGATGCGCCTGGCCGACCTGGTGCTGTCGTTCCCGTCGATCCTGGTGGCGATGCTGATCCTGGCCTATGTCGGCAAGGGCATCATGAACGTGATGATCACGCTGGTGGTGCTGGAATGGGCCTACTACGCCCGCACCGCGCGCGGCCAGGCGCTGGTCGAGCGCCAGAAGGAATATGTGGAAGCGGCGCGCGGGCTGAACCTGTCGGCGTGGCGCATCATGGTGCGCCACATCCTGCCCAACTGCCTGCCGCCGCTGATCGTGATCGGCACGCTGCAGGTAGCGCGCGCCATCACGCTGGAGGCGACCCTGTCCTTCCTCGGCCTGGGCGTGCCCATTACCGAACCGTCGCTGGGCCTGCTCATTTCCAACGGCTACCAGTACATGCTCTCGGGCGAATACTGGATCAGCTTCTACCCCGGCATCACGCTGCTGGTGGTGATCGTGGCCATCAACCTGGTGGGCGACCGCCTGCGCGACATCCTGAACCCGAGGTGGCAGAAGTGAGCGCGCCCAACAATATTCCTACATTGGAAGTGCGCAACTTGCGCACCCATTTCTTCACCCCCGACGGCGTGCTGCCGGCGGTGGACGATGTTTCGCTGTCGGTTGCACGCGGCCGCATCCTCGGCCTGGTGGGAGAATCCGGCTCGGGCAAGAGCGTGACCGGCTTCTCCATCCTTGGCATGGTCGACGCGCCGGGCCGCATCGTCGGCGGCGAGATCCTGTTCCAGGGGCGCGACCTGGTGAAGATGAACCGCACCGAATTGCGCGAGCTGCAGGGCAACCGCATCGCCATGATCTTCCAGGATCCGATGATGACGCTCAACCCGGTGTTGAAGGTCGAGGCGCAGATGGTGGATGCCGTGCTGGCGCACAGCAAGCTCAGTCGCCAGGCCGCGCGCGAACTGGCGCGCGACACCTTGGGCATGATGGGCATCGCCAGCCCGGAAGAACGCTTGCAGGCCTATCCGCACCAGCTCTCTGGCGGCATGCGCCAGCGCGTGGCGATCGCCATCGCGCTGTTGCACAAGCCCGACCTGATCATCGCCGACGAGCCGACCACCGCGCTGGACGTGACCATCCAGGCGCAGATCCTGTCGGAAGTGCAGAAGCTGGCGCGCCAGCACGGCACCGCGCTGATCTGGATCACCCACGACCTGTCGGTAGTGGCCGGCCTGGCCGATGAAGTGGCGGTGATGTATGCCGGACGCATCGTCGAGCAGGGCGCGGTCGACGCCGTGCTGGACGCGCCGCTGCACCCCTACACGCAAGGCCTGATCGGCAGCCTGCCCAGCAATAACCGCAAGGGTGGCAGCAGCCGCCTGCGCCAGATTCCCGGCATGACGCCCAACCTGCTGCACTTGCCGCCGACCTGCGCCTTCGCCGCGCGCTGCGAGTGGGTCAGCCAGCAATGCCTCGTAGCGCCCGCCTTGAGCGAGCCGCTGGCCGGCCGCCTGGTGCGCTGCTTCCATCCGGCGCAATATGAATCGAAGGTGCCACACCATGCATGACGTGCAACATCAGGCCGTCCCCATCATCGAAACGCGCGGCGTCAGCAAGCGCTTCGGCGAACGTCGCGCCGGCTGGCTGGCGCGCCAGTTGCAGCAGCGCGGCTGGACGCGCGCGCCGGCCGTCACGCGGGCACTCGACCAGGTCGACCTCAAGGTCATGCCCGGCGAAGTGGTGGGGCTGGTGGGCGAGTCCGGCTGCGGCAAGTCGACGCTGGGCCGCATCGCCTGCGGCCTGCTCGAGCCGTCGGACGGCCAGGCGCTGGTGGGCGGGCGCGACCGCGCCGCGCTCACCGGCGCCGAGCGCGAGGCGGCCCGGCTGGACGTGCAGATGATCTTCCAGAATCCCTACGCCAGCCTCAACCCGCGCCTGCGCATCGACCAGATCGTGGGCGAGGCGGCCCAGGTCAACGGCAAGGTCGAAGGCGACCTGGACGACTACGTTTGCCGCCAGCTGCTGCGCGCCGGGCTCGATCCGGCGCTGCGCGACCGCTATCCGCACCAGTTCTCCGGCGGCCAGCGCCAGCGCATCGGCATCGCTCGCGCGCTGGCGGTGCAGCCGCGCATGCTGGTCTGCGACGAGGCGGTGGCGGCGCTGGACGTGTCGATCCAGGCGCAGATCCTGAACCTGTTCGCCGACCTGCGCGAGCAGCTCGGCCTGACCTACCTGTTCATCAGCCATGACCTGGGCGTGGTGGAGCATGTCTCCGACCGCGTGGTGATCATGTACCTGGGGCGGGTGGTGGAGAGCGCGCCGGTGCAGGAGCTGTTCGGCCACGCCAACCATCCCTACACCCAGGCGCTGCTGGCCGAGGTGCCGCGCCTGTCGGCGCGCAAGAAGGAGTTCACGGCGATCACCGGCGAGATCCCCAGCCCGCTGCACCCGCCTTCCGGCTGCCACTTCAACCCGCGCTGCCCGTACGCCACGCAGCGCTGCCGCGAGGAGGCGCCGGCGCTGAAGGAAATCGCGCCCGGCCACATGAGCGCCTGCCATCTCAACGACGGTGGCTGAAATACATGACACGCTCTAAACGCATGACCGCAGTACCGATGATCCGATTGCTTTCAACCTGACACACAACAGAGGAAACAAGCTCATGAAAAAGACGCTCCTGACCCGCCTGCTGGCAGTCGCCCTGACCGGCGTGGCACTGGCCTCGGCCGCCGATGCGGTTCGCGCGCAGAACCTGAATATCGCCTTCGCCGACCCGTTGTCCTCGCTGGACCCGCAGCTGAACAACCACGCCGGCGACCGCTCGGTGGACCTGCATTTCTGGGACCTGCTGGTGGAGAACAACTACAACAAGCTGCAGCCCGGCCTGGCCGTGTCGTGGAAGAACATCGACCCCAAGACCTGGGAGTTCAAGCTGCGCCCCAACGTCAAGTGGCAGGACGGCAAGCCGTTCACCGCCGACGACGTGATCTTCTCCTACCAGCGCGCGCGTAGCGTGCCGGGCAGCGTGGCGACCTTCGCCGGCTACCTGCGCACGGTGGAGTCCGTCAGCGCCAAGGACCCGCTGACGCTGGTGATCAAGACCAACATCCCCAACCCCGACCTGCCGCTGAACCTGGCCTCGGTGCATATCGTCAGCAAGCATGTGGGTGAGAAGTCCGCCACCGAGAACTACAACAGCGGCGCCGCCGTGGTCGGCACCGGCCCTTACAAGTTCGTTTCCTACACCCCGGGCGACCGCGTGGTGATGCAGCGCAACGACGGCTACTGGGGCGGCAAGGCATTGTGGGACAAGGTCAACTACCGCTACATCAACAACGCCGCCGCGCGCACCGCGGCGCTGCTGTCGGGCGACGTGGACGTGATCGACAAGGTATCGGTGTCCGACATCGCCAAGCTCAAGCAGTCGCCCAACGTCGAGGTCTATCCGTACAACGGCCTGCGCGTGCTGCTGATCCAGCCGAGCTTCCATGAAGGCCCGAGCCCGTACATCACCGACAACGCCGGCAAGCAGCTGGACAAGAATCCGCTCTTGGACGTGCGCGTGCGCCGCGCCATGTCGCTGGCGATCAACCGCAAGGCGGTGATCGACCGCATCCTGCAAGGCGCCGCCACCGAGGCCAACCAGTGGATGCCGTCGGAGACCTTCGGCTACAACCCGGAGATCAAGAACATCCCGTTCGACGCCGCCCAGGCCAAGAAGCTGCTGGCCGAAGCCGGCTTCCCGGACGGCTTCAAGCTGACCATTCACGTGCCTAACGACCGTTACCCGCAAGCGCCGGAAACCATGCAGGCAGTGGCCCAGTTCTGGACCCGCATCGGCATCAAGACCCAGGTCGAGGTGCTGCCGTGGGCGTCCTACTCCTCGCGCGCCAACAAGAACGAGTTCGCAGTGTCGGTACTGGCATGGGGCAACGGCACCGGCGAAGCCAGCTACGCGCTGGTCAACGTGCTGGGCACGGTCGACGCCAAGAAGGGCATCGGCGCTTCCAACTGGAACCACTACAGCAACCCGGCCGTGGACAAGGCGCTGGCCGACTCCACCGCCGAATTCGATCCGGCCAAGCGTGAAGCCATCCTGCGCGCTTCGGCCAAGGTGGTGTCGGACGACGTCGGCGTGATCCCGCTGTACCACTACCAGAACATCTGGGCCGCCAAGAAGGGCCTGAAGGTGACGCCGGTCAGCAGCGACCGCACCACCGCCATGATGGTCACCCAGGAAAAGAAGTAAGGCCATGCCCGACTTCTCGATCGCCGTCACCCCGGCCGACGACCTGATCGACGTGCCGCGCCGCATCGTGGTGCGCGGCGCGGCGCCGGGCGAAACGGTGCGGGTCTCGACCGCGACCGTGCGCAACGGCGCCGAGTGGGCCAGCAGCGCCCGCTTCATCGCCGACGCGCAGGGCGAGGTCGACCTTGCGATGAGCCCAGCCCTAGATGGCGATTACCGCGGCATCGACGCGATGGGTTTGCTGTGGTCGCAACAGCCGCTGCAGGCCGGCAAGCGCGACAACTTCCACGCCGATGTCATGGCGCCACTGGTGACTGTTGTCACGGCCCACGGCGCACAGGGGACGGCCAGCGCCGAGCTGGTGCAGCGCCTGGCATCGGCAGGCGTGACGCGGCGCGAAGTGCGCGAGCAGGGGCTGGTCGGCACGCTGTTTTTACCGGCCACGCCCGGCCCGCATCCGGCGGTGATGATCGTCAACGGTTCCGGCGGCGGCATCAATGAGCCGCGCGCGGCGCTGTATGCCTCGCGCGGTTATGCGGCGTTCGCGCTGGCCTACTTCAAGGCGCCGGGGCTGTCGGACTACATCTCCAACACGCCGTTGGAATATTTCGAGCGCGTCCTCGACTGGTTGCGCGCCGAGGTGCAGCCGCAGGACGATTTCGTCGCCATCAGCGGCCAGTCGCGCGGCGGTGAACTGGTGCTGCTGCTGGGCGCGACCTTCCCGCAGAAGGTGTCGGCGGTGCTGGCCTATGTGCCCAGCGCGCTGGTGCACAGCGGCCAGAACGCGGCCGATCCGGCAGTGGGGCGGGAAGGGCCGACCTGGCTCCTGCGCGGCCAGCCGCTGCCGCACCAGTGGGAAGGCAACCGCCGCGCCAGCTGGAAACCCTTCGACGAAGGCCCGTCGCCGCACCGCCACGAACTGGCCATGCTGACCGCGCTGCAGGATGAGGAAGCGGTGGCACGCGCCCGCATCCCGGTGGAGCGCATCCAGGGGCCGGTGCTGCTGCTGTCGGCCACCGATGACGGCTCCTGGCCTTCCAGCGTGTATTGCCGCATGGTCAGCGACAAGCTGGCCGAGGTGAGGCATGCCTGGCCGGTGGTGTGGCGCGACTATGCCAATGCCGGGCATTCGATCCTGTTCCCGTTCGTGCCGACCACCCAGACGACCTACGCGCACCCGGTCTCGGGCCGCATCAGCACCGGCGGCGGCGAGCCGGCGGCCAATGCCCGCGCCGACCTCGATTCCTGGCAGCATGCGCAGCAGTTCCTGCGCGATGCCGTCTCCCAACACAAGCTCCGAAAGGAAACACCATGAGCACTCCCGTCTACGACATCAACCACGATGTCATCGACCAACTGGCCGGCCTCGAACCCGGCAGCCCGCTGCACGCATTGCGCCATCAGCGCGACAAGGTCGCCGCCGCCACCCAGGGCAGCTATGACACCTTGTTCGATCCCGTATTGGCAGGCATCGGCCTGGACGAGCGCCTGCTGGTGGCGCTGTACGCCTGCCGCCTGGCCGGCGCCGCCGACCTGGCCGCGCACTACCGCGCACGCCTGCAGGCCTTGCCGGCCGACGCGGCGCAACTGGCCGCGGCCGACAGCGGCGCGCCGGAGCAATTGCCGGAAGGCCGCCTGCGCGCCATGCTGGTGTTCACCCGCGCACTGACCCAGCGCCCGGTGGAAGGCGACCAGGCCGCCATCGAGAAACTGCCCGCCGCCGGCATCAGCACGCCGGCCGTGGTGGCGCTGTCGCAACTGATCGCGTTCATCTCCTACCAGCTGCGCGTGATCGCCGGCCTGAAGGCGATGAAGGCCGCTGCTGCCGTAGCGGCAGCCAACTGAAGGAGACTGGCATGAGCAACGTCATCAAATCGAACGGCTTCACCAACGAATCGCTGGAATGGGATGCCTGGCTGGACGTGATCGCATTGGAAAACGCGACCGAAGACCAGATCAAGGTGCTGGAAGAGAGCAACCCCAAGGCCAAGACCTCGGACTACTACCTGTTCCTGGCGCACCAGCCGGATATCCTGCGCCAGCGTTCGGCCGCCTTCAACGCCATCATGTATGCGCCGGGCGGCATGTCGCGCGCCGAGCGCGAGCTGGGTTCGCTGGTGGTGTCGCGCATCAACGGCTGCGTGTACTGCGCCTCGGTGCACGCGCAGCGCTTCGAGCAACTGGCCAAGCGCAACGACACGGTGCAGCAGGTGTTCGACAATCCCTACGGTTCGGGCATCGACGCGCGCGAGCAAGCCATCGCCAAGTTCTCGGCCGAGCTGACCGAACAGCCGGATGCGATCGACCCGGCCAAGATCCAGGCCTTGAAGGATGTCGGCCTGAACGAGCTGGAAGTGCTGGATCTGATCCACTCGATCGCCATCTTCGCCTGGGCCAACCGCCTGATGCTGAACCTGGGCGAGCCGGTGTTCCCGGACGGCAGCAAGGCCGAAGCGCAGTGATCTTTGTCAAACCAGAAAAGGAGACCCCATGCTGATCCCCGACCATCTCGTTTATGCCGAGACCCATGAATGGGTCAAGGTAGAGGAAGACGGCACGCTGGCCGTCGGTATCACCGATTTCGGCCAGGAGCAACTGGGGCCGCTGGTGTATGTGGAGATGCCGGCCGTCGGCGCGCAAGTCAGGCGCAGCGGCGAATGCGGCATCGTGGAGTCGAACAAGACCGCATCCGACCTGCATGCGCCGGTCGATGGTGAGGTGGTTGCCATCAACCAGGCGCTGGTGGAAACGCCGGACGCCGTCAATGGCGCGCCTTACGATCAGTGGATCTTCAAGATCAAGCCGGCGGCGCCGTTCTCGAACGAGGGCTTTCTCGACGCGGCCGGATATCTCAAGCTGATTTCCTGACGCCGTTTCAGGAGGCCGACCGGGCGGCGCGGATGTCGAAAGCGCCGCCGGTCTGCGCGCGGTCGCGCAAGGTGACCGCCTGCTTGCCGAGCAACGGGAACACCAGCTCGGCGAAGCGTATCGATTCTTCCAGGTGCGGATAGCCGGACAGCACGAAGGTGTCCACGCCCAGGTCCGCGTATTCCTGCAGCCGCTCGGCCACCGTGGCGGCATCCCCCACCAACGAAGTGCCGGCGCCGCCGCGCACCAGCCCCACGCCGGCCCACAGGTTGGGCGCTATCTCCAGCTTGTCGCGCCGGCCGCCGTGCAGCGCGGCCATGCGCTGCTGTCCCACCGAATCCATGCGGGTGTAATTTTTCTGGGCGCGGGCGATATCCTCGTCGGTCAGCTTGCTGATCAGGCGTTCGGCATCGGCCCAGGCTTCTTCATTGGTCTCGCGCACGATCACGTGCAGGCGCACGCCGAAGCGCACGGTGCGCCCTTGTGTTGCGGCGCGCGCACGTACGTCGGCGATTTTTTGCGCGACTGCGGCGGGCGGTTCGCCCCAGGTCAGGTAGGCGTCCACATGCTTGGCGGCCAGGTCGTGGGCGGCGTCGGAGGAGCCGCCGAAATACAGCGGCGGATAGGGTTTTTGCAGCGCGGGGTGGAATACCTGGCCCTGGCGGATACGGAAGTGCTTGCCTTCATAGTCCACCGTTTCGCCTTGCAGCAGGCGGCGCCAGATGGTGAGGTATTCATCGGCGGCCTCGTAGCGCTCGTCGTGTTTCAGGAACACGCCATCGGCTTCCAGTTCGGTGGCGTCGCCGCCCGGCACCACGTTCAACAGCAGGCGGCCGTTCAGGGCCTGGTCCAGCGTGGCGGCTTGGCGCGCCGAAGGGCCGGGGCCGCCTAATGACGTGCGTAGCGCCACCAGCAGCTTGATCCTGTGCGTCACCGGCACCAGGCTGGCGGCCACCACCCACGGGTCTAGGCAGGAGGCGCCGGTGGGGATCAGCAGGCCGTCATAGCCGAGGTTTTCGCTGGTGACGGCGATCTGGCGCATGTAGTCGATGGTCGGCGCGCGGCCGAAGTCGGACGTGCCCAGGTAGCGGGTGTCGCCTGAGGTGGGGAGGAACCAGAAGATGTTGAGGGACATGGGGTGTTTCTTTGTTTGTTCGGTTTTGTTATTAGAGCGCTGTGGGTTTTTGGTGGCTAAGAATGTTTTTGCATTTGCTTAGTTGGGAAATGTGTTTTGTTGTTTTGGGGAGTGAGTTTGGGTAGTCTGGTCTTGCTGCTGGTCGATGTACTGGCTTAATGTTTTTCTTTCTCCGGTCGAAGGGGAGCGCCGGGGGCGGCCCGGCAGCCGCTCACTTTCTTTGGCCCGCCAAAGAAAGTAAGCAAAGAAAGGCGGCCCCTAAGTGCCAGCCCCTTCGGGGTACCCGTTGGAGCGCGGTAAAAAATGGGCGAGGCAGAGTCGCTACGCTCCGACTGCCCCGCTGATCCATTTTTTACCGCCCTCCAACGGCTGGCCCACAAGGGGAGGCAAACCTGAACGCCTCGCCTGCGGCATCGGGATTGGTACAGAGAGGCGCTGGCGCCTCCAGAGCAATGGCCGGTTCCCGGTTCCCTCGATTTTCCGCAAGTACCGCGATGCCGAAGGCGAGCCGTTTCCGAAGTCCGCATCTAACCAGCCGGCGGAGTGGGCAAAAAAATGGATCAGCAAGGCAGTCGGAGCGAAGCGACTCTGCATTGCCCATTTTTTTGCCCGCTCCGCCGGGGACCCCGAAGGGGCTGGGTAGTTGCGGTCGCCTTCTTTGGCTTACTTTTCTTGGCGAGACAAGAAAAGTGAGCGGCTGCCGGGCCGCCCCCGGCGCTCCGCTCCGACCGGAGAAAGAAAAGCATAAAGCCAGTACATCGACCAGTAGCAAGACCAGACTACCCAAACAAATAAACAATCCGGCTCCTACACACTAGAGACCCTCTTTCGATGTGCATCAACGGCCATGGCGCATACGCTCCATAGCCGTTGATGCACAATAAAAGCCGCTGGTTCTCTTATTGCGTTGCAGTAAAATGACGCCTTCATCGCATGCCAGCGACCGCTGGCAATGCCTTCCCGCAGACCAGACCTATAATCCGGCCCGCCATCCGCGGCAGGCCTTCGCCGCCGCCATGACCGATGCCGCCGTTTCATCCTCGCCCACTCCCTCACGCCTGCGCGACTTCCGCCAGAACACGCTGGCCGGCCTGACCACCGCCTTCGCCCTGGTGCCCGAATGCATCGCGTTCGCCCTGGTGGCCCAGTTGAATCCATTGATGGGACTGTACGGCGCCTTCTTCATCTGCACCATCACCGCGCTGTTCGGCGGCCGGCCAGGCATGATTTCCGGCGCCGCCGGTTCGATGGCGGTGGTGATCGTGGCGCTGGTGGCGCAGCATGGGGCGCAATACTTCCTGGCCACGGTGCTGCTGTCGGGCCTGGTGATGGTGTTGTTCGGCGCGCTGCGCCTGGGCAAGCTGGTGCGCATGGTGCCGCATCCGGTGATGCTGGGCTTCGTCAACGGCCTGGCCATCGTGATCGCGCTGGCGCAACTCGAACACTTCCGCCATCCCACGCCGTCCGGCCCGGTATGGCTGCAAGGTACGCCGCTGGCCATCATGCTAGGCCTGACCTTGCTCACCATGCTGATCACCTGGCTGTTGCCGCGCGTGACCCGCGCGGTGCCGCCGGCGCTGGCGGCGATCCTTGGCGTCGGCTTGCTGGTGCAGCTGACGGGACTGCACACGCCGACGCTGGGCGACATGGCCAGGATCGCCGGCGGCTTGCCGCTGTGGCATTTCCCCGAGGTGCCGATGAACCTGGAGACCCTGCGCATCATCGCCCCGTATGCGGTGCTGATGGCCATCGTCGGCCTGCTGGAAACCCTGCTCACCTTCAACCTCACCGACGAGATCACCGCCAGCCGCGGCCAGCCCAACCGCGAATGCCTGGCGCTGGGGGCGGCCAATGTGGTGTCGGGCCTGTTCGGCGGCATGGGCGGCTGCGCCATGATCGGCCAGACCATGATCAACCTCGGTTCGGGCGGCCGTTCGCGCCTGTCCGGCGTGGTGGCCGGGGTGATGATCCTGATGTTCATCCTGTTCCTGGCGCCGGCCATCGAACGCATCCCGCTGGCCGCGCTGGCCGGGGTGATGTTCGTGGTGGCGCAGGAAACCTTCGCCTGGGGTTCGCTGCGCGTGCTGGGCAAGGTGCCCAGGAACGACGCCATCGTGATCGTCGCCGTGACCGTCATTACCGTCTTCACCGACCTGGCCGTGGCGGTGCTGTGCGGCATCGTGATCGCCGCGCTCAACTTCGCCTGGGAACATGCGCGCGAGATCCGCGCCGATGTAGCCGACAACGCCGACGGTTCGCGCACCTACCTGCCGCACGGCACGCTGTTCTTCGCTTCGTCGGCCCACTTCCTCGAACTGTTCGACCCGCAGCGCGATCCGCAGCGGGTGGTGCTGGATTGCCGCCATCTGCGGCTGGCGGACCATTCGGCGATCGCGGCGCTGCAAACGCTGAGCGAACGCTATGCCAGGGCCGGCAAGAATTTGCGGCTGGAATCCTTGTCCAGGCGCTGCCAGGCGCTGTTGCAGCGGGCCGGAGTAGAACTGACATAAAAAATGCCGGTGCGAAGTCTGCACGTACCGGCGTTTTATCTTGCAGAGCGCATTGGGTTTGAGACTATTCTCATGGTGGGATGCGCAGGATATTTGGACAATCTAGGCTTTCCCAAGGAGCGAGTCGTGTTGTCCAAACCTAATCGCTTATCGGCCGCCATGCTGCTTCTGTTGACCGCCGGTTCCGCTTACGGCGCTTGCAATGTCGTGCGAGTGCCTGCCGATCAAGAATTTCAAGGCCAGGAAGTGATTTATTCATTTCCGAGTGACCGTGTTTCGATTCCGCGCAATTTACCGGTCGGAAGCATTATTGCGCGTGCGCGGATTCGCAGTATCACTCAAACTGGCCAGGCTTTGCAATGTCAACCGGGAGATCGCGTACGAGAGACTGTTAATGCGGCCACGGATACTCGTAATGATGGAATCAACGGCTATCTGAGAAGGGGAGACGGTTCCATGAGCGATGCCGGAGTCGTTTATCGTATCCTTCAATCCGATGGCAATCCTACGCAGTTGACCAGCGTTTCAGTGCGGACGACACCAAGTAATGGGGGGGCTTGGGGGATACCGTCTGCGCATGTCAGAAGAGATGCTGCGGAAATCGTACTGGTGAAAACTTCGGATGTCGTCCATTCCGGGACGGTATTTTCGGCGGGACTCAAGCGGCGCATCAATGCTGTCGATTTTTACAATGCTCCCGGCGGCCGCTTGATCGCGGCCACGATGACAACTACCAACAGCGTGACAATCGTGCCGCAGACCTGCGAGATGACATCCCCGGCAACGGTGTCGCTGGGCAATCACCGCAGAACGGCATTCACTGGCGTAGGCAGCACCACGCCGACCACTTCCTTCAGGATCAGCATTGACTGCACCGGCGTACAAACCGCCGTTCACATGACCATGAGCGATCCGAGCAATGTCGCCAATCGCAGCAGCACCTTGCCGCTGACGAGCACGTCGACCGCCTCGGGCGTCGGCGTGCAAATATTGCGCGGTTCGACCGATACGCTGGTCAGTTTCGGCCCGGATTCCGCAGCCGCAGGCAACCCGAACCAATTCAAACTGTTTGATGCGACTGCGGCTACTCCTACCCATATCGAGACTTTCAGGGCGCGTTACGTGCAGACTGCGGAGACGGTAGCGCCGGGTACGGCTAATAGCGTGGTCACCATGACCATGTCTTATCAGTAGCATTGGGTGCAACAGCCGGCAGGGTGAATGCCGGTGCCGAGGCCAATTTCCCCTTTTTATTCATCACGCCATTTATTCAATCAATACCGATCTCAGTGATGGTCGGCTTGTATCGGGATGATACAAGCCGGGGTTTATTGTTTTTTTTTGAAAAAAAGACAAATATTATTTGAGATTATTTTGCGTCGTCCGTCGGCGTGACCTTTGTCAGTGCCCGCCGCGCATTTGAGACTATTCCTATCGTGCCGCGCGGGCGTCTGGCCTAGACTGCGATCCTGTTATTGATTTTCGCCGGGATCGGGACTTCGCAATGTTCATTTCATCTTCGGGGCGCCTGTTGCTGGTCGCGGCGGTGCTGTGTCTGTGTTCTTTCACCGCGCGGGCGGAGTGTCGGCAGGCGAATATTAATAATGTGATGGTGAATATTCCAGGCGAGGCCATATCGATACCGCCCAGTACCAAGGCGGGCGATGTCCTTTACGACCGGATCGTGCCGTTCCAGATTGTCTTCGGGCAAGCTCCGCTCTACCTGCAATGCTCCGGTCCCACGCCTAACTACCTGTTTTTATTCAACGATTGCACGACCAGGATATGCAGGACGGGGATTCCCTCGCTGGGGATCACTGTCGATCTGGGCCTGCCCAATTATGAGCCCGTTTTGCAGCGGTACAGGCTGCCGGATGGCGACTTGTCAGAGCCGATCAATGTCAAGGCGCGGGTGCGGGTCCACGCGTTGAGGGATTTCTGGAACATCAACAACGGCCACTTGTTCTACGGTGGTAATGGCCCTACGGCCATATCGGCGTGGCCCTCGACGGGCATGGGAGCGACCGGTTGGTACTTTAGCGCAGGCGGTCTTCGTGCGGTCGGAACGACCTGTGCGATGACGGCGCCCGACGTGGTTGCCCTGCCGACAGTGGCGAGCAAGGAGCTGACGGGAATAGGTTCGACCGCCAAACCACGGGACTTCAATATCACCCTCAATTGCTCCAGGGAGCGGGAAGTATCCCAAATTGGCGTTGCCTTCAGTCCGACATATAGGCATCCTTCCGGCGCGCCGGGGGTGATCGCCACGGATATCGGGAGCGGCAACGCCAACAACGTCGCCTTCCAGATCATCAACAAAACGACGCAAAGGCCGATCGAATTCGGCCAGCTTGAGCGGGGTACCCCAATGGTCAATGGCAGCGCCCAGTACCCCTTCACCGTGCGGTACTACCAGACCGGCGCGACCATCGCGCCAGGGCCGGTACGCGGGCGGGTGGTGGTGACGATCCAGATGCAATAGCGGATCAGCGCGCGGTCGGGCCTCCCGGCCCTTTGGCGAACGGCCCGTATTGCAAGATGCGGGCCGTTTCCTTTGCTGACGCCCCAATGGCGCAGGAAACCTTCGCCGGGGGCTGTTGCAGCGGGCCGGAATGGTTTGTGAAGAGCCGATAGGCACAATCTGCAAGAGGGTTATCCACTAGAAGGCGGAGCCGGTAGACGATCAGGCCAGCATGCCGTCGCGCGGATGGGGGAGAGGTTTGGAGGCGTTTTTAAGACTTTTCTCATATAAGTACGAGGAACGAATTGGCAAACTGACGTCACTGCATCAAGCAAACGAAGTCGGCAAACAGCGCGATGCATATGAATCCCATTCGACACAGAACCGAGGAAACCATCATGCCAAAGATCACCGCCCGCTCCGCCTTCGTCGCCATCGCCGCTGCCCTGGCATCGGCCGCCGCCTTCGCCGGCCCCAGCGCCGAACTCAAGGTCACCGGCGTCATCAAGCCGGTCGCCTGCACGCCCACCATCGGCAGCGCCGGTGTGGTCGACTACGGCACCATCGCCGCCGGCTCGCTGGCCGCAGGCCGCTACACGTTGCTCGAGACCAAGGAAGTGCCCTTCTCGATCACTTGCGAAGCGCCGGTCAGGATGGCCGTGACCGCGCTCGACAACAAGGCGTCCACCAAGGTCACCGGCCTGGCGCCGCAGATCTCGGCAACTGCCGGCGAAGCCAGCATGTTCGGCCTGGGCGCGGCTGCCGGCAAGAACATCGGCGCTTTCCATTTCAACATGAAGCAAGGCTCGTTCACCGGCGACGGCACGACGGTCGATATCATCGGCGCCACCGTTTCCGCTACCCCGAGCTGGACCAGGGCCGCCGCCGGCGGCATGTCGACCAACCGCATGTTGTCCTGGGCGCCGGCCGGCAGCACCGCTCCAGGTTCCTACCAAACCGTCTCCGGCACCTTGTCTGTCACCGCGGTCCTGAACCGGCCCGAAAACCTGGACCTGACCCAGGAGATCAACCTGGACGGTTCGGCCACGATCGAAGTGAAATATTTGTGAGGGATTGGTATCCTCGGCAGGAATGAGGTTGAAGATTTTCTTATCCGGGTATGGCTTGCCGCAGACGGCAGGGTCTTCAACGGACTGCATAATAAAGACAAGGAGGGCAATCATGAACAAGCTGGCAGCATTTCTTGCGGGCGCGGCCATGGCGTGGTCCGGCAGCGCCATGGCCGCGCCGACCACGGAATTGACGGTCAATGGCCAGATCAAGCCGCGCGCATGCACCTTTACCATCGGCAATAACGGCTATGTCGACTATGGCCTGATTTCCAGCAACCAATTGCAAAGCGGGAGATTCACCCCGTTGGATGAGAAAACCGTTTCCTTTTCCATCAATTGCGATCAGCCGACCTATCTGGCGGTCGGGGCGACCGATAACCGGGCTTCTTCAAGGATTTATTCCCGCGAGATGGACGCGGCCTACGGTCCCTTGACCACCGAGACGTATTTCACGACATATGGACTGGGCAGCGTGGCAGGCAAGAACATCGGGGCATTCCGCTTGCGAATGGTGTCGGTCACCGCGGATGGCGCCAATAGCACGGTCTTTTATGGCGTCGAGGCGGGCTACCACGTGGCGTATATGGGGGCAGTACTGCAGTATCAATATAGAACCTATTTTTCCGGCGGAATCAACGGCGGCGGCCGGCCCCACAAGGACATTTCGGGCGAGCTGGCCGTCAAGCCGGTGCTGGCGAAGCGGGAGAATCTGCCGCTGACGGAAGAAATCAACCTGGATGGCAGCGTCACCCTGGAGTTGTATTACCGCTGAGCGCGACTGGCGTTCGCCATAAAAAAGCTCGCCAACGGCGGGCAAGTACCACGGGAAACGCTTGAATCCATCACGGTCCGCATCGCAAGATGCGGGCCGTTTCTTTTTGCGCGGCCTACAGGCCGAGATAATCCTGTTTGCCCAGCTTGACGCCCCGGTGGCGCAGGATGCCGTAGGCGGTGACGACGTGGAACATGAAGTTGGGCAAGCCGAACTGCGTCAGGTAAGCCAGGCCGCTCATGGCGTGTTCTTCGCCGCGCAGCATCATCTTGATCTTGCGTTCTTCCTGGCCGTCGATGGCGTCGGCCGGGATGCCTTCGAGGAACACGATGGTCTTGTTGATGCGCGCCTGCAGTTCGTCGAAACTGGTTTCGTCGTCCGGGAAGTTGGGCGCGGCCAGGCCGGACAGGCGGCTGGCGGTGGCCTTGGCGGTGTCGCTGGCGCGCTGGATCTGGGCCGACAGCGGATACATGTCGTCGAACAGGCGGGCGCCGGTCAGCTCGGCCGGTTCCAGCTTGTGTTCGTCGGCGTGCTGCTCGGCCTTGTCGAGCAGGGTGGACAGGGTTTGCAGGCCGCGGATCAGAGACGGGATGCTGGCTTGATGCAGGGTGATGGGCATGGCGTTTTTCCTTTCTGTGCCGCGATCCCCGTTGTTACGGGGACGGCGGCGTTCATTTTGCGGATGACAACTGGGTGGCCGCGGGCAACTCGCCCCAGCCGCCGCCCAGGGCGCGGATCAGGTTGACGGTCGAACGCGCGCGTTCGCCATCCAGTTGCACCGAGACGCGTTGCTGCTGCAGTACGGTGCGGTCGGCGTCGATCACGTCGAAATAGCTGACCGCGCCTTCCCGGTATTGCGTGTGCGACAGCTTGGCGGCGCGCGACGAGGCGGCCACGGCTTCGTCCTGCGCCCGGTTCTGGTCGCCCAGGATGCGCAGGTTGGCCAGGTTGTCTTCCACTTCGCGGAAGGCGTTCAAGACCGTGCCGCGATAAGTGGCGACTTGCTCCTCATAACTGGCGCGGGCGCGGTCGACCCCGGCCTGGCGGCGGCCGCCGTCGAACAGCGGCACGCTCAACGCGGTGCCCACCAGCGGGCCCAGCAGGAAGGTGCGGCTGGACCAGTTGAACAGGTCGCCCAGCTGCGACGACTCGTAGCCGAGGCCGCCGGTCAGGTTCAGGCTGGGGAAGAAGGCCGACTTGGCCACGCCGACGCGGGCGTTGGCGGCGGCCATCGCGCGTTCGGCGGCGGCGATGTCGGGCCGGCGTTCCAGCAGCGCCGACGGCAGGCCGGCCGGGATGCCGATCGAGATGCGCGCGAGCGGACGGGCCGGCAGCGAGAACTCGGCCGGCGTGCTGCCCAACAGGATCGCCAGCGCGTGTTCGGCGGTGGCGCGCTGGCGCATGATGCCGAGCGCTTCCGATTGCGCCGAGGCCAGTTCCGACCTGGCGCGCGCGACGTCGACCTCGCTGATGTCGCCCTCGTCGAAGCGGCGTTGCACCAGTTTCAGCGACTGGCCGCGCAGCTCCACGGTGCCGCGGTACAGCTCCAGCGCCGCATCCAGTTCGCGCACCTGGAAGTATTGCTGGGCGACGTCGGCCTGCAGCGCCAGCAGCACCGAATGGAACAGCGCTTCGCTGCGCTGGGCATCGGCGGTGGCGGCATCGACGTTGGACGAGACGCGGCCGAACAGGTCGACCTCATACGACACGCCGACCTGGGCGCGGTACAGCGTGAACGGCTGCGTATTGGCGTCGGCCGGCAAGCCTTGCGAGGCCGGCGAGGTGCGCTGGCGGGTGGCGCCGATGCCGGCGTCCACCTGCGGGAAGTAGCCCGAGCGCGCATCGCGGGTCAGGGCGCGCGCCTGGCCCAGGCGGGCGGCGGCCGCCTTGAGGTCCTGGTTGGCTTGCTGGGCGCGCGTTTCCAGCGTGTCCAGGCTGTCGTCGTTGAAGATCTTCCACCATTCGCCGCGGGCGATGTCTTCGGCCGGCTGGGCAGCCTTCCATTGGCTGCCGTTTTCGCCGGCGGCTTCCTTGAAGGCGGTCGGGGTATCGACCGAGGGGCGTTCGTAGGTCGGCGCCACCGAGCAGCCGGCCAGCACCAGCAGTGCGGCCAGCAGCGCGGAGCCGATCCGCGCCGGGCGCAGCAGGCGGCCGGCCAGGCCGAGGCCTGTGGCGGGGGAGTTCATGTTGATTGCATTCATTTTTCTACTCCAGAGAAATCAGCGGTCTTCCTGCGAACCGGGGGCGGCATGCGCGGCCTGCGGCACATGCGAGCCGGCGGTCATCGGCGCCTCATGGTGCGAGGCCGAGTGCAGCTTGCGACGGTTCAGGGTGCGCAGCAGCACGTAGAACACCGGGGTCAGGAACAGCCCGAACAAGGTCACGCCCAGCATCCCGAAGAACACCGCGATACCCATCGCATAGCGCATTTCCGAACCGGCGCCGGTGGAGGTCACCAGCGGCACCACGCCCATGATGAAAGCGATCGAGGTCATCAGGATCGGGCGCAGGCGCAGGCGGCTGGATTCGATCGCGGCTTGCACCGCGGTGCGGCCCTGCATTTCCAGTTCGCGGGCGAACTCGACGATCAGGATCGCGTTCTTGGCCGACAGCCCCACCAGCACCATCAGGCCGATCTGGGTGAAGATGTTGTTGTCGCCACGGGTCAGCCAGACGCCGGTCAGGGCCGCCAGGATGCTCATGGGCACGATCAGGATCACCGCCAGCGGCAGGGTCAGGCTCTCATACAGCGCGGCCAGCACCAGGAACACCAGCAGCACGCTGATCGGGAACACCCACACGCCGGCATTGCCCGCCAGGATCTTCTGGTAAGTCAGGTCGGTCCATTCGAACTTGATGCCGCGCGGCAGGGTCGCCGCCGCTACGCGTTCGGCCGCGGCCTGGGCCTGGTCGCTCGAATAGCCGGGCGCCGGGCCGCCGTTGATGTCGGCGGCGGTATAGCCGTTGTAGCGCACCACCATTTCCGGGCCGAAGGTCTGCTTGACCTTGACTACCGACGACAGCGGCACCATCTCGCCGGCTTCGTTGCGGGTCTTCAGCTGCAGGATGTCGTCGGCCTTGGCGCGGAACGGCGCGTCAGCCTGAGCCCGCACCTGGTAGACGCGGCCGAAGCGGTTGAAGTCGTTCACATACAGCGAGCCGAGGTAGATCTGCATGGTGTTGAACACGTCGGTCACCGGGATGCCCAGTTGCTTGGCCTTGACGCGGTCGAGGTCGACGTCCAGTTGCGGCACGTTGATCTGGTAGCTGGAGAACATCGGGCCCAGCGCCGGTTCCTTGGCGGCGGCCTTCATGAACTCCTGCGCGGCTTTGTCCAGCTCGGCATAGCCCAGCGCATCGCGGTCCTCGATCTGCATCTTGAAACCGCCCAGCGTGCCCAGGCCCATCACCGGCGGCGGCGGGAACACGGCGGTGAAGGCTTCCTTGATGCCGCCGAACTTCTTGTTGAGCGAGGCGGCGATGGCGTTGCCCGACAGTTCCTTGGACTTGCGTTCCTCGAACGGCTTCAGGCCCACGAACACGATGCCGGCCGACGAGCTGTTGGTGAAGCCGTTGATCGACAGGCCGGGGAAGGCGATGGCGCTGTCCACGCCGGGTTCCTTGAGCATGATCTCGCTCATCTTGCGCATCACGTCTTCGCTGCGGTCGATCGAGGCGCCGTTGGGCAATTGCGCGAAGGCCACCAGGTATTGCTTGTCCTGGCCCGGCACGAAGCCGCCCGGCACGATGTTGGCGATGCCCACGGTAGCCGCCAGCAGCACCGCGTACACCACCATGGTGGCGCCCTTGCGCTTGATCACGCCGGTCACGCCGCGGCCGTAGCTGTCCGAGGCGCGGTTGAAGAAGCGGTTGAAGCGGACGAAGAAGCCGCCCAGGAAACGGTCCATCACGCGGGTCAGCCAGTCCGGCTTCTCGCCGTGGCCCTTCAACAGCATGGCGGCCAGCGCTGGCGACAGGGTCAGCGAGTTGAAGGCCGAGATCACCGTCGAGATGGCGATGGTCATGGCGAACTGCTTGTAGAACTGGCCGGTCAGGCCGGTCATGAAGGCCAGCGGCACGAACACCGCCACCAGCGTCAGGGCGATGGCGATGATCGGGCCCGAGACTTCCTGCATGGCGCGATAGGTCGCTTCGCGCGGCGTCAGGCCGGCGCCGATGTTGCGCTCGACGTTTTCCACCACCACGATGGCGTCATCGACCACGATGCCGATGGCCAGCACCATGCCGAACAGCGACAGCGCGTTGATGGTGTAGCCGAAGCCCAGCATCAGCGAGAAGGTGCCGATGATGGAAACCGGCACTGCCAAGAGCGGAATGATCGAGGCGCGCCAGGTTTGCAGGAAGATGATCACCACGATCACCACCAGCAGGATCGCTTCCAAGAGCGTATGCACCACCGCTTCGATCGAGGCGCGCACGAACTGGGTCGGGTCATACACGATGCGGTACTGGACCGAGCTGGGGAAGTCGGCCGAGAGTTCCTTCATCGCCGCGCGCACCTGGGTGGACACGTCCAGCGCATTGGCGCCGGGCGCCTGGAAGATCGGGATGGCCACCGCCGGCTTGTTGTCCAGCAGCGAACGCAGGCCGTATTCGGAGGCGGCCAGTTCCACCCGGGCGACGTCGCCCAGCTTGGTCACGGCGCCGTCGGGCGAGCCCTTGAGGATGATGTCGCGGAACTCGGCTTCGGTCTTCAGGCGGCCTTGCGCGTTCACGGACAGCTGCACCGGCACGTCGGGCGAACTCGGCGAGGCGCCGATCACGCCGGCGGCGACCTGCACGTTCTGCTCGCGGATGGAGCGGATCACGTCGGAGGCGGTCAGGCCGCGCTGCGCCACCTTGTTCGGGTCCAGCCACACGCGCATGGCGTAGTTGCCGGAACCGAACAGGCCTACTTCACCCACGCCCTGGATGCGCGCCAGGCGGTCCTTGACGTTCAGGACCGCGTAGTTGCGCAGGTAAGTGGTGTCGTAGCGGTTGTCGGGCGAGATCAGGTGCACCACCATGGTCAGGGTCGGTGACGACTTGATGGTCGTCACGCCCAGCCGCTGCACGTCTTCCGGCAGGCGCGGCAGCGCTTGCGCGACGCGGTTCTGCACCAGCTGCTGGGCCTTGTCGGGGTCGACGCCCAGGCGGAAGTTGACGGTGATGGTCAGGTTGCCGTCGCTATTGGCCTGCGACTGCATGTACAGCATGTTTTCCACGCCGTTGATCTGCTCTTCCAGCGGCGAGGCCACGGTTTCGGCGATCACCTTGGGGTTGGCGCCGGGGTACTGCGCGCGCACCACCACCGAGGGCGGCACCACTTCGGGATATTCCGAAATGGGCAGCTGGAACATGGCCAGCACGCCGCCCAGCAATAGCAGTACCGACAGCACGCCCGCGAAGATCGGGCGGTCGATAAAGAATTTTGAGATATTCATGTTCAGGTTCCTTCAGCTTTTCTGGATGTCAAAGCTGTTGTTTTTCTTGAAAGCGATGGCACGGATGGTCCGGACTGGCCTCAGGCCTTGCCGCCGGCCGGCTGGGCCTGCGCGTCGGCGCTCTTGGCTTGCGGCTGCATCGGCACCACGGTCGGCGCGATGGCGTCGCCCGGACGGATGCGCTGCAGGCCGTTGACCACGATGCGCTCGCCGCTCTTGAGGCCGTTTTCCACTACCACCAGGCCGTCCTGGCTGGCGCCGACGCGCACCTGGCGATAGATGGCGTGGTTGTCCTTGTCGGCCACCATGACGAAACGCTTGTCCTGGTCGGTGCCGAGCGCCTTTTCATCGACCAGCACGGCCTCGTGCGGGGCGCCGCCGCCCAGGCGTACGCGGGCGTACAGGCCGGGGATCAGCTGACCGTCGCCGTTATCGAACACGGCGCGCACGCGGATGGTGCCGGAGGCGGGGTCGAGGCGGTTGTCCACCGAGCCGACCTTGCCCTGGCGCGAGTAGCCATCCTCATTGGCCAGGCCGAGGTAGACCGGCACCGTGGCGCCGGCGGCGCGCGCCGGGTTGACGTACTTGAGGAAGCTTTGCTCATCGACGTCGAACGAGGCGTAGACCTTGGCGACCGAGACCAGCGTGGTCAGCGGCGCGTTGGCCGAACCGGGGTTGACCACGTTGCCGACCGTGACTTCGGCGCGCGAGATGCGGCCCGAGACCGGCGCGGTGATCTGCGTGTATTCCAGGTTCAGGCGGGCCGCGCGCACGGCGGCCTTGGCGGCTTGCACGTTGGCGGCGGCTTCGCGCGCGGCGTTCTGCTTTTCTTCAAAGTCGCGCTTGGCGATGGCGTTGTCGCCCAGCAGGCGCTGGCCGCGCGCCACGTCCGACGAGGTATAGCCGGCGCGCGCTTCGGCGCCGGCCAGTTGCGCTTCAGTGCGGGCCACTTCGGCGGCGTAGGGGCGCGGGTCGATGGTGAACAGCACATCGCCCTTCTTGACCAGGGCGCCATCCTTGAAGTGCACCTGGGTCAGCGTGCCGCCGACCAATGGCCGCACCTCGACCCGGTCGACCGCCTCGATGCGGCCGGAGTAGGCTTGCCAGTCGATGATCTGCTTGCTGACCACTTCGGCCACATCGACCGGGGCGGCCGGCGGCGCGGCCGGGGCGGTGCTGGCATTGGCCGACAGGCCGACGGCGGAAATGGCGCCGCCGACCGTCAGGGCGATGACGGCCAGCACGGTGGCGGTGAGGGCGAAACGGCGGCGTAGCGTAGTAGGAGTGTTCATGTTCTTGTCCTCAGAGAGTGGGAGATGGTTGAAGGTTGAACGGCGTGTAGTCGGTGTTGTTGTCATCGTCGCGATGCGCGCGGGCAAAGCGGCAGCGCAGGAAATTCACGATTTCTTTGAGCAGCGGGATATGGGTGCGCAGCGCGCCATGCGTGATGCCGGAAAAGCGCGACACCTGCGTATGCACGCCGGCGCGGATCAGGCCGGAGGCGTATTTCTCGGCTTCCGGGCACAGCACGTCGCGCTCGGCGGTGGCGATGAAGGCCGCCGGCAGTCCCGCCAGCCGGCTCACTTCCAGCGGCGCCGCATACGGGTGCAGGCGCTGCATGGTCTGCGGCAGGTATTGGCGGTAGGAGGCGGCGCAGCGCTCGACGGTCAGGTCCGACTGCAGCCGCGCGGCGTCGCCCACCAGGCGCATGCTGGGGTCGAGCATCGGGCTGATCAGCACTTGCGCGGCCAGCGGCTTGGCGCAGCGGTCGCGCACCATCAGTGTCAGGCTGACGGCCAGGCTGCCGCCGGCGTCGTCGCCGGCCACGACCATGCGGTCGACGTCGGCGTTGAGTTCATCGGCATGCTTGCAGGCCCATACCGCGGCGGCGTAGGCGTCTTCCGGCGCGGCCGGGAACGGCTTGGCCGGCGCCAGCGAATAACCTACCGACAGCACCACGCTGCCGCTGTAGCGGGCGATGAAGCTGGCCGGCGCATCGGCGTCGTCGAGCGAACCGCCGACGAAGCCGCCGCCGTGGAAGTACATCACCAGCGGCAAGGGTTGGCGCTGGCCGGCGCCGGCTTTCTGCACCGGCTGGTACAGGCGCACCGGAATGCGCCCGAGCGGGCCGGGAACGAAAAAATTGCGGATGTCGAGGGAATGCGAGCCGTCCATGATGTGCGCCTGGGCCTGAGCCCTTTGTCGGAGAGTGAGGCGGATTGTGCGCCACAGCACGGTCTCAAATAAACTCATATAATCCAACAACACTGTTCGCCAAGTTCGAACAATCGATGCGTCGATGTTCGTTATCATTCGGCCCAGGATGGCGCTGGCGCCAAAGTCGAGCATGCCTGCCAAGGCGCAGGAAAGCCGCATCCGGACTGGGATGCAAGTTGTTGCCTTATCAATTTTTCGGTGAATTTTCTGGTTTTTTAGTCGGTTTTCGCGGCGATCCGGCTGCGTGGCCGAAAGGAGAGAGCGATGGATCGTTTCCAGGCCATGCAGGTATTTACCGCCGTGGTGGATGCCAACAGTTTCACGCGAGCAGCCGATAACCTGAACCTGCCGCGCACCACCGTCACCACCATCATCCAGGGGCTGGAGAGCCTGCTGCAGGTGCGCCTGCTGAACCGCACCACGCGCCGCATCAGCCTGACGCCCGACGGCGCCGCCTACTACGAGCGCTGCGTGCGCATCCTGGGCGATGTCGAGGAAACCGAACAATCCTTCCGCAACGTCACGCGCGGGCCGCAGGGCCGGCTGCGCATCGACGTGCCGGCCTCGGTCGGCCGCCTGTTGCTGCTGCCCAACCTGTGTGACTTCTATACCAAGTACCCGGACATCGAACTGGCCATGGGCATGGGCGACCGCCCGGTGGACATGGTGCAGGAGGCGGTCGACTGCGTGATTCGCATCGGCGAGCTGCAGGACTCGTCGATGGTGGCGCGCCGCATCGGCACTTTCCAGACCGTGACCTGCGCCGCGCCGGACTACCTCGAGCGCCACGGCGTGCCGCACACCATCGAAGACCTGCAGCAGCACAAGTCGGTGCACTACTTTTCCAGCCGCACCGGCCGCACCATCGACTGGGATTTCGTGGTCGACGGCGTCACGCGCGAGGTCAAGATGGATGGCAAGCTTTCCGTCAATGACGGCGACGCTTATGTGGAGTGCGCGCTGCAGGGCTTCGGCATGGTGCAGGCGCCGCTGTACATGGTGATGCCGCACATCGAGAACGGCCGCCTGGTCGAGGTGCTGTCGCAATGGAAGCCCGCGCCGCTGCCGATCTCGGTGGTCTACCTGCACAACCGCCATCTCTCGCCCAAGGTGCGCGCCTTCGTCGACTGGGTCGCCGAACTGTTCTCCACCTGTCCGCTGCACCGCGCCTGCAGCATGGGCATGGAAATGGTCGAGGGCGAATGCCGCTTCGTCAGCAAGGACGAGGCGACCACCGTGCGCAACGTGGTCGAGCAGCACAATATCGCCGAAAGCGTGTTCTGATGCAGGTGCGCACGCCAGCGGCGTGCGGTGAATTTCGCTGGGACTGGTGTTGTTCATCGCTGGCCTTTCTCTGTTTTTTCCATCCTGCAGTTGTTCGCGCCGGCACTGCTCCCCGCAGGCCGCGCGAGGCGGTCCGCGTAAATCGGAAAGCGTCATCCCCGCCGGCGCGATGTCGGTGAGGATCCTGGGAAACGGGGTTGATCAAGAAGGCGCGCTGGTCTGCGCCGGGTTTGCGGGTGCTGCTGGCGGCCTTGGGGCCGGGTCATTACGTGGTTGCGGCGCTCGCCTCGGTGGCGGGCCGGCACGGTTCACATCGTGAATAAAGGTGTTCTTGGCGTCGGGAGGATTATGCTGGATCGCAGCAAATCTTTCGTGCCGAAAGCTGCTGATTTTTTGCCCGATCCTGCAAAGTGAGCGATGATTGGGCAGTTTTCCGGAAAAGCCGCATATTGAGCCTGGCCATGTCCGGTATATCAAATAAAGGCATTGGCAAGCATATTCCCCCTTGCCGCAGATCGCGAGCATACCTAATCCTGCTGATTTTTTGCCTATTCCTGCAATCTATATGCTGGAGAATCAGGCAAATCGCTGAATTGCGCTAAGCTGGATCCTCATCTGACACCGGAGCCGCCATGGACCTGAACGAACACGCAGTCTTCGAACCTGCCGCCGGTGCGGCGAGTGCGGCGGCGAGTACCGAGCATGCCGCCGTGCCGGCGCCGCCGGACGATGGCGCGCGCTTCGAGGCCATGCAGCGCGAACTGCTGCAACTGATCGGGCGCTACACCGAAGGCATCGAAGGCTCCCTGGAAACCGCCATCGATGGCCTGGACATCCACCGCATCACCTGCCCGAGCGGCCCCAAGCACACGGTGCAAAAGCCGGTATTCGCGGTGATCGCGCAGGGTTCCAAGCGCTTGCTCATCGGCGACGAGGTCTATGAATACGACCCCATGCATTACCTGGTGGCTTCGGTCGACCTGCCGGTGGTGGGCAAGGTGATGATCGCCAGCCCTGATGAGCCGTATCTCGGCCTGCGGCTGGAGCTGGATACGCGCGAGATCGGCGCGCTGATCGGCGACGAGGCGCTGCCCCAGGCCATCGCCGTCGATACCGCCGCGCGCGGCATGTACGTCAACCGTCTCGATGCCGCGCTGCTGGACGCGGTGCTGCGTTTGCTGCGGCTGCATGAGACGCCGCGCGACATTCCCATCCTGGCGCCGATGATACGGCGCGAGATCCTGTACCGCCTGCTGATGAACGGCCAGGGCGCGCTGCTGCGCCAGACCGTGCTGCAGGACAGCCAGATGAACCGCATCGCCAAGGCCATCCGCCTGATGCGGGACGGCTACGCGCAGCCGTTGCGGGTGGAAGACATCGCGCGCGACGTGCACATGAGCGTGTCTTCGCTGCACCACCATTTCAAGCTGGTGACGGCGATGAGCCCGCTGCAATACCAGAAGAACCTGCGGCTGCAGGAGGCGCGCAAGCTGATCCTGACCGCCGACATGAGCGTGGCGCTGGCCGCGCATACGGTGGGTTACGAGAGTTCCTCGCAGTTCAGCCGCGAATACAGCCGCCTGTTCGGCGCGCCGCCGCTGCGCGACAAGCGCCGCTGGCAGGAAGAGGAAGCGGCGCTGCCCCAGTAGCCCCTGGCGGCCGCCAGCAGGTTCGGCCGCGCGGCGCTAGAATCGCTCCATGCGCCGGCCCGGCGTTCCTTATTCTTATTCCACCTGATTGGAGACAGTATGCAATATCGGCGACTCGGCAAGAGCAACCTCAAAGTCTCGGCGCTGTGCCTGGGATCGATGATGTTCGGCGACCAGACCGACATCGAAGAATCCGGCCGCATCGTCGCCTCGGCGCGCGAGCATGGCGTCAACTTCATCGACACGGCCGACGTCTACACCAAGGGCCGCTCGGAAGAACTCGTCGGCAAGCTGCTGATGGGGCAGCGCCAGCACTGGGTGCTGGCCAGCAAGCTGGGCAACCCGATGAGCGAGGCGCCCAACGAGTCGCATTATTCGCGCAGCTGGATCGTGCGCGAGACCGACAACATCCTGCGCCGGCTGGATACCGATTACCTCGACATCCTCTATATGCACCGCGATTACCAGGATGAGAACCTGGAAGAGGCGGTGCAGTCGCTGGGCGACCTGATCCGCGCCGGCAAGATCCGCGGTTTCGGCGTGTCCAACTTCCGCGGCTGGCGCATCGCCGAGATCGTGCGCCTGTGCGAGAAGCACAACGTGCCGCAGCCGCTGGTATGCCAGCCCTATTACAACCTGCTGAACCGCCAGCCGGAAGTGGAGATCCTGCCGGCCTGCGCCAACTACGGCCTGGGCGTGGTGCCCTACAGCCCGATCGCGCGCGGCGTGTTGACCGGCAAGTACGCGCCGGGGCAGAAACCGGGCGAAGATACGCGCGCCGGGCGCGGCGACAAGCGCATCCTGGAGACCGAGTTCCGCGAAGAGTCGCTGCTCATCGCGCAGAAGCTGCAGCAGCATTGCGCGGCGCGCGGCGTCAAGCTGGGGCAGTTCGCCACCGCCTGGGTGCTGGCCAATGCGACGGTCAGCAGCGTCATCGCCGGGCCGCGCACGCTGGCGCAGATGGAAGACTATTACGATGCGGTCGACCTGAAGATCAGCGCCGAGGAAGAAGCGCTGGTGGACAGCCTGGTGACGCCGGGCCATGCCTCCACGCATGGCTACAACGATCCCAACTATCCATTTTTCGGGCGTATCGCGCGGGGATAAGGATGCGGGCGTGAGGATGCGGGAGTGAGGATGCCGCGCCTGCGGCGTCCGGATGCGAAAAAGCCGCTGCAAGAAATGCAGCGGCTTTTTTACGCGTGTTTCAGGGGTTTCAGGAGCTGTTTTGAGCTGTTTTGAGCCGTTTTCAGGGCGGCTTCAAGTCATGCGCCGCCGGATGGCGCGTTCCGTCCTTTTGGGGGGCTCCGCCTGCATGTCGTCGCGCTCCGGGCGTTCGACGCTGCACAGGTGCAGCAGCATGAAATGGCTTTGCAGCGCCGTGTCGCGCTGCGGGTTGCAGGATGGCGCTGCGACGGTGTCGGCCAATGGCGGCGCCTCATCGGCGGCGACTTCCAGCTGATAGCTGCGCTCAGGCGCCATGTCGGCGATGGGTTTGTTCTCGACGCGGGCCGTGTTGCCGATGCCGGAGAAGTGCAGGCACAGCACCACGAGCATGATGCAAGCCGCCAGCCAGGTGAAATCCGTGTCCATGGCGTGCGAGATGCGTGCGGCGCGTTGGCGCCAGGCGGCGCTTGAGGCGGTATTGGAATGAGTGTGTGATGTCGGCATGGTTTGTCCCCTGGCGGGAACGGATGCGCATCACCCATCCCCCGCTTCCGAAAAATTATCCGGCGGCGGGGGGAGGTTTCATATAGGACTATTCTCAAATTAAATTTGTGAGGAAGTCGTCATTCCCGTGGATATCGTCTCTCATCGTCGGATGGCCTTGCCTGCCGGCATTGTCCATGTCGAGTCTGAATAAATTCTGGATCTCAGCGCAGCGCCGCGATCCGGCGGGCGGCTTCCGCCTTGAGTTGCTGGATATCGGTGCCCGGCGCCACCAGGTCCATGCCGAACTCCTTCATGCGCTGGGCCATGTCCATGGTGCCGGCGAAGATCCCCACATACTTGCCCAGTCGCCTGGCCAGCGCCACCAGCGAGCGGATGGCGTCGTTGAGTTGCGGGGCATCGTAGGCGTCGGGCGCCAGGCCCATCTCGATGTTGAGGTCGGCCGGGCCGATGAAGATGCCGTCCAGGTCGGGCACGCGCAGGATCGCCTCGGCGTTGGCGAAGCCCTGGTTGGTCTCGATCATGGCCAGCGTGAGAATGGTGCGGTTGGCATGCGTGAAGTAGTCGCTGCCGCCGTACATGAAGCCGCGCGCCGGGCCGTAGCTGCGGCCGCCGCGCGGCGAGTAGTGGCAGGCGCGCACGAAGCGCTCGGCGTCTTCGGCGGTATTGATCAGCGGGCAGATCACGCCGTAGGCGCCGGCGTCGAGCAGCTTGTTGATTTCGCCCAGGCCGTTTTCGGAGCAGCGCACCAGCGGCACGGCAGCGGTGGTGGAGATCGCCTGCAGCATGGGCACCGCCGACTCGACCGAGAACAGGCCGTGCTGCAGGTCCACCGTCACCGCATCGTAGCCGCTGTTGGCCACCACTTCGGCCAGCAGCGAATTGCCCATCGATACCCAGCCGCTCAAGGCCATGGTCTGTTGCGCGAACAGGGTGCGCAGCCGGTTTTCCCGCATCTTCAGTCTCCGTTGGTGATTGGTTCTGCCTATGGTAGACGCAACCGGCGGCGCTTGCGGAGCGGGTGACGGTGAAAGCTTCTCAGGCGGGCGTGAAACTTCTTCAGCCTGCGTAGCGGAACGGCGCGGCGTCGATCGCCGGCTTGCGTCCGGCGATCTGGTCGGCCAGCAGCGCGGCGCTGCCGCAGGCCAGCGTCCAGCCCAGCGCGCCCTGGCCGATGTTGAGATAGAGGTTCTTGACCGGCGAGGGGCCGACCACCGGCACGCCGCTGGGGGTGGCGGGGCGAAAGCCGGTCCACGGCGACAGCGCGGCGTCTTCACCCAGCGCGCAGGCGGGGAACAGTTCGCGCACGCCTTGCTTGAGTTCGTCGATGGCGCGCTGGGGGATGGAACGCTCCATGCCCACCAGCTCGACCCGGCCGGCCACGCGCAGGCGGTCGCCCAGGCGCGCGTAGACGATCTTGCGCGAGATGTCGGTGATCGAGACCTGGGGCGCGGCTGCGCGGCTGGCGGCATCCTGCAGCGGCACGGTGATGCTGTAGCCCTTGAGCGGGTAAAGCGGCAGCGACAGGCCGACGCGGCGCGCGAAGGTCGGGCTTTCGGGGCCGAAGCACAGTACGAAGCTGTCGGCCTCGATCCATTCGTCGCCGGCCTGCACCGCGCGCAAGGCGCCGGCGCTGGTGCGCACATTGGCGACGCTGGCGCTGCCGATGAAGCGGAAATTGGCGTTGGCCTGCATCGAGGCCACCAGGGCGCGGCAAAATTGCGGGCAGTCGCCGGCTTCTTCGCTGGGGGTATAGACGCCGCCGGCCCAGTCGCGCGCGGACTTGCCCAGCGCCGGTTCGATGGCGATGCAGCGCGCCGCGTCCAGCACTTCCTGGCTGCAGCCGAATTCCGACTGGAATTGAACTTGTTTGCGGGCGCTGTCCAGGCCGGCCTGGTCGGTGTACATCACCAGCTTGCCGGAAGTCTGGTAGTCGAATTGCAGATCCAGCTGCGCATTCCATTGCTTGAGCTGGTCGCGGCTGAAGAAGGCCAGTTGCAGCAGTTCGATGGTGGTGCGGCGTACGCGCTCGGCGTTGCAATGGCGCAGGAATTCGAACAGCCAGCGGTACTGGGCCGGATCGAGCGTGGGTTTGAAGGTCAGCGGGGAGTCGCTGCTGAACATGTAGTAGGCCCACTTGGACCAGACCGAGGGATCGGCCAGCGGCGCTACGTAGGAATAGCTCAGTTGCGCGCCGTTGCCCAGGCTGGTGCCGTCGCCGGGGTGTGCGCGGCCATCGATCAGGGTGACCTGGTGGCCATCCTGCAGCAGGCGGTAGGCGGTGGTGACGCCGATTACGCCGGCGCCCAATACGCAGATATGCATGGTGTTTTTATATTGTTCAGGGTTGGTTGCGGGTATCCCCTGCGCAGGGGAGGCGCGTCTGTCGTTACCCGGCATCATAGTGGGCAACTATACGAAGATTCGATGGCAGTGTCATATGCATAATCGGCATGAACGTCATGAGTACCGACGCGGGCGCGGGCGCGGGCCGGCCAGCCGGGCCGATCTTGTGCGCGCGTGCAAAACCGTTTTGCGGGCAGTGCCCGCAGTCCGCGGCCCGTGCTGCGTTACAATAGCGCCCGATGCAGACCAGACAGCCGCTGGCCGCGTCCGCAAGGGCGCGGCGGGAGGAAGGTCCGGACTCCACAGAGCAGGGTGACGGTTAACGGCCGTCCGCCGAACCCCGGTGCAAGCCGGCATAAGGCGAGGAACAGGGCCACAGAGACGAGCGTATTAAGTTACGGTGAAACGCGGTAACCTCCACTCGGAGCAATTTCAAATAGGCACGCGGTGATGCGGCTCGCGGAGCGTGCGGGTAGAAAGCTTGAGCGCCGGAGCAATCCGGCGCCTAGAGGAATGGCTGTCATAGCGGGCAACCGCCGTAACAGAATCCGGCCTACCGGTCTGCTTCATTGATTTTCGGATACTCCCGGCGCCATGCCGGGAGGCATCCCAACGATAACAATACTGCGGCCCGTGAAGAGACTGCGGGTCCCGCGAGACACGTCAGGATCCCTCATGACCCAACCG
Organism: Herbaspirillum sp. GW821-FHT09A12; assembly: GCF_059418325.1. NCBI lineage: Bacteria > Pseudomonadati > Pseudomonadota > Betaproteobacteria > Burkholderiales > Oxalobacteraceae > Herbaspirillum > Herbaspirillum sp. GW821-FHT09A12. The sequence continues at coordinate 231,952 of NZ_JBWKPR010000001.1, forward strand.
GTTTTGTTTGAAGAATTGATTGCCAGGAACGGCCGCCGCATCGGCGTGGCTACGCTGGCTTCCGAAAAGACCTTGCACGCCATTTCGCTGGAGATGGTGAACCTGCTCACGCCGCAACTGCGCCAATGGCAGGCCGACCCCGAGGTGGCGCTGGTGATCCTGCAGGCGCAGGGCGAAAAAGCCTTCTGCGCCGGCGGCGACCTGCAGCAGCTGTACCGCACCATGCGCGAGCATCATGCCTCGCCCGAGCGCGGCGACATCCGCGGCAACCGCTATGCCGCCGAATTCTTCGAACATGAATACCGCCTGGATTACCTGATCCACACGTTCGGCAAGCCCATCCTGTGCTGGGGCCACGGTATCGTCATGGGCGGCGGCATTGGCCTGATGGCCGGCTGCAGCCACCGGGTGGCGACCGAGAAGTCGCGCCTGGCGATGCCGGAGATCACCATCGGCCTGTATCCGGACGTGGGCGGAAGCTGGTTCCTGTCGCGCATGCCGGGCAAGATCGGCGTGTTCCTGGCGCTGACCGGCGCCTTGCTCAATGCCAGCGACGCGGTGTTCGCCGGCCTGGCCGATTACCGTATCGCGCAGGCCGGCAAGCAGTCGGTGTTCGATGCGCTGCTGGCGCAGCCGTGGGGCAGCGGCGACGACGCCGAGCTGCTGGAGCGGACGCTGGCCGAGGCGCAGGCCGCCTCATTGCGCGACGCTGCCGTCACCTTCGCGCCGTCCAACCTGCGCAGTCATTTCGACCAGATCGAAGCGCTGTGCCGCAAGCCGGCGTTGCCCGAGATCGTCGATGCCATCCTGGCGATCCAGACCGACGACGCCTGGCTGCAAAAGGCCGTCGCCACCCTGCGCGCCGGCGCGCCCGGTTCGGCCTGGCTGGGCTATGCGCTGCAAAAGCGGGTGCGCCACCTGTCGCTGGCCGAGGTATTCCGGCTGGAGTTCGTGGTCTCGCTGCATTGCGCGGCGCGGCCGGATTTCGTCGAAGGCGTGCGCGCGCTGATCATCGAGAAGGACCAGAAGCCGGCATGGCAGCCGGCCACGCTGGCCGAGGCGACGCCGGCCTGGGTCGAGGGCTTTTTCGACGATCCGTGGAGCAAGGAAGAACATCCGCTGGCCGACCTTGGCGCCTGAGCCGTTCGGGCGGAGAGAGCGGAAAGCAGAACGCCGTTGCGCCGGGTCCGGTGCAACGGCGTTTTTGCTTTGGAAAGGCGCTGCCGCCGCCTTCAGAGACCCAGCTCGGACAGGCCCGGATGGTCGGCCGGGCGCGGGGCGGAGCGATCCCAGTGGAACTTGCGCTCGGCGGCGGCGATCGGCAGGTCGTTGATCGAGGCATGGCGGATGCGCATCAGGCCGTTCTCGTCGAATTCCCAGTTCTCGTTGCCATAGGAGCGGAACCAGTTGCCCGAGTCGTCATGCCATTCGTAGGCGAAGCGCACGGCGATGCGCTTGTCTTCATGGGCCCAGACTTCCTTGATCAGCCGGTATTGCTGTTCACGCGTCCATTTCTTGGTGAGGAAGGCGACGATCTCGGCCCGGCCGGTGACGAACTCGGCGCGGTTGCGCCAGCGGCTGTCTTCGGTATAGGCCAGCGACACCCGTTGCGGGTCGCAGGAATTCCAGGCGTCTTCGGCCGCGCGCGCTTTCTGGATGGCGGTGTCGCGCGTGAAAGGCGGTAGCGGAGGGCGTTGTGCAGGTGTGGTCATGGCTGAACTTCCTGTGGATTTTCCGGCCGCGTCGGCGGATGGCTTGCCTGGATTGGCGGTGCGAATCGATTGTAGGGACGATGGCGGGAGAAAGGCAACCGCAAGATCGGTCTGTTGCCGGATGGATGCGCTGTGCTTGGCGCCGGGAGTGGCGGCTGTGCCTTGTCAGGCAACTGGCACAATGGTTTTTCGGCGCTGGTCGCGCTGCGGGCCGTGCCGGGGAACTTCGGTGATGGAGGGGGATGGCGGGAGGGGTAACGGCGGGGGTGCTGCGGCATGCCATTTGAATGCCATGAACCAGGTTCATGGCATTCAAATTCGGGAATTATTTCTTCTTCTTGTTCACGGCTTCTTTGAAAGCCTTGCCAGCCGAGAACTTGACCGTGGTCGCTGCGGCGATCTTGATCTCTTCGCCGGTTTGCGGGTTACGGCCGGTGCGAGCTGCGCGCTTGCCAGTCGAGAAAGAACCAAAACCAACCAATTGCACTGTATCGCCCTTGGTAACGGCCTTGATGATGTTCTCGATGACGGAGTCCAGCGCGCGCTGGGCAGCAGCCTTGGAGATTTCGGTGTCGGCGGCGATAACGTCAACCAATTCAGATTTGTTCACTTTAAAATTCCTTTCACTGTTAAGGTGCCGAGATTTTAGCACTGTAATACGGCGAATCAGCAAGCCCTATCTGCGTTTGAGCCGATTTGACTTGCGTGGATCGCCCTCGATTGAAAAATATCGATGCATCCAAACCGCTTTGTGAAAAACTGTCTTCGCTCGATATCTCCAAAACCGTGGATAGTAAAAGTAGCGCAGCGCTTTAGTCAAAATAAAAAATGCCGCTGATGAAATTTCGAGAACTAAAGTTGCGGCGCAAAATCAATTCCGATTTCTTTCACCACTCGCAAAATCCATCCCGGCATCCGTTCACCGAAGTGGTGAGGTTCAGGTTGCTCCAACGCGCCGCCGGCGGCCCGGTCATCGCGCGCAAATCCGCGTCGTTACGCAATCTTGTCGATAAACACATGTGTATATCTCAGGTTGCACATTCAATGTAAATCCTAAGTCCTTCATTTTTCTCGGAAAACTTCTTTAAACGGCATTTTAAGGAAGTGCGCTAAGTCTTTGACTTTATTAGCAAAATCCCGGTTTTTTACCTTGTATACCGCTTGACCTGTATTAGTGCATCCTCTAAAGTGGGCGGCAGTGTCAAAAAGTGTTTTTTTGTGGGTGATTTTGCGAATTTATTTGCATTCGACTCCCATCCCAAAACACCCGATCAGCCATTTCACTCGCCGCGGCGAACAGGACCAACACAGTGTTTCAGGGCGCGTCAGCACTCAATCTCGATGCCAAAGGACGGATGACCATTCCGGCCAGGCATCGTGACGCCCTGATGGTGCAGTGCGAAGGGCGCGTCACGCTGACCCGCCACCCGCACGGCTGCCTGCTGTTCTTCCCGCGCCCGACCTGGGAATCGCATCGCGAGCAGATCGCCGCCTGGCCGATGTCGGCCCGCGCATGGCAGCGCATCTTCCTCGGCAACGCTTCCGATGTCGAGTTCGACAGCGCCGGCCGCATCCTGGTCGCGCCGGAGTTGCGCGCCGCGGTCGGCCTGCAGCGCGACGTGATGCTGCTGGGCATGGGCAGCCATTTTGAAATCTGGGATGCCGCCAAGCTGGCCGAGAGCGAATCGGCCGCGGTCGCGGCGGGCATGCCCGATGTGTTGAACGATTTTTCTTTCTGACGGCCGGCGCGATGACATTGCAACCGGTGCCCGAGCTGCAGCACCGCACCGTGCTGTTGGAAGAAGCGGTCGACGCGCTGGCGATCGCAGGCGATCGCGCCGACGGCGTGTATCTGGACGGCACGTTCGGGCGCGGCGGTCATAGCCGCGCCATCCTGGCCAGGCTGGGCGCGCGCGGCAGGCTGATCGCATTTGACAAGGACCCGTTGGCCATCGCCACGGCGCAGCAGATTGCCGATCCGCGGTTCGAGATCGTGCACGACAGCTTCGCCACGCTGGACGAGGCGCTTGCCGCACGCGGCATCGCGCAGGTCGACGGGGTATTGATGGATTTGGGCATTTCGTCGCCGCAGGTGGATGACGCCGCGCGCGGCTTCAGTTTTCGCTTGGATGGCCCGCTGGACATGCGCATGGATACCACGCGCGGCGTGTCGGCAGCGGATTGGCTGGCAACGGCGGACGAACAGACGATTGCAAAGGTGATACGAGATTATGGGGAAGAACGGTTTGCTCTTCAGATTGCAAAGAAGATTGTTGCTCGCCGGGCAGTCGAGCCAATTTCAGGCACACGACAGCTTGCCGCGCTCGTGGCACAAGCCGTCAAAACCCGCGAGAAAGGCAAAGACCCGGCCACTCGTACCTTTCAGGCTGTACGGATTTTCGTCAATCAAGAGCTTGAAGAACTCGAAATAGGGCTGGAAAAGGCATTTCAGCAGATGGCGCAGCACGGGAGATTGGTTGTGATCAGCTTTCACTCGCTGGAAGATCGCATCGTCAAGCAGTTCATGGCATCCAAAGCCCATGCGCCGCAGCCTGACCGACGCCTGCCGATCCGCGCGGTCGACCTGCCGCGCCCGGCCGGACGCCTCCTGGGGCGCGTCAAGCCGAGCGACGCCGAAATCGCCGCCAATCCGCGCGCCCGTTCGGCCGTGATGCGCAGCGTCGAGCGCCTTGAAGCCGCGGGAGCCCAGCCATGACCGGGCGCCTGTGCATCCTCCTGACCATCATGCTGGTGGGGTGCGCCCTGTCGGTGGTCAGCACCCAATACAAGGCGCGCAGCCTGTTCATCGAACTGGAACGCGCGCAAACGGCGTCGCGCCAGCTCGACGTCGATTGGGCGCAACTGCAGCTGGACCAGTCCACGCTGGGCAAGAGCGCCCGCATTGAAGAGCTGGCCCGGCGCGACCTCGGCATGGTGCCGCTGACGGCGGCCCGCACCCAATATCTCACCGTGGGGGGCAAATGACCCGCATGCCCCCGCGCACCACGCTCTCCGGCGGCCGCGTCGCCGCCTCCAAGGGCGTGGCGTTTTCTTCCAACCCGATCCTGCAGGTGAAACTGCCGGCCTGGCGTTCGCGCTTCGTGCTGTTCGTGCTGTTCGTGGCCTTCGTGGCGCTGATCCTGCGCGCGCTGTGGCTGCAGGGCGTATCGACCGATTTCCTGCAGAAGCAGGGCGCGTCGCGCTATGCGCGCACGCTGGAGTTGCCGGCCACGCGCGGCAAGATCACCGACCGCAACGGCCAGGTGCTGGCCTCGTCGGTGCCGGTCAAGGCGATCTGGGCCATCCCTGAAGACGTGCAGGCCGCGCCCAAGGACAAGCTTCGCGAACTGGCCAGGCTGCTGGAGATGAGCGACGCCGACCTGCGCAAGAAGCTCGATTCCGACCGCAGCTTCGTCTACCTCAAACGCCAGGTGGAGCAGGAGGCGTCCGACAAGATCGTCAAGCTCGGCATTCCCGGCATCGAAACCCGCAAGGAATACAAGCGCTTCTACCCCGAGGGCGAGGTGACGGCGCACGTGGTCGGCTTCACCAACATCGAAGACGCCGGCCAGGACGGCATGGAGCTGGCCGCGCAGAAGACGCTGGCCGGCATGACCGGCAGCCGCCGCGTCATCAAGGACCGCCTGGGCCGCATCGTCGAGGACATCGAGTCCATCCGCGATCCGCACGACGGGCGCGACCTGACCTTGTCCATCGACAGCAAGATCCAGTACATCGCCTTCACCCAGTTGAAGGAAGTGGTTGAGAAGTTCAAGGCCAAGGCCGGCGGCATCATCGTGGTCGATGCCAAGACCGGCGAAGTGCTGGCATTGGCCAACATGCCGACCTACAATCCAAATGACCGTTCGGTGCTGACCGGCGCGCAGCTGCGCAACCGCGTCGTCACCGATACCTTCGAACCGGGCTCGACCCTCAAGCCGTTCACCGTGGCGCTGGCGCTGGATACCAAGCGCGTCACGCCCTCCACGGTGTTCCAGACCGCGCCCGGCAAGATGACCATCGGCACTGCGACCATCGGCGACTCGCATGCCCACGGTCCGCTGACGGTGGCGCAGATCATCGAGAAATCGTCCAATATCGGCACCGCCAAGATCGCGCTGGAAATGCCGCCGGAAGAGATGTGGGAAATGTTCACCACGGTCGGTTTCGGCCAGCAGCCCAAGTTCGGCTTCCCCGGCGCGGTGGCCGGCCGCGTGCGTCCTTATAAATCCTGGCGCCCGATCGAGCAGGCCACGATGAGCTACGGCCACGGCATTTCGGTGTCGCTGATCCAGCTGGCGCACGCCTACCTGATCTTCGCCCGCAACGGCGACATCATCCCGCTGTCGTTCACCAAGGTGAACGATTCGCCGATCGGCCAGCGCGTGATCTCCGAAAACACCGCGCTGCAGATGCGCCGCATGCTGGAAACCGTGGTCGCCCCCGGCGGCACCGCGCCGCAGGCCCAGGTGCCCGGTTACCGCGTCGGCGGCAAGACCGGCACCGCCTACAAGATCGAAGGCGGCAAGTACGTGCGCAAGTACGTGGCCTCGTTCACCGGCATCGCGCCCATGTCGGATCCGCGCCTGATCATCTCGGTCATGGTCGACGAACCCCAGGGCCAGCACTACGGCGGCCCGGTGGCCGGCCCGGTGTTCGCCAACGTGGCCGCCAATGCGTTGCGCGCGCTCAATGTGGCGCCGGACTCCAGCGTGACCAACATCATCATCCCCAAAGAACCGCTTGAGGAGAGCATGTAATGGCTCAGCGAGCGCTCAACAGCAAAGACATCGCCAACTGGCTGCGTTCGAACGCGGCCATTGCCGCTGCTGCGCAACTGAGCGCGGACTCGCGCCGGGTGGCGCCGGGCGACGTGTTCTTCGCCTACGTGGGCGACGCCGACGGCCGTTCTTATATAGAAGATGCGGTCGAGCGCGGCGCCGCCGCCGTGGTCTATGAAGCGGCCGGCTTCGCCTGGCCGGAGCATCTCGGCGTGGCGAGCCTGGCGGTCGAGGATCTCAAGACCTTGGCCGGCGACATCGCCGCCGACTGGTACGGCCAGCCGGACCGGGGCATGTTCACCGTGGCCGTCACCGGCACCAACGGCAAGACTTCCTGCGCCTGGTGGCTGGGCTCCGCGTTGTCGCGCCTGCCTGGCGCGGGCCTGGCGGGCGTGGTCGGCACCCTGGGCGTGGGCACCTTCCTCGGCGGCCGCGCCCAGGCGTTCGACGTCACCGGCTACACCACGCCGGACGCGGTGCTGTTGCAACGCAATTTGGCGATCCTGGCCAAGGCCAAGGTCGGCGCCCTGGCCATCGAGGCTTCCTCGATCGGGCTGGCGCAGGGCCGCATGAACGGCATGCATGTGGACGTGGCGCTGTTTACCAATTTCACGCGCGACCATCTCGACTACCACGGCGACATGGCGTCTTATGAAGACGCCAAGCGCAAGCTGTTCGAATGGGATGGCCTCAAGCACGCGGTGATCAACCTCGACGATCCGATGGGCCTGCGCCTGGTGCCGCTGGTGCAGGCGCGCCAGGTTGCGCTGATCGGCTACGCGCTGGAAGACGACATCTCCGGACAAGCCGCCGGCGTTGCCACGCTGCGCGCCAGCGGCATCCGCGGCAGCCATGCCGGCACCGTGTTCCAGGTCGATTCGCCATTCGGCAGCGGCCAGGTCAAGACCCAGTTGGTCGGGCGATTCAATGTCAGCAATGTGCTGGGCATCATGGGCGTGTTGCTGGCCAAGGGCCTGGCCTGGGATGCCGTGGTCGCGGCCGCCGGCGCGCTGAGCGCCGCGCCCGGCCGCATGCAGCAGTTCGGCGGGCCGGATGTGCCGTTGATCGTGATCGATTATGCGCATACCCCCGACGCGCTCGACAAGACCCTGGCCACGTTGCGCCAGGTCGCGGCCCAGCGCGGCGGCCAGCTGTGGTGCGTGTTCGGCTGCGGCGGCGACCGCGATCCGGGCAAGCGCCCGCAGATGGGCCAGATATCCGAGCAGGCCGACCATGTGGTGCTGACCAGCGACAATCCGCGCAGCGAAGATCCCAAGGCCATCATCGCCCAGATCCGCGCCGGCATGAGCCGCATCGAGCCGACGATTCTGGAAGACCGCGCCGGCGCCATCCTGTGGGCGATCCGCCATGCCACCAAGGCCGACGTGGTGCTGCTGGCCGGCAAGGGCCACGAGGCTTACCAGGAAATCGCCGGCAAGAAGCTGCCCTTCCTCGATGCCGATCATGTCGCGCTGGCATTGGCCGCGCGCTCGACCATGATGGGGGGCGCGTGATGCGGTTCGCATTCAATCAGATGCTGGAATGGATCCGCGCCGCCGAGGCGGCCGCTTCCGCGCATCATGTGCCGATCGTGGCCAATGCCCCGGCCGGCGCGCTGGAACTCAACGACGTGGTTACCGACAGCCGCGCGGTCAAGCCCGGCAACGTGTTCGTCGCGCTGCGCGGCGAGCGTTTCGACGCCCATGACTTCCTCGAGGCCGTGGCCGCGCAGGGCGCCGCCGCCGTGGTGGTCGAGCGCGTGCCGCCGGGTTTGTCGGTGCCCGCCATCGTGGTTCCGGATACGCGCGCGGCGCTGGGCCAGATCGCCCACGGCTGGCGTTCCCTATATAAGGTGCCGGTGATCGGCGTGACCGGCAGCAACGGCAAGACCACGGTCAAGGAAATGATCGCCGCCATCCTGGCCGCCGCCTTTGGCGAGGACGGCTACCTGGCCACGCGCGGCAATTTCAACAACGAGGTCGGCGTGCCGCTGACGCTGTTCCGCCTGGCGCCGGCGCATCGCGCGGCCGTCATCGAGATGGGGATGAACCATCCGGGCGAGATCGCCGTCTTGTCGCGCATCGCGCAACCGACGCTGGGCCTGGTCAACAACGCCCAGCGTGAGCACCAGGAATTCATGGCCACGGTCGAGGCCGTGGCGCGCGAGAACGGCGCGGTGATCCGCCACTTGCCGGCCGATGGCGTGGCGGTGTTCCCGGCCGATGACGATTTCACGCCGCTGTGGCGCGAAGAAGCCGGCGCCCGTCGCGTGCTGAGCTTCGGCTTGAGCGAGACCGCCGATGTCGGCGCCACCTACCAGCCCAGCGCCTTCGGCAGCACGCTGCAGGTGACGGTCAAGGGCATTGCGGCGGCGCCGGCGCGCTTCAAGGTGGAACTGGCCGCGGTCGGCCAACACAATGTGCGCAACGCGCTGGCGGCGGCGGCTTGCGCGCTGGGCGCGGGCATCCCGGTGGATGCCGTGGTGCGCGGGCTGGAAAGCTTCGCTCCCGTCAACGGCCGCCTGCAGCGCAAGACCGCCAAAAGCGGCGCGCTGGTGATCGACGACACCTACAACGCCAATCCGGATTCGGTGCGCGCCGCCATCGACGTGCTGGCCGGCATCGACGGGCCGCGCGTGCTGGTGCTGGGCGACATGGGCGAGGTCGGCGACCAGGGGCCGCAATTCCACCGCGAGATCGGCGCCTATGCCCGCCAGCGCGGCATCGCCCGCCTGTTCGGCCTGGGCGAGCTGATGCGCCATGCGGTGCTGGCGTATGAAGAAACGCCGGGCGAAGCGACGGCGCAGGCCGTGCACTACGCCGACATCGATGCGCTCAATGCGGCAGTTGAGGCAGCGGTCGATCAGGCCGCGCTGCAAGGGCTGGGCGCGAGCATTTTGGTAAAAGGTTCACGCTTCATGAAGATGGAGCGAGTTGTACAGCATCTGGTCAACGTTGAATCCAACACGCAACATCAACAGGAGACCCATTAGCATGCTGGTCTGGCTCGCTCAGAATTTTCAACAGGACTTCGGCTTCTTGCGCCTGTTCAGCTTCATCACCTTCCGCGCGGTGTTCGCCACGCTGACCGCCTTGCTGATCGGCATGATCGCCGGTCCGGCGGTGATCCGCATGCTGACGCGCATGAAGGTCGGCCAGGCGGTGCGCACCGACGGCCCGCAGACCCACCTGATCAAGTCCGGCACCCCGACCATGGGCGGCGTGCTGATCCTGATCGGCATCGGCGTCTCGACCTTGCTGTGGGCCGACCTGTCCAACCGTTTCGTCTGGATCGTGCTGATCGTCACGCTCGGCTTCGGCGCCGTCGGCTGGGTCGACGACTACCGCAAGGTGGTGTACCGCGACCCGCAAGGCATGCGCTCGCGCGAAAAGTATTTCTGGCAATCGCTGATCGGCCTGGTGGCCGCGTTCTACCTGGCGTTCTCGGTGTCCGAAGTGAGCAACATGAAGGTGCTCGAACTGTTCGTGGCCTGGGTGCAGTCCGGCTTCAGCCTGGACCTGCCGCCCAAGGCCGACCTGATCGTGCCCTTCTTCAAGAGCGTGAGCTATCCGCTGGGCGTGTGGGGTTTCATCGCGCTGACCTATTTCGTCATCGTCGGCACCAGCAACGCGGTCAACCTGACCGACGGCCTGGACGGCCTGGCCATCATGCCGACCGTGCTGGTGGGCGCCGCGCTGGGCCTGTTCGCCTACCTGACCGGCAGCGCCAACTACGCCAAATACCTGTTCATCCCGCACATCCCCGGGGCCGGCGAACTGCTGATCTTCTGCGGCGCCATGGGCGGCGCCGGCCTGGCTTTCCTCTGGTACAACGCCTATCCGGCGCAGGTGTTCATGGGCGACGTCGGCGCGCTGGCGCTGGGCGGCGCGCTGGGCACCATCGCCGTGATCGTGCGCCAGGAGATCGTGCTGTTCATCATGGGCGGCATCTTCGTGGTGGAGACGCTGTCGGTGATGATCCAGGTGGCCTATTTCAAGTACACCAAGAAACGTTTCGGCGCCGGCCGCCGCGTACTGCTGATGGCGCCGTTGCACCATCACTACGAACAGAAGGGCTGGAAGGAAACCCAGGTGGTGGTGCGGTTCTGGATCATCACCATGATGCTGGTGCTGGTGGGCCTGTCGACGCTGAAGTTGCGTTGAGCGGAGTGCAGACGGGGCGCCCGGCGCCCTTGGCGGTTCAATGAAGTGATCGATGAGATCGAAGTGAAAGAAGTGGGCAGCAAACGATGAATTACTCGGGCAAACACGTACTGGTGCTCGGACTCGGCGAGTCCGGCCTGGCCATGGCGCGGTGGCTGGTCTACTGCGGCGCCGGCGTGCGCGTGGCCGACACGCGCGACGAGGCGGCATTGGCCGAGCGCCTGGCCGCCCTGCGCGCCGACGCGCCGGATGCCCAGGCGATGCTGGGCCGCCCGTTGTCGCCCGAACTGCTGGAGAACGTGGACTTCGTGGCCGTCAGTCCCGGCCTGGCGCCGAACGGCGAGCTGGCGCCGCTGATGCCGGCCATCGCCGAGCGCGGCTTGCCGCTGTGGGGCGAGATCGAACTGTTCGCCCAGGCGCTGGCCGCCTTGCGCGAAGAGACGCTTTACCGGCCCAAGGTGCTGGCCATCACCGGCACCAACGGCAAGACCACCGTGACCAGCCTGACCGGCATGCTGTGCCAGCGCGCCGGCCTGTCGGTGCGGGTGGCGGGCAACATCAGCCCGGCCGCGCTGGACGTGCTGCGCGAAGCGGTGATCAAGGACAAGGTATTCCTGGCCGAACTGGCCGAGCAGGATGCCATCGCGGCCGCCGAGGCGGCTGCTGAAGCCGAGGCCGAAGCGGCACGGCAGGCCGAGTTGGCCGCGCAGGAAGCTGCCGAAGCTGCCCGGCACAAGCAGGCCGAGGCGCGCATCGAAGGCGCTGCCGCCAGCGCAGTCCCGGCCTCGGCAGCGGCGCCGGAAGCGGAATCGCCGGCCGCCAACGATGCGCAAATGGACATGCTGCCGCAGGAGGGGCAGGCGGATGCGCCTGAACCGGCCGCCGCGCAAGCGCTGCACGCGGAACAGGACACGCTCGCCACCGAAATCGGCGCAGGCGTGGAGCATCTGTCGTCGGAAGCCGCCAATGCCGAAAAATCCGCAGACGCCGGCCTGCAAGCCGATGCCGGCGGCAATGCGGCCGAGGCGATGAACCTGGACGATTTCATGGCGGTCTCGCGCACCGCCGAGGAACATGCGTTGGCCGAAGTGCCGCCGCCCCCGCCGCCGGAACCGACCTACCGCGGCTCGATGCCGCAAGCCTGGGTGCTGGAGCTGTCCAGCTTCCAGCTGCATACCACGCACAGCTTGCAGGCCGATGCCGCCACCGTGCTCAACCTCACGCAAGACCACCTCGACTGGCACGGCGGCATGCAAGCCTATGCCGCCGACAAGGCGCGCATCTTCGGCGAACGCACCGTGCGCGTGCTCAACCGCGACGATGCGCTGGTGATGCAGATGGCCGAGGCCGGCGCGCCGGTTTCTTCATTCGGGCTGGATGAGCCGTTAGCGCCGGACAGCTTCGGGCTGATCAACGACAACGGCATGCTGTGGCTGGCCAACGCCTTCGTGCATGAAGACGACGAGCAGCCGGAAGGCAAGCGCCGCCGCAAGCAAAAGGAACTGGCGCCGCCGCCGGTGACGGTGAAGCGCCTGATGCCGGCCGACGCGCTCAAGATCCGCGGTGCGCACAATGCGATGAACGCGCTGGCCGCCCTGGCGCTATGCCGCGCCATCGATTTGCCGATGGCGCCGCTGTTGCACGGCTTGCGCGACTACACGGGCGAACCGCATCGGGTGGAACTGGTGGCGGTGGTGCAGGAGGTCGAGTATTACGACGACAGCAAGGGCACCAACGTTGGCGCCACGGTGGCGGCCTTGAACGGGCTGGGCCTGGGCGGCCGTCCCAACCGTATCCTGCTGATCGCCGGCGGCGACGGCAAGGGGCAGGATTTCTCGCCGCTGGCGTTGCCGGTGGAGAAATACGGACGTGCGGTATTCCTGATCGGGCGCGACGGCCCGGCCGTGCGCGCGGCGCTGGCCGATACCGGCGTCGAACTGGTCGATTGCGCGAGCCTGGAAGAGGCCGTGCAGAAGGCGGGCGACCTGGCGCGCGCGGGCGAGATCGTCCTGCTCTCGCCGGCTTGCGCCAGCCTGGATATGTTCCGCAACTACGCGCACCGGGCCGAAGTCTTCGTGGACTCGGTGCGTGAACTGGCGCTGTCGCGCGGCGAGGTGATCGCATGAAGCTCGGACTGTCGTCACTGCGTGGATTGCTGGGCAGCGTGAAGGAAGCTGCGCCGGCCGCCGCCGGTCGCCTCAAGGGCGGCGCGGGCGGCATCGGCGTACGTGGCGGCAGTATCGGCTTCGAGCAGCGCTCGCGCATGATGGAGTACGACCAGCCGCTGATCTGGGTGGTGCTGCTGCTGATGCTGTTCGGCATGGTGATGGTGTATTCGGCCTCGGTGGCGCTGCCCGATTCGCCCAAGTACGCCGCCTATTCGAATTACCACTTCCTGCTGCGCCAGGCGATCTTCATCGTGATCTCGCTGGTGGCCGGCACGCTGGCGTTTCGCGTGCGCATCGAGACCTGGCAGAAATGGGCGCCGTACCTGTTCGCCGGCACCCTGATCCTGCTGGTGCTGGTGCTGGTCCCGGGCGTGGGCAAGGGCGTCAACGGCGCCAAGCGCTGGCTGTCGTTCAAGGTGTTCAACCTGCAGCCATCCGAACTGATGAAGCTGTTCATCGTGCTGTACGCGGCCGACTACACGGTGCGCAAGCAGGCGGTGATGCACAAGCTGGTCAAGGGTTTCGTGCCGATGGCCGCGGCCGTCGGTTTCGTCGGCCTGCTGCTGCTGCTGGAACCCGACCTGGGCGCCTTCGGCGTGATCGTCTGCATCGCCATGGGCATCCTGTTTTTGGGCGGCATCAACGGCGTCTGGTTCGGCGGCATCAGCGCCATGCTGGGCGGCTTGTTTACCCTGGTGATCGTGATGTCGCCGTGGCGGCGCGAACGCATCTTCGCCTACCTCAATCCGTGGGAAGAAGAAAACGCGCTGGGCAAGGCTTACCAGTTGTCGCACTCGCTGATCGCCTTCGGCCGCGGCGAGCTGTTCGGCGTGGGCCTGGGCAGCAGCGTGGAGAAATTGCATTACCTGCCGGAAGCGCATACCGACTTCCTGCTGGCGGTGATCGGCGAGGAGCTGGGTTTCGCCGGCGTGCTGGTGGTGGTGCTGCTGTTCTACTGGCTGATCAAGCATGCCTTCGAGATCGGCCGCCAGGCCATCGCGCTGGACCTGACTTTCGCCGGCCTGGTGGCCAAGGGCATCGGCATCTGGCTGGGGGTGCAGGCCTTCATCAACATGGGCGTGAACCTGGGCCTCTTGCCGACCAAGGGCCTGACATTGCCGCTGATGAGTTATGGCGGTTCGGGCGTGCTGCTGAATTGCGTGGGCCTGGCGATCCTGCTGCGCATCGATTACGAGAACCGGGTGCTGATGCGGGGAGGGCGCTTATGAGCACGCCCCGCAGATTGCTGATCATGGCGGCCGGCACCGGCGGCCATATCTTCCCGGGACTGGCGATCGCCGACACCATGCGCGCGCGCGGCTGGCAGGTGAGCTGGCTGGGCACCTCGCACGGCATGGAGCGCGACCTGGTGCCGCGCCACGGCGTCGAGATGGACACCATCGTGTTCGCCGGCCTGCGCGGCAAGGGGCTGATGCATACGGTCAAGGGCGTGTGGCGCATGGCGGCCAGCTTCTTCAGCTGCTTCGCCATTCTCGGCCGCCGCCGTCCGGACGTGGTGCTGGGCATGGGCGGTTATGTGACGGTGCCGGGCGGCGCCATGGCGCGCCTGCGCGGCAAGCCGCTGGTGCTGGTCAATGCCGATGCGGCGCTGCTGCTGTCGAACAAGACGCTCACGCCCTTGGCTGACCGCGTGCTGTTCGGCTTCCCGGCCGACTTCGGCCGCGCCGCCGGCAAGGCCGAGGTCACCGGCAACCCGGTGCGCCAGGAAATCATCGCGCTGCCGCGGCCGGCCGAGCGTTACGCCGGCCACAGCGGCCCGCTGAAGATTCTGGTGGTGGGCGGCAGCCTGGGCGCCAAGGTGTTGAACGACAACGTGCCGGCCGCGCTGGCCAAGTTGCCTCTGGAGCAGCGCCCGCAGGTCACGCACCAGTCCGGCAAGCAGCATATCGAGGCCTTGCGCGCCGCCTATGAGCAGGCCGGGGTGCAGGCCGAAGTGGTCGACTTCATCGACGACATGCCGCGCCGCTATGCCGAGGCCGACCTGGTGATCTGCCGCGCCGGCGCCATCACCGTGTCGGAACTGACGGCGGCCGGCGTGGCGAGCGTGCTGGTGCCGCTGGCGGTGTCGACCACCTCGCACCAGATCGACAACGCCAAATGGATGGCACAGAACCGCGCGGCGATACACCTGCCGCAAGGCGAACTCACGGCCGATGCGCTGGCGGGTTTGCTGCAGAAACTGGACCGCGCTGCATGCCATGAAATGGCGCAGGCGGCGTACGAACAAGGCCGGCGCGACGCCAACGAGGCGATCGCGCGCGTGCTGGAAGGGCTGGTAACACCATGAAGCATCGCGTTAAAAACCTCCACTTTGTCGGCATCGGCGGCTCTGGCATGAGCGGCATTGCCGAAGTCATGCTCAACCTCGGCTACGGCGTGTCCGGCTCGGATCTGGGCAGCAATGCCGCGACCCAGCGCCTGGCGCAACTGGGCGCCAGCATCCGCTACGGCCATGCGGCCGAAAACATCGACGGCGCCGACGCCATCGTCACCTCCACCGCCGTCAAGGGCGACAACCCGGAAGTGCTGGCCGCGCGCAAGAAGCACATTCCCATCGTCCCGCGCGCGGTGATGCTGGGCGAACTGATGCGCCTGAAGAAGGGCATCGCCATCGCCGGCACCCACGGCAAGACCACCACCACCAGTCTGGTGGCCAGCGTGCTGGCGCAGGGCGGGCTGGACCCGACCTTCGTCATCGGCGGCCGGCTGACTTCGGCCGGCGCCAACGCCAAGCTGGGCACCGGCGAATTCATCGTGGCCGAGGCCGACGAGTCGGATGCCTCGTTCCTGAACCTGACGCCGGTGATCGAGGTGATCACCAACATCGACGCCGACCACATGGAGACCTACAACCATGACTTCGCGCGCCTGAAACAGGCCTTCGTCGAATTCACCCAGCGCCTGCCGTTCTACGGCGTCGCCGTGCTGTGCCTGGACGATGCGCACGTGCGCGAGATCATGCCGATGGTGTCCAAGCCGATCCTGACTTACGGCTTCCATGAAGACGCCGACGTGCGCGCCATCGATGCCCGCGCGGTCGAAGGCCATATGGAATTCACGGTGATCCAGGACGGCTACGCGCCGATGCAGGTGAGCCTGAACCAGCCCGGCATGCACAACGTGCAGAACGCCTGCGCGGCCATCGCCATCGCGCGCGAGCTGGATGTGGACGACGCCGCCACGCAAAAGGCGCTGATCGAATTCAACGGCGTCGGGCGCCGCTTCACCCGCTACGGCGAGGTGCCGCTGTTCGATGCCGAGGGCAAGCCGGCCGGCCATTTCACCCTGGTCGACGATTACGGCCACCACCCGGTCGAGACTGCCGCCACCATCGCCGCCGCGCGCGGCGCGTATCCCGGCCGCCGGCTGGTGCTGGCGTTCCAGCCGCACCGCTACACCCGCACGCGCGACCTGTTCGAAGATTTCGTCAAGGTGCTGTCGCAGCCCGACGTGCTGGTATTGGCCGAGGTCTATGCGGCCGGCGAAGCGCCCATCGTGGCGGCCGACGGCCGTTCGCTGGCGCATGCCTTGCGCGCGGCCGGCAAGGTCGAGCCGGTATTCGTCGACGACATCGCCGACATGCCCGACACCATCAGGAATGTGGTGCGCGACGGCGACGTGGTGATGACCATGGGCGCCGGTTCGATTTCCGCAGTACCCGGCCGCCTGACGGCAACGGCAACTGAAAAGAGCGAGGCAAGCGCATGATCGACCAGGCCACCATCAAAAGCTTCGGCCGCGTCGGCGTACTGTTCGGCGGCCGTTCAGCCGAACGTGAAGTGTCGAAGATGTCCGGCAGCGGCGTGCTGCAGGCGCTGCGCAGCAAGGGCGTGGACGCCCATCCGTTCGACCCGGCCGAGCGCAGCTTGGGCGCGCTGGAGGCGGAGCAGTTCGACCGCGTCTTCATCGCGCTGCACGGCCGCTATGGCGAGGACGGCACGATCCAGGGCGCGCTGGAGCAGATCGGCCTGCCTTACACCGGCCCCGGCGTGATGGCCTCTTCGATCGCCATGGACAAGGTGATGACCAAGCGCATCTGGCTGGGGCATGGTTTGCCGACGCCGCGCTTCGCCGTGCTGGACAAGGACACGCCGCGTGAAGTGCTGCGCACCGTGCCCGATGAGCTGGGTTTGCCGCTGATGCTGAAGGCGCCGCATGAGGGCTCGACCATCGGCATCGCCAAGGTGAATGGCTATTCCGACATGCAGTCGGGGTTCGAGATGTGCGCCAGATACGATGAGGTAGTGTTGGCCGAGGAATTCATCCGCGGCCGCGAGCTGACGGTGCCGGTGATCGGCACCGGCCGCAATGCGCGCGCCTTGCCGGTGATCGAGATCCGGGCGCCGGACGGCAATTACGACTACCAGCACAAATACTTCACCGACGACACCAAGTACCTGTGCCCGGCGCCGCTGGACGAAGCGCTGACCCGCCGCCTGCAGGAGCTGGCGGTGCAGGCCTTCCACGCGCTGGGTTGCCGCGGCTGGAGCCGGGTCGACTTCATGTTGCGCGAGAAGGACGGCCAGGCCGAACCGTACCTGCTGGAAATCAATACTTCGCCTGGCATGACCGGCCATTCGCTGGTGCCGATGGCGGCCAAGGCGGTCGGCTTGAGCTATGAGGATTTGTGCTGCGAGATCTTGCAGCTGGCGGCGCTCGACATGACGCCTTCGAAAGACTGGACGCCGCAGGCGGACCAGTCCTGATGGCGGAGCGCACGCGGTAATGTGGCAAGACGTCAAGATGCTCAATGCGGTCAGCAGCGCGCTGCTGGCGCTGGTGGTGCTGGCCCTGCTGGCGTCGGGCCTGTGGTGGGTGGCGCAGCGGCCGATGTTTACGCTGCACACCATCCGCATCGAGAGCGCCAGCGAGTTGCCGCTGGAGAAGGTGAATGCGTTGACGGTACGGGCCACGGCGCTGCCGCGGATCCACGGCAACTTCTTCACCACCGACTTGTCGGCGGTGCGCGCGGCGTTCGAGGCGGTGCCCTGGGTGCGCCGCGCGATGGTCCGGCGCGAATGGCCGGACCGGCTGGTGGTGAAGATCGAGGAGCACAAGGTACTGGGCACCTGGGGCGAAGATGGCAAGTTGCTGTCGCAGAAGGGCGATGTCTTTACCGCTAACCTGGCGGAAGCCGAGGATGACGGCGACTTGATGGAATTCGACGGGCCGGACGGCAGCGAGAAGCAAGTGGTGGCGCGGCTGGCGCAGTTCCGCCAGTGGTTCGCGCCGATCAAGCTGGAACCGGAGGCGTTGCGACTGTCCAACCGCTATGCGTGGACGGTGCGGATGGACAACGGCATGACGGTGGAGCTGGGGCGCGACCAGGGCGAGGCCGTGCTGAAGGAACGCATCGACCGGCTGGTGGCGGTGTATCCGCAGTTGATGGACAGGTTGCAGGGCAAGATCGAAAGCGTCGACATGCGTTATCCCAACGGGATGGCGCTCAAGGCGGATGGAATGGTGCTGGCGGCATTGAACGGAAAGAAAAAATAAGCGGAACGATATGACAAAAGACGCAAAGAACTTGATCGTCGGCCTCGACATCGGCACCTCGAAAGTGGTGGCGGTGGTGGCCGAGGTGCTGGCCGACGGCCGGCATGAGGTGATCGGCCTGGGCCAGTCCGAATCCAAGGGGCTGAAGAAGGGCGTGGTCGTCAATATCGAAGCCACGGTCGAGTCGATCCAGCGCGCGCTCGAAGAGGCCGAACTAATGGCCGACTGCAAGATCAGAAATGTTTATACCGGCATTGCCGGCAGCCACATCCGCAGCTTCAATTCGAGCGGCATGGTGGCGATCAAGGACAAGGAGGTGACGGCGGCCGATGTCTCGCGCGTGATCGAAACCGCCAAGGCCGTCAACATCCCGACCGACCAGCAACTGCTGCACACGGTGCCGCAGGAGTTCATCGTCGACAACCAGGAAGACGTGCGCGAGCCGATCGGCATGAGCGGCATCCGCCTGGAGGTGAAGGTGCACATCGTGACCGGCGCGGTCTCGGCGGTGCAAAACATCGTCAAGTGCGTGCGCCGCTGCGGCCTGGAAGTGTCGGACCTGATCCTGCAGCCGATGGCCTCGGCCGACGCCGTGCTGACCACCGACGAGCGCGAACTGGGCGTGGTGCTGGTCGACATCGGCGGCGGCACCACCGACGTGGCGGTGTTTACCGAAGGCGCGATCCGCCATACCGCCGTGATTCCGATCGCCGGCGACCAGATCACCAACGACATCGCGATGGCGCTGCGCACGCCGACGCTGGAAGCCGAGGAAATCAAGCTGCGCTACGGCGTGGCCAAGCAGATCCTGGTCGATCCGACCAATACGCTGGAAGTGCCCGGCCTGGGCGACCGCAATCCGCGCACGCTGTCGCACCAGGCGCTGGCGGCGGTGATCGAACCGCGCGTCGAAGAGTTGTTCGCGCTGGTGCACCAGGTGGTGCGCGAGTCGGGCTACGAGGAAGTGCTGTCCTCGGGCATCGTGCTCACCGGCGGTTCGGCGATGATGCCGGGCATGACCGAGCTGGCCGAAGACATCTTCCTCAAGCCGGCGCGCCTGGGTACGCCGGAATACAGCGGCCAACTGGCCGACGTGGTGCGCAGCCCGCGCTACTCGACCGTGCTGGGCCTGCTGCAGGAAGCCAAGAAGCAATACCTGCGCGGCTACATCGTGACGCGCCAGGAGGGGTCGGTGAAAGCGGTTTGGCAGCGCATGAAGGAATGGTTCCTCGGCAATTTCTGAGGCGGCATTCCCAAGGTGATTCAGGATGTAAAAGGTTTGGCGGCAAATGGGTTTTGACAGCAAAGTCAACGGCAGTACGGTTCAGGGAGTTTAAGTTTTCATCGCAGTAGCAAGGGTCGGAAACAAACATTGCAGTATCGGTATTTTGGTTTTGGATTTTGGACGGACGCGCAGTTTTCAGTTGCTAGTCGTCACACCGCGTGATGCCTATCAACTGCCAGCTGCAGACACATATATTTAAAGGAGTCATCATGGAAATCGATATGGTCGACAATGCGACGCTCGGTACGATCATCAAGGTCGTCGGCGTCGGCGGCGCCGGCGGCAACGCTGTGCAGCATATGATCAACAAGGGGGTGTCGGGCGTGGAGTTCATCGCGGCCAACACCGATGCGCAAGCGCTCAAGCAGTCCAAGGCGCATAACGTGATCCAGATCGGCGAAACCGGCCTGGGCGCCGGCATGCAGCCGGACGTCGGCCGCCGCCTGGCCGAAGACACCCGTTCGCGCATCGAAGATGCGCTGCGCGGTGCGCACATGGTCTTCATCGCCGCCGGCATGGGCGGCGGCACCGGCACCGGCGCCGCTCCCGTAGTGGCGCAGGTGGCCAAGCAGCAGGGCGCGCTGACGGTGGCCGTGGTCTCCAAGCCGTTCTCGTACGAAGGCCAGAAGTGCATGGACATCGCCGATGCCGGTCTGGAAGAGCTGTCCCAGCATGTCGACTCGCTGATCATCATCCTCAATGAAAAGCTGGAAGAGATCTACGAGGACGACAGCATGATCGAATGGCTGTCCCACGCCGACGACGTGTTGAACAACGCGGTGGCCGGGATTGCCGAAATCATCAATGTGCCGGGCCACATCAACGTCGACTTCAACGACGTCAAGACCATCATGGGCGAGCAGGGCAAGGCCATGATGGGCACCGCGACCGCTGCCGGCGTCGACCGTGCGCGCGTGGCGGCCGAGCAGGCGGTGGCGTCGCCGCTGCTGGACGGCATCGACCTGTCGGGCGCACGCGGCGTGCTGGTCAATGTGACCGCAAGCCGTAGCCTGAAGGGCAAGGAAATCAAGGAAGTGATGGCGACCGTGCGCGCTTTCGCCGCTCCTGACGCATCGATCGCCCAGGGCATCGCCTATGACGACACGATGGGCGACGAGATCCGCGTGACCGTGGTGGCGACCGGCCTGGGCCGTGCCCGCAAGACGGTGCAACTGGTGCAGACCCCGGTGATGCGTACCGGTACCCACAATGAGCCGATGATGGCCGCCACCGGCATGATGCAAGGCGCCGCGCAACCCGCGGCGACCTTCGGCGGCCTGAAGGCGCCGGCGGTATGGCGTCGCGAGTCGGCTTCCGACACCGTGCGCGCGCTGGAGAAGAACGGCATGGAAACCTACGACATTCCGGCGTTCCTGCGCAAGCAAGCGGACTGATCGCAGGTTGTCCGGCCGGTAAGAACCTGTTCAAGGTGACGGCGAGAGTTGGGCAGATGTCATTTCAGGATGGCATGCAAGGCGCAAAACGCAGCCGGGCTGGTGTCCCGGCGAGGCTTTGCAACGCCGCAGGCCGCCTGAAAGGGCATTTGGACAAGCTCGTCGCCACCTTGAACAGGTTCTATAGGGCATACTAGCGCCGCGCCCCGAGCGCGGCGTTTTTTTGCCCGTGCGGGCCATCCAGACACACAACCAGACAAGGAAATATCATGACCATCAAGATCGGCGACCGCCTGCCGGAAGGCAACCTGGCTGAATTCATCGAGACCGAAACCGAGGGCTGTTCGCTCGGCCCCAATACCTTCAAGGTGTCGGACCTGGTCAAGGGCAAGAAGATCGCGCTGTTCGCGCTGCCCGGCGCCTTTACCCCGACCTGTTCGGCCAAGCACGTGCCGGGCTATATCGCCCACGCCGCGCAGTTCAAGGCCAAGGGCGTCGACGAAATCTGGTGCCTGTCGGTCAACGACCCGTTCGTCATGGGCGCCTGGGGCCGCGAGCAAAAGGCGACCGGCATCGTGCGCATGCTGGGCGACGGTAGCGCCATCTTCACCAAGGCGCTGGACATGGTGTTCGACCTGACCGAAAAGGGCATGGGCATCCGTTCGCAGCGCTACTCGATGCTGATCGACGATGGCGTGGTCAAGCAACTGAACCTGGAAGCGCCGGGCAAGTTCGAGGTTTCCAACGCCGAAACCCTGCTGGGCCAACTGTAAGCATCAAGGCAACTGGCCGTTCCTGCTTCGCGGGAACGGCCGAATTGGTTGCCTGGAACAACAAGTCACTTCCCGCTGACCCCGATTTGCAACACCCCGCGGCCTCGGCCCCGTCGCCTTGGCTATAATGCAGGGATGTTGAAACAGCGCACAATCAAGAATCTGGTCCAGACCGTCGGCGTCGGACTCCACTCGGGCACCAAGGTCGAGCTGACCCTGCGCCCGGCCGCGCCGGATACCGGCATCATCTTCCGCCGCATCGACCTCGATCCGGTGGTCGAGCTGCCGATGAGCGCAACCGGGGTGGGCGATACGCGCATGGCGTCGACCCTGACCAAGGACGGCGCCAAGGTGTCCACCGTCGAACATCTGCTGTCGGCCTGCGCCGGCCTGGGCATCGACAACCTTTACATCGACCTGACCGCGGAAGAAATCCCGATCATGGACGGCTCGGCCTCTTCCTTCGTGTTCCTGCTGCAGCAGGCCGGCTTGCAGGAGCAGGGCGCGGCCAAGAAATTCATCCGCGTGAAGAAGCCTGTCGAAGTGCGCGAAGGCACGGGCGACAAGGAAAAATGGGCGCGCCTTGAGCCCTACAACGGTTTCCGCCTGAAGTTCTTCATCGAGTTCAACCACCCCGCGGTGGACGGCACCGGCCAGATGGCCGAAGTCGATTTCGGCATCGATTCCTATGTGAAGGAAATCGCCCGCGCGCGCACCTTCGGTTTCATGCAGGATGTCGAAACCTTGCGCGGCATGGGCCTGGCCCGTGGCGGCTCGTTCGAGAACGCGATCGTGATGGACGAATACCGCATCCTCAACGCCGATGGTTTGCGTTATGACAACGAATTCGTGCGCCACAAGATCCTGGACGCCATCGGCGACCTCTACCTCATCGGCCATCCGCTCCTGGCCAGCTACGATGCGCACAAATCGGGCCACGGCCTGAACAACCAGTTGCTGCGCGAGCTGCTCAGGCACCCCGACGCCTATGAAGTGGTGACCTTCGATTCGCTCGACGATGCGCCGCAAACCTATGTGATGCAGGCCCGGCAGGAGTGGGCGCTGAACTGATTGGGCCGGCGCCGCGGAACCGCAGGATGCTCCGCGGCGCCTGCCAAAAGGCGTAAATTTTTTACAAGAAAAAGCGCCAGGCGGGTTTTCTAGCCGGAAACAACCCCGTTTTCCCTTCCTTGTTTCTCTTATGCGCGCGCCTTGCGGCGGCGTACCATGGCGTCGATGGCATCCTTGAGCCCTTGGCTGCGCGGGTCGTTGGACAGCGCATTGCTGAGTTCGGCGAAGGACGACAGCGCGCCGTCAGTCAGTTCGAGTACCCGCTTGGGAGCGGGCGGCGGGGCGATCCTGCCAACTTGCACTTTGATTCGGATTGAATTAACCTGCCATCCGTCTTTTTGCAAGCGGTCTTGCAGCGTGGGGAGCTGTTGTTTGAGCCGGGCCGCCAATGCTGCGTTGGGCGCGCTCATCACCAGCGCGCCTGCTTCGAAATTCAATATCTCGCACGCGGCAAACATCGTGGGCAGGGTAGCGGCGCATGCCTTTTGCAGCGTGTTCATGCGCGAGAGGGCCGGCAACAGTGCCGCCATCGCCGAATTCGACCGCAAGAAATCTGAAGCGTCTTTCGTGCTCTTCGCCATGCGTTGAGCGCTCGAGAGGCTTGGCCGATAAGGGGTGAACGTGGATGGATACTTCATCTTTAAACCTTATCACATCCGGTTGCTAGCCGGCCGGAGTCCAAGGAGCAAAGATGCAAATTATCCTGTTGCACCCCCGTTTCACCAGGGCCCGCTCCGTCACGCTGGGGTCGAAACACCTGTTCATCATGCTGGTCCTGCTGATGGGCGTGATCGCAGGGGGCTCGGTGCTGGTCTCCTACCTCTTGCTGCGCCATGCGGCCGACGCCGATGCCTCGCCCATGTTCCACAATCTGGCCATCTCGATGAACCGCCAGGAAGACGACCGCAAGGAAAAATACCTCAAGGAAAACCTGGCCATGATGGCCGTCAAGGTCGGCGAGATGCAGGCCCAGATGATGCGCCTGGATGCGCTGGGCGAGCGGGTGCAGGGCCTGGCCGGCATCCGCCCCGAGGAATTCAATTTCAAGGAATTGCCCGGTCGCGGCGGCGCCGAGACTTCCAGCATCGCCGGCCCGGGCCGCGACGTCGGCATGGATGAGCTGCTCCGGATGCTCGATTCGCTGGTGGTCGATGCCGGCCACCGCACCGACTACCTCAATGCGGTCGAGTCGACGCTGATGAGCGACAAGATCAAGTCGCGCCTGCTGCCGACCAACCAGCCGGTCAATGTGGCCTACAACTCGTCGAGCTTCGGCTGGCGCCTGGATCCTTTCACCGGCCATAACGCTTTCCATGAAGGCCTGGACTTTCCCGCGCCGGTCGGCACCCGGATCGTGGCGGCGGCGGCCGGGGTGGTGATTGCCTCCGAGTATCATTACCAGTTCGGCAACATGCTGGAAATCGACCACGGCAACAACATCATCACGCGCTATGCCCATGCCTCGCAGCTGTATGTGAAGGTCGGCGACATCGTCAAGCGCGGCCAGCATGTGGCCGATGTCGGTTCGACCGGCCGCTCGACCGGGGCCCACCTGCATTTCGAGGTGCGCATCCGCGGCATCGCCCAGGACCCGCGCAAGTTCCTGGCGCTGGGCGCGGCCGGCGGCACCCAGCCCAAGCCGGCGCCGGTGTTCGTCGCGGGCCGCTGAACCGGCCCGGATTGCCTGCCGATGGCCGGATTGGCGGCCAAAATGCCCGCAAAACCCGCCCGTTGGCGGGTTTTTCTATTGAATCTTTGCAATCGGGCCCGATCTACAGGCGATGCAGCCGGCCGGCGGCCCGGGAAAGCCATCGCCATGGGCCTGCGTGCTAAAATCCACGGTTTATTATTGGGCGTTCTTTCGGCCGGGTGCCAAACGTCTGCCTGCCGGATCTTTCATCGGCGCTTTTATAGAATCCAAGCATGTCATTACTGACCAAGATTTTCGGTAGCCGTAACCAGCGGTTGCTCAAACAATATCAAAAAATCGTCCGCCAGATTAATGCGCTGGAACCGTCGGTCGAGAAGCTGGCGGATGCCGAACTTCAAGCCAAGACGCCCGAATTCAGGCAACGCATCGCCAACGGCGAGACGCTCGACGCGGTCCTGCCGGAAGCCTTCGCGGTGTGCCGCGAGGCCAGCCGCCGGGTACTCAAGATGCGCCACTTCGACGTCCAGCTGATGGGCGGCATGGCGCTGCATTTCGGCAAGATCGCCGAAATGCGCACCGGCGAGGGCAAGACCCTGATGGCGACCCTGCCGGCCTACCTGAATGCGCTGGGCGGCCGCGGCGTGCACGTGGTGACCGTCAACGATTACCTGGCGCAGCGCGACGCCGACGACATGGGCCGCCTGTACGGCTGGCTCGGCCTTTCCACCGGCGTGAACCTGTCGCAGATGGAACACGACGTCAAGCAGCAGGCCTACGCCTCCGACATCACCTACGGCACCAACAACGAGTTCGGTTTCGATTACCTGCGCGACAACATGGTGTTCGACGCCGAAGACCGCGTGCAGCGCAGCCTCAATTTCGCCATCGTCGATGAAGTCGACTCGATCCTGATCGACGAGGCGCGCACCCCGCTGATCATCTCCGGCCAGGCCGAGAACCACACCGAGCTGTACCACAAGATGAACGCGGTGCCGCCGCTCCTGACGCAGCAGATCGGCGAAGAGACGCCGGACGGCAAGGGCAAGGTCGAAGTCCCGGGCGACTACACCAAGGACGAGAAGAGCCACCAGGTGCTGCTGACCGAGGCCGGCCACGACAAGGCCGAAGAGATCCTGACCCAGATGGGCCTGCTGCCGGAAGGCGCCTCGCTGTACGACGCCGCCAACATCACGCTGATCCACCACCTGTACGCCGCCCTGCGCGCGCACACGCTGTACCACAAGGACCAGCACTACGTGGTGCAGAACGGCGAGGTCACCATCGTCGACGAATTCACCGGCCGCCTGATGACCGGCCGTCGCTGGTCCGACGGCCTGCACCAGGCGGTCGAAGCCAAGGAAGGCGTGAAGATCCAGAACGAGAACCAGACCCTGGCCTCGATCACCTTCCAGAACTACTTCCGCATGTACGCCAAGCTGTCCGGCATGACCGGCACGGCCGACACCGAAGCCTACGAATTCCAGGAAATCTACAAGCTGGAAACCGTGGTGATCCCGCCCAACCGCCCGAACGCGCGCAAGGACCGCCAGGACCAGGTCTACAAGACCGCGCAAGAGAAGTACCAGGCGATGCTCAAGGATATCCAGGATTGCTACGAGCGCGGCCAGCCGGTGCTGGTGGGCACCACCTCGATCGAGAATTCCGAGCTGCTGTCGGGCATCCTGAACAAGGCCAAGCTGCCGCACAACGTGTTGAACGCCAAGCAGCACGCGCGTGAAGCGGAGATCGTGGCCCAGGCCGGCCGGCCCAAGATGATCACCATCGCCACCAACATGGCCGGCCGCGGCACCGACATCGTGCTGGGCGGCAATGTGGGCAAGCAGATCCAGCTGATCGAAGCCGACGCCGCGCTGCCGGACGCCGACAAGGCGGCCCGCGCCAAGCAACTGGGCGACGAATGGCAGTCGCTGCACGACCACGTGGTCAACGCCGGCGGCCTGCACATCATCGGCACCGAGCGCCACGAGTCGCGCCGCGTCGACAACCAGTTGCGCGGCCGTTCGGCGCGCCAGGGCGACCCGGGTTCCTCGCGCTTCTACCTTTCCCTGGATGACGCGCTGTTGCGCATCTTCGCCGGCGACCGCGTGCGCGCCATCATGGAGCGCCTGAAGATGCCGGAAGGCGAGCCGATCGAAGCGGGCATCGTTACGCGCTCGATCGAATCGGCCCAGCGCAAGGTCGAAGCGCGCAACTTCGACATCCGCAAGCAACTGCTCGAATACGACGACGTCGCCAACGACCAGCGCAAGGTGATCTACCAGCAACGCAACGAACTGCTGGAGTCGGCCGAGATGGCCGAGATGATCGCCTCGCTGCGCGAAGGCGTGTTCACCGACCTGTTCCGCCAATACGTGCCGGCCGAGTCGATGGAAGAGCAGTGGGACATTCCCGGCCTGCAAGCCGTGCTGAAGAGCGAATGGCAGCTCGACGTGCCGCTCGACGCCATCCTGGAAGCCGAACCCGACCTGTCGGACGAGGACCTGCTGGAGCGCGTGCTCACGATCGCCCGCGAAACCTACGACGCCAAGGTCGCCGTGGTCGGCACCGAATCCTTCGCCGGTTTCGAGCGCAGCGTCATGCTGCAGAGCATCGACAACCACTGGCGCGAACACCTGGCCGCGCTGGACCACCTGCGCCAGGGCATCCACCTGCGCGGTTACGCGCAGAAGAACCCGAAGCAGGAATACAAGCGCGAAGCCTTCGAACTGTTCGCCCAGATGCTGGACCTGATCAAGAACGAAGTGATCAAGGTCGTGATGACGGTGCGCATCCAGAGCCGCGAAGAAATCGAAGCCGCCGAGGAAAGCCTGGCCGAAGGCGTGGCGCTGGAGAACGTGCATTACCAGCACGCCGACTTCGACGCCAACGCCGCGCCGGAAGAGTTGCTGGCGCCGACCGCGGCCAGCGAAGCGCCGGATACGGCGGACCTGCCCAAGGTCGGCCGCAACGACCCTTGCCCTTGCGGCAGCGGCAAGAAGTACAAGCAGTGCCACGGCAAGCTGGCCTGATCCAGCGCGCCAGCCCGCGAATCTGTTCTGAAGAAAGAAGCCGTTCACCATCGATGTGGTGAACGGTTTTTTTTCGACCTCGTTGATGGGAGAACAACAAAATGCAAACCGCCAAGCTTTCCCCGATAGCGTCCGCAATCCTTGCCGCCCTTGCCGCCCTTGCCGCCGGGCTGCTGGCCGGCTGTGCCTCCATCCCGATGCCGGAATGGAAGGGCGCCGCCGATCCCGGCTATGTGCCGGTGCGCCCGGTCCAGGTTGAACCGGTTGTGACCGCGGTGCCCGCCGT
Source organism: Herbaspirillum sp. GW821-FHT09A12 (assembly GCF_059418325.1). Lineage (NCBI taxonomy): Bacteria > Pseudomonadati > Pseudomonadota > Betaproteobacteria > Burkholderiales > Oxalobacteraceae > Herbaspirillum > Herbaspirillum sp. GW821-FHT09A12. The sequence goes on from NZ_JBWKPR010000001.1 coordinate 259,782, forward strand.
GGCCATCAGCACCGCGCCGCCCACCCGCGCGGCGCTGGTGGAGGCGGCCAAGACCGAATGGGACTTCTTCGGCAACCAGCAGATCGACATGCGCCACGAGCCCTTCAGCGCGCCGCGCCTGGGTTTGCTGGAAGATGAGGGCGAGGCGGTGCAGCGCGTCGCCGAATATTGGCATGCGGTCGGCAAGAACCTTACCGGCGCCGATTGCCAGCAAGCCTGGTCGGCCGCCTTCATTTCCTGGCTGATGGTCAGTTCCAACGTGGCGCCGCAGGATTTCGCGCCCAGCGAAACCCATTTCAACTACCTGAGCTTCCTCCGGCAGCGCGAATCGCGTCCGTCGCCGCAGTTCGTGCTGCGCCCGGCCGCCAGCGAGCCCATTGCGCCGGGCGACTTGCTCTGCGCGCCGCGCGGCAGCAACGCGGCCACCACGCTCGACGAGATCCAGCCCGGCCTGGCAGGGCATTGCGACATGGTGGTGGAGGTGCACGCGGACGAAGGCTGGGCCGGGGTGATCGGCGGCAACGTGTTCAACTCGGTGTCCGAATCGCTGATCCCGGTGGATGCGCAGGGCCGCGCGCTCCCGATTTCCCAGCGGCCGTGGCTGGCGGTGGTGAAGAATCTGCTGCCATGAGGAGCGGCGCTTGCTGACCTTGGCGGAAATCCTGCTCGGGCCGGTGTTGCCGGCCCAGGCCAAATGGCTGCGCATGACCGCCGAGATCATCGAGGACGGCCTGGCTGGCGCCTGATTTCACGCCGCTGTCATCGGCCGGCCGGTGAAAGTGTTTAAAATAGGCGCTTTGATTTTTCGCTGAAAGCACGCCATGGCCGTCAATTCCCCGATTCCCGTCTCTTCCGACCTGCAAGCCGTCGCCGGCATCGAACTCGGCCATGCCGAGGCCGGCGTGCGCAAGGCCAACCGCAAGGACTTGCTGGTGCTGAAACTGGCGCCCACGGCGACGGTGGCCGGCGTGTTCACCAAGAACCGCTTCTGCGCGGCGCCGGTGCAGGTCTGCAAGACCCACCTGGAACAAGTGAAGGACGGCGCGCCGATCCGCGCGCTGGTGATCAATACCGGCAATGCCAACGCCGGCACCGGCGCAGAGGGCCTGCAGCGCGCCAACGCCACCTGCGAAGCGCTGGCCGGCCTGCTGGGTTGCGCGCCGTCGCAGATCCTGCCGTTCTCGACCGGCGTGATCCTGGAGCCGCTGCCGGTTGACCGTATCGTGGCCGGCCTGCCGCAGGCTATCGGCAACCTCAAGGCCGACAACTGGTTCAACGCCGCCGAATCCATCATGACCACCGACACCCAGCCCAAGGCGGCGTCGCGCACCGTCACCATCGGCGGCAAGAAAGTGGTGATGACCGGCATCAGCAAGGGGGCCGGCATGATCAAGCCCAACATGGCGACCATGCTGGGCTTCCTGGCCTTCGACGCGAAGCTGCCGCAGGCGCTCTTGAACCAGCTGGTCAAGGACGCCGCCGACCATTCGTTCAACTGCATCACCATCGATGGCGACACCTCGACCAACGACTCCTTCATGCTGATCGCCACCGGCGCCGGCGAGCTGGAGATCGCCAGCGCCGACAGCCCCGAATACCAGCAACTGGCTGCGGCCGTGACCGAACTGTCGCAGAACCTGGCGCACCAGATCGTGCGCGACGGCGAAGGCGCCACCAAGTTCATCGAAGTGGCGGTGGAAGACGGCAAGAGCGTCGAGGAATGCCGCCAGATCGCCTACTCGATCGGCCACTCGCCGCTGGTCAAGACCGCCTTCTTCGCCTCCGACCCGAACCTGGGCCGTATCCTGGCCGCCATCGGCTACGCCGGCGTGGACGACCTGGACGTGTCCAAGATCAACCTGTGGCTGGATGAGGTGTGGGTCGCCAAGGACGGCGGCCGCAACCCCGACTACCGCGAGGAAGACGGCCAGCGCGTCATGAAGAAGGCCGAGATCGTGGTGCGCGTGAAGCTGGCGCGCGGCACGGCCAAGGCCTCGATCTGGACTTGCGACTTGTCGCACGACTACGTCTCGATCAACGCCGATTACCGCTCGTGAACCTCGCGCGGGCGCTATTGGGGCGATCTGCGGCGTTGCAAAGCCTCGCCAGACGCCAGTCTGGCTGCGTTTTGCGCCTTGCATCTCATCCCCAATAGCACCCGCGCGACGTCCACGAGTGTGATGGAAATACCGTGTTTTGTTGTGTTGTCCCGGGATGGTGGCGGCAACATGAATGCCCGGAACCCTCGGAAGAATTTAATTCACTCAGGCGCTGGCCGCTTTGCGTCAAAATGGCGCTAACCATCGTTCCCAGACTTATTCATCATGACCCAGTTAGACCAATTCCTGCAGCGTGCCGAAGCCTTGCTGGCGCGCGTCGAATCGCTGTTGCCGGCCTCGTCCAAGGAACCGGACTGGAATGCCGGCGTCGCCTTCCGCTGGCGCGGCCCCAGCGGCCAGCGGCCGGGCTATCTGCAGCCGGTCGGCCATATTTCGCAGATCGGGTTGTCGGACCTGCATAACATCGGCCCGCAAAAAGAGCAGATCGACCAGAACACCAAACAGTTCGTCGACGGCCGCCCGGCCAACAACGTGCTGTTGACCGGCGCGCGCGGCACCGGCAAGTCCTCGCTGATCAAGGCTTGCCTGAACCAGTACGCCGACCGCGGCCTGCGCCTGATCGAAGTCGACAAGGACGACCTGCACGACCTGCAGGACATCGTCGAGATGGTCTCGGCGCGCCCGGAACGCTTCATCGTGTTCTGCGACGACCTGTCCTTCGAAGAGGGCGAGGGCGGTTACAAGGCGCTCAAGGTGGCGCTGGACGGCAGTATCGCCGCGCAGTCGGACAATGTGCTGATCTACGCCACCTCCAACCGCCGCCACCTGATGCCGGAACGCCTGTCCGACAACAGCACCTATACCCATACCGACGACGGCGACCTGCATCCCGGCGAGACGGTGGAAGAAAAGATCTCGTTGTCCGAGCGTTTCGGCCTGTGGGTGACCTTCTATCCGTTCAAGCAGGACGATTTCCTGGCGATCGTCGCCCACTGGCTGCGCCATTTCGGCTGCAACGATGCCCAGATCGAGGAAGCGCGCGGCGATGCCCTGCGTTGGGCGCTGCAGCGCAGCTCGCGCTCGGGTCGCGTGGCCTGGCAGTTCGCACGCGACTACGCCGGCAAGGCGCAGGGCTGATGAGCGAGGCAGCCAAGCCCATCGATGTCGCCGTCGGCATCCTGATGCAGCCCAATGGCGACGTGCTGCTGGGCCAGCGTCCGGAGGGCAAGCCCTACGCCGGCTATTGGGAATTCCCGGGCGGCAAGGTCGAGCCGGGCGAAACCATCTTCGCCGCCCTGCAGCGCGAGTTCAAGGAAGAGCTGGGGATCGAGGTATTGGACGGCGAGGGCTGGTGCGGGGTCGAGCATGTCTATCCGCACGCGCATGTGCGATTGCATTTCTATATCAGCCGCAGTTGGCGCGGCGAGCCGCAAAGCCTGGAAGGCCAAGCGTTTGCCTGGCAGGGCAGCGTGGGCGTGGACCCCTTGTTGCCGGCGACCATTCCCCTGATCGAATGGCTGGACCTGGTGCGGTATGGCGAGGCGGGCCGCCCGCCATCCGTGCCGGCGCCTGGTCAGGCTTCTTGATGAGGCTGGCGTTGTAGCCGATCTAGCCGATCGCAAGAGCAATAAAAAAGCCGCAATTCGCGGCTTTTTTTGTCGATACGGCAATGATCGCGCTTACTGCAAGGGCTTATCCTGGTCGCTTTCCTGCGGCAGGTTCACTGCCGGGATCGCGTACTTTTCCTCGGCCCAGGCGCCCAGGTCGATCTGTTTGCAGCGTTCCGAACAGAACGGGCGGTATTTGTTCTTCTCCGTCCATTCCACCTTGGCCCCGCAGGTCGGGCAATCGACTATGGTCGCCATGCCGTACTCCTTAAAACCCGCACAGCGCCAGTTCGAACGGCACTTCGCCTTCGAAGGCGCGCGGCTTCTCGTCGCCGTCCTGCTGGGTAAAGCGCACCCACAACATGTACTTGTTGGCGGAGATCTCGGGGATGGCGCCCAGTTCGATGTCCAGCGACAGGCGCAGCATCTGGTAGAGCTTGCCCTGCAGCATCTGCTGGTAGCTGCCGCCGACGGCATTGATCTTCACCGCGTGGCCCGATTCGCGCAGCAGGCGCATCACGATGGCGATGGCGTCGCACAGGGGGATCAGCGGTGCGAACCAGTTCGAAATGTCATTGAAGCGGCGCTCGAAGCTGTGCTGTTGCCAGGCGTAGTACGCGGGCAGGTCGAATTCGCAGGCGCCGCCGGGGATGATGGTGCGGCCGCGGATGCTCATCAGCCATTCGTTGTCGCGGATGTGTTGCCCGGTCTTGCCCTGGGCCGCGGCCAGCGCGCTGCTGGCCTTGTCGACTTCGGACAGGATGGCGTTGAGCATCTCCGGCTCGACGTTGGGGTTGGACTGGTAGGCCAGCAGCATCTGCTTCTGGCGCTCGAGTTCTTGCAGCAGGTCCGACTTGAGGTCGGCGCGTCCGGCTACCTCCAGCATTTCGAAAATGGTGGCAAGGGCGATGTGATGCTGCTGCGGGCTTTCCTGGTGCAGGAAGAAGACGAACTTCTCGTACAGGTCTTCCAGTCGCAACAGCGTGCGAATACGCTCGTTGAAAGGGTATTCGTAGACGATCAAAGCATGATCCCTTTAGTGGTTGAACCGGATTCGATGGTGGGCCGCCGGCAAACTGCTGTTGGCCGCGTTGTGTGTGATTCTGACCCATGCAGAGGAAAATTACAAATGCATGGCGCAATGGGGAAGGACCGCGCGCGTGGCCTGGGCCCGGGCGCGGCCGCAGGCGGCAACAGGGAGCGGGATCGGCTGCCGGATGTAAAGGGTTTTCGCTGCCGCGGCATCAGGCGGCGCGCGCCAGCTCCAGATAGTGCGCATGCAGTTGGCGCACGCGCGGCAGCAGCCCGGCGGCGTCGCCATTGTTCTCGATGATGTCGTCGGCCACCGCCAGGCGGGCCTGGCGGCTGGCTTGCGCGGCCATGATGGCTTCCACCTCGTCGCGCTGCAAGCCGTTGCGCTGCATCACGCGGGCGATTTGCACTTGTTCCTCGCAATCGACCACCAGGATGCGCGAGGTGCGGCCCACCCAGGTGCCGGATTCCACCAGCAGCGGGACCACGAAGATGAGGTAGTCGCCGGTTGCCGCCTCGGCCGCGCGTGCGGTCTCGCTGCGGATGAGCGGGTGCAGGATGGCTTCCAGCGCATGGCGGGCGCTGGCGTTGCCGAACACATGGCTGCGCATGCGCGCGCGATCCATGGCGCCGTGCCGGTCGATGAAGTCGGCGCCGAAGTGGTCGCGGATGCTGGCAATGGCCAGGCCGCCGGGGGCGGTCAGCTGATGGGCGATGGCGTCGGTGTCGACCAGCGCGGCGCCCAGTTCACCGAACAGGTTGGCGACGGTGGTCTTGCCGCTGCCGATGCCGCCGGTGAGGCCGATGGAAAAACGCTGCGCCGTGGATGTCATGTTTAATAATCGTAAATGCCGAAAGACAGCCAGTCGCCGCCATAGAGAAGCGCCAGCATACCCGCAAGCGCCAGGTAGGGGCCGAACGGGATCGCCTGTTCGCGCTCATGGCGCCTGGCCAGCACCAGCGCGATGCCGGCGATGGCGCCCAGCGCCGAAGCCGAGAGCAGCACGAAGGGCAGCGCCTGCCAGCCCAGCCATGCGCCGAGCGCGGCCATCAGCTTGAAGTCGCCATAGCCCAGGCCTTCCTTGCCGGTGGCCAGCTTGAAGATCCAGAAGATCAGCCACAAGGCGAGATAGCCCGCTGCCGCGCCCAGCACCGCGTCTTGCAAGGGCACGATGCGGTGGTTCAGGTTGACCAGCAGGCCCAGCCACAGCAGCGGCAAGGTCAGGTCGTCGGGCAGCAGCATGGTCCTGGCATCGATGAAACCGAGCGCGATGAGGAAGGCGCAGCAGGCCATCGCGGCCAGCCCGGTCAGGCCGGCGCCGAATTTCCAGGCGGCCAGCGCAAACACCGCGGCCGTCAGCAATTCGACCGCCAGGTAGCGCACGCCGATGGGCGCCTTGCACTCCCCGCAACGGCCGCGCAGCAGCAGCCAGCTCAGTACCGGCACATTGTGGTGCGCCGGCAGGGCGGCGCCGCAGTGCGGGCAGGCCGAACGCGGCAGCAGCAGGTCGTAGCGCGCGGCATGCGGCAAGGCCTCGCCGCGCTCATGGGCGACGAAGTTGGCCGTTTCGCGCAGCATCATCTTCGGCAGGCGGTGGATCACCACGTTCAGGAAGCTGCCCACCAGCAGGCCAAGCAGGGCCGCCATCAGGCTGATGGCGGTATGGTGCGGTGCGCTGTAAGCGTCGAGGAAGGGCATCGGAGCGGATTTGCGTGTTTTTGGAGCTATTCGGGATCTTATACGATGGAGCCCATGCGGAAGATCGGCAAGTACATCGCGATCACCAGGCCGCCGATCAGTATGCCCAGGACCACCATGATAATCGGTTCCATCAGGCTGGTCAGCGCGGCGACGGCGTCGTCGACTTCGCGTTCGTTGAGGTCGGCGATCTTGCCCAGCATGGCGTCGAGCGCGCCGGCTTCTTCGCCCACCGCGACCATCTGCACCGCCAGGTCGGGGAAGACGCCGGTTTGCTCCATGGCCGCATGCAGCGGGGCGCCGTTGCGCACGGCGTCGCGGATGGCCAGGCTGGCGTCGGCATAGACCACGTTGCCGGCGGCGCCGGCCACCGTTTCCAGCGCATCGACCAGCGCAATGCCGGCGCCGAACAGGGTGCCGAACGTGCGGCTCCAGCGCGCGATGGCGGCCTTGCGCAGCAATCGGCCGAACACCGGCAGGCGCAGGCTGGCGCGCTGGGCCGCCGCCCGCATGCCGGGCCGGCGGCGCCAGGCATGCAGGCCGGCCGCGCCCAGCATGCCGAGGGCGGCCAGCAGCCAGGGCCACCATTGGGCGAGCAGGCGCGAGACCTGCATCACGCTGCGCGTCAACAGCGGCAGCTCGGCGTCGAAGTTGCGGAACATCTGTTCGAAGGCCGGCACCACCCATAGCATGATCACCAGCGTCACCACCACCGCCACCAGCATCACCGCGCAGGGATAGGCCAGCGCCGAGCGCACCTTGCCCTTCAGGGCCAGCGACTTTTCGCGATAGCCGGCGATGCGCTCCAGCATGGTATCGAGCATGCCGGCTTCCGCGGCGGCGCGCACCAGGTTGCAGAACAGCGCATCGAAATGGCGCGGATGGCGGCCCAGGGCGGCATGCAGGCTTTCGCCCTGCGCCACGTCGTTGCGGATGGCCCGCAGCAGCGCCGCCATGGCCGTGGCGCCGGCGCCGCGAATGGCGATGTCCAGCGCCTGCAGCAGCGGCAGGCCGGCTTGCAGCATGGTCGCCAGTTGCCGCGTGAACAGCACGACCTGTTTCTCCGGGATATGGCCGCGTGCCGCACCGGGGGAAGGCGCTTGCGCAGCGCCGGGCCGGCGCCCGGCGGCGGCGCTATCGGCCGCCCGGAGGCGCGCCACACGGATGCCCTGGCGGCGCAGCAGGGCGCGCGCCAGCGCGGCGTCGGTCGCGGCCAGTACGCCGCTTTGCGCCCGGCCCTGGCGATCCAGGCCTTGCCAGTGGAAGGCGCTGCGGGAGGCGGGAGGGGAAGCGCCGGGGGCGTCAGGTGCAGGCAAGGACTTCCCTCAGGCTGGTTTCGCCGCGCAGGGCTTTCATGAGCCCGGCGCGGCGCAGGTCGGCAATGCCTTCGCTGCGCGCCTGGCGGGCGATGTCCTGGGTGTTGCCGTGGCGCAGGATCAGGCTCTCCATGGCGGCGCTGATGGGCATCACCTGATAGATCCCGGTGCGGCCGCGATACCCGCTCTGGTTGCACTTGTCGCAGCCGCGGGGCTGGAACAGGCTGGCGCAGCGCGCGATGTCGGCCTCGCTGCAGCCGGCGCGTTGCAGGCTGTCGGGCGTGGCGGGCACTTCCTCGCGGCAGCTGCACAGCCGCCGCACCAGGCGCTGCGCCACGATCAGGCTGACCGACGAGGCCACGTTGAAGGCCGGCACGCCCATGTTGAGCAGCCGCATCAGCGTGGCCGGGGCGTCGTTGGTGTGCAGGGTGGAAAAGACCAGGTGGCCGGTCTGCGAGGCCTTGACGGCGATGTCGGCGGTTTCCAGGTCGCGGATCTCGCCCACCATCAGCACGTCGGGATCCTGGCGCAGGAAGGCGCGCAAGGCGACGGCGAAGCTCAGGCCGGCGCGTTCGTTGATGCCGACCTGGTTCACGCCGGGCAGGTTGATCTCGACCGGGTCTTCGGCGGTGGCGATATTGACCCCGGGGCGGTTGAGCAGTTGCAGGCAGGCGTACAGCGACACGGTCTTGCCGGAACCGGTCGGCCCGGTCATCAGCACCATGCCGTGCGGCTTGCCGATGGCGCGCAGCAGCGCCTGCCGTTGCGGCGGCTCATAGCCCAACTGGTCGATGTCCAGGCCGGTGTGGCCGCCATGGAGGATGCGCAGCACGATCTTTTCGCCGAACTGGGTCGGCAGCGTCGACACGCGCACATCCACTTCGCGCCCGCCGCCCAGTTCCAGCCGCATCTTGCCGTCCTGCGGCAGGCGTTTCTCGGCGATGTCCAGGCGCGACAGGATCTTGATGCGGGTCGAGAGCTTGTCCTTGAGCGACAGCGGCGGCTGCGCCGTTTCATGCAGCACGCCGTCGATGCGAAAGCGCACCCGGCAGAAATGCTCGAAGGGTTCGAAATGCAGGTCGGAAGCGCCCATGCCGACGGCATCGGCCAGCATCTTGTGCAGCAGGCGCACGATCGGAGCGTCGTCGATATGGGCGGCGGAGGCCAGCGGGTGTTTTTCCATGATGATCGCCTCTCGCTGAGGGACCGCCGTCAGAGCCTGTTCCCAACGCCGGGCGAGATGGTGAACAGGTCCTGGGGAAAGGCGGCGAATGGGGGAGGAAAAAGTCTCCCACATCCGCCGCGCCGCGCCGGGCAGTCGCCCGCGCTTTGCCTTGAATTTTCGCGCGAGTTCGAAAGACCGGCGAAGACGTGGGGAAGGTGCGGGGAGGGCGCGAGATCAGCGCGCGGCGGCGGCCTGGGTCGGGGCGATCAGCTTGACCATGCGGATCGCCTGGTTCTGTACCTGCACGATCTCGATCACGCAGCCGGCGATCTTCAGGGAGACGTTGGCGTCCGGGATGTCCTGCAGGTATTCCAGCAGCAGGCCGTTGATGGTCTTGGGGCCGTCCAGCGGCAGCTGCAGGCCCAGGCGCTTGTTGATGTCGCGCAGGGTGGTGCTGCCTTCGAGCAGGCAGGCGCCGTCCTTGTCCCAGCCGAAACCTTCGGCCGAAGAGCCGGGCGAGGAGGTAGTGAATTCGCCGATCATCTCTTCGATGATGTCTTCCAGCGTCACCAGGCCCTGCACTTCGCCGTATTCGTCGACCACGATGCCCAGGCGCTCGTGGTTTTCCTGGAAGTACTGCAGCTGGGTGAAGACGTCGGTTTCCACCGGCACGTAATAGGGGGCGGACAGCAGTTCGCGGATGGCCTCGTGGGTGATCTCGTCCTCGCGGTTGAACAGCGACACCGCCTTGCGCACATGCAGGATGCCGGCGATGTGGTTGATCTCGCCCTCGAACACCGGCAGCTTGTTGTGGTAGCAGGTGGCCAGCTGGTTCAGGATGTCTTCGATGGGCGCGGCCAGGTTCAGCGCCTCGACCTGGGCGCGTGGCGTCATCACGTCTTCCACCGAGATCTTTTCCAGGTCGAACAGGTTCAGCAGGATGCTCTTGTGCTTTTGCGGGATGAAGCTGCCGCCCTCCAGCACGATGGAGCGCAATTCCTCGGGCGAGATGCGCTGTTCCCTGGCGCGTGCGCCGGCCTTGATGCGCAGCAGCTTGAGCACGGCCGAGACGAACAGGTTGACGAACCAGACCAGCGGCTTGGCCACCCGCATCAAGGGCTTCAGGATGAAGCTGGTGAACAGCGAAATGCGTTCCGGATAGGTGGCGCCGATCACCTTGGGCACGATCTCGGCGAAGATGATCAAGAGCCCCGCCACGCAGGCGGTGGCGATGGTGATGACGCGCTGGTGGTTGCCGAAGGCGGAAATCGCGATGACGGTCACCAGCGCGGTGGCCAGCGCGTTGATCGCGGTGTTGGCGATCAGCACCAGCGAGAGCAGGCGCTCAGTGCGGTCGAGCAGCCACAGGATGGTGATGGCGCGGCGGTTGCCCTGTTTGGCGAGGTGCCGCAGGCGATGGCGGTTGGCGGCCATCAGCGCCGTCTCGGTCATGGAAAAGAAGGCCGAGAGCAGGATCAGGACGAAGAGTGCAAGCAGTTGCACCCATATGGGTACGGATTCCAAACATCACCGTGAGGTTGGTTGCCCTTGTGGAAGGGAGTCGGCGGGCCTGCGCTGTTGCCTCAAGGGAAACACCGGCAGGGCGGCCAGGAAGCGCCAAAGTCTAGACGATGGGGCCTGTTCCCGCAAGCCGGCGCAGCCTGTGCGGCGTCAGTAGCCGCGCGTGCGGTCATAGACATGCGTCGGTTGCCGGCCTGCGCGCAGGGCCGCGATGCTGGCGGCGGCCTGGCGCGCCCGTTCGCGCCGCGACGGTGTGGCTGCCGCGTGCGGGGTGACGATGATGCGCGGATGGCGCCAGAAGGGGGCTTCGGGCGGCAGCGGCTCGGCGTCGAATACATCCAGCAGCGCGCCATTGAGCTGTCCGCTGTCGAGTGCCGCCAGCAGCGCCGGGGTGTCGACATGGCTGCCGCGCCCGACATTGACCAGCGCGGCGCCGCGCGGCAGTTTCGCCAGCAAGGTGGCGTCGATGATGTGGCGGGTGTCGGGGGTGTCAGGCAAGAGGCACACCAGGATATCGGTGCGCGCCAGGAAATCATCCAGCTGCGCCGGTCCGGCAAAGCATTGCAGGCCGTCTTCATTGCGCGCTGAGCGCGCCCAGCCGGCCACCTCGAAGCCCACGCGCGCGTGCATGCGCGCGCATGCCAGGCCCAGCGCGCCCAGGCCCATGACGCCCACGCGGGTTTCCCGGGCGCTGCGCGGGGTGCTGAATGTATGCCATTGGGCCCGTGCCTGCTGGGCCACGAAGCGCGGCATGTCCTTCAACAGCATCAGGCTGGCCATGAGGGCGAATTCGGCCATGCGCTGCTGGGTCTCGGGCGTGACCATGCGCACGATGGGCAGATGCCCGGGCAACTGCGGATCGGCCAGGATGTGGTCGACCCCGGCGGCGGCGCTGAGGATGGCCTTGAGGTTGGGATAGCGCGCCAGCCGGCCGGCGTCGGGTTGCCAGGTCAGGGCGAACTCCACCGCTTGTTCATCGACGCCGGGGTCGTTCCATTCGCGGATGTCGATGGCGAGATCCGGCGCGCATTCGGCAAAGGCGGCGCGCCACTCCGGCAAGGCGGCGGCGCCGCCGGACTTGATCAGCAGGATGGGCAGGGCCGGGGGACTGACGGGACTGACGGGACTGACGGGACTGACGGGACTGACGGGACTGACGGGACTGACGGGACTGACGGGACTGACGGGGCGCATGGGGCTCACGGGTTGGTGTCGGGGACGCCGGCGGCGGGCGATTGCATGGGCCGGCGCAAGGCCGGGTCGAAGGGATTGATGCGCGCCGACAGGGCGCTGGCTTCGCGTTGCAACATCTGTACCACCACCGGCAGGCGCTCTTCCGATAGCCGGGCCGTAATGGTGCCCACCGACAAGGCGGCGACGATGCCGCCACTGGCGTCGAACAGCGGCACGGCCAGCCCGGCCATGCCATCGAGCAAGCCTTGCTGGCGCGCGGCATAGCCGCTCTGGCGCACGCGGTCGATCTCGGTGCGCAGGTAGACCTCGTCATACACGCCGAATTCGCGCAGGCGCGGCACGTTGTAGCGGATCACCTCGTCGCGCTCGGCCTCGGGCAGGAACGCCAGGATGGCCAGCGCACCCTGGCCCACACCCAGCGCCACGCGCCCGCCGATGTCGCCGGTGAAGGCGCGGATCGGCAGCGGGCCGTCGACGCGATCCACGCACACCGCGTCAAAGCGCGAGCGCACCAGCAAGAACAACGTGTCGCCCAGGCTGCCGCACAGGCGCAGCAGCGCCGGACGGCACAGTGCCCGCAAGTCCGAGGCATTGCCGGCGCGCGCGGCCAGCGAGAACAGGTCGATGCCGAGCCGGTAGAGCTTGCTGCGCTCATCCTGCTCCACTGCGCCTTCGGCGGCCAGCGACTGCAGCAGGCGATGGGTGGTGCCCTGGGTCAGGCCGATGGCCTTGGCCACCTGCGTCACCCGCATGCCCGGCGCTGGTGCGTCGGCCAGTGCGCGCAACACCGCGAAGGTGCGGGCGATGCCGTTGACCGGGGCGGCGCCGGGGGGAGAGTTCTCTTCGCTGTCCTGGCTCATTGGCTGCTCATGGATCTTGTCTGCCTGCTGAATGGAAGTCTTGGACGACTTGTTTATCGAAGTATTTCATTAAGTGGAATAACTTTGAAAAATATCCTGATGTATGAAATACGATAGCAGAATTGGCAGGGAATTTGCATGAGGAATGAATCAAGTTGATTGCCGGGCAGCGTCGCCGGCGGTCTCGCGAAATTGAGCCAAATCGTGCAAAGGGGCTTGCCATGTCATTCCTGACGCTGACCAATGTCAGCAAGTTCTACGGAGATACCCAGGCGGTGTCGTCCTTCAACCTGTCGGTGGAGCAGGGCGAATTCATTTCGCTCCTGGGTCCTTCCGGTTGCGGCAAGACCACCACGCTGCAGATGATCGCCGGCTTCGAGGCCAGCAGTGGCGGGCGCATCGAGCTCGACGGGCGCGACATCACCCACGCCAAGCCCAATTCGCGCGGCCTGGGCATCGTGTTCCAGACCTATGCCTTGTTCCCGCACATGACGGTGGAACAAAACGTCGCCTTCGGCCTGGAGATGCGCAAGTGCCCCGCCGCCGAAAAGCGCGAGCGGGTGGCCCAGGCGCTGGCGCTGGTGCATCTCGAGCAACACGGCGCGCGCTATCCGCGCGAGCTCTCCGGCGGCCAGCGCCAGCGCGTGGCATTGGCGCGCGCCCTGGTGATCAAGCCGCCGGTGCTGCTGCTCGATGAACCGCTGTCGAACCTCGACGCCAAGCTGCGCGAGGAAATGCAATATGAGCTGCGCGATATCCAGCGCAAGGTCGGCACCACCACCATCATGGTCACCCACGACCAGAGCGAAGCCATGTCCATCAGCGACCGCGTGGTGGTGATGGAGGCCGGGCGCATCACCCAGGTCGGGCGTCCGCTGCAGGTCTATGAACATCCGGCCAACCGCTTCATCTCCGGCTTTGTCGGCCGTGCCAACCTGCTCGAAGGCAAGGTGCTGGGCGCCGCCGGCGAGCGCGCCGACATCGCCGTGGGCGGCATGCTGCTGGGCCTGGAAGCGCCCGACACGGGGCTGCGCGGCGGCGCCCAGGTGATGTTGGGCTTGCGCCCGGAAAAGATCCGTTGCGTGGACGCCGGCCAAGGCCGCTGCGACGGCCTGGTGAGGCAGCGCTTCTTCCTCGGCAGCCAGTGGTTGCTGGAAATGGATTCTCCCCTGGGCCCGTTGTCGGTCTTGCTGGCCAATGACGGCGCCTGTATCGCCGAACCAGGCCAGACCGTGGGACTGGCCTGGAATGACCATAGCCTGAGGCTGGTGTCGAGCGCGCGCGCCAGGGCCGGCGAGGTGGCGGCATGAGCGCCGCCGCCGCGACCGCGCGGGCCGAAGCCGCGCCCACGCCCAGGGCGATGTCCGGCCGCGCCCTGCCGTGGTGGATGTCGGCTCCGGCCATCCTGCTGTGCACGGTGCTGCTGCTGGTGCCGCTGCTGCTGACGGTGGTCCTGTCCTTCAATGTGTTCGATACCGATACCGGCCCCAAGGCCGGCACCTTCACGCTGCAACACTATATCGAGGTGCTGGGCGACCCCTATTACTACGCCATCTTCTGGCGCACCTTCTGGATCTCGGCCCTGGTGACCCTGATCTGTGCGCTGGTGGGGGCGCCCGAGGCCTACATCCTCAACCGCATGAAGAAGCCCTGGCGCTCCATCATGCTGCTGGTGGTGCTGGCGCCGCTGATGATCTCGGTGGTGGTGCGCGCTTTCGGCTGGAGCATGCTGCTGGGGCCGGAAGGCATCGTCAACGGCTTGTTCGCCATGCTCGGCCTGGGGCCTTACAAGATGCTCTATACCGATATCGCCGTGGTCATCGCGCTGGTGCATGTGATGCTGCCCTTCATGGTGATCCCGGTGTGGACCTCGCTGCAAAAGCTCGACCCGGCCGTGGTCAATGCGGCCCTGTCGCTCAATGCCTCGCCGGCCACGGCGATTCGCCGCATCGTGCTGCCGCAGGTGATGCCGGGCATCTTGTCGGGCAGCCTGATCGTGTTCGGCTTGTCGGCCAGCTCGTTTGCGATTCCCGGGCTGCTGGGCGGTCGCCGCCTGAAGATGATGGCAACCCTCGTCTATGACGAATACCTGCACGAACTGAACTGGCCGCTGGGCGCCACCATCGCCTTGCTGCTGCTGGTGGCCAACCTGGTGGTGATGCTGGGCTGGAACCGGATGGTCGAGGCCCGTTACAAGAAAGCGCTGGGCTGAACCATGAACAAGAACGGAGCATGGGCGTTGCTCTTCAATGCCGTCGTGATCAGCTTCATGCTGGCCCCCATCGTGGTGGTGTGCGTGATCGCCTTTACCCCCGAGAACACCCTCACCATCCACGGGCCGCAATTGTCGCTGCGCTGGTTCAAGGCGGTGTTCGACTATCCCGATTTCGTCAGCGCCTTCTGGAACAGCCTGTGGCTAGGCCTGGCCTCGGCGACCCTGGCCAGCGCCATTGCGGTACCCGCCGCCATGGCGCTGGTGCGTCATCCGCACCGCTGGTCGGGGCTGTTGCAGGCCTTGTTCCTGTCGCCGCTGATCATCCCGCACCTGGTGCTGGGGGTGGCACTGCTGCGCCTGTTTGCACTGGTGGGCGGGGCTGGCAGCTTCGGCTGGCTGATATTGGCCCATGCGCTGGTGGTGATGCCCTACACCATGCGACTGGTCATGTCGGCCCTGATCGGCTTCGACCGCAGTGCTGAACATGCCGCCCAGTCGCTGGGCGCGACCCGTGCCACGGTGTTCCTGCGCATCACCTTGCCGATGATCTTGCCCGGCATCACCGGCGGCTGGCTGCTGGCCTTCATTACCAGCTTCGATGAAGTGACCATGTCGATCTTCGTTACCTCGCCCTCGACCGTGACCTTGCCGGTGCGCATGTACATGTATGCCACCGAGTCGATCGACCCGATGATGGCAGCGGTGTCGGCCCTGATGGTGGCCATCACGGCAGCGGCCATGTTCATCCTGGACCGCATCTATGGCCTCGATCGCGTGCTGGTGGGGCGCACATGAGCAGCCCCTGCCGGCACCAGTTGGTGCGCCTGGTCGAGAGAGAGCGCGCGCCGGTGGCATTTACCCTCGACGGTCGTGCGGCCACCGCGCTGGAAGGCGATACGGTGCTGACCGCCGTGCTCACTTGCGCCGCACGACTGCGCCGCAATGAATTCAGCGGCCAGCCGCGCGCCGGATTCTGCATGATGGGCGCTTGCCAGGATTGCTGGATCGCCACCGCCGAAGGCGAACGGCTGCGCGCCTGTTCCACCTTCATCCGCCCGGGCATGCGCCTGCTCACCGGAGAGGACGCATGACCCCACGCCCGCCCGTGATCGTCGGCGCCGGCCCGGCCGGTGTACGCGCCGCCCAGACTCTGGTCGCGCATGGCTTGCGCCCGGTGCTGCTGGACGAGGCGCCAATGGCCGGCGGCCAGATCTATCGCCAGCCGCCGGCCGGCTTCACCCGCGCCAAGCAGGCGCTGTATGGTTTCGAAGCCGGTCGCGCGGCGGCCTTGCACGGCACCTTCGATGCCCTGCGCGAGCATCTGGATTATCGTCCCCGCACCCTGGTCTGGAATGCCCAGCCGGGTTTGCTGGACCTGATGGACAGCACCACGCTGGGCGCCGCCAGCCTGGCCTGGGATGCGCTGATCGTGGCCACCGGCGCCACTGACCGCGTGCTGCCTTTTCCCGGCTGGACCCTGCCTGGCGTCTATACCCTCGGCGGCGCCCAGGTGGCGTTGAAGTTCCAGGGCTGCGCCATCGGCGAGCGGGTGGTGCTGGCCGGCAGCGGACCGTTGCTGTACCTGGTGGCCTATCAATATGCCAGGGCCGGCGCCAAGGTCGTGGCGGTGCTCGACAGCAGCAGCTGGTCCGACCGCATGGCTGCCCTGCCCGCCATGCGCGGCCAGGCGGCGCTGCTGGCCAAGGGCATGTTCTATCTCGGCTGGCTGAAGTTGCGCGGCATCCCGGTACACACCCGCGCGCGGGTGTTGCGGGTGGATGGAAGCGAGCGCGTGCAATCCATCGCCTGGCGCCATGAAGACATGATGCAAGCCGCCGCCGTCGGCGCCGAACGGCAGATCGTCTGCGACGCCGTCGGCTTTGGTTACGCCCTGCGCTCGGAAACCCAACTGGCCGACCTGCTCGGCTGCCGCTTCGCCTTCGACGAGATGCAGCGCGCGCAATTGCCGCTGAGCGACGGCGCAGGGCGCAGCAGCGTGCCGGGCGTCTACCTGGCCGGCGACGGCGCCGGCATCATGGGCGCGGACGCGGCTGAGCTGGCGGGCGAGCGCGCCGCGCTGGCGCTGCTGCAGGATCGCGGCATCACGGTGGACGCCGCGCGTGCCGTGGCGATCGAGGCGCAACTGGGCCGTATCGGCCGCTTTCGCCAGGGGCTGGAGCGGGCCTTTCCGTTTCCCGCGCGCTGGGCTGAACTGGCCGGCGACGCGCTGGTGGTCTGCCGCTGCGAAAACATCACCGCCGGCCAATTGCGCGCGGCCGTGACCGAAACAGGGGCGGCCGAGATGAACCGCCTGAAGGCGCTCACCCGCGTGGGCATGGGGCGTTGCCAGGGGCGCATGTGCGGCGCGGCCGCCGCCGAGATCCTGGCGCATGCGGCCCAGGTGCCGCTGGCGCAAGTCGGCCGCCTGCGCGGCCAGGCGCCCATCAAGCCAGTGCCCATCGGCATGCATTGCCCGCCTCAAGCGCGGGCGGTTGCGCCTTGCATCGTCGCTGACGCTGTTGCGGCCGGGGACGAATCGTGAAGCGTATCGACACCGAAGTGCTGATCATCGGCGGCGGCATCGTCGGCGCTTCCGCGGCACTGGCACTGGCGCGCGCGGGGCGTCGCGTCACTTTGCTGGAACGCGACCTGTGCGGCGCCCGCTCCAGCGGCATCAATTACGGCGGCGTGCGGCGCCAGGGCCGGGCGGCGGTGCAGTTGCCGCTGTCGGCACGGGCGCACCAGATCTGGGCCGGGCTGAAAGACTTGATCGGCATCGACGGCGAATATGTGCGCAGCGGCCACTTCAAGCTGGCCCGCAGCGCCGCCGATATGCAGGCATTGGAAGCCTATGCCGGGATGAGCCGGCCCTATGGCCTGGATATCGAATTGATCAGCGGCGAGCAATTGCGCCGGCAATGTCCGTGGCTGGGCGGCAGCGTGGTGGGCGGTTCTCTTTGTCCGGAAGATGGCCAGGCCAATCCGCGCCTGGTGTCGCCGGCCTTTGCGCGCGCGGCAGCGGCCGCCGGTGCCCAGGTCGCCGAGGGCTGTGAAGTCCGGCAAGTGGGCCATGACGGCCGCCATTTCGTGGCTGAGGCTGCGCAGGGTGAACAGGCCCTGCAGGTGCGCGCCGAGGTGCTGATCAATTGCGCCGGCGCCTGGGCCAACAAGATTGCCCAGGCCTTCGGCGAAGACGCGCCCATGACCAGCGGCCATCCCAGCATGGCCGTGACTGAACCGATCGCGCCGCTGCTGCCGTGGAGCCTGGGGGTGGAAGGCGGCGCCATCTATTGCCGCCAGGTCGCGCGCGGCAATGTGGTGCTGGGCGGCGGACGCGGCTATGTCATGGATGACCAGCGCGCCCGCGCCTCGCACGACTCCATCCTCGGCTTGCTGCCGCAGGCGGTGGCCTTGCTGCCGGCGCTGCGCCATGTCCACATTATCCGCACCTGGAGCGGCGTCGAAGGCTATTTGCCGGACCGCCAGCCGGTGTTGGGCGCCAGTGCCACGCAAGCCGGCCTGTTGCACGGCTTCGGCTTTTGCGGCGCCGGTTTCCAGATCGGCCCGGCCGCCGGCGAGGCATTGGCCGAGCTGGTTTTGCAAGGTCGCAGCACAGTGCCGCTGGAGGCTTTCTCGATTTCCCGCTTTGCCACCGTAGAACCAGCAGTCATCCCACTCCCGACACCCCTCACAGAAAGGAAGATTTCATGATCCCGTTCGCACGCCCCCTCGCCTGTGCCGCCGCCCTGGCCATGCTGGCAGCCGTGGCTGGCCCGGCCCAGGCCCAGACCAAGACGCTCTATATCGGCATGAACGGCGGCAACATGGAAAAGACCTTCACGCAATTCGTGTTCGGCCCCTTCGAGCAAAAGCACAATGTGAAGGTGGTGGTGGTGCCGGGCGGATCGGCCGATATCCTGGCCAAGGCCCAGGCCGCCAAGGACAAGCCGCAGATGCATGTGATGTTCCTGGACGACGGCGTGATGTACCGCGCGGTCGGCATGGGCCTGTGCGAAAAGCAAAAGCCCAATCCCAACATGGCCAACCTGTTGCCGGTGGCCCATATCAAGGATGACATGGCCACGGGCGTGACCATCAGCGTTACCGGCCTGGCCTACAACACCAAGGTCTATGCCGAGAAGGGCTGGGCAGCGCCGACTTCGTGGCTGGATCTGGCCGATCCCAAGCTCAAGGGCAAGGTGGTGTTCCAGTCGTTGCCGTCGTCGACCTTTGGCTTGCATGCCTTCCTCGCCTTCAACCGGTTGAAGGGGGGCGCCGACACCAATGTCGAGCCCGGCTTCAAGGCCTGGGCTAGCACCATCGGGCCCAATGTCGTGGAATACATCTCCAATTCCGCCAAGATTTCCGAGATGGCGCAAACCGGTGAAGCGGCCTTGTTCCCCTATACCCCGACGCAATCGACCATCTTGAAGAGCAAGGGCATCCCGGTGGAATATGTCCAGCCCAAGGAAGGGGCGGTGGTGCTGATGGTGGCGCAGTGCGTGATTGCCAACAACAGCGAACCGCAGCTGGCGCAGGAGCTGGCCGCCTATCTGCTGAGCCCGGAGGCACAGGGCAAGGCGCTGGAAAACGGCAATTACAACCCCACCAATACCAAGGTCACGGCCAGCGGTGCGACCGCTGCCGAGCAGCAGCGCATGATGGATTTCGTCAAGAACGCCCGCAATGTCGACTGGGATGAAATCAACAAGAACCGCAGCGTGTGGAATAGCCGCTGGACGCGCACGGTGGAGCGCTGATCACCGTTGTTCTGGAAAGTCTCTCTGGTAGTCTTGGGCGCTGTCTTGCGATGGCGCCCTTTTTTATCGATCGCCTTATTGATTGCCGCACGCAGGAACGACAGGCCGGGTCACGCTATCGCGGTCTCAAGGAAGGCGCGCACCACCCGCGCGAATTCCTCCGGCAACTGATCCGGCAACGGCACCATCCCCGCATCGATTCGCACCAGCCGGCTGCCGGCGATGGCGGCCGCCACCCGCTCGGCGTAGGGGGCGGCATGCGGATCGCTGCCGGCCTTGATCACCAGCGTGGGCGAGCGTACCAGGCCGATGCGGGTTTCCATCGCATAGTTGCGCACCACCACATGGCCGTGGGCCGCCATCTCGCCGGCCTTGATGGCGTCAGCCATGAAGCGCTCCAGCAGGTCGATGTCGCCGGCCGGGTAATAGGGCTGGCGGCGACGCCACAACGCTCCCAGGTGGCTGCCATCGGCATGGCGCTCGACCTCGTCGATGCTGCGCTTGCCCGCATGCGCCTGGCGCCGCGAGGCATCATTGAAAGGGCAGGACGACAGCACCAGCGCCTTGATGCGCCCGGGGTGGGCGGCGGCCATCTCCAGCGCCGTGACCGCGCCGGTGTGATGGCCGATCACCACTGCCTGTTCGGCGCCGAGTGTATCGAGCACCTCGAAGGCGACCTGCGCCCAGCGTTCGATGCTGTGCCCGGCCATGGGCAATTTGACGGAGTCGCCGAAGCCCGGCGTATCCATGGCGATGGCCTGGTATGCGCCGGCCAGCAGCGGCAGCACGTCGCGGAATTCATCCCAGGAGCGTGGCGTCTGGTGCAGCATCAGCACCGGCACACCCTGGCCGGCGACAGCCACGTGAATGGCGCCGGCGCTGGTATCGATGAAGCGGCGCTGGAGGGCGGTCATGGCCTTACTTCATCAGCACCGAATAGGTCGGCACATTGTTGGCCCAGCCGGCGGTCAGCGGCGCCACGAACACGTTCTCGGTGCGGGTGCGGGCGATCTTCCACACGCCGTCGACTTTCTTGAACAGGTTGTTGAGGCGGCTCGAGCGCAGCAGCGAGGAGCCGTCGCCGAAGATCCACGGCTGGCAATGCACCCATTGGCCATCGGCGTGGGTGCACTCGGCGTTGACGTGGATCTGTTCCGAGGTCAGGTAGTGCACGTTCAACAGCAGTTCGGGATCCTTCTTCTGGCCCCAGAACGCCTGGAAGTGCCGGCGGATGGCATCCTTGCCCACCGCCTGGCCGAACTGGCCTTCGTAGTACGAACCCACGCCTTCCCAGATGGCGTCCTCGGCATACAGGTCGAGGATCTTCTCGATGCGTTGGGCATCGTCGGCCACCGGTTCGGGGCAGGGCGTGTCGCACAGGAACATGTAGCGCGCCTGGATGCGGCGGATGTCGGCTTCGGCTTCGAGTACATCGAGGCGGCGTTTGAGCTGGAGGATTTCCTGGCTGAGGTCGGTCATGGGAGTCGCTTTCTTGTTCAATGGGGCATGGATCGGCCGCTGCCCGCCCGAGACGGGCGGACAGCGCCGGATGGCGGTGCGGGAGTGCGCTACAGGCTTACAGGTAGCGCGCCAGCAGCTTTTTGGTGGCCACGCGCAGCACGCGGTCGAACAGGTAGCCCAGCAGGCCCAGCGCGATGATGCCGACGAAGACCCATTCGGTGCGGCTGAAGTTGCGGGCGGTCCAGATCAGCGCGCCCAGGCCTTCGCGGGCCGACACGATTTCAGCCGAGACCACCGTCAGGAACGAGTTGCCCATGGCGATGCGCGCGCCGGTGACCATGAACGGCACGGTCGAGGGCAGGATCACGGTGCTCAGGATCTGCAGCTGGCTGGCGCCCAGCGAGGAGGCCGCGCGCAGGCGCAGCGGGTTGACCGCCTGCACGCCGGCGATGGTGTTCAAGGTGACGATGAAGACCGTGGTGTAGAAGATCAGCGCGATCTTCGACAGCTCGCCCGGGCCGAGCCAGATCACCGCGAGGGTGACGAAGGCGATCGGCGGGATGAAGCGGAAGAACTCGATGTAGGGATCGAGCAACTGGCGCACGATCTCGAAGCGCCCCATGAAAATGCCCAGCGGCACGCCGATCACCACGCCCGCGCCCCAGCCGGCCAGGATGCGGCCGGAAGAGGCCAGCACTGATTGCTGCAGGGTGCCGTCGGCGATCAGCTCCAGCGCCGCGGCCCAGGTCATCGAGACCGAGGGCAGGAACAGCGGCGAGGTAGTCATGGAGACGATTTGCCACAGCACGAGGCCGCCGACGATGGCGACCACGGAGATCAGGAACGGGCGTATCGCTTTCATGCGCTTTCCTTGGCTGGATGGCTTGGCCGGGGCGGCCGGCGCGGCTTGCTGTTGCGCCGCCGGCGTGGCTGTCTGGGTAAGCTGCGTCATTTCACCAACTCCTCTTCAATCAAACCTTGGGCGCGCAGCACGCGCGTGACTTCCGCCCCGATATCGTCGCGGATGCGCGAGTACAGGGCCATGCAGGCCGGGTCGGCGGGGTCGCGCGGATGCGGCAGCTCCACCTTCTCGACGGTCTTGATGCGGGCGCGCGGGCCGGCGGTCATGGTGACCACGCGGTCGGCCAGCAGGATCGCTTCCCAGATGTCGTGGGTCACGAACACGATGGTGCAGCCGGTGCTTTTCCAGATGCGGTCGAGTTCGCTTTGCAGCACCTCGCGGGTCTGGGCGTCGAGCGCGCCGAAGGGCTCGTCCATGAGCACCACCGACGGTTCGTTGACCAGCACGCGGGCGATCTGCGCGCGCTGGCGCATGCCGCCCGAGAGTTCGCCGGGGAACTTGTCGATGGCGTGCTTCAAGCCCACCAGCGAGACATAGCGCTCGGCCGCCGCGCGCCGTTCGGCCGCGGCCACGCCGCGCAGCCTCAGGCCGTACTCGACGTTCTCGCGCACGCTCAGCCACGGGAACAGCGCTTCGGACGACTGGAACACGACACCGCGGTCCAGCCCCGGCTTTTTCACCGGCTTGCCGTCGACCAGGATCTCGCCGGCCACTTCCTGGAAACCGGCGATGGCATTGAGCAAGGTGGACTTGCCGCAACCGCTGGGGCCCAGCAGGCAGACGAACTCGCCGGCGCGGATATCGAGGTCGATGCCGGCCATGATCTCGTTGGCGCCGATGGTCAGGCCAACCCGCTGGATGGATACGGATGAACCGCGTGCCGAGTGTGCCATGTGTTACCCCTTGTAGAAACCGCGCTGCAGGATCTTGCTCATGTCGACCGGCGCCTTGATGGCCTGCTTGGAGAGCAGGAATTCGCCGATGGCGTTGGCGGTGGCCAGGTCGGCGTCGGTGAAGTCGCGCACCACGGGTTCCATGTCCTTGAGCGAGTTGAGCGTTTGCGGCACCGGGATGCGGGTCACCGCCTGCACCGATTGCGCGGCGCGCGGCGGATCCTTGCGGGTGATCTCGGCGGCCTCGGCCAGCGCCTTCAGGATGTTGCCGGCGACTTCCTTGTTCGCGCCCAGCCAGCCGGCGGTGGCCGACAGCCACAGCGTGCTGGTGTAGCCGACGTCGCCGCAGGTCATCAGGATGTGGCCGCCTTGCTGCACGCCCAGCGTCGGCCACGGTTCCCACACGAAGTAGCCGTCGATGTCGCCGCGCGCCAGTAGCGCCGGCAATTCCGGCGGGCCGGAGCGCACCATCTCGACCTTGGCGGCGTCGATGCCCAGTTTCTTGAGCGTCAGGCCGGTGACGTATTCGGAGACCGAGCCGGCGACGATGCCGAATTTCTTGATCTTGTCGGCCGAGGGGATGGCTTTGCGCGCGACCAGCTTGAGATAGGTCTTGGATTGGTAGGTGACCGCCAGCGGACGCAGCTCGGCGCGCGACAGGCGCACGATGTGCGTGGGCTCGCCGGCACAGGCCAGGTTGACCTGGTTGGCCACCAGCGCGTTGAGGGCTTCGCCGCCGTCGGTATAGGACTGCACCGTGACGTTGGCGCCGTGCTTGGCGAACAGCTTTTCGTTGGCGGCCACGAAGAAAGCGGTAAACACCGGGTCGGCGCCGACGCCGATGGTGACGGGCGCGCCTTGCGCCAGCGCCGGCACGGCCGGCAGGGCGCCGGCGGCAAGCATGGATGCTCCCCCCAGGAGCAGGTTACGGCGACGTCTGGAAATGGTGGAGTGGGTCACGAGCTTTATCCTCATAATCGATGGTGATGGAATGCCAGTGGAGATGGCGACGGCGGCCCCGGAGCCGTACAGCATGGTTCCCGCGCGATGAGGCCCTGCGGGATGGAGCGGGCGCCTCCCGGTCGGCGTCCGCGAAGTTGGGTGAACTGCTGCGCTTACTTCATGGACGCCAGCGATGGCATTCCTTTTGCAAATACCGCGCCTGCGCTGTCGTAATTCATTTCGGACAGCGCCGCGTGTTGCGTGACCACCATGGCGTCGCGCACGATGCGCTGCATGCGGTGGGTGCGCTGGATGGCGGCCATGCCGGCGGCCTGGTAGGCGTCGTTGACCACTTCCATCGAGGTGCGCGCGGCGTAGGTGGCGGACAGCTTCAAGAGGGTGTCGAGCTGCTCGGACACCGGATTGCCGGCCAGCACCTGGTCCCATGCCTGGGCGCAGGCGTCGTAGAAGAACATGCGGGCGCTGCGCCACTTTGCTTCGCCCATCCCCAGTTTGATGCGGTAGTAGGCGCGATCACCAAGTCGGGGCGCGCCCGGCATGATCTTGGCGCCGCCGGCCATCTCGGTGACGATATCCAGCGCCGCGCGCGCCAGGCCGATGTTGACGGCGGCATGCACCTCGGCCTGGTAGGCCAGCGCGGGGTAGCGGTACAGCGGTTCGTCGATCAGGCCGGGGGCGCCGCGCGCGCAGGTCCATTCATGGGCGACGAATTTGTCCTTGAGGCGCGTGTCGTGGCTGCCGGTGCCTTGCATGCCGACCACGTTCCAGTTGTGCACGATGTCCACTTCCGCGGCCGGCATGACCGCCATGATCGCCGGCGGCGGCACGCCGTCCACCGGCGGCGCGTCGTTCTTGATGCCGACGCCGATCCAGTCGGCGCCTTTGCAGCCGCTGGCGAAGTGCCACTGGCCGGAAATGTTCCAGCCGCCCGGCGCGGCCTGCGCGCTTTGCAGCGGGTAGAGCCCGCCGGCATAGACCTGGTCGGGGCCGGCGGCATAGATGCGCTGTTGCGTTGCCAGCGGCAGCGGCGCCAGATATGTGTTGGCCGAGCCGAAGGCGGCGACCCAGCCGGCCGAGCCGTCGGCCACCGAGATGCGTTCCACCATCTGCAGGAATTCGGCCGGCGCCAGCGCATCGCCGCCGAAGCAGCGGGGGGTACTGGCACGGAATATGCCTGCACGCTTCATGACGGCGATGGCGTCGCGCGGCACATAGGTCAGTTGGTCGAACTCATCGCGGCGCGCCGTCACTTCACGGATGACATCATCCATTTCGGGGCTCCAGGCCGATGCGCGACGGGCAGAAGAGGCGATGTCGTTCGCGGTGTTCGGGGAAGCGGGTTCCAGAAGGGATGGATTCATGGCGATCAGCGGATGGCGAGTGAAGATGAATCCAGTTTCGCGGCTTGTTATTTATTAGTCAAATTCATAATAGTCATACTTTGAATGAATTATACTAATACTAAGGCGGCGGGGAAAAGCTCGCCCATCCGAGGCGAAATTCGCATTTTGGATAGCGCATTTGCAGCGTGAAAACGCCGTCAAAAAGCGATCTGGCATGAGCGCAGTCGCGTTTTTTCTGAGCGTCGGGGGAAGGGGCGGCGTTCGATATGGCGCCCGCCCATGAATGCGGCGAATCGGTATTGGTCTCCTGTTGCTTGTTGTTGTTGGCGCTCGACGATGCGGGTCATTGCCCTGGCGTCTGGCGTCTATGCTAACGCGGTTTTCTCCAGCCCATGATGAATGGGATGGATGCGGCGCATACATACGGTTGAGGGGGGATTGTGACGGGGATGTCGGCGCGAGGCGTGCCGGAAATGAAAAAGCCCAGCATCTGCTGGGCTTTTGTATCTTGATCAAGTGCCTGACTTGCAAGATGAATCTGGTCGGGGTGAGAGGATTCGAACCTCCGGCCTCTACGTCCCGAACGTAGCGCTCTACCAGGCTAAGCTACACCCCGTCGAGTGGATGCGTATCAGTGATTACGATCTACCGCGAAAGCCGATAATTCTAACAGGGATTTTTTGAATTGGCTATCCGGAAGTAGGGCGATGGCCTGTGCCGCGCGCCGGGCTGCGATTTCCGCCTGCTCGCGGGTATACGCCAGTGCGCCGGAGTGGGTGATGGCGGCCAGCACCTGGTCGAAATGCTGTTCGTCGCCATTCTCGATACAGGTGCGCACCAGTTCCCGTTCTGTCGGCGAGCCATGTTGCATCAGCCAGATCAGCGGCAGGGTGGGCTTGCCTTCGCGCAGGTCGTCGCCGACGTTCTTGCCGATTTCCTCGCTGTTGCCGGAGTAGTCCAGCACGTCGTCGATCAGCTGGAACGCGGTGCCGATGGAGCGGCCGTATTCGCCGGCGGCTTCGATGCCGGCTTCATCGGCGCCGGCGATCAGGGCGCCGATCTGGCTGGCGGCCTCGAACAGCTTGGCGGTTTTGGAGCGGATCACCTGCAGGTAGCCGGTCTCGTCCACGTCCGGATTGTGCATGTTGAGCAACTGCAGCACTTCGCCTTCGGCGATGACGTTGGTGGCGTCGGCCACGATTTCCATCACGCGCGGGTTGCCCACGGCGACCATCATCTGGAAAGCGCGCGAGTACAGGAAGTCGCCCACCAGCACCGAGGCGGCATTGCCGAACAGGGCATTGGCGGTCTGCTTGCCGCGGCGCAGCGACGATTCGTCGACCACGTCGTCATGCAGCAGGGTGGCGGTGTGGATGAATTCGATGACCGCCGCCAGCGAATGGTGGTGTGGGCCCTTGTAGCCGAAGGCGTTGGCCATGAGCAATACCAGCACCGGGCGCAGGCGCTTGCCGCCGGCGCCGATGATGTATTCGGCGACCTGGTTGACCAGCGGCACCTCGGAATACAGTTGCCGGCGGATCACGGCATTGACTGCCTCCATGTCGGCGACGATCGGTTGCAGGATGGTTTGTTGCGAGGCGGTATGTACGGCGGCAGACAAGGGGAAACCTGTGGAAAATGGTTATTCGCAAGATTATACGATGACAAGGGCCCCCGACGCCAAAGCCCGTTGGGTCGCGGCCGGCGCTATTGCGGCCCGGAGGGCGGCGGCGGCATCTTGTCGGAATGGAAATTATCTTGCCGGAAACTGTGTTGCGTGGCGGTCGCGCAAAGCGCCGGTCCTTTTGACCGAGCAGCTAAGTCTATGTATAATTGGAGGTTTTCCTGATTGTCCGGCTATTTTGGCGCAGGGGAAAATCGTTCATTAATCATTCGATGAGGTTTCACATGTACGCGGTCATAAAAACCGGCGGCAAACAATACAAAGTTGCCGCTGGTGAAAAACTTAAAGTAGAACAGATACCGGCAGACATTGGCTCCCAAATCACTTTGGATCAAGTGCTCGCAGTGGGCGCAGGCGATACCGTTAAATTCGGTGCGCCTTTGGTCGAGGGTGCAACGGTGCTGGTTACTGTTATAGCGCAAGGTCGCCACGATAAGGTCAAGATCTTCAAAATGCGTCGTCGTAAGCATTACCAGAAGCGTCAAG
Organism: Herbaspirillum sp. GW821-FHT09A12; assembly: GCF_059418325.1. NCBI lineage: Bacteria > Pseudomonadati > Pseudomonadota > Betaproteobacteria > Burkholderiales > Oxalobacteraceae > Herbaspirillum > Herbaspirillum sp. GW821-FHT09A12. Next base: position 286,903 of record NZ_JBWKPR010000001.1, read on the forward strand.
GCCATCGTCAGAACTACACCGAACTGCAAATCGTCTCGATCAACGCTTAAGCTCAGTTAAGCGCAGAAATGCGCGCGCAGGGCAAACTTAGATACAAGGAGTCATTAAATGGCACACAAAAAAGGCGGCGGCACTACGCGCAACGGCCGTGATTCAGAGTCGAAACGTCTGGGCGTGAAGGTCTACGGCGGTCAAGCCATCAACGCTGGCGGCATCATCATCCGTCAACGCGGCACCCGCGTCCACGCTGGCGAAAACGTCGGCGTCGGCAAGGACCACACCCTGTTCGCCCTGAAGGACGGCAAGGTGAAGTTCGTTGTGAAGGGCCTGCAACAGCGCCAATACGCTACCGTCGTCACGGCGTAAGCGTAATCAGCCATCCGGCTCTGCCGGAGTCAGGCACAAGAAAGGCTCTGCCGGTGGTGGAGCCTTTTTAGTTTTTTGAGCCGTCAACAAAGCGCCGAGTCTTTCGTGAAAGCGGATGGCATCGACGTTTTGTTCACGGCTCCATAGGGGTTGTAGAACCATGAAATTCATTGACGAAGCCAAAATTGAAGTTGTCGCCGGCGACGGTGGCAACGGCGTGGCCAGTTTCTGCCGCGAAAAATTCCGCCCCTTCGGCGGACCCGACGGCGGCGACGGCGGCAAGGGCGGCAGCATCTGGGCCGTGGCCGACCGCAACGTCAACACGCTGATCGACTATCGCTACGCCAAGCTGCACCGCGCCGGTCGCGGCGAGAACGGCCGCGGCTCGGACTGCTACGGCAAGGGCGCCGACGACGTATTCCTGCGCATGCCGGTGGGCACCTTGATCATCGACAGTAATACCGGCGAGCACATCGCCGACCTGACCTATCACGAGCAGGTCGTGATGCTGGCCAAGGGCGGCGAAGGCGGCTGGGGCAACATCCACTTCAAGACCTCGACCAACCGTGCCCCGCGCCAAAAGACCGAGGGCAAGGAAGGCGAGCGCCGTGAATTGCGCCTGGAGCTGAAGGTGCTGGCCGACGTCGGCCTCTTGGGCATGCCCAATGCCGGCAAGTCGACCTTCATCACCGCGGTGTCCAACGCCCGTCCCAAGATCGCCGACTATCCGTTCACCACGCTGCACCCCAACCTGGGCGTGGTGCGCGTGAGCCACGAGAAGAGCTTCGTGATCGCCGACATTCCCGGCCTGATCGAAGGCGCGGCCGACGGCGCCGGCCTGGGCGTGCAGTTCCTGCGCCACCTGCAGCGCACCGGTTTGCTGCTGCACATCGTCGACCTGGCGCCGTTCAACGACGAGGTCGATCCGGTCAAGGAAGCCAAGGCCATCGTCAAGGAACTCAAGAAATACGACCAGTCGCTGTTCGACAAGCCGCGCTGGCTGGTCCTGAACAAGCTGGACGTGGTGCCCGAGGCCGAACGCGTCAAGCGCGTGAAGGATTTCGTCAAGCGTTTCGGCTGGAAGGGCCCGGTGTTCGAGATATCGGCGCTCAACCGCGACGGCTGCGAAGACCTGGTCAACGAGATCTACAGTTACCTGGAAACCAAGCGCGCCGAGGAGCATCGCGCCGAAGAGACGCAGATGACCGAGGAAGCGCGCGGCATTTCCAGCATCGATCCGGACGACCCGCGCTTCAAGGTCCTGGACTGACCCTGGCCGTTTCACGGGCGGCTGCGCGGCCGGAGCGTTCCGGCTATCATCTTCGCTTTCGGATTTTGCGTCTTAGAAGAATATGCAATCGGTCATTCAGAACGCCAAGCGGCTGATCATCAAGGTAGGCTCATCGCTGGTCACCAACGACGGCAAGGGGCTGGACGCCAACGCCATCGCCCGCTGGGCCGAGCAGATCGCGCAATTGCGCGGCCTCGGCAAGGAAGTGGTGCTGGTCAGTTCGGGCGCGGTGGCCGAAGGCATGCAGCGCCTCGGCTTCGACAAGCGCCCGACCGGCATCCACCACCTGCAGGCCTGCGCCGCCGTCGGCCAGATGGGCCTGGCGCAGATCTATGAAACCAGTTTCCGCAAGCACGACCTGCACACCGCCCAGGTGTTGCTGACGCACGCTGACCTGGCCGACCGCGAGCGCTACCTGAACGCCCGTTCCACCTTGTTCGCCCTGCTGCAACTGGGCGTGGTGCCGGTCATCAACGAGAACGACACGGTGGTCACCGACGAAATCAAGTTCGGCGACAACGACACCCTGGGCGCCCTGGTGGCCAACCTGATCGAAGCCGACGCGCTGATCATCCTGACCGACCAGCCCGGCCTGTTCACCGCCGATCCGCGCAAGGATCCGGCCGCTACCCTGATTTCCGAAGCGCGCGCCGGCGACCCGTCGCTGGAGCTGATTGCCGGCGGCACCGGCACCGGCATCGGCCGCGGCGGCATGCTGACCAAGATCCTGGCCGCCAAGCGCGCGGCGACTTCCGGCGCGCATACCGTGATCGCCTGGGGCCGCGAAGACAAGGTGCTCACGCGCCTGGCTGCCGGCGAAGCCATCGGCACCCAGCTCAATGCCGAGACCGCGCAGCTCACCGCGCGCAAGCAGTGGATGGCCGATCACCTGCAAACCGCCGGCCGCGTGGTGCTGGATGCGGGCGCGGTGCAGAAACTGACCTCGGAAGGCAAGTCGCTGCTGCCGATCGGCGTGGTGGAAGTGTCGGGGGAGTTCGGCCGCGGCGATGTCATCACCTGCGTCGACGAAAACGGCCGGGCCATTGCGCGCGGCATGAGCAATTACGCCAGCTCGGATGCGCGCCGCATCATTCGTCATGCGTCGTCCGAAATCCAGGCTATCCTGGGCTTCGTCGAAGAACCGGAGCTGGTGCACCGGGATAACATGGTGCTGCTGTAAGCGGATTGGCTGTTGATTGTATAAATAATAAAAAAGCGCGGTCATGCCGCGCTTTTTTACGTTCAGGAGCCGGTTGCGCGCTCAGCGGCGCACCGGATCGATATAGCGCTGCGTCTTCAAGCGCTCGATGATGTTCTTTACCTTGCCGTTGTCGGCCACCATCCTGCCTTCGCAGAAGTAATCGCGGAACAAGGCGCCATCCACGCGGTTGGCGCCTACGTCCTTGATCGGTTGCCATTTGTCGCGGCGCGAGCGCGACCATTTGCCGTCCGGGTGGCCGAAGGCATAGCTCTTCTTTTCCCAGGTTTCGCAGCGCATGCCTTCGTAGATGACATTGACGGCTCCGCCCTCGGTCTTGGTCACCACGGTATAGCGCACCACGTTGTCGGTGCCGACGGAGACCGAGTTGAGGTCGACATAGGCTTTCATGGTGGCGTTCGGGCTCAGGTAGAACTCGGCGAGGTTCTGCTCCTGCGGCGTGGGCGGGAGCTGCACGGCGATTTCCTGCCAGGGCTTTTCTTCGTCGTCGAAATCCTCATCGAGGTTCTGGGCCAGCGCGCCGGCGCAGGCCGCCAGCAGGGAGCAGGCCAATACGGCGCGGCGCAGGTAATGGACGGAGGGCGATGCAAGGGGAAATGGCATAGGGGTCATTTGGTATTGGGGGCGGGCGCGGCATCCTGCGGCAACGCTTGTTGGGGCGATTGTTTCTGGGGGTTGGCGGGATGGTTGCCGTTTTGCTCGCCACGGCGCTGGCCGTGCGAAGGGCGCGTCAGGAAACGCGACAGCTCTTGCAGCGCCTGCTGGTAGACCTCGCGCTTGAATTCGATCACCACGTCCAGCGGAACCCAATAGTCATGCCAGCGCCAGGCATCGAATTCGGGATGCGAAGTGCCGCGCAGGTTGACGTCGCAGTCGCGGCCGACCATGCGCAGCAGGAACCAGATCTGTTTCTGGCCGCGGTAATGCCCGCGCACTTCGCGCTTGATGAAATGGTCGGGGACTTCGTAGCGCAGCCAGTCGCGCGTGCGGCCGATGATCTTGACGTGTTCCGCGCGCAGGCCGATTTCTTCTTCCAGCTCGCGGAACATGGCTTGCTCGGGCGTCTCGCCATGCTTGATGCCGCCTTGCGGGAACTGCCACGAATGCTCGCGCACACGCTTGCCCCACCACACTTCGTTCTGGGCGTTAAGCAGAATGATGCCGACGTTCGGGCGGAAGCCTTCTCGATCCAGCATGGTGTACCTCAAAACTTTCTGCGGCTGGACGACCCTCTCAGGCGGACTCGTGCGACTGGGCGCGCGGCCGTAAATACCGACGCGGCCGGCGCGTCAGGAGCAATTCCCTCGGCACGCGGATGTCATCGAAACAAGGACCAATTCTGCAAAGAGTGGGCGCATCAGCCAGCTAATCCTTTAAAATTACATCGATTATAACCCTCCTCTTTTTAAAAAGAACCGACCGTCATGCGCGCCTCACGTTTTTTTATTTCCACCTTGAAAGAAGCCCCTTCCGACGCTGAAATCGTCAGCCACAAGCTGATGATGCGGGCAGGGATGATCAAGCGGCTCGGCGCCGGTATCTACACTTACATGCCGATGGGGTTGCGCGTGATCCGCAAGGTCGAGGCCATCGTGCGCGAGGAAATGAACCGCGCCGGCGGCATCGAACTGCTGATGCCGGTGGTGCAGCCGGCCGAGCTGTGGCAGGAAACCGGGCGCTGGAACAAGATGGGGGCCGAGCTGATGCGCGTGAAGGACCGGCATGGCCGCGACTTCGCGATCCAGCCGACCTCGGAAGAGGTGGTGACCGATGTCGCGCGCACCGAGCTGCGCAGCTACAAGCAGTTGCCGGTCAACTTCTATCACATCCAGACCAAATTCCGCGACGAGCGCCGTCCGCGCTTCGGCCTGATGCGCGGCCGCGAATTCACGATGAAGGATGCCTATTCCTTCGACCGCGACATGGATGGCCTGAAGAAGTCCTACCAGGCCATGTATGACGCCTACGTGCGCATCTTCACCCGTTTCGGCCTGGAGTTCCGCGCGGTGGCGGCCGACAACGGCGCCATCGGCGGCTCCGGCTCGCATGAGTTCCACGTCATCGCCGCCACCGGCGAGGATGCGCTGGTGTATTGCCCGACCTCCGATTACGCCGCCAACATGGAAGCGGCCGAGGCGCTGGCTGTCGACAGCCAGCGCCCCGCCGCGAAGGAAGAACTGACAAAGACCCCGACCCCGGGCAAGTCCAAGTGCGAGGCGGTGGCCGAGCTGCTGGGCCTGCCGCTGCAGCGTACCGTCAAGTCCATCGTGCTGGCGGTGGACAACGAAGATCCGGCCAAGAAGGAAATCTGGCTGTTGCTGCTGCGCGGCGACCATGAGTTGAACGAGGTCAAGGCCAGCAAGATCCCCGGCCTGGGCACCTACCGTTTTGCCAATGAAGGCGAGATCGTCGAATGGTTCGGCACGCCCCCGGGCTATCTGGGCCCGATCGGCGCCAAAAAGCCGCTCAAGGTGGTGGCCGACCGCAGCGTGGCCAACATGGCCGATTTCGTGTGCGGCGCCAACGAGGCGGACTTCCACTACACCGGCGCCAACTGGGGCCGCGACCTGCCGGAGCCGCAGGTGGCCGACATCCGCAACGTGGTCGAAGGCGACGCCTCGCCGGATGGCAAAGGCGTGCTGGCGATCCAGCGCGGCATCGAAGTGGGCCACGTGTTCCAGCTTGGCACCACCTATTCGGAATCGATGAAGGCCACCTACCTGGACGAAGCCGGCAAACCGCAACCGCTGGTGATGGGCTGCTACGGCATCGGCGTGACCCGCATCCTGGGCGCGGCCATCGAACAGAACTTCGATGAGCGCGGCATCATCTGGCCGACGGCCATCGCGCCGTTCCAGGTGGTGCTGTGCCCGATGGGCTACGACCGCAGCGAAGCGGTCAAGGCCGAGATCGACAAGCTCTACGCGCAACTGAGCGAAGCCGGCGTGGACGTGGTGCTGGACGACCGCGGCGAGCGTCCGGGCGCCATGTTCGCGGACTGGGAGCTGATCGGCGTGCCGCACCGCATCGTGGTGGGTGACCGCGGCTTGAAGGATGGCAACGTCGAATACCAGGGCCGTCGCGATACCGCAGCGACCCAGGTGCCGCTGGCCGATGCGCTGGCCTTCATCCAGGGCAAGCTGGCGTCCTGATCCACGTACGCAATGCGGCAATGAAGAAAGGCGGATGCCATTGGCATCCGCCTTTCTTTTTGTGCATGCCGACCAGCCGGGCTGTTTACGCGGCAGGCTGCCGCATGCCGCGCTTTGTCGCTTATTTGCCGGCGTCCGGTTGGCCTGGGGTGATGGTCACGGTCTCGCGGAAGATGCCGCCTTCGCGCACGCTGCCGTCGGCGGTGCCGCCGCCGTTCATGCGCTTTTCACAATCGACGCGGTTGATCTGGGGCAAGCCTTCGCAGCGCTTCATGGCGTTTTCCTTCAGTTGCGCCGGGTCTGGATTGGCGATGCCGCCGCGCGCGGCGGCATCTCTGGCGGCAGCGGCTTCGCGCAGGCATGTCGCCTTGTCCTCACTGGACTTGCCGTTGTTGCAGGCCGCTTTCTCGGCCTGGTACTGCGCATCTGCCTGCGCGCGGCCCTGGCCGGCGGCCAGGCTGCTGCCGGCCAGCAAGAGGCCGCAGGCGGCCAGGCCGATGCAGGCGATGTTGCGCAGGCTGGAAACGGATTGTGCGGATTGTGCGGGTTGTGTGGATGTCATGTGATCGCCCCTAGTGGTGACTGATGTTTGCTAGACCGGAAACAAAATAGCAAAGTTCAGCGCGGATGGGCAAATCGCTTCGCGATGACCATGCGCCGCCAGCGTTTGCGAGCTTCCGGCGCGCCCGTTGTCAGCCCTCGAAGAGATTCGCGGGGAGCCTCGATGAAGCAATGGCAGGCTCTGCGATTTCCTCGGTTTTTGCCGATGAGTTTCCTCCAGTCATGGATGCGTCACAAACCAAAACTAGCTTGGACGCCATGTTTTGTGACGAACGGTGAAACATGCCGACATTGACCTGGAGTGATGAATGACCCTACGCATTTTGACGGCCGCCGCGCTGGTACTGTTATCGGCCGGCTGCAGCACCAACCCTTCCCATCAGCAGGCGCCGCCGGCCAAGAACCTGATCTTCTTTCTGGGCGATGGCATGGGCATCGCCACCATGACGGCGGCGCGCATTTACAAAGTGGGGGAAGAGGGCGACCTGACCATGGACACCCTGCCTGAAACCGGATTTGTCACGACCTATTCCAACGATGCCCAGGTCACCGACAGCGCCGCGTCGATGGCGGCCTACATGACCGGCGTCAAGCCCAACAACCGGGTGATCTCGATGTCGGCCGATACCCGTGCCCTCGATGAGCACGGCAAGGGCTTCGCCAACGGCGCCAACAGCACCTGCGCCGCCGGCAATGGCCGGCCCGTGCCCACGATGCTGGAAATCATGAAGGCGCGCGGCCACCGCACCGGGGTCGTCACCACCACGCGCATCACCCACGCCACCCCCGCGGCCACTTACGCGCATCTCTGCCATCGCAACGGCGAAAACGACATCGCGGCCCAGTTGACGCCGCGCGGCGCCGGCTTCAACCCGCGCCTGGGCGATGGCGTGGATGTCATCTTCGGCGGCGGGCGCCGGCATTTCCTGCCATCCACCCAGGCCGGCAGCAAGCGCAGCGACAGCCGCGATCTGCTGGCTGAATTCCGGGCCGCCGGCTACCGCCATGTCAGCAACGCCGAGGAGTTCGCCAAGCTCGACGCCACGGTCGACAAGACGATCGGCCTGTTCGCCGCCGACCACATGGCCTATGACCTTGACCGCAATCCCGCGCAGGAGCCCAGCCTGGCGCAGATGACCGCCAAGGCGATCGATTTGCTGGACCAGTCCGGCAAGGGCTTCTTCCTGATGGTGGAGGGCGGCCGCATCGACCACGCGTTGCATGCGACCAATGCGCATCGCGCCCTGCAGGATACGGTCGCCTTCGACGATGCCATCAAGGCGGCGCTGGACAAGATGCAGCAGCGCGACCCGGGTTTGAAGAACACCCTGATCGTGGTGACCGCCGATCATGACCACTCGATCCTCCTCAACGGCTACGCCCGGCGCACCGGCAAGACCACGGCCAGCGAGCCGGGCGTGCTCGGCCTGGTCAAGAATGTCCTGACCGGACAGCCTGAACGCGACATGGACGGCCATCCCTATACCGTGATCGGCTTCGGCACCGGTTCCGGTTACCGCGTCACGCGCGGCGCGCTGTCCGATGCCCAGGTGGCCGACAAGGACTACCTGCAGGAATCGGTAGTTCCCACCGCGCCGGGCCGCGAGACGCATGGCGGCGCCAACGTGTTCATCGGGGCGCAGGGGCAGGGTGCAGAGCGGTTTCACGGCGTGATCGACAACACGGAAGTCTTTGGCCTGATGAAAAAGGCGCTCGGCCTGTGACGCCAGGACATCCAGCAAATCCACCAAGTAAAGGTCGAACATGAACATGACAGCAACACAAATCCTGAATGGCCCGGGCAAGCCGGCAATGCGCCGGTGGATCGCCATCCTGGCGGCCGCTTGCGGCGCATCGATGGCGAACGTCGCGGCCGCCGAACCGGCGCCGCAGCGGGCGAAAAACGTGATTTTCTTCCTGGGCGACGGCATGGGGCCGGTCACCGTGGCCGCGGCCCGCCTCTACGGCCATGGCGAAGCCGGACGCCTGACCATGGAAACCCTGCCGCGCACCGCGCGGATCAAGACCTTTTCGCTCGATGCGCAGACCACCGACAGCGCGCCATCGATGGCGGCGTACATGACCGGCGTCAAGATGAAAAACGACGTGATCTCGATGTCGCCCGAGACCAGTGCCTTCGATGCGCAGGGACGGCCGTATCAGCACAAGGCCGATTCGACCTGTGCGGCCGCAAACGGCAAGGCGGTGCCGACGCTGCTCGAAATGTCGAAAAAGGCGGGCAAGGCGGTCGGCGTGGTGACCACCACCCGCGTCAGCCACGCCACGCCTGCGACCACCTACGCCCATGTGTGCAACCGCGATGCCTATAACACCATCAGCGAGCAGGCCACGCCCGGCGCGCCGGGTTACAACCCGGCCTTGATGGATGGCATCGACGTCATGCTGGGCGGCGGCTTGCGGCATTTCCTGCCGCAGTCCAATCCGCTGAGCAAGCGCAACGACCAGCGCGACCTGCTGGGCAACTTCAAGGCGGCGGGTTATCGCTACGTATCCTCGGGCGCCGAGCTGCGCCGTGTTGACCCGGCCGCGGGCGGCAAATTGCTCGGCCTGTTCGCCGCCTCCGACATGGAGTTCGAGCTGGACCGCGTCAAGAAGAAAAGCGACCAGCCCAGCCTGGCCGAAATGACGGCTGCGGCCATCGGCGTGCTCAAGCACAATGCGCAAGGCTATTTCCTGATGGTCGAGGGCGGACGCATCGACCATGCGCTGCATGGCACCAATGCCAAGCGCGCCCTGGAAGATACGCTGGCCTTCGACGCTGCGATCAAGGCCGCGCTGGAGCTGGTCGACTTGCGCGACACCCTGATCGTGGTCACCGCCGACCATGATCACGCGATTGCCTTCAATGGCTATCCCAAGCGCGGCAATCCGGTCCTGGGCAAGGTGGTCAACTTCCATGACGGCAAACTGGCGCTGGCCGCCGACGGCAAGCCCTACACTACGCTGGTGTTCGGCAACGGCAGCGCACCGCGCCGCGCGGAGGTGGGCGACCTGACGCAGGTCGACACCGAGGCCGACGACTACCTGCAACAGGTCGGCGTGCGCTTTGCCGGCGCACCGGGGGCGGAAACGCATGGCGGCGGCGATGTGATGCTGTTTGCCGCGGGCGCCGGCAGTGCCGGCTTCAAAGGCACGCTGGAAAACATCAAGGTATTCGGAAAGATCAGAGATGCGCTTGGCTTCTGATGCCGGCCGCGCGTTGCTGAACTGCCGCCGCGTGCTGGGGATTTGGTGCGCGCAAGGCCTGGCCGCGTCCTGCCTGCTGGGGCTGCAACTGCCGGTTGCAGCCGCGCCGGCAGGCCAGGCAGCGCCCGCGCAATACCTGAAGGTCACGCACTACAACATGAGCCTCGGGCGCGACGGCATCAAACGCGAGAGCACGCTGGCCGAACACATCTATCGGCGTGGCAACCAGGTGTGGATAGAGCGCCTGCTGCCCGGGCATGCAAGCCACGGGCATGCCGATGATGACCATGATGGCGACGCGCATGCGCATGCAGGACACCGCCATCCGGATCTGGCGAGCGCCCCGCTCTGGTTCAAGCGTGGCGCCGATGGCGCCGTCGATGCCAGGCTGGTCGAGCGCGGCGAGCGCCGTATCATCAAGGTCGAGCCGCAGTATTACGCCAACATCGGCATCGATGGCGACTGGAACAGCGCCTTTTACCTGATCGACCCGGCCAGCCTGACGGGCATGACGCTCATCGGCCCGGTCCGCGACGGCGTGCAGGAGTATGAACGGCGGCATGCCGACATGACGGTGCGGGTGTGGTGGGACATCAAGGGCGCGTATCCGCGCAAGATCGAAAGCAGCGACAGCCATGGGCTGATGCGGCGCGAAACCAAGGCCGGCCAGATTGCCGCGCCGGCGGCGTTGCCGTGGAACACCCTGGCCGGGTATGCGGAAATCGACTATGGAGACTTGCTGGACTGATTGGCGGACTGGCGGCAGAAACAAAAACACCCGCGAGATGCGGGTGTTTTTGTTTGCAATTGCCTTGCAAACTGGTGCTGCCGGGCCGGGGGATCAGCTCAGGTGCGCCGAAATCAGCTTGGTCATCTCGAACATGGTGACTTGCTTCTTGCCGCCGAAGATGGCCTTGAGCTTGTCATCGGCATCGATGTTGCGCTTGTTTTCGGGGTTCTGCAGCTTGTGCTTCTTGATGTATTCCCACACCTTCTTGGTGACTTCGGTGCGCGGCAGCGGCTTGGCGCCGACCACTTCGCCCAGTGCCGCCGACGGGGTCAGCGGCTTCATGAAGGCGGCGTTGGGAGTGCGCTTTGCTGCGGGTTTCTTGGCTGCCGGCTTGGCTGCAGGTTTGGCAGCGGCCTTCTTGGGTGCGGCTTTCGGTGCTGCCTTGGCTGCCGGTTTGGCGGCTGCCTTGGGTGCCGCCTTAGGAGCTGCAGCCTTGGCGGCTGGCTTCTTGGCGGCCGGTTTGGCTGCGGCTTTTGCTGCTGGCTTCTTTACTGCGGCTGCTGGTTTTTTTGCTGTGGCCATCTGAAAGACTCCTCGACAAGGAATGAGTTGGATGCGTCAATTACGCACCGCTAATAGTGGTGCGGTTTGAACGGCCATGCAAGTATTTTTTACGGGTTTTCCCCGTAAAACTGCGGGGAAACAACGGGCGCGCACGATTCGCCTTCAAGCCGCTCCGGTAAAGGGCTGGCGGCGGATCGCCGCCAGCCGGGAAAGGCCGATCTTTGGATCAGGGGCAAGCATCATGAAGCGATGTAAAAACCGCGTATTTTGTCTCGCTTTACGATAGGGAGGGAGCTGTTTTCGACCGGCTGCAGAGGTTGCGCGGGTTCCAGAGCGCAGGCGGGAGAGGGCCAGACGGCCCGGAGGCCCGGCGGCGCTGCAAGCCGCCGGAGCGGCGAACTCAGCGCATGCCGGGCAGCATGCCCTTCATGTTGCGCATCATCTTCATCATGCCGCCGCCCTTGAGCTTTTTCATCATCGATTGCATCTGCTCGAATTGCGACAGCATGCGGTTGACTTCTTGCACCTGGACGCCGGCGCCGGTGGCGATGCGGCGTTTGCGCGCGGCCTTGATCAGCTCGGGCTTGGCGCGCTCGGCCGGCGTCATCGAGTTGATGATGCCTTCCATGCGACGCACGTTCTTTTCCGCCTGGTCCATGTTGGCGTTGCCGGCGGCCTGTTGCATCTGGGCCGGCAGCTTGTCGAGCAGGCCGGACAGGCCGCCCATCTTTTTCATCTGGGAGAGTTGCGCCTTGAAGTCGTTGAGGTCGAACTTGCCGCCGCCCTTGATCTTGTTGGCCAGGCCTTCGGCCGCGGCCACGTCCACGCCTTTGCGTGCTTCTTCGACCAGCGCCAGGATGTCGCCCATGCCGAGGATGCGGTTGGCCATGCGCGAGGGATCGAAGGCTTCCAGGCCGTCCAGCTTCTCGGCCACGCCGGCGAACTTGATCGGTTTGCCCGTGATGTGGCGCACCGACAGCGCGGCGCCGCCGCGTGAATCGCCGTCCAGCTTGGTCAGCACGATGCCGGTCAGCGGCAGGGCGTCGCTGAAGGCCTTGGCGGTGTTGATGGCGTCCTGGCCGAGCATGGCGTCGACCACGAACAGGGTTTCGATCGGATTGATGGCGGCGTGCACGGCGCGGATCTCGTCCATCATGGCCTGGTCGATGCCCAGGCGGCCGGCGGTGTCGACGATCAGCACTTCATGGTGGTGCTTCTTGGCGTAGTCCAGCGCGGCCAGGGCGATGTCGACCGGCTTGTCGCTGGTCTGGGTCGGGAAGAAGTCGGCGCCGGCCTGGCCGGTCACGGTTTCCAGCTGGCCGATGGCGGCCGGACGATAGACGTCGGCGGAGACGGTCAGGACTTTTTTCTTCTTGTTCTCGCGCAGGTACTTGGCCAGCTTGCCGACGGTGGTGGTCTTGCCGGCGCCTTGCAGGCCGGCCATCAGGATGATCGCCGGCGGCTGGGTGGCGAAGTTGAGCTGCGAGGCTTCCGGGCCGAGGTCGGCTCCCATCAGGCTGGCCAGTTCGCGCTGCACCACGCCGACCAGGGCCTGGCCGGGGGTGAGCGAGCCGATCACTTCCTCGCCCAGCGCCTTTTCCTTCACCTTGGCGATGAATTCGCGCACGGCAGGCAGGGCGACGTCGGCCTCCAGCAGGGCCAGGCGCACTTCGCGCAGCATCTCGGTGGTGTTCGATTCGGTCAGGCGCGCCTCGCCGCGCATGGTTTTGACGACTTTGGCGAGGCGTTGGGTCAGGTTGTCTAGCATGGTGGTATCTGCAAAAAGAAGTGGGGCCGCCGAGGTTGGCGGGGACGGGCGGCGGGAGGCAATCGGGCATGGCGCGGCGCCCGGTCCGGGCAATCTTGCATTTTAACCGATTGGCCCCACTGCGCGCCCCGACGCCTGTGTCGCGGCGGAGTCGCTTGGCGGGAGGCGCAAGTAAGGGAAATTAACAACTTGTACTAGGAGCGGACTTTGTGTATACATTTCCACGCGCAATAAAAATCAAGTCGCTAAACAGCGACAACGCATCGAGACCGCCGGAGCGCGCCGGCCAACGGAACAATAAGCAAACATAACGAGGAGAGTGGAAATGCAAAAGAAACTGATCGCAATGGGGGTGTTGGCAACTGCCGGTTTTGCCGCCTCCAGCCAGGCCGCCGACGATGTGGTTCGCCTGGGCAACCTGAAGTTCGCCCACTACGGCGCGGTGTCCTATATCAAGGAAATTGCCCCAAAATGTGGCATCAAGGTCGATGAAAAAGTCTTCGCCAAGGGCCCGGACGTGATGCAGGGCATCCTGGCCGGCGAGCTGGATGTGGGCACGACCGCCTCGGAAGCCGCCATTTCGGGCCGCGCCAACGGCGCCTCGATCTATGTGGTGGCCGGTTTCGCCAAGGGCGGCGCGCGCCTGGTGGCAGGCAAGGATTCCGGCATCAAGTCGGTCAAGGATTTGAAGGGCAAGAAAGTCGGCGTGACCCGCGGCGGCATCCATGAAGTGCTGCTGGACGCCGAACTGGGCCAGAACGGCCTGACCGCCAAGGATGTGACCATCGTCTACCTGGCCTTCGCCGACCTCAACCAGGCGCTGCTGGGCAAGAACATCGACGCCATGATGCAGAGCGAGCCGCAATCGTCGCAGGCGATCAACAAGGGCTTCGGCGTGGAAGTCATGAAGCCCTACGACACGCCGATCGGCGAACCGTACCGCACCATGGTGATGACCGAGAAGTTCTACAAGGAAAAGCGCCCGCTGGCCGAGAAGTTCATGCGCTGTTTCCTGGAAGCGACCAAGACCTTCATCGACAAGCCCGAGGTGGCCGAGAAATACGTGCGTGAAGTGATCTTCAAGAACCAGATCAGCAAGGAAGATTTCTACGACGCCATCGGCAACTCGCCTTACGCCTACGACATCACTGTCGAGCACATCCAGATCACCACCGACACCATGGCCAAGTACGGCACTGGCAAGATGGCCAAGCCGCCGGTAGCCACGGATTGGGTGAAGACCGATCTGCTGGAGCAGGCCAAGAAGAGCATGAACCTCAAGTAAGGAAGGCGTGATGGCAAAACAGAAGAATGGGGGCGTCCTGCAGGGTTTGCTGGTGCCGCTGATTGTGGTGGCGATCTGGGAGGGGGCGTCCCGGGCAGGATGGATCAATCCGCAGATCCTGCCTTCGCCCTGGGCGGTGCTGCATAAGTGGTACGAGTATGCGACGCCGGCCAAGCCGTATGACCCGGCCGACGGCAGTTGGCTGGCCTGGGCGTTCTCCGGCGAACTGATCATGGACGCCATCGGCAGCCTGTACCGCGTGGTGGCCGGCTTCCTGATCGGGGCCGGGCTGGCGTTGCCGCTGGGCCTGCTGATGGGCGCCAGCCAGCGCATTTACGGCCTGATGAACCTGACCGTGCAGGTGATCCGCCCGATTCCGCCGATTGCCTACATCCCGCTGGCGATCCTGTGGTTCGGGCTGGGCAATCCGCCGGCGCTGTTCCTGATCTCGCTGGGGGCGTTCTTCCCGGTGCTGATGAACACCATCGCCGGCGTGCGCCAGGTCGACGGCATCTACCTGCGCGCGGCGCGCAACCTCGGCGCCAGCCAGACCACGATGTTCCTGCGGGTGATGCTGCCGGCGGCCGTGCCCTACATCCTGTCGGGCGTGCGCATCGGCATCGGCACCGCCTTCATCGTGGTGATCGTGGCCGAGATGATCGCGGTCAGCAATGGCCTGGGTTTCCGCATCATGGAAGCGCGCGAGTATTTCTGGTCCGACAAGATCATCGCCGGCATGATCACCATCGGCCTCCTGGGCCTGGCGATCGACCTTGGCATGAGCCGCCTGAACAACTACATGCTGCGCTGGCACCGCGGACTGGAGAACTGAACCATGAGCATGAACCCTTCTTCGCCCCAGATCAGGATCTCCGGCGTGCACAAGGTATTCAAGAGCGACGACCGCGAAGTCGTGGCCTTGAAGGATATCAACCTCGACATCCCCGACGGCCAGTTCGTCTGCCTGCTGGGGCCCTCGGGCTGCGGCAAGTCGACGTTGTTGAACGCCATCGCCGGCTTTGCGCTGCCGTCTTCCGGCGCCATCACCGCCGGCGACCAGCTGGTGACCGAACCCGGCCCGGAGCGTGGCATGGTGTTCCAGGAATACGCGCTGTTCCCGTGGATGACGGTGGAGCAGAACGTCGCTTTCGGCCTGGAGATCAAAGGCACGCCCAAGGCCGAGATCACCGCGCGCGTGACCCAGTTGCTGGACAAGCTGGGCCTGATCGATTTCCGCAGCCGTTTTCCCAAGGACTTGTCCGGCGGCATGCGCCAGCGGGTGGCGATCGCCCGCGTGCTGGCGCTGGATTCGCCCATCATGCTGATGGATGAGCCGTTCGGCGCGCTGGATGCGCTGACCCGCCGCAATCTGCAGGACGAACTGCTGCGGATCTGGGACGAGTTCAAGAAGACCATTGTGTTCGTCACCCACAGCATCGAGGAGGCGATCTACCTGGCCGACCGCATCGTGGTCATGACCTATCGCCCCGGCACCATCAAGCGCGACCTGGTGGTCACGCTGCCGCGCCTGCGCGATCCGGCCGATCCCGAGTTCAACGCCCTGAAGCGCGAACTCGGCCAATTGGTCATGGAGGAGCAGCAGCGCCACCACAATGCGGAGATGAAGGCGGCGGCGGTCGACTGATTCTTGCGCAACGGCATCCGGACACGGCAGGTTTTCCTGCCGTGTTTCGTTTGGGCGTGTAAAATGCGCGCCCCGCCCGCTATCCGGGGCGGGATTTGGATTCCGGGAATTCGCCCCTATATATAGAGGGTATGTTTTTCACGCCCGGCCGCAGGCAGGGGCGCGGCCTGACATGGTGTAAACTTAGCCGATGCAAACTTATTTTTTCATCCTGGCCGCGGTGCTGTACCTGGCATGCGCTTTCCTGCCTTCGGAGCGGCGCCTGCCGATTTCGCTGGGGATCGTGGTCGGCTGGATCCTGCATGGCGGCGCGTTGCTGTCGGACATGTTCGCGGCCGAGGCCATCCGGGTCGGGTTTGCCGTGATGCTGTCGGCCACGCTATGGATTTCCGTGGCTGCCTACTGGCTGGAAAACCGCAACTTCTCGCTCGACAGCATGCGGGTGCTGGTATTGCCGGTGGCCGCGGTATCGGTGGTGCTGCCCAGCATTTTCCCGGGCAACATGATCGTATTGGCCGGCAAGTCGGAATGGTTCCTGGCGCATATCGCCATCTCCATCCTGGCCTACAGCACGCTGACCATCGCCGCCTTCCATGCGGTGCTGATGGTGCTGCAGGAGTCGCGCCTGCATACGCGGCCCGGCCCGGCCGCCAAGAACGGCTGGTTCGCGATAGCGCTGGACCGCCTGCCGGCGCTGTTGACCATGGAAAGATTGCTGTTTCGCCTGATCGGCTTCGGTTTCGTGCTGCTGACGCTGACCGTGCTGTCGGGCGTGGTATTTTCCGAGCAGTTGTTCGGGGCGCCGTTCCGTTGGGATCACAAGACCGTTTTCACCATGCTGTCCTGGCTGCTGTTCGGTTTGCTGCTGGCCGGCCGCCGCTGGCAGGGGTGGCGCGGGCGCACCGCGCTGTCCTTCACGCTGGCCGGTTTCGCCATCCTTTTATTGGCTTATGTGGGCAGCCGATTCGTACTTGAAGTCGTGCTGCATCGGGTACTGACATGAAATATCTGATCTGGTTGGTGGTCTTGCTGGCCGTGGTGGTGTGGTTCCAGCGCGCCAAGAAGTCGATGCTGGCCGGCAGCGATGTCGCCGGCGAAGCCGCGGGCGAATCCGAAGCGCCGTCCCCCAAGGCCAGGCGTTTTCGCCGCGGCGCCGACAGCGGCGCCGAAACCATGGTGCAGTGCGCGCACTGCGGCATCCATTTCCCCATTTCCGAAGCGGTCACGCATGCCTCCGGCGCGCATTACTGCTCCGAAGAACACCGCCGCCTGGCCTCGTTCTGATCCATGGCGACTTCCCCTTCCGACGCCGGCGCATGGTTCATCGACGGCGACGGCTGGTGCAATATGGCCCGCCGCGAGGCTTCCCCGAACTGCGATGAGCGGCCCGACGGCTGCGTCGCCGACCTGCTGGTGGTCCATAACATCAGCTTGCCGCCCGGGGAATTCGGCGGGCCTTGCATCGCCGACCTGTTCTGCAACCGGCTCGACTATGAGGCCGATCCCTATTTCGACCAGTTGCGGTCGCTGCGGGTCTCGGCGCACTTCCTGATCCGGCGCGACGGCGAGGTAGTCCAGTTCGTGTCCGCCAATCGCCGGGCCTGGCATGCCGGGGTCTCGGCGTTCGACGGGCGCGAGCGCTGCAACGACTTTTCGATCGGCATCGAGCTCGAAGGCACCGATGCCGAGCCCTTTGCCGAGGCCCAGTATTCGGCATTGGCCAAGCTCACTGCTGCGCTGCAGGAGCGTTATGCGCTCACCGATGTGGCCGGGCACGAACATATCGCCCCGGTGCGCAAGACCGACCCCGGTCCGTTTTTCGATTGGGGACGCTACCGGAAGGAACTGGCGGAAATAATTAACGGCGCGCAATTGCGCTTCCCTGCTGGCCTTGTCAAAAGTCAAGCTGCCGGGCCAGAAAAATTCGAGAAATAGCGGTTGCAACATCGAGATGCCGCCACTAGAATTAGTCTCAATCGTTCTTTTGGTACTAGATGTAGTGTTTCGGTAATCCCCAGTTGTATCCGGATTTGTCATTCGAAAATGGCCGTGCTTCAGAAGGTGAAAGGTTCGTGAGGCAGTAATAAAGTCCTACAACGTCTTGCGGTTCCTTCCTTTCCAACATCGGTCTACTCTATTGGTTTCAAGCAGGTTTTGCGTCAGCATGAATGTCCACGCAAAGGGATAGTCATTGTGGGCGCTTCTGTCGTTCGCGAACCCCCGGGCAGGTAGGGGTTCTAATTTAGCAACTCGGGGCAATCTCCACGTGGTTGTCTGTCTTAAGTATCTAGGAGGCTAAGTGCGCTCAACTCAAGAAATTTCCGTCAAATCTCCTGCCGCGTTCGGCGTCACCGCCGCTGACCTGGAGGTGTCTTCCGACGCTTCCCAGGCGTCCGCCGTGAAAGCCGGCGCCGGCCTGGGCGAATACCGCATCATCCGCCGCAACGGCGCCGTGGTCGGTTTCGAACCGTCCAAGATCTCCATCGCCGTGACCAAGGCCTTCCTGGCCGTCAACGGCGGCCAGGGCGCGGCGTCGGCCCGTGTGCGCGAGATGGTCGAGCAATTGACCACCAACGTGGTTTCGGCGCTGGTGCGTCGCCAGCCCACCGGCGGCACGTTCCATATCGAAGATATCCAGGATCAGGTCGAACTGGCCCTGATGCGCTCGGGCGAACACGATGTCGCCCGCGCCTACGTGCTGTACCGCGCCAAGCGCATGGAAGAGCGCGCCCAGCAGGGCAGCGCCGCCAAGGCCGATGTCGCCGCGCCGCAACTGCATGTGGTGGAAGACGGCCAGAGCCGTCCGCTGGACATCGCCGAAGTGCGCGCGCTGATCGGCGCCGCCTGCGAAGGCCTGGAAAAGCATGTCGACGCCCAGGCGATCCTGGCCGAGACGATGAAGAACCTGTACGACGGCGTGCCCGTCGAAGAGCTGTACAAGTCCGCCATCCTGGCTGCCCGCGCGCTGATGGAAAAGGACCCGGCCTACAGCCAGGTGACATCGCGCCTGCTGATGCACACCATCCGCAAGGAAGTGTTCGGCAAGGAAGTGGCGCAAGCCGACGCGCCGGCCGAGTACCTCGACTACTTCATCAAGTACGTCAAGAAGGGCATCGCCGCCGAGTTGCTCGACACCAAGCTGGCCCAGTTCGACCTGGAAAAGCTGGCTGCCGCGATCAAGCCGGAGCGCGACCTGCAATTCGGCTACATCGGCCTGCAGACCCTGTACGACCGTTATTTCCTGCACATCCAGGGCACCCGCATCGAAATGCCGCAGGCGTTCTACATGCGGGTGGCGATGGGCCTGGCCCTGAACGAGATCGACCGCGAAGCGCGCGCCATCGAGTTCTACGACCTGCTGTCGTCGTTCGACTTCATGAGCTCGACCCCGACCCTGTTCAACTCGGGCACTTTGCGCTCGCAGTTGTCCTCGTGCTACCTGACCACGGTGGCCGACGACCTCGACGGCATCTACGAAGCCATCAAGGAAAACGCCCTGCTGGCCAAGTTCGCCGGCGGCCTGGGCAATGACTGGACCCCGGTGCGCGCCCTGGGCGCCCACATCAAGGGCACCAACGGCAAGTCGCAAGGCGTGGTGCCGTTCCTGAAGGTGGTCAACGACACCGCGGTGGCGGTCAACCAGGGCGGCAAGCGCAAGGGCGCGGTGTGCGCCTACCTGGAAACCTGGCACATGGACATCGAGGAATTCCTCGAACTGCGCAAGAATACCGGCGACGACCGCCGCCGCACCCACGACATGAACACCGCGAACTGGATTCCCGACCTGTTCATGAAGCGCGTGATGGAAAAGGGCGAATGGACCCTGTTCTCGCCTTCCGACGCGCCGGACCTGCACGACAAGTTCGGCAAAGCCTTCGAAGAAGCCTATACCGGCTACGAAGCCAAGGCCGCCCGCGGCGAGCTGAAGCTGTTCAAGAAGGTGCAAGCCAACGACCTGTGGCGCAAGATGCTGTCGATGCTGTTCGAAACCGGCCACCCATGGATCACCTTCAAGGATCCGTGCAACATCCGTTCGCCGCAGCAGCACGTGGGCGTGGTGCACAGCTCCAACCTGTGCACCGAGATCACCCTCAACACCAACGATTCCGAAATCGCGGTGTGCAACCTGGGTTCGGTCAACCTGCCGGCGCACCTGGTCAATGGCGAGCTGGACCACGCCAAGCTGCAAAAGACCGTGCGCACCGCCATGCGCATGCTGGACAACGTCATCGACATCAACTACTACGCGGTCAAGAAGGCGCGCGACTCCAACCTGCGCCACCGTCCGGTGGGCATGGGCATCATGGGCTTCCAGGACTGCCTGCACATGAAGCGCATCCCGTACGCGTCGATGGACGCCGTCGAGTTCGCCGACCGTTCGATGGAAGCCGTCTGCTACTACGCTTACTGGGCGTCGACCGAACTGGCGCAAGAGCGTGGCCGTTACAACTCCTACCGCGGTTCGCTGTGGGACCGCGGCATCCTGCCGCAGGACTCCCTGAAGCTGCTGGCGCAAGAGCGCGGCGGCTACCTGGAAGCCGATACCACCGAAAGCATGGACTGGAGCGCCCTGCGCGCACGCATCAGCGAGCACGGCATGCGCAATTCGAACTGCGTGGCGATCGCCCCGACCGCCACCATTTCGAACATCATCGGCGTGTCGGCTTGCATCGAGCCGACCTACCAGAACCTGTACGTGAAGTCGAACCTGTCGGGCGAATTCACCGAAATCAACGAGTACCTGGTGCGCGACCTGAAGGCGCGCGGCCTGTGGGACGAAGTGATGATCGCCGACCTGAAGTACTTCGACGGCAGCCTGGCCAAGATTGACCGCATCCCGCAAGACCTGCGCGACATCTACGCCACCGCTTTCGAAGTGGATCCGTCGTGGCTGGTGGAAGCCGCCTCGCGTCGCCAGAAATGGATCGACCAGGCGCAGTCGCTCAACATCTACATGGCCGGCGCCTCGGGCAAGCGCCTGGATGAGACCTACAAGCTGGCATGGCTGCGCGGCTTGAAGACCACTTATTACCTGCGCACCATCGGCGCCACCCACACCGAGAAGTCGACTTCCCGCACCGGCGCCCTGAACGCCGTGTCGGTGGATGGCGGCATGAGCAGCTCGGCAGCCGCGGCTGCAGCAGCGGCTCCGGCAGTCGCCGCGGCATCGATCGCCTCGGCTAGCGCCGCCTCGAGCGCCTACGTGATGCCCAATCCGGGCGCCGCCATCGACGCCGACGGTCCGGTTTGCACCATGCGTCCGGGCGACGCCGGCTTCGAAGAGTGCGAGGCCTGCCAGTAATACCAGCAAGAAGCCAGAATGCCGGCCGGGATCGCCAAGCGCATGAGGATGGTCAACGCCATCCCCGATAGCAGCCAGACAGATTTCCGCGCCGGTTTTCACAGCCGGCGCATCTCGGTGAACTTCACCGGATGCGCCGTTGTCACCTTAAATAGATGCATGGATGAATGGCCAGCCCGTTCCCGGCATCACCGCAACACACAGTTAAAGAGGAATAACCATGCTTTCTTGGGATGACGAAGCAAGCGCAAAGTCGGCACAGCCGCAACGTGGCCAACCGGCGGCTCAGCCCCAACTGCAACCGGCCGTGGGCGGCCACCCGCAATTCAACGACTCGGCGCTGAACCCGGCGCTGGTCACCCGCGACGCGCCGGTGGACGTGACCAGCCGCGTCAATGCCGCCGACAAGCGCATCATCAACGGTCACACCGACGTCAACCAGCTGGTGCCGTTCAAGTACAAATGGGCCTGGGACAAGTACCTGGCCGGTTGCGCCAACCACTGGATGCCGCAGGAAATCAACATGCAGCGCGACATCGAGCTGTGGAAGAACCCGAACGGCCTGACCGAAGACGAACGCCGACTGGTCAAGCGCAACCTCGGTTTCTTCGTGACCGCCGACTCGCTGGCCGCCAACAATATCGTGCTGGGCACCTACCGCCACATCACCGCGCCGGAATGCCGCCAGTACCTGCTGCGCCAGGCTTTCGAAGAGGCGATCCACACCCACGCCTACCAGTACATCGTCGAATCGCTGGGCCTGGACGAAGCCGAGATCTTCAACGCGTACCACGAAGTGAAGTCGATCCGCGACAAGGACGAGTTCCTGATTCCCTTCATCAACACGCTGACCGATCCCGAGTTCAAGACCGGCACGACGGAGAACGACCAGAAACTGCTGAAGTCGCTAATCGTTTTCGCCTGCATCATGGAAGGCCTGTTCTTCTATGTCGGCTTCACGCAGATCCTCGCGCTGGGCCGCCAGAACAAGATGATGGGCGCCGCCGAGCAGTACCAATACATTCTGCGCGACGAGTCGATGCACTGCAATTTCGGGATCGATCTGATCAACACGGTGAAGATGGAGAACCCGCATCTGTGGACGCCGGAATTCCGCGAAGAGATCAAATCGTTGTTTTTAAGCGCGGTGGAGTTGGAATATCGTTACGCAGAGGATACAATGCCGCGAGGCGTGCTCGGGTTGAACGCTACCATGTTCAAGGGCTACCTCCGATTCATCGCTAATCGTCGCGCACAGCAAATCGGATTGGACCCGCTGTTCGCACAAGAAGAAAATCCGTTCCCCTGGATGAGCGAGATGATCGACTTGAAGAAGGAGCGCAACTTCTTTGAGACCCGTGTCATCGAATACCAAACCGGGGGCGCGTTGAGTTGGGAATGATGTGCAGTCTCGTCAGTGCTCTTCAGCGAGACACATTGCACAGCGGCAGTCGGGTAGCTTGCAAGATACCCGGCTGTTGAAACTGAAAGGCAATCGCCAAATTAATGAACAGTCAGAGACCGAACCGTTCTTCTCTGTTATCGCCGCTTAACCCCATCGTGTCGGGTAAGGCGGCTTTTCCTTTGAAAAACCTGGTGGTTTTTCAAATGTGCTATTCCGACGCTGGCGTTTGAACACGCTGGCGTTTTTTTTGGCCTCGCGCCTGCTCCCGTAGTCGATCGTGGCCCGCCTGATGTGCGGGACTGCCGGAGAGGTCCAGCCAAGATAGCTGAAGCGCTGCATAGGTGAGGGGATGCAGCAGTTCAGCTGGTGCCGAATTCATTAGCGCAAGCAGAGGCATGCTTGTGCCGATGAATAATCCGCCTGCGTACATCGCGATGTCGCAGGAGGGTTTCTTATATCAAGCTTGATTTTTTCCATCACGTGAAGAAGGAGAAACAAAATGGCAACAGCAGCAAAGAAGCCAGCAGCCAAGAAGCCTGCTGCAAAGAAGCCGGCAGCCGCCAAGGCAGCCGCAGCACCGAAGAAGGTCGTCGCAGCCAAGAAGCCAGTCGCTAAGGCAGCGGCCAAGCCGGCAGTGAAGAAGGCAGTCGCCGCCAAGAAGCCGGTAGCAGCCAAGAAGGCAGCAGCGCCGAAGAAGGCGGTCGCCGCCAAGAAGCCGGTAGCAGCCAAGAAGGCAGCAGCACCGAAGAAGGCAGTCGCCGCCAAGAAGCCGGTAGCAGCCAAGAAGGCAGCGCCGAAGAAGGCAGTCGCCGCCAAGAAGCCGGTAGCAGCAGCCAAGAAGGCAGCACCGAAGAAGGCAGTCGCCGCCAAGAAGCCGGTAGCGGCCAAGAAGGCAGCACCGAAGAAGGCAGTCGCTGCCAAGAAGCCGGTAGCCGCCAAGAAGGCAGCAGCACCGAAGAAGGCAGTCGCCGCCAAGAAGCCGGTAGCAGCTAAGAAGCCGGTAGCAGCCAAGGCAGCAGCGCCGAAGAAGGCGGTTGTCGCCAAGAAGCCGGTAGCAGCCAAGAAGCCGGTGGCAGCCAAGGCAGCAGCACCGAAGAAGGCGGTTGCAGCAAAAAAGCCGGCAGCTAAGCCGGCCGCAGCTCCGGCTGTGAAGACCGTGCTGAACCCGGCAGCGGCTTGGCCGTTCCCGACCGGCACCAGCCGTCCGTAATACGGGCGTCTCTGCCGCCTGATCTTTTCAGGCAAAATCCCGCTGTATGGCTTCGCGCCATACAGCGGTTTTTTTTGTCCGTCCGTTCTTGGACGCTGTCGGGGATCGCGCCGGGAGTTGGGCCAGTGGCTAACTCGGGGCACTAGCAATGCGCAGGAATGGCACAATATAGAGGCGAAGAGTTTTGCGTCCCGGGCCAGGGATGCTTGGCGATTGCGCCAATGCGCTCCAGGGCCTGTTAATATTCAGGCCGTTCCGGCCGCCAGATTTGTCATTGATGGAGACCTCCGTGCTGCATAGTATTTTCATGTTGATCGTCGATGCCGTCGCCAGCATTCTGGCCGGCGTCATGCTGCTGCGCTTCTGGATGCAGGTGGTGCGTGTGCGTCCGCCGCAATCGGTCGGGCAGTTCGTCTATCAGCTGTCGGACTGGCTGGTCAAGCCGTTGCGCCGCGTGATGCCGGGCGGCGCTTATGACTGGGCCAGCTTGCTGGGGGCGTTCCTGATCGTGCTGCTGTCGATTGTCGCCGCCGTCGGCATCGCTTCCGGTTTCGACTTCAAGACCATCTTGCTGTTGTCGCTGGTGCGCTTTTTCCAGTGGATCTGCTACGGCTTCATGGCGACGCTGATCATCGAAGCGGTCTTCAGCTGGGTCAACCCCTACGCTCCCCTGGCGCCTTTCGTGCGCGCGCTCAACGAACCGTTGTTGCGTCCGGTGCGCCGCATCATTCCGCTGATCGGCGGCGTCGACCTTTCCCCGTTGGCGGTGCTGATCCTGCTGCAGATTGCCGTGCGCGTGATCAGTACGCTGCTGCTGTCGCTGGCGTGAGGCGCATTTCCGGGCGAGCGCCCAACTTCTTCGGGTAGGCAGAAACAAGAAAGCCGGACATATGTCCGGCTTTTTCATGGGTGCAGGGAAGCGTGCTGCGCTTACTGTTTTTTCCTGGCCGACCATTGCTCCAGCGCATGCATGGTGTTCTCCACATGCTTTTCCGGATTCATGTCGGTGTATTCATAGATGATGGAGTGGTCCGGTGCGATCACGTAAGAGGTGCGGCTGGCGCGCTCGGCGTTCTTGTTCATCACGGCGTCGTAGGATTTCATGATCTGCTGGTCGACGTCGGCGGCCACCGCGAACTTGCTGCGGCACGCGCTGACCGAGAACTTGTTGAGCGTATCGATGTTGTCGGCCGAGACCCCGATTACCGTCGCGCCCAGCGCCTTGTAGCGGTCGGTCGCTTCGGCGAACAGGTGGGCTTCGATGGTGCAGCCGGTGGTAAAGGCGGCCGGATAGAAATACAGCACCACCGGTCCCTTCTTAAGGGCAGCATCCAGCGAGAACGTCGAGACCTGGCCGCCCAGCGAGGAGGGCGCGGAAAAGTCCGGCGCCTTGTCGCCGGGTTTGAGTACGGCGAAGGCCGGCTGGGCCAGCAGGGCCAGCAGGGAGGTAGCCAGCAACAGCGGGCTGGCGGCCCGTCGCAGGCGGCGGAGGGCGGATCGTTCGGACGAAGTCTTCAACATGGTGCATCTCCTTAACGTGATTCGTCGCCCGCGCCCGCGGCGCCGACGCTATTGCCGTGCAAGCATCAACCGAAGCGGTAGCCGAAGGCCTGCTGGAAGCGCTCTTCGATCTCGGCCTTGGATGGCGCGTGGTTTTGCGGGCCTTGCGAAGCGATCTTGATCGACCCCATCAGGCTGGCCAGGCGACCGGTAGTTTCCCAGTCGAAGCCTTCGGTCAGGCCGTGCAGTATGCCGGCGCGGAAAGCGTCGCCGCAGCCGGTCGGGTCTTCGATCTTCTCGGCCGGTACGCAGGGGATGTCGATCTTCTTGCCGCCGGTGAAGATTTCGGCGCCCAGTTCGCCGCGAGTGACGACCAGGGCCGACACCCGCTCGGCGATCTGCGCCAGCGACAGGCCGGTGCGCGCGGTCAGCATCTCGGCTTCGTAGTCGTTGACGGCGACGTAGGTCGCCAGGTCGATGAAGCGCTTGAGGTCGTCGCCGTCGAACATGGGCATGCCCTGGCCCGGATCGAAGATCAGCGGGATCTTCAGTTCGGCCGCCTGTTGCGCGTGCTGCAGCATGCCGTCGCGGCCGTCGGGAGCGACGATGGCGAACTTCACCGGGCCGGCGTCGCTGACCCGGTTCTCGTGCGAGAAGGTCATGGCGCCCGGGTGGAAGGCGTTGATCTGGTTATTGTCGGCATCGGTGGTGACGAAGCATTGCGCGGTGAACGAGGAGTCGATCACGCGCACGCATTGGGTGGACATCCCCAGCGCGGCGAAGCGTTCCATATAGGGCGCGCTGTCCTGGCCGACGGTGGCCATCACCACCGGCACGCCGCCCAGGAGCTTGAGGTTGTAGGCGATATTGCCGGCGCAGCCGCCGAACTCGCGGCGCATGGTCGGCACCAGGAAGGACACGCTGATCTTGTGCAACTGGTCGGCCAGCAAGGCGTCGGCGAAGCGGCCCGGGTATTGCATGAGGTTGTCGTAAGCAAGGGAACCGCAGATCAGTGAGCTCATGGGGAATGGAAAAGTAGTGGTGAATGCCGCATTGTAGAAGAAAGCGGCCGGAAGTTCAGCGTTGTCTTCCGGAGCAGGCCTGGGCCGGCCGGATGGCAGCCGGGTTCAGGGATAGAACAGGTAGATGCGATAGCCGGATACCAGCGCATCGTTGAGCTCGAAGGTCAGCTTGATCTGCTGTTCGCTTTCGCCGGCGATGCCGTTGTCCTGCTGCTGCGGCCTGGCCAGGTATTCGCGCGGCCGGAACACCCGGCGCACCACCGGCTTTTCATCATCGTTGTTGAGCGTGAGCTCGATATGCGGCCATGCCTGCGGCGTGTCGCCGCGGTTGCGCAGCACCAGCGACAGGGCGTAGATGTTCT
This sequence comes from Herbaspirillum sp. GW821-FHT09A12, assembly GCF_059418325.1. Lineage (NCBI taxonomy): Bacteria > Pseudomonadati > Pseudomonadota > Betaproteobacteria > Burkholderiales > Oxalobacteraceae > Herbaspirillum > Herbaspirillum sp. GW821-FHT09A12. Next base: position 313,492 of record NZ_JBWKPR010000001.1, read on the forward strand.
GGTTGGGCGGCACCACCTGCAGCTCGTTCGATTCCAGCGACAGGCGGTCGATCTCGGCCGGCAGGCCGAGCGTGCAATGGAAGGCGGCGCACATGCCGTCGAGCATGGGGCGCAGCGGCGGCGCCGCAACCGCCAGCTGGTTGCGCCAGTAATAGGTGGATTGCAGCAGCAGGATGGGCACCATGGCGCCGGCCAGCACCATCATCACTATCTTCATGACGTGGCTGAGCCGTTCCTTGCGTTCGGCCTTTTTGACGAAAGCCGGTTGGTCGGCGTCATCATCATCGGCCTCTTCCTGCTCTTGCCGGGTGTCCGTGCCGTCTTGATCTGAATGAATTTCCGCGCTGGCGGCTGCCCGCTCGTAAGCGGCGAACGGATTCTCGTCGGAAGCCTTTGCCTGCGGCCCGGCGCCGGGAAGCGCTTCCGCTTCAGCCCAGGTGTTAGCCAATGCATCGGTCAATGGGGCGGCCAATGGGGCGGTCTGCGCCGGCGTGCCATCGGGAAACGGGGCATGCCCTCCATGCAGGTCATCGATATGGCTGGTATCGGATGGCGTCAGCGGCAACGGGAAGCGATCCGCTTGCTCCGATGCGCGCAGCGGCATGCTCAGGTCGGGGATATAACCCGGACTGTCAGGCGAGCGGAACACGTTGGGTTCGGCGATGGCGGGAACAGGTTCCGGCGCGGTCATCGCAGGAGCCGGCGGTGGCGTTGCCGCCGGAACCGGCGTATTGACCTCGGGAACCGGGCTGTGTGTGGCAGGCAGGGCGTTGGCAACGGTTGCGGGCGCAGTCGCCGCCGGGGCGACCGGCATGGCCGTAGGGGCCGCCTGCGCCTTGCTGCCCGGCGCGGGCTGGTAATGGCCGTCGCTGACGCTGGCTTCCACCAGGTATTCGTTGCCGTTGAAGACTTGCTTGCAGTTACCGCAGCGGACCAGGCCGCCGCGCAGTTTGAGTTGGTCGCCGGCGACCCGGAAGATGGTGAAACAATGCGGACATTGGGTCGCCAACGCCATGCGCTTACTCCGGCAAGCGGCCTGCCAGCGCCACCCAGCCTTCGTGTTCGGCCCACACCGCCAGCGGGAGGTAGGGCGCGTAGGCGGCAATGACTTCCTGCGCCTGCCGGTCCAGCACGCCCGAGAGCACCAGCGCGCCGCCGGGGGCAACCCGGCCGGCCAGCATCGGCGCCATCAGTTGCAGCGGGCCGGCCAGGATGTTGGCCACCACCACGTCGAAGCGTTCGCCTTCCGGATGCGCCTGGGCGAATTCTTCCGGCAGGAAATAAGCGACTTCACAGCGGTTGCGCGCCGAATTGTAGTTGGCCGCTTCCAGCGCCTGCGGATCGATATCCACGCCGATCACCTGCGGCACGCCGAGCTTGGCCGCCACCAGCGCCAGGATGCCCGAACCGCAGCCGTAGTCCAGCAGGGTCCGGGTTTGCGTGGCATTGGTTTCCAGCCACTCCATGCACAACCGGGTGGTGGGATGGCTGCCGGTGCCGAAGGCCAGGCCAGGGTCCAGTTCCAGCACCAGCGCGTCGCTGTCTTGCGGCGCGTCGTGCCAGCTCGGCACCACCCAGATGCGCTGGCCGATATGGATGGGCTCGAACTGCGATTGCGTCAGGCGCACCCAGTCCTGTTCTTCCACCTCGCGGGTGGCGAAGGGCAGGGCATAGCCCAGGCCGATGGCCGCGGTGGCGTCGGCCACGATGGTCGCCAGGTCGGCATCCTTGCCGGCCAGCGCGACCACGCGGCTGCGGTCCCAGGCCGCCTCGTCGGGCTCCATGCCGGGCTCGCCGAACAGCGGGCGCTCGGCAGCGGTGCCTTCATCCGCATCTTCCACCGACACCGACAAAGCGCCAGCCTCCATCAGGGCGTCGGACAAAGCCTCCGCCTGCTCACGCGCCACTTCGATGACGATTTCAACCCAGCCCATGGATCACTTCACTTTCACTTCTTGGATTTGTCGGCGTCCGACGATGCCGGGCGTTCCGACAGCTTGTGTTCCAGATAATGGATGTTGGTTCCGCCTTCGAAGAAACGCGCATCCACCATCAGCTCGCGGTGCAGCGGGATGTTGGTCGAAATGCCTTCGACCACCATTTCCGACAGCGCGATCTGCATGCGGCGGATGGCTTGCTCGCGGGTGGTGCCGTAGGCGATCACCTTGCCGACCATGGAGTCGTAGTTGGGCGGGACGAAATAGCCGGAATAGGCATGCGAATCGACCCGGATGCCGGGGCCGCCCGGCACGTGCCATGCCGTGATGCGGCCTGGCGACGGGATGAACTTGAACGGATCCTCGGCGTTGATGCGGCACTCGATGGCGTGGCCCTTCAACTCGATGTCGCGCTGGCGGTAGCGCAGCTTCTCGCCGGCGGCGATGCGGATCTGTTCCTGCACGATGTCCACGCCGGTGATCATTTCGGTCACCGGGTGTTCCACCTGCACGCGGGTGTTCATTTCGATGAAGTAGAACTCTTCGTTCTCATACAGGAACTCGAAGGTGCCGGCGCCGCGGTAATTCATCTTGCGGCAGGCCTCGGCGCAGCGTTCGCCGATCTTCTCGATGATCTTGCGCGGGATGCCCGGCGCCGGCGCTTCCTCGATCACCTTCTGGTGGCGGCGCTGCATCGAGCAGTCGCGCTCGCCCAGCCAGATGGCTTGCTTGTGCTCGTCGGCCAGGATCTGGATTTCCACGTGGCGCGGATTTTCCAGATACTTCTCCATATAGACTTCCGGATTGCCGAACGCGGCGCCGGCTTCGGTCTTGGTCATGGTCACGGCGTTGATCAGCGCGGCCTCGGTATGCACCACGCGCATGCCGCGCCCGCCGCCGCCGCCGGCGGCCTTGATGATGACCGGATAGCCGATCTTGCGGGCGATCTGGACGATTTCCTTCGGGTTGTCAGGCAGCGCGCCTTCCGAACCCGGCACGCAGGGCACGCCGGCGCGGATCATCGCCTGCTTGGCCGACACCTTGTCGCCCATCATGCGGATGTTCTCGGCGCGCGGGCCGATGAAGACGAAGCCCGACTTTTCCACGCGCTCGGCGAAATCGGCGTTTTCCGACAGGAAACCGTAGCCGGGATGGATCGCCTGGGCATCGGTCACTTCGGCGGCGCTGATGATGGCCGGCATGTTCAGGTAGGACAGCGCCGACGGTGCCGGGCCGATACATACCGATTCATCCGCCAGCTTAACGTACTTGGCTTCGCGGTCGGCTTCGGAGTGCACGACCACGGTCTTGATGCCCAATTCGCGGCAGGCGCGCTGGATACGCAGGGCAATTTCGCCACGATTGGCGATCAGGATTTTTTCAAACATAACTGGAATGGGGCGTCGCTAAGGTCAAGCGTTATAGGTTCCGGATGTCGGCGCCGCGGCGCGCCATCTTGGCGCAAGCAGCCCGCATCGACAGTACAGCATTTCCGCTTCGGTTGCCGCCCGCAGGCGGCGCCATCCGGCCAGGTCGGAAATGCCATCGGGTCCGGTGCGTCGATCAGCCCAGCACGAACAGGGGTTGGCCGAATTCGACCGGTTGGCCGTTTTCCACCAGGATCTGCTTGACCACGCCACCCTTGTCGGCGTCGATTTCGTTCAACAGCTTCATGGCTTCGATGATGCACAGGGTATCGCCTTCCTTGACTTCCTTGCCGATGTCGACGAACGCCGGCGCGCCCGGAGCGGAGGAGCGGTAGAAGGTGCCGACCATGGGCGACTTCACGATATAGCCTTCAGGGACAGCGGCCACCGGGGCGGCTGGAGCAGCCGCGGGAGCGGCGGCCAGCGGCGCGGCGACGGGCGCATACGCTTGCTGCTGCGGCATCATCACGACCTGGTTTTGTGTATTCGGGGACGATTTGACGATCCTGACCTTGCTTTCGCCTTCAGTGACTTCAAGCTCTTCGATGGCCGATTCGGCAACCAGGTCGATCAGCGTCTTGAGTTTTCGTAAATCCATTTGAATCCCTCGGAATGTAGATGAGAAGTTAAATAATCGCCGGCGGTCGAGCGCGGCCGGCAGTATCGGTGTATTGCTTGTTGCTGGTTTCTTGATGTGTCCGTTCAGGCGCGGATAAGCAAGCAGCTAAGCCTGCCGTCAGGACTGACGCAGCCAGTAGTCGACCGCCAGGCGGTAGCCGTCGACTCCAAAACCGCATATGACTGCCCGGGCAATGCCGGACAGGTATGAAAAATGACGAAATTCCTCGCGTTGATGAATATTGGAGATATGCACTTCCACGAACGGGATGGCCACGCCGGCCAGCGCATCGCGCAGGGCCACGCTGGTGTGGGTCAGGCCGCCGGGGTTGATGACGATGGCATCCACGCCCTCTTCGCGGGCCTGGTGGATGCGGTCGATCAGCGCGCCTTCGTGGTTGCTTTGGAACGCCTGCAAAGCGGCGCCGGCGGCGCGGGCTTGTTCCTGGGCCAGCCGTTCAACATCGGCCAGCCTGGTCGATCCATAGACTTCCGGCTCTCTGGTCCCGAGCAGATTCAGGTTCGGGCCATTGAGGAGAAGAAGTTGTTTTGCCATGGAGGTTAAGCCCCGTTTGACGACGATGGGCGCATTTTGCCGTCAAATGACATTATTTGGCAAGAAAAACTTTCTTTTCACGGATTTACAGCTGGGAGAGGTCTTGGCGCAGCTCGTCGAACTTCAAGCGGCCCAGATAGATCTTTTTGACTTTGCCGTCCTTGCCCACCAGAGCGGTGAAAGGAAGACCGCCCGCCTGATTGCCGAATTGCCTGAGCAAATCGGTGGCGCCGGTTCCAGCAACGTAGAGAGGATAGCGGATTTGATATTTTTGTGCAAATTTGGCGATATTGTCCTGACTATCGACGCCAATTCCCAGAATTTGCACGGGGGCGATCTCTTTCTGCAAGGCCACCAGTTCGGGCATTTCTTCCACGCAGGGGCCGCACCAGGTGGCCCAGAAGTTGACGATGAGCGGTTTGCCTTGCCATTGCGCCAGCGACTGCTGCTGGCCCGACGCATCCGGCATTGATTGCGACAGCAGGCGGTTCAGGGCCTGGGTTTCGGGCGAGTCGGGCGGCGTGCTGCGGTGGCTGGCGTACATGCCTACGCCCACGCAAATGACGGCAACGATAATCAACAGGATGGCATTGCGCAGCTTCTTCATTGATTTTCTTTCTCGAAGGTTGTTAGCAGACGCTCCAGCGCAGCCGCGTCGCCGCGTTCCGGGCGCTTGCCCGCAGCGGTGCGCACGCTGCCGCGCAGGTCGTCTTCTTCATATAGGGCCAGGTGGGCCAGTTCCGGCGCCGCGCCTTTTTGCGGCAACAGGAAGCTCAGCGTTTCCACCGGCTGGCCAGTACGAAAGTGCGGCAGCTCGCCGACTTCGAAATTCACGTTCTTGTTGAGCAGGAAAATTTCCACGTCCTTGGCGCTGGGCGTGAACAGCTGCAAGTGGATGTCCGAATGCTCGCCGGCGGTGCCGTTGAACACCGCGCCGGTGATATACGGGTTGAAGGCTTGCAGGTCCTGCATCAGTTTCAGCGCCACCCGGCGCAGGTGCTGCAGGCGCGCCGGCTGGGTATCGGCGAAGAAAAGTTCGTTGTACAGGCGGACTTCTTCTTCGATCTGCTCATTATCGGGCATGATCTCGCCGCGCACTTTCTGGTTGCCCAGGATCTGCCGGGCCGCCTTGCGCTTGGCGCTGCCATAGTCGGCGCCGTCTTCGGCGATCATGCGCGCGGCCGCCGCGGCGATTTCGGCGCGCAGTTGTTCGGTCGGGGAGATGAAATCTGGCATGGGCGACATCATACCCGCTCGCGACCGGTGTCGTCCGGCCCCGGCCGTCTTGGCCGGTTTTGTGCGGCCGGGACTGGGGGCGGGGGCCTTGCCTCAGGTAAAATCCCGGGATTACACCCGAAGACTTGTTATGCATATCCACATTCTCGGCATTTGCGGCACCTTCATGGGCGGCCTGGCCGTCCTCGCCAAGGAAGCCGGCCACAAGGTGACCGGCTGCGACGCCAATGTCTACCCGCCGATGAGCACCCAGCTGGAGGCCCAGGGCATCGAGCTGATGCAAGGCTTCGATCCGTCCCAGGTGGCGCTGGCGCCTGACCTGTTCGTGATCGGCAATGTCGTCTCGCGCGGCAATGCGCTGATGGAAGAGATCCTCAACCGCGGCCTGCCGTATGTCTCCGGCCCGGAATGGATCGGCCGCCATATCCTGCAAGACAAATGGGTGCTGGCGGTGGCCGGTACGCACGGCAAGACCACCACCTCGGCCATGCTGGCCTGGATCCTGGAGCATGCCGGCTACAACCCGGGCTTCCTGATCGGCGGCGTGCCGATGAATTTTGGCATTTCCGCGCGCCTGGGCAGCGACGGCCAGGGCGGCAAGGGTGCTCCCTCGCCGTTCTTCGTGATCGAAGCCGACGAATACGACACCGCCTTCTTCGACAAGCGCAGCAAGTTCGTGCACTACCGCGCGCGCACCGCGATCCTGAACAACCTCGAATACGACCACGCCGACATCTTCCCCGACCTGGCCGCCATCGAGACCCAATTCCATCACCTGGTGCGCACCGTGCCCGGCATCGGCCGGCTGGTCGTCAATGGCCGCGAACCGGCGCTGCAGCGCGTGATCGCGCGCGGTTGCTGGAGCGAACGCGAAGACTTCGGCGTGGCCCAGGGCGCCGGCTGGGCGCTGGCCAACCATGACGACGGCCGTTTCGATGTGTTGTTCAATGGCGAGCTGCAAGGCACGGTAGCCTGGGCGCTGAGCGGCGAGCACAACCGCATGAACGCGCTGGCTGCGATCGCCGCCGCGCGCCACGTCGGCGTGCCGCCGGCCCAGGCCATCGAGGCGCTGGGCGCGTTCCAGAGCGTCAAGCGCCGCATGGAGCTGCGCGGCACCGCCCATGGCGTGGCCGTGTACGACGATTTCGCACACCACCCGACCGCGATCGCCACCACCGTGGCCGGCCTGCGCAAGAAGGTCGGCGCGGCGCGTATCCTGGCTGTACTGGAACCGCGTTCCAACACCATGAAGCTGGGCACCATGAAGGACGCATTGCCGGCCAGCCTGGCCGACGCCGACCTGGTGTTCGGTTACGGCGCCGGCGCCGGCAAGGATGCGCTCGGCTGGAACCTGGCCGAGGCGCTGGCCCCGCTGGGCGCCAAAGGCGCCGCCTTCGACGACCTCGATGCATTGGTGCAGGCGGTCCAGGGCGCGGCCAGGCCGGGCGACCATGTGCTGGTGATGAGCAACGGCGGCTTCGGCGGCGTGCACCAGAAAATCCTGGACGCGCTGGCATGATCCTCTACCTGCATGGCTTCCGTTCCTCGCCGCAGTCCTTCAAGGCGCGCCTGATGGGGCAGCGCATGCGCGAACTGGGCTTGCAGGACCGGTACGCCTGCCCGCAATTGCCGGCTTCTCCGGCGGGCGCCATCGCGCTGGCCCGGTCCATCGTGGACGGCGCCGACCTCGGTCGGCTCACCATCGTCGGTTCCTCGCTGGGCGGCTTTTATGCCACCTGGCTGGCCGAGCAATACGGTTGCCGCGCGGTGCTGCTCAACCCCGCAGTCAAGCCGCCGCGCGAACTGGAATCCTATGTCGGCGTGACCACCCACTACCATTCCGACGAACCCTTCGAGTTCAAGCGCGAATATGTCGATGAATTGCGCGCGCTGACGGTGGGCAAGGTCAGCCGGCCCGAGCGCTATTTCCTGATCGCCGCCACCGGCGACGAAGTGCTGGACTGGCGCGAAATGGTCGCGCACTATCCGGGCGCGCGCCAGATCGTGATCGAAGGCAGCGACCACGGCATCGCCGAATTCGCCGACTATATCGACGACGTGCTGGCCTTTTGCGGCGTGGATGGCTCGGCTGAAGCCGGCGCCTCGGGCAAGGCGGTGTCCTGATGCCGCATTCGTTGCGCAAGGCGGCATGGATGCCGCACCCGCAGGCGTTGGCGTCGCTGCTGGCGGCCGATGGCGAGTTGATGCGCCGCACCCGTGCGTGGCTGGCCGACCCCGGTTCGATGACCTTGAAGCTCAAGGCGCGCACCCGCGATTTCTCGGTGCGCCTGCTGCGCCAGCGGCCGGGCCCGATCCTGGCCGACGAATATGCGGCCCTCGGCGTGCCGGCGCGCAGCCGGGTGGTCGAGCGCGACGTGATCCTGCATTGCGACGGCCGGCCGGTGGTGTTCGGCCACACCGTGTTGTCGACCTCGTCGGTGAAGTCCGACTGGCCGTTTTTCAGCAGGCTGGGCAACACGCCGCTGGGCGCCAACCTGTTTTTCGATCCATTGGTGGGGCGCAGCCCGATCGAGTACGCGCGGCTGCAATCCGGCCACCCGCTGATGCGTCGCATCGCGGCGGCGCTACCCGGCGAGGCCATTCCCGCCGCCTTGTATGCCCGCCGCTCGCTGTTTTCGCGCCGCGGCGGCGTGCTGATGGTCACCGACGTTTTTCTCCCGGCATTGGGTGCTTTGATGCGCACTGATGCCCGTTCCATGTAAAGAAGCAAACGATGAATTTATTGTTCGAAGAATCCGGCGACTTCAAGGCCGGCTCCATCATGACCCAGCAGGGCGAGTCCTATCAGGTCGAGATGGCCTCCGGCAAGCGGACCAAGGTCAAGTCCAAGGACGCGCTGCTGCAGTTCGCCGCGCCTTCGCCGCAGGAGTTGCTGCAGCAGGCCCAGGCCATCGCCGACGAAGTCGACCTCGACTTCCTGTGGGAAGTGGCCGGCGAAGAGGAGTTCGGCTTCGCCGAGCTGGCCGCCGAATACTTCGGCCACGCGCCGCTGCCGCCGGAAGCGGCCGGCTTGCTGTTGCGTTTGCATACCGCGCCGGTCTATTTCTACAAGAAGGGCCGCGGCCGCTACAAGGCGGCGCCGCAGGCATCGCTGCAAGCCGCGCTGGCCGGCCTGGAAAAGAAGAAGCAGCAACTGGCGGTGCAAGCCGCGTATGTCGAGGAGCTCAAGGCCAACCGCCTGCCCGAGGCGTTCAAGCCGATCGCGCTGCAATTGCTGTTCAAGCCCGACAAGAACGGCATCGAATTCAAGGCGCTCGACGCCGCCAGCAAGGAATTGCAGACCACGCCGCAGCGCCTGATGCTGGCCACCGGCGGCATCGCCTCGCCCAAGGACCTGCATTACGCCAAGTTCCTGTATGAATACTTCCCGCGCGGCACCGGCTTTGCCGCCATCGCCATCCCGCAGCCGCCGACCGCTCTGCCGACCGCCGAGGTGCAGGCTTTCTCGATCGACGACGTCACCACCACCGAGATCGACGATGCCTTGTCGGTCACCCGCCTGCCTGACGGCAAGCTGCGCGTGGGCATCCACATCGCCGCGCCCGGCCTGGCCATCAAGCGCAACGACGCCATCGACGACATCGCCCGCGCGCGCATGTCGACCGTCTACATGCCCGGCGAAAAGATCACCATGCTGCCGGACGACCTGGTCGCGGCCTACACGCTGGACGCCGGCGCCGCCCGCCCGGCGCTGTCGCTGTACGCCACGCTGGACGCCCAGACCTGGGAAGTGCTGGCCACCGAGACCCGCGCCGAGCTGGTGCCGATCGCCGCCAACCTGCGCCACAACGACCTCGATGAACTGGTGACCGAAGAGGCGCTGGCCGCGAACCTGGGCGACTACCCGCACAAGGACGAGATCGCGCTGCTGTGGCAGTGGGTGCAGTTGCTGGAGCAGGGACGCATGGCCAAGCGCGAGAGCTTCGGCCTGCGGCCGGAGCAGAACAACCGCGTCGACTTCAATTTCTACGTCGAGGACGACGTGGTGTCGATCGTGCGCCGCAAGCGCGGCGCGCCGCTGGACAAGATCGTGGCCGAGCTGATGATCTTCGCCAACAGCACCTGGGGCAAGCTGATGTCCGAGCACGGCGTGCCGGGCATCTACCGCGCCCAGGGCGGCGGCGCCGGCGGCTGGGCGGCCAAGATGCAGGTGCGCATGGTGACCCACGCCGCGCCGCACCAGGGCCTGGGCGTGGACCAATACGCCTGGAGCACCTCGCCGCTGCGCCGCTATACCGACCTGGTCAACCAGTGGCAGATCCTGGCCTGTATCGAACACGGCGTGACCGCGCCGCTGGTGGCGCCGTTCAAGCCGCGCGACGCCGACCTGTTCGCCATCGTTTCGGGCTTTGACGCCGCTTATTCCGGCTACGCCGATTTCCAGTCGACCATGGAGCGTTACTGGTGCCTGCGCTGGCTGGCGCAGGAAAACGCGCGCACGGTCGAGGCCGTGGTGCTCAAGGAAGAGATCCTGCGCCTGGCCGAGATCCCGCTGGTGCTGCGCATGCCGGGCTTACCCGTATTGGCGCGCGGCCTGCAGGTCAAGCTCGACCTGTTGCGCTGGGACGAGGTCGACCTCACGGTCGAGGCGCGCCTGCTGGAGGTGCCGGCGGCTGCCGGCCAAGCGCTGGCCGACCTGGGCGATGAAGAGGATGAATTGCTCGAAGGCATGGGCGGCGGCGAGGCTGGCGAGGCCGCGGACGGCGCCGGCGAGCAGGCGCTTGCGGATGCAGCGGACGCTGCGAACGGCGCGGAAAACAAGCCGGCCGATGCCGCGCAATGAGCCGGTGCTGGCGTAGAATTGCTGCTTTGACCATCCTCGGCCATCCGTTCCTGCTGTGAACCTGTTTTCCCAACACCGTCTGCTGAGCCTGGCGCTCGGCATCTCGCTGCTGGTGCATGGCGTGCTGCTCGCCGTGCATTTCGTCGCGCCCGATGCCTTCCGCCTGAAGCCGTCCGACCCGGAACTGGAAGTGATCCTGGTCAACGCCAGGCACGACAAGAAGCCGCTCAACGCCGACGCGCTGGCGCAGGCCAACCTGGACGGCGGCGGCAACGTGGACCATGGGCGCGCCAAGTCGCCGTTGCCGGACATGAAGCGGCAGGAAAGCGGCGACAGCGTGAAAGCCGCCCAGCGCCGCGTCGCCGAGCTGGAAGAACAACAGCGCAAGATGCTGGCGCAGATGCAGCCCACGACGCCGCATGTGGCCAGCGCGGAAGAGCCCAAGCCCAAGGAAGAGCCGAAACTCAACGCGCGCGACATGCTGGAGACGGTGCGTGCGATGGCGCGCATGGAAGCCGAGGTGGCCAAGAACATCGAGGAATACAACAAGCGGCCCAAGAAGACCCAGATCACGCCCAGCACGCGCGAGGTCGGCTACGCCCAGTACTACAAGACGCTGCAGGACAAGATCGAAAAGGTCGGCACGCTGAATTTCCCGACCAAGGATGGCAACAAGCTGTATGGTGAGCTGCTGGTGATCATCCCGGTGTACCAGGACGGCACCATCTACGAGCGCGATGGCGGGGTAGTGGTCAAGACCAGTTCCGGCAATGCGGCGCTGGACCAGGCGGCGGTGGCGATCGTGCGGCGTTCGGCGCCGTTCGGCCGCTTCCCGGAAAACATGCGCACCACCGGCCGGGACGACGTCTGGGAAATCGTGACGCGTTTCCGTTTCACGCGCGACCAGGGATTGCAGGCGCAATTCGGCGCCGGCTGATAGGCGCCGGGACAGCGCACAACAAGACAGGCAAACACGGAACAGGTGGATCAACATGGATGCATACGTCGTCATCGGCAATCCGATTGCCCATAGCAAGTCGCCCGAGATCCACGCGCAGTTCGCCGCCCAGACCGGGCAGGCGCTGCACTATGAGCGCTTGCTGGCGCCGTTGCATGGCTTCAAGGCCAGTGTGCAGGTATTCCAGCGCAACGGCGGACGCGGCGCCAACGTCACGGTGCCATTCAAGCTGGAGGCGCATGCGCTGGCCGACAGCCTGTCGGAACGCGCGCGGCTGGCCGGCGCCGTCAACACGCTCAAGTTCGACGGCGACAACATCCATGGCGACAACACCGACGGCGCCGGCCTGGTGACCGACATTACGGTCAATGCCGGCCAGGCGCTGGCGGGCCGCCGCATCCTCTTGCTGGGCGCCGGCGGCGCCGCGCGCGGCGCGCTGCTGCCGCTGCTGCAGCAGCGGCCGGCCGAGCTGGTGGTGGTCAACCGGACCCCGGCCAAGGCCGCTGAGCTGGCCGCGCAGTTCGCCCAATACGGGCCGGTCAGGAGTGCCGCCTATGTCGACCTCGATGGCGCGTTCGACCTGATCGTCAATGCCACCTCGGCCAGCCTGAACGCCGACCTGCCGCCGTTGCCGGCGAGCGTGTACGGGTCCGAGACGCTGGCCTACGACATGATGTACGGGCGCCAGCCCACGGTGTTCATGCACAGCGCGCAGGAGCACGGCGCCGTCGCCCGCGACGGCCTGGGCATGCTGGTCGAGCAGGCCGCCGAAGCCTTCCTGCTGTGGCGCGGCGTGCGTCCCGATACGTCGGAGGTCTTCGCCAGCTTGCGCCGCCAGCTGGCCGAATAAAGCCGGGGCAGCGACGCCAGCAGGCATTCCAACAAGAACAGGCACATGAAATCCGTACGCAAGCTGCTACTCTGGATCATCCTTTTACCCATCGCCTGCGTGCTGTTGCTGCAGGCGTATTTCTTCGTGCAGATATGGTGGTGGAGCAACGGCCATAACCCCGGCTCCACCAGTTTCATGCGCCAGCAATTATCGATCCTGCGCGAGAAGAATCCCGACGCCCAGCTGCAGTTCAAATGGGTGCCGTACAACCGCATTTCCAACAACCTCAAGCGCGCCATCATCGCTTCCGAAGACTCCAATTTCTCGGAGCACGACGGCATCGACTGGGATGCCCTGCAAAAGGCCTACGAGAAAAACGAGAAGAAGGGCAAGGTAGTGGCCGGCGGCTCCACCATCACCCAGCAACTGGCCAAGAACCTGTTCCTCTCGGGCGAACGCAGCTACTTGCGCAAGGGCCAGGAATTCATCATCACCTACATGCTCGAATTCCTGATGGACAAGCAGCGTATTTTCGAGATTTACCTGAACGTGGTCGAATGGGGCAATGGCGTATTCGGCGCCGAAGCCGCGGCCCAGCACTATTACCGCACCTCGGCCGCCGGGCTCGGCCCCGAGCAGGCCGCGCGCCTGGCGGTGATGCTGCCGCGCCCGCGCTTCTACGACAAGAACCGCGGCTCGGGCTACCTGGCCGCCCGCACCGGATTGATCCTGCGGCGCATGAACGCGGCTACCTTGCCCGCGGCCCATCCTTAGGCGCCATCGATTGTCCCCGGGCCGGCGGGATGACAAGCGCGTGACATCGTCACATCGCCATGTGCCGCGCTTGCCTGGCGCAATCGTTGAACGTACACTTGCGCACGTTCCGGGCGTCGCCGCCGGCGCGCCTTGCGGGGGCGGCGCATCTCGCAAATTTAATGTCAACTAGGCTCTGGTGAGACCCCATGATTAATGTATTCGTGTTGCAAAACGGACGACTCAACCAGGTCAACATCGACAGCCGTTCCGACCTGGAACAGGTCGCGCCGGTCTGGGTCGACCTGACGGAGCCGAGCGACGAGGAGCGCGCCTGGATCAAAAGCATCTACGGCGTGACCCTGCCGGACGAAGACGAGTTCAGCGACATCGAAGCCTCGGCCCGCTATTTCGAAGCCGAGAACGGCGACCTGCACCTGCGCACCGACTTCCTGTTCGAAGGCGACGACGACGCCTCCTCGGCCATGACGGTGGCATTCATCCTGGCGCGCAACATCCTGTTCTCGGTGCATTCGGAAGACTTGCCGGTGTTCCGCCTGGTGCGCATGCGCGCGCGCTCCCGCCCCGGCTCCATCGGCGACTATCGGGATGTGCTGCTGGAACTGTACGAGACCGATGCCGAATACTCCGCCGATGCGCTCGAGGGCATCTACCAGAAGCTGGAAGCGGTCAGCACCAGCGTGCTCAAAAAGAGCCTGTCCGACCAGGATGCCGCCGCGGTGCTCAACACCATCGCGCACGAAGAAGACTTGAACGGCCGCATCCGCCGCAACATGATGGATACCCGGCGCGCGGTCAGCTTCCTGATGCGCGGCCGGCTGCTGAGTTCCGAACAGTTCGAGGACGCGCGCCAGATCCTGCGCGACATCGAATCGCTGGACGGCCACACCGCCTTCCTGTTCGACAAGATCAACTTCCTGATGGACGCCACCGTCGGCTTCATCAACATCAACCAGAACAAGATCATCAAGATCTTCTCGGTGGCCTCGGTGGCGTTCCTGCCGCCCACGCTGATTGCCAGCATCTACGGCATGAACTTCAAGCTGATGCCGGAGCTGGACTGGGACGTGGGTTATCCGCTGGCGATCCTGATGATGGTCGGCTCGGCGATCGCGCCGTTCTGGTATTTCCGCCGGCGCGGCTGGCTCAATTGAGCGCAGGCGCGTCGTCTGCCGATGGCGGCGTTGCTGTTTTCTGACGCCCATTTGCGCCATTTTCCGATGCGATGCGTCATCCGGATGGCGCATACTCCTTCCATCGATTGGGACTGGCAGGAGGACTTCATGCGCCACATGCGACATCATTATTGATCGCTCGCCATCGTCGGCTTGAGTTTTGCCGCAATGTAAAAAATCCCCGCCTGCAGGCAATGCCGTTCAGTTAAGCGCTGAACGGCATTTGTGCTGGTGGAGTGCAGACCCCGTTCGCCCTGAGTAGCTGCGCAGCAGCGTATCGAAGGGCAGGCAAGACTGCTGACGTTGGCGCGCTGGCTTCGATACGGCCCTGACGAACCTACTCAGCCCGAACGGACTCTGATGATTGAGCGAGAGTTAGCCTTAACTGAACGGCATTGCCTGCTGGCGGGGGACATTGAAGCTGGTCACGGAAAGGTTTGTACAGCGCTCCAATGACCTTGTTCCACCCGGTACAGGCTGTAATTGGGTTCCCTCAGGCTGCCTTCGTCGTCGAACGATACCGGGCCGGACACGCCGGTGTAGTGCAGGCGATGCAAGGCGGTGATGAGCTTTTCCGGATCCAGCGAATTGCTCTGGCGTACCGCCTCGGCCAGTACGCCCACGCAGTCATAGGTGAACAGCGACTGCGGGATCAGGTTGGTCTTGAACTTGGCGGAGTATGCCGTTTTCAGCGCTTTGAACCCGCGCAGTTTTTCCTCGGGCAGCCCATGTACGACAATCCATGTGTTGTTGCCATACTCGTCGGAGCTGCCCGGGAAATTGTAATTGACCGCGCCGCCGGCCAGTAACAGCGTGATGGCCGGATCCCGTTGCTGTAGCCGCTGCGCGAACGCCATGGCCTGCGGCACGATGGCGGCCAGGAAAATCATGTCGGCGCCGGCCTGGTGCGCTTGCGACAGCACGCCGTTGAAATCGGAAGTCTTCTGGTTGACCGACGCGCGGGCGACCACTTGCTGTCCCTTCTCGCGCAGTTTCCTGGTGAAACTGTTGGCCAGGGAGTAGCCCAGTTCAGTGTCATTGTCGACGACCATGATGCGTTTGGCGCCGATGGTCTGCGTGGCGACGCGGACCAGGTGGTCGGTCGTGATCTCGGTATGCCCCAGAAGCTGGAAGACGTTGGCGTATCCCTGCTGGGTGAATGTGCGGGCGGTAGCGGTTGGCGAGACCAATGGTATCCCCGCCTTGTTGTAGATCTTGGCCCCGATCAGGCTGGCATCGGTGGACAAGTGGCCTACCACGCCGATCACCTGTGCGTTGACCATGGTTTGGGCGCCCAGCGCGGCATGATTGTTGTCGTTCTTGTCATCGACCTCGAACAGCTTGAAGATAATTTTCTTGCCGTTGACAACGATGTTGCGTTGGTTGACGTCATCTATGCCTTGCTGCGCGGCGTCGCGCAGGGCTTGCCCGCGCGGTGTGGACAAGGGCATCGCCAATCCGATCAGCGCGACTTGCGTATCGGCCTGTGCTTGCGCCTTCGGTGCGATCGCTGCCGACAGGCATGCGAACAGCAGGATGGCGTTCCTGCAATGCGACTTGATGCTGAAGTCCCATGTCATCTTTTCTCCCTCCCCCGAAGGTCAGTGATGCCGGTTGCTATTGTCGTCGATCAGTGTGCCGGATACAGGGCGCCCAGCACGCGCAGCCCGCGCGCGCCGGTGACGGCCGGCAGGTTGCCCGGCAGGCGCAGGTCGAAGCGGCAGGCCAGCCAGGCGAAGGCCAGCGCTTCCACCTGATTGGGGGCGATGCCCAGCGCCGCCGTGGATTGCACGCTGGCGCGTTCTTGCAGCGCCAGCTGCAGCAGGCGCATCAGGAAGCCGTTTTCGGCGCCGCCGCCGCAGACGTACACCTTGCGCGCATCCGGCGCATAGGCCGCGATGGCGTCGGCGATAGTGCCGGCGGTGAGCATCGCCAGCGTGGCTTGTATGTCGGCCGGCGCCACCGCTGCGCCGGTTTTCAGCATGGCCGCCTGCAGCCAGTCCAGGTGGAACAGGTCGCGCCCCGAACTCTTGGGCGGGGCCAGGCGGAAGAAATTCTCATCGCGCAAATGCCGCAGCAATCCGTCATGTACTTTTCCCGCTGCGCCCCAGTCGCCGTTGGCGTCGTAGTTTTGTCCCTTGTGCAGCTTGATCCAGGCATCCATCAGGGCGTTGCCGGGGCCGGTGTCGAAGCCGGAGGTGGCCTGGTCGGCGCCTGCCGGCAGGATGCTGAGGTTGGCGATGCCGCCGATGTTGACCACCACGCGCGACTCCAGATCGTGGCCGAACACGGCGCGGTGGAAGGCCGGCACCAGCGGTGCGCCCTGGCCGCCGGCGGCGACGTCGCGGCTGCGGAAGTCGGCCGCCACATCGATGCCGGACAGCTCCGCCAGCAGCGCCGGATTGTTGGTCTGGCGCGTGAAGCCCAGTTCCGGGCGGTGGCGTATGGTCTGGCCGTGCACGCCGACCATGCGGATGTCGGCGGCGCCGTTGCCGGTTTGTTGCAGCAATTGCGCCACGCAATCGGCGTAGTGCACGGCCAGCGCGTTGGCGGCCAGCGCCTCGCGCTCGATCTCGTTGGGCCCGGCCGCCTGCAGCGCCATGAGGTCGGCGCGCAGGTGTTCGGGGAAAGGCACGTAGGCCGCGGCCAGCGTGGCGGAGATGGTATCGCTGCCGGGAGCGAAGGCCGCCAGCACGCCGTCGACGCCGTCGAGGCTGGTGCCGGACATCAGGCCGATGTAGAGCGTGGGAGCGGAGGCTGGCATGGGCGGTAAGAACCTATTGGGTTCCAAGAAAAAGGGCGATCGCTGATTCTACAGCGACCGCCCTTGCAGAGGGGAGACGGCAGGCTTACTTCGCGGCCAGTTTCACGTCCGGCGCGCCGGGCACGCGCAGCATCGCCATGCGGTGCTGCATCTCGGCGGCGACGGTGCGGAAGTTCTTCAACTGCGGGCCGGTCAGCGCCTGGTTGTTGGGCACGTCCACCGACAGCGGATTGCGCGGCTGGTTGTTGACGCGGAACTCATAGTGCAGGTGCGGGCCGGTGGCCCAGCCGGTCATGCCGACAAAACCGATCACATCGCTCTGGCCGACCTTCATGCCCTTCCTGAGGCCGGAGGCGAAGCGGCTCATGTGGGCATAGGCGGTGGAGTAGCCGCTCCAATGCTTGATCACCACGATGTTGCCGTAGCCGTTCTGCTGGCCGACGAAGTCAACCACGCCATCGGCCGCCGCATGGATGGGGGTGCCGCTGGGGGCGGCGAAATCGACGCCGGTGTGCTGCTTCCATTTGCCCAGGATAGGGTGCAGGCGCATCGAGAAGCCCGAGGAGATACGGGTGAAGGCCAGCGGCGACTTCAGGAAGGCTTTCTTGAGCGATTTGCCGTCGAAGGCGTAGTAACCGCCGCCACCGCCCTTGTTGCCCGGGTCGTTGAACCAGACCGCCTGGTAGCGGTTGCCGGCATTGTCGAATTCGCCGGCCAGCACGCGTCCGGTGCGCACCGGTTCGCCGTTTTGCCAGAAGGTCTCGTAGACCACGTTGAAACGGTCGCCGCGGCGCAGGTCGGCGGCGAAGTTGATGTTGGTGGCGAACATGTCGACCAGTTGCAGGGCCACGGCGTCGGGGATCTGGGCGGTATCGGTGGCGGCGAACAGGGACGAGAAGATGACCCCGGAGCGCATTTCGACGCGGCGCTCCAGCGTGGCCGGCACGGCATCGGCCTTGAAGTGGTCGCCCTCGCGCGAAATCACCAGGTTGCGCAGGGTATCGCCGCCGTCGTCGAGCATGGCGGAGAGCTTGACCAGTTCGCCGTTCTCGTCGGTCTGGGCCACCACGCGCTTGCCCGCGCGCAACTGCATGACCGAGCGCGCCAGGGTGTCGGACTTGATGAAGTTGGCGGCGTCCTGGTCGTCCACGCCCAGGCGGTTCAGGAGGGCGGCCAGCGTATCGCCGGAGCGCACCTTCTCTTCATTGACGTAGTACTGTGCGTTTTCTTCCAGTGTGCTGATCTGCTGTTGCAAATCAGGCAAGGCCAGTTCCTTGGTGATCGGGTTGACCGGCGCGTCCTTCAGGTCCGGCTCGGCCGGGGCGAAACCGGCGGCGCCGATGGTGAAGGCGGCCAGGAACAACGCGCTGGCGCCGACGATACGGGCCTTAGGCGAGGAGCCTGAAATTTTGTGGTGGCAGGACTGGAGGGCGGAGGTGCATCGGGACGTGACGCGCTTGAATTTATCTTGTGGGAACATGCAATACGTTAAAATCTGATGTTCTGTTCCGGATAACCGCGTCCAGTGGCTTGCGCAGCGTTACTGTCCCCCCGCCGCTTGAGCCGCCGTATTGTGCCCGCGAAACATCCCGAACAGATGTGAATGCACTTTCTGCTGACTTGAGCTCTGAAGGCCGCGTCGAGGCGCTCAGCAGAAAAACGAAAACCGGATTATAGCAATACGATTTCGCAGCACTGTCCTACAAAGCCTATTTTTTAGTTATATCGATGAACGCAGACCAGTCTATCCCCGCCGCCCAAGCCGCTTCCAGCTCATCCTTGCCGCTCTCCGATCAAGTCCGCGAGGCGATGGCGATCGCCAGGCGCGGCGTGGACGAGTTGCTGATCGAAAGCGAGTTCGCGCAGAAGCTGGCGCGTTCCGAACAAAGCGGCCAGCCGCTGCGCATCAAGCTGGGCCTGGACCCGACCGCGCCCGACCTGCACCTGGGCCACACGGTGGTGCTCAACAAGATGCGCCAGTTGCAGAACCTGGGGCACCAGGTGATCTTCCTGATCGGCGACTTCACTTCGATGATCGGCGACCCGTCCGGCCGCAACGCGACCCGCCCGCCGCTCACGCGCGAGCAGATCGAAGTCAATGCCAAGACCTATTTCGCCCAGGCCAGCCTGGTGCTGGACCCGGCCAAAACCGAGATCCGCTACAACTCCGAATGGTGCGACCCGCTGGGCAGCCGCGGCATGATCCAGCTGGCTTCGCGCTACACCGTGGCGCGCATGATGGAGCGCGACGACTTCACCAAGCGCTTCAAGGACGGCACGCCGATCTCGGTGCACGAGTTCCTCTACCCGCTGATGCAGGGCTACGACTCGGTGGCGCTCAAGTCCGATCTCGAGCTGGGCGGCACCGACCAGAAGTTCAACCTGCTGGTCGGCCGCGAGCTGCAGAAGGACTACGGGCAGGAACCCCAGTGCATCCTCACCATGCCGCTGCTGGAAGGCCTGGACGGCGTGGAAAAGATGTCCAAGTCCAAGGGCAACTACATCGGCATCACCGAACCGGCCAACACCATGTTCGCCAAGGTGATGAGCATTTCCGACGTGATGATGTGGCGCTACTACGACCTGCTGTCGTTCCGCTCGATTGCGGAAGTCGCCGCCTTCAAGGCCGAGGTCGAGGCCGGCAAGAACCCGCGCGACATCAAGGTTGCGCTGGCGCAAGAGATCGTGGCCCGTTTCCATTCGCAGCAGGCCGCCGTCGACGCGCTGGCCGATTTCGTCAACCGTTCCAAGGGCGGCATCCCGGACGATATCCCGGAAGTGGCCCTGACGGGCGCGCCGCTGGGCATCGGGCAACTGCTCAAGCAAGCCAACCTGTGCGCCTCCACCTCGGAAGCCTTGCGCATGGTGGAGCAGGGCGGCGTGCGCATCGACGGCGCGGCAGTCAGCGACAAGGGCCTCAAAGTCGATGCCGGGCAGTTCGTGGTGCAGGTCGGCAAGCGCAAGTTCGCGCGCGTCACACTGGCGTAAGCGCGGCACAGTACAACAGCGCATGATCGCTTTGTTGCAACGAGTCAGCCAGGCGGCTGTCGTAGTGGATGGGGAAACCATCGGTGCCATCGATGCCGGCCTGATGGTGCTGGTGTGCGCCGAGCGCAACGATACCGTGGCCGAAGCCGATGCCTTGTTGGGCAAGCTGCTGGCCTACCGGGTATTCGCCGATGAGGCCGGCAAGATGAATCGCAGCGTTGCCGACGTGCAAGGCGGCCTCTTGCTGGTGCCGCAGTTCACGCTGGCGGCCGATACCAATTCCGGCACGCGGCCGTCCTTCACGCCGGCCGCGGTGCCCGATGTCGGGCGGCAATTGTTCGCGCATTTCGTCGGGCAGGCGCGCACCCGGCATGGCGCCGACCGCGTGGGTACAGGCCGTTTCGGCGCCGACATGAAGGTGTCGCTGACCAATGACGGCCCGGTGACGTTCTGGTTGCAGGTCAGGCCCAAGGGGGCTTAGGGATTGTAGCTGCCGTGTTCATCCCCATCTCAGCAAGGTATGGCGTTTGAAACCCGGCCATTTTTCTCAGGAGGTCACATGAAATTCTGGAGCGATTCTTTCAAGGACGGCGCAACCATCCCCGGCGAATTCGCATTCGCCGTGGCCGATCCCAAGACCCATGTCGCGCTGTCTTCCAACCGCAACCCGCACTTCGCCTGGAGCGAGCTGCCGGCCGGCACCAAGTCGCTGGCGCTGGTGATGCATGACCCCGACGTGCCTTCGCGCGGCGATGACGTCAACCAGGAAGGCAAGACCGTGCCGCTGGATCTGCCGCGGGTCGATTTTTACCATTGGACCCTGGTCGATATCCCGCCTGCCGTCACGCAGATCAAGGCCGGACAGTTCAGCAATGGCGTGACCGCGCGCGGCAAGCCGGGGCCGGCGGTGCTGGGCGATACCATGCCCGGCGCACGCCAGGGCATCAACGACTACACCGGCTGGTTCGCCGGCGATGGCGACATGCGCGGCGACTACTTCGGTTACGACGGCCCCTGCCCGCCGTGGAACGACGCACTGGTGCATCGCTATATCTTCACGCTGTACGCGCTGGATGTGGCGCAACTGCCGCTGACCGGCAACCTGGAGGGGGCGGTGGTGCTGACAGCGCTGCGCGACCATGTGCTGGAACAGGCATCGGTCCAGGGCCTGTATTGGCTCAACCCATCCGCGGCCAGGTGAAGGCCGTTTCTTCAACAAACAAAGAGCGCACCGCTGCATGACTGAGATACTGCTGATTCGCCACGGAGAAACCGACTGGAACGTCGACACGCGCCTGCAAGGCCATATCGACATCCCCCTGAACGAAGCCGGCCAACGCCAGGTGCTGGCGCTGGGGGCGGCGCTGGCCGGCGAAGATATCGATGCCGTTTTCGCCAGCGACCTCCAGCGGGCGCGCGCCACCGCCCAGGCGGTGGCCGAGGCGGCAGGATTGCCGGTGGTCATCGATGCCGGCCTGCGCGAGCGTTGCTACGGCGCCTTCGAGGGCCTGCGTCATCCGGACATCGAGGAAAAATATCCGGAGGCCTATCGCGTCTGGAAGGCGCGCGAACCCGACGCCCGTTATCCGGCCGGCGAACGCCGGGCCGAAACCATGCGCGAGTTCTACCAGCGTTCGGTCGATGCCGTGCAGCGCGTCATCGGCGGCGGCAAGTATCGCAAGGTCGCCATCGTCACCCACGGCGGCGTGCTGGAATGTATCCACCACTGGGCCAGCGGCACCGAATTCGCGCAGCCGCGCACCTTCGACATCTTCAACGCCAGCGTCAACCGGCTGCATTGGGATGGCGAGCGCGCCCGCATCCGTTCCTGGGGCGAGATCGATCACCTCAATCGTGAGACGCTGGACGAAGTCGATCGCTGAGTCTGGCGCCGGCAGCCATCAAATCCGCGACTGCAAGGCCGCCGTGTCCGCGCAAGCGGCACGGCGGCTTTTTGTTCAGGTCGGGAAGCGCGGCATGGCTTGCCGCTTTTTTAGGCACTGTTCGCATCCATTTGCATGCTGAAAAACGCTGTTGCAGGAAGCTTTGGCGATATTCGCAAAAGATTCCCAATGGCGCGAATTGGCGTTTGAGCAATAAGTTGATGTTGCCTAATAATTGAACAGCTGCAAATCGCGCGCAGAGATGTAACGATGGCCGAATGTAGTTGGGCATGGCCTGCAATCGCGCTAAAATAGCGCCCTTCCCCGCTTTTCCCCCAATCCGATTCGTGAACATTGGACCGTATTCCTTGCGAAACAACGTGTTCGTCGCTCCCATGGCGGGTGTGACCGACCGTCCTTTCCGCCAGCTGTGCAAGCAGCTGGGCGCGGGATATGCCGTGTCCGAGATGGCCGCTTCCGACCCGCGGCTGTGGCAAAGCGAGAAAACTTCGCGTCGCATCAACCACGATGGCGAGATGGAGCCCAAGGCGGTGCAGATTGCCGGCGCCGATCCCGCCATGCTGGCCGGCTGCGCGAAGTACAACGTCGAGCGCGGCGCCCAGATCATCGACATCAACATGGGTTGCCCGGTCAAGAAGGTTTGCAACAGCTGGTGCGGTTCGGCCCTGTTGCAGGACGAAGAACTGGTGGCTCGCATCCTCGATGCGGTGGTGGGCGCGGTCGACGTGCCGGTGACGCTAAAGTTCCGCACCGGCTGGGACCGCGCCAACAAGAACGCGCTGAAGATCGCCGCGCGGGCTGAGCAGAGTGGCATCGCCATGCTGACGCTGCACGGCCGCACCCGCGCCGACGGCTACAGCGGCGACGCCGAATACGACACCATCGCGGCAGTCAAGGCGGCGGTGCGGATCCCGGTGGTGGCCAACGGCGACATCACATCGCCGGAAAAGGCGCGCGAGGTATTGCGCGTCACCGGCGCCGACGCCGTCATGGTCGGCCGCGCCGCCCAGGGGCGGCCGTGGATCTTCCGCGAGATCGCGCATTTCCTGGAAACCGGCACTTACCTGCCGGCGCCGCTGGTGACCGAAGTCGAGCAATTGATGGACGAGCATTTGCAGGCGCATTACGCGTTCTACGGCGACTACCTCGGCGTGCGCACGGCGCGCAAGCATATCGGATGGTATGTGCGCGACTTGCCCGGCGGCGAGGATTTCCGGCGCGGCATGAACCGCATCGAGAATTGCGCCGAACAGCTCAGGGCGGTACGCAATTTCTTCGCGGGGCAGGCGGCCTACGGCGAGCGGTTACAATACGGCTTCTCCGAAGAAGCGCTTGCCGCCTGATTTTCCGGGTGTCGTGGGAATTTTTTCTCGCGAAACAGTAAGTGAAACGAATCGGATGCGCAGGACGCGCAAATTGATCAACAGCACGGCATTGCTGCAACAAACCAGTCCACGGGGGACGCAACGTCAGATTGCGTGCGGCCGCGGCGGTGCCGATAAAAACAGAAGCACAAAGCAATGAGCAAAGAAAGCATTGAGGATGTCGTCAAGAAGAGCCTGGAAAAATATTTCCGGGACCTGGGCGAACAACTGCCCACCAACGTCTACGACATGGTCCTGTCGACGGTCGAGAAGCCGGTCTTCGAAACCGTGATGGCGCGCGCCGAAGGCAACCAGTCGCAGGCCGCCGAAATCCTTGGCATCAACCGCAATACGCTGCGCAAGAAATTGCAGCAGCACGGTCTGCTCTGACCGCAGGCCGGCGCCGCGTGCGCCGGCCTGGCCCAACTGATTCAACTTATTTCTTCAACGGTTTTCAGGTTCCCATCTTCCTTTTCCAGTCTTGCCTACCATGATCAAACAAGCACTCATTTCCGTATCCGACAAGGCAGGCGTGCTCGAATTCGCGCGCGCGCTGTCCGCCATGGGCGTCAATATCCTGTCCACCGGCGGCACCGCCAAGCTGCTGGCCGACAACGGCCTGAAGGTCACCGAAGTGGCCGACTACACCGGTTTCCCGGAAATGCTGGATGGCCGCGTCAAGACGCTGCATCCCAAGGTGCACGGCGGCATCCTGGCGCGCCGCGATTTCCCCGAGCATATGGCCGCGCTGGAACAGCACGCCATCCCGACCATCGACATGGTGGTGGTGAACCTGTACCCGTTCCAGCAGACCGTGGCCAAGGAAGAGTGCTCGCTGGAAGACGCGATCGAGAACATCGACATCGGCGGCCCGGCCATGCTGCGTTCCTCGGCCAAGAACCACAAGGACGTGGTGGTGATCTGCGACCCGAGCGACTACGACGGCGTGCTGGCCGACCTGCAGGCCAGCGGCGATCTGCCATACGAGAAACGTTTCGCGCTGGCCAAGAAGGTGTTCGCCCACACCGCGCAATACGACGGCGCCATCACCAACTATTTCACCTCGCTGGGCCAGGACAAGCAGCACGCCACCCGCAGCGCCTATCCGGACACCCTGAACCTGCACTTTGAAAAAGTGCAGGACATGCGTTACGGCGAGAATCCGCACCAGAGCGCGGCGTTCTACCGCGACGTCAAGAAGATCGACGGCGCGCTGGCCAACTACACCCAGCTGCAAGGCAAGGAACTGTCGTTCAACAACATCGCCGACGCCGACGCCGCCTGGGAATGCGTGAAGACCTTCGACGCCGCTGAAACGGCCGCCTGCGTCATCATCAAGCACGCCAACCCCTGCGGCGTGGCGGTCGGCGCCAACCCGCTGGAGTCGTACAGCAAGGCCCTGCAGACCGACCCGACCTCGGCCTTCGGCGGCATCATCGCCTTCAACCGTGCGCTGGACGGCGCGGCGGCCGAAGCGGTGGCCAAGCAGTTCGTCGAAGTGCTGATCGCGCCGACGTTCTCGGATGAGGCCAGGAAGGTCTTCGCCGCCAAGCAGAATGTGCGCTTGCTGGAAATCCCGTTGGATAAAGGAACAAGCGGCTTGAATGCCTACGACTTCAAGCGCGTCGGCGGCGGCCTGCTGGTGCAGTCGCCCGACGCCAAGAACGTGCTGCCGTCGGAAGTGAAGGTAGTCAGCAAGCTGCAGCCGACCCCGCAGCAATTGCAGGACCTGATGTTCGCCTGGCGCGTGGCCAAGTTCGTCAAGTCCAACGCCATCGTATTCTGCGGCAACGGCATGACCCTGGGCGTAGGCGCCGGCCAGATGAGCCGCATCGACTCCGCGCGCATCGCCTCGATCAAGGCGCAAAATGCCGGCCTGAGCCTGGCCGGTTCGGCCGTGGCCTCGGACGCCTTCTTCCCGTTCCGCGATGGCCTGGACGTGGTGGTGGATGCCGGCGCGACCTGCGTGATCCACCCGGGCGGCTCCATGCGCGACCAGGAAGTGATCGACGCCGCCAATGAGCGCGGCGTGGTGATGCTGCTGACCGGCACGCGCCACTTCCGCCACTGATCAGCCGGCGGCAATGACATCAAAAACGCCCGGCGCTGCCGGGCGTTTTGTTTTAATGTGTCGATGGATCCGGACTACATCCGAGCAAGGCCGGACAATCAGGGAGAAACCGCTTGAACACACCGCAATTGCAGCTTTACGTCGACGCCCAGTTCATCAGCCCTTACGCCATGTCGGCCTTCGTCACCCTGACCGAGAAGGGCTTGCCGTTCGAGTTGCTGGCGATCGACCTGGCCGCGCGCCAGAACCAGGGCGCCGGCTACGCCAGCGTGTCGCTGACGCGGCGTGTGCCGACCTTGTCGGACGGTGAGTTTCACTTAGCCGAGTCGACCGCGATTGCCGAATACCTGGAAGAACGCTTTCCCGCGCCGGCGCACCGCGCGGTGTATCCGGCCGATGTCCGCCAGCGGGCCAAGGCGCGCGAAGTGCAGGCCTGGCTGCGCAGCGACCTGATGCCGATACGCCAGGAGCGGCCGACCGAAGTGCTGTTCTATGGCGAGGGTTTCGCGCCCTTGTCGGCGGCGGCCAAGGCGGCGGCCGACAAGCTCGCGGCGGCCGCGCAAACGCTGTTGGCCGGCAAGGACAACCTGTTTGGCGAATGGTGCATCGCCGACACCGACCTGGCGCTGATGCTCAACCGCCTGGCGCTGCATGGCGACCCGTTGCCGCCGGCGTTGCAGCAGTACGCCAAGCGTCAATGGCAACGTCCCTCGGTGCAGCAATGGGTGCGCCAGGCGCAGGCGCTGAAGGCGGCCACGCCGTGAGGATGCGTGAGGATGTCCGCGTGTGCGATGCCGCAAATTGCCGGCAGGATGTTTGCGCGGCCCGAGCGGAGGAGCGGACGCTGTTGTTTTGCGTACGTTGAGGTGCCGCCAGCGCGTCATCTTGTTCTTTTCGATGGATAATGACCTGCGATTTTTTATCCTTGGGAGGAGTTTGATGGCCTGGTCATTTCGCCTCATGCGCGCCGGATTCTGGCGCGCGTTCCTGCTGTTGTTTGCTTTCGGAACCGGCATTGCCCCCGTCCCGGGCCATGCGGAAGAAATCACGGTGTCCATCGGATTTTTGGCGCCGCAAAGCGGTTCCAACCAGGAGCGCGGCGTCAGCATGGTCAATGGCGCACAGCTGGCAATCGACGAGCTGAACCAGAAAGGCATCAAGGTCAACAACGTCAAGGTCAATTTCCAGCTGCTGGTGCAAGATGACCGTTTCAACGCCAATACCGGCAGATTGGCCGCGCAATATTTGTTGAAGAGGAAAATCGTGGCCGCGATCTGCCACAGTTCGACGGTATGCATTGCGACCGCCGATATTTTCCAGGCGGAGCATATTCCCCAGCTGTCGGTCGGGGCGACCAATCGCCAATTCACGCAGCTCGGGTATGACAACGTATTTCGCATGTTCGGTCACAGCGAGCAGGGCGGCATCCTCTTCGGAAAATACGCCTACCGCGATTTGAAGCTGCGCCGCATTGCCGTCATCGATGACAAAACGCCGTCCGGCATGGCCATGGCAAGCCAGTTCAGCGATGGCTTCAAAACCGCCGGCGGCATGATTGCCGGCCATTATTCCGTGAGCGACAAGACTTCCGACTTCAACCAGGCGCTGACGGAGATCAAGGAGCGCAAAGCCGATGCGATTTTCTGGGGCGGCACGCATTTGCAGGCCGCCAACATGATCGTCAGCGCCAAGCGCCTGGGGTTGACCACCCGCTTCCTGAATGCGATGAATGGAATGAACAACCAGAATGTGCTGAGCCGGGTCAATGACGTCGGCAATATCCTGTCGCTGGAGTCGGACCAGCCCAGGGACAAGATTGCCAAGTGGAAGTCCTTTGAAAAAGCCTATCTCGCGAATTTCCAGGGATCCTACATCGATGTCAGCGCGTTGCGCGCTTACGATGCGGTGCAGATACTGGGCGAGGCCATCAAGTCCGCTAATTCCCTCGATCCGCAGAAGCTGGCGGAGACCTTGCACAAGGAAAAGTTCAAGGGACTGACCGGCCCCATTGAGTTCGATCGGGAGGGGAATTTGAATAATCCGGTGTTTACCGTGTATGAGTCACAAGGCACCGAGTGGAAGGTAGTCGAGGTAGTGAAGGCCGATTAGGGCCGCTCAGGGCCGCTCAGGATCGATTATCATCAGGCCTTGTCTGCCCCGGCAGTCATCTCAACGTTCGGGTTCATGAAAATTCTCGGTATCGACCCTGGTTTGCGCACCACCGGTTTCGGCGTGATCCGCAAGCAGGGCAACAAGCTTTCCTATATCGCCTCGGGCACCATCAAGACGCCCGACGGCGACCTGCCGCAGCGGCTCAAGGTGATCCTCAACAGCGTTTCCGAAGTGGTGCGCGCTTATGCGCCCGACTGCGCGGCGATCGAAAAGGTGTTCGTCAACGTCAACCCGCAATCCACCTTGCTGCTGGGGCAGGCGCGCGGGGCGGCGATCTGCGCGCTGGTCGGCGCCGACCTGGCGGTGGCCGAATACACCGCGTTGCAGGTCAAGCAAGCCGTGGCCGGCCATGGCCGGGCGCAAAAGGCGCAGGTGCAGGAAATGGTGGCGCGGCTGCTGCAGTTGCCGGGCCTGCCCGGCACCGACGCCGCCGATGCGCTGGGCGTGGCGATCTGCCATGCGCACGGCGGCGATGTGCTGGCCAGCCTGGGTACGCTGGCGCCGGGGCTGGCGAAGAAGGGCTTGCGCATGCGCGGCGGACGGCTGGTGGGCTGAGGCTCCCGCTGCTGTCGCCACCGCCATGCGGATAGGATGACGACGGTGCGCCGGCCTTATTGCTGCGATTTTCTTGCCAGGGCGAGCATGCGCTTGACCGCCTCTACCGCCAGCAACACCACGCCGCCCGCGACGACGCCGAACACGGCATCGAGTACCGACGGCGCCAGCGCCGCCAGCACGCCACCAACGACCGGTACGCCGGCGATGGCCGCGGCTGCCGCTGCGATGCCGTGGTGGGCGAACGGCAAGCCGTGCGTCAGGATGCCGCCGCCCACCATGAACATGGCCACGGTGCCGATCACCGACAGGCTGCGCATCATGGCCGGGGCCGCCGCCAGGATGGCGCGCCCCAGTTTTTGCTTGATGCGGCCGAGCGTGCCGGCGCCGGCCGTGCGCAGCAGGTAGAGCCCGCCATCGTCGAGTTTCACGATAGCGGCGACGATGCCGTACACCCCCACCGTCATGATCAGCGCGATGCCGACCAGCACCGTCACCTGCTGCTGCAACGGCGCGCCGGCGACGGTGCCCAGGGTGATGGCGATGATTTCGGCCGAGAGGATGAAGTCGGTGCGTACGGCGCCCTTGATCTTGTCCTGTTCATAGGCCGCGGGATCGATCTCGGCGGGAGCGCCGGCGCTCTCATGGTGTTGTTCGCCGGCTCCGTGCGGCAGGTATTTGTGCGCCAGCTTTTCGAAACCTTCGAAGCACAGGAAGGCGCCGCCCAGCATCAGCAGCGGCGTTACCGCCCACGGGATGAAGGCGCTGATGGCCAGCGCCGCCGGCACCAGGATCGCCTTGTTCTTGAGCGAACCCAGGGCCACCGCCCACACCACCGGCAGTTCGCGCTCGGCCTTGACCCCCGCCACCTGCTGGGCGTTCAGGGCGAGGTCGTCGCCCAGCACGCCGGCGGTTTTCCTGGCCGCGACCTTGGTCATTGCGGAAACGTCATCCAATACCGAGGCGATATCGTCGATCAGTGCGAAGAAGCTGCTGCCTGCCATGCTTGTCCTTTTTATATGTAATGCGGCGGGTGTCGCCGGGTGATGCGGGATACTGTTTATCCAAACAGTACTGTATCATTCCGGCTTATCGTTGATACCAACGCCCAACACATCCATGCCATGATCGGTCGCCTCTCCGGAACCCTGTTCGAAAAAAATCCCCCGAATCTGCTGGTCGACTGCAATGGCGTCGGCTATGAGGTCGCGGTGCCGATGAGCACCTTCTACAACCTGCCCGGACTGGGCGACAAGGTGGTGTTGCTGACCCACCTCGCCATCCGCGAGGATGCGCACATCCTGTTCGGGTTCGGCACCGCCGAGGAGCGCAACACCTTCAAGGAGCTGATCAAGATTTCAGGCGTCGGCGCGCGTACCGCGCTGGCGATCCTGTCGGGCATGTCGGTAGCCGACCTGGCGCAGGCGGTGACGCTGCAGGAAGCGGGGCGCCTGACCCGGGTGCCCGGCATCGGCAAGAAGACCGCCGAGCGCCTGCTGCTCGAGTTGAAGGGCAAGCTCGGCGCCGATCTCGGCGCGGCCGGCGGCGCCGCGCATTCCGATGCCTCGGCCGATATCCTCAACGCGCTCCTGGCGCTGGGCTATTCCGACAAGGAAGCGACGCTGGCGCTGAAGCAGGTACCCAAGGACGCCAGCGTGTCCGACGGCATCAAGCACGCGCTCAAGGCCTTGTCCAAGGCCTGATGGAGAGGGATAGGATTACCGCATGAGCATCCAGACCGACGATTTTTCCGAACAGCGCATCATCGCCGCCACCCCGGCTTCGGCCAACGAGGAGGCTATCGAGCGCGCCTTGCGCCCCAAGCAGCTCGACGAATACGTCGGCCAGGAAAAGGTGCGCGGCCAGCTGGAGATTTTCATCGCGGCCGCGCGCGGGCGCGGCGAGGCGCTCGACCACACCTTGCTGTTCGGCCCGCCGGGTTTGGGCAAGACCACCATGGCGCACATCATCGCGCGCGAGATGGGCGTGAACCTGCGCCAGACTTCCGGCCCGGTGCTGGAACGCGCTGGCGACCTGGCGGCGCTCCTGACCAACCTCGAAGCCAACGATGTCCTGTTCATCGATGAGATCCACCGCCTGTCGCCGGTGGTGGAGGAAATCCTCTACCCGGCGCTGGAGGATTACCAGATCGACATCATGATCGGCGAAGGCCCGGCGGCGCGCTCGGTGCGCCTCGACCTGCAGCCGTTCACATTGGTCGGCGCCACCACCCGCGCCGGCATGCTGACCAATCCGCTGCGCGACCGCTTCGGCATCGTCGCCCGGCTGGAGTTCTATACCCCGCCCGAACTGGCGCGCATCGTCACGCGCAGCGCCGGATTGTTGAACGCCCCCATCGTCGAGGACGGCGCGCTGGAAATCGCCAAGCGCAGCCGCGGCACCCCGCGCATCGCCAACCGTCTGTTGCGCCGCGTGCGCGACTACGCCGAGGTCAAGGGCCGCGGCGAGATCACGCGCGCGATGGCCGATGCGGCGCTGGTGATGCTGGACGTCGACCCGGTCGGTTTCGACCTGATGGACCGCAAGCTGCTCGAAGCGGTGCTGTTCAAGTTCAGCGGCGGCCCGGTCGGGCTGGACAACCTGGCGGCCGCCATCGGCGAAGAGCGCGACACCATCGAGGACGTGCTGGAACCCTACCTGATCCAGCAGGGCTACCTGCAGCGCACCCCGCGCGGACGCATCGCCACCCCGGCGGCCTACCAGCATTTCGGCGTGGCCGCGCCGCGCACCAGCCCCAACGGCGACCTGTGGGGCGGCTGAGCCGGTGCAGGCATGCCGCCGGTTTGCGTCCGAGACAAGCCATGACGATGGATTGTTGCACTGGCGGAAAGAACGCCTTACGTGAAATATTCCAATCGTGTGAAATTTTTGCCTGAAAGACTGCAAAGGCGAGTTTTTACTTGTGCAAAAACTAATCGTCATTGACAATGGATAGCTATTCACTATCTTTCGATGTGAGCCTGTCATGCTAATGTCGAGCCAAGCAAGCCGCTATGCGCATCAACTGCTCGATGCGCGGGCCAACTCGAAGCAAATCCCCCTGATCTCCAAGAACGAGCCGCTCTCGCTCGAGGACGCCTACGACATCGCCTACAGCATCCGCAACATCCGCGTGGCGCAAGGCGAGCAGCCGGTCGGGCGCAAGATCGGGTTTTCGGTGCGCAAGTCCTGGTCGCGCTACGGCGTCACCGACGACACCCGCACGCCGATCTGGGCGCCGGTGTTCGACACCACCGTGCGCTTCGCCGAAGACAACCACGGCACGCAATCGCTGGCCGGCGCGGTGCAGCCGCGCATCGAACCCGAGATCGTGTTCAAGCTGGGCAAGACGCCGGCGCCCGACGCCACGCTGGACGAGCTGGCCGACTGCCTGGAATGGATGGCGCACGGTTTCGAGATCGTGGTGTGCCCCTACGCCAACTGGGAGTTCACGGTGGCCGACTCGATCGCCGCCTTCGGCCTGCACGGCACGCTGATCATCGGCGAGCCGCATGTGCTGTCGTTCGGCACGCGCCACCACCTGCCGCAGATCCTGGCCGGCGCCACCGTCTCGCTGTCGTGCAACACCGAGTCCGCCAGCGTGCTGCGCGCTGCGGGCTTTTGCAACGACGAGATGGACAGCCCCTTGCACGCCCTGTGGCACCTGCACCAGCTGCTGCAGAAGCAGTCGCAGTTCCGCCAATTGCAGGCCGGCGAGATCATCACCACCGGCACCTGGACCGATGCCCTGCCGATCGAACCGGGCCAGACCTGGGTCACGGCGTTTTCCGGTGTTACCCTGCCGGGGTTGACCGTCTCCTTCGTTTGAATACAGCGCCAAGGCCTCACACCGCCGCTTTCGCAGCAGGGTTTCTCCATGCAGATCTGGGTTGATGCCGACGCCTGTCCGGGCGTCATCAAGGACATGCTGTTTCGCGTGGCGGAGCGCACCGGCATCGTGGTGACCCTGGTGGCCAACCGGGGGCTGCGCACGCCGCCCTCGCGCTTCATCAAATCCATCGTGGTGCCGGCCGGCTTCGACGTGGCCGACCGCGAGATCGTCAAGCTGGCGCAGGCCGGCGACCTGGTCATCACCGCCGATATCCCGCTGGCGGCCGATGTCGTCGCCAAGGGCGGCGTCGCGCTCAATCCGCGCGGCGAACTCTATACCGCCGACAATATCCGCCAGCACCTGAGCATGCGCAATTTCATGGAAGAACTGCGCAGCAGCGGCATGGAAACCGGCGGCCCGGCCGCCTTCAGCCAGGGCGACAGCCGTGCCTTCGCGCGCGAGCTTGACCGCTACGTGCAAAAATCCCAGGCGGGGCGTTAAGCAACGAACGCTCCCCCCTCCACACACACACAAAGCAAAACGGCAACGAATCTTTCGTTGCCGTTTGCATTGGTATTGCCGTGGAAGACAGCGCGGCGCTTATTCCTCGCGCACCCAGGTCTGCGTGCGTCCCAGCATCGGCACGCCGATATAGCCGCGCACGTTGAGTTTCTTGCCGTCTTCAATCACCGTCAGCTTGCTCTTGTAGAGCTTGCCGTTGGCCGGATCGAGGATCTGGCCGCCGCTGTACTCGTCGCCATCCTTCTTCAAGCCGGAGAGGATGGTCATGCCGACGATGGGCTGGTCCTTCAGTTCGCCCTCGCACTTGGCGCAGACCGGGTTCTGGTCTTCTTCCGGCGTGCGGAACAGCTTCTCTATCTTGCCCGACAGTTCGCCATTGCTTTCGGTGATGCGGATCAATGCCTTGGGTTTGCCGGTGGCGTCATCGATGTTCTTCCACAAGCCGACCGGGGAGCCGTCGGCAAAGGCGCAGGCCGATGCCAACAGGCCGGCCAGCAGCACGCCGGCTGCGGCAAGACGGGGCAGGGCGGAAGGGGAAGCCTTGGTATTCATGTTGTCTCCAATTTTGATTAAAAGCACGGTTGTTCTAATTTTATCGACTCAGTGTAGTCAAGCCGGGCGCGCAGGGCAAGCGATAAAAACAAAAGCCGCCGTCCCTTGCGGAACGGCGGCTTGGCGCTGGCCGGATGCGGCGAAACTTACTTCAGTTTCGCCAACTGCTCCTGCAGCTTCCCGACCGTGGCGGTGAAGGTCGCCAGGCGTTCCTTCTCCTGCGCCACCACCGCTTCCGGCGCGCGCGCCACGAAGCTTTCGTTGGACAGCTTGCCGTTGGCCTTGGCGATCTCGCCGCTCAGGCGGGCGATTTCCTTGCCCAGGCGTTCGCGCTCGGCGGCCACGTCGATTTCCACCTTCAGCATCAGCTTGACGTCGCCGACGATGGCCACCGGCGCCGGCGACTCCGGCAGTTGCGCCACCACCTGCGTTTCCGACAGGCGCACCAGGCCCTGCAGGTAAGGCAGGAAGGACTGCACCGCCGAGGCGTCGGCCGCTTCCACGACCAGCGGCACGCGCAGCGACGGCGCCAGCTGCATCTCGCCGCGCAGGTTGCGGCAGGCATCGGTCAGCGCGCGGAACTGCGCCATCCAGGCCTCGGCTTCGGCGTCGACCTTGTCCAGGTCGGCTTGCGGATACGGCTGGCGCATGATCGAGTCGCCGGCCGGATCGAGCTGCTTGTCGGTCAGCGGCGCCACGGTTTGCCACAACTGTTCGGTGATGAACGGCAGCACCGGGTGCGCCAGGCGCAGGATCACTTCCAGCACGCGCAGCAGGGTGCGGCGGGTGGCGCGTTGCTGCGCCTCGTTGCCGGTCTGGATCTGGGCCTTGGCCATTTCCAGGTACCAGTCGCAGTACTCGTCCCACACGAACTTGTAGATGGCGGTGGCGATGTTGTCGAAGCGGTAGTCGGCGAAACCCTTCGCCACTTCGGCTTCGGTACGCTGCAGCAGCGACACGATCCAGCGGTCGGCCTGCGAGAACTGCAGGTAGCTCTTGTCGCACACGCCCTTCTCATGGCCGTCGAAACCGCAGTCCTGGCCTTCGGTGTTCATCAGCACGAAGCGGGTGGCGTTCCACAGCTTGTTGCAGAAGTTGCGGTAGCCTTCGCAGCGGTTCAGGTCGAAGTTGATGTTGCGGCCCAGGGTCGCCAGCGAGGCGAAGGTGAAGCGCAGCGCATCGGTGCCGAAGGCCGGGATGCCGTCGGCGAATTCCTTGCGGGTGGCCTTCTCGATGCTGGCCGCCTGCTTCGGGTTCATCAGGCCGGCAGTGCGCTTGGCCACCAGTTCATCCACGCCGATGCCGTCGATCAGGTCGATCGGGTCCAGCGTGTTGCCCTTGGACTTGGACATCTTCTGGCCGCTGCCGTCGCGCACCAGGCCGTGCACGTAGACGGTGTCGAACGGCACCTTGCCGGTGAAGTGCGTGGTCATCATGACCATGCGCGCCACCCAGAAGAAGATGATGTCGAAGCCGGTCACCAGCACCGACGACGGCAGGAACAGCTTGTAGTCCGGGGTCTCTTCCGGCCAGCCCAGGGTCGAGAACGGCACCAGCGCCGAGGAGAACCAGGTGTCCAGCACGTCCTCGTCGCGCCTGACGGCGCGGCCGCCGGCTTGCGCGCGGGCTTCTTCCTCGCTGCGGGCGACGTAGATGTTGCCTTCGTCGTCGTACCAGGCCGGGATCTGGTGGCCCCACCACAGCTGGCGCGAGATGCACCAGTCCTGGATGTTGTTCAACCACTGGTTGTAGGTATTGGTCCAGTTCTCCGGCACGAACTTGATCTCACCGGAGGCAACCTTCTCCAGCGCGGTCTCGGCGATCGACTTGCCGGGGAAGTAGGTGCCTTCCGGCGCCGGCTTGCTCATCGCCACGAACCACTGGTCGGTCAGCATCGGCTCGATCACCACGCCGGTGCGGTCGCCGCGCGGCACCATCAGCTTGTGCGGCTTGACCAGTTCCAGCAGGCCCAGCGCCTCGAGGTCGGCCACGATCTGCTTGCGCGCTTCGAAGCGGTCCAGGCCGCGGTATTTCTCGGGCGAGTTTTCGTTGATCTTGGCGTCCAGCGTGAACACGCTGATCTTGTCCAGGTTGTGGCGAGCGCCGACCTGGTAGTCGTTGAAGTCGTGCGCCGGCGTGATCTTCACGCAGCCGGTGCCGAATTCCTTGTCGACGTATTCATCCTTGATGATGGGGATCTCGCGGCCGACCAGCGGCAGCTTGAGCATCTTGCCCACCAGCGCGGCATAGCGCTCGTCGGTCGGGTCGACCGCCACGGCGACGTCGCCCAGCATGGTTTCCGGACGGGTGGTGGCGACCGTGATGTGGCCGCTGCCATCGGCCAGCGGGTACTGGATGTGCCACATCGAGCCGTCTTCTTCTTCCGACACCACTTCCAGGTCGGACACCGCGGTGCCCAGCACCGGATCCCAGTTGACCAGGCGCTTGCCGCGGTAGATCAGGCCCTGCTCGTACAGGCGCACGAACACTTCGGTGACCGCCTTGGACATCTTCGGGTCCATCGTGAAGTATTCGCGCTTCCAGTCGGTCGAGGCGCCCATGCGGCGCATCTGGCCGGTGATGGTGGAGCCGGACTTTTCCTTCCATTCCCATACCTTCTCGACGAACTTCTCGCGGCCGAGGTCATGGCGCGACACCTTCTGCGCGTCGAGCTGGCGCTCCACCACGATCTGGGTGGCGATGCCGGCGTGGTCGGTGCCCGGGATCCAGGCGGTGTTGTAGCCGCGCATGCGGTGGTAGCGCGTCAGGCCGTCCATGATGGTCTGGTTGAACGCGTGGCCCATGTGCAGGGTGCCGGTCACGTTCGGCGGCGGCAGCTGGATGGAAAACGACGGTTTTTCGGCGTCGGTGGTGGCGGCGAAGTAACCGCGCTTTTCCCACTCCTCGCGCCAGAATTTTTCAATCTCGGCAGGCTCGAAAGACTTGGCTAATTCCATGATTTGACGTGTGTTTTTGCGAAACCGCCTATTATAAATGACGCTACGCCGCCACGGACGATGCCGTGCGGCGATGGTGCGGCAAGCATGGCGTCGGCGGCCGCTCGCAATGGCGGGCCCGGGCCATCGGATCGAGCCGATCCGGCCGGGCAGGCAAATTCATGGGCCGGCAGTTGGGGAGGAGTGACGGCAGGCAACGCGTGACCGGCTTGCCGCCACCCTGCGCAGTCATGTCATGGGGCCGCGCGGCAGGCGCATGTTCGGGCAATGATGTCGCGATGTCATCGCATCATCGCATCATTGCGCCGGACGGGCGGTGGCCGCGGTGGGCGGCACGGCTGGCGTGATGACGTAGCCGACCGGCATCCACTTGCCGCCGGTCGGCGCCAGCGACACTTTTTCCACCGTCGGAATACGGGCGAAATTGGTATTGAACATCACGTTCATGTACTCGCCCGGCGGCAGGCCCGGCGGATTGACCACGCGCGTGACCTGGCTCCACTCGCGCGCCTGGGTGGAACCCAGCTCCCCGCGCAGGGTGCCGAGGTATTGCGCCCATTCCGGTTTTTGCATGCGCTTTTGCATGATCGGGCTGCTGCTGTCCCACATGCGGTCGGCTTGATTGGCGTCGGCCAGGGCAGCCCATTGGGAGGCGGTCTTGATCAGGTCGTTGAGCGGCGCAGTCTGCGCCAGCGCAAGGCTGCTCTGCAATAACAGCGCGGCGCCCGCAGCCAGGGCGACTTTCTTGAACGGCGTCGATGACATCATATTGGTCTCCTTGGAAAAGAGGGCTTCGAATGGGTGGGCTCATTCGTAGCGCCCCCGATGTTGCTTGCATGGTATCCAGCGGCCGCGTATTTCAATCGGATGAACAAGCCGCCAATCCCGACGGAACAATTGCATTTGCCAGTCGGCTTACCAGGCGAATCCGGCGCCCATGGCCGCGCCGGTCCGGCCGCGGCTATTGGTGGTGAACGCGCCTTTGACCACCCAGCGGCCGCTTTGGCGCGACAAGCCCACGGCCATCGCGCTCTCGCCTTCATACGTGCTGCTGCCGAAGGTCATCAGGTTCTGGCCCGGCTGGGTCGCTTGCGGCAGCGTCGCCAAGGCCATGGCCGATGCGGCCGCGGCAAACGATTCCCGGTTCAATTGCTGGAACTTCTGATCCGTATATTGCTTGGCTTGTCCCACCGCGCCATTGAGCTGCGACACATTCACCGCATCGGTATCGGCCACGCCGGCCGCCACGTTGTGGATCGCCACCGGCGCGCTGCCGGCGCCGCCCAGCGTGACGCTGTTGTTGCTGGCGCTGTCGTAGGACAGGACATCGCCGCAACTGCCGCCGCCGCAGACCTTGTTGCCGCTGATGGTGTTGCCGCCGCCGCTGTTGCCGCTGCCACTGCCGCCGCTGGTCGCGATACGGCTATTCAAATCGGTGTAGACGGCGCGCAGCTGGCTGACGTTGACGCCATCGGTGTCGGCGCTGCCGGCGGCCAGCCCGGTGAGCTGGCGGTTGCCGATATTGATTTCCCCCGCCGAGCTTTGCAGCGCCGCCAGCATGTAGGCATTGTAGTTGGTGAGCGGGCCCACGGTGGTGGCCGAGCCGGCCCCGAGCGCCACGCTGTTGGCCAGGCTGGCGCTCGCATTGAGGCCGATGGCCAGCGAGTTCGCGGCCGAGACCCGGGCGCCGTTGCCCATGGCGATGGCATTGTCGGCGGCACTGGTGGTGGAAGCGCCTTGGCCGAGCGCGATGCTGTATGCGCCATCGGCGATGCTGATCGGGCCGACGGCAATCGCCTGGTCGCCGGCGGCTACCGAATCCAGGTTGCCAGGGCTGTTGGCATGGAAGTACAAGGAGCCGGTGGCGGCAACCGCGCCGATCGCCGCGCTCAACTGGCGTACCGTGGCCACCGATTGCGGGCTGGAGCCGTCGGCCACGTTGACGATCTCGTTGTTGGCCCCGCCGCGGAAGGCGCTGTAGGCGCCGGCGCCGCTCAGCGCGGCCGGATCCCATTGCAGCGCATTGCCGTTGATGGTCGACGTCATGGCCTGCAACTGGCTGACATTGACCGCATCGGAAGCGCTCCTGCCGGCCGCCACGCCGCTGATGGTGCGGTTGCCTACGTTGACTTCGCCGGCCGATGTCTGCGGCGCGCTCAAGGCATAGGCGGTGTAATTGACCTGGGCGCCGGTACTGGCCGCCGAGCCCGCGCCCAGCGCCACGCTGTTGGCGGCGGTGGCGCTGCTGTTGCGGCCAAGGGCAAGCGTATCGACGGTGCTGGCCGATGCATTGGTGCCGATGGCGATGGCGCCGGTGGCCAGGGCATTGGCATGGTCGCCCGCCGCCAGCGCGCCGGCGGCGGCGGCATTGGACAGGTTGCCCAGCGCGATCGCTCCCTGGCCGTTGGCCGTATTGGTGTTGCCTTGCGCCATCGAACCATCGCCGCTGGCGGTATTGTCCTGGCCGATGGCCAGCGCGCCATCGCCGGTGGCATTGTTGGGATCGCCCAGCGCGACCGCGCCGTTACCGCTGGCGATGTTGAAGTTGCCGATCGATACCGACTTGCCGGACACGGTGGTCGAGCCCTGGCCGATGGCGACACTGCCATCGCTTTGTGCCAGGGCCTGGGCGCCGATCGACACGGCATTGGCGCCGGTGGCCGAGGCACTGTATCCGACCGCGGTCGAACCCTGGCCGATCGCCGATACGTCGGTCGGCGTCAGGCCGGTGTCATTGGTGCGCACATACTTGATGCCCTGGCCATTGAGGTTGGTGTAGCTGGGATTGCTGAAGCTGCCGAGGGAGGCGAACAGTTGCGCGCCGTTGACGGCGTCGGTGCTGGTTGCGCTGATATCGCCGGCGGCGATATTGGTGATCTTGCTGTTCACGCCGCCGCGGGCGGCATTGTAGGTCGTGCCGTCCCATTGCAGCGCATTGCCGGACAAGGCCGAGAGCTGGCCGAAGTTGACGGCGTCGTTGGCGGCGGTGCCGTTGGCGACATTGATGATCTTGCTGTTGACGCCGGAGCGCGCGACGTTGAAGGCGCCGGCGCCGCCGTTGGCGGCCGCGTCCCAGTGCAGGCTGTCGCCGATGGCGGCGCTTAAGGCATTGTTGACGCTGGTCAACTGGTTGACGTTGACCGCATCGGTGCCGCCGACGCCGGCGGCGACGTTGGTGATGGTGCGTTCGGCGCCGGCGCGGCCGACTGAGACTTCGCCGGCCGAGACCTGCGCGGCGACCAGGCCATAAGCGGTGTAGGACGCCTGGGCGCCGATGGTGGTGGCCGAATTGGCGCCCAGCGCCACGCTGTTGGCCTGGTCGGCGGTGGCGCCGTTGCCGATGCCGACGGCGTTGGCGCCATTGGCGACCGCGCGCGGGCCGACGGCGACCGATTCCGTGCCGCTGGCAAGCGAGTCGGCCTGGGTCGAGTTGGCGTGGAAATATTTCGTCGCCGAATTGGATACCGAGGAAATGGCCGCGGTCAGCTGTCCCAGGTTGACCGCATCGCCGGCGGCGGTGCCATCGGCGACGTTGATGATCTTGCTGCTGGCGCCGCCGCGCGCCACATCGTAGGCCGCGCCATTCCATTGCAGCGCATTGCCCGACAAGGCGGAGAGCTGGCCGAAGTTGACCGCATCGTTGGTGGCCGTGCCGTTGGCGACGTTGGTGATCTTGTTGGTGGCGGCGGCGCCATGGGTCGCGCTGAAAGCGCCGGCGGCGCCATCCCATTGCAGGCTGTTGTTGATGGCGGTGTTGAGTTGCCCGCCGGTCACCGCATCCGAGCTGCCGGCGGCGATGGCGCCATCGGCGATGTTGGTGATCTTGTTGGCGGGGGTGGCGCCGTGGCTGGCGACAAAGGCGCCGGCGCCGCTATTCCATTGCAGGCTGTTGTTGATGGCGGTGTTGAGCTGTCCGCCGGTCACCGCATCCGAGCTGCCGGCGGCGATGGCGCCATCGGCGATGTTGGTGATCTTGTTGAGCGCGACGATGCCGCGCGTGGCGCTGAAAGCGCCGGCGGCCGAGCTCCATTGCAGGCTGTCGGTCCTGAGCGTGGTCGCCACGTTCGACAACTGGCTGACGTTGACGGCATCCGTGCCGGCGACGCCGGCGGCGACGTTGGTGATGGTGCGTTCGTTGCCGGCGCTGCCGACCGAGACTTCGCCGACCGAGTTTTGCGGGGCGGTGAGGCCGTAGGCGGTATACGCCGTCTGCGCGCCGACGGCGGTGCTCGAGTTGGCGCCCAACGCCACGCTGTTGGCCGTGCCGGAGACGGCGCCGGGGCCGATGGCGACCGATTCGGCGCCGCTGGCAAGCGAATCGGCCTGGGTCGAGTTGGCGTGGAAATATTTCGTCGCGGAACTGGACACCGATGTGATGGCGGCAGTCAGTTGCCCCAGGTTGACCGCATCGTTGGCGGCCGTGCCATTGGCGACATTGACGATCTTGTTGAACGTCGCAGCCCCATGCGTCGCGCTGAAGGCGCCGCTGCCGCCGTTGGCGGCGGCATCCCAGCGCAGGCTGTCATTGATGGACGCGGTCAGGGCATTGTTGATGCCGGTCAACTGGTTGACGTTGACCGCATCGGTGCCGCCGATGCCGGCGGCGACATTGGTGATGGTGCGCTCGGCGCCGCTCTTGCCGACCGAGACTTCGCCCACCGAGCTTTGCGTGCCGGAAAGGCCATAGGGCGTGTAGTTGGTGCGCGCGCCGACCGCGGTCGTTGCGTTGGCGCCGATGGCGACGCTGTTGTTCTGGTTGGCCACGCTGTTGGCGCCGATGGCAACGGACGAGGCGCCGCTGGCGGCGGCCGAAGTCGCGGCGCTGGCATTGCCGCCGATGGCGATGGCGTTGGCCCCCGAGGCCGTACTGAACGCGCCAAGCGCGGTGGCATGGATGCCGGTGGCCGATGCGCTGTTGCCAAGCGCGGCGCCATTGATATTGGTGCCGTTGCCGGAGATGCCTGCTATCGCGCCCAGGCCGAGCGCAATGCCGCCGCTGGCATACGCGCGCGCCGAAGCGCCCAGCG
This sequence comes from Herbaspirillum sp. GW821-FHT09A12, assembly GCF_059418325.1. NCBI lineage: Bacteria > Pseudomonadati > Pseudomonadota > Betaproteobacteria > Burkholderiales > Oxalobacteraceae > Herbaspirillum > Herbaspirillum sp. GW821-FHT09A12. Next base: position 354,517 of record NZ_JBWKPR010000001.1, read on the forward strand.
CGGTGGCGTTGGGCGCCTGGGATTGCGCCGAGGCCCCGATGGCGATGGCATTGGCGCCGTTGCTGACAGAGCGGTCGCCGAGCGCCACCGAACTCGCGCTGTTGGCTTTCGCGCTGAAACCCAGTGCGGTGGCGAAGACGTCGCCGGCCACCGTATCGGTGCCGATGGTGACGCTGTTGCTGGCGCCGGCGCTGGAAGATGCATTGGTGCCGATGGCAACGCTGTTGGACGCGCCCGAGCCGGTCTTGGCCTGGTAACCCAGTGCCACGTTGCCGTTGCCGCCGCCGCTTCCCGATGAGGCCTGGCCACCGATGGCGACGTTATTGCTGCTGCCGGTGCTGCCCGCTGTCGTATTGTTGCCGATGGCGATATCGCCGCCGCCGATGGCGGTAGGGGCGGAGGCTGAGCCGTTGCCGGAGCCGATCGCGATGCTGAATGCATTACTGGTATTGCCGTCGCCGATCGCGGTTGCCGCCATGGCGGTCTGGATCGGAAAAGCCAGGGCCAGCATGGCGGCACAGCTTGTCAGGCGCAGCATGCGGCAAGAATGGGGAACGCTCTTTTCCCCCCAGGGCATGGCCGTCCGGCATGCATCGGTTGCTTCGGTACGATTCATTCACCCCTCCGAATAAAGCAATGGCTGATTGCCATGTCTTTCGGGGAGATGTATGTACCGAAACGATCAAGACGGTAATGCAGAGGGCTCTACCCGCAGGCGTTGCGGCGTCCGATCCCTCCCCCCCGGCGAGTTTCCCCTTGACTTTTTTTGTCCATGTCTGCGCATGCATGAAGGAAACAATTTTTTAGATATTCTGCAGAATTTTTGTGAAGATTTGTGAAGATGTGAAGTAATAAACAACAATTTATTTTTAGTCACGCACGAATATTGACGACTGAAATGAACGGGGACGCTCCCGCTGGCCATGCCGGCCGCGCGGTAGCAGGGTGTCTTGCGGGTGTTCGCCCCATGTGCCGTATGTTTCAATAAGGCAATGTCTCTGCGGCTCCGGTCGCGGCGCTCAGGAGCGGCCGCCGGGCTCTTGCCGCTCGGCATCGACCTGTTGCCCCATCCATTCGGTAAACCGCTTCACCTTCGGCCACTTGCCATGCGTGGCCGGGTACACCAGGTGGTGCGCATGTACCCGGATGCTCTTGCGGTCGGCGAACAGCGGCACCAGCCGCCCTTGATCCAGCAGGCCCTTGGCCAGCCAGGCGCTGTCCAGCGCGATCCCCAGCCCTTGCACCGCAGCCTCGATGGCGAGGTAGGCGCGGTCGAAGGACAGCGCGTAGTGGCTGGGGCTGACATCGATGCCGTGCGCGGCGAACCATTGCGGCCATTGCACCAGGTTCACTTCCGAGAAGATCAGGCTTTCCTGCAGCAATTGCTGCGGGTTGCGCAGTTGCAGCCGTTCGGCCATGGCCGGGCTGACCATGGGCATGATTTCCTCGGTGAAGATGGTTTCCACATGCAGGTCGGCCCAGCGCACCGCGCCGTAGCGGATGTCGAGATCGATCTCGCCGCGCGAAAAGTCGGAATGCATGTGCGAGGCCGACAGTCGGATACGGATGTCGGGATGCTCGCGCATGAACTGCGGCAGGCGCGGCATCAGCCACAGGCTGGCGAAGCTGGGCGAAGCGTGCACCCGCAGCACCTCGATGCCGTCGTCGGCGCGCGCGCTCTGGGCGGCGCTGGCGATCAGCGCCAATGCGCCCGCCAGCGTCTGCTGGTAGCGCTCGCCGGCGGGCGTGAGCACCACGCCGCGCGAAGTGCGCTCGAACAGCTTCAGGCCGACGAAATGTTCCAGGTTGCTGATCTGGTGGCTGACCGCCGACGGCGTCAGGTTCAGCTCTTCCGCGGCCTTGCTGATGTTGGCGTGCCGGGCCACGACTTCGAAGGCGATCACGGCCTTCAACGGGGGCAGGTGCATGGTGTCTCCCTGTGCGGCTTTGTTGTCTTGTTATGAAAATAATTCAAAGCGGTTTGAGGAATTCTAGCTTGCTGGTGGTTTGGGCGGATGAAATACTGCCTCCGCTACTCCAGCCATCGAAGAAATCTAAGGCAGTGCTGCCTAACTGGAGAGGCCGAATAAAACAACACCAGGAGACAACCGTGTTACTCAAAGACAAGATCGCCGTGATCACCGGCGCGGCTTCCGCGCGCGGCATCGGCAAAGCGGTGGCGCGCCTGTTCGCGCAGCAGGGCGGCCGCGTCGCCATCCTCGACCTCGATGAAGGCGCCGCCGCGGCGGCGGCCGCCGACATCGGTCCCGGCCATATCGGCCTGGCTTGCGACGTCACCGCCCGCGGCGACTGCGAGCGCGCGGCGCAGGAAGTCATCAAGCGCCTCGGCCACGTCGACATCCTCGTCAACAACGCCGGCATCACCCAGCCGTTGAAGATCATGGATATCGGACCGGAACACTACGAGGCGGTCACCGATGTCTCGCTGCGCGGCACGCTGTACATGAGCCAGGCGCTGATCCCGCATATGCGCTCGCGCAGGAGCGGTTCCATCGTTTGCCTGTCGTCGGTGTCGGCGCAGCGCGGCGGCGGCATCTTCGGCGGCCCGCACTATTCGGCGGCCAAGGCCGGCGTGCTGGGGCTGGCGCGCGCCATGGCGCGCGAGCTGGGGCCGGACAACATCCGCGTCAACTCGCTCACGCCCGGCCTGATCCTGACCGACATCACCGGCGGCAAGCTGACCGAGCAGATGAAGACCGAGATCCTCAAGGGCATTCCGTTGAACCGCCTCGGCGAGGCGCAGGACGTGGCCAACAGCTGCCTGTTCCTGGCCAGCGACCTGTCGTCGTATCTCACCGGCGTGACGCTGGATGTGAACGGCGGCATGCTGATCCACTAGGAGCCCATCATGAGCACAACTGAAAAAAACCTGACCCTGGCCGAACGCGCCTACCGCATCCGCAAGAAGGCGCTGCGCATGGGCGAGGTGCAAGGCCAGGGCTACATCGCGCAAGCGCTCGGCATTGCCGACGTCCTCGCGGTCGCTTATTTTCGCGCGCTGCGCTACAAGCCGGACCACCCGCATTGGGAAGAGCGCGACCGTTTCCTGCTCTCGATCGGGCATTACGCCATTGCCTTGTACGCAGTGCTGATCGAAGCCGGCGTGTTGCCGGAGGACGAACTGGAAACCTACGGCGGCGACGACAGCCGCCTGCCGATGTCAGGCATGGCGGCCTATACGCCCGGCATGGAAATCACCGGCGGTTCGCTGGGGCAGGGCTTGACGGTCGCCGTCGGCATGTCGCTCGGATTGAAACGCAAGAAGTCGTCTTCCTTCGTCTACAACCTGCTGTCGGACGGCGAGCTGGATGAAGGCGCGACCTGGGAAGCCGCCATGTCGGCCGCGCACTGGAAGCTGGGCAACCTGATCGCCATCGTCGACGTCAACAACCAGCAGGCCGACGGCCCGTCCCGGAGCGTGCTCAACTTCGAACCGCTGGCGGATAAATGGGAAGCCTTCGGCTGGTACGTGCAGCGCGTCGACGGCAACAATCTCAAGGAAGTGGTGGCGGCATTCGACCGCGCCCGCGTGCTGGCCGAGGACAAGCCGCGCGTGATCATTTGCGACACCAAGATGTGCAAGGGCGTGCCTTTCCTCGAAGGGCGCGAGAAGAATCACTTTATCCGTGTCGACCCCGATGAGTGGCAACTGGCGCTCGATACGCTGTATGTCGGGAGCGAAGCATGAATCAAGCCGTGAAAAAATCCAGTGCAGCCGTCGAGGCGAAAACCAATGCGCCGGCCAAGCCGCGCCTGACCACCTCGGCCATGATCGCCTCGCTGGCGGCCGAAGGGCAGGCCACGCGCCCGGCGCCGTTCGGCCATGCGCTGGCCGAACTGGCCAAGGTGCGCGCCGACATCGTCGGCATGACCGCCGACCTGGCCAAATACACCGACCTGCACATCTTTGCCAAGGAACATCCCGAGCGCTTCTACGAAATGGGCATGGCGGAGCAATTGCTGATGGGCGCGGCCGCCGGCATGGCGCGCGAGGGCATGGTGCCGTTTGCCACCACCTATGCGGTGTTCGCCTCGCGCCGCGCCTATGACTTCATCTGCATGGCGATTGCCGAAGAAAGCCTCAACGTCAAGATCGTCGCCGCCTTGCCGGGGCTGACCACCGGTTACGGCCCCAGCCATCAGGCCACCGACGACCTGGCGATCTTCCGCGCCATGCCCAACCTGACCGTCGTCGATCCCTGCGATGCGCTCGACATCGAACAGGCGGTGCCGCAGATCGCCGCGCATCAGGGGCCGGTCTACATGCGCCTGCTGCGCGGCAACGTGCCGGCGGTGCTGGATGAATACAACTACCAGTTCGAACTGGGCCGCGCCAAGATGATTCGCGACGGCCGCGACGTGCTGATCATCTCCACCGGCCTGATGACCATGCGCGCGCTGGAAGCGGCCAAGCTGCTGCAAAAGGACAGCGTCGATGTCGGCGTGCTGCACGTGCCGACCATCAAGCCGCTCGATGAGGAAACCATCCGCAGGGAAGCGGCCAAAAGCGGCCGCATGGTGGTGGTGGCGGAAAACCATTCGGTCGTCGGCGGCCTGGGCGAGGCCGTGGCCGGCGTGCTGATGCGCGCCGACGTGCGGCCGCCGGCCTTCCGCCAGATCGGCTTGCCGGACGCCTTCCTCGACGCCGGCGCCTTGCCGACGCTGCATGACCGCTATCGCATTTCGGCGGCGGTGATGGCGGGCGATATCAAATCCTGGTTGTGAGTCCAATGACGATGACATCGACAAGAAAGGAGTGCGGCAGAGAATCGCCGGCGTGACAGCGCGGCGTTGATTTCAAAAAGCGGCAAGCCGGCCAGGGCCATCGCGTCGTCCGGTGCAAAGCCGCATACACCCAGAGGAGACAGACATGAAAAAATTATTCCCATGCATTTCGGTGATGCTGGCCGCGCTGAGTTTCGGCCTGGCCGTGCAGGCAGTCGCGCAAACGCCAATCAAGCTCACGCTCGGCCACAATGCCGCGCCCGGCAATCCCAAGGCCGAAGGCACGCTCAAATTCGCCGAGCTGGTGAAAGCCAAAAGCAACGGCCGCATCACGGTGCAAGTTGCCGGCGCCGCGCAACTGGGCGAAGACCTGACCATGATTTCCGCGCTGCGGACCGGAACGCTGGACATGAGCGCCAATTCCCAGGGGCCGATGTCGTCGGTGGTGCCGGAGCTGGCGGCGTTGGGCATGCCGTTCCTGTTTGCCAATCTGCAGCAGGCATGGGCATTGCTGGACGGGCCGGTCGGACAAGACCTGGCCAAGCGGTTCGAGGCCAAGAACATGGTGCTGATCGCCTGGTTCGACAACGGCATCCGCCAGACCACCAACAGCAAGCATCCTGTGGCCAGGCCGGATGACCTCAAGGGCCTGAAGATACGTACCCCCGCCGACCCGGTGACGGTCGATATGTTCCAGGCCATGGGCGCGAGCACGCAGCAGATCAATTTTTCCGAGCTGTATATCGCCCTGCAGCAGGGCGTGGTCGACGGGCAGGAAAATCCGCTGGCCAATATCCACTCGTCCAAGCTGCATGAGGTGCAGAAATATATTTCGATGACCAACCACAAGTACGAGTCGACGCCGGTGCTGATGAGCGCGATCACCTGGAAGCGATTGTCCGATGCCGACCGCAAGCTGGTGCGCGAGGCGGCGGCGGAAGCGACCGTGTTCCAGCGCAAGCTGGTGGCCGATTCTGACGAGAAGTTGCTGGCCGAATACAAGAGCAACCCCGCGGTGCAGGTCAACAGCCCCGATCTGGCGCCGTTCAAGGCCGCCACCAAGGTAGTCTGGGACAACTGGGAGAAAAAGCCATTCGGCGATTTCGTCCGGACGTTGCGCAGCACCGTCCGGTAAGGGGGATCGATCATGAGCTGGAAAGAACTCTGCATATCCGCCGCCAATGCGACGGAAAAAAATATCGAAAGGCTCTGCCGCTTCATGTTGCTGAGCACCGGCCTGTGCCTGCTGGCGATCCTGACCCTCACGGTAATTTTGCGCTACGGCATGGAAACCAGCGTCAATGCCTCTTCCGAGCTGGTGGCGCTGCTGTTCCCGGTTTTCGTGATGGCCGGTATCGCACAGGCGGCCTTGCAGGGCGCGCACGTCGCCACGCAGTTGCTGCTCAATTCGCTCAATGCCGAATGGCGCATCCGCCTGACCTTGCTGATCCATGCCGTGACCGCAGGCACGTATCTCTGGCTGGCGTGGTATGCGTTTCAGAGCGCCGTCATCGCCCACGATGAGTTGAGCACCATCCTGCATGTGCCGGGCAGCGTCGGTTACGGCGCGCTGGCGGTGGGCCTGGGGCTGGTCGGGGTATGCAGCGTGGCGGCCATTGTGCGCCATCTGCTGGCCGGTGAAGCGGTGCACGTCAATCTGGCCGAAGCTGGCCCGGGGGTGGTATGAGCCTGATCATGGCCTTGATTTTCGCCCTGCTGCTGGCATTGTCGTTTCCGGTGGCGCATGCGCTGGTGGTCGGCTCCACGCTGGGCATCATGTCGTCCGATCATTTGCCGCTGTTTGCCATCATCCAGCAATTGTTCGCGCCGACGCAGAGCTTTCCGCTGATCGCGATTCCGTTCTTCGTGATGGCCGGGGACCTGATGATGAACGGCAGGCTCGGGCAATACCTGATCGACTTCGCCACCGACCTGGTCGGGCGTTTTCGCGGCGGGCATGCGCAGGTCAGCGTGCTCGGTTCGACGCTGTTCGGCGGCGTATCCGGCTCGGCCGTGGCCGATGCCACGGCGCTGGGTTCGGTGCTGGTGCCCTGGCAAAAGAAGATGGGCTATCCTCCCGCGTTCTGCGGCGCCACGATCGCCGCGGCATCGACCATCGACATTTTGATACCGCCGTCGATTCCGCTGATCCTGTACGCCCTGATGTCGAACGCCTCGATCGGCGGCTTGTTCTTCGCCGGCATCTTGCCGGGCCTGCTGCTGGCGGTGGGTTTCCTGATGGTCTGCAACATCAGCGCCAGGCTGCGCGGGTTTCCGTATGAAAAAAAGCCGGTGGCATGGGGCATGATGGCCAAGCGCGGAATTTATGCCGCGCCGGCCCTGATGCTGCCGGTGTTCATCCTGATCGCCTTGCGTTTCGGCGTGGCCACGCCGACCGAAATCAGCACCATCGCGGTGACCTATTCGCTGCTGGCGTCGGCCTTCATCTATCGCGACCTGACCTGGGACCGGGTCAAGCGCGCGATGATTTTTGCCGGCGTTGCAACCGGGGTGGTGATGCTGCTGATCATGGCGTCCACGGCGGCCGGCTGGGTGCTGACGCTGGAACAGATACCGGAGCGTTTCATCGATTGGGCCAAGGGCAATTTCCACACGGCGACAACGGTGCTGCTGTTGATGAATGGCGTGATGCTGGTGGTCGGCATGTTCATCGACCTGCCGGCGGCGATCCTGTTGCTGGCGCCGCTGTTCGTGCCGCTGGCGCAAACTTACGGCATCGACCTGACGCAGCTGGGCATCATCATGGTGGTCAACCTGGCCATCGGTTTATATACGCCGCCGGTCGGCACCACGCTGTTCATCGGCAGCATGCTGGCCAAATCCAGCATCGGCGGCACCGTGCGCGAATTGTTGCCGTTCTATGCGGTGGCATTGATCGTGCTCGGCCTGATGAGCTATGTCCCGGCATTGACCTTGAGACTGTAGGCGGCAACCGCATGCAAAGGCCGGTGCTTGCCGGCCTTTTTTGTCCGTGTTGCCGATACGGAATGGCGCGATGCAACGCATAATTTTGATGCTGGATGATGCGTTCACGCGCCGATTATGGGTGTAGAATCCGGCCCACGACGTTTGAAACCGAACGAAGTAAGAGCAACAAATGCTAGGGGTCCTGAATGCCGCTGAATGGCAAACGGGTGAGAAATACCCTTGAACCTGATCTGGGTAATGCCAGCGAAGGGAAGCGCCGGAACACCCCGTATTGCACCTCACCACGCAATGCGTCCTTTTCCGAATCCTCCTTTGCTGGCTCCAAGCCAACCGCAAAGGAGCCAAAATGAATGCCAACCCGAAGTTCCTGTCCGCCACCGCCACGGTGGATGAGGCAGCGATCCAACCCCTCCCGAATTCCCGCAAGATCTATGTGACCGGCTCGCGTCCGGACATCCGCGTGCCGATGCGCGAGATCAGCCAGTCCGATACCCCGGCCATGTTCGGTTCCGAAAAGAACCCGCCGATCTACGTCTACGACACCTCCGGCCCCTACACCGATCCGGAGGTGAAGATCGACATCCGCGCCGGCCTTCCCACGCCGCGCCTGCCCTGGATCCTGGAGCGCGACGACACCGAGGAGCTGGACGGCCCGACCTCCGAATACGGCCAGCAGCGCCTGAACGACCCGGCGCTGGCCGAGCTGCGCTTCAACCTGCACCGCAAGCCGCGCCGCGCCAAGGCTGGCGGCAACCTCAGTGGCAATGTTACGCAAATGCACTACGCCCGGCGCGGCATCGTCACGCCCGAGATGGAGTTCATCGCCATCCGCGAAAACCTGCGCCGCCAGGAATACCTGGAGCAGTTGAAAGCCTCCGGCCCGATGGGCGCCAAGCTGTCCGACCTGATGGGCCGCCAGCATCCCGGCCAGTCCTTCGGCGCCTCGATCCCGGCCGAGATCACGCCCGAGTTCGTGCGCGACGAAGTGGCGCGCGGGCGCGCCATCATCCCCGCCAACATCAACCACCCGGAAGTTGAGCCGATGATCATCGGCCGCAACTTCCTGGTCAAGATCAACGCCAACATCGGCAACTCGGCCGTGACCTCGTCCATCGGCGAGGAAGTCGAGAAGATGACCTGGGCCATCCGCTGGGGCGGCGACAACGTGATGGACCTGTCCACCGGCAAGAACATCCACGAGACGCGCGAGTGGATCATCCGCAATTCGCCGGTGCCGATCGGCACCGTGCCGATCTACCAGGCGCTGGAAAAGGTCAACGGCAAGGCCGAAGACCTGACCTGGGAAATCTTCCGCGACACCCTGATCGAGCAGGCCGAGCAGGGCGTGGACTATTTCACCATCCACGCCGGCGTGCGCCTGCAATACGTGCCGCTGACCGCCAAGCGCATGACCGGCATCGTCTCGCGCGGCGGCTCCATCATGGCCAAGTGGTGCCTGGCGCACCACCGCGAATCTTTCCTCTACGAGCACTTCGAAGACATCTGCGAGATCATGAAGGCCTACGACGTCAGCTTCAGCCTGGGCGACGGCTTGCGTCCGGGCTCGATCTACGACGCCAACGACGAGGCGCAACTGGGCGAACTGAAGACCCTGGGCGAGCTGACCCAGATCGCCTGGAAGCACGACGTGCAGGTGATGATCGAAGGCCCCGGCCACGTGCCGATGCACCTGATCAAGGAAAACATGGACCTGCAGCTGGAACAGTGCCACGAAGCGCCGTTCTACACGCTGGGGCCCCTGACCACCGACATCGCGCCCGGCTACGACCACATCACTTCCGGCATCGGCGCCGCCCAGATCGGCTGGTACGGCACCGCCATGCTGTGCTACGTCACCCCGAAGGAACACCTGGGCTTGCCCAACAAGGTGGATGTGAAGGACGGCATCATCACCTACAAGATCGCCGCGCATGCGGCCGACCTGGCCAAGGGCCATCCGGGCGCGCAGATCCGCGACAACGCGCTGTCCAAGGCGCGTTTCGAGTTCCGCTGGGAAGACCAGTTCAACATCGGCCTGGACCCGGACAAGGCGCGCGAATTCCACGACGAGACCCTGCCCAAGGACTCGGCCAAGGTGGCGCACTTCTGTTCGATGTGCGGTCCGCATTTCTGCTCGATGAAGATCACCCAGGAAGTGCGCGATTACGCGGCCAAGGAAGGTATCTCGGAAATCGCCGCGCTCAAGCAGGGCATGGAGGTGAAGTCGGTCGAGTTCGTGAAGATGGGCGCCGAGATCTATTCGAAGCAATGAGCCTTGCCATGCAGATCGAACTGAATGGCAAGCCGCATCCCTTGCCGGATGGCTTTACGCTGGAGCAGCTGGTCGCTTCGCTGGCGCTTTCCGGGAAGGCGGTGGCGGTGGCGGTCAACCGGCAGGTGGTGCCTGCGCAGCAGTGGGGCGGATTGGCGCTGGTTGAGACCGACAAGGTGGATGTGGTGCGGGCGATCGGTGGCGGGTGAGTTTTTAATTAGGTAGTCTGGTCTTGCTGCGTTCTGATGCTCTGGCTTTATTGCTTGGTCTCTCCGGTCGGAGGGGAGCGCCGGGAGCGGCCCGGCAGCCGCTCACTTTCTTTGCTCCGCCAAAGAAAGTAAGCAAAGAAAGGCGGCCCCTAAGTGCCAGCCCCTGCGGGGTTCCCGCCGAAGCGCAGGGAAAAATGGGAAAGGCAGAGTCGCTGCGCTCCGACTGCCTTTCTGATCCATTTTTCCCCGCGCTCCGGCGGCTGGCCCACAAGGGGAAAGCATGACCGGCTCGCCTGCGGCATCGCGGTGCTTGTTACTCGCCTGCGGCTTCGGGGTGCAGGTTCGCTATCACCTGCGCGTATCGAAGTCCGCACACCAGCCGTATGCATTCCTCTTCGCACAATTGCAAGAGACATGAAAGGATTTGAAATGAACATGAACGACACACCCGCGCTGGCACAGGACGCAGACCTGACCATCGCCGGAAAAACCTACCGCTCGCGCCTCCTGGTGGGCAGCGGCAAGTACAAGGACTTGAACGAAACCCGTGAGGCGACTATCGCCAGCGGCGCCGAGATCATCACCGTGGCGATCCGCCGCGTGAACATCGGCCAGGACCCCAACGCCCCCAGCCTGCTGGACGTGGTGCCGCCCTCGGAATTCACCATCCTGCCCAATACCGCCGGCTGCTACAACGCGGCCGATGCGGTCTACACGCTGCAACTGGCGCGCGAACTGCTGGGCGGGCACAAGCTGGTGAAGCTGGAGGTGCTGGGCGACGAGAAGACGCTGTTTCCCAACATGCCGGAGACCTTGAAAGCCGCCGAGACGCTGGTCAAGGATGGCTTCGACGTGATGGTGTATTGCAGCGACGACCCGATCCAGGCGCGCATGCTGGAAGACCTGGGCGTGGCGGCGGTGATGCCGCTGGCTTCGCTGATCGGTTCCGGCATGGGCATCTTGAATCCGTGGAACCTGTCGCTGATCATCGAGCAGGCCAAGGTGCCGGTGCTGGTCGATGCCGGCGTGGGCACGGCGTCGGACGCGGCCATCGCGATGGAACTGGGTTGCGACGGCGTGCTGATGAACAGCGCCATTGCCGGCGCGCGCGATCCCATCCGCATGGCGGGCGCGATGAAGCTGGCGGTGGAGGCGGGGCGCGAGGCTTTCCTCGCGGGCCGCATCCCGCGCAAGTTCCACGCCTCGCCATCCTCGCCGATGGCCGGGCGCGTAGTGTGAACGCCGGCTATCGTCCCGCGCCGCCTTGCGTGCTGGTGTTTTCCGGCTCCGACCCCAGCGGTGGCGCCGGCATGCAGGCCGATATCCCCGCCATCAGCGCGCTCGGCTGCCATCCGCTGTCGGTGCCGACCGCGTTGACGGTGCAGGACAACGTCAGCGTGTTCGCGGTGCATGCGCTGGATCCGGAACTGGTGCGCCACCAGGCCCAGGTGTTGATCGACCGCTTCGACATCGCCGCCGTCAAGCTCGGCATCGCCGGCAGCCGCGACAACGCCGAGGCGATCGCAGCGCTGATCGGCCAGCTGCGCGCACGCAATCCGGCGCTGCCGGTGGTGCTGGATCCGGTGCTGGCCAATGGCAAGGGGGACAACCTCTCGCAGGACGATGCCGCGCGCGTGATCGAGCCCCTGTATGCGCTGGCCACCGTGATCACGCCCAACCTCAACGAGGCGCGGCGCCTGTGCGGCGACGTGTCGCCGGGGCGGCAGGCGGCGGCGCTGATGCGGCGCGGCTGCGAACATGTGCTGCTCAAGGGCGGGCATGGCCCGCAGGAGTCCGACGTGGTCAACCGCTGGTACGGCCAGCCGCCCGGCGCCGGGCAGGGCGAGGATGCCGACGCTGCCGAGGAAAGTGCGCACTGGCGCTGGCCGCGCCTGCCCGACGAATTCCACGGCAGCGGCTGCACGCTGGCGGCGGCCTTGTCGGCCTTATTGGCGCGCGGGTTGGAAATGCGCGATGCCATCGCAGATGCGCAAGACTATTGCCAGCATGCGCTGGCGACGTCATATGCGATTGCGGCCGGGCAGCGCATTCCCAATCGCGTGCCGCCGTATCGGAAATAGAAACGCATTGAAGGGAGAGCAGGAATGGACCACACAGACAAGCAATGGCATGTGCGCGGTTTGTATATCGTCACGCCCGACTGGGATGACACCGAACAACTGGCGAGCGCAACGGAGCAGGCGATCCGGGGCGGCGCGGCCTTGGTGCAATACCGCCACAAGAACGCGGACGAGGCTTTGCGCAAGGAGCAGGCGAGCGCGCTGCTGCATGTGTGCCGCCGCCACAATACGCCGTTCATCGTCAACGACCATGTCGAGTTGTGCATCGCGCTGGATGCGGATGGCATCCATGTCGGCGGCACCGATGCTGCGGTCGCCGAGGTGCGCGCCAGGGTCGGCCGGGACAAGATCGTCGGCGCTTCGTGCTACGGCACGCTGCAACTGGCGCGCGACGCCCATGCCGCCGGAGCGAGCTATGTGGCTTTCGGCGGCTTCTATCCGTCGCGCGTGAAGAAATATGCATTCAAGACCGCGCCGGAAATCGTGGCCGAGTCGAAGCGGGAAATTCCGTTGCCGGTGGTGGTCATCGGCGGCATGACGCAAGAGAACTGCCTGCCGCTGATTGCGCAGGGCGCCGACATGGTGGCGGCGATCAGCAGCGTCTATATGGCGCCGCAGGATGCGCAGGCCGCCGCGCGCGGCTTTGCCGAGCTGTTCTGAGCGCGCATGATGGCAGGGCCGGCGCGGTTATCGGCGCCGTCGTTCAAGGCTGGGACAGTGGCGGGTTGAACGGCCCGGCGTAAGGCGTATGCACCACATAGATCCGCACCGGGGGATTGCCCTGCACCATGTTGCGAGGCACTTCGCGCGAATAAGTGAACTCGGCCGTCGTCAGCTTCTCCAGCCGCCGGGGGAGCGCCCTGACAGCGCCCGCGTCAGGCACCAGAACGTGCTGTTTGCCGTCGCCGGTGATGAAGAAGTAGCCGCCGCCGCCCGCTTTCAGGCGCGATGCGCCGGTGGCCGGATCGAAAAATTCATAACGGTTGCGCGCGCTATCCCACCTCGACAGGCCGACGACGCCCATGTAGTCGGCTTGCACGTCCTGCTCCGGCGCGCCTTCAAGATAGACCTTGGTGGTCAGCCAGAGCGTGGAGGAGAGGGCCTTGGCGGCGGAAACGGAGTCAGGCGTTTGCGCCCGGGAGGGGCTGGCGGCGAGCAAGCCGATGGCAAGGCACAGGCCGCCAACAAGTTTTGCCGTGGATCGCATGCGGGGCATGGGGGATGGCCTTTCACTTTCATGATGAACAGAGGTCATTCGTCATCGCAAGGGCGTGGCCGCCGCATGCCGGCGGTCACGCCCTTGCCAATCGGCAGTCGCTGATCAGTGATCAGCGATCAGCCTTCCAGCAGGCTGCGCAGCATCCACGCATTCTTTTCGTGCAGCTGCATGCGCTGGGTCAGCAGGTCGGCGGTCGGTTCGTCGGCGGCGGCATCGACCGCCGGGAAGATCGAGCGCGCGGTGCGGGTCACGGCTTCCTGGCCGGCTACCAGCTGGGCGATCATCTCTTGCGCCGACGGCACGCCTTCGGCTTCCGGGATGGACGACAGCTTGGCGAAGTCCTTGTACGAACCCGGGGCCGGATAGCCCAGCGCGCGGATGCGTTCGGCGATCAGGTCGACCGCGGTGGCCAGTTCGGTGTACTGCCCTTCGAACATCAGGTGCAGGGTGTTGAACATCGGGCCGGTGACGTTCCAGTGGAAGTTGTGGGTCTTCAGGTAGAGCGTGTAGCTGTCGGCCAGCAGCTTGGACAGGCCGTCGGCGATCTTCTTGCGGTCCTTGTCGCTGATGCCGATGTTGATCGCAATGTTGGCCGATGCCGCAGCAATATTCTTCTTTGCCATGTTTTGCTCCTTCTGGTGTGGGTTTGTCGTTGGCGGGTGAAAACAACATGGCGATTCTATTGCAAATCACGCATGCGGATAGTGTTCGATGCGACTGTATTGATGGAAGAGATGGGGCAAGCGTTCCGCATTTCAATAAAAATAGTGGATCAAAATGACGATGGGGCCGATAGCAATCTCGCTATCGGCCCCATCGTTTTGCCGGCTTGCATCCGTGCGGCTTGCGGCGGATCAGGTTGGGATCATTGCCCGTTGTTCTGCTGCGCGCTGCGGTACAGCGACAGCGACAAGGCGACCGCGCCGATGGCGGCAATGGCGGCGAACAGGAACACTTGCGGATAGCCGAGCTGGCCCACGATCAGGCCGGCCAGCGGCCCGGTGAAGCCCAGCGCCAGGTCGAGAAATACCGAGTAGGCCGCCAGCGCCGCGCCGCGGTTGGCGGCCGGCACCAGCTTGACCGCCTCCACGCCCAGCGAAGGGAACACCAGCGCGAAGCCGAAGCCGGTCAGCGCCGCGCCCAGCATCGCCACCTCCGGCGCGCCGGCGACCCACAGCAGCAACAGGCCGACCGCTTCGGTGAGGAAGCAGACGATGGCCACGCGGTAGCCGCCGAAACGGTTGATGGCATTGGCGAACAGCAGGCGCGCGCCGACGAAGGCGGCGGAGAAGGCGGTCAAGGCGAAGGCCGCGTTGCCCCATTGGTGGTCGGCGTAGTACAGCGTGATGAAGGTGGCGATCGAGCCGAAGCCGATGGTGCCGAACGCCAGGCCGAGGCCATAGGCGAACACGCGGCGCAGCACCAGCTTGAACGACAGCCTTTCGCCGGGCACCACCGGCACGTTCGGGCCGCCGCGCGCCAGCAGGTAGCCGGCCGCGGTCAGCGCCGCGCCCGCCAGGCCGATCACGGCGAAGCCCAGCGAGCGGTCCAGCACCACGCCCAGCGGCGCGCCGATGGCCAGCGCGGCGTAAGTGGCAATGCCGTTCCAGGAAATCATCTTGGCAGTGTTGTCGGCGCCGACGCGGCCGATGCCCCACATGATGGCGCCGGTGCCGACCAGGCTCTCGCCCAGGCCCAGCACGGCACGGCTGGCGAACAGCAGCATCAGGCTGAGAAAGGGCAGCGATTGCGCCAGCGCCGCCAGGAGCAGCAGGCCGCCGCTGGCGGTACACAGCAGCATGCCGCGCATCACGGTCTGCTTGGCGCCGACGGTGTCGATCATGCGGCCGGCGTTGGCGCGGCTGATGAAGGTGGCGAAATACTGGACGCTGATGCCCAGCCCGGCGATCACCGAGCTGTAGCCGAGGTCGAGGTGGATGTAGCCCGGCAGCACCGCCATCGGGATGCCGATGGCCAGGTAGACCAGGAACGTGAAGAAGGCGGTGGAAAGGATCTGCGAAGTGACCTTGGCCGGCGTCAGCGGACGCGCCGGCGCAGGACTGGGACTACATGAATCGTCGGACATGATGGGGGAGTTCGGAATGTGGACGCTGCAGGCGCGGATGTGCGCGTGAACAGCTGCCACGAATTTTACTCCTCCGAGGAAAATGCTGCAGGACAGCAAAGGTTTTTCAAGGTTTTAGTCGCTTTTGCGCGACGATGGCAATCTGGCAAGGTGCGATGCGGGCGGCTTACTACCTGCAGCTACCTGCAGCGCAGCGCTTGCGTCGCCTTTTCCTGCACCGCCGGCGCATAGTCGGCGCCCAGGATTTGCGGCGCCAGCTCATCCAGCGCGCCCGCCACATCGGGCTCGCACCAGCGCTCGTTGAGGCGCGCCAGTACCGCCAGCAGCTCCGGCGTGAGCCGGTCCAGCACCGGCCTTACTTCACGGGCGAGGTCGGGCGGATTGGCGAAGGGCGGGCGCTGCTCCAGCTTCCATTGCCGATGCAGGTCGCGCTGCACGATCTTGCCGGCGTCGAACTGGTCCTGGAAGAAGCTGCGCGCCCATTGCGCATCGATCCCGAGTTGTTGCGCCCGTGCGCCGACATCGTCGAGAATCGCCTGCTCGCGCGCCGGATCGTCGATCGGCGCGTGCGAATTCCACTTGCTGCGCGCCACCGGCGCGGCGACATCGAGGCGGGTCTTTTGCAGCGACAGCAGCTGGCTGACGTCGGTGCGGGTCGAGAACGCCGGCGCGCTGGGGGCGGAGCCGCAGGCCATCAGCAAGGTTGCAGCCAGGGCGGAAATCAGTCGCGAACGGAGCATGGGACACCATGATGCAGGGCTGGTTGGGAGGGATTCGCCGGCCTGGCCGGCGAACGAGCCCGGAAGTATAGCGCGCCGCCTTATAATCGCGGGATGCAAAATCTTCTCCACAACCTCAACGAAGAACAACTGGCCGCCGTGACCCTGCCGGCGCAGTCGGCGCTGATCCTGGCCGGCGCCGGTTCCGGCAAGACCCGCGTGCTGACTACCCGCATCGCCTGGCTGGTCCAGACCGGGCAGGTGTCGCCGGCCGGCATCCTGGCGGTGACCTTCACCAACAAGGCCGCCAAGGAAATGACCGCGCGCCTGTCGGCCATGCTGCCCATCAATACCCGCGGCATGTGGATCGGCACCTTCCACGGCCTGTGCAACCGCTTGCTGCGCGCGCACCACAAGGACGCCGGGCTGCCGCAGACGTTCCAGATCCTCGATTCGCAGGACCAGCTTTCGGCCATCAAGCGCCTGCTCAAGCAGATGAACGTGGATGACGAGAAGTACCCGCCGCGCAACCTGATGTACTTCATCAACAGCGCCAAGGACCAGGGCCTGCGCGCCAAGGACGTGGAAGCGCATGACGACTACAACCGCAAGTTCGTCGAACTCTACGAGCTGTACGACCAGCAGTGCCAGCGCGAAGGCGTGGTCGATTTCGCCGAGCTGCTGCTGCGCACCTATGAGCTGCTCGTGCGCAACCAGCCGCTGCGCGAGCATTACCAGGCGCGTTTCCGCCACATCCTGGTGGACGAGTTCCAGGACACCAACGATCTGCAATACAAGTGGTTGAAGCTGATGGCCGGCCCGCATGGGGCGGTGTTCGCGGTGGGCGACGACGACCAGAGCATCTATGCCTTCCGCGGCGCCAATGTGGGCAACATGTCGGCCTTCGAGCGCGAGTTCCGGGTGGAGAACCTGATCAAGCTGGAGCAGAACTACCGCTCGCACGGCCACATCCTGGATACCGCCAATGAGCTGATCTCCAACAACAGCCGCCGCCTGGGAAAGAACCTGCGCACCGATGCCGGGCACGGCGAGCAGGTGCGCGTCTACGAGGCCAGCAGCGACCTGCAGGAAGCGCAATGGATCATCGAGCAGGTCAAGGACCTGATCGCCGAAGGCTGGGGCCGCAGCGAGATTGCGATCCTCTATCGCTCCAACGCGCAGTCGCGCGTGCTGGAACATGCGCTGTTTTCCTCGGCGATTCCCTATCGCGTCTACGGCGGCCAGCGCTTCTTCGAGCGCGCCGAAATCAAGCACGCGATCGCCTACCTGCAATTGATGGACAACCTGCACAACGACTCGGCGTTCTTGCGCGTGGTGAATTTCCCTACCCGCGGCATCGGCGCCAAGGCGATGGAGTCGCTGCAGGATGCGGCGCGCCAGTACAACTGCTCGTTGTACGCGGCCGTACCGTACGTGGCCGGCAAGGCCGGCTCGTCGTTGAACGCCTTCGTCAAGCTGATCGAAAGCGCGCGCTTCGAAACCCAGCACCTGCCCCTGCCGGAAACGGTCAAGGTGGTGCTGGAGCTGTCGGGCCTGATCACGCATTACCGTAACGAGAAGGAAGGCGCCGACCGCATCGAAAACCTGGAGCAACTGGTCAGCGCCGCCACCCTGTTCGTCTCGGAAGAAGGATATGGCCTGGACGCCCCGGCTTTCCTCGGCCCGCAGGCGCAGGCTACTGCCGGCGCCGCGATCACTATCGCCGACGGCGTCGAAGTGATCGATGCCGACGCGCCGCTGGTGACCATCATGTCGCCGCTGTCGGCTTTCCTGTCGCATGCTTCGCTGGAAGCCGGCGACAACCAGGCGCAAGCCGGCCAGGATGCGCTGCAACTGATGACGGTGCACTCGGCCAAGGGTTTGGAATTCGACGCGGTGTTCATCACCGGGCTGGAAGAGGGCTTGTTCCCGCACGAGAACAGCGCCAAGGAAGAGGGCGGCGTCGAGGAAGAGCGCCGCCTGATGTACGTGGCCATCACGCGCGCGCGCAAGCGCTTGTTCATGACCTTCTCGCAGACCCGCATGCTGCACGGCCAGACGCGCTACAACACACGCTCGCGCTTCTTCGACGAGTTGCCCGAGGATGCCATCAAATGGCTCTCGCCCAAGGTGCAGAAGAACAACTGGTTCGCACATCCGAAGTCGGCTTGGGATGATGCGCCCGAGTCCGGCAACAACCGGATCGCGCAGAATTTTTCACGTTCCGATTCGGGCTGGCGCATCGGCCAGAACGTGGCGCACGCCAAGTTCGGCGAGGGCGTGATCGTCAACATCGAAGGCGGCGGCGGGGCCACCCGCGCGCACATCAACTTCGGCAAGTTCGGGATGAAGCTGCTGGATCTGTCGGTGGCGAAGCTGGAGAAGGTTTAAGTCGGAGCCGGCTGGGCGCTATGCCGCTCAGCCGCGCCCGATCATCGCCTGCACCTCATCCCAGGTCGCGGCATAGGCGCCTGGCTTGGCGGCCGCGATAGCCGCGCCGGCCGCCGCGCATTGCAGGTGGACTTGCGCCGGCGCGTCCGGCTGGCGCAACTGGCTGGCGATCCAGCCGCCCATGGAGGCGTCGCCGCAGCCGACGGTGTCGACCACTTCCACTTTATAGGCCGGCTGTTCGACCGCCTGTTCCCCCTTGATCCAGCGCATGCCCTGCGCGCCCAGCGTGAGCAGGATCTCGGCCTTTGGCGCCATGCCTTGCAGCGTGGCCAGTGCGTTGCCGTCGCCGGGAAACAGCCGTTCCAGATCTTCGTCCGAAACCTTGACGTAATCCGACAGCGCCAGCAACTCGCGCAGCAGGATGCGGTAGGACGGGCTATCCATCAGCTTGCGCCAGTTGGGGTCGAAGGCGATCTTCTTGCCGCGCATGGCGCCGGCCTTGGCCACTTGCAGCAGGCGCGAGGCCAGCGGTTCGCGGGTCAGGCTGATGCAGCCGAAGTGCAGCACGCGCGCCTGATCCATCCAGCCGGGCGGCAGGCGTTCGGGGTCGAAGTGCAGGTCGGCGCTGTCGTCGCCGATGAAGAAATAATCGGGCGGGGTGGTGGAGGTGACCATCGCCAGCAGCGGCGCCTTGGCGTACTGCTGGGTGAAGCGCATGTCGAGCCCGGCCTCGCGCGTGAGCGCGTGCAGTTCCTGGCCGAACACATCGGCGCTGACGCTGCCGGCATAGCCGGTCGGCACGCCCAGGCGCGCCGCCGCGCGCGCCACATTCCAGCAGGCGCCGCCGGGCATGGCGCGCCATTGGCCGTCGCTCTGGCGGATGAAGTCGGTCAGGGCTTCGCCGAATACGACGAATTGTGCGGGCTGGGTCATGCGGTGTCTCCGGAATGTAATGTGCGCGGGCGGGGGTCAGCCATCCTGCAAGGCATGGCGCGCGCACACCTCATCGGTCACCAGCCCGGTCAGCCAGCCGCCGCGCAGCGCCGCCCGTACCGCTTCGATTTTCTTGCTGCCGCCGGCGAAGGCGATCACCGGACGCTGCGGGCGCGCCGCCAGCGGCGGCGTGGTGATGCGCGCGGCCAGCGCCGAGGCCAGCATGCGGCCTTCGGCATCGAACGCATGGCAGATCATTTCGCCCACCGCGCCTTGCTGCTGCAACTGCACGACCTCGGCGTCGTCGATGAAGCCGTCCTCGTGCATCGCTCCCTGCAGGGCGATGGTGCCGATGCCGAGGAAGGTGACGTCGGCGCGTTCGGCCAGGCCGGTGACGATCTTGTAGGCACGGTGGTTGCACCATTGCTTGCGGTCGCTTTCGCTCTCGGCCACGCGCGGCGCCGGCAGCAGGTAGAAGCGCGCCTGCAATTTCTCGGCCGCCTGCAGCGCCACGTCATAGCGGTTGGCCGAGCCGTCCGCGGCGAAGGCGCCGATCATGGACACGATCTGGTGCTGCGGGCGGTCGATCTCGGCGATCTTCTCGATGGCGGCCTTGAGCGTGCGGCCGGAACCGACGTTGACCACCAGCGGCGTGGCCGAGCTGAGGTATTGGTCCATCAGCTCGGCCCCGGCCACGGCCAGCATCTGCTGCACTTCCTGCGATTCGTTGGGATTGTCGCCGCCGCCCGCGCCCGGCACCACGCGGCACACCTGCAAGCCGTAACGCTCCTGCAGGCCCAGCGCCAGTTCCAGGCAGGACGAGACCGGATGGGTGATCTGCACCTTCACCAGGTTGGCGGCGCCGGCATAGGCCACCATGCGCTGCGCCATCTGGCGCGAGATGCCCAGCCGTTCCGCGATTTCATTCTGGGTGTTGCCCGCCACGTAATACATCCAGGCGGCGCGTGCCGCCAGGTCAAGTTTGGATGCGCCAGATGACATGTTCTCCTCGTGTGCCGCGGCATGGGCGGCAGCTGTGCTGGTGATGGGGGTATTGCATGGGGCCATTTTACGGCGAGTCTTGCCATCCCATTATTCACAAGTTTGGGCATTTGCTCAATTGAATTGCAAATGCTTGACAAGTTTTATTGAATGTCTGATTATTTGCTCATAAAAATATAAAAAGCTCAAAACCAGCCGTTCGGCATACGTACGACAGCCAGGCGCGCAACTTTGCCCGGCGCCGGGGGAAGTGAGCCGGCGGCCCATAAAACCATGGAGACAAGCATGCACAGCATCGCCCGCTGTATTACCCGCTGTATTACCTGTTACGGCGTCCGCCTGAGCGCGTCCGCCGCCGTCATTTCCGCCCTGTTCCTGTCCGCCGCGGCCCAGGCCGCACCGGTCACCCTGAACATCGCGTCGATCAACAACCCTGACATGATCGAGCTGCAAAAGCTGGCGCCGCAGTTCGAAAAAGCCAACCCCGACATCAAGCTGCGCTGGGTCACGATGGAAGAAAGCGTGCTGCGCCAGCGCCTGACCACCGACATCGCCACCAACAGCGGCCAGTTCGACCTGATGACCATCGGCGCATATGAAGCGCCGATCTGGGCCAAGAAGGGCTGGCTGGCGCCGATGACCGGCTTGCCGGCCGACTACGACGAGGCCGACCTGATCAAGCCGGTGCGCGAGGGCCTGACGGTGGACGGCAAGCTGTACGCGCTGCCGTTCTATGCCGAAAGCTCGATGACCTACTACCGCAAGGACCTGTTCGAGCAAAAGAAGCTGAGCATGCCGAAGCAGCCGACCTGGGATGACGTCGCCAAGCTGGCCGCGCAACTGCACGATCCGGCCAAGGGCGTCTATGGCATCTGCCTGCGCGGCCGCGCCGGCTGGGGCGAGAACATGGCGATCCTCACCACCATGGCCAACGCCTGGGGCGGCCGCTGGTTCGACGAGAAATGGCAGCCGCAGCTGTCGTCGCCGGAGTGGAAGCAGGCGGTCGCCTTCTATGTCGACCTGATGCGCAAGTACGGCCCGCCGGGCGCCAGCTCCAACGGCTTCAATGAAAACCTGGTGCTGTTCTCCAGCGGCAAGTGCGGCATGTGGGTGGACGCCACGGTGGCGGCCGGCATGCTGTACCACGGCAAGGATTCCAAGGTGTCCGACAAGACCGCTTTCGCGCCGGCGCCGATCGCCGCGACCGACAAGGGCTCGCACTGGTTGTGGATCTGGTCGCTGGCGGTGCCGAAGTCTTCCAAGTCGCAGGATGCCGCCAGGAAGTTCGCCGCCTGGGCCACCTCCAGGGAATACATCAACCTGGTCGCCAGGGACAGCGGTTGGGCACTGGTGCCGCCGGGCACTCGCAGCTCGACCTATGCATCGGCCGAGTACAAGAAAGTGTCGCCGTTCTCCGATTTCGTGCTCGATGCGATCCAGACTGCCGACGCCAACAGCCCGACCGTCAAGCCGGTGCCCTATACCGGCGTGCAGTTCGCGACCATTCCCGAGTTCCAGTCGATCGGCACCGTGACCGGCCAGGCCATCGCCGGCGCGCTGGCCGGCAAGACCACCCCGGATGCCGCGCTGGACGCTGCGCAAGCCCAGGCTGTGCGCATGATGCGCCAGGGCCGCTACATCAAGTAATGCAGGTAACGCAAGCAATTCAACATCGTCATCAACGCAGTTCCTCGCAACGCGGCCCGTTCCTTCCGCACGCCTGAATGTCGAAGGAGCGGCCGCGCCGCCTTCCCGGCCGGTCTGGCGCACATGCGTCGCGCCAGACTGTCCTGATTGCTCCGATTCGCCGAGGCCGCCATGCCATCGATCCACCCCATCCATCCTCCCGCCATGCAGAGCCCTCCGACCTCCACGCCCCGCACGCCGCCGCGCGCCATCAAGGCCGCCGGCCGCGCAAGCGCGCCGCAGCGCTTCAATCCCGTGCGCCTGCTGCAAACGCCGTCGGTGTTGATCCTGCTGGCCTGGATGATCGTGCCGCTGGCCATGACCATCTGGTTCTCGGTCAACCGCTACAACCTGATGGCGCCCGACCAGACCGGTTTCGTCGGCCTGGAGAACTACCAGTTCCTGCTGGAAGACCCGGCGTTCTGGCCCTCGATCGGCAATACCGCGCTGCTGATCGGTTCGGTGCTGGCCATCAGCGTGATCGGCGGCACCCTGCTGGCGGTGCTGTTCGACCAACCCTTCCGCGGCCGCGGCATCGCGCGCCTGCTGGTGATCGGCCCGTTCTTCGTGATGCCCACCGTGGCCGCGCTGATCTGGAAGAACATGATCATGCACCCGGTCTACGGCATGCTGGCGTTCGTCATGCGCCACCTCGGGCTGGAGCCGGTCGACTGGCTGGCCCAATACCCGATGCTGTCGGTGATCGTCATCGTCGCCTGGCAGTGGATCCCGTTCGCCTTCCTGATTTTGCTGACCGCGCTGCAGTCGCTCGACAACGACCAGAAGGAAGCCGCCCAGCTTGACGGCGCCGGGCCGGTGCGCATCTTCTTCTACATCGTGCTGCCGCACCTGAAGCGCGCCATCACGGTGGTGATCATGATCGAGACCATCTTCCTGCTGTCGGTCTTCGCCGAGATTTTCACCACCACCGCCGGCGGCCCCGGCACCGCCACCACCAACCTGACCTACCTGGTCTATTCCATCGGCCTGCAGCAGTTCGACATCGGCATCGCTTCGGCCGGCGGCATCATCGCCGTGGTGCTGGCCAATATCGTGTCTTTCTTCCTGGTGCGCATGCTGGCCCGGAACCTCAAAGGAGCGAACGAGAAATGAGCCAACAAAAGAAAAGCCCCTGGTGGGTCGGCGTCCTGGCGTGGAGCTGCGCCATCGTCCTGTTCTTCCCGATCTTCTGGGTGGCGATCACCGCCTTCAAGACCGAGCACCAGGCCTATAGCCCCACATTGTTCTTCCTGCCCACGCTGGACACGTTCCGCGAGGTCTTCAGCCGCAGCCATTACCTCGGCTTCGTGCAGAACTCGCTGATCGTCTCGCTGGGCTCGACCATGCTGAGCTTGCTGCTGGCGGTGCCGGCCGCGTACTCGATGGCCTTCTTCCCGACCGGGCGCACGCAGAAACTCTTGCTGTGGATGCTGTCGACCAAGATGATGCCGGCGGTGGGTGTGCTGATCCCGATCTACCTGCTGGCCAAGAACAGCGGCATGCTCGACACCGTCACCGGCCTGACCCTGATCTACACGCTGATCAACTTGCCCATCGCGGTGTGGATGGCCTTCACCTACTTCAACGACGTGCCCAAGGAGATCCTGGAAGCGGCGCGCATCGACGGCGCCAACGCCTGGCAGGAGATGGTCTACCTGCTGCTGCCGACCGCCATGCCGGGCCTGGCTTCGACGGCGCTGCTGCTGGTTATCCTGTCCTGGAACGAGGCCTTCTGGAGCCTCAACCTGACCAGCGTCAATGCCGCGCCGCTGACGGTGTTCATCGCCTCCTATTCCAATCCGGAAGGGCTGTTCTGGGCCAAATTGTCGGCCGCTTCGCTGCTGGCGATCGCGCCCATCATGGCGCTCGGCTGGCTGGCGCAGAAACAGCTGGTGCGCGGCCTCACCTTCGGCGCGGTGAAGTGATGATGACGCGGCAAGCCATCACCCACCTGGTGTGCGACTGCGACGGCGTGCTGCTCGATAGCGAAAGCATCGCGCTGCGCGTACTGCACCGAGAACTGCTGCCGCTGTTGCCGCTGCTGCCGGCGCCGGCAGCCGGCGCCCAGGCCGATGAGGACAGCCGCAGTGCCGCCTTGCATGCGGCCATCGCCAACCGCCTCGGCATGTATACCGACCTGCTGCTGGCTGAGGTCGATGCCGAATTCGCACTGGGCTTGAGCGCGCGGCAGGTCGAGCGCCTGCATGAAAGCGTCGGTCGCGCCTGCGGCGAGGAAGCGCAGCCGGTGCCGGGCATCGCCGAAGCCCTGCAGGCGATCCGCCTGCCTCGCGCGGTGGCCAGCAACAGCGATGCCCCGCGCATCGAGAGCGGGCTGCGCCGCTGCGGCCTGTACGCGCAGTTCGAGGGACGCATCTACAGCGCGCACGATGTTGGCCAGCCCAAGCCGGCGCCTGACGTCTACCTGGCGGCCGCGGCCGGCTTCGGCATCGAGCCGGCGCGCTGCGTGGCGGTCGACGACAGCGTCACCGGCGTGCGTGCGGCGGCGGCGGCCGGCATGCATGTGCTGGGGTTCACCGGCGTGGCGCACGACCGCAAGGCGATGGCGCACCGGTTGCAGGAGGCCGGCGCCAGCAAGGTGTTCGACGACATGAAGCAATTTCCGCAGCTGATCTGCGAACTGGTCTGGCTGCGCTGAGAGTCGCTAAAAAACGCCGCTGGCGGCGTTGCGCCTCCTTGCCGGCGGCGTTTTGTTAGCAACTCTCATATGAAGTAAATATAGAAATAAAGGAGAACGACATGGCAGCAGTAAGCATCAGAAACCTGGCCAAGCGCTACGAAGACAACGAAGTCATGCGCGACATCAACCTGGAGATCGAGGACGGCGAGTTCGTGGTCTTTGTCGGCCCTTCGGGCTGCGGCAAGTCGACCCTGCTGCGCATGATCGCCGGCCTGGAAGACATCAGCGACGGCGACCTCGATATCGGCGCGCGCCGCATGAACGATGTGCCTGCCGCCAAGCGCGGGGTGGCGATGGTGTTCCAGTCGTATGCGCTGTACCCGCACATGAACCTGTACGACAACATGGCCTTCGGCCTGAAGATCGCGGGCAAGTCCAGGGCCGAGATCGACGCCGCCGTGCAGCATGCCGCCAAGATCCTGCACATCGACCACCTGCTCGACCGCAAGCCGCGCGCGCTGTCCGGCGGCCAGCGCCAGCGCGTGGCGATCGGCCGCGCCATCACGCGCCAGCCCAGCGTGTTCCTGTTCGACGAGCCGCTGTCCAACCTCGATGCCGCGCTGCGCGTGAAGATGCGCCTGGAGTTCGCCAAGCTGCACGACGATCTCAAGACCACCATGATCTACGTTACCCATGACCAGATCGAGGCGATGACGCTGGCCGACAAGATCGTGGTGCTGTCCGAGGGACGCATCGAACAGGTCGGTTCGCCCCAGCAGCTGTACCACCATCCGGCCAACCGTTTCGTGGCCGGCTTCATCGGTTCGCCCAAGATGAACTTCATCGACGGCACGGTCGTGTCGGTGCAGGCCGGCGGCGTGCTGCTGCAGTTGACCGGCGGCGGACAGCAACTGGCGATGGTCGACG
This sequence comes from Herbaspirillum sp. GW821-FHT09A12, assembly GCF_059418325.1. Lineage (NCBI taxonomy): Bacteria > Pseudomonadati > Pseudomonadota > Betaproteobacteria > Burkholderiales > Oxalobacteraceae > Herbaspirillum > Herbaspirillum sp. GW821-FHT09A12. The sequence goes on from NZ_JBWKPR010000001.1 coordinate 380,375, forward strand.
GCGCCGGCTTGCAGCCCGGCGAAAAGGTCACGTTGGGCGTGCGCCCCGAACACCTCAATATCGCCGAGGGGCAGGCGGCGTTGCAGGCACGCTTCACGGCGCTGGAGCTGCTGGGCGACTTCTCCTACCTGTACGCGGCCTATGAAGGCGCCGACGAAGCGCTGATCCTGCGCGTGCCCGACAGCCTCAACCCGGCGCATGGCAGCATGCTCGGCCTGGCCGCCGATCCGGCGCGCTGCCACCTGTTTCGCCAGGATGGCCGCGCGCTGCCGCGCCTGGTCGCGGCATCTGCGGCATCTGCGACATCCGCAGTGCAGCACTGAACCATCGCAGCAACGAACGAGGAAACGGCATGACAAGCACCGCCACCCCAATCCAGAACAAGGAAGCCGAGGACAGCCTGACCTGGCTGCACATCGGCGCCGGTTCCTTCCACCGCGCCCACCAGGCGGTTTACCTCAACGCCCTGCGCGAGAGCGGCGCCGACCGCCGCTGGCAGCTGGCGCTGGCCAACATCCGGGCCGACATGGGGCCGCTGCTGGAGGCGCTGGCGCGCCAGCACGGGCGCTACACGCTGGAAACCGTCACCCCGCAGGGCGAGCGCAGCTACCAGCGCATCGACGCCATCGGCCGCATCATTCCCTGGGATGAGCAGCTCACGCAACTGATCGCGGCTGGCGCCGAGGAGCGCACCGGCATCATCTCCTTCACCGTGACCGAGGGCGGCTACTACCTCGACCACCAGCACCAGCTCGATACCGCCAACATCGACCTGGCCGACGACCTGCGCTGCGCGCTCGACGGCAGCGGCCGCCCGCGCACCATCTATGGCGCCATCGCCGCGATCCTGCAGGCGCGCCGTGCCGCGCATCCGCAGGCCGGACTGACGCTGCTCAACTGCGACAACCTGCGCCACAACGGCGAGCGCTTCCGCGACGGCCTGCTGCAGTTCCTGGCGCTGCGCGGCGAGGCGCAACTGGCCGATTGGGTGGCGCGCTGCACCACCAGCCCCAACGCCATGGTCGACCGCATCACGCCGCGCCCGACCCCGGCCGTGGCCGAGCGCGTCAAGGCCGTCATCGGCATGGACGATCCTTGCGCGCTGATGGGCGAATCCTTCATCCAGTGGGTGATCGAGGACGACTTCAAGGCCGGCCGCCCGCGCCTGGAGCGGGCCGGCGTCGAGATGGTGGCATCGGTGCTGCCTTATGAGGAGGCCAAGATCCGCATCCTCAACGCCAGCCATAGCTGCATCGCCTGGGCCGGCACGCTGGCCGGATTGCAATACATCCACGAGGGCATGCAGCGCGACGACATCCGCCAGATGGCCTACGATTACGTGACGCAGGACGTGATCCCGTGCCTGACGCCCAGCCCGCTCGACCTGGCCGCCTATCGCGACACCACGCTGGCGCGCTTCGGCAACCCGGCCATCCAGGACACCAACCAGCGCGTCGCGGCCGACGGCTATTCCAAGATCCCAGGCTTCATCCGGCCGACGTTGCAGGAGAGCCTGGCGGCCGGCCGCGCGCCGCGCGCCACGGCCATGCTGCCGGCGCTGTTCTTCGTGTTCCTGCAGCGCTGGAACGCAGGGAAGTTGCCCTACGCATACCAGGACGGCATCTTCGATCCGGCGGCCGTGCGCGCCATGCTGTCGGCGGCCGATCCGGTCAAGGCCTTTTGCGACGACCAGGTGCTATGGGGCGAGCTGGCCGGCGACGAGCGCCTGCTGGCCCTGGTGCGCGAGGGCGTGGAGCGCGTCGGGCAATGGCTGGCGCGTGGCAACAAATAGGCCGTAATATGGCCCATTGCCATCTAACAACGAAAAAAGAGGAGCGCCATGTATCTCGGTATCGACCTGGGTACGTCGGAAGTCAAGGCGGTAGTGATCGGCGGCGACGGCGCATTGCTGGCGCTGGCCGGCAGCGCGCTGAACGTGTCGCGCCCGCACCCGCGCTGGTCGGAGCAGGCGCCGGCCGACTGGTGGCAGGCCGCCTGCGATACCGTGGCCAAGCTGCGTGCGCAGCTGGGGGAGGAAGGTTTTGCCGGCGTGCGCGCCATCGGCCTGTCGGGCCAGATGCACGGCGCCGTGCTGCTGGATGAAGACAACCATGTGCTGCGCCCGGCCATCCTGTGGAGCGATTCGCGCAGCGCGCCGGAATGCGCCGAGCTGACCCGGCGCGCGCCGCGCCTGCACGGCATCGCCGGCAACCTGGCCATGCCCGGTTTTACCGCGCCCAAGCTGATGTGGGTGGCGCGCCACGAGCCGGCGCTGTTTGCCCGCATCGCCACCGTGCTGCTGCCCAAGGACTGGCTGCGGCTGCAGATGACCGGGCGCAAGGTGTCCGACCCGTCGGATGCGGCCGGCACCTTGTGGCTGGATGTGGAAGGGCGCAATTGGTCCGATGAACTGCTGGCCGCCAGCGGCATGCGGCGCGACCAGATGCCGGCGCTGGTCGATGGCAGCGCCGCGTCCGGCACGCTGCTGCCGGCAGTGGCGCGGGCCTGGGGACTGAAGGAAGGCGTGATCGTGGCCGGCGGCGCCGGCGACGGCGCCGCCAGCGCGGTGGGCATCGGCGCGGTCAATCCGGGTGACGGCTTCCTCTCGCTGGGCACTTCGGGGGTGCTGTTCGTGGTCAACGACCGCTTCCGTCCCAACCCCGCGCGCGCCATCCATGCCTTTTGCCACACGCTGCCGCAACGCTGGCACCAGATGAGCGTGATGCTGTCGGCGGCCAGTTGCCTGCGCTGGTTCTGCCGCTTGTGTTCGGTCGACGAGAAAAACCTGCTGGCCGAAATCGAGCAGCTCGATGCGGAACAACTGGCCAATGCGCCCTTGTTCCTGCCGTACTTGTCGGGCGAGCGCACGCCGCACAACGATCCTTATGCGCTGGGCGTATTCCACGGCCTGTCGCCGGACCACCAGCGCGCCGCGCTGGGCTACGCGGTGCTGGAAGGCGTGGCCTTCGGCATGGTCGATGGCCTGGATGCGCTGCGCGCGGCCGGCACCGATGTCAGCCAGCTCTCGCTGGTGGGCGGCGGCGCGCGCAGCGCCTACTGGGCGCAACTGATTGCCGACGCGCTCAACGTGCGCATCGTCACCCATGTCGGCAGCGAAGCCGGCGGGGCATTGGGGGCGGCGCGCCTGGCCTGGCTGGCCGATGGCGGCGCAGAGGCGCAGGTCTGCCGCAAGCCGGAACAGCTGGCATCGTTTGAGCCGGATGCGCACCGGCATGCCGCGTTGCTGGTGAGGCTGCAACGCTATCGCGACATCTACGCGCCGTATCCGCCCTTGCAGGGGGAAGCGGGCGGCTGAAATCCGTCGGTGGCGTTGGTCTTGATGCCGTAGCGGTTTACTTCTTGCTGAACTTGAATACCGACACTGCTTGCAACAGTCGCATGGTCTGCTCTTCCAGGCTGGCCGCCGCCGCTGCCGCCTGTTCCACCAGCGCCGCGTTTTGCTGGGTGCCGGCATCCATCTGCGTCACCGCTTCGTGCACCTGGCCGATGCCTGCGCTTTGCTGCAGCGTGGCGGCGCTGATTTCGCCCATGATGCCGCACACGCGCTGCACCGAGTTGACGATCTCGCGCATGGTGTTGCCCGCGTCCTCGACCTGGCGGTTGCCCACCGCGACCTTTTTTACGGAATCGTCGATCAGTTGCTTGATTTCCTTGGCGGCGCCCGCCGAACGTTGCGCAAGGCTGCGCACTTCCGAGGCCACCACCGCAAAGCCGCGCCCTTGTTCCCCGGCGCGCGCCGCTTCCACCGCAGCGTTCAGGGCCAGGATGTTGGTCTGGAAGGCGATGCTGTCGATCAGGCTGATGATGTCGACGATCTTGTTGGAAGAGTCGCTGATCTCGTTCATCGTGGCGCCGGTGCCGGCCACCACGTCGCCGCCCTTGGTCGCGATCGATGAGGCCGAGCCGGCCAGCTGGTTGGCCTGCAGCGCGTGTTCGGCGTTTTGCTTCACGGTCGATGCCAGTTGCTGCATGCTCGATGCGGTTTCCTCGATGTTGGCCGCTTGCGCTTCGGTGCGGCGCGACAGGTCATGGTTGCCGGAGGCGATTTCATGCGTGGCGACATTGATGCTTTCCACGTTGGCGCGCACGTCGCCGATGATGGCCGTGAGGTTGACGTTCATCTGGCGCAGCGCGCCCAGCAACTGGCCCAGCTCATCATGCCGGCCGGTGTCGATGCGCGAAGACAGGTCGCCGCCGGTAATCGCATGGGTGACGTCGAGCGCCTGGTGCAGCGGCTTGATCAGCGCGCCGCGCAGGGCCAGCCACAGCGCTATGCTGATCAGGCCGGACGCCGCGGCCAGGCCGCCGATCCACCATTGGTGCAAGGTGGCGAAGCTGACGGCCATCACCGCCAGCTGGATGGCCAGCATGGAACCCATGCACAGGTTGATGCGGGTGCCGAGCCGGATGCGCGCCAGTTTGCCGATCCAGCCGGCCAGGCCCGTGCGCACCACTTCCCCGCGATGCAAGGCAATGCCCTTGGCCTGGCCGCGGCGGATCGATGCATAGAGTTTTTCGGCGGCAGCCACCGCGGCGCGCTCGGGCTTGGTGCGGACCGACATGTAGCCGACCGCCTGCCCGTTTTCGCGGATGGGGGTGACGTTGGCGCATACCCAATAGTGGTCGCCGTTCTTGCTGCGGTTCTTCACCAGGCCGGTCCAGGGCGTGCCGCCCTTGATGGTGGCCCACATGTCGGCAAAGGCTGCGCCGGGCATATCGGGATGGCGGATGAGGTTTTGCGGCGCGCCCAGCAATTCGCCTTCCTCGAAACCGCTGATCTCGATGAAGTAAGGATTGACGTAGGTGATATTGCCCTTGAGGTCGGTCTTTGAAACGATCGCCTTGCCATCGACCAGCAGGCGTTCCACGCCGCTGACCGGCATGTTCATGCGCATCTGTTGCTCCCGTACAGAGTTTTTGGATGAAAACCGCCAGGCAGCCGGCAAGCGCGCGTTGCGCATGCGGACGGCGGCGTTCACATTTCCCGGTGTGAACGCCCGAGGCCCAGGCGGCTTGCCGCCAATCTCAGTAGGGCTGGTCTGCTGCCTGGGCCGGGCTGTTGGGCCCGTTCTGGGGTTTTCCGAAGATGGCAGTGTATGTCGGGTAGAAAGAGCAGTACATGACTACCGTCAATATTATCGAGATTGGCAGCAGGATAAAGATGACGGCGTTGATGCTGCCGGTCAGCAGGCTGATGACCAGGCTGATGAGCGTGGGCACCATGATCGCGATCACGATCCAGGCCAGCGCATACAGCAGGAAGGCGGCGCCGGCGCGGCGCACGGTGAAGAAGCTGTAGAACAGCGCTTTCCCCAGCGGCATCTTTTGCCACATGATCAGCGGCGCAGCGTACCAGAAGGCCATGGCGGCCGGCACGTACAGCGCGGCGGCGACCAGCATGGCCGTGCGCATGCTGCCGGCGGCGTTCTCCAGGTCCTTGGCTTCCAGGCCGCCGCCCATCATGGCTTTCCAGAAGATGCCGCCGTCGGCCAGCGCGGAAAGGGCGACCACCAGCGCGGCGGCCAGCAGGTACAGCAGGCCCAGCTTGAGCAGGGAGTTGCGGGCCGGGTCGCGAAAAGCGATGAGCAGCAGGTTGGGATAGACGCGCTGGCCCTTCTCGATCTGCGTGCAGGCTTGCATGAATGACATCGTAAACAGCGGGATCAGGAGCAGCGGCAGTATCTGGCCGAGCACCGGGATGAGCCCCAGCGCCAGCATCAGGAACATGTAGGTCAGGAACAGCGTGGACATCTCGGCCGGCTGCTTGCGGAACAGCGCAAAGCCTTGCTTGACCCAGAGCCAGCCGTCTTTTGCGGGAATTTTTTCCATATCGCTTGCTTAATCGCTCACTTGTCAGGGGAGTTGCAGGGGAGGCGGCGCCTCCCCGATGCGCAGCCGCAGGATGCGTTCGAAATGCGTCGGGTCGTGCGGCGTGAGCATTTCGGCTGCTCGCGGCATGTAGTAGTCGAACAGGCGCGACAGCCAGAAGCGCAGCGCGGCCGCGCGCAGCATCGGTTGCCAGGCCTGGCGCTCGGCCTCGGAAAACGGCCGCACCGCGCGGTAGGCCGCCAGCATGGCCTCGGTGCGCCCGATATCGAGCGCGCCGCTGTCCAGGTCCACGCACCAGTCGTTGACCGTTACCGCCAGGTCGAACAGCCAGGTGTCGCAGCCGGCGAAGTAAAAGTCGAAGATGCCGGAGAGCCGGTCGCCGGTGAACATCGCGTTGTTGCGGAACAGGTCGGCGTGTACCGGCCCGTGCGGCAGGGCGCGGTAGGTCGCGGTGGCGGCGAAATCCTGTTGGTATTGCACTTCGTCGGCCAGCAGGCGCCCCAGTTCAGCCGGCAGGAAGGGCAGCACCGCCGGCGTGGTCTCCAGCCACCATGCCAGTCCGCGCAGGTTGGGCTGCACAATCTTGAAATCCCGGGCCGCCATGTGCATGCGCGCCAGCATGTCGCCCAGCGAGGCGCAGTGCACCGGCTGCGGATCGAGTTGCGATTCGCCCGCCAGTTTGCCGACGATGGCCGCCGGTTTGCCGTTGAGCAGGTTGACGATGGCGCCGCGGTCGTTGAGAACCGGCGCCGGCACCGGGATGCCGCGCTGCGCCAGATGGCGCATCAGTTCCAGGTAGAACGGCAATTGCTCGATCTGCAGTTTTTCAAACAGGGTCAGCACGTACTCGCCGCGCTCTGTGCCGATGAAGAAATTGCTGTTCTCGATGCCGGAAGAAATGCCCTTGATCGAGGTGGCTTTGCCGAGCGGGAATTGCTTGATCCAGTCGGAGAGCTGTTCAAGACTGACCGGTGTAAAGACTGCCATGACGAAAGTGAATGAAGGGGTGCTTAAGTGGTGCTTTAAAGTCGTCGGCGCGCCTGCGATACGCGGCGTTGCCGCTACTCAGCCCGAACGGCCGAATAAAAGCCGTTCGGACTGAGCAGCCGCTTTGGCGGCGTATCGAAGGCGCACCGGCTATCGATACAGGAGGTGCTTACTTTGTTGCGTTGGCGTCGCCGCTGTCGCTGCCGTCCGGCTTCTTCTTGACGCCCCAGTCGAACTCGCCGACCTTCCATTGCGCATTGGTCGGCGGGCCGCTCTGGGCATCGCCCGGGGTCGAACTGCCGAGGTTCTGGTTGGGACGCAGGTAGTAGGTGCTGGGGCCGGATTTGACTTCGATTTCCTTGGTCTGGCCGTGGTCGCGGCGTTCCTTGATGCTGTTGCCGCTGCTGCTGCCGTCATCGCCCGGCTTGCGGATGGTCACGGCTGGCGGTTCGCCTTCTTCCAGTTTTTCCAGCTCGGGCGGCGGCGGCGCCGGCTGGGCAGACGGCGCCGGCTGGGGCTGCTGCGCCACGGCCAGCGGGGCAGCCAGGCCGGCGGCGGCGCACAGCAAGGCGGCAGCCAGGGACTCTTTGGACCAGACGTTGGTTGGTTTCATGATCTTTTAGGAAAGGAGTGGTGTTGTTTTAGGCCATTGTAGCAAACCATCGTTCCGGCCTTGCCGCGTTTCAACGCGGAAAAGACCTTTGTTGCAACACCCGGCATGAAAAAGCCCATGCTTGCTGGCATGGGCTTTTCCTGTTCCTGGCGGCCGGATTGTTCCGGGATTACAGGAACATGCCGCTTTGCCGTTCGATCTCGACGTGGCTGTCGGCCGGTTTTTCCTTCTCTTCGTGGAATTTCTGGATGGCCTTGACGACCTCGGCCGGCTCGTCGATGACCTGCAGCAGGTTCAGGTCCTTGGGCGAGATCATGCCGTCGTCCACCAGGCGGGTATTGATCCAGTCGACCAGGCCGGCCCAGAACTGGCTGCCCACCAGGATCACCGGCATCAGGCGCGACTTGCCGGTCTGCATCAGGGTCAGCGCCTCGGTCAGTTCATCCAGCGTGCCGAAGCCGCCGGGCAGCACCACATAGGCGTCGGCGTACTTGACGAAGGCCACCTTGCGCGCGAAGAAGTGGCGAAACGACAGCGAGATGTCCTGCCAGCCGTTGCCGTGCTGCTCATGCGGCAGTTCGATGTTCAGGCCCACCGAAGGCGAGGCGCCGTCGAAGGCGCCTTTGTTGGCCGCTTCCATGATGCCGGGGCCGCCGCCGGAGATCACCGCGTAACCGGCGTCGGACAGGCGGCGCGCGATGTCGATGCACAGCGCGTAGTGCGGATCGTCGGGTTTGGTGCGGGCGGAACCGAAGATGGAAACGGCGGGACGCAGCTCGGACAGGCGTTCGGTCGATTCAATGAATTCTGCCATAATCGTGAGTACATGCCACGACTCGCGCGCCTTCTTGGCCGTGGCGCGTTCAATGTCGTTCACTTCCCGCAGTCGCGGTACTTTTTTTCCTCTTTGTTCCATATGCAAAAAACCTTGTTGTTAGTTGATGGTTCCAGTTACCTGTATCGCGCGTTTCATGCCCTGCCCGATATGCGTAACGCGGAAGGCGCGCCCACCGGTGCGTTGTACGGCATCATCAATATGCTGCGCCGACTGCGCAACGATTATCCCGCAAGTTACGTCGCCTGTGTGTTCGATGCCAAGGGGAAGACCTTCCGCGACGATCTCTACGCCGACTACAAGGCCACCCGCAAGTCGATGCCGGAAGACCTGGCGCTGCAGATCGAACCCATCCATGCCGCGGTGCGCGCGCTGGGCTGGCCGATCCTGATGGTCGAAGGCATCGAGGCCGACGACGTCATCGGCACGCTGTCGGTGCAGGCCACCGCCGCCGGGCTCGACACCATCGTCTCCACCGGCGACAAGGACATGGCGCAGCTGGTCAACGAGCATGTCACGCTGGTCAACACCATGAGCAACGAGATACTGGATATCCAAGGCGTGACCGAGAAATTCGGCGTGCCGCCGGATCGTATCGTGGATTACCTCAGCCTCATCGGCGACACCGTCGATAACGTGCCCGGCGTCGAAAAATGTGGGCCCAAGACCGCGGTGAAATGGCTGACCGCCTATGGCTCGCTGGACGGCGTGATGGCCAATGCCGACAAGATCGGCGGCGTGGTGGGCGACAACCTGCGCCGTGCCCTGGACTGGCTGCCGCAGGGCAGGGTCCTGGTGACCGTGAAGACCGACTGCGACCTGTCGGCGCATATGGTGTCCATCCTGGAGTCGCTGACCATGGCGCCGCAGGACAAGGCCGTGCTCAAGGACCTTTTCACCCGCAACAACTTCCGTACCTGGTTGCGCGAGATCAGCGAAGACGCTGCTTCATCGGCCGCCGCGCCGATGGCCGCGCCGGCCGCCGGCGCTCCCGCCGCGGCCGATGGCCCGGCCCAAAGCGGCCTGTTCGCGCCGGCCGCGCCCGTCGAGTACGAGACCGTGCTGACCGATGGGCAGCTGGACCAATGGATCGCCGCCATCGACGCCGCCGCGCTGACCGCGGTCGATACCGAAACCACCTCGCTGGAAGCGATGCGGGCCGAGCTGGTCGGCATTTCGCTGTGCTGCGAGGCGGGCCGCGCGGCCTACATCCCGGTCGGCCACAATTACCAGGACGCGCCGCCGCAGCTGGCGCGCGACCACGTTCTCGCAAAACTCAAGCCCTGGCTGGAAGACGCCGCCAAGCCCAAGCTTGGCCAGAACCTGAAATACGACAGCCATATCTTCGCCAACTACGGCATCCAGGTCGCCGGCATCCGGCACGACACGCTGCTGGAGTCCTATGTGTTCGAGTCGCACCGCACGCACGACATGGACAGCCTGGCCGCGCGCCACCTCGACCGCAAGACCATCACCTATGCCGAGGTATGCGGCAAGGGCGCCTCGCAGATCGGCTTCAATGAAGTGGCGCTCGAGCGCGCCACCGAATACGCGGCCGAAGATGCCGATGTCACGCTGGCGCTGCATCAGGCCATGTGGCCGCAGATCGAGCATGACGACAAGCTGCGCTTCATCTACGAGAAGATCGAAGTGCCGACCTCGGTGGTGCTGCAGAAGATCGAACGCAACGGCGTGCTGATCGACAGCGAACGCCTGGCGCAGCAGTCGCACGACCTCGGCCGCCGCATGCTGGAGATCGAGCAGCAGGCCTACGACCTGGCCGGCCAGCCGTTCAACCTGAATTCGCCCAAGCAACTGGGCGAGATCCTGTTCGGCAAGCTGGAGCTGCCGGTGGTGAAGAAGACCGCTTCCGGCGCGCCGTCGACCGACGAGGAAGTGCTGCAGAAGCTGGCCGAGGATTACCCGTTGCCCAAGGTGCTGCTCGACTATCGCGGCCTGGCCAAGCTGAAGTCGACCTATACCGACAAGCTGCCCAAGATGGTCAACCCGGACACCGGCCGCGTGCACACCAACTACGCGCAGGCGGTGGCGGTGACCGGCCGCCTGGCGTCCAACGATCCCAACCTGCAGAATATTCCGATCCGCACCGCCGAAGGCCGTCGCATCCGCGAAGCCTTCGTGGCGCCGGAGGGCAGCGTGATCGTCTCGGCCGACTATTCGCAGATCGAGCTGCGCATCATGGCGCACATCTCGGAAGACGAAAACATGTTGAAGGCCTTCGCCGACGGCGAAGACATCCACCGCGCCACCGCCGCCGAGATCTTCGGCATCCCGCCGGCCGAGGTCGGGGCCGAGCAGCGCCGTTACGCCAAGGTGATCAACTTCGGCCTGATCTACGGCATGAGCGCCTTCGGCCTGGCCGGCAATCTCGGCATCGAGCGCTCCGCCGCGCAGATGTACATCGATAAATACTTCCAGCGTTTCTCGGGCGTGAAGCGCTACATGGACGAGACGCGCATGCAGGCCAAGGCGCGCGGTTACGTCGAAACCGTGTTCGGCCGCCGCCTGTGGCTGCCCGAGATCAATTCGCCCAACGGCCCGCGCCGCCAGGGCGCCGAACGGGCGGCGATCAACGCGCCGATGCAGGGCACCGCCGCCGATCTGATCAAATTGGCAATGATCGCCGTGCAGGGCTGGCTGGAGTCGGAGCGGCTGGCCACCCGCATGATCATGCAGGTGCACGACGAACTGGTGTTGGAAGTCCCGCAACAAGAGTTGGATCTGGTGCGCGAAAAGCTGCCGGAACTGATGAAAAATGTTGCGGAGCTGAAAGTTCCCTTGCTAGCAGAGGTCGGAATCGGTAAGAATTGGGACGAGGCGCATTAATTGCCATCAGGCATAAGTTGTACGACAAAACAATCATGCCATTCGAATAAGCGGACCCTGCAAGTGGGCATGGCATACCGACAAGAGCAAACGGCAAGACACCGCAGGGCCGTAGTACCGCAACATCAATAACAATAAATCAAGAAGCATCCGCCGCGACCGCCCCAACAACCACAAGACGGCGCGCGCGGATGGAGGGAAGGCCGGAGCGTGTCCGGCACAGGAAGGAGGCTGCGGCGAAAGCGCCGGCAGGGGATAGGGACGCATCAAGGCAGGCAGGCGCGCAGGGATAGCGCGCGGCGCGTGCCGCTTCTCCCCGGCTTTTCGTTCAATGCTTCCGGTGATGACACTAGGAGGAGACGTGATGAAGTCAGGGATCAAAGTGGGTACGCGCCTGGGACTCGGGTTTGCGTGGGTGGTGTTGCTGCTGGCGCTGGTGACCGCTTTCGGCATCTACAACATGCACCAGATGCAGGCGCGCTTCAATAACGTGGTGGAGGTCAAGAACCCCGAAAGCGCGCTGGTCAAGGACATGATGGACACCGTAGCCGAGCGTTCCATCTCGCTGCGCAACCTGATGCTGCCGGCCGCGCCCGAGGATGTCGACATCGAGGCGCAATACATCGATGCCCAGACCCTCAAGTACAAGATGTCGGCGCAAAAGCTGCAGCAACTGTTCGAGCAATCGCACGGCACCACCGACGAGGAAATGGCCGCCCTGCCCAAAATCAAGGCCCAGGCCGACAATGCCGAAAAACTGATCGTCCAGGCGGTGGAGTTCGGCCAGCGCCGCGAAGCCTATGAGCTGGCGCAGTTCCTGAAGGAGCAATACCTGCCGGTGCAGAAGTCCTGGCAAGTCGAGCTGAAGTCGCTCGCCGTGCTGGAAGACCGGCTCAACAAGGAGGCCGCCGCCGCCAGTGCCGCCGCCTATGCCCAGGCGCGCCTGCTGATGCTCATCACCAGCGCCATCGGCGTGGTGACCGCCATCCTGGCCGCCATTTGGCTGACCCGCCACCTGCTGCGCAAGCTGGGCGGCGAACCCGACTATGCGGTGACGATCGCCGGCCAGATCGCCGAGGGCGACCTGGCGGTGCAGATCAATACCCGTCCCGGCGACACCGACAGCCTGATGGTGGCCATGCGCGCCATGCGCGACAAGCTGGCGGCCATCGTGGCCGAGGTGCGCAACGGTTCCGAAACCATCACCACCGCTTCCTCGGAAATCGCGCGCGGCAACCTCGACTTGTCTTCGCGCACCGAGCAGCAGGCCGGCGCCCTGGAAGAGACCGCCTCTTCGATGGAGCAGCTCAATTCCACCGTCAAGCAGAATGCCGAGAACGCGCACCAGGCCAACGGCCTGGCCCTGGCGGCGTCCGACGTGGCGGTGCAGGGCGGCTCGATCGTGTCGCAGGTGGTGGAGACCATGCAATCGATCAATGCCTCTTCGCAAAAAGTGGCCGACATCGTCAGCGTGATCGACGGCATCGCCTTCCAGACCAATATCCTGGCGCTGAACGCCGCGGTGGAAGCCGCGCGCGCCGGCGAGCAGGGCCGCGGCTTCGCGGTGGTGGCGTCGGAGGTGCGTTCGCTGGCGCAGCGTTCGGCGGCTGCCGCCAAGGAGATCAAGGTATTGATCGGCGACTCGGTCGGCAAGGTCGAAAACGGCAGCAAGCTGGTCGAACAGGCCGGCAGCACCATGAATGACATCGTCGCCAGCATCAAGCGCGTGACCGAGGTGATGACCGAGATCACCCATGCCAACAGCGAACAGAGCAGCGGCATCGAGCAGGTCAATGAAGCCATCATCCAGATCGACGACATGACCCAGCAGAACGCGGCGCTGGTGGAGCAGGCCGCGGCCGCCGCGCGCTCGCTGCAGGAGCAGGCTTCCGGCCTGCAGCAACTGGTCAGCGTGTTCCGCCTGGACGCCAATCAGGGCCTGGCGACGCAAGCCTATGCCAGCGACGAGCGCACCATCGACATCACGCCGGCGGCGCCGGAATTGACGATCGGCGGCAAGGTATTGGCGGTGCAGGGTTGAGGTTGACATCGCGCACCGGTTTGCGGGTAGTATCCGGCTTGGGATGCAAGCCGGTCTGCCAGGAATGTGAGACGCTGTAGCAACTGAAGTCTCTATTCCATCCAAAGCGGCCTGCATGCGGGCCGCTTTTTCATTGGAGCAGCCGATATGCGCCGCCAGCCAGCATTTCCGCCCTTGCCGGTTTTCAGCAGGCTTCCGGAACCGCTGCCATCACCGCCACCACAACCGACCCAACTCAGGACTTCGGTCCGAACAATGGAGAACCCGATGAATGACTTTCGCAAAGATCTCGACAGTTTACTAGGTCAGAGCAGCCTGTCCGGCACCCCCGATCGCCGTACTTTCCTCAAAACCGCGCTGGGCACGGGATTTGCCGCCGCGGTGCTGCCGGTGTGCGCGCAGACCATGATCAAGACCGACACCGCCGGCCTGACCGCAGGCGAGGTGGCGATCACCGTCAACGGCCAGCGCGTCCCGGCCTACCGCGCCCAGCCGGAAGGCAAGACCAATTTGCCGGTGGTGATCGTGGTGTCGGAGATCTTCGGCGTGCATGAGCACATTGCCGATATCGCCCGCCGTTTCGCCAAGCTCGGCTACCTGGCCATCGCCCCGGACTTCTTCATTCGCCAGGGCAACCCGCTGGCCTACACCTCGATCGCCGAACTGCAGAAGGACATCATCTCCAAGGTGCCCGACGAGCAAGTCATGGGCGATATCGACGCCTTTGTCGCCTGGGCCGGCGAAAACGGCGGCGACACCAGCCGCTTGGGCATCAACGGCTTTTGCTGGGGCGGGCGCATCGTCTGGCTGTACAGCGCCCACAATCCCAAGGTCAAGGCCGGCGCGGCCTGGTATGGCCGCATTGTCGGCGACAAGAGCGCGCTGTTCCCGCAGCAGCCGATCGACATCGCCCCTTCGCTGAAGGTGCCGGTGATCGGCCTGTACGGCGCCAAGGACCAGGGCATCCCGGTGTCCACCGTCGAGCAGATGAAGGAAGCGCTGCACAAGGCCGGCAACAAGTCGGAATTCCACGTCTACCCGAATTCCGGCCACGCCTTCAACGCCGACTATCGGCCGAGTTATGTCGAGGCCGATGCCAAGGATGCCTGGGCCCATGTGGTGGCCTGGTTCAAGAGCCATGGCGTGATTTGACGACGCACCGGCGCGCCGTTGCCGGCATCGCATTGGTGCGCATCTGATTCGGATCAATGCGGCGCGCACCAATTTATGCCGGCGGCATGCGCAGGGGACGGAAATTTTCGTCCCCTTTTTTATTTCCCGGGCAGTAAACACATGTGTTTGCGCCGTCAAGCAGCGGCGCCGAAGCTGGCACGCGGTTTGCATGATCGTTGCCTGAGTAGAAGCGGCTAGCAGTCGGTTTCACCAGACTTGCGGGGCATTGCTCGTGATGCCATCGGATCCCTCCGATGGTCCTGTGCAATTCGATAGGACACGAGACCATGATCAGCGCCCGCGCCCATCATTCCTTGATTTTTTCCATGCAGCGGCAACGCCCGCCTGCCATGCACTCCCTTCTTTTAGTGTTGCGTTTCCGGCGAGGCGCGCGATGAATGCCGTCGCCGATGCCTTCGCCGATGTTTTTGTTTCCGCCGGGGTGGCGCCGGCACTGTTGCCTTTGCGCGTAGCCGCCGTGCGTGAGATCGCAGCCGATGTCCGGCTGTTCGAGCTGCATGCCGCCGATGGCGCGCCGCTGCCGCCATGGACGCCGGGTGCGCATCTCCGGCTGCACCTGGCCGATGGCCTGACGCGCAGCTATTCGCTGTGCAATACGCCGCATGAGCGCGGCTGCTATCGCATCGCCGTCAAACGCGAAGCGGCTTCGCGCGGCGGTTCTGCCTATTTGCATGAGCAGGTCGGCGCCGGCGACGTCATCGTCGCGGCGCCGCCGGCCAATGCCTTCGTGCTGGCCGATGACGGGCGCGCGCCGGTGCTGCTGGCCGCAGGCATCGGCATCACGCCGATCTATGCGATGGCCGCCGCGCTGGTCCATGCCGGGCGCAGCCACCGCCTGCACTATTTCGCGCGCAGCCTGCGGCACGCGGCCTTCTTCGATGAGCTGGCGGTGGCGCAGGCGGGCCTGAGCCTGCACCTGGGGCTGGATGCGGCCGAGACGCAGCTTGCCATCCGCGCCGCGCTGGCGGCTTTGCCGGCGCCCGCGCCGTTGTATGTGTGCGGGCCGCCGCCCTTCATCGATGCCGCGCGCGACGCCGCCCGGCAGGGCGGCTGGCGCGATGCCGATGTGCATGCCGAACTGTTCGCCGCGCCGGCCGGCGTTGCGCCCACGGTTGCCGGTCCTGCCGGGCAGGACAGCTTCGAGCTGGTGCTGCAGCGCTCCGGCGTGCGCTGCACCGTGCCGCCCGGACAGAGCATCGTGGCCGCCGCGGCCGAGGCCGGCGTGCGCATCGCCACGTCCTGCGGCGAAGGATTTTGCGGCAGTTGCGAGAGCATCGTCCTCGAGGGCCGGCCGATACACCGCGACAGCGTGCTGTCGGCCGCCGAGCGCGCGGCGGGGCGCAGCATCATGCCCTGCGTATCGCGTTGCGGCGGGCCGCGGCTGGTGCTGGACCTCTGACTCCATCTTCGATCAACCCACCAAAAGAGGAAGGCTATGAAAAAGCAAGCGCAAGGCAGGCAAGCGATGGATAAGCGGACATTCATGATGCGTACCCTGCGCGCAGCCGGCGCCCTGTTGGGCGCGGCGGCGCTGCAGTTTGCGGCGGCGGCCGGCGCGCATGCCGAGGACAAGGTCACGCTGCTGTCCAACTGGTATGCGCAGGCCGAGCACGGCGGCTTTTACCAGGCCGTGGCCAAGGGCATCTACAAGAAGTACGGCATGGATGTCACCATCAAGATGGGCGGCCCCCAGGTCAATAACATGCAGATCCTGGTGGCCGGGCAGGCCGACTTCAGCATGGGCTACGACTTCACCGTGATGAAGGGCATCGAGCAGGGCTTGCCGCTGGTGACGGTCGGCACTTCGTTCCAGTCCGACCTGCAGGGCATGATGACGCATGACGATGTCAGCAGCCTGGGCGGCCTGAAGAACAAGACGATCCTGGTCGCCGGTTCCGGCCAGTCCAGCTGGTGGCCGTGGCTCAAGTCCAAGTACGGCTACACCGACGCGCAATCCAAGGCCTATACCTTCAACCTGCAGCCGTTCTTCGCCGACCCCAACATCGCGCAGCAAGCCTATCCTTCATCGGAACTGTTCCAGGCCGACAAGGCCGGCGCCAAGAGCAAGTTCTTCCTGTTCGCCAATGACGGCTATCCGCCCTACGGCACCACCATCATCACGCTGCAGAAGACGGTCGCCGCCAGGCCCGACCTGGTGCAGCGTTTCGTCAAGGCCACCGCCGAGGGCTGGAAGAGCTACCTGGAAGATCCGGCGCCGGCCAATGCGCTGATCAAGCAGGACAACAAGAACATGAGCGACGAACAGCTGGCCTATGCGGTGGCCAAGCTCAAGGAATTGAAGGTGGTGACCGGCGGCGACGCCGCCAGGTACGGCATCGGCATCATGACCGACGAGCGCTGGAAGCAGACCTATGAAGTCATGGTCGCCACCGGCCTGCTCAAGCCCGGCACCGACTACCGCAAGGCCTACACCACCCAGTTCGTCAAGGACATGAAGGTCATGCCTTGATGTGAGAGGGGGGGCGGCGCCGCCGCCCCCCGTTTCCCTGCCAGCGTGAGGACGCCATGATCCCCTATACCCCGCCCGGCACCGCGCGCACGATTCCGGTGATCGACTTTGCCGACGCCTTCTCGGCCGAGAAAGCCAGGCGCGAAGCGGTCGCCTGGGAAATCCACAAGATCTCGCGCGATGTCGGCTTCTTCTACATCGTCAACCACGGCGTGCCGCAGCCGCTCATCGACGGCCAGTTCGACTGGGCGCGGCGCTTCTTCGCGCTGCCGCAGGCCGGCAAGTCGGCCATCGACATGCGGCATTCGCCCTCGGGATATGGCTACGAACGCATGGGCGCGCAGGCGCTGGACGATGGCGCGCCGGCCGACCTGAAGGAAGGTTTCCAGTTCGGCTTCGACATCGATTCGGCGCACCCCTATGTGCAGCGCGGCCTGCTGCGCTATGGCCACAACCTGTGGCCGGCCGGACTGCCGGGATTCGAGGCGCATTCGCGCCGCTACTACGACGCCGTGCGCGCGCTGTCGCACCGCCTGCTGTCGGTGATCGCGCTGTCGCTGCAGATGCCGGAGGATTTTTTCGAGCCGGTGCTGCAAACGCCGATCGCCACCCAGCGCATGCTGCATTACCCGCCGCAACCGGTGGACGCGCAGGCCAACCAGATCGGCGCCGGCGCGCATACCGACTGGGGCCTGGTCACCATCCTGGCGCAGGACGAGACCGGCGGCCTGGAAGTGCGCAACGCGCAAGGAGAGTGGGTGTGCGCCACGCCGATCCGCGGCAGCTTCGTGGTCAACATCGGCGACCTGCTGCAGCGCTGGAGCAACGACCTCTATCACAGCAATGCGCACCGCGTACTCAACGGCGGTTCGGCGCCGCGCTATTCGCTGCCGTTCTTCCAGGACGGCGACCAGGCCGCCACCGTGGCCTGCCTGCCGAGCTGCTGTTCGGCGCAACGGCCGGCGCGTTATGCGCCGTGCACCATCGGCGACTATCTGGACATGAAGGTGCGCGAGACCTTCGGCGCCGCCGCGGTACAGGCCTAACATGCTCTAGATTTTTGCATCACCCGGCGAAGGCGACCGTATTGGCGCGCCGGCCGCAGCGCCACGGAAGCATGACATCCGCGGCCAATGAAGAAGGAGCAACACCATGCTGGTCACCCAACAAAAAGTCTTGCGCAGGTTCTGGTATGCGCTGATGCCCATCTCGCAATTGAAGGACGGCCCGCAGCCGTTCACGCTGCTGGGCGAGAAGCTGGTCGTCTGGTTGAAGGAAGACGGCGCGCCGGCCGCGCTGCAGGACCGCTGCTGCCACCGCACCGCCAGGTTGTCCAAGGGTTTCGTCGAGAATGGCAACATCGTTTGCGGCTACCACGGCTGGACCTTCAATGGCGCCGGCGCCTGCGTGCGCGTGCCGCAAAGCGTGGACGGCAGCGTGCCCTCGGGCGCCTGCGTCAAGTCCTACCGCTGCAAGGAACGCTACGGCTACGTGTGGGTGGCGTTGGAAGACCCGCTGCGCGACATTCCCGACTTTCCCGAGGACGGCGCCCCCGGATACCGCCGCATCTTCCAGTTCTACGAGCGCTGGGAGACCAGCCCGCTGCGCATGATGGAAAACTCTTTCGACAACTCGCACTTCAGCTATGTGCATCGCGCCACCTTCGGCCTGTACGACCAGCCCAAGCCGGAGAAGTACGAGATCAACGAGACCGATTACGGCTTCGAGGCCGAGACGCGGGTGCCGATCAAGAACGTGCCGGCCAGCTACCGCGTCACCGGCAGCCAGGCCGACACCACCGTGCGCCACATGTTCAACCGCTGGTACCTGCCGTTCGTGCGGCGTTTCGGCTGCGAGTATCCGGAAAGCGGCCGCCACCACATCATCTACAACTGCGCCACGCCGATCGACGATGGTTCCATCATGCTGGCGCAATGGCTGTATCGCAACGACACCGAGGAGGATTGCCCGGAAGCCGAGCTGGTGGCCTGGGATGCGCCCATCCTGGTGGAGGACCGCGACATCCTGGAAGCCACCGATCCGGACGCCTGCGTCGACGTGCGGCGGCGCCAGGAATTCCACATGGCCTCCGACCGCCCCGGCCTGATCATGCGCCGCATGCTGCTGCAGCTGCTGGAGGAGCATGGCGAGCAGGAAGTCTTCCGCAGCAACGTCTGACACCATCCACTTGACCGGGCAGGGAGCAATGATGCACAGAGACGATCACGCGATGTCGCAGGCCGCGGCATTGGACGACACGGGGAGCGGCGGCGAAGATGCGCCGGTGCTGTCGGCGCAGCGGGTGGAGAAAACCTACCGCAACGGCACGCGCGCGCTGGACGAGGTGAGGCTGGATATCCGGCGCGGCGAGTTCGTCTCGCTGCTCGGGCCTTCCGGCTGCGGCAAGAGCACCTTGCTGAAGATGTTCGCCGGGCTGGAAGAGCCTTCGCACGGGCATATCCGCTGGTGGGGCAAGAACCTGGCCACGGTCGGCACGCCCGGGCATACGCTGGCCATGGTGTTCCAGGAGGCTACGCTGATGCCTTGGGCCAGCGTCGAGCAGAACGCGCGCCTGCCGCTGGATTTGCGCCACATGCCGCGCGCGCAGAGCGAGCCGCGCGTGCGCGAGGCATTGCAGCGGGTGGGGCTGGAGAATTTCCGCAAGGTGCTGCCGCGCGAACTCTCGGGCGGCATGCAGATGCGCGCCTCGATCGCGCGGGCGCTGGCCACGCAACCCAACCTGCTGCTGATGGACGAGCCCTTCGGCGCGCTCGACGAATTCACCCGCAACAAGCTTGACGCCGACCTGCGCGACATCTGGAGCAAGCAGGACCTGACCGTGGTGTTCGTCACCCACAGCATCTACGAGGCGGTGTTCCTGTCTTCGCGCGTGGTGGTGATGGCGGCGCGCCCG
Organism: Herbaspirillum sp. GW821-FHT09A12; assembly: GCF_059418325.1. NCBI lineage: Bacteria > Pseudomonadati > Pseudomonadota > Betaproteobacteria > Burkholderiales > Oxalobacteraceae > Herbaspirillum > Herbaspirillum sp. GW821-FHT09A12. Next base: position 400,126 of record NZ_JBWKPR010000001.1, read on the forward strand.
GGACGGGTGATCGCGGACGTGGCGATCGACGCGCCCGGCCCGCGCGACGAGGCCTTCCGCATCTCGGCGCCGTTCATGCAGTACTGCAAGACCCTTTCCGATTACCTGACGCTGGCCAACCAGCAAGGAGGCGGCCATGAAGCCGAGCACAACGCCCAACATTAATCCCTGGGCCAGCCGGCCGGGCTTCTGGAACGTGGCCGCGCCGCTGGCCATCGGCGTGTTCCTGCTGCTGGCCTGGCAACTGGTATGCACGCTGCTGGAAGTGCCGCCCTACCTGGTGCCGACGCCGGCGGTGATCGCCAGGACGCTGGCGGCGGACTGGGGCATGCTGCTGGAGTCGCTGCTGGTGACGCTGAAGATCACCTTCCTGGCCTTCGCGTTCGCGGTGCTGCTGGGCGTGGCGATCGCTTTCCTGTTCGTGCAGAGCCGCTTCATCGAGATCAGCTTTTTTCCCTACGCGATCATCCTGCAGGTCACGCCCATCGTCGCCATCGCGCCGCTGATCATCATCTGGGTCAAGGACACCACGGCGGCGCTGACCGTGTGCGCCACCATCATGGCGCTGTTCCCGATCATCTCCAACACCACGCTGGGGCTGCGCAGCGTCAACACCGGCCTGCTCAACCTGTTCAGGCTGAACAAGGCCACGCGCTGGCAGACCCTGAAGCGCCTGCGCATCCCCAGCGCCTTGCCGTACTTCTTCGGCGGCTTGCGCATCTCCAGCGGCTTGGCGCTGATCGGCGCGGTGGTGGCCGAGTTCGTGGCCGGCACCGGCGGCACCGGTTCGGGGCTGGCCTACCAGATCCTGCAGGCGGGCTTCCAGCTCAATATTCCGCGGCTGTTCGCGGCCTTGTTCCTGATCACGCTGACCGGCATCCTGCTGTTCTGGATGATGAGCGCCTTGTCGCGCGCCGTGCTGGCGGGATGGCATGAGAGCGAAATGGGGTAGTGCGTGTTGCGCGACAACTTTAGCGCGACAACTTTACGCCGTCGTCCCGGCGAAGGCCGGGACCCAGCGTCGTGCGCGGCGTCCGATGTAAAAGCGAACCGCGTTAACGCCGCTGGATAACGCCGCTGGATCCTGACTTTCGTCAGGACGACGAAGCATCCATCTGGAGTGTCTTGAATGAGTGAATCCATCCTTATCCGCAACCTGCAAGCCATCATGACCGGCTTGCCCGGCGCCGCCGCGCGTCACGCCGGCCCGGATATCCGCATCGACGGCGGCACGGTGGCCGCCATCGGCAAGCTGGCGCCGCAGCCCGGCGAGCGCATCATCGATGCGACCGACTGCGTGGCCTACCCGGCCTGGGTCAACACCCACCACCACCTGTTCCAGTCGCTGTTGAAGGGCGACCCGCTGGGCATCAACGCCAGCTTGACGCCGTGGCTGGCGGCCACGCCTTACCGCTACCGCGCGAAATTCGACGCCGAACTGTTCCGCCTGGCGGCGCGCATCGGCATGGTCGAGCTGATGCGCTCAGGCTGCGGCACCATCGCCGACCACAATTACCTGTACTACCCCGGCATGCCTTTCGACACCTCGGAAATCCTGTTCGAAGAAGCCGAAAAACTTGGCCTGCGCTTCGTCCTGTGCCGTGGCACCGCCACCCGCACGCGCCAACTGGAGGCCGAGCTGCCGAGCGCGCTGCGGCCGGAGACGCTGGACGGTTTCCTGCAGGACATGGCGCGGCTGGCCAAGCGTTTCCACGATCCTTCGCCGGCGGCGCTGCGGCGCGTAGTGATGGCGCCGACCACGCCGCTGTATTCGGCATCTCCCGAGGAATTGCGCGAGATGGCGCAAGCCGGGCGCGCACTCGGCCTGCGCCTGCACAGCCATTTGTCGGAAACGGTCGGCTACCAGGACAGCGCGCACACCATGCACGGCTGCTCGCCGGTGGCGTTCTGCGAGCGCATCGGCTGGCTGGGCCAAGACGTGTGGTTCGCCCACCTGGTGCAACTGGATGAGGAGGAAATCCGCCTCTTGGGCGCGACCGGCACCGGCATCGCCCATTGCCCGCAGAGCAACGGCCGGTTGGGCAGCGGCATTGCGCCGATCCGGGCGCTGGAGGCGGCCGGGGTGCCGGTGTCGATCGGGGTCGACGGCGCGGCTTCCAACGAAGCGGCCGACATGATCTCGGAAACCCACGCGGCCTGGCTGATGCAGCGCGCGCGGCGCGGCCAGCAGGCCATCCCGGCCTTTCGCGGCGGCGCCTACGAAGGCGGGGCGGACGAGGCTACGGTGGAAGACGTGGTGCGCTGGGGCAGCAGCGGCGGCGCCAGGGTGCTGGGATTGGGCGCACTGGATGGTTTGCGCGTCGGGCAGCAGGCCGATATCGCGCTCTATCGGCTGGACGATCCGCGCTACTTCGGCTTGCACGACCCGGCGATCGGGCCGGTGGTTGCGGGAGGCCGGCCCGGGCTCAAGTCCCTGCTGGTCGCCGGCAAGGAAGTGGTGCGCGACGACGCCATCCCCGGCGTCGAGCTGGCGGCGCTGGGACGCCAGGCGCGCGATGCTGTGCGGAAACTGCTGAGCAGTCATTGACGTTTTGCTATTGCCGCTGCCCGGCCCGGTTACATGGGGCGGCAGCCAAAACTGCTAAAATGCGGGGATGATCAAGAGACGTAACGTTCCCTTCAGTTTCTCTGCCGAGGATTTCGACGAATCCGCGGATTCCTTTGGCGGTTTCGATCCTTTCGGCCGCATCCAGGCCCGTCGCGCGGCCGCTGCCGCCGCCGCGGCAAGTGAAGACGACGCGGCCGGGGCCGGCGACGACGCTTCCGCCGAAGAGGCCAAGGCTCCGCTGGAGCTGGACCTGACCAATCATTTCCTGATCGCCATGCCGTCCATGCTGGATCCGATCTTCGGCGGCACCGTGGTCTACCTGTGCGAACACAATCACAACGGCGCGCTCGGGGTGGTCATCAACAAGCCGACCGACATGACCATGGACGTGCTGTTGGACCGTATCAACCTCAAGCTCGAAATCAAACCCGACACGCCCGACGCCATGCCCGAGGTATACCGCCGACCGGTGATGTTCGGCGGCCCGGTGCAGGTGGAGCGCGGCTTCGTGCTGCATTCCGTGCAGCATTCGACATCGGATTCCTTTTCTTCCACGCTGCAGGTGACCGACGACATCGCCCTGACCACCTCCAAGGACGTGCTGGAAGCGGTGGCGCTGGGCAACGGCCCGGCGCAAGTGCTGGTCAGCCTGGGTTGCTCGGGCTGGAGCGCCGGCCAGTTGGAAGACGAACTCGGCCGCAACGGCTGGCTGACGGTGAAGGCCGACCCGGCCATCATCTTCGAGCTGCCGGTGGAAGAACGTTTCACCGCCGCGCTGGCCTTGCTGGGCATCGACCCGGTGATGCTGTCCGGCGATGCCGGACGCGCCTAGGTTCGGAGCGCGCCGCTTGGAGACTTTGCTTGCCTTCGACTTCGGCCTGAAACGCATCGGCGTGGCCGTGGGCAACACCGGCCTGAAGCAGGCGCAGCCGCTGGCGGTGATCAGCGAGCCGACCAACGACGGCAAGTTCGCCGCCGTCGGCCGGCTGATCGCAGAATGGCAGCCCAGCCGCTGCGTGGTCGGCCTGCCGCTGCATCCGGACGGCGCGGAACACGAGATGAGCGTGCGCTGCCGGCGTTTCGCCAACCAATTGCATGGCCGCTTCGGCGTCGAGGTGGCGCTGGTCGATGAGCGCTACTCGTCGGCCGTGATCGCGCAGCAGCGCGGCGAGCAGATCGACGACCAGGCGGCCGCCATCATTTTGCAGCAATACTTTGACGAGTCCGACTCATGAGCACAACAACCTCCACGCCTTCCGCGCTCGATGCGGAAGCGCTGTACCGGACGCTGGCGCAGCAGGTCAAGGCCGGCTTGCAGGGCGCGCCCGATGTCGCGCTGGTGGGCATCCATTCCGGCGGCGCCTGGCTGGCCGAACGCCTGGCCGATGAGCTGAAGCTGGGCCAACGCCTGGGCTTCATCGACGTTTCCTTCTACCGCGACGATTTCTCCGAGAAGGGCCTGCGCCCCGACGTCAAGCCCAGCCAGATCCCGTTCGATGTCGAAGGCGCCACCATCGTGCTGATCGACGACGTGCTCTATACCGGGCGCACCACGCGCGCGGCGATCAACGAGCTGTTCGACTACGGCCGTCCGGCGCGCGTGCTGCTGGCGGCGCTGGTCGACCGCGGCGGGCGCGAGCTGCCGATCGCCGCCGATTTCCTGGCCGAAACGGTCACGCTGTCCAAACAAGAAAACCTGCAATTGCAACGCGCCGACGATGGCCGATTCTCCCTGACGGTGGTCCATGCTTAATCCACAACTGAACAAAAACGGCGAACTGCAACACCTGCTGACCATTGAAGGTCTGCCCAAAGCGATCCTGAACCATATCCTCGACACTGCCTCGTCCTTCGTCAGCATCGGCGACCGCGAAGTGAAGAAGGTACCGCTGATGCGGGGTAAAAGCGTGTTCAACCTGTTCTTCGAGAACTCCACGCGCACCCGCACCACCTTCGAGATCGCCTCCAAGCGCCTGTCGGCCGACGTGATCAACCTCAACATCCAGGCATCGAGCACCAGCAAGGGCGAGTCGCTGCTGGATACCATCGACAACCTGGCGGCGATGCACGCCGACATGTTCGTGGTGCGCCACGCGCAATCCGGCGCGCCGTTCCTGATCGCCAAGCACCTGATCGACACCAAACAATCGCACGTCCACGTGGTCAACGCCGGCGACGGCCGCCACGCGCACCCGACCCAGGGCTTGCTGGACATGTACACCATCCGCCACTACAAGAAGGACTTCACCAACCTGCGCGTGGCGATCGTGGGCGACATCCTGCACAGCCGCGTGGCGCGCTCCGACATCCATGCGCTGACTACGCTGGGCGTGCCCGAAGTGCGCGCCATCGGCCCGCGCACCTTGCTGCCCGGCGGGCTGGAGCAGATGGGCGTGCGCGTGTTCCACAACATGGAAGAAGGCCTGAAGGACGTCGACGTCATCATCATGCTGCGCCTGCAGAACGAGCGCATGAGCGGGGCCTTGCTGCCCTCGGCGCAGGAGTTCTTCAAGAGCTACGGCCTGACGCCCGAGCGCCTGGCGCTGGCCAAGCCGGATGCGATCGTGATGCACCCGGGCCCGATGAACCGTGGCGTGGAAATCGATTCGGCGGTGGCCGACGGCGCCCAGGCGGTGATCCTGCCGCAGGTGACCTTCGGCATCGCGGTGCGCATGGCGGTGATGGGCATCGTGGCGGGCAATTGAATTATCAGACGAACGACCTCGTTAAGAAAATACTGAACTGATGAAACTGCATATCAAGAACGGCCGGCTGATCGATCCGGCCAACGGCATCGATGCGCAACAGGATGTGTATGTGGCGGCCGGCAAGATCGTCGGCATCGGCCAGGCGCCTGCCGACTTCACCGCCAACAAGACGCTCGACGCCACCGGCCTGGTGGTCGCGCCCGGCCTGGTCGACCTCTCGGCGCGCCTGCGCGAGCCGGGTTACGAATACAAGGCCACGCTGGAATCCGAAATGCAAGCCGCGATGCAGGGCGGCGTGACCAGCCTGGTGTGCCCGCCGGATACCGATCCGGTGCTGGATGAACCGGGCCTGGTGGAGATGCTGAAACATCGCGCCAAGTCGCTCAACCAGGCGCACGTCTATCCGCTGGGCGCGCTGACCGCCGGCTTGAAGGGCAAGGCTTTGACCGAGATGGCCGAGCTGACCGAAGCCGGTTGCATCGGCTTCTCGCAGGCCGAAGAGCCGATCACGGACACCACCGTGCTGATGAGCGCGCTGCAATACGCCAAGACCTTCAATTACACCGTCTGGCTGCGTCCGCAGGATCCGCACCTGGGCCGCTTCGGCATCGCCCACAGCGGCCCGGCGGCGTCGCGCCTGGGCCTGTCCGGCGTGCCGGTGATGTCGGAAACCATCGCGCTGTACACGCTGTTCGAGCTCATGCGCGCCACCGGCGCGCGCGTGCACCTGTGCCGCATCTCCTCGGCCGCCGGCCTGGAGCTGGTGCGCCAGGCCAAGAGCGAAGGCCTGCCGGTCACCTGCGACGTTGGCGTGCACCACATCCACCTGTGCGACCTGGACATCGGCTTCTTCGACTCCAACGCCCGCCTGACCCCGCCGCTGCGCTCGCAGCGCGACCGCGAGGCGATCCGCGCGGCGCTGCTGGACGGCACCATCGATGCGGTCTGCTCCGACCACACCCCGGTCGATGACGACGAGAAGCTATTGCCTTTCGGCGAAGCCTCACCCGGCGCCACCGGCCTGGAACTGCTGCTGTCGTTGTCGCTGAAATGGGCGCTGGAGTCCGATGGGCAGGGCAAGGATGTGCTGTCCAAGGCGATCGCCAAGGTCACCCACCGCGCCGCCAAGGTGGCTGGCCTGAAAGCCGGCAACCTGGCGCTGGGCAGCCCGGCCGACCTGTGCCTGTTCGACCCCAATGCGATGTGGAAGGTGGAGGGCGCCGCGCTGGCCAGCCAGGGCAAGCACACGCCTTTCCTCGGCTATGAACTGCCCGGCGTGGTCAAGGCCACCATCGTGTCCGGCCATATCGCGTTCGAGCGCTGATCCCAACCACAGCCGCCGAAGCCACGCCCGCCAGGATCGCCATGTTCGTCTTCCGTCTGCTGCGCCTGATTGCGCATTTGTTCCTCGGCATGGCGATCTGCGCCATCCTGTTCCCGTTCACCTCGGCCAAGGGACAGGAGGCGCACATCCGCCGCTGGTCGCACAAGCTGCTGCGCATCTGCGGCATCGCCGTGAAGATCGACAGCCCGCAGCCAATCCCGCGCGCGCTGCTGGTGTCCAACCACATCAGCTGGCTGGATATCTTCGTGGTCAATTCGCTGCAGCCTTGTCGCTTCGTGGCCAAGTCGGATATCCGCGGCTGGCCGCTGATCGGCTGGCTGTGCGCCAAGACCGGCACCATCTTCATCTCGCGCGGCAAGGCCAGCGACGTGCGGCGCATCTTCAAGGGACTGGTGGAAAGCATCGAAAAGGGCGAACACGTGGCCTTCTTCCCGGAAGGCACGACGGCGCCGCAAGGCACGCTGCTGCCGTTCCACGCCAACCTGTTCGAGGCGGCGATCGACGCCAAGGCGCCGGTGCAGCCGTATGCGCTGCGTTACGTGGATCGCGAAGGCAAGCTGCACCCGGCTGCCGACTTCATCGGCGACATGAGCATCGTGGAGAGTATCCTGGCCATCCTGAAATCGCGCGGCATGACGGCCGAGCTGAAGCAGCTTGCCATCATCCCGACCGAAGGCGCGCACCGGCGCGACCTGGCGCGCGTTTCGCACGCCGCCATCGCCGTGGGCCTGGGCTACGCGGTGGAAGATCTCAGCCCGGCTTCTGCGCCTGCGGACATTGCACCTGGAACAGCGCCCGATCCTCAAGCCGTACCGCGGTAAGCTTGCCGCCCCAGACGCAGCCGGTATCCAGCGCGATCAGGTTGGGGCGCAGCATCAGCCCCAGCGTCGACCAGTGGCCGAACACCACGGTCATATCCTCGGTGCGGCGGCCCGGCACCTCGAACCAGGGCACCAGCCCCTCCGGCGCCGAATCGGCCCCTTCCTTCACTGAAAAATCCATCGTGCCATCGGCCTGGCAGAAACGCACCCGCGTGAAGGCATTGATGATGCAGCGCAGGCGATCGTAGCCGGCCAGGTCATCGCTCCAGCGCGCCGGCTGGTTGCCGTACATGTGCGTGAGGAAGTCTACCCATTGGTCGCTCTGCAGCATGGCCTCCACTTCGCCGGCCAAGGCCAGGGCCTGTTCGAGGTTCCACTGCGGCAACACGCCGGCATGCACGATCAGGTGACCCTGCTCATGGATCGCCAGCGGCCGGTGGCGCAGCCAGTCGATCAGCTCGTCGCGGTCGGGGGCGTCGAGGATGTCGTGCAGGGTGTCGTCCTTGTGCAGCGGGCGGATGCCTTGCGACACCGCCAGCAGGTGCAGGTCATGGTTGCCCAGCACGGCCTGGGCACGATCGCCCATGGCCATGACGGTGCGCAGGGTTTGCAGGGATTGGGGGCCGCGGTTGATTAGGTCGCCGGCGAAGATCAGGTGATGTGCTTGCTCGCAGGGAAGTTGCTCCAAAAGTGCCATCAGACTTCCGCGGCAGCCTTGTACGTCGCCAATGATGTATTGAGTTTGGGTGGCGTAGGGAACTAAAATTGTCATTTTGCAAGATTTTGAAATTCGTGCACACGGAAATCCTGGTTTTCAATCGTTCCACAGGTGAACAATAATGTTGCACTTTCCACAGAAACACGAGTGCACGCATTCTAGCTGGTCACCTGAACCTGCATCGAGTTGCTTTTTGTGCCGGCCGGTTGCTCGGGGCGAAGCTGGGATACTGGTGCTTGCGAGATTATGTAATAGATTGGACAGATGTCTGCGACGATGTAAAATCGTGACTTTTCTCTCAGCAAGCGCGGTCAGGCACCATGTCCATTCTTGTCATCCTTTCTGGAGGCATAGCCGTTTGTGTTTTGCCTTTTTTGGTTAATGGTGTCCAGCAGGCAAAAGGTCGGTTTTCCAGCCTCGTGGGCTCAGCCATTTCGGCTTCTGCTGAGCTTACGGTCAAAATGCGAGAGGTCATCGTCGCTTCACGTCGCGCTATTGGCAAGGCTGAACATTACTCTGGAAGAACCAGTCATCAATTTCTCTGGCTATTGTGGGGGCGGCGGCGCGCGGCGCGCCGCAGGTGTCATCTGGTAATTGATGATACGGCCATTTCGGTCGGGAGCTTCCGTGCTCCTCCGCGTGAAGCAATCGTCTATCACGTCATCCAAGAGTGCGCACAATGCTGAGCATGTTCCGATCCTTATGGAGCTACCGGGGTTTCATCATTGGGAGCGTGAAGCGCGAATTCCAATCAAAATACCGTAATTCCCTGTTGGGTTCGGCGTGGACGATACTCAACCCCCTCTCCATGATCGTTGTTTATACCGTGATCTTCTCGCAGATCATGCATAGTCGTCTGCCTGGCGTAGCCAATCAATTTGGCTACAGCATCCATCTTTGCGCAGGCATGCTGACCTGGGCTTTGTTTTCCGAAATTGTCGGGCGAGGCCAGAATACCTTTATCGAGAATGCGAACTTGCTCAAGAAGCTGAGTTTTCCACGTTTGTGTCTGCCTGTTATCGTAGTTGCCAATGCCTTGGTCAACTTCGTGATCGTCTTCGGGTTGTTCACCGGTTTCCTGGTGTTATCGGGTAATTTTCCGGGGCTCCCCTATCTGGCCTTGATTCCACTCTTGATGCTGCTGGTGCTTTTTGCCGTCGGCCTGGGGGTGGCCTTGGGGGTACTTAACGTCTTCTTCCGCGATGTTGGTCAATTCTTCGGTATTTTTCTGAATTTCTGGTTTTGGCTCACGCCCATCGTTTATACCGTGGAGGTACTGCCTGAACGTATTCGCGTCCTAATCCACTTGAACCCCATGACCAGCATCATTGAGTCGTTCCAAATGATACTGGTGGCGAAACGCTGGCCCGACTGGTATGGTCTGTGGCCTGTTTTCGTTCTTGTAATATTTCTGTGCTTGATAGCCTTGAGCCTGGTCCGCAAGCGTGCGGGCGAAATGGTGGACGAACTTTGATGGGCTCGATTACTGTTGCAAACTTGGGCAAGGCATACCGCCGATATCCTTCGCGCTGGGCTCGCCTGCTCGAATGGCTCGATCCGCGTAACAAATCGAGGCACTCCCTGCATTGGGTATTGCGTGGTTTGGACTTCTCCGTACGCCCGGGCGAGGCTGTCGGCATTATTGGTATCAATGGCGCGGGCAAGAGCACCTTGCTGAAGATGATCGTGGGCACCACGCAGCCCACAACCGGCAGTGTAAAGATGACAGGCCGCGTAGCCGCCTTGCTGGAACTGGGTATGGGTTTTCATCCCGACTTTACCGGCCGCCAGAACGCCATCATGGCGGGGCAGTTATTGGGGATGGATGTCAAAGAGATCCAAACCTTGATGCCTGAGATCGAGGCATTTGCCGAGATCGGCCAGTACATTGATCAGCCTGTGCGCATGTATTCCAGCGGTATGCAGGTTCGACTGGCATTCGCGCTGGCGACGGCCCGCCGGCCAGATGTCCTCATTGTGGATGAGGCGCTCTCGGTGGGGGATGCTTATTTTCAGCATAAAAGCTTTGATCGCATCCGCAAATTCCGGGAACAAGGTACGACTCTCTTGATCGTATCGCACGATAAGCAAGCCATTCAGAGTGTCTGTGATCGCGCCATCCTGCTCGGGCGTGGCGGCCTCCTGATGGAGGGCGCACCCGAGGCGGTGATGGATTATTACAACGCCATGCTGGCTGAACATCAAAACCAGAGTGTTCGGCAGATTGAGTTGGAAAACGGTAAGACGCAGACTATCTCCGGTACCGGTGAGGCGACTGTTGCTGATATACAGCTTGTCAACACGGATGGTCATGCCGTCGAGGTCGTTGATGTGGGGGAATCCCTTTGCCTCAAGGTGGAAGTGTTGATCAATCAGGATCTGCCCAGATTGGTATTGGGTTACGGCATTCGAGACACGTTAGGTCGTTTCATTTACGGGACGAACACCGATCTCACCAAGCAGGCTCTCCTTAATGCGCCTGCCGGAGGAAAATACCTCTTCGACATCCAGTTTGTTGCCAATCTGGGGCCAGGATCTTATTCGATTGCTACCGCCCTGGCCAGCTCCGAAACCCATCTCGTCAATAATTATGAGTGGCGTGACCTTGCGCTGGTTTTTGATGTCGTCAATCAAAGCAAGCCATCCTTTGTTGGCTGCAATTGGTTGCCGCCCGAAATAGTTATTAAAGCAATGTCGTCTGAAAACTCATAATTTCGCACCATGAATTTGGCCATTATAAATCGCTTGCTTGCCTGTTTGAATCTTGCACTGGTCAGGCGCACTAGCTTGCAGCGCATCGAGTTTCAACTGGCCAATCTGTTGAATACTCAGGTTGAGCCGACTTCTCCTGAGCTGCCGACGAACGGGGTTGTCTACCAAGATTTGATCCGCCATCAAATTGCTCAGAAATGGGGAGTGGTGGATGCCTTCGAACGTCATCAGAAGGAAGAGAAACATTCCACGGATTGTCCTTTGTGCGAGTACGTTGCGCCTGATAAAGACTTCAAGAAGCTAGTTTCTCACTGTATTTTCGGTGGTGGGAATCTCGTCCGCCGGGCTTGCCCCAACTGCTCGCTCGTGTTCGGTCCGGAGAAAATGTTAACTCTGACGGATGCGGAGCTTTCTCTGGATTACGAGTGGCACTACAAAGTTTATCAAGAGGTGGATTCAACACCGGTTGAGCTGCAAGCTTTCCATGCGCTGAATCCCTCCAAAGAAGGTATTTATTTGAATTATGGCGCTGGAGCCTGGTCGAGCTCCGTTCAGCAGTTGCGCTCCGAGGGATGGAATGTATTTGCCTTTGAGCCCCATGCGGCTGCGACCGACAAAGCGGACTACATGATTAGTACCTATGAAAAGCTACAGTCGATGCGATTTGACGGTATTTTTTCCAATAACGTCCTCGAACATTTGCGTTGGCCAGTTCGAGAGCTTTCGGCAATGGCTGCGCTCCTCAAGCGAGATGGCGTGATGTCCCATGTGACTCCGTGTTTTGACTATCTATTTGAATATACGAGATTTCATTTGTTCTTTTACGTCGGGGCATCCAGAAAGTTATTAATAGAAAAAGCGGGCTTGCGAGAAACCTCTTACGTTGAGGATGGAAATTTCAAGTGCAGTGTAATGAGGTTGGGGGGGGGATAAATCGTGTCTTTTGTTTCGTATGCTCAAAACCTTGAGGACGTCATGCTTCGTCGTGCGTTGAAGGATATCTCTCAAGGGTTCTATATCGATATCGGTGCACAGGATCCGGAAGCGGATTCTGTGAGCCTCTCTTTTTATGAAGACGGTTGGCGAGGTGTGCATGTAGAACCGAATGCGCACTATGCGCAGATGCTGCGAGCGGCGAGGCCGGAAGAGCAGGTCGAACAGGTCGCCATCGGCAATGGCCATGGCGTCCTGACATTTTATGAATTCGCTGATACTGGATTGTCCACGGCGGATCCTGATATCGCCAAGAGCCATCAGGAACGCGGTTATAAATGCGTTCAAACAGAAGTAACGATGTGTACTTGCGATGAGCTTTTGGATAAACACGGCACATCAAGGCCTGTACATTGGCTCAAGTTGGACGTGGAAGGATTTGAAAAGCAAGTCCTGGAGAGCTGGCGTGCGTCTTCCGTTCGTCCGTGGATTCTGGTGGTCGAGAGCACCAAACCAATGAGTCAGGAACCGGTGCATGAAGAGTGGGAAGCCTTGGTGCTCGGCAAAGGATATTTGTATGCCTATTTCGACGGCTTGAACCGTTTCTACGTGCATGAAACCCAAAAGCAGCGCCTCGCAGCGTTCTCCAGCCCACCCAATATCTTTGATGAGTTTGTCGCGCTGGGTGGGGCTGCTCGACCATTTCATCAGTTTCATACCGATGCAGTCAGAAGGGCTGAAGATCGCGCTAATCTGGCCGAGCAAAAGGCTCTCGACATGCAGGCCATGGCTGCGCTGGTCGAGCAAAAGGCTCTCGACATGCAGGCCATGGCTGCGCGCAGTGAGGCACGTACGGCTGATCTTCGGGCGACTCTTGATGCCACGTTGCGGAGTCACTCCTGGCGCATCACGGCACCACTCAGGACCGTGTCGGCATCGCTGCAAGATCAGCGGCGGTTCGTTTCGGCAGTGGTACGACGTGGCTATCGCTATGCTCGCTGGATCAAGTTCCAGCTTCAGTTGCTTCGAGGCCATGGTGTCGCGAGCAGATTGGGGGCGCTCAAGCGTCGTCTCGAGTCGTCGTTTAACGAACGTGGAGGCAAGCCGCGCGTTCTGGAGCCGGTACTGCAGAAATTGCTGAAAGACGGGAAGTACGGAGAAGACCTGATCAAAGCGCTGAAGTCTCTGCGTAAGAACCAAGGTAATGCCGTATCGGTCATTATTATCAATTACAACTCAGACGAATTGATCTTCCAGTGTCTATCACAGGTAGCTGCTTCCGACTTCGATGGCGGTCTGGAAGTCGTTGTGGTGAACAATGATCCTGCCAGCGAGGCGATGGAGGCACTGCGTGCGCTCGGCGATGCGATCGTGCTGGTTGACAATCAGGTCAATCGCTATTTTGGCGAGGCCAATAATATTGGCGTAGAAAAGTCATCAGCGGAGTATCTGTGTTTCGTGAATGCTGATGCGTTCTTGGATAAGAAGTGTATCGAGCAGCTCTACTTGGCCATCCATGTTGCGGGGGAAAAGTATTCGGCTGTTGGTCCAAAGTTTTTCAATGCTGATGGCACGATTCAGGAAGCCGGCGCGGTGATCAGCCCCGATGGTATTCCGATCCGGTTTGGAAGAGGTCGTTCAGCGCTGACGGCCGAGTTCGACATCGAGCGTTCAGTGGACTACATTTCCGCAGCCTGCTTGATGGTTCGATGCGGCACTTTTTGCGCGACAGGCGGTTTCGATCTGCAATATGAGCCAGCATATTACGAGGACGTGGATCTTTGTTTCAAACTGCGCGCCTTTGGTGAGATCGGTTACATTCCTCGGGCTCATGTCTGGCATCTGGAAGGTGGTACTGCCACGAGTGAAACTCAGCGGGAGTTTGTCAGGCGTCTGGGCGATTTGAATCGTGAGAAGTTTCTCTCCACGTGGCGTTCATCGGAGAAAGGCGTGTGGAGAAAGTGGAGTGCTGCAAAGCCTGCTGCCCAAGCGTCTACTTCGGGAGCGCGGCAAATTGCTGTCTACACGCCTTATGACCTGACCTTGGGCGGCGGAGAGCGTTATATCTTTACCCTCCTGGATGCGCTTGCAGCGCAGTATGGTTTGAAGCCGGTCATTGTTACGCCCAAGCCGTACAGTAAGTTGCGCGTATCGCAGTTGTGTCATGCATTTGAGCTCGAATCGGATATTGACGTTGCGACTTTGGCCGACTTCAAGCACGGAAGTGCTCCGGAATTGTTCTTCGCGTTGGGCAACCATCCTTATCCCCCACTGGATGGAATGGGAAGGTTCAATGTCTTCATTTGCCAATTCCCGTTCCCAGGTCAGTATGCCGGTGATTCTTACGGGGCGATTCAGACTTATCAAGATACGATTGTGTATTCGTCTTTCGTGCGCGAGCAGCTTGCGCGAAACAAGGAATTCAAAGGTTCTCGGATCAGCGTGGTTGAGCCTGCTTTGCCTTGGTCGGCTTCGGAGATGGAGCATTTTCCCCTAGACAGGAACACTGATGAGATCCAGATCATCACTGTGGGTCGATTCTTTGCCGGCGGGCACAACAAGCAGCATGGCGCGCTGATCAAGTTCTTTAAGGAGCTGTATTCAACGCATCGGAATATCCGGTTGCATCTCGTGGGAACGACCATGCCCCACAAAGAACATATGGAGTACCTTGAGTCATTGCGCTCCGATGCGATGGGGTTCCCGATCGAATTCCACTTGAACGCAGAACCTGACCGCTTGAAGAGGCTTTACGGCCAGTGTCATATTTATTGGCACGCGACCGGTATGACTGTTGACGCTCAGGCTACGCCAGAGAAGCTTGAGCATTTCGGAATTAGCGTGATCGAGGCTATGTCATTTGGTTGTACACCCGTTGTCCATCGATCGGGTGGTCCCTTGGCGATACTTGGAGAGCCTCTGGCAGAGCTAACTTATTCCAACGGCGCCGACTTCGTCCAGATCAATCAAAAGCTGATTGGTCATCCCGAGTCCTTGCGTCAGTTCGCCGAAAAGGCGAGAGCGAGAGCATTCGAGTTTGATCGGGAGCATTTCGTCGCCAAGCTCGTTTCTGTTGTTGGGGAGTAATAATGCGATTCCTCGATATCACTGATTTGCCTCAGTGGTTCGCTTATTTCAAAAGGGTGAGTGGCGTTCAGCGGGTTTCCGTCGAGGCTATCAAGGCGATATTCCAGCGAGCCGATTGGGGGCTGGTGTGGTTTGATCAGCGCCAGCGCCAATGGAAGATGTTGACGCCAACGGGGATGGCTGCGATACGCGCATCCCTGGAGAAGGAAGACTACTCGATTTTTTTTCACGAAAGTCTGGATGCATACAGCGACCACGTTCGTTTCTCCAATGCGGTGCTATATTCGCTCGGGATGAACTGGGTTATTTCCAGTTGCGAGCAGTTTCATAGGTTTAAACAAGACGGATATGGCAATAAGATTGTCCTTTACTTCCACGATCTGATTCCCTTCACGCATCCGCATTTAGTAGATGCAGCGTTCGTCCGTCACTGGGGAGAATTTCTGGCTCAAGCAGTAACGCTTGCTGACGCTATCTGTTGTTCTACCTCAGTGACAAAGAGAAAAATAGAGCATCTCTCTCGTTGGGGCATGCTTATTCCTCCGGTCTTTGTTGCAACCTATGGACTAGATCATGTCCGTTTCGCTCGAGGTGCGAGTGATGAAGATCTGTCAGTCTATGTCGGAGAGGCGACGCGCTACTTAGTATCATTCGGTACGATAGATGCTCGTAAGAATCAGCATGCACTGTTGCGTCCATGGCAGTCTCTTATGTCGGTTCGATCCAGGCAAGACTGTAAGTTAGTGTTGATTGGTCGCGTGGCGGACAATAGAGTTGAGGTTTTTAGAGATGATAAGTCGATTCTATTTATGGAGAATGCGACTGACGCACAGATGCATGCGCTCATTGCCGGTGCATCCGGAGTGCTTCTTCCGACCCTCGCTGAAGGATTTTGCTTCCCTGCATTTGAATCGTTGGCGCTGGGTTTGACTCCTACGGTAACGAACTTGTCTGAAATCAGGGCAGTAGGTCAGGATAGTCTTGCGTATTTCAATTCACTTGATTCTAGTGATATACGCGAAAAGATGAACGAGATACTCGAGACCCAACCAGCCCCGCGTCATCACCAGAGTGAAATTGCCTGTTTCAAGCAATATACTTGGAATGAATTTATTCATTCGCTTGAGCAGATATCCGGTTAGTGTGGCTTTGAATTCTTTGGCCTAATATTCAAATTATTAATACTTGAGGAGTAAAGGTATGGCCCTTGACAAGTCTTTCTTTGAAAATAGTTTTCGCGTCTTTCATTCTTCGATTAGCCCCGAAAATCTGATTCAGAAATATGCATTGAAGGACCAAACTGCCAAAGAAGGATATCTCCTTAATGCTTTCGGTGTGCTTGTCAGGCCATCTTATGCCCCACAGATTTTGTCCGGTAGAGAGGGCGAGGTGGAGCCTGTTCCTGTGCCCGCCAACTGGCATGCAGACATGGCGGAGTTCGGAGCCGTGCTGCGGTCAATTGATCTGGCGACCGACCGATTCACCATGATAGAACTTGGTTGCGGTTGGGGATGCTGGATGAACATTGCCGGAGTCGTTGCGAAAAGGCGAGGGCTTGACGTCAAGGTAATCGGGGTCGAGGGAGATGAGGGGCATGTGGGTTTCGCGAAAGAGGCGTTTCGTGATAATCAATTTGGCGAGGAAGAATATGCTCTTTATCACGGTGTCGCCGCAGCATCGGCAGGGATTGCATTATTTCCCAAGCAGGCCGCTGGTCACTCATGGGGGCTTGAACCTATTTTCGATCTGAAGAAGTCTAAGGCCGCCACGTTGCTGGAGAGCGGAAATTATTTAATGGCCAGGCAGTACACTCTTGCAGAAATTGCAGGATCTGATCAGAGAATTGACTTACTTCACATCGATATCCAAGGTGGTGAGCAGCAGCTTATCCCCTCAGCGATGGAATTCATATCGCGGAATGTGGCCTATCTCATGATAGGTACGCACTCGCGCGAGATTGAAGGGGTAATGTTCAAGACCATGTTGGCGGCGGGATTCGTGTTAGAGATTGAGCGTCCAGCGATCATCTCTCTCGACGGTCCCACACCAACACTTGTCGTTGATGGGGTTCAGGGCTGGCGTAACTCGCGTCTTCTTCCGGTTGTAGACCTAGCCGAGCCCCGCGGGGCTATTGAGCTCATCGATCAAGTTCCCGATTTAACTGCCGGGCGAGAGCTAACCTTGGAAGTTAGGATCACGAATTCTTCGAAGACCGATTGGGAGAGCGTAGGTGCCAAACCTGTGATGATTTCTTATAAGTGGATGGCCAAAAATGGAAATGCCGGAGATATTTCAGAGGGCATCCGGACACCTTTGCCAGATACTGTATTAAGGGCAGGAGAACTAAAGAATGCACTAGTACGTATCGTTGCACCCACTATTCCAGGTGATTACGAACTTGTGATTACTTGCTTGCAGGAATGTGTTCGATGGTTCGAAGCACCGACATTCGTTTCAAAAGTTATTGCTGTGAGGGTGTCGGCTGGTTGCTAAAGTATTTGAAAGCGTAAATTACTTCTCTCTTTAATTCGTCAGATCAGCATGAAGCAGCTTGAGTTTCGCTTCTGCAGCGTGGTTGTTCTTCCTCTTTTGAATTCGCTTCTTGGGGATACAGAGTGGGTTAGCATCTAAGCTTTTCGAGAGCGGCCAACTAGCATCCTAGCTGCGGCAAACCAGCCTCTCGCAATGACTCGACCCGGGCCCCATTGCTTGTCTTGTCGATACCTTGGGAATTTGAGAAGTGGCCAAGCAATGTTGCCAGCGATAGCTAGTTTAAGTACTTTTCTGCAAAGCGGGTTTCTGTTTTCTAATGTTGCTTATTTGCAATGATGGCGGTATGTTCCGTCCACGTAATTCTTAGGATGTTGGACGCACTGTAACTCCAATTCCTCGTTTCGAGCTAAAGAATTTATCAAATGATAATTAGAAATTTCTGCCGGCAGGTTTTGCCGGCCATCGCATTATTGCTGGGCGTCACTCTTTTGGGGACAGGTTTTGCGCTCGAAACGATCCAGCAGATTAGCGGCAAGTTTGCGAATGTCGCAGCCTTGGCTTTTTTAATGGTGCTGGTTTGCGTAGTCGCAGTAAAGATAAGGGAATTTGCGGGGGCTATTCTCATCAGCGTGTTCATGCTGGCCTTAGTTGTCGCTTTTGGCTGGGTGCCAGTCGCCTTGGTGATGCTGGTCGGTATCAGTTTCTCTACGCTCGGCAGTTTGATTTATCGTCCTGTTAGTAACGGCTTTAGTGGTCTGTTTGTGCTGGCGACACTCGGAGCTGGCATATTTGTGATCGTACTGAACATTATGGTTCGGTTCCCCATCAATACGCCCTTCGTTTATGGGGCGCTACTGTTTCTTCCATGTCTTCATGTGCCGGCATTGAAAGCAACTCTGAAAAAGGTTGCATCTCTTTCTCGGAGCGCGTCATTTCTCGCCATTGATGAGATCTGTGTAGGTAGTTTTTTACTGTTTATCGTTATCCTGCACATGGCCGGTGCGGGGCTGCCCGAACGTTATGCAGATGGCGCTTTGTATCATCTGTACATTGGGCAGACAGTTGCTCGTCTTCATTATTGGCCAGGTGATTTCCAATCTTTTGTTTGGGCGTTAATGCCGGCTGGTACAGATTGGCTTCACACAATTGGCGAGGTTCTGGCGGGACAACTGGCCACCAAAGGTATGTCATTCCTGGTCTTCATGTTGTTATTGGGAATGTTATTTCATGCCAGCTTGTCCACGCGGGTATCGAGGGCGAAAGCGATGCTCGTGGTGGCTCTTGCCGCATCGACACCCTTGGCCTTCATTGAAACTGCCACTTTGTTCATTGAAAATGGCCTGACCCTTTTTGTGTTTGCGGCTTTCTGGGTGCTTAGTGAAAAAGAGCTCTCAACTCCGAGACGCATCCTGTGTGGTGCGGTTCTGATCGCAGCTGCTTTGGCGACCAAGTTACATGCAGTGGTATTTGCTGGTCCACTGGGAATTTACGCGCTGTGGCTTGCTTGGAAGCATGGAAAGCGGACTAGCGCCTATGCAGTTGTTGCATCAGTAGGTATTTTGGCCCTAGGTATTTTTGGATACCTGTATGCATATGCCAAGACCGGAAATCCTGTTTTCCCATTTTTTAATGGCATCTTCAAGTCACCGTACTACGCGTTGGAGAATTTCTCCGATTCGCGCTGGCATCAGGCTCCTCCGTGGGATTTATTTTATAAGATTACTTTTCATACCAACCTGTATGGAGAGTTTAAAGACGGTGCGTTTGGTTTTCAGGCACTCACTTTGTCTGCGGCGATACTCATATCGACATTTTTGACGAACGCACGGCAATGTGCCGCCGTGATTCTCGGGCTGTTTTATATTTTCGTTATATCTTTCAGCACCACCTATGCTCGTTATTTGTACCCAGGCCTTATGTTCCTGACATTTGGAGGCGGTGCACTTCTAATGCATACTTGGTCCGCGGCCTCTGTGGGACGCTACTGTAGAACTTTTGTCGTCAGCGTCGTCACCTTTGTTGCGGTACTCAACTTGATTTTCTTTAGTTCTGCAGGCTGGCCTCTGGCGCAGAACTTCTGGGGCGGTTTTACCAGTCAGGAGAAGTGGGAGTCTGTTGCCGATGAGTCTCTGTCGCAGATGGCTCTGAATCGGCGAGCAAGCCAGGATGGGTTGCCTTCTCCCAGAGTGCTGTTGTTGGGGGACGCGGTCGCCGCCAATGTTGCCGGGACACCGCTCCCTGTAAATTGGTATAACTCCAAGCTGGTGGATCGGTTTCGACAAGTCAAGACAGTTGATGATGTTAGGCAGATTCTTGCTGACATGAAGGTAACTCATGCAAGCTTTGATATTAGAAATAATTTATATGAATTGAACATGGCGTTAATCGGCGCGGCTTTGGAACAGTTTGGTGAGCCGATTTTTAGAAAAGATACGCAGGTTTTGTATCGTATTCACCCGGACGTATGGCTTGGGCCGAATCTTGCTGAAGATAGCTCTGCCCAAAGTGGATTCAAGGGCTGGGAGATTCGGGGCGAGGTCAATCAAATAGAAAGCTCGGGCTTGATGCTCGGCAGCAGTGTGGCAATTGAAAAGGCACTGCCGCAGTCCTTATCGCCAAATACTTTGTATCGTTTTTCGGCCGCGATGAACTGTGAAAAAGCAGGCGCGAACCTGCATGTTGCAGTCCTACTTACTCCTTCCAAAGGAGGCGCAGTTCAGCGGTTCGATGACGTTCTTCCCTGCAACAAGAAGGGCACAGTGGAGCGGTATTTCGATTTGGTTACTCCCTCGGTTCCGGTTACCGCGCGACTAATTATTGATCATGCCGATGCCAATCTTTTAACGGTTACAGTTCGTGAGGGATATGATGTCAGAGGTGGGCGTAGTGCTGAATGAGTTCGTCGAAGAAAAATGTATCGCTGTGGTAATTCCTTGTTATAAGGTAGGAGCACACGTCCTTGGTGTGATCTCAGCGATTGGTCCTGAAGTTGATCTGATCTATTGTGTTGACGATGCTTGTCCAGAGCAGTCGGGTGCCATGATTGAGGCCGAGTGCTCTGATACGCGCGTTAGGGTGATCTATAACCAAGTCAATCTCGGCGTAGGCGGTGCAGTCATGCACGGCTATCGAGCCGCGATAGCAGATGGTGCGGATGTGATTGTCAAAGTGGACGGAGATGGACAAATGGATCCGCTACTGATCCCTGAATTTGTTGCTCCAATTCTGGCAGGTGAAGCAGACTACACCAAAGGAAATCGCTTTTACGATTTGGAAAAAGTTAGTGCGATGCCGCCTGTGAGGCTGTTCGGAAATGCCGTTCTGTCGCTGATGACAAAGCTATCTTCTGGCTACTGGCATCTTTTTGATCCGACTAATGGTTACACGGCGATCCACGTTGAGGCTGCCAAAAGACTTCCGTTTGACAAGATTTCATCTCGTTACTATTTCGAAAGCGATATCCTTTTTCGCCTCAATACCTTACGGGCGGTCGTTTTAGATGTTCCAATGGATGCTAAGTATGGTGATGAAGTAAGCAATCTGAAGATCTCCAAGATCATCGGAGAGTTCTTGTTCAAACATGCCCGAAACTTCATTAAGCGGATTTTCTATAATTATTACCTCAGAGACTTATCGCTGGCTTCTATTGAACTTCCAATGGGGCTGTTAATGGTTTGTTTCGGAGCGGGATTCGGTTTGTACCACTGGGTCCACTCTGTTCAGCAAGAAGTATTGACACCAACCGGCACGATCATCCTTGCAACTCTTCCTTTGTTGATGGGGTGGCAACTATTGCTGGCTTTCATCGGATACGATATTTCGTCGGTGCCGAAGCGGCCGTTGCAGAGAAGAACGTTCAAAATGAAAAAAAAGAAATGAACATATTTCAGATTCTGGGAGCGCTGGCAACAGTGCTAGCGTTGTCCGTTGGGCAGGTTCTGTTCAAGCTTGCTTCGCAGAAATTGGACTTCGCGGGACAAGGGTTTTGGGCCAGCACGATATTAAATGTTCCGTTATTGATCGCGCTGGTGGTATACGGCGGAGCAACTTTCGCCTGGCTGATGGTGATCAAGAATATGCCACTGAGGACAGCTTATCCTTTCGTGGCGCTGGCGTTTGTTATAGTGCCAATATTCAGCCATTTCTTTTTGGGTGAATCCCTGTCTGTCAAGACGTTCATCGGCGCTGCTTTCATTTTCATTGGCGTGTGCATTTCAGTGAGTTGATGCAGGCCGGAGCCAGAATTTTTCAACCTGATGCTGCCATCCATTTAAGATCCCGTAAATCAAAGTTATCGATACAAAGAGCACTATGAAATCAGCTATCATCACAGGCATCTCAGGCCAAGACGGCGCGTATCTCGCACAATTGCTTCTAGAAAAGGGTTACGCCGTCTATGGGACATATCGGCGCACTAGCTCGGTAAACTTCTGGCGCATAGCCGAACTCGGAATCCAGGCTCATCCCAATTTACACTTGGTTGAATATGATCTGACGGACCTTTCCGCCTCGGTTCGACTTTTGCAGAACACAGGTGCCAC
This sequence comes from Herbaspirillum sp. GW821-FHT09A12, assembly GCF_059418325.1. Taxonomy (NCBI): domain Bacteria; kingdom Pseudomonadati; phylum Pseudomonadota; class Betaproteobacteria; order Burkholderiales; family Oxalobacteraceae; genus Herbaspirillum; species Herbaspirillum sp. GW821-FHT09A12. The sequence continues at coordinate 422,053 of NZ_JBWKPR010000001.1, forward strand.
AGAGGTCTACAATTTGGCCGCGCAGAGCTTTGTGGGCGTGTCATTTGATCAGCCGATTACCACTGCCGAAATTACAGGGCTGGGGGCATTGCATTTGCTTGAAGCGATTCGCATCGTCAATCCGAAAATCCGTTTCTACCAAGCGAGCACCTCCGAAATGTTTGGCAAGGTGCAGGCGGTGCCGCAAATCGAGAGCACTCCTTTTTATCCGCGCAGTCCATACGGCGTCGCCAAGTTGTATGCGCACTGGATGACCATCAATTACCGCGAGAGCTACGGTATCTTCGGTTGTAGTGGCATTCTGTTTAATCACGAGTCGCCGCTGCGTGGTCGCGAGTTCGTCACGCGAAAGATTACCGATGCAGTAGCGAAGATCAAGCTTGGCAAACTTGATGTCTTGGAGCTCGGGAATATGGGGGCCAAGAGAGATTGGGGATTCGCCAAGGAATACGTTGAGGGTATGTGGCGTATGATGCAAGTCGATGAGCCTGATACCTATGTATTGGCAACTAATCGTGCAGAAACTGTCCGTGATTTCGTCACCATGGCCTTTAAGGCGATTGATGTCGTTTTGGAATTCCAAGGTAACGATGAGAATGAGGTCGGAGTAGACGTTTCCAGCGGGAAGGTTCTCGTCAGGGTGAACCCCAAGTTTTATCGCCCCGCTGAGGTGGACTTGCTTATCGGTAATCCACTTAGGGCAAAGCAGAAACTGGGTTGGGAACCGAAGACTCAACTCGAGCAACTCTGTGCCATGATGGTTGAAGCGGATTTGGCTCGCAATGTCGCCGGCTTCTCGTTCTGATGCGCCACGGGCCCTGGTTACCGGGGGCAGTGGATTCACGGGATACTATCTGATCCGTGAGTTGGAGGCGCGCGGCTATCACGTCTACGGGACCTGTTTCTCTCCAATTCAGCAGGGGATCCCAATGGATCTCTGTGATCGCTCGGCGATACAGCGGGTCGTTAATGAAATCCAGCCCGATGTCGTAGCGCATCTGGCGGCGATATCTTATGTACCGCACGGCGATGTTGATGCCATTTATCGCACCAACGTCATTGGTAGCCGTAATCTGCTCGAGACGTTGGCTCAACTGCCCAAACCACCCAAGGCCGTTCTTATGGCCAGCAGTGCCACGGTGTATGGCAACTCGGCGGTTGAAATAATTGATGAGACAGTCCCTCCAAGTCCTCCCAATGATTATGCAGTCAGCAAGCTCACGATGGAATATGTGGCGAAAATCTGGGCGGACCGTCTGCCGATCATTGTGACTCGTCCTTTCAACTATACCGGTGTTGGACAAGCAGAGAAGTTTCTTCTACCAAAGATCGTTAGTCATTTTCGACGCGGCGAGCGGGTTATTGAGCTTGGTAATATTGATGTCGAACGCGATTTCTCTGATGTGCGCATGGTGGCAGAGGTCTATGCACGTTTGCTTGATCAAAGTCCGTCGGGCTTTCTCTACAATGTTTGCTCCGGTCACTCTGTATCGCTGAAGAAGGTGATTGCAATGATGGAAACCATTGCTGGATATTCCATTGAGGTCCGGACTAACCCTGCGTTTGTTCGTGCAAATGAGGTGAGACGGTTGCAGGGGGATTCCACCAAGCTCGTCAATGAAGTCGGACCGTTACGGGAAATCCCATTGGAAGAGACCTTAAGATGGATGTACACCGATTTTGATCACAAGCTGGCTTAATGGGGGGCTCCGTTTCGAGCTGGCCTGTGGCCAGTAATCAAGCTGTGGTAGCGGTGGCTGCCATCATATGATCCAGCTTCGTGCCAGTTTTTATCCTCGGACTGCAGGCCTTGTTGTATCAGGCGAGCGCGTGAAGGTTCGGACAAGCTTCCTTAATCGTCCAAGCAGAGGCTTATCTCGATGATTGATCGCTTAATAACTGGTCATTTTTGACCGCGCAATCAGGACGATTTGCCTAGTTCGCAGCTATTCACCCGAGACAAGCATATTTGTAAACTTAAAGTGTCGGCTGCCTTCGATGGTCGTTGGCGACAAGGGATGTAATGATTTTAGTCACAGGCGGTGCAGGATTCATCGGGGCCAACTTCGTGCTGGACTGGATTGGGCAGACGCAGGAGTCGCTGATTAATTTGGACCTGCTGACCTATGCTGGCAACATCAGTAATCTTTCATCGGTAGAAGGAAATTCCCTGTATGGGTTCGTGCAGGGCGATATCGGTGATCGTGCATTGGTCGGGGATCTGCTGCGGCGCCATCGGCCGCGCGCGGTGATCAATTTTGCGGCGGAAAGCCACGTGGACCGTTCGATCCACGGTCCGGATGTGTTCGTGCAGACCAATGTTGTGGGCACCTTCAATTTGCTTGAAGAGACACGAAACTACTGGAGTACGTTGGAAGGTGACGCGCGCTCTGCGTTCCGTTTCCTGCACGTCTCCACCGATGAGGTATACGGCTCGCTGGCACCGGATGCCCCTGCTTTCACGGAACTCAATCGCTATGAACCGAATAGTCCCTACTCGGCCAGCAAGGCTGCCAGCGATCATTTGGTCCGGGCTTACCACCATACATACGGGCTACCGGTATTGACCACGAATTGTTCCAACAACTACGGGCCATATCATTTTCCCGAGAAGCTAATTCCGCTAATGATTGTCAATGCGCTCGATGGTAAGCCTTTGCCGATCTACGGTGATGGTCGCCAGATACGTGACTGGCTCTACGTGAAAGATCATTGCAGCGCCATCCGCCGGGTGTTGGAGGCGGGTACGCCGGGCGAGGTTTACAATGTTGGTGGCTGGAACGAAAAGGCCAATGTGGAGATCGTCGGCGCGATTTGCGCCTTGCTTGATGAGCTGAGACCACGTCTCGATGGTCGAGCATACGCGGATCAGATCGTCTATGTGGCAGACCGTCCAGGACATGACCGTCGCTATGCGATTGACGCAAGCAAGATTGAACGCGATCTGGGATGGAAGCCGATCGAGACCTTCGACAGCGGCATCCGCAAGACCGTCGAATGGTATCTTCAGAACCAGCAATGGGTGGACGACGTGCGGTCCGGCGGATATCGCGAGTGGATTGAGAAGAATTACAAGAGGGGCGCGGAATGAAGATCGTCTTGTTTGGCAAGAACGGGCAGGTTGGCTGGGAGCTTCAGCGCAGCTTGGCCGTGTTGGGAGAAGTGATCAGCCTGACTGCCGACGATACGACGTATTGCGGCGATCTCGCCGATTCAGCAGGGATTTCAGAAACTATCGCACGCCTGCGCCCTGATGTGGTGGTCAATGCAGCCGCCTATACGGCAGTGGACAAGGCGGAGTCGGAATCGTCGCGGGCGACGCTGGTGAATGCCAAGGCCCCCGGTGTGATGGCGATGGCGGCTCGTGCATGTGATGCACTGCTTGTGCACTATTCGACGGATTATGTATTTAACGGGGACGGCACCGCGCCTTGGCGGGAAAGTGACGCAACTGCACCTCTGAGTGTGTATGGAGCAACCAAGCTGGTGGGGGAACAAGCCATTGTCAGTTCCGGCTGCCGTCATCTGATTTTCAGAACCAGCTGGGTATATGCCACGCGTGGCAACAACTTCGCCAGCACCATGGTTCGGCTCGCTTCACAAAGGGATCGACTCAATATTGTGGATGACCAGATCGGGGCGCCGACTTCGGCCGAACTGATTGCGGACGTCACCGCGCAAGCGATCATGCAATGCATGGCCGATCGGAATCGAGAGGGGGTATATCACCTGGCTACCCATGGATCCACTTCCTGGGCAGGATATGCCCGATTCGTGTTTGAGGTGCTCAGCCGTCTGCGTATGGATTTCTCTGCACCGGTAGTCGACCCCATCCCCTCAAGTGCCTATCCGACCGCAGCGCGGCGGCCGATGAATTCCAGGCTTGATTGTAGTCTGCTGCGGAATACATTCAATCTGGCGCTGCCTCCGTGGGAACATGGAGTGGCGCGAATGCTCACCGAACGATATGGAAACCAAGAAGAATGATCTCTCGTAAAGGTATCATCCTGGCTGGCGGCTCTGGAACACGTCTGTATCCCGTGACAAAAGCAGTGTCCAAGCAACTATTGCCTGTCTACGACAAACCGATGATCTATTACCCGCTCAGCACATTGATGCTTGCGGGTATCCAGGACATTCTGATTATCACCACGCCGGATGAGGCGGCCCGTTTCCAGGCCCTGCTGGGCGATGGGAGCGGTTGGGGCCTGAACATCTCTTATGCAGACCAGCCTAGTCCCGACGGGCTGGCGCAAGCATTCATCATCGGTCGCGATTTTGTGGGCAATTCCCCCTCGGCACTGGTGTTGGGCGACAACATATTTTATGGGCATGACCTCCAGCCTAAGCTGGAGTCTGCACGCGAACGTGATGTTGGGGCGACCGTATTTGCCTATCACGTTACCGATCCCGAACGCTACGGCGTGGTGGCATTTGACGCCGCTGGCCGCGCGACCAGTCTCGAAGAGAAACCCAGAGTGCCCAAGAGCAATTATGTGGTGACGGGGCTGTATTTTTATGACAACCAAGTGTGCGATATCGCCGCGGACATCAAGCCATCCGCACGTGGCGAACTGGAAATCACCGACGTCAATAGTCGTTATCTGGAGCACGGCCAACTGAACGTGGAAATCATGGGGCGAGGTTACGCGTGGCTGGATACGGGTACCCATGAAAGCCTCATTGAAGCCGCCAACTTCATTCAGACCATTGAACGTCGTCAGGGCCTGAAGATCGCTTGCCCGGAAGAGATTGCCTATCGCATGGGTTTCATCGACGCCGCTCAGTTGAATGCCTTGGCTCAGCCGTTGCTGAAGAGCGGTTACGGAGATTATCTGAAACGTATTCTTGATCAAGAAGCTGTATTTTGAAAGTAATGGTGACTCCAATCAAAGATTTGCTCGTCGTTGAGCCGAAGGTCTTCGGTGATGAGCGGGGCTTCTTTTTTGAAAGCTTCAATCTGAAGCGTTTCAACGAGCTTGTTGGCCGGGATGTGGATTTCGTCCAAGACAATCATAGCAAGTCGGCGCGAAATGTCGTTCGCGGGCTGCATTATCAGATTCGTCAAGCGCAAGGCAAGCTGGTGCGTGTTATTGCTGGCAGCGTGTTGGATGTGGCGGTCGACCTGCGCAGATCCTCTCCCACATTCGGCCAGCATTTCAGTATCGAATTGAGTGCCGCCAATAAGTCCATGTTGTGGATCCCGGAAGGCTTCGCCCACGGTTTTCGAGTGATATCGGAGACGGCCGAGTTCCTGTACAAGACGACCGACTATTGGGCCCCGGAATTTGAACGCAGCATCGTATGGAATGATCCCGCCCTGGGAATCGACTGGGGTATCGGCGATGAGCCTGCGGTGCTATCCGCCAAAGATCTTGCCGGCAGTCTGTTCGCCGCAGCAGAATATTTTGACTAGGAATAGGGCGGACTACTTCCTTGGGTTGGTGTGAGCCAGTACGGACGCGGCTTTCCGTTTCCGGATTTCTCCGTCTCCAGGGGGCGTTGAGGATGGACGGGCTACCAGGAAGGGGGGGGCAGTCCGGCTTTTATCCGCAGCGCTTATCTGTGCAGGAGGTGTAGGTTGCCTCTCGGCTTGGATTGTGACCTGTAATAGCATAAGCATAATGATCTTCATTGGACAATCCTTCATACCGGGTGCCGTTTTGGCAGAAATGCTATGCGCATTGCCTTGAATGCTACGATTCTGCTCTCGCCGTTCACCGGACTTGGTCAATATACCTATCAATTGGCACAGGGCCTGGCAGCTAGATCCGACGTCGATTTGAAGCTGTTCTATGGCGCCAAGTGGGACCATCAGGTTCGGCAAGCACCGTTGGCCAATATCACCCTGCTCAAGGCGGGGATTAAGCGCTTCGTTCCCTTCGCGTATGAACTGAAGCATGCGGTTTCGCAATTTCGTTTCAATGCCGGAATCGCCGCGCAGATGCCTGATGTCTACCATGAGCCCAATTTCTTGGCGTTCAAGTGCGACAGGCCGTCAGTCATCACGGTGCATGATCTGTCTTGGATTCGCTTTCCTCAGACCCACCCTGCCGAACGGGTGAGGGCGATGGAGCGTTATTTCGAGTCCGGCTTGCGCCGCGCATCCATGATTCTGACCGATTCGGAGTTCGTCAAGGCAGAGGTCATGGAAGTGTTCGGCGTACCATCCGAGCGCATCGTTTCGGTGCCTCTGGGCGTGGAAACCTTGTTCCATCCGCGTACCAACGAGCAATGCCGTGTCGTGCTGCAGAAGTATGCGTTGACTTATGGGCGCTACTTGTTAGCCGTCGGGACGCTGGAGCCGCGCAAGAACCTCTCTGTGGCCTTGGAAGCGTTTTCTCGCCTGCCTGCCGAGGACAGGAAGCGTTTTCCGCTGGTGTTGGCAGGGATGAAGGGGTGGCATACTTCGGCCATGGAACGGCAGATGGCCACCATGGTGAATGCAGGCGAAGTCCGTATTTTGGGATATCTGCCGCGGGAAGATCTGGCGATGATCACCGCAGGCGCGGGCTCTTTGGTCTATCCCTCCATCTACGAAGGATTCGGCTTGCCTCCCTTGGAGGCAATGGCCTGCGGTGTTCCGGTCATCGTTTCGAATGCGTCCTCGTTGCCTGAGGTAGTGGGAGATGCCGGAATAATGATCGATCCCAAGGATGTCGACAGACTTTCCCACGCCATGGCGCGCATCATTGCCGACGGTAGATTACGTGGCGAGTTAGCGCAGAAGGCATTTGACAGGAGCCGGCAATTTTCTTGGAATCATTGCGTAGAAAATACCTTGGCGGTATATCGTCGTGCGACTGCTTAAGAGGAGTAGTGAACAGATATATCTGCATCAACGACGAAACATGAGGGCATGATTTGAATCCAGCCGTATTGCACGTCTATCGCACCTATTTTCCTGATCCGCCCGGTGGGCTGCAAGAAGCGATTCGCCAGATCACCCTGTCGACCGCCGGGCTGGGTGCCTCCAACACCATCTTCACGCTCTCGCCGCAACCGCAGCCGGCTGTGTTGCAACGCCCCGAGGCCACGGTGGTGCGCTGCCGTTCCTGGGCCGCACCGGCGTCGTGTGATCTTGGTGGGCCGGCCGCGTTCAGGGAGTTTGCCGCGCGCGCGGCGGCCTCGGATGTGATCCACTACCTGTTCCCCTGGCCGTTCCTGGATGTCCTGCATGGTGTGGTGCGTCCGCGTCGGCCGGCCGTGATGACCTATATTTCCGATGTGGTGCGCCAGCGCTGGCTCAACGCCGCTTACGGTCCGCTGATGTGGCATACCCTCAAGGACATGCGCCTCATCGTAGCCAACGCGCCGCCATATGCCAGCTCCAGTCCGGTCCTGGCACAGCCGGAGATACGGGAAAAAGTGCGCATCATTCCTCTGGGTATCGAGGAGAGCTCGTATTCCAAACAGGGCGACGACAGGATCCTGTCCCGTCTGGGGCTGCAGACGGGAGAGCCTTTCTTCCTGTTCATCGGCGTACTGCGCTACTACAAGGGGCTGCCCTTCCTGATCGATGCCGCCGCCAAGCTGGGCGCCAAGCTGGTGGTTGCCGGCTCCGGTGCAGAACTTGAAGGCTTGCAGCAATACGCACGGCAGGCCGGGGCGGGCAATGTGCTCTTCGCTGGTCAAGTCAGTGATGCAGAGAAAATATCGCTGCTGCAATCCTGCCACGCTCTGGTGCTGCCCTCCCATCTGCGTTCGGAGGCATACGGGATGGTGCTGGTGGAGGCATCGATGTTCGGCAAGCCGATGATTTCCTGCGAAATTGGCACCGGCACGTCGTTCGTCAATGCTCATGAAGAAACCGGCCTGGTGGTCGAGCCGCAGTCGCCGACGGCCTTGCGGCAGGCCATGCAGACCCTTTTGACGGAAAACGGCTTGGCTGCAAAGATGGGCGCAGCGGCGCGGCAGCGGTATGAACGAATGTTCTCGGGTGCGGCACTTGGTAAGGCCTATCTGGAATTGTTCCGCGAAGTTGCGAACATGTAAAGCTACGGGAACATAGGTTCCCTGCAAATATTTCAGTGGCCTGAATAAAGAAGATATCATGAGCGAGCGATTGGACAATAGCGCTGTCAATAATATGAAACGTCTGTTTGACTTCAGTGTTGTGCTGGTTGCCAGCGTCGTATTTGCCCTACCGATGGCCATGATTGCGATTCTGATCAAGCTCACCTCAGATGGCCCGGTGTTGTATTGGTCTGATCGCGTGGGAAGGCGCAATGAAATCTTCCGCATGCCCAAGTTTCGGACCATGAAGACCGGGACACCGGTGGTGGCGACGCATCTGCTGGGCAATTCGACCTCGCATCTGACGCCGATCGGCAGTTTCTTGCGCAGGTCCAGCCTGGATGAACTGCCGCAGCTCTGGAGTATCCTACGAGGCGATATGTCGCTGGTAGGACCGCGGCCCGCCCTGTACAACCAGGAAGATTTGATTGCCTTGCGTACCCAGAGTGGGGTCAGCGAATTACAACCAGGCTTGACGGGTTGGGCCCAGATCAACGGTCGTGACGAGCTTCCCATCCCGCTCAAGGTGCAGTTTGATGTCGAATATCTGCAGAAACGCTCCTTCTGGTTCGATTTATGCATCCTATGGGGGACTTTGATCAAGGTCGTCAAGAGCGATGGAGTGGCCCATTGAACTCCGACCTCATGTTGACAAGATGGAACCAATTCAATGAGAGCCCCTGAGCGATGAAACACCGTATGCTTGAGCTCCCACGCTTGAACAAGCAGGCCATCGCGGCCCTGGCCGACATCTGCATGTCGTTCCTGGCAACCTGGATTGCCTTTTCCCTGCGCCTGGATACGGTGCATTGGCCGGAAGGCTATCAGTGGCACGTCTATCAACTGGCCCCCCTGTTGATGTTGCCCATCTTCGTGCGCCTGGGCTTGTATCGCTCGGTCTTCCGCTATACCGGTATCTCCGCCATCGTGACCATTGCCAAGGCGGTTACCCTGTATGGACTGGCGCTGTTCTCGCTGCTGGTGTGGCTTGGCCTGCCAGGCGTACCGCGCTCGCTGGGGGTGCTGCAACCATTGCTGGTACTGGTGCTGGTCGGCGGCAGTCGGGCTTTCGCCCGGTTATGGCTGAGCCGGGTCGACTCCTCACGCAGGCATTTGCGGCAGTCACGTTTGCTGGTGTACGGTGCCGGCCAGCTCGGTGCACAAATCGCCGAAGCCATGGAGCGACGGCATCAACTGGTCCTGTTCGGTTTTCTAGAAGACAACCCCGAGTTGTTTGGCAAGACCATTAACGGCCGCCGTGTCTATGCCGCCAGCGATGCCGCGTCGCTGATTCACGCCTATGCCATCACGGATGTGCTGCTGGCCTTGCCATCCATCAGTCGCTCAAGGCGCAAGGAAATCATCGAGAGGTTGAGACCGTTCCAGGTCCACATCAGATCAGTCCCCGACCTGGCCGATCTGGCCCAGGGCAAGGTCACGGTGGCAGATGAGCACGAGCTGGATATCCTCGACCTGCTGGGGCGCGACCCGGTGCAGCCCAATCCGACCCTGATCGGGCGCAACATCACCAACAAGGTGGTACTGGTGACCGGCGCCGGCGGTAGCATCGGTAGTGAGTTGTGCCGGCAGATCCTCGATTCCGGCCCCAGCAAATTGCTGTTGCTGGATCACAATGAGTACAACCTGTACGCTATCCACCGCGACCTGGAGCAACGCCTGGCGCGCCAGGGCGGCAGTACGGAATTGATTCCACTTCTGGGTAGCGTGCGCAATTACATACGGCTTACGCAGATCTTCCGTACCTGGAATCCTTGTACGGTCTACCATGCCGCAGCCTACAAGCATGTGCCGTTGGTGGAACATAATCCGGTCGAAGGTGTCATCAACAACGTGTTTGGCACTTATCACGTAGCACGCGTGGCGATCGAGAACAATGTCAGCGACTATGTGCTGGTCAGTACTGACAAGGCAGTGCGCCCTACCAACGTGATGGGAGCCAGCAAGCGCCTGGCGGAAATGATCCTGCAATCGCTGGCTGCTAGTTCGGCGCCACGCTTCCTGGAGCAGCCGCGCAATGTGTCTGGCACACGTAATACCACGCGTTTCTCGATGGTGCGTTTCGGCAATGTGTTGGGGTCATCGGGCTCGGTGGTTCCGTTGTTTCGTGAGCAAATCAAGGCCGGCGGTCCGATCACGGTAACCGACCCCGATGTGACCCGCTACTTCATGTTGATCCCGGAAGCCGTACAGCTTGTACTACAGGCAGGGGCGATGACCGAAGGCGGTGACGTCTTCGTGCTGGACATGGGGGAGCCGGTCAAGATCAATGACCTGGCCCGACGCATGGTGGAGCTGTCAGGCATGACTGTGCGTGACGAACTCTGCCCGGACGGAGACATCGAGATCAAGGTGGTTGGTTTGCGTCCTGGCGAAAAGCTCTATGAGGAATTGCTGATCGGCGAGAAGCCGGAGCCAACCGCGCATCCACGCATCATGACGGCTCACGAAGACTTCATCGTATGGGACAAGCTGTGTGTGGTGCTCGAACAATTGCGTGCGGCGCTGGATGACAACGACATCGATGTCATCCGGTCGTTGTTGCATGCCGTCGTCAGCGGCTATCAACCGGCGGCGGAGATCGTCGATTGGACATTCGTAGAAAGGAAGCGGCAGGCGGCACAGCGTCCGCCAGGCGCCCACCGACTCGAAGTCATCGGCAAGTCCTGATTTCAATTTTCAACAAAATGTATCGGCAATCATCATGACCCTGCTTTCTCAATCCATCTTCAAAGCCTACGACATCCGCGGCATCATCGGTAAAACCCTGGACGGCAAGGTCGCCTACCAAATCGGTCAGGCCTTCGGCGCCGCCGCCCTGGCCAAAGGCCAAAAGAAAGTCGTAATCGGCCGTGACGGCCGTCTCTCCGGCCCTGAATTGTCCGCTGAACTGGCCAAGGGCCTGCAATCGGTCGGTGTTGATGTTATCGACCTGGGCATGGTAGCCACCCCGATGGTCTATTTCGGCACCAACGTTCTGGACACCCAATCCGGCATCATGGTCACCGGCAGCCACAACCCGCCGGATTACAACGGTTTCAAGATGGTGCTGGCCGGCGAGGCGATTCATGGCGAGACCATCCAGGCGCTGTACCACGCCATCGTCAAGGGCGAGTTTCCGCAGGGCGCCGGCGCCTATTCGACGCATGACATCAAGGATGCCTACATCAAGCGCATGATCAGTGACGTCAAGCTGGCGCGTCCGCTGAAGATCGCGGTGGATTGCGGCAACGGCGTGGCCGGGGCCTTCGCCGGCGAGATCTATCGCGCGTTGGGCTGCGAAGTGACCGAGCTGTTCTGCGAAGTCGACGGCACCTTCCCTAACCACCATCCCGATCCGGCTCATCCGGAAAACCTGCAGGACCTGATCCGCTGCCTGCGGGAAACCGACAATGAACTGGGCCTGGCCTTCGACGGCGATGGCGACCGCCTGGGCCTGGTGACCAAGGACGGTCAGATCATTTATCCGGATCGCCAGCTGATGCTGTTCGCGGCCGATGTGCTGACCCGCAACCCGGGTAAGGAAATCCTCTACGACGTGAAGTGCACCCGCCATCTGGCGCCGTGGATTTCGGCGCGCGGCGGCAAGCCGTTGATGTGGAAGACCGGCCACTCGCTGGTCAAGGCCAAGCTGCGCGAGACCGGCGCCCCGCTGGGCGGCGAGATGAGCGGCCATATCTTCTTCAAGGACCGCTGGTTCGGTTTCGACGACGGCCTGTACGCCGGCGTGCGCATGCTGGAGTTGCTGGCGCGTGAGGCTGATCCGTCGGCGCTGCTCAATTCGCTGCCGCAATCGGTCAGCACGCCCGAGTTGCAGCTGAAGTTGCAGGAAGGCGAGAACTTCGCGCTGATCGGGAAATTGCAAAGCGAGGCCAAGTTCGACGGTGCGCAGGACATCATCACCATCGACGGCCTGCGTGTCGAATACGCCGATGGTTTCGGCCTGGCGCGCTCGTCCAATACCACGCCGGTGGTGGTGCTGCGCTTCGAGGCCGAGACGCCGGAGGCGCTGGAACGCATCCAGGGCGAATTCCGCAAGGTGATCCTGGCCGCGCGTCCGGACGTGGCATTGCCGTTTTGATGAGGTAAGATGCTGGCCCACAGAACAACGTAACCGTGGGCCAGCCTTGAAGATCCTGATCGTACGCGTTTCCTCACTGGGAGACGTCGTCCATAACATGCCGATGGTGGCCGATATCCGCCGCCATTTCCCCGGCGCCCAGATCGACTGGGTGGTGGAAGAGGGCTATACCAGCCTGGTCCGCCTCAATCCCCACGTCCGCAACATCATCCCCATCGCGCTGCGGCGCTGGCGCAAGACGCTGTTCTCGGCCGCCACGCGCGCCGAGATTTCCACCTTCTGGCACGCCTTGCGCGCAGACCGATACGATGTCGTGTTCGATACCCAGGGCCTGCTCAAGACCAGTGTCGTGATGCGCATGGCGCGCCTGGCGCCGGGCGGCAGGCGCGTCGGGCTGGCCAATGCCACCGAGGGCTCCGGTTATGAGCCCATCTCGCGTATCTTTCATGATCAAAGCATCAAGGTTGGACTGCATACGCATGCGGTAATGCGGGCGCGCCTGGTGGCGGCCGATGCGCTCGGCTATACGCTGGACGATGCCGCCGACTTCGCGCTGCAAGCCCCCGCGCAGCAGCGTTTCCCCTGGATGCCGGAGCAGCCGTACGCGGTGTTCTTCCACGGCACCGCGCGCGCAGCCAAGCAGTGGCCGCAGGCCGAGTGGGCCAGACTGGGGCAGGCCTTGGCCGCGCGCGGCTTGCCGGTGTTGCTGCCCTGGGGCAGCAAGAAAGAGCAGCAAGCCGCCCAGGCGCTGGCCGCGCAGATTCCCGGCGCCCAGGTATTGCCGGCGCTGCCGCTGATGGAAGCGGTCAGCCTGGTGCAGCAGGCGCGACTGGTGGTCGGCCTGGACACCGGCCTGACCCACATTGCCGCCGCTTATTGCAGGCCGACCGTCGAGCTATATTGCGACTCGCCGCGCTGGAAGACCGAGGGCAACTGGTCGCCCAATATCATCAACCTGGGCGACGCCGGTACCCCGCCGAGTGGCGAAGCGGTGCTTGAGGCTGCGGGGAAATTGCTTTCCTGGTAACTGGGAAGTGCATCGCGCGCCTGCGTTGAGGCACGTCAAAGTCCCGCTTCAAACTGCCGTCTTGGCCCGCCTGTCCGCCTGTAGCGGGCGTTTTCACCGCTTTTTACACGGTCTGGCGGATACACGGCGGAGATGCTTGCGGGCATAATGTCGGGATGGAATCGCAAATCATCGAGATCGACTTGGCCAAGTGGCAAGTCGACACCCCCAACGACCAATGGATCGCCGCGCTCGAAGCCGGCAAGGTACTGTATTTCCCGCACCTGGCCTTCGAATTGCTGGCGTCCGAACTCGGCCTGCTCACTCCCGCCGTGCGCGATCCCAAGGCCCGCAACATCAGCCTGGATGCACGCGGGCACCTCAAGGGCGCGGCTGGCGGCGCCGAGCAGCAACTGGCGCTGGCGGCGATGGTCGGGCGTTTCCGTGAACAGGCCCTGTCGCTGGTGCATACGCTCTTGCCCAAGTACCGTGAGGCCTTGCGCGTGGCGCCCACCAGCTACCGCCCGATGCAGGTGGAGACGCGCAGCCAGTCCTGGCGCGCCGACGACCGCCGCATGCATGTCGACGCCTTTCCGTCGCGCCCCAATTATGGCGAGCGCATCTTGCGCGTATTTACCAACGTCAACCCGGATGGCGCGCCGCGCGTGTGGCGTGTGGGCGAGCCTTTCGAAACCGTGGCGCGGCGCTTCCTGCCGCGCGCCAAGCCCTACGTGCGCTGGCAGGCCAGCCTGCTCAAGGCGCTGCGCATCACCAAGTCCTTTCGCAGCGAATACGATCACCTGATGCTGCAACTGCATGACGGCATGAAGGGCGACATGCAATACCAGCAGGACGCCGAGCAGGTCACCATGCCCTTCGCCGCCGGTTCGGTGTGGGTGTGCTTCTCCGACCAGGCTTCGCATGCTGTCATGGCCGGCCAATACATGCTGGAACAGACGCTGCACCTGCCGCCGGAAAAACAATACGATCCGCAGTCCAGTCCGTTGGCGATCCTGACGCGCCTGGTCGGCCACCCGCTGGTCTGACACATGCGCCTGCTTTACTCCGCATTATGGTGGTTCGCCATGCCGCTGGTGCTGCTGCGCCTGTGGCGGCGCGGGCGCAAGGAACCCGGTTACCGGCAGCATGTCGGCGAGCGCCTGGGTTTCTATCCGCGCCTGTCCGAACCGGCGCCGCGCTTCATCTGGGTCCACGCCGTGTCGGTGGGCGAGACGCGCGCGGCCGAGCCGCTGATCGACGCCCTGCTGCGCGACTATCCGCAGCACGCCATTCTGCTCACCTGCATGACCGCCACCGGCCGCGCCACCGGCGCCCAGCTATTCGGCAAGCATGGCGCGCGCGTGGTGCAAAGCTTCCTGCCCTACGACACCGGCTGGATGTGCGCGCGTTTCCTGCGCCATTTCAGGCCGGCCGTTTGCGTGCTGATGGAAACAGAAGTCTGGCCTAGCCTGATTGCACAATGCCGGCGCCATAGCGTGCCTGTGATGCTGGCCAATGCACGCTTGTCCGAACGTTCCTTGCGGCGCGGGCAGCGTTTCGCTGCGTTATTGCGGCCGGCGGCGGAAGCCATCGCTTGCGTCGGTGCGCAATCCGAAGCCGACGCGCAGCGGCTGCGCGCATTCGGCGCGCGCCATGTCGAAGTCACCGGCAGCTTGAAGTTCGATGTGCAGCCCCCGGCCGACGTGGTCGAGCGAGGCTTGGCGTGGAAGAGGGCAATCGGCGAGCGCAAGGTCCTGCTGTGCGCCAGCACGCGCGAGGGCGAGGAGCAACTGATCCTCGATGCGCTCGGCAAGCTGGGCAAGGTCGACTGGCTGACCGTGATCGTGCCGCGCCATCCGCAGCGTTTCGACGAAGTGGCGGCGATGATCGAGGCGCATGGCTTGTCCATGCGACGGCGTTCGGCCATGGGCGAACGGTTTGATGTGCAGGGCGCGGATGTGGTGCTGGGCGATTCGATGGGAGAGATGTTCGCTTACTACGCCGTTTGCGACGTCGCCTTCATCGGCGGCAGCCTGTTGCCGCTGGGCGGGCAGAACCTGATCGAAGCCTTCGCATTGGGCAAGCCGGTGCTGATCGGGCCGCATACGTTCAATTTCCAGGCCATCACCGAGGATGCCGTCAGGGACGGCGCGGCTGCGCGTGTGACCGACGCCTCCGAATTGTTGCGTAGCTGGTCGGCGTTGCTTGCCTCTGAAGAGGCAAGCCAGCAAATGTCGCAAGCAGCAACCCGGTTTGCCCGGCAGCACCAAGGCGCAACCGGACGCACCTTGGCCTTGCTGCGGCCGCAGGTCGCCGCTCAGGCGCCGGCGCGGTAAGCCGCGACGGTCTTTCGCAGGGCTTCATCCACTTTGACCGGCGGCGTCCAGTTCAACAGCCGCCGGTTTTTCTCGATATCTACTTGCAATGAACCGCACAGGCGCTGTGCGACACCGGGTTTGCCCAGCAGCCGCGCCGCCAGGGCCAGCAGTGGCGCGGGCGCCGGCAGCAACAGCGGGCGCTTGCCCAGCGCTTGCGCCGCGCGCCGCAACAGCGCGGTGGTCGACAGGTCTTCGCCATCGCTGGCGAGGAATATCTGTCCGGCGGCTTCGGGATGGGTGAGGCAAACGGCGATGAGGTCGACCAGGTTGTCCAGCGCCACGATGCTGCGGCGGTTTTCGGTAATGCCGCCCAGGGGCAGCGGCAAGCTCTTGTCCAGCCAGCGGAGCATGCTGAGGAAGTTGGCTTTCACGCCCGGGCCATAGACCAGCACCGGCCGCACGATCACTATCTCCATGCCGCCTTGTTCTTCCAATGCCAGCAGCCCCTGTTCCGCTTCCAGTTTGGAAATGCCGTAAGGATCCATGGGGCGGGGTTTGTCATCTGCCGTGAATGGCCGGCCAGCCGGCGTCTGCTCGCCGTTGACCTTGACCGAGCTGACAAAGACGAAGCGTTTCACGCCAGCCGCCAGCGCTTGGCGCGCCAGGTTCAAGGTTCCTTCGACATTGACGCGCCGGAACTCGGCCAGCGGATCGGCTTCCCGTTCATGCATCACATGTACCCGCGCCGCGCAGTGGATGACGGCATCGACTTGCGCCAGCGCCATTTGCCAATCGGTGTGCGGCGAGAGCTCGCCGACTGTGGTCAGCGCGACATTGGCAGGCGCCGCCGCCAGGCGTGCAGGATGACGCACGGCGGCGCGCACCTGATATCCGGAAAGCGCGGAAAAATGTTCGACAAGTGCCCGTCCGACAAAGCCGGAGGCGCCGGTGACGAGGAGATGCATGGCGTTGAGGCAGGGATATGCCCCTGAATGTGGTCAGGCGCAAATACTAACACCGGCGGCCGGCGCAAAAAAAGAGCAGGCCGGAAGGCCTGCTCTTTTCAGTTCGGAACCGGAACCCGATCCGGGTTGCCGACAATTACTGCTTGGCCGCCAAACTCACCGAATTCTCGTTGAGCCCGCCTCCCAATGCCTTGTACAGATCGATGGCGTTATTCAAGCGCAACTGCCGCGCCTGAATCAACGCCTGCTGCGCCGAGAACAGATCGCGCTGCGCGTCGAGCTGGTCGAGCGAAGAGGCGATGCCGTTCTTGAAACGCAGGTCGGTCAGCTTCAGGCGTTCCTGCTGGGCGTTCAGGAAGGCTTCCTGGGCCTTGACCTGGTCGTCCAGGCTGCCGCGCGCGACCAGGGCGTCGGCCACTTCGCGGAAGGCGGTCTGGATGGTCTTTTCATACGTGACCACCGCCTTGTTCTTGCGCACTTCGGCCAGGTCCAGGTTGGCGCTGTTGCGGCCGAAATCGAAGATCGGCAGCGACAGCGACGGGCCGAAGCTCCAGGCGCCCGAGCCTGAATCGAACAGGCCGCCCAGCGTGCTGCTGGCGGTGCCGAAGTTGCCGGTCAGGCTGATGCTCGGGAAGAAGGCCGCGCGCGCGGCGCCGATGTTGGCGTTGGTGGCGATCAGGCTTTGCTCGGCCGAGCGGATGTCGGGACGGTTGGTCAGCAGGTCCGAGGGCAGGCCGGCCGGGATGTCGGTGACGATCTTTTCATCCGACAGCAACTGCGCCGGCGGCAGGTCGGAGACCTTCTTGCCGACCAGCAGCGTCAACGCGTTCTCGGCCTGGGCGCGCTGGCGTTCCAGTTGGGCCTTGGCGATCCGCGCCGATTCCACCAGCGTTTGCGTCAGGCGGAAGTCCAGGGCCGAGGAAGCGCCCACGTCCAGGCGCTTTTGCGCCAGCTGGATATCGTCCTCGCGCGACTTCAGCGTCTGTTCGGCCAGCAGCAGTTGCTCGGCGTAGGAGCGCTCGGAGAGGTAGGCCTGCGCCACCTGGGCGACCAGGCTGATCTGCGCCGACTTCTTGGCTTCCTCGGTGGAGAGGTAGGTCGCCAGCGCGGCGTCCTTCAGGTTGCGCACGCGGCCGAAGAAATCCAGCTCGTACGCCGGCACCGCCAGGCCGACCTGGTAGCTGTTGCTGACGAAAGGCTGGCCGGTCAGCGACTGGCTGGCCGCGGTGCGGGTGCGGGCAGCCGAGCCCGATACGTTCAGGCTGGGCAGCAGGTCGGCGCGGGCGATCTGGTATTGCGCGCGCGCTTCCTCGATATTGAGCACCGCGGTGCGCAGGTCGCGGTTGTTCTCCAGCGCGGCCACGATCAGCGATTGCAGCCGCTGGTCCGGGAAGAACTGGCGCCAGCCCAGGTTGACCGCCTCCAGCTCCTTGCTGCCGGCGGCGTCGGCCGGGTAGGCGGTTTCTACCGGCGCGGCTGGACGCTCGTAGGTGGGGGCCAGCGAGCAGCCCCCCAGTACACCGGCGACCGCCAGCGCTGCGCAGAGTTGCAGCAAGCGAGGCGCGCGCGGCATCGACAGATTAGCCATTGTGATTCTCCACATTAATCTTGGGGGAGTGTTCGGCGTCGAACTTGTGTTGACGCTCGCTACCCTTGAACAGTTTGCGCACGACCACGAAGAAGATCGGCACCAGGAACACGGCCAGCACGGTGGCGGTGATCATGCCGCCCATCACGCCGGTACCGATGGCGCGCTGGCTGGCCGAACCGGCGCCGGAGGCGATCGCCAGGGGCAGCACGCCCAGGATGAACGCCAGCGAGGTCATGATGATCGGGCGGAAGCGCAGGTGCACCGCTTCCAGCGTCGCTTCGATCAGGCCCATGCCTTGTGCCTGCAGGTCCTTGGCGAACTCGATGATCAGGATCGCGTTCTTGGCTGACAAGCCCACCACCGCGATCATGCCCACCTTGAAGTACACGTCGTTGGGCATGGCGCGCAGCGTCACGCCCAAGAGTGCGCCGAGGATACCCAGCGGCACCACCAGCATCACCGCCAGCGGGATCGAGGTGCTTTCATACAAGGCAGCCAGCACCAGGAACACGGCGATCAGCGACAGCACGTACAGCGCCGGCGCCTGGTTGCCGGAAGTCTTTTCTTCCAGCGACTGGCCGGTCCACTCGAAGCCGAAACCTTCCGGCAGCTTGGCCACGAACGATTCCATCTCGGCCATGGCTTCGCCGGTGCTGCGGCCCGGGGCTGCGCCGCCGGCGATCTTCATGGCCGGATAGCCGTTGTAGCGGATCAGCTGCACCGGGCCATTGATCCACTTCGCCGTCACGAAGGACGAGAACGGGACCATGGTGCCGGACGAGTTCTTGGCATACAGGTTGACCAGGTCTTCCGGTTGCAGGCGGCGGTTGGCGTCGGCCTGCACGATCACGCGTTGCTGGCGGCCCTGGTTGGGGAAGTCGTTCACATACGACGAACCCAGTGCGGTCGACAGCACGCTGTTGATCGTGGAGAACGGCACGCCCAGCGCATTGGCCTTGTCGCGGTCGATGTCCAGTTGCAGCTGCGGCGCATCTTCCAGGCCTTCCGGACGCACGCCGGCCAGCACCTTGCTTTGCGACGCCATGCCCAGGATCTGGTTGCGGGCCTGTACCAGCGCCGCGTGGCCCAGGCCGGCGCGATCCTGCAGGCGGAAGGTGAAGCCGGTCGCGTTGCCCAGTTCGGGAATCGGCGGCGGGTTCAGCGGGAACACGATCGCATCCTTGATCTGCGAGAAGGCGCCGAAGGCCTTGCCGGCGATGGCGTCGGCCGACTGCGCCTTGGTGCGTTCGCTCCAGTCCTTGAGCGGCGTGAACACCAGTGCAGCGTTCTGGCCATTACCCGAGAACGAGAAGCCCAGCACCGCGATGGCGTGCTCGACCGCCGGATCCTTCAGGTAATACTCTTCCACCTTCTTCACCACCTCGGTCGTACGCCCCGTGCTGGCGCCCGGCGGCAGCTGGATGTTGGTGATGATGTAGCCCTGGTCTTCGTTGGGCAGGAAGGAGGCCGGCAGGCGCACATACAGCAGCCCCACGCAGGCCACGATCAACACGTACAGGATCATGTAGCGGCCGGTCTTGGTCAGCATCTTGCCGATGATGCCTTGGTAGCCGGAGGCAGTTGCGTTGAAGCGGCGGTTGAACCAGCCGAAGAAGCCCTTCTTCTCGTGATGATGGCCCTTCTCCACAGGCTTGAGGATGGTCGCGCACAGCGCCGGCGTCAGCGTGAATGCCATCAGCACCGAGAACACCATCGACGCCACCATCGACAGCGAGAACTGGCGATAGATCGCGCCCACGGCGCCGCCGAAGAAGGCCATCGGGATGAACACCGCGATCAGCACCAGCGTGATGCCGATCAGCGCGCCGCTGATCTGGCCCATCGCCTTGCGCGTGGCTTCAGGCGGCGACAAGCCTTCCTCGCTCATGATGCGCTCGACGTTTTCCACCACCACGATCGCATCGTCGACCAGGATACCGATGGCCAGCACCATGCCGAACATGGTCAGCACGTTGATCGAGAAGCCGAACAGCAGCAGTGTCGCGAAGGTGCCCAGCAGCGCCACCGGCACCACCACCGTCGGGATGATGGTGTAGCGGATGTTCTGCAGGAACAGGAACATCACCAGGAACACCAGCACGATCGCTTCGATCAGGGTCTTGACCACTTCCTCGATCGAGATCTTGACGAACTTGGAGGTGTCGTAAGGGATGGTGTACTTCACGCCGGCCGGGAAGTACTTGGACAGCTCTTCCATCTTCTTGTGCACGGCGGTGGCGGTGCCCAGCGCATTGGCGGTGGGCGAGAGCTGCACGCCGATGAACGAACTGGGCTTGCCGTCCAGGCGGCCCGAGGTGTCGTAGGTCTGGCCGCCGACTTCGATGCGGGCCACGTCGCGCATGCGCACTGACGAGCCGTTGGCGTTGGCGCGCAGGACGATGTCGCCGAACTGTTCAGGCGTGGTCAGTTGGCCGTTGACGACCACGGTCGCGGCGATCTGCTGCGTGCCGGGGCTGGGCAGCGCGCCCAGCGTGCCGCCGGCCACCAGCGCGTTTTGCGCGGTGATGGCGGCCGTCACGTCGGCTGGCGTCAGGTTCAGGCCGATCAGCTTGTTCGGATCGATCCAGATGCGCATGGCGCGTTCGGTGCCGAACAGCTGTGCCTGGCCCACGCCCGGCACACGCTTGACTTCGTTGAGGACGTTACGCGACAGGTAGTCGCCCAGCGCCACCGGATCCAGCTTGCCGTCGGTGGAAGACAAGCCGATGAACAGCAGGAAGTTGCTGCGCGACTTGGTCACCTGCACACCCTGTTGGGTGACGGCCGCCGGCAAGCGCGCTTCCACGCGCTTCAAGCGGTTTTGCACGTCCACCGCCGCCAGATCGGGGTTGGTTTCCGGCGAGAAGGTGACGGTGATCTGCACCTGGCCGTTGGCCTGGCTTTGCGACTCCATGTACTGCAGGCCGTCGGCGCCGTTCATTTCCTGTTCGATCAGGCTGGTCACCGAATCGTCCAGGGTCTGGGCGGTCGCGCCCGGATAAGTCGCCGTCACCACGATGGTGGGCGGCGCGATGTTGGGGTACTGGGACACCGGCAAGCCGGTGATCGCCAATGCCCCGGCCAACATGATGAAGATGGCCAACACCCACGCAAAAACGGGGCGATCAATAAAAAACTTTCCCATCTGGCAGCCTCTTAGTTAGCTTTCGGTTGGGCGCCCGCTGCACCTTGTTGGGCCGCTTGGCCCGACTGGTTGGGAGCGGCGCCCGCGGGATTCCATTGCACCGGTTTGACGGCCGCGCCCGGCCTGACCTTTTGCAGGCCTTCCACGATCACGCGGTCACCATCCTTGAGGCCATCGATGACCTGCCAGTTGTTGCCCTGTGCCGAGCCGGTCTTGACCACGCGCGGCGCCACCTTGTTGTCGGCGTCCACCACGAACACGGACGAGCCGTTGAGGTCGCGCATGACGGCCTGTTGCGGCACCATCAGCGCCTGCTCGTCGATTGCCTGTTCAATCTTGGCGCGCACGTAGGTGCCCGGCAGCAGCACGCGCTTGGGATTGGGGAATTCGGCGCGCAGCGAGATCGAGCCGGTCGCTTCGTCGACCGTGATGTCGGAGAACAGCAGCTTGCCCGGCAACGGGTAGGGCTGGCCGTTTTCCAGGAGCAGCGTCACGCTGGCCTTGCCGTCGCCCACGCTCTTCAACTGGCCGTTGGCCATCGCCTGCTGCAGCTTCAACAGGTCGGCGCTGGACTGGGTCACGTTGACGTAGATCGGGTCGAGCTGCTGCACCAGCGCCAGCTGGGTGGCGTCGCTGCCCTGGCCGACCAGCGCGCCCTCGGTCACCAGCGCGCGGCCGATGCGGCCGGAGATGGGCGAGGTCACCGAGGCGTAGCCCAGGTTCAGTTTGGCGATCCGGACTGCGGCTTCGGCTTGTTTCTGGGCCGCGACGGCATCGTCGTATTCCTGCTTGGAGACGGCGTTGACTTCCACCAGCGGTTTGTAGCGCTGCGCCTTGAGGGTGGTCTGGGTCAGATTGGCCTGGGCATTGTCATAGCTGGCCTGGTACTGGGCCGGGTCGATCTGGAACAGGAGCTGGCCTTCCTTGACGTCGCTGCCCTCCTTGAAGACGCGCTTCTGGACGATGCCGGCCACGCGGGCGCGGACCTGGGCGACGCGGTAAGCCTCGAGGCGGCCCGGCAGTTCATTGGTGATGGCGATGCGTTGCGGGGCCACGGTGACCACCGATACTTCCGCCGGCGGCATGGCGCCGCCTTGAGCAGCTGGTTTTTGTCCGCAAGCGGCCAGGGCGGCAGCGATTGCGACGGTCATGGTGAGGCGCGTGAAACGACTGACTGAGCTCATAGATATCTCGCACGAAAGTAAAGTGAGGCCGCCGTGGCGGCAATGAAACGAATTCGGTAAAGCAGATGTTGCGATCCCGCCTGAGGGCGAGAGGTAGGCTATGTTGCGGAGCAAAAAAAGAAGCTGCTGGCTTCCCGGCGGAAGCGGTTACTTTTTTGCGGTTGATTTACAGCAGGGACTTGGAACGGGTGCTATTATACATACATTCGTGTATGTATGTATTTGCCTGATACTCCATATTAATTTATCAAACTTGTTGAAATAGGCGTAGCGAAATATGAGCGATTCCTTGCATTGTGAGAATCATGCTGCCGCTGCGCCATTTCTGCCAGTCAAAAACCGAGCCGGATCCTCGTGCATGCGGCAATTTGCCGCGGCCGGAGCGGGCGGCCTCACGCCATGCCATTGTGTCAAACATTGTCTTACGAAAACATGACAGCCGTGTTTCAGCGCAAGCCGCAGTCCATTGCGGCTTGTCCAGATTCGTTGTGCAAATGCAGCATGAAGGCCGGTGCGCGGGCGCTTGCCGGGAGCCGCGGCATCATGCGCCTGCGGGCGCCGGCATGGTTTTTTTCTTCATTTTCATCCAGCATGCAGGTTTTGCCATGATCCAGACTCCAATTTCGGTTTCCACCCGTGTTCCGGCCGCGGCCGGGAGGCGCTGATATGGCCCGCGCGACCAAGGAAGAAGCGCTCGAAACGCGCGCGCGCATCCTCGATGCCGCCGAGCATGTATTCCACGAGCGCGGCGTCTCGCACACCTCGCTGGCCGACGTGGCCAAGGCGGCCGACGTCACGCGCGGCGCCATCTACTGGCATTTCAAGAACAAGAGCGACCTGTTCGACGCCATGTGCGAACGGGTGCGCCTGCCCATGGAAGCCGTGCTGGAAGAAAGCGCCAGCCCGCAGCTGGCCGACCCGCTCGGGCAGTTCCTGCGCAGCGGCGTGTACGTGCTGACCATGGCCGCCACCGATGAGCGATGCCGCAGGGTGTTCGATATCATCTTCAACAAGTGCGAATTTGCCGACCATGAGGATCCCATCCTGGTGCGCCAGCGCGAATGCCATGTCGATGGCATGCTGCGCCTGGAACAGATCCTCGCCAACGCCATTGCTCGCGGGCAGTTGCCCGGCACGCTGAACGTGCGGCTGGCCTGCCTGATGGCGCACGCCACGTTCAGCGGCCTGCTGACCGACTGGTTCTTCGCGCCGGACAGCTTCGACCTGGTCAAGGACGGCGAAAAGCTGCTGGCCGCTTCGCTGCACGCCCTCAAGACCGCGCCTTCGCTGCAGAACGACGCCGCCTGAGGCGGCCCGCCCTTACTGCGGCGGCGCCGTCAGCAGCGCGTTGATCAGCGCCAGGTCTTGCTCGCGCAATGCACCGGCCGCCGCTTTCAATTTCAAGCCGTTCATCAATGTATCGTAGCGCGCCTTGGACAGGTCGCGCCGGGTCGAATACAGCTGCTGCTGCGCGTTGAGCACGTCGATATTGATGCGCACGCCGACCTGGTAGCCCAGCTTGTTGGAGTCCAGCGATGACTGGCTCGACACTTGCGCCGCCTCGTACGCCTTCACCTGCGACAAGCCGTTGGCCACGCCCAGGTAGGCCTGGCGCGCATTGAGCACCGCGGTGCGGCGTGCATTGTCGAGGTCGGAGCGCGCCTTGTCGGCCAGCGCGATGGCCTCATCCACCTTGCTGCCGGTCGCAAATCCCGAGAACAGCGGGATATTCCATTGCACCCCGATCGAATTGCTGTAGCCGCGCTGATTCAGGTAGGGCGTGCGCACGCTCTTCTGGTCGTTGAAGTTGCGCGCCGCCACCAGATCCACCGTCGGCGCATGGCCGGCGCGGTTGCGCTTGATTTCGCTTTGCGCGATCTCCAGCGCCACCTGTTGCGCCACCACGCCGTAGTTGTCCGATTGCGCGCCGGCGACCCAGGTATCGATCTGCGCCGGCTGCGGCGGCGCGAGCTTGACGTTGCCGCGCAAGACCGCCAGCGGCGTCGGCGGCTGGCCGATGATTTGCTGCAGCCTGGCCAGCGCCACTTCCAGGTCGTTCTGGGCGGCGATCTCTTGCGCGTTGGCCAGGTCGTAGCGGGCCTGGGCTTCGTTGGTGTCGGTGATGGTCGAGGTGCCGATCTCGAAATTGCGCTTGGCCGAGGCCAGTTGTTCCGAGATCGCGATCTTTTGCGCGCCCAGGAAGGACAGCGCATCCTGCGCCGACAGCACGTCGAAGTAGGTCTGGCCCACGCGCAGGATCAGGTCTTGCTGCGCCTGGACGAACTGCGCCTCGCTGGAGGCGACCGCGAGCTTGCCCTGCTGGTAGCTCTCCCAGTTGGCCAGGCGAAACAGCGGCTGGGTCAGCTGCAGCGCATAGGTATTGGATGAACTGTCGAAGTTCTCGTCCGAGCGCGTATAGCTGCCGCCGACGCCGGCGCTCGGCAACAGGCCGGCGCGTCCCTGGGTTTCCTTCTCGCGGCCGGCCGTCAGCGCATAGCGCGCGCTGGTGTAGACCGGGTCATTGGCCAGCGCGAGCTGGTAGACCTGCAGCAGGTCGGCGGCGCCGGCGGCAGCGTGCAAGGAAAGGCCGGCGGCCATCAGGGAAGCGAGCAGGGTACGGCGCATGGACGGATTCTCCGGGCAGAACAAGGCTGGACAAACGATAGGAATGCAAGCGCATCGGCGCGGCCGGGACGGTATCGGGCGGAAGGCGTGCCTGCCGCGCTTGCGCTGGGCACAGGTAACAGGAAATGGGGAAATCCGCCGGAAGCTGTCTGCGGCTTGTTGCGCCCGCCTCCGGTCGGCGGCAGGCGCATCAGGCTCAGTAGGTCGGCATGGACGGGTCGACCTGGCTGGCCCAGGCGTGGACGCCGCCGGTCAGGTTGATGACCTTGGTGAAACCCTGGCGTTCGAGGAAGGCCGCCACTTGCATGCTGCGCCCGCCATGGTGGCAGATGCATACCACGGGCTGCTCTTCATCCAGCTCGGAAAAGCGCCCGGGAACGGTATTCATCGGTACCAGCTGCGAGCCGGCGATGTTGCAGGTTTGGTGTTCCCAAGGTTCGCGCACATCCAGCAGCAGAGGGGTAGGGCGGTCGGGATCGGCGATCCAGGCGGCCAGGTCCGGGGCGGTGATGTGCTCCATAAAAAATCCTAGAAAGTGAAGTGTGAAGGTGTGGCGGCCGCGTGCAAGGGTTTGGCCAGCGTTTCCACCACGTTGACGGTATCGAAGGTGTGTTCGGAGGTGCGGGTGATGAGCTTGAGCTCCATCACCGGTTCGGCGCCGACGATGGCCAGCAGGCGGCCGCCGACCTTGAGTTGCTTGCCGAAGCCTTCCGGCAGGAACGGCAGCGAGCCGGAGATGACGATCACATCGTATTCGCCCGCGCGGCCGTCGGCGCCGGTCCAGCCTTGGGCGCCGTTGCCCAACTGCACGTCGACATTGGCCACGCCGTAGTCGGACAGGTTTTGCTCGGCCAGCGACTTCAGTGCCGGCGAGATCTCGACGGTGGTCACATGGCGCGCCTTGTACGCCAGCAGCGCCGCCATGTAGCCCGAACCGGCGCCGATTTCCAGCACGTATTCGTGTTTCTTGACGTTGGCTTCCTGCAGGATGCGGGCTTCCATTTTGGGCGACAGCATGTTTTCGCCGCCCGGCAGCGGGATTTCGGTGTCGAAGAAGGCCAGGCTACGATGCGCGGCCGGGACAAAGTCTTCGCGCTTGACGACCGTGAGCAGGTCCAGGATGTCCTGCGCCAGCACGTTCCAGGGGCGGATTTGCTGTTCGATCATGTTGAAGCGGGCTTGTTCGATATTCATGGCAGTAGGCTCAATAGCGACGGAAAGCCGCCATTTTATCAAACACCGTCCAGCTCAACAGCTCATATACATCCGGGAAATCCCCGCCAAATCCCGCCTGTTGCAGGATTTCCCCGGTGCAATCGGCCGCGGCGGCGGGCATGCGCTCAATCGTCATGGCGTTCCCCCGCGCCGGCGCGATCCTGCGCCGGGCCGAACCACTTGCGCTTGACCCAGGCGCCCAGGTCGTCCAGGTAGGTATAGGCCACCGGCACCACCACCAGCGTCAGCAGCGAGGAGGTGATGATGCCGCCGATCACCGCCTGTCCCATCGGCGCGCGCTGCTCGGAACCCTCGCCCACGCCGAAGGCCAGCGGCACCATGCCGAACACCATCGCCAGCGTGGTCATCAGGATCGGGCGCAGGCGCACATGCGCCGCTTCCAGCAGCGCCGCGCCGCGTTCCATGCCTTCGCGCCGCGCCTGGTTGGCGAAGTCCACCAGCAGGATGGCGTTCTTGGTCACCAGGCCCATGAGCATGATGAAACCGATGATGGAGAACATGTTGAGCGTCGAGCGAAACATCATCAGCGCCAGGAACACGCCGATCAGCGTGAGCGGCAGCGACGACATGATGGCCAGCGGCTGCAGGAAGCTGGCGAACTGCGAGGCCAGGATCATGTAGATGAACACGATCGCCAGCGCCAGCGCGCCCACGGCATAGCCGAAGGACTCGTTCATGCTCTTGGTCGAGCCGCCGATCTGGTAGCGGTAGCCCGGCGGCCAGTGCATGCCGTCCAGCATGGTCTTGATCTGGGCGTTGATCTGCCCGGCCGACGCGCCCTGGGCGTTGGCCGAGAGCTCGACCTCGCGGTTCAGGTCGCGCCGGTTGATCTGGTTGGCGCCCAGCGTGTTCTTGATTTCGGCCACCTGGCGCAGCGGCACCATGCGCGGCGAACCGTCCGCATTGGTCAGCGTGCTGGCCAGCATCAGGCGCGAGAGGTCGTCCACGGTGCTGCGGTCGCTCGGCGCCAGGCGCACGTTGACATCGTAGTTCTCGTCGTCCGGCGCGCGCCAGCTGCTGGCTGCCTCGCCCGCCAGCAGCGGCGACAGCGCATTGCCCAGCTCGGCCACGCCGATGCCCAGATCGGAACCGATATCGCGCCGCGGTTCGACCGAGATGGTCGGTTTTTGCGCCTTCAGGCTGGAGTCGAGGTCGACCACGCCGGGAATCTGACTGAGCTTTTGCTGCACCTGGTCCGACAGTCGCGCCAGTTGCTGCAGATCCGGCCCCAGCAGGCTGAAGCGGATCTGCTTGCTGTCGCCGCCCACGCCGTCCAGCGTGCCCACGTGGGTCACCGTGATGCCGGCCACTTGCGACAGTTTCTGGCGCAGCAGCGGCGCCATCTGGCCGGTGCTCAGCGTGCGTTCGGCACGGGGCTTCAGGCGCACGAACACGGTCGCATAGTTCTTGCCTTGCGAGTTGCCGGTGTTGACGGTGCTGTAGATGTCGGTGATCTCGGGGAACTGCCGCAAGATCGCCTCGACCTGGTGCACCTTGCTTTCGGTCAGCTCCAGCGAGGAACCCACCGGCGTGAAGAAGGTGACGCCGGTCTCGGAATAGTCCGCCTGCGGCACGAATTCGGAGCCGATCAGGCCTGCGGCCGGCAGCGCTAAGCCGCCGAAGAAGCTTGCCAGCGCGATCGCCAGCGTGGCCACGCGGTGCTTCAACGACCAGCGCAGCATTTCCTGGTAGCGCGCCGACAGCCATTGCACCAGGCGGTCGAAGGCCTGCAGCACGCGGCCGATGGTCTTGTCATACCAGCCGGCCTTCTTGCCATGTTCGCCATGCGCATCCGGATCGGGCCAGATGGAAGAGAGCATCGGGTCCAGCGTGAAGGAGACGAACATCGAAATCAGCACGGCGGCGGCCACGGTCACGCCGAACTGGTGGAAGAAGCGTCCGATGATGCCGCCCATGAAGCCCACCGGCAGGAACACCGCAACGATGGAGAAAGTGGTGGCCAGCACCGCCAGGCCGATTTCCTGCGTGCCTTCCAGCGCCGCCATCCGGTGCGACTTGAACTTGCCGTGCAGCTTCATGCCGGCATGGCGCACGATGTTTTCCCGCACCACGATGGCGTCGTCGATCAAGAGGCCCACGCACAGCGACAGCGCCATGAGCGTGATCATGTTGATGGTGAAGCCGAACATGTACATGAACAGGAAGGTGCCGATCAGCGCCACCGGCAATGTCAGCCCGGTGATCACGGTGGAGCGCCAGGAGTTCAGGAACAGGAACACGATCGCGATGGTCAGCGCCGCGCCCTCGATCAGCGTGCGGCGCACGTTCTCCACCCCGGTGCGGATCTGGCGCGAGCCGTCCTTGACCACCTGCAGCGTCACGCCCGGATACAGCTGTTTCAGGCTGGGTTCCATTTCCTTGATGCTGTGCTTGAGACCGTCGGCCACATCGATGGTGTTCTGGCCCTGGGCTTTCAGGATATCCAGCGCCAGCGTGCGCTGGCCGTTGTACAGGGCCAGCGTCTCTTGCTCTTCCTGGCCGTCGACCACGTTGGCGACCTGCGCCAGCGTCACCGGCTGGCCGCCGCGGCGCGCCACGATGATGCGCTTGAAGTCTTCCGGATTCTTCACGCGGCCCTGTACCTGCACGGTCTTTTCCGCGTCCAGCATGCGGATGGCGCCGGTCGGCAATTCCTGGTTTTCATTCCTGACCGCGTCCACTACCTGGTTCACGCCGATGCCCAGCGCCTCCATCTCGGCCGGCTTGACGTAGATGTTGACCTGGCGCTTGACGCCGCCCACCAGCGTCACCGAACCCACGCCGCGCACATTTTCCAGCCGCTTCTTGATCACCTGGTCGGCGATGGTGGTCAGTTCGCGCAGCGTGCGCGGCTTGGCATCGGGCGCATTGGTGACCGAGATCGAGAAGATCGGCTGGTCGGCCGGGTCGAAGCGGGTGATGCGCGGCTCGTCCACTTCCTTGCGGAAGGCCGACTTCACCAGCGCCACCTTCTCGCGCACGTCCTGTGCGCCCTGGGCCGGGTCAACGGTGAGGTCGAACTGCACGATCACCACCGACAGGCCTTCATACGAATGCGACACCAGCGAATCGATGCCGTTGATGGTGTTGACCGATTCTTCGATCTTGCGCGTGACGTCGGACTCGACGTTCTCCGGCGAGGCGCCGGGGTAGGTGGTCTGCACCACCACCACAGGGAAGGTGATGTCGGGGAACTGGTCGACCCGCATGCGCTGGTAGGAGAACAGGCCCAGCACCACGAAGGCCATCATCATCATGGTGGCCAGGACCGGGTTGCCGATCGAGATGCGCGTGAACCACATCGTTCAGCGCTCCTGCGGTTGGGCCGCGGGCACGGCCGCAGTGGCCGCAGCGGTAGCGCCGCGCTGCAGGATGCGCACCGGCGTGCCGGCACGCAGGATGCCCAGGTTGGCCTTGACCACCAGCGCGCCTTCGGCCAGGCCGCTGGCGATTTCCACCGCGCCGCCGTCGGCGTTGCTGCCTTGCAGGCCGGTCGCCACCGGGCGCCGCGTCAGCACGTTGTTTTCGATGGCGTAGACGTAGGCGTTGCCATCCTCGACCTGGATCGCCGTACCCGGCACGGCCAGCACGCGCTCCTTCTTTTCCAGCGTCAGGCCGGCATCGGCGAACATGCCGGCGCGCAACAGGCCCGTGGGATTGTCCACGCGCACGTAGACCATGATCGAGCGCGAACCCGACTGCGTGGCCGGGTTGATGCGCACCACGCGGCCGACCACCTTCTGCGGCAGGCCTTCCACCGCGACCAGCACTTCCTGGCCGATTTGCACTTTCAGGATATCGTTGGTCGGCACCGGTGCTTCCAGTTCCATCTGCGACAGGTCGACCACGTCCAGCAGCTTGCCGTCGACCGCCACCTTCTCCCCGGGCTGCACATTGCGGGCGCTGATCATGCCGCTAATCGGCGAGCGCACCACGGTATCGGCCAGCGCCTTCCTGGCCACGTCCAGCGCGCCGCGCGCGCTGTCGACGTTGGCGCGGGCGATGTCGAACTGGCTGGCGGCGGTATCGAAGGCGTTGCGCGAGATGAAGCCCTTGTCCAGCAGCACCTGGTTGTTGTTGCGGGTCTGGGTGGCGATCTCCAGCTGGCCTTGCGAGGCCAGCAGCGAACCGCGCGCCTGGTCGACCTTGGCCTGGTAATCGGCGGTCTCGATGCGGGCCAGCACCTGGCCTTGCTTGACCGCTTCGCCTTCGCGCACCAGCACCTGCTGCACCTCGCCCGCCACGCGCGCCTTCACCGACGCCTGGTTCAGCGCGCGCAGCGCGCCCGACAGCGGCAGCACGCGGCGCAGCTCGCCGGCCTGCACGGTGACCAGGTCGCCCGGGAGGAACTCCATCGCGCTGGGGGCCGCCGCCTGCGCAACAGGCGGGGCCGAGGCGGGCGCGCGCTTTTTCAGCAGCAGGCCGGTGGCCCCCAGCAGTACCAGGGCCAGCAGGGTCCAGCGCAGCCAGCGGCGTTTGGGCAGGGCAAGCTTCATTGAAAGTCTCGGTTTGAACATGCAGACGTTGGCGCCCGCGATTTATTGTTGGCCATTGCGGCGTCAGGCCTTCAGGCCGTTGATGCACAGGTCGACCAGGCTGGCCAGGTAAGCATGCGGATCGATCGGTGCGATCGAGCAGGGGCCGAAGGACTGATCCCACAGCATCAGCATCAGCACCGGCGCGACGATCACCTTCTTCAGCGATTCGGCATCGATCTGGCGGAACTCGCCGCGCGCCATGCCGCGTTCCAGCATGCGCACGACCATGGCGTCGCTGCGCACGATGATTTCTTCATGATAGAAGCGCGCCAGCTCGGGGAAATTGCCCGACTCCGCCATCATCAGCTTGGTGATGCCGTTCAGGCCGGAACGCACGGCCGCCTCCCACCATCCCAGGATCAGCTCGCGCAGCAGCTCGGCGCTGCTGCCGGGGTAGTTATCCACCATCGCTTCGGCCTCGTCCAGCAGCGGCAGCATGTGGGTGCGCACCACCGACTTGAACAGGCTTTCCTTGTTTTCGTAATAGAGATACAGCGTGCCCTTGGAGACGCCGGCGCGCGCGGCCACGTCTTCCAGGCGGGTGGCGGCGAAACCGCGTTCCACGAACAATTGCATCGCCGCCGCCAGCAGCTCCTGCGGGCGGTCTTGTTTGCGGCGTTCCCAGCGGGGTTCTTTGGCGGCGTCGGACATAGGCGAGCAAGACAAGGCGCACCGCATCGGCGGCCGGCAAGATCCTGCGTGAAAATGGGGTTGCCGTCGGGCGGGAATACGAGTGCGCCGGTAAATTACCGGAGAGTCAGCAATGTAAGTGGCAAACGGCATGGCGTCAAGGATCAAGGTGGAAGCGGATGGCCAGACTACGGGCGGGCCGGCCCGGCGGCCAGCGCCATGCGACCGGAGGCGACTCCAGCGCCGTGAAATGCGGCAAAGGCGAGGCGAACCGCTGCCGCGATGGCGTGCAAGCATACCCAAGGCCGGATGAAGAAAAGATGAAGCGGCGAGCCCGGCCGCCGCCAGGGCTTTACAATGGCGCCTGCGCATTGCCGGCCGGCAGTGCGCGTCCCGCCCCTTCGATGATTTGCCATCTATGAACTGTCGTCCCCAATGTGGCGCCTGCTGTACGGCGCCTTCCATCACCAGCCATATTCCTGGAATGCCAGACGGAAAGCCTGCGAATGTGCGATGCGTGCAACTGGGCGACGATGACCGATGCCTGATCTTTGGCCGGCCTGAGCGACCCGCGTTCTGCGCCGGCTTGCAGCCTTCGGCGGAGATGTGTGGCGCGACAAGAGACGAGGCGATCCGGTGGTTGTCGACATTGGAGCGTTTAACCGCGCCCAATCCATAGGGTTTTCCTGGCGCCTTTCATTTGCAGTGCGTTGGCAATTAAGCCGGCGCTGCACGACACCCGCCCGTGAAGCCACAGGGTATGCGCAGCCTTAAATAATCAACGCGTCGCGTTATAAAGATTCACCCCGGAGCCGCCTCGGCCCCGGATCCGTTTTCATTATTTCCATCCCCCCAATAACGCCGGCAGCGGTGTGGTCCGAGTATGGCCTCTTTCCATCCAGGGAGGCCTTCGCCTGCCCGTCAGATATTTCCGAAACGACAGAGGCATCCGCACCAAAGTCGAACGCGCATCTCACCAAAGATGCTCCGCGCCTTCGGGCTTGCACTGAACCTGTCCAATCGGCGGGGGCCAATACGCAAAACAGACTGGTATGAAACTTGCTGTCCGGATGTAAAGAGACTTTCACATAAGGAAAGTTACTTGCATTGCCTTTCATCCCCTGTCTGGAGCGCCGTTCGATGGAAAAAGAAAACCAGCTTAACGCCGAGTTTGCGGCAGACGCGATCCAATTGGGCGTCCGGCTCCGGCACGCCAGGAGGCTGCGCAACCTCACCCTCAAGGAGTGTGCCGTTGCGGCCGGATGCTCGGAAGGCCAGCTTTCCAAAGTGGAGCGGGGCGTTTCCGCGCCATCGCTGGCGTTGCTGCACCGGCTTGCGCATCTCTACCAAAGCAACGTCTCCGAACTTCTCGGCAAGACCGCCCAGAACAGCTCGCCGGTGCTGATGCGCGGAAGCCGTCCGACGTTCGACGCCCATGGAGAGATCCGTCTGGAGCGGATGGACCATGCCGCGCCAGGCTCGCTGCTCCAGGCGCACATCCACATCATTCCTGCCGGGGCCAAGAGCGACGGCCTGATCGAGCACGCGGGAGAAGAGGTGGGTTACGTATTGGAGGGAACGGTGAGGCTGACCATCGGCGGCGAGACCTATGTGCTGGGCGCCGGCGACGGCTTTCACTTCCCCAGCCAGATGCCGCACGGGTACGAAAACATCGGACAGGAAATGGCGCGGATCTACTGGGTCAATACGCCCGCCACGTTTTAATCGCAATCGTCTGGGAGCCTACGGTGGAATACAACTGGCAATTTCATTTGCTGTCTCAATATTGGCCGGTCTTTCTGCATGGCGCCCTGGTGACGTTGCAGATTACCTTCAGCGCCACCTTCATCGGCTTGCTGATCGGCTTGCCCGTGGGAGTTGCCCGGCAAGCCCACAATAGCGCATTGCGCATCGTCTCGACCGTGTATGTCGAAGCGATCCGTTCCACGCCGGCGCTGGTACAGATTGTCTGGGTCTACTACTGCTTTCCGGTGCTGTTCGACATCCAGCTGGGCGCCAAGACCGCGGTCATCCTCACCCTGGGGATTCACAGCGGCGCATACGTCGCCGAAATCGTGCGCGCAGGCGTGGAAAGCGTCGATAAGGGGCAACTGGCCGCGGCGCGTTCCATCGGCATGGCGCACATCATGGCGCTGCGCCGCATCATCCTGCCGCAGGCCATCCAACGGATGATCCCGCCGTTCATCAATGAGTTCGCCAACCTGATGAAGCTCTCCACCCTGGGCTCGACCATCGCAGTGTACGAACTGCTGCAGGAGTCGAACAACCTCATTGCCCAGACCTACCGCCCGCTCGAGGTCTATACCTTCCTCGCCATCGTGTTCTTCGCCATCACGTTCCCGTGGATCTGGATCTCACGGCAGCTTGAGAAGAAGCTCAAGAAGAACGCCTGATAAGCCTGATACGCCTGATTGAAAAGGATTACGCATGTTGTCCATCAAATCTCTCGGAAAGTCCTACGACAAGCTACGCGTCCTCAACGACATCAACCTGGAAATCAACACTAAGGATGTCGTGGCGCTGATCGGCCCCAGCGGTTCGGGCAAGAGCACCTTGCTCAAGTGCCTGAATTTCCTCGAGCCGTACGACCAGGGCGAGGTGTTCTTCAATGGCCAGCTGGTTGGCTATTCCAGCACCGGACAGGTGCGCAAGCCGGCGTCGCAATCCGACATCAACAAGCTGCGCACGCAAATGGGCATGGTGTTCCAGAACTTCAACCTGTTTCCGCACATGACGCTCTTGCAAAACGTCATGGAGGGGCCGGTGCATGTGTTGAAAAAATCGACCGACGAGGCCAGGCAGACCGCCGAAGCCATTCTCAGGCGCGTCGGCCTGGGCGACAAGCTCGATGTGCGCCCGACCCGTCTGTCCGGCGGCCAGCAGCAGCGTGCGGCAATTGCGCGTTCGCTGGCCATGAAGCCGCAGCTGATGCTGTTCGACGAACCGACATCGGCGCTGGATCCGGAACTGGTCAATGAAGTCCTGGCCGTCATGGGCGACCTGGCGAACGAAGGCATGACCATGGTCATCGTCACGCACGAGATGTCCTTCGCCAGGGATGTCGCCGACCGGGTCGTGTTCATGGAGGGAGGCTATGTCGTGGAAGAGGGGCCGCCCGAGCAGATCTTTACCTCACCCACAAATGCACGCACGCAGTCGTTTCTTTCGCGCGTTCTTCGATAACAGCATTACTACCTCAAGGGAATCGTCATGTTTAAAAAGCTTGCCTCATTCGTCCTGACTGCCGCATTCGTCGTCGGCGCATTCTGTGCGCCGGCCCACGCCGCCGGCGAGCTCGATGCCATCCAGAAGCGCGGCGAACTGCGTATCGGCTACATCCCTTCCCCGCCGGGCACCAACAAGGATCCGGCGACCGGCGAACTGACCGGTTTCTATGTCGACATCATCAAGAACATCGCAAGCCAGATGAACGTCAAGCCGGTGTTTGTCGAAACCACCTGGGCCAACTTCGTCGCCGGCCTGCAGGCCAAGCAGTTCGATATGTCCATCGGTGCGACCTTTGCGACCGTCAAGCGCGCCATGGCGGTGGATTTTTCCGATCCGCTGTTCTACCTGGGCAGCGTGGCCGTGGTGAAAGCCAGCGACAACCGCTTCAAGACGCCGGCTGACATGAACAAGCCCGACGTGCGCATCGCCGTTGTGCAGGGCACGGCCGCGGAAGATTGGGTCAAGACCACGATGCCCAATGCCAAGGTCATTTCCCTGGCCGGCGGCAACCTGGCCGCGGGCTTCGTCGAAGTCGCGGCCGGGCGCGTCGACGCCAGTTTCGAAGACGTATTCACTGCCGGTCGTTTCGTGGAACAGCAACCGTCGACCAAGGTCATCTTCGCCGACAAGCCGGTGTTCTTCCTGCCGATCGCATGGACGGTCAAGAAGGGCAATACCGAGTTGGCCGATGTCCTGAGCATCGCGTTGCGTAACCTGAAGATGTCGAACCAGATGAATACCATCGTCGGCAAGTACCTCAAGGGCGGCCGCTATCTCGATACCCCGACACTGACCGAATTCCCGAAGTAATCAATCGCTGATCCATCCCCCCGAAACCAATACAGAAGGTAGCCGTCATGCCGTCATATCCAAGTTGGGAAGCAACCCTGGCCGGGAAGCACTGGAGAAACGTCCATTTTCCGCGCATCCGCGAGGACACGCCGACGTTCCTGGGCGTGCCTTACGCCATCGACGAATCCGATCTCCAGGGCGCCGACATCGTCATCATCGGCGCGCCCTTTGCCGCGGGCTGGGGCAAGAAGTACAGCGGCGTGGACAAGGCGGAGTGGCTGGCCGCCACCACCCGCGTGCGCCAGCAATCCATCCGCTACCGCGGCGGCTATGTCCAGGAACTGGATATAGACGTCTTCGAGCACCTCAAAGTCGTCGACTATGGGGATATCCCCATTCCGCTCGAGGCCAGCTACGAAGGGACCGTCGAGCGCATCCTGGCGGCCCAGGACATGGTGGAATCGCGCGTGAAGCAGGCCTTGAACGCCGGCGCCATTCCCATCGTGATCGGCCAGAACTCGCCGGTGGCGTCGTACGCTGTTGGCCGCCCGATCGCCGAGCACTATCCGGGCACCGTCGGCATGGTCAGCCTGGACACGCACTGGGATTGCTGGCCCTACGACTGGGCCACCAAGAACGACCGCATCGCAGGCTCGACCAACTGGAAGGACAAGCTGTTTCGCGATTGTCCCAATTACGCCATCAGGAACCTGGTGGAAATCGGCGAACGCGGGATGCTCGAAGATCCCGCGACCGTGCGCCGCTTCGTCAACGGCGGCTGCTGCTTCATGCCGATGTGGAAGATCCGCACCGAACTGGGCATCGAGGGCGTCATCAAGAACCTGGACCACGCCTACCAGGGCGCCGACGCCGTCTACGCGCACTTCGACATGGACGTGCTCGGCGGCGCCGGGCCGACCGAGGGCGACATCCTGGGCGAGTTGGCCGAGCCCATGGGGATGACCGACTACGAGGCCATCCGCATCGCCTACGAAACCGGCAAGCGCGGTTGTGCGGGCCTGTCGTTTCTGTGCATTCCGCCCGGTTCGGCCATCATGTATCGGGTGATCGTCTATTGCCTGACCTATTTCATGGCCGGTATTGCAGAGCGCAAGCGCAGCGGGAAAGGCGGCGCATGAGATGTTGCTGATTAACGAAGACAAGGTCATTGCCTCGTTGCAGGCGCTTGCCCGATTCGGCGCGCAGGGCGAAGGCGTGAACCGTCCTGCGCTGTCCGCCGAGGATATGCAGGCCAGGCAATGGCTGGCAGCCGAGATGCGCAGCGCAGGTCTTGACGTGACCGTCGACGCGGTCGGCAATGTGTTCGGGAAATCGAAAGCGCCCCGGGCGCTGCTGTTGGGCTCCCATGCGGACAGCGTACCCACGGGCGGCTGGCTCGATGGCGCGCTGGGCGTCATCTACGGCATCGAAACCGCCCGCGCCATGAACCAGCAGCATTCGCAGGCCGCGGTCGGGATCGACGTCGTTGCCTTCGCGGACGAAGAGGGGCGTTACCTGAGCTGCCTTGGCAGCAAATGGTTTTGCGGCGAGATGACCGAAGCGGGGTTGGCGGCACTGGGCTACGACGGTTGCCCGTTTCCTGAGGCCGCCAGCCGGATTGGCCTCGATTCGCAAGTAGGCGCGCTGCTGGACGCCAGGCGCCACGTCGGCTATTTCGAAGGCCACATCGAGCAGGGGCCGCGCCTGGACGACGGCGGCCTGGATCTGGGCATCGTCACGGGCATCGCGGGTATGCGCCGCTTCATCGTGACGTTTGCCGGGCAGGCGGACCACGCCGGCACCACCCCGATGTCGTTGCGCAAGGATGCCGGCATGGCGGCATTTGATTTCGCCACGGCGTTGCGCGACCGCTTCCAGGGCCTGGGCGTTGCCGACGCCGTCTGGAACTTTGGCGCCATCAAGTTGTTCCCGGGCGTTGCCAATGTCGTGCCGCGGGAGGCGATCCTGACGGTCGAGATCCGGCACCTGGATCCGGAAGCGCTCGACCAGATGCAGGCGCAGGTGGCCGATCTGGCCATGAAGCACGACAACAAAGGCGGCGTGGGGATTGCCTGCGAGCTGGCGGGAAACCTGGCGCCCGCTGCCATGGATGCGCGCCTGACCAGGCTACTGGCTAGCGCCGGCAGCGCCAGCAGCACCAGGCTGATGCACATGCACAGCGGCGCCATCCACGATGCGATGGTGATGTCCCGTCACCTGCCCTCAGCGATGCTGTTCGTGCCCAGCATTGGCGGACGCAGCCACGACGCCATTGAAAATACCTCCGAGAAGCATCTGCGCATGGGCGCCAATGTATTTGCCAGGGCGGCTTATGCCATGACGACCGCTTGACGGTCCGCATAAGCCCTTGCGTTGCGGCGGCCTTCCTCCAGGCTGGAGGAAGGGGATTGCATCAGGGAAAAATTTCCGTCAGCCGCTCCTTGGGGCGCACCAGCAACGTCCCCTTGGGCGTGACGACGATCGGGCGGTTGATCAGGATCGGATGTTCGGCCATCGCATCGATCAGTTGGCCATCGGTCAGCGCCGGGTCGTCCAGGCCCAGCTCGGTGTACACCGCTTCCTTGCTGCGGATGATGGCGCGCACCGGCACCCCCATGGCGGCCACCAATTTCTTCAGCGTGGCGCGGTCGGGCGGGGTCTTCAGGTATTCGATCACGGCCGGTTCGGCGCCGCCGTCGCGCAACGCCTGCAGCACGTTGCGGGAGGTGCCGCATTTGGGGTTGTGATAAATGGTGATGTCGCTCATGGGGATCCTTTCGGGCGTGCGTGCCGCGGTTGTCGCTGGCAAAACCGACATGGTAACGTTTCCGGCCGGCGTGGTTGTGCGAGGCTGTCGACTTCGGCACTCATAGAGCGCTAAGTGTCGTACTGTAGAATTTCGGTTTGTTGCGGCGCACCTTTATGCGCAAACATAGTCAAAAAGCCGGTTTGCCCGATCCACCCGCCGCTTTTTCCTGCCAACCCCACCAAAAGAAGCCACCTCAGCCACGTATGGACACTATCCTCGCGCTCAAGGCGCTCATCATGGGCATCGTAGAAGGCCTGACCGAATTCCTGCCCATTTCTTCTACCGGACACCTGATCCTGGCTGGCAGCCTGCTGCAGTTCAGCAGCCCGACTTTCTCCAAGGAAAAAGTTGACGTCTTTGAAATCGTCATCCAGGCCGGCGCCATCCTCGCCGTGTGCTGGGAATACCGGGTACGCATCGCCTCGGTGCTGACCGGCCTGTTCACCGACCGCAAGGCGCAGCGGCTGGTGATCAACCTGATCGTCGCCTTCCTGCCGGCGGCCATCCTCGGCTTCCTGTTCAGCAAGAAGATCAAGGAAGTGCTGTTCAACCCGCTGTCGGTGGCGATCGCCTTCATCGTCGGCGGCCTGGTCATCCTGTGGGTGGAACGCCGCAACAAGGACCGCATGAGCATGGCGTCGGCACGCATTGAAACGGTGGACGACATGACCCCGATCGACGCCCTCAAGGTCGGCATCGCCCAGGCCTTTGCGCTGATCCCCGGCACCAGCCGCTCCGGCGCCACCATCATCGGCGGCATGCTGTTCGGCCTGTCGCGCAAGGCGGCCACCGAGTTCTCGTTCTTCCTGGCCATTCCGACGCTGTTCGCCGCCACCATCTACTCGCTGTACAAGGACCGCGCGCTGCTCTCCGCGGCGGACGTGCCGCTGTTTACCATCGGCACCGTGGCCGCCTTCGTCTCGGCTTTCCTGTGCGTGCGCTGGCTGTTGCGCTATATCAGCTCGCACGACTTCACCATCTTCGCCTGGTATCGGATCGTGTTCGGCATCGTCGTGCTGGTCACGGCTTATAGCGGCGTGGTGGTCTGGGTGGAATGATTCCACGCGCCTCCCGCAGGTTTGATTAATTCAGCGCAGTACCGTCGTACCGGACCGGACGCCTCGATGCGTCCGGCCTCACAATTACCTTTCGCCAACCTCATCCAAAAGAGAACCTTATGGCCAATGTTTGCAGCGCCGGCCTCGATATCGGCTTTGCCTCGCTTAGCTATCTGCAGATCGGTTTGCTCGGCGTCATCCAGGGCATCACCGAATTGTTGCCGATTTCTTCCACCGCCCATATGCGCGTCGTGCCGGCCTTCCTCGGCTGGCATGACCCCGGTTCGGCGTTTTCCGCGGCGATGCAACTGGCGGCGCTGGCCGCCGTGATCAGTTATTTCCGCCGCGACGTGGCGGCGGTCACCGGCGGCAGCGTGGCCGCCTGGCGCCGCCGCGATTTCAATGACCCCATGTTCAAGCTGGCGGTGGCCATCATCCTGGCCACCATTCCCATCGGCATTGCCGGGCTGGCGCTGTCGCACGTACTCAATGCCTGCGGCTCGCCGCTGCGCAGCCTGAGCGTGATCGGCTATTCCTGCATCGCGATGGCCATCCTGCTGGCGATTGCCGAACTGGCGTGCCGCCATCGCCGCAGCGTCAGCCAGATGCGCCTGCGCGATGCGCTCATCGTCGGCATCGCCCAGGTCGGCGCGCTGATCCCGGGCGTGTCGCGCTCCGGCTCCACGCTCACCGCCGCCTTGTTCCTCAATTTCCGCCGTGAAGAGGCGGCGCGCTTTTCTTTCCTGCTGGGGTTGCCGGCCATCGCCCTGGCCGGCCTGAAAGAGCTGGCCGTGCTGCTGCACGCGCATATCCCGCTGCAAGCCTGGGGCGTGCTGCTGTTCGGCTTGGTCGTGGCCAGCGTTTCGGCCTTTGCTGCGATCTGGGGGCTGATGAAGTTCCTGGAGAAATTCTCCACCTGGCCCTTCATCGTCTATCGCGCCGCGCTGGGGATATTCCTGCTGGTTGCGGTCGGCCAGGGCTGGCTGCAATAAAATAGCGTCTTTCTGGCGCCTTTCGTTTCCGCCAGTCCCGCGACACCTGTATAAAGATCCATGGTCGATTTCGATACCCTGCCTGCCGACACCCCTTTGCCGCAACGTGCCCTGCATGTGCTGGAGACCGTGTTCGGCTATTCGTCCTTCCGCGGGCACCAGGACGAGATCGTCCAGCACGTCGCCAACGGCGGCGATGCGCTGGTCCTGATGCCGACCGGCGGCGGCAAGTCGCTGTGCTACCAGGTGCCGGCCTTGCTGCGCGACGGCGTGGGGGTGGTGGTGTCGCCGCTGATCGCGCTGATGCAGGATCAGGTCGATGCGCTGGACGAAGTCGGCGTGCGCGCCGCCTTCCTCAACTCCACCCAGAGTTTCGACGAGGCGCTGCAGATCGAACGCCGCCTGCGTACCGGCGACCTCGACCTGCTCTACGTCGCGCCGGAACGGCTGATGACGCCGCGTTGCCTGGAACTGCTGCAGTCGGCCAATATCTCGCTGTTCGCCATCGACGAGGCGCATTGCGTCTCGCAATGGGGGCATGACTTCCGTCCCGAATACATCAAGCTCTCGGTGCTGCACGAGCGCTTCCCGCAGGTGCCGCGCATTGCGCTGACCGCCACCGCGGACGCCCAGACCCGTGAAGAGATCATCCACCGCCTGCAGCTGGAACAGGCGCGCCAGTTCGTCTCCTCCTTCGACCGTCCCAACATCCGCTACCAGATCGTGGAAAAGGCCAACGGCCGCAAGCAGTTGCTGGACTTCATCAAGAGCGAGCATCCGGAGGACGCCGGGATCGTCTACTGCCTGTCGCGCAAGAAGGTGGAAGAAACCGCCGAATTCCTGCGCGGCGAAGGCCTGGACGCGCTGGCCTACCACGCCGGCATGGACTATGCGCAGCGCACCGCCAACCAGGCGCGCTTCCTGCGCGAGGACAAGATCGTGATGGTCGCCACCATCGCCTTCGGCATGGGCATCGATAAACCCGACGTGCGTTTCGTCTGCCACCTCGACCTGCCCAAGAGCGTCGAAGGCTATTACCAGGAAACCGGTCGCGCCGGCCGCGACGGTTTGCCGGCCGACGCCTGGATGGCCTACGGCCTGCAAGACGTGGTGCAGCAGCGCCGCATGATCGGCGAGTCGGAAGCCGACGAAAGCTTCAAGCGGGTGCAAGGCGCCAAGCTCGACGCCATGCTCGGCCTGTGCGAAACCCTGAACTGCCGGCGCGTGCGCCTGCTCAATTACTTCGACCAGGAAGCCAGCCCCTGCAACAACTGCGACATCTGCATGACGCCGCCGGTATCCTTCGACGCCACGGTTGAAGTGCAAAAGCTGCTGTCCACCGTCTACCGTGTCGAACAACGCTTCGCGCCCGGCCATGTGATCGAGGTGCTGCGCGGCATCGATGGCGAGCGCGTCAAGCAGTGGCGCCATGACCAGCTCTCGGTATTCGGCATCGGCAGCGACCGCGGCGAGGCCGAGTGGCGCGCCATCCTGCGCCAGGTGATCGCGCTGGGGCTGCTGACCGTCGACCACGAGAACTACAGCGCGCTCAAGCTCACCGACGCCGCCCGCCCGGTGCTGCGCGGCGAGCAGAAGATACAGCTGCGCCAGTACCAGAAACCCGTCAAGCCCAAGCGCGGTTCGCAGCGTTCCAGCTTCGTCGAGACCGACCTGTCGACCGAAGAGCAGGCGCTGTTCGAGAAGCTGCGCTGGTGGCGCGTGGAAACCGCGCGCGAACACAACGTGCCGGCCTACGTCATCTTCCACGACGCCACCATGCGCGAGATCGCCAAGGCGCGCCCGCAATCGCTGGACGACCTGCGCCACGTCAATGGCGTAGGCGAAAAGAAACTGGAAACCTACGGCGCGCAAATCATCTCGCTGATCGCCGGCGTGGAGGAAGCGCAAGGCTGATGGTCAGCATCGCGGAGGAGCCAAGCTTGCGCTGAACTTCTTCTTGTCGCCCAGCCCGGTTTAACGCGCAAAATTAACGCGCAAAAAAATGGCATGCTGCAAACAGCATGCCGTTTTTCATTGCAGCGCCGAAGCGCAATGAAGCCTCAGGCTTTCTTCTCGAATACCAGATCCCACACCCCATGCCCCAGCCGCAAGCCACGGTTCTCGAACTTGGTGGTGGGACGGTAGTCGGGGCGCGGCGAATAGCCGGACGGATCGGAGGAGGTGTTTTTCAGCGTCGGTTCGGCGCCCAGCACTTCCAGCATCTGGATCGCATACTCTTCCCAGTCGGTAGCGCAATGGAGGTAACCGCCAACCGCCAGCCGCGAGCTCAGGAGCTGCACCAGCGGCCCCTGGATCAGGCGGCGCTTGTTGTGGCGCGCCTTGTGCCACGGGTCGGGGAAGAACACGTGCGCGCCGGCCAGCGAGCCTGGCGCGATCATGTGGTTCAGCACCTCCACCGCATCGTGCTGGATGATGCGCACGTTGGCAAGCTTGCCTTCGTCCACCAGTTTCAGATAACTGCCCACGCCCGGCGTATGCACTTCCACGCCGATGAAATTCTTTTCCGGCATCAGCGCGGCGATCTTGGCGCTGGTCTCGCCCATGCCGAAACCGATCTCAAGCACCGTCGGCGCATTGCGGCCGAACGCGGCATCCAGGTCCAGCGTTTCCTTGGCATAAGGCAGCAGGAATTTCGGCCCCAGCTCCTCCAGCGCACGCCCTTGCGCATTGGAAACGCGCCCGGTGCGGGTCACAAAGCTGCGGATGCGGCGCTCGCTGGGATCATAGAAAAGCGGCTTGCCGGATTTGTTCTCAGACATGAAATACTCGTGAATCGGTGAGGCGCGGCCCGGATATCCTGTCCGGAAGATTCCGGCACGAGCCGCATGGAATTGGAGCGGGTGAAGGGGATCGAACCCTCGTCTTAAGCTTGGGAAGCTTCTGCTCTACCATTGAGCTACACCCGCGTGTGGGTGGGGATTATACCGGGTTACTGAGGGTCTTTTCCAACGTTGGGAATTTGCTGGGGACATTACTGGTGCAAGCAAAAGAGATTAAACTTGCAAAAAATTTTGACCGCCCTTAGAGGGTGAAGAGTGGAGAAGTTACTGAGTGTGTGGATGAACAAGTCATCGCTCATACTGCTTCGATAACCATCAGTAACAAATCGAAAGCCACCTCGGCAGTAGAAAGACCCCGTTTTACGGGGGCCCTAAGGCATACATTGATATTATTCAAAATATGAGGAGAACATTCCCCACTCTTCATATTCAA
Organism: Herbaspirillum sp. GW821-FHT09A12; assembly: GCF_059418325.1. NCBI lineage: Bacteria > Pseudomonadati > Pseudomonadota > Betaproteobacteria > Burkholderiales > Oxalobacteraceae > Herbaspirillum > Herbaspirillum sp. GW821-FHT09A12. The sequence continues at coordinate 465,540 of NZ_JBWKPR010000001.1, forward strand.
GAGTAACTCATCAGTAGGCCTGCTTCAACTCCTTTTTCTCCAGCGAATTTAGCAGATCGACGTCCGACCAATCCACTTGCCAAAAGAAGGGTGAGTCTGCACGACAAAAATCATCAGTCTCTCCTTTTGAAGGAGCATTTTTTTGCAAGACTCTATAAACACTTCTTAGCCATGATTCTTTGAGAGTTTGGGAGACAAATGGGCAACTTAGCATATCTAGTAAAAGATATGCCTTCTCACTATTAACCTGTATATCGGATAGATTTGCCAGCTTCAAAGAGGCCGCTTTGAGTATCTTTCTCCTCACGTCTTCATACTGTGGAATTGCTCGTACATAAAATAAGCAGGAGATAATCGTAAAATATGAAGGATCTTTATCCTTAACGAATAAGTCATTCAATACACTTCCTGGTAACAGATGTGATTCCCCGAGTTCTCTTATGGCTAACATGATGTTAAGCCCTTCAAGATGAATGAATCCTTCTACCCCCTCTCCGTGAACTTTTCCACACTGCTCGAGCAGAAGATTTGATGCAAGTTCATAGATAACGTGGGATATTGTCTCAGCGTGCTTTGGCAAATATCGCTTAGAGAAGCGCAAGGATAAAATTAGAGAGGTACTTAACTTATAGGATGCGCTGACAGAGGGTGCTACGCTATAAAGGAAAAAGAGTACATCAAGTAAAATTTCCAGCGCTTTACGATACGTCTCTGCTACACCAATGGGTTCTTCATCAGTCAGGGAGTTATTTACCAGCTTTTTTATTCTCTCTGTGATGACGGAAATTAAAAATGAGGCGATTTGATCATAGTTAGCTTCGTTAGACGAACACAAAGCCTTAATCGAATCAATATATCCTTTGGTTAATTTCCAGCGAGAAAACACTTTTTGAGGAACTAGCGTTCCCGGGCCCTGTTCGGTCAAGAAGCTTGAGAAGAAATCCTCGGAAAGCTTGCCGACTTCAAAGATTAGCCTCGACTTTGCAGTAAAGAACGGCCGATGCAACACTGACGACTTTGCTGTATTTGCGTGAAGATTAAAAGAAGTGAGTAAATCAGCATATACGTCATAAACCAATTTCGCAGTGGCTTCATCATGTGAAAAGATAAACACATCATCCACGTATCTTAAAAATACGTAGTCAACACCATACTCATATTGGTCGAGCTTCGATACCGCCCTAAAATCTATCGACTGAAAGAGAATTTCAGCAAAAATCCTACTAACTTCAGGGCCGATTGGTATTCCGTTTGTCTCGTTGTGATTTCCATGTCTAATGATCTGATCAAATTCCTGTGCAAAAGTTGAAGAAACATTGATGTTCTCCTTGGTAAAAGATTTATCTTTGATCGCCCAAGAAAGACCGTGGGTGTAAATGCTGTCAAAACATTTTGAAACATCCAACGTCATGAGAACGGAAAATTTCTTTTCAAGATGAAAGTAAAACCGGGAATTGAAAAATTTGTAGAGACGATCGTATCCTTTGTAAGCAAAAAACGTAGGTGCATGTTTTACATATCTGTCATTTGTTGAAAGCGTTGCTGAATCATTCTTGTATTGATTGATATTTTCCCAAGAACTCTTGTTATAAAAGCTGCCAGCTATTTTTTCAGGTGAGCGTATGGAGGAGGGACTCTTTGAGCAGTAATGGATAATCAATCGTTCATATTTCTTATAAAAATTTCTGATCTTCCATTGTGAGAGCGGATGTATAAGGGCAAGCCGACGAAACTCCGTAGAATTCTTTTTGATCTTATATAGATAAGGAATTGTTGGATTTATCTTCTTGTTCTCATCTCCAAAAACAAGAGCTGCGGTGAGAACATCTTGAATATCATTTTTATTTTCAAATGATTTTATGCGCTGATATAGCCCGTCATTCGAGAAGATAATGGGTGTTTCGTAAGGCAAAGTTTCTGTAATGAGGACTCTGTCGTAGTCGCTTCGTTTGATTCGATTCTTTTTTTTCATTTTTACTCCGAATCAATAAGACCAACATTTCTGAATTTCAGAAATTCTCAGAGCAGAAAAATATACGAAAGATCTTTTGCTATGACCGCGAACGAAACTTTGACCTAATATAGACCTTTTTTGTTTGTCGCTAAGAAGGGCGTGGGATTGAGAAAAAACACGACCTTTATTGGATAAGACTGCATATCGAAGAAACCGATCTAGCTCTATCAATGCAGTGGCATCATTAGTGATTTGTGGATAACTATGGAAGATGCCAGCCAATTTTTTTCCTCCCACTTTTTGGTTGTAGACACTAAAATTTTGCGTTAGAAATTTTATTCTGTCAGCGAGTAGTGACCAGTCTTTGTTCTTTGAATAGTCAAGGAAAGACCGAGTGATACGGGTCTTTATTTTTTGAATTTTTGTTTCTGCAATGTCTAAAGTCACTCCTCTAAAATGGGAGTCTGACGCCTTGTTTTTTATCTGGATTGGCTCATGGACTTTGAAGGAATAACCCAAGTATTCAAAGGAAAATCTTTGGAGAAGCCGGTTCTTTTCCGGTGCCACTTTGGTCGTTACCTCAACAAGCTTTTTCTTTCTGTTGTTCAGTACAAGGCCGGTAGGTAGATTTTTCTCAATCTCCCTTAGAAGATGTTTTGATTTTTCACGAGCAGATGTGACGACGATAATATCGTCGACATAACGCGCGTAGTAATAAACATCTGAGAAGCTACGAATTGAAGAGTCGAAGCGACGCATCATGAAGTCTGACAATGTCGCGCTTAGAGCGAGACCTCTTGGTACTCCGGCCCCTCCAATAGAAATATAGTTTTCCATCAAAGAAGAGATTAAAGACTTACTCCGAGGACTCAATCTTCGTAATTCTTTTATTTCTCGAAGAAGCTGATTTTGATTAAATGATTCGTAGAAATTTTTTACGTCCAAGCGATAGACCCGATAAGGAACACCTTCTTCGAGTAGCAGTTGGAGATTGGATATTATTTGCGATCGTCCAATTAACGCAGACGGAAAAATGCGCTTCAGATTGCTACATAGCTTCCTTGAAACCAAATCGTGGCTCAATTGCGCAAAGCCATAGATTTCTTTTCTTTTCAACGGGAAAGAATGTAGGGGATTGACTGGTGTTCCAAATGAATTGGACGCCGCTGCAACAGCCTCAGCCAGCAAATTTTCTCTAAACGTATTTTGATCGGATCTCGGAATTTGCCGAAAATCACTTTTCCGGATTTCTTTATCAAGAGAACGATGACAGAATGATTGATCGTACAAATCCCCTCCCTCTTTTAATTCTTATCAGTAACTTCTCCACTCTTCACCCTCTAAGGGCGGTCAAAATTTTTTGCAAGTTTAATCTCTTTTGCTTGCACCAGTAATGTCCCCAGCAAATTCCCAACGTTGGAAAAGACCCTCAGTAACCCGGTATAATCCCCACCCACACGCGGGTGTAGCTCAATGGTAGAGCAGAAGCTTCCCAAGCTTAAGACGAGGGTTTTTATCACTGGCCCCACAAAAGAAAACGAGATTGGTAGATAGGCGTTTCTGATCCACTCTCGTTATCCCACTCCAGCACCATCCCCACCTATCAAAGTTCATTCCTGATTAATCAACAGAGGAATCTTCTGGGATTCCTTTGCCATTTGTCTTCTCAAGGTATCTTCCCACTTTGGGCCCCCACCCTGCTTGCGCAAGAATCTCTCAAATAGTCGGTTCCGGCATCGCCCTTGCCTGTGTCGCCAGCCAGTTGCAAAAGACATCGAGTCGCGGATGCGATCGAGCCATGCGGCGCTGAGCGATATACCGGTAACCCGAGAGCCTGAACCCGAAAGGTGCCACCAGTCGGCCCGATTCCAGGTCGTCCATGACCAGATGCCATGGCGCGACCGCGATGCCCAGGCCGCGCACGGCAGCCTCCAAGGTGAAGTAGTAGTGCTCGAACTCAGCACCTGTTGCGGCGATTGGAGAGGTTTTTGTCGCAGTACGCCACATGTCCCAGGCATTGCGCCGTGTGCGCGTATGCAGCAGAACCTGCTCCGTGAGATCGACGGGACGCTTCAGGGTAAGTTGCCGGGCCAGTGACGGCGCCAATACCGGTCCCAACCATTCGCTGAACAGCGGCAGAACCGAAGCGTCATCCCCATGGGCTGCTTCATCCACAGTGATCGACAGATCGCACGGCGCCTGCCCGCCACTGGCATCCGTGGTGCGCAGGCGGATCTCGATGTCTGGATGCCTTGCGTTGAAGTCGAAGAGTCGGGGGATGAGCCATTTCACGATGAATGTGCTGAAACAGGCCACGTCCAGTGGTTCGCGGCTGTCATCACTGATCTCACTCACGGCGTCTTCGATGTGCTGGAAAGCAGCAGACAGCGCCGGCAATAGCTTGCTTCCTGCGTCCGTCAGCCTCGGGCGATTCTTGCTGCCTTCGAACAGGGGCATGCCCAGGCTGCGTTCTAACTGCTGCACCTGGCGGCTGATGGCTCCCGGCGACACCGACATCTCTTCGGCAGCCGCCGTCATGCGACCCAGCCGGGCCGCGGCTTCGAATGCGCGCAGCGCGTTGAGTGGGGGCAGACGACGTTTCATTTATTTGATTTTATTGCACATAGATGTTGCAAACAAATCGCTTTCATGATCGATGAAATATGAACACAATCCAAGGTAAATTCTAAGGCGAATTTCTCCGTCACTCCATAAGATATTTGATTAAATAGAACATACATCATGCCATTCGTTCGTACCAACGTCCCTCAAGACACCCCGCAATCCCAGCGCGAAGCCATCGTCCAAGGCATCCATCAGGCACTGGTGGACAGCATCGGCATGCCGCAGGATGAGTTGTTCAATCTCGTCGCCGACTACCGGCCAGAGCAGTTCTGGTGCAGTCGCACGTTCAACGGTGTCGCGCGCTCGGATCGTGTGGTCGTGGTGGAGATCACGATGCGTCGTGGGCGCAGCGACGCCATGAAGCGCGCGCTGTACGCGGCCATCGCGCAAAATCTTCAGGCCAGCGCGCAGGTGAACCCGGCGGACATCCTGATCTTCATGCACGAGAATGATTATTCGGACTGGTCTGTCGGCCATGGCCGCTTTGCCATGGGATTGGTGCAGCAGGTAGAGGGCGCTTCGTGAAAAACACCCCAAAGGTTGGATTGGTGTCCAACTTTTTTTGGAGGGGCAGTCCAAACTTATCTTTTTTTAATCATTAGGTTCGGCATTAGTCCCGAACCTTGCCCCGCATCGACTTGATTTCACCGTGCTGTTTCTTTGTTTGCAGCCGCCTGCGCTGCGAACCACGGGTCGGCCGGGTCGGCCTGCGCATGGCCGATACCTGGGTCACGAGCGCCACCATTTCCTGCAGGCGTTGCATGGCGTCCGCCTTGTTCTTTTCCTGGCTGCGGTGCGCCTGGGCCTTGATGATGATCACCCCTTCCTTGCTGATGCGATGATCCCGCAATGCCAGCAGGCGCTGCTTCACAGCGTCCGGCAAGGACGATGCCCGGATATCGAAACGCAGGTGGATGGCGCTCGATACCTTGTTGACGTTCTGCCCGCCTGCGCCTTGTGCGCGAATGGCAGTCAGTTCGACTTCTTCGTCGGGGATGAAAGGGGGAAGAATGATGGCGGCCTGGAGCAGGAGTTTTATAAGTTTTCGGGGCGTGAGTGTACAGGTTCCTCCGCACACGAAATGGATAACGGTTTCCTATTTCAACGTGTAAGTCAGCGTTCCGTAGCCCAGCTGATCGAAGCCGCCGCTATTCGGGCCGTAGTTGCCGCCGCCGCCCTCAGGGCGCACTTTTTCGGCGAACATTTGCGTATAGGGCGCTGCCAGTCCCTTGAGAACGGCATAGTGGTTGTACAGCAGTTCCCAGATCGGGCGGATGTCGCCGCGGCCGTTGCTGGAGATGACGGCCTGGGTTACGTCGCTGTTGCGGTAAGTTGTGTAAGGCACGTCATTGCCGAGATTGTATTTGGCGACGTATTCGATACCGCGCAGCAAGCGGTTGTCCTGATAGCCGAACAGGTCGTCGCCCTGATTCCAGGCCATCTGGCAGAACGAGCCTGCCAGCGCCAAGTCGAGCGTGCTGTGGCCCTGATCGCGCCCGCTTTCCTGGATTTGTCCCAGCCCGTCCGGATAAAGCTGCCATACCAGATGTTCGATGGCGCCATTTCCCAGGCCGCTCTTGAAATAGTCGATCGCCTCATTGTAGATGTCGCGCCGGTCGGTCAGGATGCCGATGGCGATCATCGAACTCATGTTGGCCAGATCCCAGTTGGCCCAATAGTGATCGATCTTCGCGCCGTTGTGCCGCACCAGAAAATCGTGGTTCATCGGATAGAACACGTTGAGCATCATCGTTTTGAAACGCTGGACATTCTGCTCCGGCCATTTCTTGTAGGTGCGCATGATTTCCGCGGCATTGGCGAACTGATAGCCGTAAATGCCGGACGCCAGGAATTTGTCTGAACTTCCATCGATTTCGCTCAGTGTGCCGGACCATGCATCCAGGATGGCGGCCGCCTTGTCGGCATAGGCATCGTCGCCGCTGACTTTCCAGCGCAAAGCAAGCGCATAGGCCGCGGCGGCATCGTTGAATAGCGCGCCGTAGTTTTCAGGATGGCCGGCGCCGTCTTTGCCGCGATAGATCGCCTTGGCAGGACGAGGCTGCCAGGTCAGCGAGGCATGCGGATTGTTGATCAGCATATGCCATCCGGCCAGCCAAGGCTGCGCACCTTGATCGACCTTGGTTTTCATGCGATCGAAATCGTTTTGGGTATGTAAGGCGCCCGGATGGACGAAGGGGGCTGCCGTTGCGGCGGCGCTACTCAGAGCAATCATCAGTGCGGCGGCAGCAAGACGGCGGATGCTTCTGAACGAAAAAATCATTGGTTTAAGCTTCGGATATCAAGTGCAAATGCGCCAAGGGCTACGCGTTTGCGTCACCCTTGAAGCGCGAAGCGGCATCAGTTGGCGGCAATGCCGGAAATCATGAACAGGCTTTGCCGTGATCGGCGTGATTGCCTTTGGCCTTGGCATCGGCTTCGTTCATGTATTCGCCGGCTTTGGTCTTGCCATACCATTTCGATCCCGAGCAATGATATGTCTTGGTGGCGCTGTTGACCCAGACCTTGCCTGCACCGCCGCCGGCGGCCATTGCCGGCTGTGCCGGGGCGGCCTTGGCGGGGGCTGCGGCAGCGGCTGGAGTTGCCGCAGCGGGGGCGGGCGCAGCAGGCGAGGCCGCGGCTACTGCAGGTGCGCCCTTGGCGCCGTACCATTCCTTGATGCCCTTATGTCCGGAACAGGCGCCCTTCTTCGATTCGCCCGTATACGGCGTGCCGTCCTTGCACAGCGCGGTGGCGGCGCCGGTTGCGGGTGCAGCTGGGGCCGGCGTTTGGGCGAAACTGCTGGCCGCCAGCAGGAGTCCGGCTGTGGCGAGTACAGCGCGTAAAGAGATGTTCATGGTTTTCTCCGTCAGGAATGATTGTCGAACCAGCTTTGTGTAAAACCGCTTTCCAGCATCAACGTACAAAATGGTTGTAGGCGAGCAGGGCCAGGATGGCGCCGACGATAGACAGGATGATGCCGGCCGGATGGATCATGGCGCCATCGGCGGGGCGGCTGAACAGGCGGCCAATGAAGCCTCCGACGAAAGAACCGACAATGCCCAGGATGCCGGTCAGAAAAATACCCATATGCTCACTGCCAGGAACGATTAAGCGAGCGATTGCGCCAACAACGATACCGACTATGAACATCCAGATGTAATGCATCATCGTCATCTCCTTGATTGATAGGCCAATTGATTTTGTGAATCAGTTCTTCTTTCTTGTCACGTTCTTGCAACGTTTTATTTGATTTCAACGATTCATTGTGTGGCGATATTTCCATCAACGAGCTTGCGGGAGCGCACGTTGACCGGAGGGCGCAAAAGATTCCATCGCAAGCCAGCCTTGCCTGGCGCTTGCGAAACCGCCATGCCGCCGGCGCGGGAGGCCAACGGCATGGCGCGGCAGGCTATCCGAACAGCTTGCCCTTGAGCAAGGCCAAGCCTTGTTCCAGCAGCGCATTGTTGTCGGTGACCTGGCCGTTCGGGCTGAGGTGGTCGATGACTTGCGGCAGCAGCTGCGCCAGCCCGTCCGCGGCATGTTCCGGCGCCACGCCGGCCTGCTGCGCGACTTGCGCCAGCGAATCATTGCCGAGCGCGCTGGCGATTTGGTCGCCGGAAACCGGCTGGTTCTGGCCGGAGCCCAGCCAGGACGCCACCTGTTCGCCGAGGCCGCCTTGCTGCAACTGGGTCAGCAACCCTTGTACGCCGCCGGCCTGGTTGACCAGCGACATCACGCCGGACAACAGCGCCGACGATTGCGTCTGATCCTGGGATTGGGTGCCGAGATTGCCCAACACCTGCCCTGCGAGTTGATCGAGTAAGCCCATTATTTTCTCCTTCGGATGCGTCGCAACGGGAGCCGTTGCAAGCGGGTTGATAGTGATGAGACATCACATGCGGGGTGAAGCGAAGGCACGACAAACCAGGCGGCTGGATAACAAGGAAATGGGGTATGAAAACCGCTGGCCATCGCGCAGATTGTAAGGTGCGGCAAGGCATGTCGCCGGCTTTCCGATGGCGGTGTGGCGATGGCGCAACGTAGCGGAATTGCGGTCGCGGCAAAGCCTGCTGGTCAATCCCGGTCCTTGCCGCGCGCGGTAATTTCCAACGTTGGAATATCCGCTCGTCACCCGGTATCAGTCCGCTCCACGCGGGCACGGGCGCGTTCCGAACCAGGGGACGTGCCTGCATGATTGTTTTACTGTTGCGCTGATCGTACAAAACACACAAAACGCACAAAAGACAGGATTTTTGTCCGGCCGGCCAAAAACGTGTACAATTCGTCCCGTACTTGCATCAAGTCGTATTCCTTGTTGGTTCAAATTCCGCCTGACTGTTGTTCTCCCTCCGGTCGTTCTGTTTTCTTTCCTTCGGTTTCATTTCTTGGTCTCAAGTGCCTTTCGGGCATGTTAGCCCTATTCAACCAAAGGAAATATCATGAGCACACAAACAGGCGTAGTTAAATGGTTCAACGATGCCAAGGGCTTCGGCTTCATCACTCCCGATGCAGGCGGCGCGGACTTGTTCGCCCACTTCCAGGACATCCAGTCCACCGGCTTCAAAAGCTTGTCCGAGAACCAGCGCGTGTCGTTTGAACGCAGCGTTGGCGCCAAGGGCGAGAAGGCCAGCAACATCAAGGTTATCGCCTGAATATTATTGCGCTCAAGCCTGAACGCTATCGGATGTCCATACGCAACAGATAGCCAGGCCGGGTAGCAGCCAAGCGTCTTTACTTTCCCGATTTTCGGATACCCGCAGACCGGCACCTTGCAGATAGCATGGGTCGGTAGATTGAATCGGGGATGTGGTGACGCAAGCGCCTCGGCAAGCCCGGCATCAGCCAGGATTTGCCCAGGACCGGGCCGGCCTTCGCAGCCGCATGCCAGCGTGCAGATAGCACGGGCATGCGGGATGCGAAAGCCGGCCAAGCAAATAGTTTATTAAAGGTCGTTGCCAGGCGCTCTGCCAAGAGCGGGCGCACGGAATCAACGACCGGCTGTATTTGAAATGGCACCGATCAGATGGATCGGGCTGTTTGATCAGGCGGCACCATGCAGATGGCATGGGCCGCGGAAAATCCAGAATTAATCGATGAACGGCCCACTGTTTGGTGGGCTTTTTGCGTTTACGGGCAGCCGGGCAAGGGCATTTCAGCCCGGCCGATGCCGCGCCCGGTTCAGTGCGGGCCGCCGCGCCCGCCGCCGTCGCCCCAGCCGCCGCGCCCGCCATCGGGGCCGCCGCCTCCCGGTCCGCAGAACCACGGCGCGCATACGCAGCCGCCCAGGTTTGCCAGCAGCAGTGTCGCCACGATCGCCGTTGCAAGTTTCTTCATAAAGCCTCCTTGAACAATTCCGATGAGGCTGCATTGGACACTGCGGGCTTGCTAAGCGCGGTCAGGCATTTGCAACAAATGGTTTCGGCGGCAGGGCGCGGCGCTTCAATCGAAGCCGCAGATGCCGTCCTTGTCCAGCTGCGGCAATTCCCAATGGAAGCGGATCGCCGGCGGCATCGGCCTGAATCGGCCTGAGAGTGAGGCGCCTGTTCCCGCTGCATTGGGAACAGGCGCCTGGCGTCAACGCCTGTGCTTACCAGCTACCCCTGAAGCCTACCAAAAAGCCGAGGTTGCTCTGCCGCGAATTGTATTCGGCTTGCACATCCGCGAAGAGCGACAAATAGCTGCTCGCCTGGCCCGATACGGTCAATCCGCCAATGATCGATTCGCGCGGTATTTCGGCGCCGTAGCTGGAGAACACGATGTCGCTGCCCTGGAACTGGCTGCTCATCGGCGCGTTGCTGTTGCCGAAATCGTGCGACCAGATCAGGCGCGGCTGCAACTGGATGTTGTCGCCGAGGGCAAATACCGCTTTCGTGCCAAGCAGGGTTTTCACGGCATGGTCGCTGCGCCCATTGACCTGCAGGTTCAGCCCCGGCGCGCCGCTTTCCACAAAACCATCGCTCTTGCTGTGCGTCCAGGACAGTCCCAGCAGCGGGCGCAGTATCCAGTTCGACATGGGGATGTCGTAGGTCGCCTCGCCATACACGGAGGTGCTGCGGGAGCGGAAGTCGGCCGTGGCAATCTGTTGCAGGCTGCCGAACGACAATTGGCGCTGGGTATGGTTGTTGTTGCGGGCCATGTTGACCGAACCGCTGAGGTTCCAGTTGCCGATGGCGTATCCGGCATAGAGCGCTGCGGCATTGCCGCGCGAACGTCCGGTGACGGCATCATCCGTATTCAGGTTGCTGTTGCTGTGGCTGAACGCGACGCCAAGCACCAGGCCATCCGCAACTTGCGCATCGAACCCGATGCTTGCGCCGCGATCGCGCAGGTGAGCCGTTCCATGGTTGCTATCCCCCTCGGTCTTTTGCTGGCTGCCATAGCCGCGTAGCCAGAGGCCGAACTGGTGGCCTTTGGCGGAGGGGATCCCGCCCGCCAGAGAAAACTTCGATTGCGGCTGCAGCGATTGCATCAGGTCGTCGACGCTATCGTTTGCGGCGAGCATCAGGGGCGCGTTCGACGATGCCAGGTTATTGCCCTCCGCATTGGAGAGCATGCTCAGGCGTGCGCGCATCTGATTGCCAACACCGGCCGAAAACGCCGTCCCCAGCCGCTGCGCGGACACCAGGCCGGCGCCGTTGACGGAGGCCAGCGCCAAGCGTGCTTGCGGCGCCGATAGGCTGTCGATGGTATTGATCGCATGATGAAGGTCTTGCGATGCGGAAAGCGACATCGTCTCCAATGCGTTGGCTACCGCCATCTGGTTGCGCGTGGCGGCAAGATCGGTGTACTTGACGTGATTGCGCGAGAGCGTCAGCACCACTTGCTGGTCGGGGTAACTGAGCGTCGGCGTGAGGAAAGCCAGGTTCGAGGTGACATTGGCGAAGGTGCCGTTGAGCGTATCGGCCTGAACGATCGTGTAATTGGTCTCGCGGTTATAGTTGCCGCGGTCGGCCTGGACGTCAACCGTCGCGCCGCCGATGGTGGCGTTGCCGGCCTTGAGCTGATCCACCTGGCCCGCGGCATTGGCTTCTACGCGAAAGCGCGAACCGGGATCGAGCACGGCGCGCTCACTGACCGTCAAGGTGCCGATCGAATTGCCGGGCGCCAGCGTGCCTCCTTTCAGGAGGTGCAGATCCTTGATCGTTCCGTTGCCACCCAGCGTGGCGCCTTCATCGATCATCACGCTGGAAGCGAGAGAGCCGTTGACGGTCAGGGCGCCGGAATAAACCATGGTGGCGCCAGTGTAGGTATTGTTCCCGTTCAAGAGAAGGTTGCCTGTTCCTTGCTTTACCAGGAAGCCATTCCCCGAGATCGCCTGCGCGATGCTTACATTGTTGCCGTTGGTATCGATGAAGGCGCCGTCGTCACCGAATATGACCGGACGCGTGGGGGCAAGGGCGACATCCCGATCGAATTGCAAGTTGCCGCCGTTGATCGTCAGCGCTCCATTGGCCGCGCCAAGGTTGGCATCGCTGCTGATGGCCAGGGTGCCGGCATTGAGCGTGACGCCGCCGCTGAAACTGTTGTTGCCGGACAGGGTCAGGGTGCCCATGCCTTGCTTGGTCAATCCGCCGGCGCCCGAGATCGCTTGCGCGATATATACGCTATTGCCATGCGTATCGAGAGTGGCGCCGCCGGCATCGAACATGACCGAACGCCTGGGGGAAAGAGCGATATCCTGGGTGAAGAGCAAGCTGCCGCCGTTGAACGTCAGCGAACCATCGGCCGCGCCAAGGCTCGCATCGCTGGTGATGGCCAGGGTGCCGGCATTGAGCGTGACGCCGCCGCGGAAGGTGTTGTTGCCGTTCAGAACCAGGACGCCGTCACCGCCCTTGATCAGTCCGCCGGGCCCTGCGATGTCGTTCTTCCAGATATCGAAGTCGCCGAATCCTGCGATATCGTATTCGCTGCCGGCTTGCTGGTTGACGTTAAGGTCGCGGTAGAGATAGCTGGGGCCGCGATGCGCCCCGGGCAGGTTGATCAAGCCCCATGTCGAATTGGCCTGATCGGGCTGAATCAACCATCCTGCCAGCGAATCCTCGGGGTAGGCACTTCCGGCCAGGATATCGCGCCAATCATCTGGATTCAGATAGGGAAAGCGCATTCGCAGCAGGTAAGCGGCTTCCGCTGGGAGCCTGTCCGGTGCAAGCCGTGCGTCGGACGATCCGGTGCGCACGCCGTAATACCCGATGCGGTCCTGCTGCGACCGGTGGAGATCGGCTACCGGACTGTCCATGGCCAGCAGGCATTGAGACAGGGGTACATCGCAGGCGCCTTCCATGGATTGGCGCGCGGCCCTTGCGGCGTTGGCGATTTCGGATGCGATCGTATCGTTGGCCATTGTCTGTGCCATGGTGTAAAACATGGCCATGCGTGACGCGATGGTGTCGGTGGCGAAATGGGCATCCCGCACGAGTCGGCTTTCCGCGTACTGAAGCGCTCTGGCATAGGCTTCTTCGCCTCTTTCCGGAAACATCGTTGCCATCAAGAACGCTTGTCGGTAGCCGTTAAATGAATGTCCGCTGGGGAAAGAATCTCCAGGCCTCTCTCTGGCACCGGGGATGAAGTTGCCTTGTCTATCCAACGTGTCCCTGGGGCGCGCGCGTTTATGTTGAGCTTTGAGAATGAAGTCGATACCAATGGTTGTTCTAGTAGGGTCGGCGTGGGGAGGGTAATTGTAGGTTTCTCTGGAAAGGAATGTTGCTCTATTGTGTAACCTTTGCAGGTTGAGAAAGCCTCGGCGTGTATTCAGTCGCAATCCCTGACTTGAATCTGCCATCGTTTCTCCGAGTGCGCTCCTCAGGAAGGTTCTATATGGGTGGTTGTCGCTTTCGTTAGAATCTTGTCTTGCTAAGTTAGCGCGATCACGATCCTCCCTTCTAATGCGACGATAGTTTATGGCCGTCAGGCGATCGATATTTTCGATGTCCGAACCAGGTTGAGGGTAATGCGTCAGTATGTTGTCGCGCAAATTCACGAACCAGTTGTCGCGATGGGCCTCGATGAGACTTAGCCCGGTAGCAGAAGGAGTGCTGGCCCAGGCGGAATGGGCGGCAAGCAGCCCGAGCATGACAAGGGAATATGTCGCTTTCAGTTTTAATTTCGGTTTCATTGACGGATGGCTTCACGGATTTGTAGAAAGGCCGGCCTGTCCTTCTATCGATGGGCGCGCGAATGCGATGCGGACAGGAGGACATCCCGGGGCTTGAGGCGTGAAGAATGCGTGCGACTTATGAACGGAATATGAAAAAAACGGCAACAAAAAAAAGGTTCATCTGAACCAAAATTTATTCGTTCAACATGCGAACGATGTTCGTTTTTCTACTGAATGCATTTCGATATGGCGCATCAGGCGCGCCTGGGATTTTTCTGCGAGGAGGGGGAGTCGCCAGCGATGTTGATCGGCGCTTCAAGCAGGCATTGGAGCTGTGCAATGCAGGCGAGGGGAGGAAGGCGTTGGCGCCGGAAGTGAAGGGGGCGAGGGGCATTCGGACCGAAACCGAACGTAGAGGCCGCACATGTCCCGGTATGGCAGTTCAATGAAAAAGGGAGGCCGATGGCCTCCCCTGCGTAGCGATATGGCGCCTTAAGCAGGGAGCGGCGGTATTGCCCGCTCCCTGTTTGTTCAGACGCTGGTATCGATGATGTTGCCGATCTTCTTGAAGCCTGCGGAGATGTCGTCGCTGACAGTATTGGCGGCGGACTTCACGGTGTCCACCGTGGTGTCGTAGGCGTCGCCGATGTCGTCGCCGACTTCCTTGACGACGTTCTTGATCGGTTGGACGATGGTGTTGTAGAAACTGCTGTTGCCGGAAGAAACGGATGACACGCTCATGATGGACTCCCTTGTCGTATGGATGATGCCGGCCACCGCGGCCGCGATGGCAGCGGCAGGACACGGCTTCATCATAGCCAAGCAAGGTGTCAGCGTGAATGCTGCCACGCCCGCCTTTCGGGTAAAGATTTGCAAGTCAATGTAAAGGCTGGCGGCGGGCGGCTGGCGGCGGTCGGGCCGCCGTCCTGCGCGCGCTACGGTCGCGCCAGCCGGGGTGCGGCCATCGGCAGCGTCGGTACGGGGGATGTCGCGATCTGGCGTTGCGGCGGCGCGCCGTCGCCGATCTTGAACACGGAAACCGCCTGGCTCAAGCGGTGCGCCTGGTCGCGCAGGTTTTCGGCAGCGGCGGCGGCCTGTTCCACCAGCGCGGCGTTTTGCTGCGTGGTTTCATCGATGGAGTTGATCGACTGATTGAGTTGTTCAATGCCGCCGCTTTGTTCGCGGCTGGCCATGGTGATCTCGTTCATGGTCACCGCCATGCCCTGTACCGCGCTGCGTATTTCATCCATCGCATGCGCCGTTTCGCGCACCAGCAGGTTGCCGCTTTCCACTTTGCTGCCGGAGTCGTCGATCAGGGTCTTGATGTCCTTGGCGGCGGCCGCCGAACGCTGCGCCAGCGTGCGCACTTCTGCCGCCACCACCGCGAAGCCGCGTCCCTGTTCGCCGGCGCGGGCGGCTTCCACCGCCGCATTGAGCGCCAGGATATTGGTCTGGAACGAGATGCCGTCGATCAGGCCGATGATATCGACGATCTTGTCCGAGGCGGTGTTGATCTCTTCCATCGTCATGCCCATGCGCCGCACCGATTCGCTGCCGCGGTTGGCGATATCCGAGGCCGATTGCGCCTGGCGGTCGGCATTGGCTGCCGAGTCGGCGTTCTGGCGTACCGTGGCGGCGAACTGTTCGACGCTGGAGGCGGTTTCCTCCAGGCTGGCGGCCTGGGATTCGGTGCGGCCGGAGAGGTCGAGGTTGCCGCTGGCGATTTCCTGCGTCGAGACCGTGATCGACTCCACATTGCGCCGCACGTCGCCAATGATGGAGCGCAGGTTGACGTTGAGTTGCTGCAGCGCTTGCAGCAGCAGCCCCATGTCGCCGCGCCGGCTGGCGTCGACCTGCAGGTTGAGGTCGCCGCCGGCCAGGCCGTGTACGGTGCTGATGGCTTGTTTCAGCGGCGTGACGATGGCAGCGTGCAGCATGGCCCAGGAGCCCAGCAGCAGCAAGATGCCGGCGACGGTGCCGGCCCATACCGGATAATGGTTGGCGCCGGCCGTTCGCACGGCGTGGCCGGCGATGAGGCCGCCGGCGGCAAACATCAGCGCGAGTACGGCCATGACCAGGCCCAGCCTGCGTGCGATGGAGATGTTGCGCAAGTTCAGCAGCCAGCCGGCGAGGCCGCCGCGCACGGCGGCGCCGCGCCGGATCCGCAGGCCGCTGGCCTGGCCCGCGCTGAAACGCTGGTAGATGGCGTCGGTCGCCTGCACCTGTTCGCGCGAAGGGCGTGTGCGCACCGACATATAACCGACCGTCTGGCCGTTTTCGCGCACCGGCGTGACGTTGGCCTGTACCCAGTAGAAGTCGCCGTTCTTGCAGCGGTTCTTGACCAGGCCATTCCATGGCAACCCCGATTTGATCGTGGCCCACAGGTCGGCGAAGGCCTCGCGCGGCATGTCGGGGTGGCGCACGATGTTTTGCGGCGCGCCGATCAGTTCGGCTTCGGTGAAGCCGCTGATTTCAATGAAGTAAGGATTGACGTAGGTGATGTTGCCCTGGAGATCGGTCTTGGAGACGATGGATTTGCTGTCTTCCAGCAGACGTTCGACCGTGGTGACCGGCTGGTTATTGCGCATGCGATTTCCCCCTTGCGTTAGTGCGCCGGGCCCGCGCCATTGGCTGGATCGGTGCATATAGTTATGGATGCGACGGCACTTTCCCCTGATGCCGCGGCCTGGCAAACTCAAACTATCGCTACTGCGTGCGGAACTGGATACGTCGGTAAGGCTTGGAATGGATCGCGCCGGCAAGCAACGCAAGGTCGTTTGCCGCGTTGGGCCAGTGGCCTTTTTTTGATTTGGCGCGATCAGCCATTGTTGGCAGATCTGCTTCGGTTTTTCAAGCGATACCGAACGCCGGTGCGGCGTATGGCATCAGAATTAATCAAACTGCAAGGCAATGTGTTGTAAAAATATGAGTAATTAATGATTACGTATCGCCGCGTGAGAAATGCGCCGCGCCGCCAGGCGCCTTATTGTGTCGGCTGCACCTGGAACAGCAAACCCTGCAGCACCACTTCCACCGACAGCAGTTGGTTGGCGACCACTTTCGTCATGCGTTGCCCGGGATGGTTGAGGGCGATGTCGGTCAGGCTGGTGATCAGCGGCAGCAGCTTTTCCGGGTTGGACGAGATGAAGCTGCGCGCGGAACCGTCCGCGCAGATCAGGAATTCGTCGCGGGCGGCTTGCGAACGGTCGGTGAGCAGCACGCCGACGGCCCTTAGCTCGCCTTTCTTGTTGAGCGTGCCGAGCATGGAAGTCTGCGCCGGGCCGACCTTGGTTTCCAATACGTATTCGTATTGGCCGGAATGCAGGCGAGAGGGGTCGATCCGGTACAGGGTGGCCATGTGCGCCGGCTCATCGACTTGCATGCCGGCCAGCACATCGGGCAGCTTTTCGTTGAAGCGCCGGGCGAATTCGTCGGAGGTGACGCCCAGCGTGGTTTCGGCCGCCGCGTGTTCAGCCTGTTGCTGTTCGATGGAGCGGTCGCAGCCGGCCAGCAATGCGGCCATCGTCAGGGCGGCGCACAGCAGCAGGCGCTGCGGGAGGAGGAGGCGTGGAGACATGGTCGGGGAGTCCGTGGCGAAGATCGCTACATTGTGCACCAAGGCGGCCTGATGCGGCATGTTGCGGCCTGTTAGACGCCGCGCTGTTTTGGCGATGGTGATAAAGTGAACGCTTTGCCGACAGCCCCGCGCATTGCCATCCCATGAGCGTCCCACAAGAACCGATTTCCGACCTTATCGAACTGCGCGGCATCATCCGCCAGTTTTCCGGCGAACGCGACTGGCTGCGTTTCCATACCCCGAAGAACCTCGCCATGGCGCTGTCGGTGGAAGCGGCGGAGTTGATGGAGCATTTCCAGTGGCTGCCCACCGGCGCCGACCATGAGCTCGACGCCGCCGCCCGCGAAGGCATCCGGCACGAGATGGCCGATGTGCTGGTCTACCTGATCCAGTTGGCCGACCATACCGGCGTCGACCTGCGCAGCGCGGTGCTGGAGAAGATGGAGCTGAACCGCCGCAAGTATCCGGTCGAGCAGGCGCGCGGCAGTTCACGGAAATATACGGCCTACAGTGCCCACAGCAGCAAGGACGACACTGCCAATAACAATAGCGACGGCGGCGGCAGCTGATGCCGCCATCGCTGCCGCTGCTGTCTAATAACGCCAATGCCATCCCCGCAGGGAGCCTGCCTTGAATAACTGGAACGACGGATACGTCTTCGACATCGCCTACACCTACGGTTACTACCCCGGCATGAATCCGGCGCGCCTGCCGCTGGCGTTCGCCTTCCACGGCCTGCGGGCGCCAGTCGTGCAGACGGCCTGCGAACTGGGGTTTGGCCAGGGGCTGTCGACCAACTTCCATGCGGCGGCATCGGGCACGCGCTGGTGGGGCAACGATTTCAATCCCATGCAAGCCGGTTTCGCCAAAGAGCTGGCCGCGGCCAGCGGCAGCGGCGCGCAGCTGGAAGACTCGAGCTTTTCGCACTTTTGCCGTCGCGGCGACTTGCCGGATTTCGACTTCATCGCGCTGCACGGCGTGTGGAGCTGGGTCTCGGAAGAAAACCGCGCCATCATCTTCGACTTCATCGACCGCAAGCTCAAGTCCGGCGGCGTGCTTTACATCAGCTACAACACCCAGCCCGGCTGGTCCGCTTTCATGCCGTTGCGCGACCTGATGGTGCAGCACACGCAGCAAGCCGGCAACGACGAACAGGCGCTGCCGACCGAAGCGCGCATCGATGCCGCGCTGGATTTCGCCGCCCGCATGTTCGATGCCGACCCGGTGTACGCCCAGGCCAACCCGTTCATGCGCGACCGCCTGAAGATCCTGCAGCAGCAAGGCCGCGACTATCTGGCGCATGAGTACTTCAACCGCGACTGGCACGCCGAATCCTTCGCCCGGATGCACCAGCGCCTGTCGCAGTCCGGCCTGCAGTTCGCTTGCCCGGCCCACTACGCCGACCATCTCGACATGGCCAACCTGACGCCGGCGCAGCGGCAGTTCATGCAGGGCATGGATGATCCCGTGATGCAACAGAGCGTGCGCGACTTCATGGTTAACCAGCAGTTCCGGCGCGACTACTGGGTGCGCGGCGGGCAGGGGCTGGACGAGCGCCAGCGGGTGCAGGCGCTGGCGCTGCAAAGCATCGTGCTGCTGACCGAGCCGGACAAGGTGCCGTTGACCATCCAGAACGTGGCCTCCGAGATCACCCTGAACCGGCTGATTTACGACCCCATCCTGCAGGCCTTGAGCGACTATCAGCCGCATACGCTGGTCGACCTGGCGGCGTCGCTGGCGCATCGCAACCTGAATTTGTCGCAAGTGCTCGACTCGGCGCTGATGCTGATCGGCACCGGCCATGCCGCGCCGTTGCCGAGCGAGCCCGCGGACGACGCGCGCGCGGAGATTACCCGGCGCACCCGGGCGCTTAATGTGCATTTGCTGAATATGGCGGCCCTGGCCGCGCCATCGGCCATCGAAGGCGGCGTCGGCCACCTGTGCAGCCCGGTGACCGGCGGCGGGGTGGCGGTCGACCGCATCGGCCAACTGTTCCTGCTGGCCTACCTGGAGCATGGCGAGCAGGTGGATGCCTGGCCGGCGCTGGCGTGGAAGTACATCAGTGCGCAAGGCAAGAAGCTGGTGCGCGAGGGGATACGGCTTGAGGGCGAGCAGGAAAACCTGGGCGAGCTGGCGACCCAGGCGCAGCTGTTCGCGCGTACCCGCCTGCCGCTGTTGCGCGCGCTGCAGGTCGTGTGACTGGCGCGTGGCCGGCGTGGATAAAACGTCACACCGGCCGACAGGCGTTTGCATAGGCCTGCGCTAGCCTGTAGCATTTCGCTTGGCCTGCCAACGCGGGCCTGTCATTGGCCGGAATTTGCCGGATATCGGGAGGGGCCGGTAGAACGGATCAAGCGGCCAATGCATATCATCCATGGCGGCGCCGGGCGCGAAGTCCGGAACATTCCCTGTCTTGCTGCTTCGCGGATACGCTTGCCGTCGTCATCCGCGGGTAGCCTCTGATCACCAAGAAAATTTTCCCATGAGAAAGTTCATGCTCTGCCTATGTCGCGTCTGAATCCGAACCTGAAACTGAAAACCCGCCTGGCCCTGGCCGTCGTGGCCGCCGTGGTGATTACCGCCATCGTGGTCACCGCCATCTCGCTATTCGTCATCCGGCGCGATATGCGCGATGAATTGGGCGAGCAGCAATTCACTGCCTTGAAGCTGACCGCCGCCGCGCTCGATGCCGGTTTTGAAGACCGGCGCATTTCGTTGCGCCTGCTGGGCGAGGGCATCCCCGACGCCGTGCGCCACAATCCGGCGCAGATGCAGCGTTACCTTGAGCAGCACCTGTCGCTCAATGCGCAGTTCTTCAATGTCAGCGTGGTCGAGGCCAATGGCGCCATGATCGCCAACTATGCCGATGCCGGCCAGGTCAACCGCTTCAGCATGGCCGGCCGCGACTATCTGGTGGAGACGGTCAAGGCCAAAAAGGGCGTGATTTCCAAGCCGCTGAAAAGCAAGATGTCCAACCGCTCGGTGGTCTTGATGACCGAGCCGCTGCTCGATGCGCACGGCGAAGTCGACCTGGTGCTGGTGGCCAGCATCGACCTGAAGGAGCACAATTTCCTCGGCCAGTTTACCGATGTGCGCCTGGGCAAGAGCGGTTTCATGTATATCTTCACCACCGACGGCATCGTGGTCGAGCATCCGGACAAGGAGCTCATTCTCAACCACATGGATGTCGCCGGCGGCCAGGGCATTGCCAACGAACAGGCGCTCAAGGGGTTTGAAGGCAGCATGGAAAGCGTGGACCAGGCCGGCGCGCCCGCCTTGACTTCGTACAAGCGCATGAGCAGCGCCAACTGGATCATCGGCGCCCACTACCTGAGTTCGGACGCCTACGCCCCCATCGCCGAGATGCAGGAGCGCGCCATCCTGGCCGCCGCCGTGCTGACGTTGCTGGCCGGCATTCTGGCCTGGTGGTTCGTCAACCGCCTGTTCCTGCCGTTGCAGCGTTTGCTCGCGCACATCCAGCGTATCCGCCAGGACAAGAGCCTGGCGCAATTGCCCGGAGAAGTGCGCCAGGACGAATTGGGCGACCTGCACGGCGCCTTCAATGCCCTGATGCAGGAGCGCAAGAACATCGAGGCCGAACTGGACGAGGCGCGCGTCAACCTGGAGGAAATGAACAAGACCCTGTCGCGCCTGGCGCTGGAAGACGCGCTCACCGGCCTGGCCAACCGCCGCCAGTTCGAGCGCGGCCTGCAGGAGGAATTCAACCGGGCCGCGCGCACCGGCCTGTCGCTGGCGGTGATCATGATCGATGTCGACTACTTCAAGCAGTACAACGACCTGTACGGCCACATGGCCGGCGACAAGGTGCTGCGCCGCCTGGGCAGCGCCATCCGCGATACCAATGTGCGTCCGGAAGACCTGCTGGCGCGCTACGGCGGCGAAGAGATCGCGGTGCTGCTGCCGGGCGCCAGGCTGGAGGGCGCGATGATGGTGGCCGAGCGCATCCGCAAGTCGGTCCAGGGCCTGGGAATCGAGCACAGCGCCAGCGCCACCGGCAACCTCACCATCAGCATCGGCGTGTCCGCCGTGGCGCCCCAGCGCCAGGTGGACAATCCGGAAGACGTGCTGCGCGAGGCCGACGAGGCGCTATACCTGGCCAAGGCGGCGGGCCGCGATTGCATCCGCACGGTCGAGGACGTGCAAAAGTCGAAGGGGCAGGCTTGAACGGGGTCCAGAACCGCAACCCGGCCCGCCATTGAAAAAGCCGCGCATGGTGTGATGCGCGGCTTTTTCGTTGGCGGCCCGGAACGCGTCCGGGCTCATGGCTGTTGCGGCGCCGGCACCAGGTACTTGGACTTGGCGCAGTACATCTTGGCGTTGGTGTCGTTGTAGACGATCTTGCTGCCTGCCTGCGACTGGCGTACCGGATAGGCGGAATTGTCTTCCGGCGTGAAGCGTATGCCCAGGGTCGAACTGATGGCGTCCGTCAGCCTGACCGGGGTGGCGTTGAAGAAGGCGCCGATGAAGTCGGCCTGGCTGTTGCTGTCGTTGACCAGCAGGTCGGTGACCTGTACCCCCCACAGGTTGACATTGGTGGCCTTGAACCAGTAAGCGCCGCCTTCGGTCTTGTACGGCGGGCCGAAGGCTTCGTACAGGTAGTCGTAGAAGTATTTGCTGTTGAGCTGGTTCAGGCACAGCAGGGCATTGCCGACTTCGATGCCGAAGCTGGGTTGCGGCGCGGCTTGCGCGACCGGGGCCACGCCGGCCGAACAGGCCAGCGCCAGCGCCGGCAGGCTTGCGGCCAGGCGACGTACGATTTTCAAACAAGCTCCCGAGGATGATGCCGGATCGGCTGGTTGTCACTTTGGAACCTGTTCCCGCTCCCGGCAGGGCGCGCGCACAGGTTCTTGACCATGGTGTATGGCCGTGGGAGTCGATTGTAGGGGGCTTTGCCGATTTTTTCCAATCGGCATGATGGGTTTAAGCTGCCGGCGGGGCCGGCAACAGGTTCTGGGGGGCGTCAGCGCCCGCTTCTGAGCATGCGTTCGCCGCGCGCGGAGGGGCCGCTCGTCGTGGGGTGTTGCTGCGCCAGGCTGCCCAGGCCGTCGAGGAAGGAGGCGATGCCGGTTCCCTTGACCAGCACGCATGGCTTGCCCAGTTTCTTGCAGGTGCTTTTGACCAGGTGATAGGCGTTGTGGCTGATGTTGCCGGAGGCGCAGATCACGATGTCGGCCGTGGCCAGCATCGGCGCCAGGCGGTGCAGGTTGTCTTCGCGGCCGCCGTCGTGGTGGATGAAACGCCCGTCGCGCGTTTCGATCTCGGCGCGGTAGTGGTTGCGCGCGCCGGTCAAACCTCCCACGCACAGCACACAGCGGTCGTCCAGTGAAATGCGCGAGGCAGGCTGGGGCGGGAGGGCGGATGGCGCAGGCGCATTGCCTGCCTTGGTGCGGCGGTTCTCTTTTCGCATGGGGTGGCCCGGAAATGATAACGGCTCCAGCCTAACCCTGCGGCCACCCCGGACGAACGAATGAATTTGCATCTGCATATGCGGTTTGCGCCGCCATGCGCTATTGCAGGGGCGCGTCCGGTTCCTTGCGGTCGCGCCGCATGGCGCGCACGAAGTCGGCCAGGCGGCGGCCGTCGCGGTCGGGATAGTAGCCTTGCTCGCTGAGCTGTTGCACACGGTCCAGGCGGAACGAGCGAAAGTCGTCGCGCGCTTCGCACCATGCGGCCAGTAGCCAGCTGCCGCCGAAGAAGGCCAGCGCCAGCGGCCAGACTACCCGCTGGCTGGCGCGTTGCCGGGCATCCGAATAATCCAGGAGCAGCTTGTGGCGGCTGCTGATGGCCTGGCGTATTTGCTCCAGGCATTCGCCTTGCTGCGGATCCATTAAGGTGTCGGGGGCGAACAGCGGCGTGGCCTCGACGAAGTCGCGCTTGTCGCGCGGCAGCGCCAGCACCACCTTGGCCAGTGCGGAGGCGGCCGAGGCCGACAATTGCGGGCCGCCCCAGGCTTGCACCATGCGCATGCCGATCACCAGCGCATCGATTTCATCGGCGTTGAACATCAGCGGCGGCAAGTCGTAGCCGGGTTTGATGCGATAGCCGACGCCGGCCTCGCCATCCACCGGCACGCCCGACAGGGAGAGATCGCGAATGTCGCGATAGACCGTGCGTTCCGAGACCGACAACCATTCGGCCAGCTGGCGCGCGGTGGTGAGCCTGCGTCCGCGCAGGTATTGGGTGATCTGGAACAGTCGGTCGGCTCGGCGCATGGGAGGCAGGGAAAATGCGGTGCGCGCCATTCTGGCACGCACCGGCCGGCTTCGCCACCAGCTTCGATGTTGCTGTGCAATGCGGCTGCGATGGGGCGCGCATGTCGATGTCGTCCGCTTGCGCCGGCGATGCTCAGTTCATCGCGTGCAGTGCGACCCGGTTGCCTTCTGTGTCGATGAACTGGCAGATATAGCCCATCTCCTTGGGCAGTTGGGTTTTCTCCATGGCGATCTTGCCGCCGGCGGTTTCGATGCGGTCGATGACGGCCTGGATCGAAGGGCCGGCATCCAGATACACCAGCGTGCCCTGGGGCGAGGGTTCGATCCAGTCGCCGCCGGTCAGGCAGCCGATGGACTGGCCGTCATCGCGGGTGAAGACCGCCATGGGGGATTCTTCTTCCAGGCTTTCCAGGCGCAGCCTGGTGGCGAACACGGTTTCGTAGAAACGGGCGGCGCGGGTCAGGTCCTTGGTGGCGATTTCGAACCAGTTGACGTTGGTTTGCATGGTGTCTTCCTTTCGTTGTGCATGTGGTTGAGGATGCCGCCGATGGCGGGCGGCATGCGACGCATCATGCAGGCAGGCTCCTGACAGCGTGGTGTCAGGAGCCTGCATAAAAACCTGTTTACGAACAGGTTCTAAGGAAGGAAAACAGGAGAATAAAGTTCAGCGGCCGGCGCCGGCCACGGCCGGGGCGCTGTCGGGCCGGGTCTGCTCCTGGCGCTCGTGCTGTTCGGCATAGCGGCGCGCCAGCACGGCGCACAGCATCAGCTGCATCTGGTGGAACAGCATGATGGGCAAGAGCACGATGGCCGCGCCGCTGCCGGCAAACAGCACCGAGGCGATCGGGATGCCCGAGGCCAGCGACTTCTTGGAGCCGCAGAACACCAGCACGATCTCATCGCCGCGCGGCATCTTCAGCGCCCGCGCGCC
Source organism: Herbaspirillum sp. GW821-FHT09A12 (assembly GCF_059418325.1). Taxonomy (NCBI): domain Bacteria; kingdom Pseudomonadati; phylum Pseudomonadota; class Betaproteobacteria; order Burkholderiales; family Oxalobacteraceae; genus Herbaspirillum; species Herbaspirillum sp. GW821-FHT09A12. Next base: position 489,954 of record NZ_JBWKPR010000001.1, read on the forward strand.
ATAGGTGGTGATCAGCAGCACCGCGCCCAGCAGCACCGCGTTGACCAGCAGCAGCAGCGCCAGCTGGCCGGGCGGGAACAGGTGCCAGATGCCTTGCGCCACGGCGGCGCTGAAGGCGGCGTAAACCGACAGCAGGATACCGCCGCGGTCGACCACGTTGACAATCACCTTGTGGCGATTGATCCAGGCGCCGATCCACGGGCGCAGCAGGTTGCCCAGCACGAACGGCAGCAGCAATTGCAGCAGGATGCTTAGCACCTGCGACCAGCCGCTGCCTTCATGGTGGCGATGCAGCAGCAGGGTCACCAGCAGCGGCGTGACCAGGATGCCCAGCAGGTTGGACGCGGTGGCGCCGCAGATCGCCGCCGGCACGTTGCCGCGCGCGATCGAGGTGAAGCCGATCGACGATTGCACCGTGGACGACAGCGTGCAGACGAACAGCACTCCCATCCACAACTGCGGCGTCAGCAGGTCCGGCGCCGCGGCCTTGAGCGCCAGCCCCAGCAACGGAAACAGGATGAAGGTCGAGGCCAGCGTCAGCAGGTGCAGCTTGGGTTGCTTCAGGCCGGAGATTGCCGCCTCGCGCGACAGCTTGGCGCCGTGCAGGAAGAACAGCAGCGAGATCGCCACGTTGCTGGCCACATGCATGAAGCTCTCGAAACGGCCGGTGGCCGGCAGCAGCGTGGCCAGCAGCACGGTGCCGATGAGCAGTTGGGTGAAGCGGTCGGGGAGGAAGCGTTTCATGGCAAGGGACGAGGTTCGATGATTTTCCTCCATGATAGAAAATCGGACGGCTATCGGGAACCCCTTTGATCGCGTTGACTGTGATCGGAAAAATCGATGACAATGGCATGTCTTCCAACGTTGCCGATGGCGCCCCATCATGCTCAATCCCGTCTGGCTGCAGACCTTTACCACCGCTGCCGCTTCCCGCAGCTTCACCGAGGCCGGGCGCCAGCTCGGGTTGACGCAATCGAGCGTGAGCGACCATATCCGGCGGCTGGAAGAAAGCGTGGGGCGGCGCCTGTTCGTACGCGACACCCATTCCCTGGCCCTGACCGCCGATGGCGAGAGCCTGTTGGTGCATGCGCGCCTGATCCTGCAAGCGCATGCCCGCGCCGAGGCCCAGTTCAGCGGCGAGCGCTTGCGTGGCCGGGTGCGCTTCGGCACTTCCGATGACCTTGCCATGGGGCCGCTGCCGGACATGTTGGCGGCTTTCCGCAGCCAGCATCCGGAAGTCGAGCTGGAGATCACCATTGGCCTGACCAGCGAGCTGTATGCCTTGCTCGACCAGGGCAAGCTGGATTTGCTGGTGGGCAAGCGGCGCAGCGGGGAGTCGCGCGGGCACAGCATGTTTTCCACGCCGATGCAGTGGCTCACCCGGCCGGAGACGCAGGTCGACCTGTCGCAGCCGCTGCCGCTGATCCTGTTGCCCGAGCCCAGCATCACCCGTGCCGCCACGCTGCAGGCGCTGGGCAAGTCGGGCCACCATTGGCGCATCGTCTGCACCAGCGGCAGCCATGCCGGTTGCATGGCGGCAGCGCGCGGCGGCCTGGGCTTGTCGGCCTTGCCGCAGCATCTGGCCTCGCGCGACCTCACGGTGCCGCTCAACCATGCCAGCCTGCCGCTGCTGCCCGATGTGGAATATGTGGCGTTGACGGCGCGCCGCTTGTCGCGGCCGGCGGACACGCTGTACCAGATCCTGATGTCCAGCCGCCTGAGCCGGGGCTGAGGGGGCCTGAGGTCGCGCCTGGCGGCGCTTAATTGGCGCTCAGTCGGCGTCGACGACCAGCGCGGGCCGGTCCAGTGCGCGGATGCGGCGGTCGACGAAGTAGCCGCCGGCTTCGGTATAACGCAGGTAATGGCGGCCGCACAGCGTACAGCGCGCCACGTTGCAGCGGTTATAGGGATAGTAGCGCGGCGCCACCGGCGCCTCCGGCCAGTCGTAGCGTGTGCCGTCGGGGTGGTATTCGGCGAAGGTGGGTTCGTCGTAGGGATCGGCGACCAGCGTGCCGATGTCGGCCAGTTGCCGTTCCGGCAGCGCCAGCGGCAGGCTGATCCAGCCGGCGGCATCGGCGCCGCGGCAATTGCAGGCCCGGGTCACGGCGGCGCAGGCTTGCGCCAATGTGCGCAACTGGTCCGTGCCGAGCTTGGGGAGGTCTTCCATCAAAGCGGATCGTTACTTCTTCGGGTTGTAGCGGATATCGCCCTCGAACAGCTGCGCGGTGCCGCCGCTGAGGTCGGACTGCACCGGCCATACCTGGTGCCCGATGCGCAGTTCCGTGCCTTCATAGACTGCCTTGGCGACGACGATGCGGGCATCTTCGGCGGAGACCATGCCTTCCTTCATCTGCGCCACGTCTTCCAGCAGCGTCTTGACCTCATAGGCCAGCGTCTTGCGTTTCTCGCTGGTCTCGAACAGGATTTCCGGCGTGGCCTTCTCGGGGTTGAGCTTGTAGTAGCCCTGTTGCTTGATGGTGCGATCCAGTTCGGCCACCTTGCGCGCGTATTCCTGTTCCTTGATGGCGATCTTTTCTTCGAGATAGGGATCCAGGCCGACCTGCACGCGGGTCAGGTTGCCGGTGGGGGCGCCGATGACGTTGGCGCGGATCATGTTGGTGGCCTCGATGCGGCCGCCGATGATCTGGCCGGTGCGCGGGTTGCCCTTGCCCACCGTGATCTGGTCGCCGGCCAGCAGTTCGCACTGGCGCGCGTTGCCCAGCACCAGGATGTTCTCGCCGGCTTCGATGTGGGCGCTTTCGGCGAACATCACCTGCACCGATCCCTTGGCGCTGATGCGCGAGGCGATGGAGGTGGTGCCGGCCGAGGCGGCCACGCCTTCGCTATGGCCGATCACGCCGCCCTTGACGGTGACATTGCCGCCGGCCACGATCTCGGCCGCTTCCACGGTGCCGCTCACCACCACGTCGCCGCCCACATGCAGCTTCATGCCGGTCATGACGTCGCCGGAGACGCGCACCGTGCCTTCGAAGGTCAGGTTGCCGGTGGACAGGTCGACGTTCTCGATATCGATCACCGGATTGACCTTCACGCCATTCTTGACCACTGTAGGCTGGCCCGGCACGATCGCCACCAGCAGGTCGGGATCGTCCGCGCTCGGTTCGGCGCCGACCGATTCCTTGGCGAACGGGACATCGGCGATCGGACGCGCCGGCACCTTGCCGCCGCGGATGTCGATGCCGTCCTGGCCGGGGACCGGCGGGATGCGGCGCATCAGCGGGTCGCCCGCCGACACCAGCAGCAGGTAACCCATATCGGCATAGGAGACGACGGCGTCTTCCTCGATTTCGGCCAGCTCTTCCTGTTTTTCTTCCAGCAGGCTTTCGAAGCGCGCCGGTTCGGCCGGCGTCGGCATCAGGCCTTGCGCGATCACCAGCTTGTTGCATTGGCCGGCGGAGAGGGCGCCGCGCAATTGTTCGTGCAGGATGCCGTAGGTGATGCCCGCAGCGCGGATCGCGTTGACCACCTCCACGCTCTTGGCGCGGCCGCCGAACGGGGCCACCAGCGTGAGCGAAGCGCTCATCAGGTCGTCGGCCACGTCCAGCGCGAACTCGCCGTCGCGGCGCTGGGCGATGACCTGGCTCACCGCTTCCTTGGCGTCTTCGGCCTTGCGCACGAAACCGTTGAGGACCGAATCCTGGAAGAACAGCTTGGTCAGCCCGTTGTCCGTCATGGCTTGCTTCAGGAAGGCCAGGGTCAGCGGCGGGAAGCCCGCCGTCGGGGTGAAGGTTGCGCTCAGTTCGCCGCTGTCCCTGTCGAATGCGAACGACAGCGGTTGCGGAGTTGCTTGTGCCATGCTGTTCCTCGGATGAGTTGCTGCTCTTGGTCTGCCGGAGCGTTTTGGTGCGTTGCCGTGGCCGCGGCGCGATGGCTCGCAACGGTTCCCCCGATGCGGCCGGAGACTGCCCATCCAGGACGAACCCTGCTGAAATTGATCTTGCGCGTGCAAGATCGCGCGCTTTGGCGGAGCAATCGGCCACGGGCATCCCCTGGGGCCCGGCGGCTGACATTGTATTGTGGCAAGATGATCCTGCAATTTGATCGATAGCACAAGTTTTGCCGATATTTGCGGATATTTAAAGGTCGTCCCAAGGTATATAGTTGACGATATGTTAAGCGCAGAAAAAGAAAACGCGCCCGAAGCCGAGGCCCGCTATCGCGCCGGCCGGGTCAGCACGATGGTCAGCATCGCGGTCAACGTCGCCCTGAGCGCGCTGCAGATCGCGGCGGGGATCCTGTCCGGTTCGCAAGCCCTGATCGCCGACGGCGTGCATTCGCTGTCGGACCTGGTCTCCGATTTCGTGGTGCTGTTCGCCGCGCACCACAGCCGCAAGGAGGCTGACGCCGACCACCAGTACGGCCACCAGCGTTACGAGAATGCCGCCTCGCTGGCGCTGGGCAGCCTGCTGCTGGCGGTGGGCATCGGCATGCTGGTTTCGGCCGCGCACAAGATCCAGGATTACGGCCATACGCCGCCGGTGCACAGCGCCGCGCTGTGGGTGGCGCTGGCGGCGCTGCTGGCCAAGGAATTGCTGTTTCGCTACATGCTCCGGGTGGCCGAGCGGGTGCGCTCGGGCATGCTGGTGGCCAATGCCTGGCATGCGCGCTCGGACGCCGCTTCCTCGCTGGTGGTGGCGCTCGGCATCGGCGGCAGCCTGCTCGGCTTTACCTTGCTCGATCCGGTGGCGGCGGCGGTGGTCGGCTTGCTGGTGGTACGCATGGGCTGGCGTTTTTTCTGGGCGGCATTGAACGACCTGATGGACCGCGCCGTCTCCGAGGAGCAATCGCAGGCGATCCGCTGCACCCTGGAAGGCACGCCCGGCGTGCAAGGCTTGCACGACCTGCGCACGCGCAAGATGGGCGACCTGACCCAGGTGGACGTGCACCTGGAAATCGATGGCGCGCTGACCGTGGCGCAAGGCCACGCCATCGCCGCGCTGGCGCGCCAGCGCGTGCTGGACGCGCACAATGTGCTGGACGTGATGACCCACGTCGACCCGGTGGCGGTTGAGGCGCATCCGGCGCGGGCCGCGTAAGGCCGCAAAGGGGCCGCATCAGGCGGCGCGGCCCATTGCCTTGCCGTCCGGGCATGCGCAACGTGCCTGGGGGACAGCACACCGGCTTATCGGTTAGAATGCAGCCTTCTCTTTGGGGAGTAGCCAGCTTCCGGGCAATCCGGAAGAGCCCGCGTCAACATTCTCGGCCCAGGCCGTGGCGCGGGTAGCCAACTTGGTAGGCGAGACCATAGACGTTTCCGCGCATGAGGTCGGGCGTGTGGATGCGTCCATGGATTTCGCCCGGCCAGGAACCCCGTTCATGAACTTCCCCGCTCTCGTCCTTCTCGCCTTCGCCATGTCGACCGATGCCTTTGCTGCGGCCATCGGCAAGGGCGCCGCCATGCACAAGCCGAAATTCCTGCAGGCGCTGCGCATCGGCTTGCTGTTTGGCGTCATCGAAGCCATCACCCCGCTGATCGGCTGGTTCGCCGGTTCGGTCGCCACCCAATGGGTATCGGAATGGGATCACTGGATCGCCTTCGTGCTGCTGCTGGTCTTGGGCGCGCGCATGATCCGCGAAGGCTGCAGCGGCGGCGATGAAGCGGCCCCGCCCGAACCGCGGAACCAGTCGGTGCCGATGCTGGCGCTGACCGCCGTGGCGACCAGCATCGATGCGATGGCGGTGGGCGTGGGCCTGGCCTTCGTCGATGTCAGCATCGTCGAAGCCGCGCTGCTGATCGGATTGGCCACCACCATCATGGTGACCATCGGCGTGATGCTGGGACGCCTGCTGGGCAGCGTGATCGGCAAGCGCGCCGAGATCATCGGCGGCGTGGTGCTGATCGGCGTGGGCGCCGCGATCCTGTACGAGCATCTCGGCGCCTGAGGCCATTGCCGCCGCAACGGCGCACCGCGCCATAAAAATGCTGGTGAATCTGCGTTTTGTGCAGAGACGCATGGCGAGGCATCCCCTATTCTTGCCAACCTGAAGACAATGCGCCCGCCGGTGTTGCACGTTACTTCCTGCAATTGAACCGCCCGGGCATTAGGTAGATGCGGCAGGCAGGAGGAGACATTCCCGCTTCATCGGACAGGTGGTGCCGTGCCCGATGCCGCATCGTCGCAATTGATTGGGGCGGTGATGAAACTGAGCATTGCAAAGCGGCTTTTCCTCGTGTGCGGCGTGTTGGTGGCGGCCCTGGCGGCGGTTGCGGTTTCCGGCTGGGTCTACCTGAACGAAGTGGCGGTGCTGGCGCAGCGCGCCAGCGGCAACCGCACCCAGCAACTGATGCGGGTAGCCGATATGGAGCTGAGCATGACGCGCATCTCGCTGCAGATGCGCGACGCCATGCTGAGCCGGGCGCCGGAAAAGGTGGCGCAGACCGTGGCCGATGTCGGCCGCACGCGCCGGCATATCGAGGAAGTGCTGGCCGACTACAAGCAAAATGCGTTGCTGGACGCCGGTAATGCGTTCTTTGCCAATGCCACGCGCTTTTCGGCCGAATTCTGGACCGTGGGCGACCAAAACCTGAAACTGATCCAGGAGGGGCGGATGGAAGAGGCGTATGCCTTCCTGTCCGGCAAGACGATGGCGGCGCGCAACCAGTTCCTGTCCGCCTTGAGCGCGGAGAAAAAGCGCCAGACGCAGGTCCTGGTCGAAGAAGTCGACCAGATCGAGGCCAATGCGCACTCCATCAGCAATTTGCTGGCAGCTGTGGCGGCATTGCTGGCCTGCGGATTATTGGGGTTTTCCTGGTATGTGGCGCGTCTGTTGGGACGGCGCTTGCGCCAGGCGCAACTGATCGCCGAGCATGTGAGGGACGGCAATCTCACGATGCCCGTGGAAGATGCCGACCATGATGAGATCAGCCCGTTGCTCAAGGCATTGGGGGCGATGCAGGATTCGTTGGCGCGGGTGGTCAGCGCGGTGCGATGCGGCGCCGAAGGTGTGGCCGCGGCCAGTGCGGAGATCGCTCACGGCAACCATGACCTGAGCGCGCGTACCGAGCGCCAGGCCGCCGCGCTGGAGCACACCGCCTCATCGATGGAGGAATTGGGGGCCACCGTCAGGCAGAACGCGGATAACTCGGCCCAGGCCAATCAGCTGGCGATGAACGCCTCGCAGGTTGCCATCCAGGGCGGCGAAGTGGTTGGCCGGGTCGTGGAAACCATGAAGGGCATCAACGACAGCAGCCGCAAGATTGCCGACATCATCAGCGTGATCGATAGCATCGCTTTCCAGACCAATATCCTGGCGCTCAATGCGGCGGTGGAAGCCGCGCGGGCCGGCGAGCAGGGGCGCGGTTTCGCGGTGGTGGCCAGCGAGGTGCGTTCGCTGGCGGGGCGCAGCGCCGATGCCGCCAAACAGATCAAGATGCTGATCGGCGACAGCGTCGAACGGGTGGAACAGGGCGCCGCATTGGTGGACAAGGCCGGCGCCACGATGGCCGATGTGGTGGAGAGCATCCGCCGCGTGGCCGATATCGTGGGCGAGATCAGCGCGGCCAGCTCGGAGCAGAGCACGGGTGTGCTGCAGGTCGGCGATGCGGTGGCCGAGATGGATCGCGGTACGCAGCAGAACGCTGCCATGGTGGAGCAGATCGCCGCTGCCGCGTCCGATCTCAAGACGCAGGCCGGGGATCTGGTCGGGGTCGTCGCGCTGTTCAAGATCCCGGGGCAGCAGCATGAGGCGCTGTCGGCGCCGGAGCCGCTCATGCTGGTTCAGCCGGAGCGGCTGTTGCCAGGCGTCTGACCGCGTTAGCCGGGTTTGCGATAGTTGCCGGCTACCCAGCGTTCGGCGCTGTCTGCGTTCAATTTGTAGTTGGGGGCGACTTGCACCTTGGCCAGCACTTCGCCCATCTCATCCCAGGCCGTCAGGTCGGCGTAGGGAAAATCGTCGTCGGGCACGATGTCCAGGGTCACCTTGATCGAAGCGCCGCCATCGCCGTCGACGGTGACGTGCTTGTGCAATTGCGCATGCAACTGCTGCTCGCTGCGGCGGCGGAATTCCGATGCGGTTTTCACCAGCGTGTTGAACGCGGACTTGTCCAGCGGCTTGGGGTTCTTCTTGTCGCGGCCCATGGTCCAGGGGCCGATCAGTGTCGGTTCGCGTTCCCCGTCGCGCGTCATCTCGACCGCCCAGCCGTCGTCATCGTCATTCTTGATGATGCGGGCGGTCCAGCCGTCTTCACGCCACAGGCGCGCTTCATTGATGGCGTCCTGGCCGGAGGAGGAATCGTTGGCGGTGGCGTCGAAGTCGGACATGCGGGAAAGGAGAGAGGTTGAAAGGGCCCGCCATGATAATGGAATGCAGGCGGGAATGCAGGCAGCGCAGCGCATATGTACATGGCGTTGCAATGAAGGCTGCAACGGCGGCAGCGCGCTATGCTACGATGCCCCGAACAATCATTTGAATGGCAACGGACATGGCGCAATACGGCGCAGCTTATCGCGGCAAGCACATCACGGTCGACTACCAGGAAGACGCGCGCAGCGGCGATGTGCGCTGTGTGGTCAAGGTCGGCGAGGTGGCCTACCCGGATATCCGCGGCAATCCTTTCCGCTCGGCCGCCGCGGCGCAGGCGACCGGCGCCGCGTTCGCGCGTGCCGTGATCGATGCCGAGCTCGACGGCGACGCGGTGGAACACCGCGGCTACTTCATCCGCGCCAGCAGCATCGAGCAGCGCGACGGCAGCTGGGTCGGCAGCTACCAATTCCACCGCAACGACAATCCGGTGCCGTTTCGCCGCGTCAGCTGCGACGGCTTTCGCGGCAATTCTCCGGTGGAAGCCGAGGAGTACGCGATCGGGATGGCGCTGCAGGCGATGGATGCCGATATCGCGGCGGGAAAACTCTGAAGTCTTTGCCGATGCGCCGGTGTCCAGTCGGTCCGGTATGCCCCTGAAAAGCAGAAAGCCCCGATCCGTGGATCAGGGCTTTTCGCATGTGTTTTTTTCGCATGCGGTTCTCTATCGATACTCGACTTGAGAAGACCGTCGCGGCATCCAGTCCTATCTGGACAGTGATGCCGCCCGGCCCCTTGCGCGCCTTAACGGCGGCGGGGAGGCCTCGGTCCGCTGGAGGTGCGGTTCTCGATATGGCGGAAGATGATTCTTCCCTTGCTCAAGTCGTAAGGCGACAATTCAAGCGTCACTTTGTCGCCCGCCAGGATCTTGATGAAATTCTTCTTCATGCGTCCCGCGCTATAGGCGATCAGGGAATGTCCATTTTCCAGATCAACACGGAATCGGGAGTCAGGCAACACTTCAGTTACCTGGCCCTGCATTTCGATCAACTCTTCCTTCGCCATTCAGTCTCCGAAACAGGTGAGCCTGGTGCAGGCCGGCAAACCGTTGCACGCAACTCGTTAAAGGGTATTTCCCAGGTGAGAACTTCTTTGCGTCAGTTGCGCAAGAAGTTGCCGGTATTCCTCGAACAGGCGAAGCCAGACGGCTTCGTCGCCTTTCAGGCAATGTCATATCCTCGGCTGCGTGATCAAAAGAGCATCGGCTCCGGAAGCACGCCAAACAAGAAGAAATAGAAACGAGGGATCAGACAGGACTTGCCAGGGAGGCAAGACAGGTGAGAGGCCAGACTTTTACGTCACTTGGTGAGGAGTTGCGCCACTATACACATGTTCGGCCTTTTCATCCAGCTTTATTTCGGCGCGGCGAGCCAAGCGCCGGCGCGGGCATGCGCCGATTCCGGCAGCCCGGCGATGGCCGCCGTTGTCACGGCCCATGGCGTTTCCGCGACGAAATGCATGCCGCCTGGAAATTTAGAGTTACGACATCTTATGTCTTCCGGTGTTAAAATCACGCCCATGCCGGCGCATCGGCATCCTGGTCCTGCCGGACCGGAGCAACAAGAAATGCCAGCCGCCAAAGGCTGGATCGGATTGGGAGACGAGTTGTTCAACTAACTCGCGAATTCAGGCAATGGTAACCATCCACCACCCAGCAAGCGGCTGCTCCGCAAGAGCCAACGCCACATCCGCCGACGCAGTCCTGCGCACGGCATTTTCCTCTGTCGATACCCTCGGTTCTTCGCCCGGCGCGGGAATGCGGCCGGCTATTTGCCGTCTGGCCGCCCGCAACGGGATCGCCGGGCTGGCCGGGTACAGCCGCTACGACAGCGCCTGAACGCCAGCACCCCAAGCGCCGCCGACCATTTGACTGACAGGTTTTCCTGTTGCGCATGCCTTTCCGGCGTTGCGCCGGCTGCCGCATTTTTACGATTTCCAGTCCCTGCGCACCTGATCCCGTCCCGGATCGCGGCGCCGGCTTGTTTTTCCAACCACCATACTCCGCGCTCACCATGCCGAAAACCAAGTTCAGCCCATCGCGCCGCGCCGTTCTGGCGGCAACGGCGGTTGCCGTTCCCATCGTCTCGATTCCCATGTTCAAGTCGGCCCAGGCCGAGGGCCTGGAAGGCATCGAGCTCAACCGCTACCAGCCGGTATTTTTCTCCGCCGCCGAATGGATTTTCATCCTGGCCGCCTGCGACCGCCTGATCCCTGCCGAGGGCCGCGGCCCTGGCGCGCTGGAAACCAATGTGCCGGTCTTCATCGACCAGCAACTGCATATCGGCCTGGGTTCCGATATCTACCAGCAGGGGCCGCACAAGGTCGACGCCCCGGCCACGCTCGGTTTCCAGATTCCCTATGCGCCGCAGGAGGTGTACCGCATCGGCATCAAGCTGGCGCAGCAGATCAGCCGGCAACAGCACGGCAAGCCTTTCGAGCAGCTTGACGCGAAGGACAAGGACGCCTTGCTGACCGCGCTGCAAAAGAACACCGCCGATTTCGCCGCGCTGGGCGAAGCCTCGCTCAAGCCGTCGCAGTTCTTCGGCCAATTGCTGGGCGACACCAAGAACGGCTACCTGGCCGACCCCATGTACGGCGGCAACAAGGACATGAAGGCCTGGGTGGCGATCGGCTTCCCCGGCGCGCGCGCGGCCTACACCGAATGGGTCGACCAGCATAACGTGAAGTATCCGCTGGGCCCGGTGAGCCTGTCCGGCAAGCGCGCCTGAGCCCGCTCCGTTTTCCCGATTTTCCGATTTCCCGATTAACTAAAGAATCAGCCTCCGTATGCCAAACATTACCAACGACGAAGTCGACGTCGTCATCGTCGGCCTTGGATGGGCCGGCTCGATCATGGCCATTGAACTGGCCAGGGAAGGCCTCAAAGTCCGCGCCCTGGAGCGCGGCCCGGACCGTCCTCCCGAAGATTTCGCCTACCCGAAACCGGCCGACCAATACGGTTACGCCACCCGCAACAAGGTGTTCGCCACCCCGCGCGACGCCGCGCTGACGGTGCGCTACAACGCCGCCCAGGCCGCGCTGCCCACCCGCAAGTGGGGCGCTTTCGCGCCCGGCACCGGGGTCGGCGGCTCGGGCCTGCACTGGACCGGCGTGCTGATCCGTCCCACGCCCACCGACCTCAAGTTGAAGACCTACGCCGACCAGGCCTACAAGCACGGCAGCCTGGATCCGGACATGCGCATCAAGGACTTCCCCTTCACCTGGAACGAGATCGAGCCGCACTATGACTTCTTCGACAAGGTGTGCGGCCTGTCCGGCAATACCGGCAACCTGCAGGGCAAGCTCCAGCCGGGCGGCGACCCGTTCGAAGGCCCGCGCTCCAGCCCGTATCCGCTGCCGGCGCTGCATGACACCTACAACAGCAGCCTGTTCGCCGACGTGGCGCGCAAGATGGGCTACCACCCGTTCCCCAATCCTTCGGCCAACGTGTCGACGGCCTGGACCAATCCCTACGGCGCGCAGATCGCGCCCTGCAACTACTGCGGCTTTTGCAGCAAGTATCCCTGCCTGAACTATTCCAAGGCCTCGCCGCAGACCACCATCCTGGATGTGGTCAAGCGCATGCCCAACTTCGACTACAAGGCCAACGCCAACGTCATCCGCGTCGACCTGCACGCCGACAAGAAGACGGCCAAGGGCGTCACCTACATCGACGAGAACAAGAAGGAAGTGTTCCAGCCGGCCAAGATCGTGATCCTGTCCAGCTTCCAGTTCGCCAACGTGCGCCTGATGCTGCTGTCGGGCATCGGCAAGCCGTACGACCCGCTCACCGAGACCGGCACCATCGGCCGCAACTACGCTTTCCTCTCCAACGGCGGCGCCACGTTGTTCTTCAAGGACAAGAACTTCAACTCGTTTGCCACCGCCGGCGCCACCGGCGAAATGTTCAACGACATCTCGCCGGGCAACTTCGACGACGGCATCAAGCTGGGCTTCATCGGCGGCGCCAAGATCCACAGTTCCCAGGCGTCGGGCGCGCCGATCGGCACCGCGCTGCCGCCGGGCACGCCGAGTTGGGGCCGTGGCTGGAAGGAAGGCATGATCGACTGGTACGACCATTCGATGAAGGTCAGCATCACCACCACATGCATGTCCTATCGCGGCCACTACCTGGACCTGGATCCGACCTATAAGGACCCGTGGGGCCAGCCGCTGCTGCGCATGACATTCGACTGGCGCCAGAACGAGCTGAAGCTGCAGCGCTACCTGCGCGACATCGTGCTGAAGATTTCCAGGGAGCTCAACCCGGACTTCATGTCGGAAAGCTTCCTGGCGCTCGACTCGCACTGGGACATCACCAAGTACGTCTCCACCCACAACGTGGGCGGCGCCGTCATGGGCGATTCGCCGCGCGACTCGGCGCTCAACCGCTACCTGCAGTCGTGGGATGTGCACAACGTGTTCGTCCCGGGCGGCAACGCCTTCCCGCAGAACTTCCAGGCCAACCCGACCGCCACCATCGGCGCCATCACGCTGTTCGCGGCCGAAGCCATCAAGAAGCAGTACCTGAAAAACCCAGGCCCCTTGGTCAAGGTGTAAGCAAAAATGAAAAGACTGAACCAACTACTGGCCATCCTGGCCCTGAGCTTGAGCGCGTTGTCGGCGGCGCACGCGGCGGCGGACCAGGCGCTGCTCCAACGCGGCGAATATCTGGCCCGCGCCGGCGACTGCATGGCCTGCCACAGCGCCGCCGGCAAGCCGGCTTTCGCCGGCGGCCTGGCGATCGACAGCGGCCACGGCATGATCTACTCCACCAACATCACGCCCGACAAGCAGCACGGCATCGGCAATTACAGCGAGCAGCAGTTCGCCAGCGCGGTGCGCCATGGCGTGCGCGCGGATGGCACTCCGCTGTATCCGGCCATGCCTTATCCCAACTATGCCAAGGTCTCGGACGAAGACATCCACGCGTTGTACGCCTACTTCATGGATGGCGTGAAACCGGTGGCATCCGATCCGCCGCCGTCCAGCATGAGCTTTCCTTTCAACCTCCGCTGGGGCATGAAGCTGTGGAACATGTTCTTCGCCAATGACCAGCCATTCAAGGCGCAAGACGGCTGGAGCGGCGAGGTCAGGCGCGGCGCCTATCTGGCTGAAGGCCTCGGCCACTGCGGCAGCTGCCACACGCCGCGCGGTTTCGCGATGAACGAAAAAGCCAGCGACAGCACGCAGGAGCAGTTCCTCGCCGGCGGCGAACTGAACGGCTGGGCGGTGCCTTCGCTGCGCGGGATGCCGCACTGGAGCGCGGACGACATCGTCGCCTACCTGCAAACCGGGCGCAACAAGAGCGCCGCCGTCGCCGGCGAGATGAGCCTGGTGGTGGAGCACAGCACCTCGCACCTGACGCCAGGAGACCTGCAAGCCATCGCCGCCTATCTCAAGACGCTGAGCGTGGCGCCGTCGCGCAGCAGCGGCGTCAAGCCGCAGGGGGCGGAGGCCACCATCAAGAAACTGACGGCGGCCAAGGACTTGAGCTTGGGCGAGCGGCTCTACCTCGATAACTGCGCCGCCTGCCACTTCGTCACCGGCAAGGGCGCGCCCGGCATCTTTCCGGTGCTCGACGGCGCATCGGTGGTCAATGCCGGCAATCCCGGCGCATTGGTGCAGGTGATCTTGCAAGGCGCGCGCACGCCATCCACGGAAAAGGCGCCGTCGATCCTGGTCATGCCGGGGTTCGCGCATCGCCTGTCCGACAAGGAAGCGGCGGAGCTGGCAAGCTTCGTGCGTCAGGGATGGAGCAACCAGGCCGCCGCGGTATCCGAGCGCGATGTCTCCAAGGTGCGGGAGAAGCTGGAAAAGCGGGAAACGCACTGACGGTATGGCGCGGCAAGACCCGCGCGCCGCCGGCAGCGGCTGTCAGCGGCTGTCAGCCATGCGAGCGAAAAGCCGCCGCGAAGTCGATTCGCGGCGGCTTTTTTTGTTTCATCACAATGACAAGCCATAGACCTTGGCTGAAGTTTCTCCCCACAGCGCATCCTGTTCCGTTGCCGATAGCCGCGTGCCGGCCCATTCCCGGGTAACCGACACCACCCTGGAATAGGACGCGGCGAGCAGGCAAACCGGCCAGTCGGAACCGAACATCAGCCGCTGCGGCCCGAACAGTTCCAGTGCGGTATTGAGGCACAGCAGGATATGGTCGAAGTCGCGCAGGCACAATCCGCGCATCCAGTCGGCTTCGGTGAGCAGGCCGGAGAGTTTGCAGGCGACGTGCGGCATGGCGGCCAATTCCCGCGCCTGCTCGCGCCAGCGTTCGAAGGCCCCTTTGTTCTTGCGGAATTCCTTGAGCGCCGGTTTCCCCAGATGGTTGAGCACCAGCCAATGCTTGTCGTGGCGGGCGCAGAAGGCCCGGATGGATGACAGCTGGCGCTCATGCACCAGCACGTCGTAGACGTAGTTGCGCTCTTGCAGCCAGCGGATTCCCTCGTTGAATTGCGGTTGCGCCAGGAATGCCGGCGGATCGGTCTCGTCCTGGATCTGGTGGCGAAATCCCAGCAGCTTGTCGCGCCCCCATTGTCCGACATGCTCGGCCAGCTCGGGCGATGAAATATCTTCCCAGCCGATGACGCCCGCGATGCGGCGATCCTGCCGCGCCAGTCCGAGCAGGAAGGCGGTTTCATCGCGGCCGGGGCGCGCCTGCACCGTGATCGACGCATGCAGCCCGTGCGCTTCAAGCAGCGGCTGGAACTGGTACGGCAACCGATCCTGCGCCAGCAGGTCCATCTCGGCGCCGATCCACGGATAGTCCTCCGAGCGATAGTGCCAGAAATGCTGGTGCGCATCGATCCGTAGCGGCTTTTTTGCGTTCATGGGGCAGGTTCCGCACGATGGCTGCTGGGACAGCCGGGCTCGGAGATCGTCATGGGATACCCGCCTCAGGCGCCGAGCCAGCCGGCGTCGACGTAGTAGTTGCGCCCGGTGCACATGGCCGCGCTGTCGGAGGCCAGGAACAGCGCCAGCGCCGCCACGTCGTGCGGCTCGATGCGCTTGGGCAGGCATTGCGAGGACAGGATGTTGGCTTCCTCCTCCGGGTTGTGCCACAGGCGCGTCTGGCGCGGCGTGCGAACCGCGCCGGGGAGGATGCAGTTGACGCGGATGTGATGCGCGCCAAGGTCGCGCGCCAGGCCGTGCGTGAGCCCTTCGATGGCGGCCTTGGCGGTCATGTAGAGCGCCAGGTTGGGCAAGCCGAGATGCCAGGAAATGGAACCGAAGTTGATGATCGCCCCGCGCCCTTGTTCGCGCATGCCCGGCGCGACCGCTTGCGCGCAAAAGAACTGGTGGCGCAGGTTGACCGCCATGCGTTCCTCCCAATAGGCGGGGGTGACATCGTCCAGCGCATGGCGGTCGTCGTTGGCGGCGTTGTTGACCAGGATATCCACCGCGCCGACGGTTTCCCCGATGCGCGCAAAGGTGGCGGCCAGCGCCTCCAGGTCGCGCAGGTTGCAATGCAGGAAGGTGGGCGGGAAGGCCGCATCTTTCAGCGTTGCTTCCAGCGCGCGGGATTCTTGCTCCGCAATGTCGAGGAAGAAAACGTTCGCTCCCTGGGCGACGAAGGCGGCAACCAGCGCGGCGCCGATGCCGGTGCCGCCGCCGGTGACGACCACGCGCTTGCCGGCCAGGCTGGGATAAATGGCGTGCTCCATGGCGCCGGCGGAAGTCGATGCGGGTTGAGTTGATGCGGTCATGCTAAGGGGCTCCGGAAATAGGGTGAAATACCGGCCGGGCCAAGCCCGGCGACAGAAGGATGAAAAGATGAATATCGAATGCTCAGCGTCCCGAACGGGTACTGACGTCGACCCAGACGGCCAGCACCAGGATGCTGCCCTTGACGATCATCTGCCAGTAGGTGCCGACATCGAGCATCGACATGCCGTTGTCCAGGCTGGCCATCACCAGCGCGCCGATCAGCGCGCCGTAGATGGTGCCCGAGCCGCCGCGCATGGAGGTGCCGCCGATGAAGCAGGCGGCGATGGCATCGAGCTCGCCCATGTTGCCGGCCGAGGGCGAACCGGCGGCCAGGCGCGCGGTGTTGACCAGGCCGGCCAGCGCGCACATCACGCCCATGATGCCGAACACCCAGAGCTTGACTGCCTGCACGTTGACGCCGGACAGGCGCGTGGCTTCCATGTTGCTGCCCACCGAATAGATGCGGCGGCCGAATACGGTTTGCGTGGTGATGTAGCTGAACAGGCCCAGCAGCGCCAGCAGCATCAGCACCGGCACCGGGATGCCGTCATAGCTGTTGAGCGTGCGCACGAAGGCCAGCAGCACGGCGCCGATGAGCAGCACCTTCACCGCATCGCGCCACAAGGCCGGCACCGGCAGCGCGTGGCGTGCGCGGTTGGCGCGCTGGCGCCAGGTCAGCCCCAGCGTCAGGGCGAACAGGATCAGCATCAGCGCAATCCCCAGTTGCGGCGGCAGGTAGCCTTGCCCCAGATACACCAGGTGGTCCGACACCGGCGCGATGGTCAGGCCGCCGGTCACGCCCAGCAGCACGCCGCGAAAGGCCAGCATGCCGCCCAGGCCGACGATGAACGAGGGAATCCGCTTGTAGGCGGTCAGGTAACCGCTGAACAGCCCGAACGCCAGGCCCAGCGCCAGCACCAGCGGCAGGCTGAGCGCCAGCGGCAGGTGGTAGGTCACATCCAGGATGGCGGCCACGCCGCCGAGCAGGCCGAGCAGCGAGCCGACCGACAAATCGATCTCGCCGGCAATGATGACCAGCACCATGCCGCAAGCCAGGATGCCGGTGACCGCCATCTGGCGCAGCAGGTTGGACAGGTTGCGGGGCGTGACGAAACCGCCCTCGGTCTGCCAGCTGAAGAAGGCCCAGATGATGGCAATGGCGATGAGCAGTGCGATGATCTTGTAGCGGCCGAAAATCTGCTTGATGTTCGTTGTTGTCATACTCAATTCCAGGTTGTTTTATTTATGCGGCAGCGCTGTGCGTTGCCTGGCGTTGCGCCGACTGGTTGATGGCGGCCGCCAGCACCGTCTCCTGCGTCAGGTGTTCATTGACGAAGTCGCCGCGCAGCTTGCCTTCGCCGATGACCAGCACGCGGTCGGACACGCCCAGCACTTCGGCCAGCTCGGACGACACCATGATGATGGCCACCCCTTGTTTGGCCAGCGCCGCGATGAGCCGGTAGATTTCCGCCTTGGCGCCGACATCGACGCCGCGCGTAGGCTCATCGAGAATGAGCACCTTGGGTTGCGCCAGCAGCATTTTCGCCAGCACGGCTTTTTGCTGGTTGCCACCCGACAGGCCGGTGATCGGCAGGAAGGGGCTGGCGGTCTTGAGCTGCATGCGCACGATCTCGTCCTGGATGGTCTTCAGTTCGGAAGCGGTATCGATGCGGGTGCGATGCGAGAACCGGTCCAGTACCGTCAGCGTGATGTTTTGCCCGACCCCGAGATCGGGCACGATGCCATGTTGCTTGCGATCCTCCGGCACCATGCACAGGCCGAGGCGGATCGACTTGAGCGGCGTGCCGGTATCGACCTGCACGCCGTCCATGAAGACCTTGCCTTCATAACGCCCGGGATAGGCGCCGAACAGCGCCGACACCAGTTCGGTGCGGCCGGCGCCGACCAGTCCGGCGATGCCGACGATCTCGCCGCGGCGTACCGCCAGCGACACGTCGTCGACGCGCTTGCGCCTGGGGTTGTCGACATCGAAGCAGGTGACGTTGCGGGCCTCGAACACCACTTCGCCGATCTCATGGTCGCGGGTCGGATACATCGCCGTGATTTCGCGCCCGACCATCTGCGTGATGATCTGGTTCACATCCAGCGACTGCATCGGGGTGGTGGCGATGTGCTTGCCGTCGCGGATCACCGAAATGGTGTCGCAGACTTCGGCCACCTCGTCGAGCTTGTGCGAGATGTATACGCAGGCCACGCCACGGGCCTTGAGGTCCTTGATGATCTTGAGCAGGATCGCGATTTCCGACGAGGTCAGCGACGACGAGGGCTCGTCCAGGATCAGCAGGCGCGCCTTCTTGTTGAGCGCCTTGGCGATTTCCACCAGTTGCTGGTGGCCGCCGCCGTACTGCATCACCGGCAAGGCCACGTTGATGTCGGGCATGTTCAGCTCGCGCATCAGTTCTTCGGCGCGGCGATACATGGCCGGATAATTCATGCGGCCGCCGGGCAGGGTGATCTCGTGGCCCATGAAAATGTTTTCGGCCACCGACAGCTCCGGCACCAGCATCAGTTCCTGGTGGATGATGACGATGCCGGCCGCTTCCGTGTCGCGCACCGACTGGGCCACGAGCGGCTTGCCATCCCACCGGATCTCGCCTTCCCAGGTGCCGTGCGGATAGACGCCGGACAGGATCTTCATCAAGGTGGATTTGCCGGCGCCGTTTTCGCCGCACAGGCCGACGCATTCGCCGGCCTTGATCTTGAGGTCGATGCCATCCAGGGCGCGGACGCCGCCGAACTGCTTGACGATGCCCTTCATTTCTAACAAATACTCAGACATGCCTGCTCTCGTGGGATAAAAACTGCCGGAACGTCATGGCGATGCCATGGAAGTTCGGGGCGGTAAAGCATGCGCCGGCCGCGATGCATCGCAAACGCACCGAAAACGCATCGCCATCAGGCGAATCAACGCATCGGAAAATGAAGCGACCGCTCCGATCCGGGCCGGCGCCGCGCCGCTCCGGATCGTCGCCGCCGCTTTATTTGCCGCCGATTTGCGCTTGCGTGTAGAAGCCGTCATCCACCAGGATATTGACGTTGGCCTTGGTCAATGGGGTCGGCTTGAGCAGGACGGTGTCGACCTTCTTGAAACCGTTATCATATTGCGAGTTGTAGGAAGGCTTCTCGTTGCGCGCCAGTTGCACCGACAGGTTGGCCGCTTCGGAGGCGATCAGCTTGAGCGGCTTGTACACCGTCATGGTCTGGGTGCCGGCGACGACGCGCTTGACCGCGGCCAGGTCGGCATCCTGGCCGGAAACCGGCACCTTGCCGGCCAGCTTTTGCGCCGCCAGCGCCTGGATGGCGCCGCCGGCGGTGCCGTCGTTGGAAGCGACGATGGCGTCGATCTTGTTGTTATTGGCGGTCAGCGCGTTTTCAACGATGGACAAGGCCTCGGTCGGGTTCCAGTCCTTCACCCACTGCTGGCCGACAATCTTGATGTCGCCCTTGTCGATGTATGGCTTGAGCACCTTCATCTGGCCTTCGCGCAGCATCTTGGCGTTGTTGTCGGTGGGCGAGCCGCCCAGCAGGTAGAAGTTGCCCTTGGGCTGGACCTTGACCACGCCTTCGGCCTGCATTTCACCCACTTTCTCATTGTCGAAGGAGATATAGGCGTCGACATCGGCATTCAGGATCAGGCGGTCGTACGACAGGACCTTGATGCCGGCCTTCTTGGCTTCCTTGATGGTGTTGGTCAGCACGGTCGCATTGAACGGCACGATGACGATGACATCGACGCCGCGCGAAATCAGGTTCTCGATCTGGGAGATCTGGCGCGCTTCGCTGGCGTCCGCCGACTGGACGAAGACTTTTGCGCCCAGTTTCTCCGCGGCCGCGGTAAAGAAATCGCGGTCGCGCGCCCAGCGTTCGACGCGCAGGTCGTCAATGGAAAAGCCGATCTTGGGATTTTTCGCATCCGCCATGGCGCTGGTGCTGACCAGCGAGATGGTCGTCATCGCCATCAAGGCCAATACACTTTTTTTCAGAATTGCGTTCATTGCCTGATCTCCAATGTCATTATGATTTTTAAAGGGGCATCTTCAGGAACATGGCGGGTGCCAGTCCCATGTTCAAGCTGGCGACCGGCCCCTTGTCATGAGGCCGATCAGCTTGTCGTTACCGTGCCGCCGGTTTGCCGTCCCGCTCCGCAAATTCGCGCAGGGGAAGTCTCTTGCTATGCATCAAGGCCTTTTGAATAATTGCTATCGGTTTTGATGTGAGGCCGATACTAGCAACCGCCGATTCATGTCTACAATTACGAAATTCACCAACCGGGATAGCGATTCTTTCTGTTGCGGTCGCACAAAGCCGTTCCCGGGCCGATCGATCGCTACAATCGTAAGCAAGATGTCAGCTGCAGAGCTGGGAATGACAAGACCGCGCGCCGCGATGAGCGAAGGCGCGCGCCGGAGACGGCGCTGGGAAGCCGGCGCGCAGGGGAGAGTGCAGAGTGGCAAGAGTGCCAACAGTGCATCGTATTGCATTGCTGTTCAATGCGAACAAGATATTCGACCGCGAGATCATTGCCGGCATCGGCGAATACCTCAGCAGTACGCGCGCCTCATGGGACCTGTACCTGGAGGAGGATTTCCGTACCCGCCTGCAAGGTATCGAGCGCTGGCAAGGGCACGGCATCATCGCCGAATACGACGACCCGGCCACCGCCGAGGCCTTGTCGCGGGTGCGATTGCCGGTGGTCGCCATCGGCGGCTCGTATGCCGATGAAAGCGTCTATCCGGAAGGCCGGCCCTATGTCGCCACCGACAACTTCAAATTGGTCAAGCTGGCCTACGACCATCTGATCGAGGCCGGCCTGCAGAATTTCGCCTTTTTCAGCTTGCCCCAGGCCGGCGTCAATCGCTGGGCGCAAGAGCGCGAGAGAATCTTCGACATGCTGACCCAGCGCGACGGGATACAGGGCGACATCTATCGCGGCGTCGGCACCAGCGCGCAGTCCTGGGATACCGCGGTGGAACAACTGATCGCCTGGGTGCGCAGCCTGCCCAAGCCGATCGGCATCATCGCCGTGACCGATGCGCGCGCGCGCCAGCTGTTGCAGGCTTGCCTGTTCGCCGGCATTGCGGTGCCCGAGCAAGTAGCCCTGATCGGCATCGACAACGACCCGCTGGCGCGCGTGCTCACGCGCGTGCCGCTCAGTTCCGTGATCCAGGGGACGACCGAGATGGGCCGCACGGCGGCGCACTTGCTGCACCAGATGCTGCACGGCGCGCAGTTTCCCAACACCCGCATCCTGGTGCCGCCGGCCGGCATCAATGTATTGGCCTCGAGCCGCCATGAAGTGCGCAATCATCCGCATGTGATGCAGGCGCTGCACTTCATCCGCCAATATGCCTGCCAGGGGATCAAGACCGAACAGGTGGCCGATTACGTCGGCATCTCGCGCTCCTCGCTGGAATGGTATTTCCGGCGCGAGCTGGGGCGCAGCGTGCACGATGAAATCCTGCGCTTCAAGCTTGATGCCGCCAAGCGCCTGTTGCAACAGGACGGCAGCAACGCCGCCGACATCGCCGTCACTTGCGGCTTTACGTCGGTGCAATACATGCATGCCGTCTTCAAGCGCGAACTGGGCTGCACGCCCAGGGAATACCAGGAACAGTTGGCCGGCGGCGAGGAGACGCCCAGGCCAGCGCCCCAGCGGCCGGGGAAAAAGCTTTCGGCGGCCGCATCGATACTGGCGCCGCCAGCGGACGGCAGCGGCAACTGACAGGCATCAAGGACAAACGGGCGAATGAACATACCGATGGATCCGCAATTCAATCCATTGCCAAATTTTTAGACGATGACGCATTTCACAATTTCCAGCACCTCTGCTGAACACGGTATCAACCTGTACACCTTGCGCAATGCCTATGGCATGCGCGTCATCATCAGCGACCGCGGCGCGGCGCTGGTTTCCTGGTGGGCGCCGGACCGTTACGGCCGCGAAGCCGACGTCTTGCTCGGCTACAAGGACGTCGACGACTACATCGCCAATCCGGCTTACTTCGGCAGCATCATCGGCCGCTGGGGCAACCGCATCGCCGACGGCCGCTTCACGGTGGATGGCGTGGCTTACCAGGTCCACCGCAATAATGGCGACAACCACTTGCATGGCGGCGAGGGCGGGTTCCATCTCATGCCGTGGCAAGTGCAGCCCGATCCGGAAGGCTTGCGGATGACGCTGGTATCGCCGCACGGCGCGGCCGGTTTCCCGGGCAATGTCCTGGCCTCGGTGCTGTACCGGCTGGACGACGAGGGCCGGTTGCGCATCGACTACACCGCCACGACCGACGCCCCTACGCCGCTCAACCTGACCTCGCACGGCTACTTCAACCTGAACGGCGGCGCCGACAATATCTGCGACCACATCCTGTCCATCGACGCCGATACCTATTTGCAGGTCGACCGCACGCTCATCCCCGAGCGGGAGGCGGAGGTGGCCGGCAGCGCCTTCGACTTCCGCCAGCCGGCGCCGATCGGCCCGCGCTTGTCATGGCCCGACGAGCAACTGGGGATTGCCGGCGGCTTCGACCATTGCTATTGCCTGCGCCGGGAAGAGCCGGAAGCCGGCGAGCCGGGGGCGCGCAGCCAGGCATTGCGCGAGGTGGCGACGGTCTATGATCCGGGATCCGGGCGGCAGCTGACCGTATCGACCACGGAAATCGGCCTGCAGTTCTACAGCGGCAATTTCCTGGCAAACGTCGCGGGGCGGGGCGCGCAGCCCTATGTCCCGCATGACGGCTTTTGCCTGGAGGCGCAGGCTTATCCCAACCAGATCAACGGCCCGCAGCGCGAAGCCGTGATCCTGCGTCCCGGACAGGTGTACCGCCAAACGACGGTGTATCGCCTGAGCGTGCGGGAATGATTTGCCGAGCTGTTGCGGCTGGCGGCGGGAAGAATGGATTGGGTCGCGCTAGAAACCGGCTTCGCGCCATGCCACCGAAGCCGCCGTGCGCAGGAACCTGAGCGCCGGCACTTCCCAGCGTCCGGCAATCGTGACGCGCCCGCGCCATTCCGTCTGTTGCGCCGGGAGCGCCTCGGCCACTGCCAGCACCACACGGAACACGGCGTGCTCCGGATACAGCACGCCGTTTTTTTCCCTGGCCAGCACGTCGCCGCCGAACAGGGTGGCCAGTTCAGGCTCGCCCATGGTGCGGGTGGCGTCGCGGTCGATGCTGGCGACCGTCAGGCGCAATGCCGGGCTGCCCAGGCCGTCGGCGATGAACAGCGCCCGGTCGCCCGGCGCAATGCGGTGCACGGCCTCCTCGTCGACATAGGTCACCACTTGCCAGCGTCCGCCGGCCACCAGCGATCCCAGGTATTCCCGGTTGCCTAGCCATTGCCCCGGCCGCAGGTCGGGATCCATGTCGACCAATACCCCCGCATAGGGGGCCAGCGGCCGGTATTGCTGGAAATCGGCCGCGACGGCCGCCTGTTCGGCATTGGAAAAAGCCAGTTGGTCATTGAGCACCTGCCAGTCCTTGCGGGTGGCGGCATCCAAACCGGCGGCCGCCGATTGCCAGGACAAGGAGGCCTGGCGCACATCGGCTTCCCTGGTGCGCAGGTTCAGCTCGCGCGAACCCAGGCGCAGCAAAGCCTGGCCGGCTTGCACCTGGCTTCCGTTGGCCACCGGCAGCGACTCCACCATCGATTGCGCGGGGGCGTACAGGGCCAGCCGGGTTTGCGGCTGCAGCATTCCGGAGCCGCGCACGCGATCCGGCCACGGCAGCAGGAACAGCAGGCACGCCGCCAAGGCCAGCAGCGCGCTGCGACGGGCCCGGCGGCTATGCTTCAATTGCGGCCAGCGGGCCAGCCAGGCCTGGATCTCGCGCCACAGCGGCAAGGCCACGAACCATCCCATTTCCACGCAGAACAGCAGGATGCCCACGGCCTTGATGAAGAAATGGTAGACCAGCGCCGCGATACCGAGAAACAGCACCAGCCGGTAGATCCAGACTGCCCAGGCGAACAGCACCAGGCCGATGCGGCGCGGGCGCGGAAATATTTCCGGCGGCGGTTCACCGAGGGCGAACAACCGCTCGCGCAGATCCCAGCGCGCCAGCGCGAAGCAGCGCTGGTGCAGATTGGGCAGGCCCAGGTAGTCCGACAGGATGTAATAGCCGTCGAAGCGCATGAACGGGCTGGCATTGATGGCCAGGGTCGAGATCCAGGTCGTGGTCGAGAGCAGGAAGGCGGCTTGCCTGAGCCCGCCCTCGGGCAGCCACACCCAGGCCAGCGTGGCCCAGGCGGCGATGCCCATCTCGGTGACGATGCCGGCGCTGGCCACCGCCAGGCGTTGTCCGCGCCGCGGCAGTTTCCAGACTTCGTTGGTGTCGGTATAGGCGACCGGCCACATCACCAGGAAAGCCAGGCCCATGGTCGGCACCCGGCAGCCGTAGCGCTTGGCGGTGAGCGCGTGCCCCAGTTCATGGCAGGTCTTGGCGAACACCACGGCCAGGCCGTACATCATCGCGCCCTGCCAGCTCAGCGAGTCCAGCAGCGTCGCCGAAAAACGGTCCCAGTCGCGATACGCGCCCACCAGGCCCAATACGCCGGCGGCCATGGTCAGGCGGCGGAACGTCGGGCTGAACAGGAACGCCAGCCGCGGTTGCAGCCACGTCAGCCAGGCATCGGGGCGCAGCAAGGGAATGCGGAAAAACAGGTAGTTGTGCAGCAGCCATTGGAACAAGCTGCCGCGCTGCCTGGCGCGCGCCGCGGCAAACGCCGCGGCCGAGCCGGGTAGCGGCTGCAGCAGGCTCTGCTCGCGCAAGAAGACGAGAAACTGTTCGAATGCCTCGGCATCGAGCTGCAGGGCGGTTTCGCGGTTGATGCCGTCGATGATGGCTGGCGCATCGTCCAGGTGCCAGCGGCTCAGCATCTCGAAACTCGGCCAGTCGAGCTGGAAAAAGACATTGCGCACCGGATCATGCAGCGTCCAGCTGGGCTGCCCGTCGGGCAGCCGCGGTCCGGCGGTGATGGACAGTTCCTGGCGCAGGGCCGGTAGTCTGGCGGGCATGATGGCGCTAAAGGTTTAAAGGGCGAGGAACTGGCGGATGCTGGCCAGCGGCCGCCGCAGCATCCAGTACACCAACGGCACACGCTCCCCCACCAGCTTGACCGTGCCTTTGAGGCCGATGCGCTGGTCGGTGGCGGCGTCGAGCCTGGCGCGTACGCGATAGGCATAGCTGCCGTCGGGGCGCGCCGTGGCGCGATGCCCCATATAGCGCAGCGTGCCCGAAAGCGGCGTCAGCGGAGATGCCGACAGATAGAGATGCAAGGGCGCCTGGTCCGGCAATGGGATGGCGTCGCCAAGCGGCACCCAGGCTTCGATCTCCGCATCGTTGGGCGCGGCGATTTGCATGATGCGTTCGCCGGTTTGCACCGGCCGGCCGATCCATTCGGACGGGTCGTCGAACAGCGCGATGCCGGCTTGCGGCGCCAGCACCTTCGAACGCTGGGCCAGATCCTCGAGGAACGCGGCCTGCGCCTGCTTTTCGGCGACCTTGCCCAGCAGCCCGGCCAGTTGCGCCTTGGCGCGCCCATCGTTGAGCACGATCTGCGCGGCCTGGCGGTATTCGGCTTGCGCGGTGGCCAAGGCTTCGCGCGCGACATCGCGCTTGCTGGCGATCGGCGCCTGGTCGAAAGAGAACAGCGCCTGGCCGGAGGCAACCGGCTGGTTGGGGCGCACCGCGAAATCGGCGATCACGCCATCGAGCGGGGCGCGGATGGTGGCGGGATTGGCGGCCACCAGTTCGCCGGGAGCCAGCACCGTCAGGCGCACCGGGAACAGCAATACCCCGAGCACGGCCGCGGCCAACGTTGCGCGCCGGCGCCAGCGCCGGGAACGCTGCGGCGTGTCCAGCCAGTTGCGCAGATGCGCCGGCAAGGCCGCCGCCGACCAGCGCGACCCTCCATGCAAGGCGCGCCAGGCATGCTGCCAGATGTCCATCCATTCCGCGAGCAAGGCCAATTGTTCGGCCGGCAGCGCGCAGTCGCCCGCCAGCAGCAAGCCGCCCTGGCCGGCGGCGCCGGCGGATGCGCCTTCTTTCGAATGGCCGAGCTTGCGCAAGGGGATCCAGGTGACGAACTTGGGCAGCCACTCATCCCATGCGGCGGCGACCTTGGGGGGCAGTTGCGCGGCGTCGACGGCGAGCGGCGCATCGGCATCGTGCCGCTCGCAAAGCGTGCGGCACAACTGGTCGATCCATTGCGCATAGGGGGCGTTGGATTCGACCGCCACCACCCCCGACAAGGTATGCACGCCGCCGGCGCCGAACCAGAGCGCGGCCTGACGGTAGGGCGCCAGGGCGCGGCTGTCATTGACGGCGAGGAAGGCCAGCTCGTTGGCGCTGCCCGCCGCGCGCGCGCGTTGCGCCAGTTCCAGCAGGGGCAGCAGGGGATTGACGGCCTGGCCGGTGGTCATGCACGCAATCTCGCCGCGGCCTGGCTATGCGACAGCAGCGCCAGGCGATCGGCGCGCGCCGGCTGCGCCGATTTGATTTGTTCGTTCAGGCTGGCGCGTCCCGCCGATCCCGGCGCGCTGCGCTCCGGCTGCACACCGGGGCTGCCCTGGCCGTCCTTGGTGACGACAATCTTGAATACCTGCACCGCAACGTGGCCTTGCGCGTCGCGCGCGGTGACGGTAAAGCTCAGCGTACCCTCGAATTCGGGCGGCGGCGTGCCTTCAAAGCGGGCCGTGCGGGCATCGAATTTGAGCCATCCCGGCAAGGGCCGGCCGTCCGCCTGGGCCGCGCTCAATTGCAGGCTGCCGGCATCGCCGCTGCCGCCATGGAAGAAGGCATCGCCGGCCAGCTGGAAGGAGATGGCGCCGCCGCCGTGCGCGCTCAGGTCGGGGATGGGGGTGTTGGCAATGAGCACGCTGTCATTGCCGAACAGGTCCGGGCGGCCGCTTGCCGGTGTTTGCAATGTGGACAGGGCGGCGGACAGGGAGTTGGAGTCGAGCGTGAATATGCCCGGCGTCGACTGGCCGTTCCAGGCGCTGTTCGGCACGGGGGCGGGATTGATGGCCGGCGCGGCGGGAGTGGCTTCGCCGCCCGTTCGCATCTCGAGAGGCGCCGGCATTTGCATTGGCGCCGGAAGTTGCGTTTGCGGCGGCAGCGGCGGCGGCGACGCTGTCTGGGATGGCAGGGACGGCTGGGTCGGAGATGGCGGCGTTTCCGGTTGGGTGGTTTCCGGCGGGGTCGTTCCCGGAAGCGTGCCTACCGTGAGCTCGTTGGCGCTGCCGTCGTGGGCGATATTGCCGGCCAGGTCGGTCACCGTCGTCACCACGTCGTAACGATTTCCGGCGCTCAGCGCCAAGGCGCCGCTCACGGGGATGGCGGTCGCCAGATCGAGGCTCCACCTGCCGGCCGTCGGGATGACATCGTAGGTGGCGCCGCCGACGGCGACGGTCATGGTTTCTCCGGCGGCCAGGGCGGCGTTGCCGGTCAGCGTGGGCGTGCTGCTATCGGTCTGCAGCGTGTCGACGGTCGCCACCGTCGCGGCGGTATTGTAGACATACGACTGGCTGAGCACGGCGCCGTCGTTGCCGGCGATATTGCTGACCTTGACCAGCAAGGTGTCGCTGGCGCTGAGCGTCCCGGCCAGCGACCAGGTGGCGGCGCCGGCGGTGGCGGCAGCCGTGGTCCAGGTGGCGCCGTTGTCGAGCGAAACCAGCACGACTTCGTTGGCGGCCAGGTTGGCCGACAGCGTGCCGCTGATGGTTTGTGCCGCGGTATTGGTGATGAAGTCGCTGCTCGAAACGCCGCTGTCGGCCGAGAAGGCAACGCTGGCCACGCTGGTGGTCGGGCCGCTGGTGTCGAGAACGTAGGCCTGGCTGGTGGCGGCGCCGTTGTTGCCGGCCGCATCGGTGACGCGCAACTGCAGCGTGTTGCTCGAGGCCAGCGTGACGCCGGTCCAGGTCAGCGTGGCGCCGCTGACTCTGTTGGTGATGTCGGTCCAGCTGGCGCCGTTGTCGAGCGAGCCCCAGACGGTGTCGCCGGCGGCCGGCGCGGCGCTGAGCGTGGCGCTGATGGTCTGGGCCGCGGTGTTGGTGATGAGGTCGCTGTTGCTCACGCCGGTGTCGGCCGACAGCGCGAAGTTGCTGAAGGTGATGGTCGGCGGCGTGGTGTCGAGCACATAGGCTTGCGCGTACTCGGCGCCGTTATTGCCGGCGTCGTCGCTGACGCGCACCTTGAGCGTGCCGCTGCCTGACAGCGTCTGGCCGGCCAGCGACCAGGTGGCGGCGCCGGCGGTGGCCGTGGCCAGGCTCCAGGTGGCGCCGTTGTCGAGCGAGACGTAGACATGCTCGCCGGCCGCCAGGTTGGACGCCAGCGTGCCG
The DNA here is from genome assembly GCF_059418325.1 of Herbaspirillum sp. GW821-FHT09A12. Taxonomy (NCBI): domain Bacteria; kingdom Pseudomonadati; phylum Pseudomonadota; class Betaproteobacteria; order Burkholderiales; family Oxalobacteraceae; genus Herbaspirillum; species Herbaspirillum sp. GW821-FHT09A12. Next base: position 518,338 of record NZ_JBWKPR010000001.1, read on the forward strand.
CTGATGGTCTGCGCCGCGATCCTGGTGATGAAATCGCTGCTGGAGGAACCGGTGTCGGCAGAGAAGGCGGCGCTGGCGATGGTGTTGGTCGGCGCCGTCGTGTCGATGACGATGTTCTTGTTGGCGCCCAGCGAGCCGGCCGTACCCGGTGTGGCCAGCGTGACTGCGGCGGGCGGATGGCTGCCGCCGGCGTCGGTGATGGTGGCGCCGTTGAGCGACAGCGCGCTGGTCGAGCTGTAATCGAGATCGGCGCTGTTCTGGCCGGCGCCGACGGTGTAGCTGAAGCTCAGCGTGCCGCTGCCGGAGCCGCCGATGTAGCTGGCGCTGCCGCCGCCATTGAGCGCCAGGGTCGGCGTGCCGTTGCTGGTGTCGACGCTGACCGCGCTGGAAAAATCGACCGTGATGATGATGGTCGAGCCGCTGCCGTAGGCGCCGTCGGCGGTGCTGGCGCTGACGCCGGTGATGCTGGGGTTGGTGCTGTTGACATTGACGCCGCTCGTGTCGCCTCTGCTGTTGAGGGTGGTCGCGGCATCGTTGCCGGCGAGATCCTGCAGCGTGCCGCCGTTGGCCGACAGCGCGCCGATGGTGATGCCATTGGCGTCGATGTCGCCGCTCTGTATGGTGTAGCGGAACAGCAGCGCGCTGGTGCCGGAACCGGACACGTAGCTGGCGTAGCGGGTGGTGGCGCCGACCACGATGGCGATGCGCGGCGTGCCGCCGAAGGTGTCGACGACGACGGTCTCGTCGAAGTTGACGGTGAAATTCAGCGCATCGCCGTTGTAGTAAGTGCCGCTGGCCGGCACCGCCACCGAGGCGACGACGGGTGCGGTGGTGTCGATCAGGATGGTCAGCGCGGCGGAGGTGGCGGAGGAATTGCCGGCGGCATCGGTGGACACGGCCACGATGGTGTGGGTCCCCTCGCTCAGCGCGCCGATGGTGTAGCTCCAGCTGCCGGCGCTGGCGGTGACGGTGCCGAGCAGCGTGGCGCCGTCAAACAGGGTGACCGTGCTGCCGCTTTCGGCCGAGCCGCTCAGGGTCGGCGTCGTGTCGGAAGTGATGTGGTCGTTGTTGAACGAGCCGGTGTCGCTGGCGGCGGCCAGCATCGGCGTGCCGGGTGTGGCCGGCGGCGTGGTGTCGAGGGTATAGCCCTTGGCCAGCACGCCGCCCGTATTGCCGGCGGCGTCGACAACTTTCAGTCGCAGCGTGTTGCTGCCGGCCAGCGTGACGCCGTTCCAGATCAGCGTGGTGCCGCTGACCTTGCCGGTGATGTCGGTCCAGGTGGCGCCGTTGTCCAGCGAGCCGTAGACGATGTCGCCGGCGGCCAGCGTCGTGCTCAGCGTGGCGGTAATGGTCTGGGCGGCGGTGTTGGTGATGAAGTCGCTGTTGCTGCTGCCGGTGTCGGCCGACAGCGCCAGGCCGCCAAAGATGATGGTAGGGGCGGTAGTGTCATAGACATAGGCCTGCGACAGTGCTGCGCCGTTATTGCCGGCGACGTCGCTGACCATGACCTTGAGGGTGTTGCTGCTCGTCAGTGCCTGTCCGCCCAGCGACCAGGTGTTCTGGCCGACGGCGGCCGTGGCGGCGGTCCAGGTGGAGCCGTTGTTGAGCGACACATAGACGGTCTCACCGGCTTCCAGGTTGCGCGACAGCGTGCCGCTGATGGTCTGCACCGCCGTATTGGTGATGAAGTCGCTCGACGAGGTGCCGCTGTCGTTGGAAAATCCGGCGGTGGCCACGGTGACGTCCGGTGCGGTAGTGTCCAGCGTGTAGTTCTGGAAGCTCAGTGCGCTGTCGTTGCCGGCCGCGTCGCTGACCTTGAACATGATGGAACTGCTGCCGGCGCCGAGCGTCGCGCCGTTCCAGCTCAGTGTGGTGCCGGTGACCTTGTTGGTGATGTCGGTCCAGGTGCTGCCGCCATCGGTGGAGCCCCAGACAGTGTCGCCGGCGGCCGGCGCGACGCTGAGCGTGGCGCTGATGGTCTGGGCCGCGGTCTTGGTGATGAAGTCGCTGCTGCTGATGCCGCTGTCGGCCGACAGCGCGATGTTGCTGAAGGTAGTCGTCGGCGCCGTGTCCAGCACGCCGTCGTACTGGGTCAACGCCAGCTCGCGGGTATCGATATCGCCGACATGCGCTTCCAATGTCCAGTTGCCGCCAAGGCGCGCGGCGCCGGTCAGGTCGGTCGATGCGGCGACGTCGGCGCCGGTGGCGCGCGCCAGGTCGGCCAGAAATACGGAATTGTCGGCCGCCACATCGCAGCCGTACAGCAGCAGATCGCCATCGGCCGTGAGCGCCTGCCCCAGCTGCGCCAGTTCGGCCTGCACCGTGGCCGAACCCAGCGCCGCCTCATTGAGTTGCATGCTGCCCAGGGTCAGCAGCCCCTCTGAACCGTGCGACAGGATGTGGATCGCATCCAGCCCGTTTTGCGTGGCCGCCCATTGCGCGATCTGCGCCAGGCCGTCTTTGCTGCCGTCGAATTCGACGATGCCGACGCCGTCGCGCACGCCAGCCTCCAGGCTCTTGTAATCGGCCACGGAAGTATCGACCAGCACCACCTCTTTCTTGCCTTCGTCCTTGGCCGGATCGGCCGCGCGCACGGTCACGGCCGGGGGCGTCGGCGGCGGCGCGCTGTCATGCGCCTGGGCGGCATGCGCGGCATCGGCCACGGCGCCGTCGAACATGAAGCGTTGCTCCAGCGGCAGCAATTGCGAGGCATGGCGCAGCGGGCGGCGGCCATGGGTGGAGATGGCGGGGATGGCGGCGCGGCGCAGGGTGGAAATCAATGGATCCATGGCTGGCTCCTGAAAGAGAAGCGTTTGTTCCGAAACGCCCCTGCAATGCGCGGGGCGGGAGAATGCTAGTGCCTAGGGTTGCGGCGGCGCCATCAGGACTTTGCCGCTCATGCCGGCGATCAGTTCGTTGAAGCGGCCGTCAATCACCGCCGTCAGCTTGACCGACTGGCTGACCGGGTCGACCCGGGCGCCGATGCGCAGCACCCTGGCCGGGTAGCTCTTGCCGGTTTCGTCGATGTTGACCTGGAAGGCCGCGCCATTGCGCAGCCATGCCAGCCAGCGCGAAGGGACGATGAATTCCAGTTCCAGCTGGCTGTCGTCGATGATCTCCAGCAGCGCCTGTCCCGGCTGCACGTATTGCTGTTCCCTGACCTTCTGTTCGGCGATGCGGCCGGAGAACGGCGCGGCGATCTGGCATTTGCCCAGCAAGGCGCGGCTGGCCGAGACCTCGGCTTGCGCCTTGAGCACATCGGCCCTGGAGATGTCGAGTTCCATCTTGCCGACCGAATTCAATTCAGCCAGTTTCTGGTTGCCGTGCCAGGCGGTATTGGCGGCCATCAGCGCGGCATCGGCCTTGGCCAGCTGGGTCTGCTGCAAGACGCAGTCGAATTGGACCAGCAACTGGCCTTGCTTGAAGGCGGCGCCTTCGGCCAGCGGCAAACGGTTGATCTTGGCGCCGATCTCGGCGGCGAGCGTGGTATAGCGGCGCGGCGCCAGCTGGGCGCGGATCTCGCGATTGTCCAGCGCGGCGCCGGCAACGGCGGCGGGCTGCGTGGCATGCGCGGCGGGCGCCAGCAACAGGCCCATGCCGGCCAGGCACAGGCCGGCGCAGGCGCCGCGCATGGCCGCAATCATGGCCGGCTCTCCGGGTCCGGCAATACGCCCCGGTCCCAGGCTTGCAAGGATTGGCCGACCGCCTCCGACAATGTGGCCAATGGCATGTCGGCGCTGGCATCGACCGCCGGTTCCATGCCCAAGGTGGCTTGCAGGCGCGATGCCGCGGCCTGGGCGTTGGACAAGGCCTGGTAGCGGCGCAATTGCGACAGCACCGATGTGCTCTGTTGCGAGATCCTGTCCAGCGCCGATTGCTTTTGCGCGCTGGCCTGGTTGGCGACGTGCTGGGCCAGGCGGATGTCAACCTGCGCAATCGCATCCGAGCGTTCGTACTGGCGCGCGGTATTGGCGTATTGCAGGCGCGCGATGTGCAACTGGCTCAGCACGGCCATCTGCACGGCCATGCGGCGCTGGTCGGCCAGGGCGACGCCGGCGTCGGCCAGCCGCATCTGCGCCGGGGCCGACAGCAAGCCCAGGAGATTGAACGAGATCTGCGCGCCGGCTTCGGTCCAGTTCTGGTGGATCAGGTACTCGTCGTCGCTGTGCTTGTAGCCGTAATTGAAAGACAAGCCGGGGAAGAACTTGAGCAGCGTGCGGCGCGTTTCCTGTTGGGCGATGCGGGCGTTGTAAATGCCTTCCCGCAGGTCGGGGTTGCGCAGCAGCGCCACCTCTTCCATCTGTTCCATCGGCTGGTCCAGCCACAACGTATTGACCGCGTTGGCCGGTTCGACCACCGTGTATTCGGCGGTCAGCGGCAAGGCGGTCAAGGTGGCCAGCTCGATGCGCGCGGTCGACAATTCCTGCTCGATGGTTTCGAGCAGGCGCAGGTTTTCGAGCAACTGGCGTTGATAGCGCAGCGGTTCCAATGGGGAGCGGATCCGGTCCTCTTCCGCCTTGCGCGCATCCTTGAGGGCCTGTTCCGATTCGCTGATGGTGGCGCGCAGCATCGGCATCAGCTTTTGCGCGGCGACGACGCGCCAATAGGCCGCGCGCACATCCAGGATCAGGTTATGCAGCGCCTTGCGGCGGCGTTCGCCGGCGATCAGGACGCGGTTGGCATTCTGGCGCGCCGCATAGTAACTTTGCCCGAAGTCGAGCAGGCTCCAGGAAATGCCCACCTCGGTGGTGAGCGCATTGCGGCTGGAAGAGATATAGGGATTGGCCAGGGAGGGCTGGCCGGTGACCGAATCCACGCTGCGGGTGATCAGGTCATTGTCGCGGCTGCGGTATCCGGCCGAGGCGATCAGCTTGGGCAGCATGTCGAATTGGCCGGCCTCGAAGGTGCCCATGGCCACCGCCTCTTCCATCGCGCGGTAACGGCGCTCGGCGTTGTACTTGATGGCGCGGGCAATGGCCTCGTTCAAGGTCAGCGGGCCGGCCAGGGGTTCGACATCGCGCGCCAATGCAGCCCTGTCCTCGGCCAGGGTGGAGCGGATTTCCGAATTCGAGAGGCGGGAGGATTCAACGTCGAGCGTTGAGCAACCGCTTAAGATCATCAGGCTGATAACAGCGCCGGCGGCGGCTTTGGCGGCCGACGGCCGCACGGCGGCAGTGATGGACGAAATATTCCCCAACGCAAATGACATTCGCGTTCCCCTATCCCTAAGTGGATGAGCTAAACCAAACTCATCTTGTTTTCAATATTTGGTATTTTTTCTTGTTAACAGGGAATTTTGGCATGTAACTCTTGGTTAATCAATGTATACAAGTGTTGCTTTATTTTTTTGGGGGGGCGGGGTTTGTTGCTTGTTTGACCATTCGTGCCGGGACTGATTTCGGTTAAAGAAAAAGGGCACCTGCCACCAATAGGCCAAGTACCCTTTCTTCACTTTAGAAGTAACGAAGCCCTGCTAACGGACTTTTTTCCGCGCCGCTATCAACAGTCCCGCGATCACCAGCAGGGCAATGACGACGACCGCCGCGATGGCCGGTGCGATATAGGGCTGCAGGCGGGCCAATGCCGGCGCTTCTCCCCCCTTGCGCGCCTGTGCCACGTAAGCTTCCGTCACCTGCACATCAGGATTGCCGTATTGCTTGAGCACGTAATTGGCGATCAGCGCGATCTGCTTGTCGGTCAAGGGATTGACGTAGGACTTGTCGTCGAAGCGCGGCATCAGGATTTCCTTGTCCCCGACCTTGCGTTCTACCCCATTGAGGATGGCCGCCACCAGGTTGGCCGGGTTGTGCGATCCCGTCGCGGTGTTGTTGAACAGGGAAGGATAGTCTTGTCCGCTGCTGCCGGCGCCGGACGCAGCGTGGCAACTGGCGCAATATCCGCTGAAAAGCACCGCGCCGCTGTTAAGGCTGCTGTGTTCGTTCGGCCCGTTCATTCCGCGCAGGCGGGATTCGTCGCTGGCGGCCTTGCCATAGCTGTACGCCGGTTGCGTTTGGGCGCTGTCGCGTACCGGCGGTACCGTGCGCAGATAAGCCACGATAGCGGCGATATCATCATCGCGCAAATGCTGGAAGCTGTTGGTCACGGCTTCAGCCATTGCGCCGCCGGCTTGTCCCTTGCCTTCCGCATGGCCGGTTTTCAGGTACTGCATCAGGTCCGCATCGCTCCAGCCGCCCACGCCGCTGACCGGGTCGGAGGTGATGTTGGGGGCATGCCAGGGACCCAGGGCGGCGCCCGCCAGCGCGGAACCGCTCTGTTCTCCCATCAGGAAGTTGCGCGGCGTATGGCAGGTGCTGCAATGGGCCAGTCCGTTGGCCAGGTAGGCGCCGCGATTGATTTGCTGCGATTTGTCGGCGTCCGGCGTAAATCGCTTGTTGTCCAGGAAGATCGCATTCCAGCCCAGCATCGATGCCCGCACGTTGAACGGGAACGGCAGTTGGGTCTGGCGGCTGGCCGGCTCGTCGACAGGTTCCACCGCATTCATGAAATAGCTGTACAGCTTGTGTACGTCACCGTCGGTCAGCATGGCGTAGCTGGTATAGGGCATCGCCGGATACAGATGGCTGCCGTCGGCCCGCACGCCTTCGCGGATGGCGCGGGCGAATTGCGCTTCGCTGTAGTTGCCGATGCCGGCCGTCTTCGAGGGCGTGATGTTGGTGGCGTAGATGGTGCCCAAGGGCGACTCGATCGCATAGCCGCCGGCGTATGGCTTGCCGGACGGCGCCGTATGGCAGGCCATGCAATCGGCCGCGATCGCAAGGTAGCGGCCAGCCTCGATGTCCGCCTTGGCGCCGTCCGCATTGGCCGCCGCCGGAGGCGTTGGCTGGGCGGGCGATTGTTCCTGCGCCTGGACATCGGCCGACACGGCCAATAGCAGGGTAGCGAACACGAGGGTGCTGCCGATGAGTTTGCGCATCGCGGTCAAGGCCGGGGCGCCGGGGAAAGTAGGGAGCGTCATGGGTCAGCCGTTCGCCAGTGTCTTGCTGATGTCGTCGGCTGCGCGCAGACCTAGCGCAGCCATGCTCAAGGTGCTGTTGACCACGCTTGCCGAGGGGATGGCGCCGCCTCCCGGCAGCCACAGGTTGGCATGGTCGTGGGCGCGGCAATTGCCATCCACCACCGAATCCTTGGGATTGCTGCCCATGATCACGCCACCCATTACGTGGTTGTTGGCGTTGAGGCTGGTCGTGATGTGGAACTCGACTGCGCCGAACAACTTGCCGATGTGTTCAAGCTGTTTATGCGCCGCCTCGGCGCCCTTGCGCACATAGTCGCCGACATCGTAGTAGATGTCGGGGCAGGCCAGGCCGAGCGGATCCTTGCGGGTCTTGCTCAGGGTCAGGCGGTTTTCCGCTTCCGGCAGCGGTTCCAGGCTGATCGACAAGTCCACGCCATAGGCGGCGCGTCGCCGGATTTCGTCGTCCAGTTCCTGGCCGACCAGGCCCAGCTTCAGCGCCTGCTGTGTGGCCGGGCCAACGCGGGTGATGTTGTTGAGGATCATCTTGTTGGATGAGTATTCGGAGCGGAACGCGCCATCGCGCGGCCCCACCAGGCAGCTGCTTTGGGCAGGGCCGCGGCCGGTCCAGATCGGTTCGTTGGCGAGGAAGGTGCAATGGAAGCCGGAGTGATCCATCATGTTGCGGCCGACCTGGTCCGACGAGTTCGCCAGGCCGTTCGGATTGCCTTCGTTGGCGGCCAGCAGCAGCAGGCGCGGGGTCTCGATGCCATTGCAGGCGAAGACGAAAACCTTGGCGCTGGCCTTGTGCGACTTCTTGCCGGCGTCATACCAGTGCACGGCCGTGATGCGATTGTTTTGGTCGGTATCGGCTTTGTAGACCACCGCCTCAGCCAATACTTTCGCCCCTTTCATTTCGGCGCGCAGCACATGGTGAATACCGTTGTACATGGCGCCGATCGGGCAGATGGGCTGGCAATTGTTGTTGCCGCAGCAGGTCGGGCGGCCTTGCCACGGGCGGGTGCTGCGACCCTGTGGAATCGGCACCGAGTTATAACCATGCGGATTGACCACTTCGGCAAAACGCTTGTCGCCGTAACCCCACGGCACCATGTCCATCGGGTAAGGCTTGCTGCGTTCGCTGGGCGACTGCAAGGCCGGATCGTTGGGGCCGGCCACGCCCATTTCTTCTTCGGCGCGACAGTAATACGGTTCAAGCTCTTCGTATGAAATCGGCCAGTCGCGGCCCACGCCGTAAGTCGATTTCATCTTCAGGTCGACTGGCAGGTGGCGCCAGCATGACGCCGCCCAATGCCAGGTCGTGCCGCCCACCGTGCGCAGGTAACCTTGCTGGAAACTGCTGCCGCTGGGGCCGGAGAGGGCGATGTAGTCGTTCTTCGGGAAGTAGAGCGGCGCCGGGGCATTCGGCGCTTGCGGATACAGGCCCTGGAAGTCAGAGCCGACGCGGTTTTCGAAAGGCATGTTGCGCCAGTTTTCCACCGCTTGCGCACGCTCGATGCGCAAGCCGGCTTCCAGCATCAGCACCGAGTGACCCTGGCTGACCAGCTGATCGGCGATCATGCCGCCGACCACACCGGTGCCGACGATGACGACATCCGCGACGGCATCGCCGTCGGCAGTAAAAGTAGGAAGTTTCATAGCGACGTGGATTTCGATTTTGGTTCAGGAGTGCCGCTGGCGGCAGGGGCGGGAGCGGCCCGGGCAGTTGGGGGCGCGACGCGGATGGCCGGCGGCGCCTTGGTCCACCAGAGCGGGCCATAGTTGCAGTAGGTCGGTACCGTCTGTCCGTCTGCCACTGGCTGGTACATCAGCGCTTCGGCATAGGACACGACGACCGCGCTCTTGCCGCTGCCGACAGTGCCGGTGTACCAGGCCGCCACGATGGCCAATGCCAGGTCGCGAAGTCCGGCGTCGGTTGCCGCTGCCAGCAAGGCCTTGGGCTCCTTGTGGTCTTGCAGGAAAGCCGCCAGTTTGGGCAATTGACTGGAAAAATCGGGATAGTTCTTTTGCATTGCCGCCTCGATGCGTCCGGCGGTTTCCGGGTTGAGGTCGGCATGGCCGGTAATCTGGACGGAGAATGCGAGAAAGGCGGCTGCCGATGGACTCAGCGCGGGGCCAGCGCCTGGCGTGGCCGTGCTGTTCGTGGCGGGTGTTTGCGCATTGCTGAAGAGGGGATTGCTCCAGAAGCCGGCTTCCGCAATCAACGCCGCCAGTCCGATCAGCATATGTCGCCGGGTGATGCCCCCGGTCAGTTTGAGGCCCGCGGCCGGGCGGGATGATCCGGAGGCGCCGGTAGGCACGATCGGATCGATGTCGGGAGGCGTCTTCATAAGGCGACTCCTGGGCTGGGTTCAGAAACCTGGCGCATGGTGCAAACTCCTGCAGTTTTTATTTGAGGCAATTTTCTGTCTTGCCGGGTGCGGTAAGACGGAACAGCCATTGCCGAAAATCGTTTCAGTCAAACTCTGGAAATTTTCTTCATAAACCGCTCGGAATTGAGGCGGGCATAGCCGGTAACAAGGGTGAGACAGGCGCGAAGAGGCAGCGATAAGACGGTCGAAACTGCGCCTATGTTAACGCTAACATTTGAAAAAGAAAGCAAAAATTTTCATCTGCGTTGGCACGGATGTCGATCATTCGCTTTCAGTGTCGCGGCCTTTTTTCAAAGGAAAAAGCTGGCAAGTTGATGCTTTGAAGGGCGGTGATGGGAAGTTGTTAGGCTGCTTATTCGAGGAAAGCTCATATTTCACCAAATGTGGCCGGAGCAGCGCTCCGCAATGAGTGCAAACCTCAACGGTGCTGCGAACATCGTCTGCCTCATCGTATGGGGTCGCTCTTATCACTGCGCCAGATAGTCAGGCTGGTTCGAAGGGGCCGCCTTTATAAATTCCGGCAATTGCGTGCAGTGCCTGTAAATAGCCATGATAGTCTCGAATTCTTCGATATCGCATTGCATCCTGAGCGCGTTAGCCACTTGTGGGATCAGTGCGCAATCGGCGAGCGTCGGCGCGTCGCCGACACAGTACCGCCCATTGCTCCACTGACGGAGCCGGGCTTCTACTGCAGACAGTCCTTCAGCTGCCCAATGTTTGTACCATGTGGCCTTTGCTTCATCGCTTAGTTTCAGCGTTTGTGTGAGATAGCGCAAAACGCGGAGATTGTTGATCGGGTGAATGTCGCAAGCGATATGCTGCGCGACCTCCAGCACATGGGCTCTTGCCATGCCGCTCTCGGGAATCAATCTCGGTTCCGGTTTCAACCGATCCAGGTAATCAATAATGGCAAGGGATTGGGTAAGCTGCATATCCCCATCTATCAGGATGGGGACGCCAGCCGCCGGGTTCATCGATTTGAATGTTTCCGTGAGTTGCTCTCCCGAACGCAAATTGACCGGATCGTAGTCGAATGAAATATGTTTCAGGGCCAGTGCAATGCGCACGCGATAGGAGGTGGAGCTGTTGAAGAAGTTAAGCAGTTTCATGCCTGATCCTTATTATCTATCTGACGACGAGCAGACCTTGCCGACGACTCGCCGCCGCTGACATTAGCCGATTGTCAGCGCGATGGAGCCGACGCCCGCAATGCTGCCGCTGATAACGTCGCCCTGTTTCACGGCGCCGACACCTTCCGGCGTGCCGGTGTAGATGACATCGCCAGGCATGAGGCGATAAAAATGCGAGAGGTGGGACACCACGTCGGCGACCGAATGGATCAGAAGGCTCAGGTCGGAGGATTGCTTTGTTTCTCCATTGACGCGCAGCACGATTTCACCGCTGTCCGGATGGCCGATTTCGCTAGCCGGAACAATCTCGGACAAGACCGCCGATTGTTCAAAATCCTTCCCTAGATCCCAGGGGCGTCGCTGCTCTCGAGCGATCAACTGCAGGTCTCTGCGAGTCATGTCCAGGCCGCAGGCATAACCGAAAACATAATCAAGCGCGCGGTCTTTGGATAACTGGAACCCTTCTTTGTGAATGACGGCGACCAGCTCCATTTCATAGTGGTAATTCTCAGTGCCGGGGGGATATGGCACGCTTGCTCCGCTAGGCACGTAATCCATTGCCGCTTTGGTGAAATAGAACGGGGCTTCGCGATCGACGGAAACGCCCATTTCCTTCGCGTGCGCTTCGTAATTCCTGCCCACGCAGAAAATCCGGCGTATCGGAAAAACTTCTTTTTGTCCCTTTATCGGGGCCGCAATCACTTGCGGCGGTTCGAAAATGTAGTTCTGCATGTTTTGCTCCTTAACCAAACACTTCATGGAAACCGAGTTTGCGATGCAATGGGGCATCGTCAACGATGAATAGAAAAGCAGGCGCCTTGTCCGATTTGTTGATGAGAGCGACATCGGCATGAGTTGGCACTGCGAAGGTATCTGCTTCCGAGAACGAGAAATCGGCGCCATCGATCGCGGCAACGCCACTCCCTTCAATGGCGTGCATGACCGCCGAGGATGATCGGCGAGGCAGGCGAAGCTCCTCGTTCGGGCGCAGCATCAGTGCCGAGAAACCCAGTGTCTGCAAGCATTCCCGAGCTGTCTCCGGATTCACGTATGCGACATGCACGGGTTGCCCGCTTGGCGTGACGGCAGAAATTCCTTGCAGGGTGGTTCGCACTTCCTGCCACGGAAAACGCAGCAGCGGATATTCGGTTCGCTGCTTGGCAAGCGAGGCGTACGGAATGACGCCACCTTGACGGAACCTGGCCGCAGAGCTGTTCTGTGGATCGGTGATCTCTTGCAGCGGAGCCTCGGTTGCGTAGGAGGCTTCCAATCCATACACCAAAGGCAGATCGAGGGCGTCGAGCCAGATGACGGGACCCTCGCCATCGTGCCCATGCTGATGCCACAAGCCTGGAGGTGTCAGGATCAGGTCGCCTTTTTCCATCGGTAACTTCTCGCCGTTGACCACCGTATAGCCACCTTTTCCTTCCACGACGAACCGGATGGCGGAGGGCGTATGTTTGTGATTGGGAGCGCTTTCACCCGGAAGGATCAGTTGCAGTCCGATGTAAATGGACGGGGTGGCCTGCATGTTCTCGATACCCAGGCCTGCATTGCAAAGAACGAGAACCCGCCGCTCGGCTTTTTCAATGGGTGTCAGTTCGCCGGCCTGAATGAGATTCGGACGAATGTCCGCATATTTCCATAGTTGTGCCTTGGTTCTCCTGGCCGGCTGATGATGCGGTAGCAACGAACGCAACGATGGCCACAGTGGCAGCAGATTCTTGTCCTTCAACCCTTGCAAATATTCCGCCGGAAGGTCTTCAGCCCGACCAAGAGAAGTACTCATGCTCATATCCTTATCAGTAAGTTAGAACCCGATGCCGTCGCATCGGGTCATCCGCGTCAGAAACTATGCTTGACGCCCGTGAGTAATCCGTTCTGGCTTCCGCCTGTGGCCACCGTTGCGCCGGGCGCCAAGGCCAGCGAGGAACTGCCGCTGTTGCTGATGCGTCCCGCCATTGCGTACACGGCGGTTCGTTTTGACAGGTTGTAGACCCCTCGCAGCACGTAGAGCTTGGCGCCGTTTGCGCTGTCCTTCACATTCAGGCGGGCAATCTGGACATCGACCGAAAACGCCGGGGTGAAGAGATAGGAAGCGCCCAGATACGCCAGATCGCTTTTCGGCGTTGCCGGATTTCCCTCGTTCTTTCGGCGCAAAATGCCGCCGCCAATCGTCAATGAAGACAGCTTTGCGTAGCCCGCAAGATGAAGTCGTGAATCCGACAGCGCACTGCTGGTGGGGCCGAATGCAGCGGCCGCGCCGGCACCGCCGTTGTATTTGTCATAGGCCGCTTCAGCCCCCCATGCCCTGGTGTCGTAACGCAGCAAGGCAGACCAGTTGCGGCAAGCACGGCTGTCGCCTGCGACTTCGCCGGCGCAATTGGTTGCCGAAGGGCCGCCCGCGGAAGAGGCGTCACGCCCAAAGCTGTAGGTTGCACCGACGGTTAGGCCGCCAAAGGCGCCTTTGTAGGAAATCGAATTGTCGTGTCGCGCATTGGGCAGATACGGATCGATGGAGCCCAGGGCGAATTCCGACGGCCCGATTACATCGACGTCGAACAGCGACTGGAACAGCATGCTGTATGTACGGCCGACCGTGACGGCGCCCCAATTTCCGGCCAGACCTACCCATGCCTGGCGACCGAAAAGACGGTTGCCTTGACCCAGTGCGCCGGAATCGGGCGCGAAGCCATTTTCGAGGGTAAAGACGGCGCGCAGGCCATCGCCGAGGTCTTCGGCGCCTCGAAATCCGATACGTGACGGGTACATGCCGCTGGAGATATTCGGCATACGCAAGAGGCCATTGCCTGCCGCGTTGACGTTTGTCAGATACTCGACGGACGTGTCGATGATTCCGTAGATGCTCACCGACGATTGCGCCGATGCGCCTTGCATAACACTCATCCCAAGCCCTATCGCCAGCAATGGCATCATCAGATTTTTCATGGTTGTCTCCTCTATCCCGGTCTCTATGCGCGCGGCGTTTCGTGGCTACGCGCTTGTCTGGTGCTTCATGCGGAGGGCTCGCTGGCGAAAATTGGCGTAAGCGAGCCCACCACGCCTGCCGAAGGCGTGTCGGAAGTCTTATTTTTGTCTAGTTGGTGACGGCCGGGGTTACTGCCTGGCGCCCTTTACCGCAGGGCGTGGATGCAGCGATTTGATTGCCGTATCGCTGATGATCTCGAGACCTGCTGCGCGCATGAGCTTCACCAGCTCATTGATTTCTTCTTGACGCGGCGCCGGCATGGGCGGGCGCATGTAAGGATGCGGGACAAGGCCGCGCAACCAGGTCGCCACCTTATAGCGGATATGGATACGCGAGAGATCGGCGTACATCCATTCCTGCAGGGCGCCCAGACCACCGTCCCAGATTTCCAGCGCGACTTTATGGTTGCCGGTGTTGATGGCGCGGATGTGATCCAGCATGGGTTCCATGGCATAGTTGAACGAGCCTGTCACTGTGCCGTCGAAGAGATCGCACGACATGGCCTCGTGGAACAGTGCCGCGCATGCGCCGAGAATGGCCACCGACGGTTCGCGCTTTTTCAGCGCGCGTCCAACGCGCTTCCAGCCTTCCCAGTTGTAGGTCATCTTCCAGCCGACCATGTTCGGCACCGCTTCGCAGATCGCCATCGTGGTTTCTTCCGGAATGCCGATGCCATACGCGATATTTGCGGCGCCAACCGGGTGGGCCAGAATCGGCAGGTCGCAGATGGCGTCGATTGCCTTGATTTCGTCGAGCCACACTTCCGGGTAGGCGACGGGGTTCCAGGAAGTGGTGATATCGATGGCGCCGATCGGCGGCATGACAAACACGCCATCAACACCCAGGCGTTTTACGTCATGGGCCACGGCCAGGGTTCCCTCGGTGCTGACGTCCAGGACGCCGGCGACGACCGGAACACGGCCGCCGACTTCTTCCATGACAATTTCAACGATGCGAGCCTTCTCTTGACGCGACAAGTAGAAGATTTCGCCGGCCTCGGGATTGACGATCAGGCCGATTTTTTCCTGCTTGCCTTTTTGCAGGTAATACTGGACCAGGTTGCGCAGGGCTGGCTCATCCAGTTCATACGTACCGGGCTTCCATGGATTGACCATGGCAATGAACAGGCGCTGCGAAAATTCTTCACGATTAAATTGACTCACGGTATTGCTCCTCTCAAAAAATTGGTTTGGTTTTAGGGGGAAAGTTCTTCCAGCGATTTGCCGGAGGTTTCTTCACTGAACAAGGCCATCACGACACCGCCGAACAGGGCCAATAAGGCAAACATTCCAAAGATCACGGACAGTGATCCGGCACTGATCAGTGCGCCGACCACGGTGGGGCCGATCGCAGAGGCAACGCGAAGCCATCCGCTGGCGGCGCTTACGCCTAAGGCTCGAACACGGGTGGGATACAGCTCGGGGGTGTAGAGGTATAAAGCGATAGCGACGGAGGCGATGAAGAAATAGCTCAGCGATGCCAGCAGCATGACTTGCATGGGCGAAGTGGCCCCCAGGAAATACAGGACTGCAAGACAGGCGCCGCCGATGAAGAAGTTGCAGATGAACCAGGTCTTGCGTCCGACCCTGTCAATCCAGATGGCACATGCCACATTGCCCAGGAAACCTGCTGCGCTGGTAATGAGGCCGTACTGCAATGCGGTCTCAAGCGGCAGCTTGAAGACCGTGCGGTACACCGTCGGCAGCCAGGCGGTAACCCCATATACGATGAAATAAGAGGACACCCACAGCACCCAGAGCAGCAATGTGCGGCGCAAGTAAATACCCTGGAACAGATCGCGCCATCGCCCTGGCTGCGGTGGAGGATTGTTGGCGCTGGCCGCGGAGATGGGGACAGGTTCTTGATTCGACGGGGTATGCCCGGCGTAGCGCTCCAGCTTCTCGACCACTTGGCGTGCTTCTTCCAAACGGCCGCGCGCAATCAACCAGCGCGGGGACTCTGGAAGCACTCTGCGCATAAACAGCGCGAGGATCGCCGGCAGGGCGCCAATCACGAACATCGCCTGCCAGCCGAGATTGGGCACAACCCACATGCCTATGAATGCCGTAATGAGCAGGCCCAGCGGGAACACCAGCTCGTAGAGCATGAAGAATCGGCCGCGGTTTTCCGCCTTGGCGAACTCGTTGACATAGGCGGCGGCGATGGGGACCTCTCCGCCAAGCCCGACACCCTGAATGAACCGCAAGGCGAGAAGCACGCTGTAGCTTGGGGCAAATGCACAAGCAAAACTGGCCAGGGCAAATATACCGACGGTCCATCCCGCGACGCGCAGTCTGCCGCAGCGCTCGGCAAGCCATCCGAAGACCAGCGCGCCTGCCAGCTGGCCCGCATAACCCACCGAGATCATGAAGCCGATTTCGACCGGGGTGAGTTTCCACAGCCCTGCCAGAACCGGCAAAACGTACGCAATGGCAAGGGCGTCGAATGCGTCGAAGAAAGTGGCTACGCCGATGATGACCCGTGCTTTGACGAGAAATCGGCTGACCGGAACGTCATCTAGCCGACCGAGCAAAGCTGCGCCGCGATCGAGCTCAATGGCTCTATCCATGATGTCTACCTCCAAGATGAAAGATTTATTGTTTGCAATTAAGCATTTTTATTGAGACGTGCCGATGGAATTCGGCGTCTCATTTGTTCCGAATAATACAATGTATTATCCTAAATGGAATTGAAAAAATAAATCTATCCTTGAAAATCGATATGGAAATTCAGGGGTGTGGAAACGCTCGCGCCATTGCGGCGACGTAGGATTGAACGATCGAATGAACGGAAATAGCAGGCGTGGTGTTATCAGGCCCCTCTCGAAGATGGGTATAAACTACCGGGCGGATAAACAAGGAACAGATTCAGCGATGGCCAAAAAAGACCGGTTAGAACTCGAACGAGACGATGAAAGCAGTAGCAAGCAGCGCGGCATTCAGTCTGTGGAGCAAGCCATTGACTTGCTTTCGGTATTTATCGAATCATCCAGCCCCATGTCATTGAAAGCCATTGCGGACAAGGCGGGGATGGCGACGAGTTCCACCCATCGCTATTTGGTGAGTTTGCGGCGCAGCGGCTTTGTCGTTCAGGACGAATTGACTGGTTTGTATGACGTCGGCCCGGCAGCTTTGCATTTGGGACTGGCGTTCATGCGACGGATTGACTCTTTGGGGGCGGCAGAAAATGCCGCTAGGCGCTTGGCCATGGAAACGGGGCATACGGCGTTCGTTTCTGTATGGACCGATGCCGGGCCTGCAGTCGTCCGCTGGATACACGGGAAAAACGTCATCATTACGACGGCCGCGGTAGGCACCGTTTTGCCGATATTCGATTCATCGACCGGACGGATTTTTGCGAGTTACTTCCCTGACCATGTGTTTGCCGGTCTGGTGGCGAAAGATAAGAAATATTCGCGTGCCGAGATCGAAACGCAAAAGGCCGGCATCATCAAAAACGGATACGCCTGGATCAACGAACTCGTTACGCCCGGCCTTTATGCCGTTGCTGCGCCGGTGCGGGATTTTGACGGGTTTCCCGTTGCGGTCATTACCTTGCTCAGCAAAGACGCGTCCCTCGTCGATTTTCCCAACGCATTGGTCGATAGTTTGCGGGAAGAAGCAGGCGCCGCATCGAAGGCGATCGGCTTCTCCAGCTAAGCCGCCGTGTCTTGGCGAGGGGGGCAGACGGTTTTTCGCCTGCACCTCGCAGACTCGCCGCAGGCAAGTTGGCCATCATCGGCGGTGCGGCGCATGTCATGACGCCGATGACGGGAAGCGGCTCTTTTACCGGCATCGAAGATGCCTTCGCGCTGGCGCGCTCAAGGCCGGGCAGATTTATAGGTCTCGGTTGCCTGATGCGCGATGTTTTGCCAGCTACCGTTTTCCTTCAGCCACACCCGAATGAAATGAGCATGTTTCGTCGGTTGCAGCCCATTTGGGGTGACGATGTCATTGTGGTAGATGCCTGTCACGATAGCTACATTGTTCTCCACCCTCGTTTGCATCGTATCTACCATAAAGGTATTGAAGCGATATTCCGCTGTGCGAAGGCCGTTGATGAATTCAGCCTTGCTGCGCGACTTTCCGCTGCTTTCAATATGCGTGTACCGGTCCGCGGTCATGTCTTCAAGCGCTTTGACGTCTACCGTCATCAGCGCCTGTGCTCTTTTCGCCTCCATTCGAGCCACTTCCTGTTGCATCTGTTTTTCTCGTGCCTTGTCATTTGCACCGATTTCGTCCGCATCTACGCAAGAAAACACCAGTAGCGGGGCGATGGGCAGCAAGCCCTTGAGCATGTTGATCGGTTTCGTTATTGGCATATCGATTTCTCCGAATGAATGAGTAGCAGCGCTGCTTGTGACAGCGAAGAACCAGATCGGCCGGGGCGGGCGCAGGTGAACCCCGGGCGTCATGTTCGGGTATGGGCATGGCGACCTCAACCGTTTCAGCCGCCCGGTGCGGACCCGCATGCCGGGTGGCGCGGCAGGGGGACTATTTCCGGACGGTAGCGGGCAATCCGGTTTCAGGTGGAGAAGTCCTTTCGCTGATGGCGCTGTGGAGTACGTCTTCGCTTCGTTGCTTGGCGTCTTCTCTTGCATCCTCTATTAAACGCCGAATATCCACTTTTTCCCGAAGCAGCGCCGCATGTGTTTCAGGGCTGATGGGGGCGGCGGTCATCAATTCCTTCAGATTGGCCGTACTTTCATTGTGTCGCTGGTGCATAGCTACTCCTGGTCGAAAGAGGTACCTGCTTTGTAGCACGGATGAGCCATTTGCACTAATTGGCGGGCGAAATCACCGATTTTCATCTCCGGATCTCGCCTGCCGTCACAACGTCAAGAAGATTCGCGGCCCAAGATCAATACTTCCAGTTGATCGCCACGCTGCCATTGATCGGTTCGGCGTAGTATCCCGATCCTTGCGACACGCTATAGAGGTACTTCTTGTTGAACACGTTGTTCAGATTCAGCGACACGCTTAGGTTCTTGTTGATCGCGTAGCTGGACATCAGATTGAGCACTGAATAGCCGCCCTGGTAAGCCGCGTTGGTGGTGTCGTAGCTGGTCTTGCTTTGATAGAGCAGGGCTGCGCCGACCTTGAGCTGTTCCAGCTGCGGCAGGCGGTAGGTGGTTGACAGGCGCAGCTGGCGACGCGGCACATAGGTGCGCACCTGCGCGCCAGTGTCATCAGTGATGCGCATCGTCACCAGTCCGGCGCCGGCCTGCCAGTTCCTGGCCAGTTGGCCGTTCAAGTTGAACTCGACTCCTTCGGATTTGGCGTTGATGCCTTCGTAGTAGTAGGAACCGTCGGTGGCGAAGACGCCGGCATAATTGGCCGCACCGTTCTGCTTGACCCGGAACACGGATGCCGAGGTATTGAGGCGGCGCTCGAAGAACTCGCCCTTGAGACCTAGCTCGTAGCTGTCGCCCCTGGCCGCGGCCAGGGTGGCATGGTTGGCATCGACCTGGTATTGCGGATTGAAGATCTTGGTATAGCTGCCGAAGGCGGAAATATTGCCGGTCAGGTCGATCACCAGACCAGCGTAGGGCGACACGGCGGATTGGCTCAGTACGTGGGAGCTGGATTCGGAGTAACCGCTGGAGTCGGCCTGGGTATAGTTGGCGCCGAGCAGCAGCTTGGCGCGATCGTGCAGGTTCAGGCGCGTGGCGGCGTAGACGGTCTTGCGCGTGTCTGAATAGGCTTGCGTGGTCATGTCGCCATCGTAGACGGGCGTCGGGAAGGCGCCGCCGAAAGCCTGCTCCAGCGAAATGTCGAGATAGTAACCGCCGGCCCCGGAGTCGGAGTTGCGGCTAACCTGATCCTGCGTGGAGCGCGACCAGCTCAGGCCTGCACTCAGGTCATGCTCGCGGCCGAACAAGCTGTACTTGCCGGTCACATTGCTGTCGAGGAAGGTGCGCTTGTTGCTGCTGGTGGTGGTCGACGGGAAACCCATCAAGCCGGTGCCGGTGGCGGCATCGTAGGCGCCGGCGACATAGAAGAGGGAGCTGTCGCTGTCGATTGCGTCATGGTTCAGCGAGTTCTTCCACTGCCAGCCATTGCCCAGTTGTTGCGTCAGTTCGGCAAACGCGCGTTGCTCTTTTGAATCGTAGTACGACCAGTCGGCGGAAGTGCTTGTGCCCACGCCATATTGCGCCTGGCTGCCGTCGGCATAAGTCAACGGCAGCGCGCCCCACATCGCGCCCTTGCCATGCACCTTCTGATAGCTGTAGCCCAGGGTGGCCACGGTCGAATTGCCGAGATCGGCCTGCACCACGCCATACACCAGGTCCTTGGTCGGCTGATAGCGGTCGAGGTAGGAGTTGCCTTCCTGGTGGGCGGCGACGATGCGCGCGGAGACGGTGCCGGCCTCGTTCAAGGGGCTGGAGATATCGGCGTCCAGGCGCTTGGTATTCCACGAACTCAGGGTTATGCCGGCCGAAGCCTGGAGTTCGGGCGTCGGGCGCTTGCGCACAAAATTGACGGTGGCCGAAGGATTGCCGGTGGACGCAGAGAGGCCGTTGGCGCCTTGCAATACTTCAATGCGGTCGAACATCGCCGTATCGAGGTCGCCGGCCTGGGCGCCGTAGGTCAGCGGCACGCCGACGCCATCGAACATGAAATTGGTGACGTCGAAGCCGCGCGCGGTGAAGTAAGTGCGGTCGGTTTCCGCTTTCTCGACGGTGATGCCGGCGGTATTGGCCAGCACGTCATTGGCGGTATTGAGCTTGAAGTCATCCATCTTGGCGCGTGTGGTCACCGTGATGGTTTGCGGCGTTTCGCGCGGCGACAGTGCCATTTTGGCGGCCGTACTGCTCTCCTGGATGGTGTAGGTGTCCGAACCTTCGGTCGGGCCCTGGCGGACGCGTTCGGCGGCCACGGTCACCACCGGCAGGCTGGCCTGTGCCGCGTCGGCGCCGGTCAAGCCGCGCTTGAGCGTCAGCGTGCCGTTCTCGGTTTGCAGTAGTTGCAGGTCGCTGTTGCCGATGGCTTGCTGTACGGCTTCGGCGGTGGTGAAGTTGCCTCGGATGGCCGGCGCCTGGCGTCCTCGCACCAGCTCGGGATCGACAGAGATTGCCTGGCCGCTCTGTTGCGCGATTTGCATCAGCGTCGCGCCCAAAGAACCGGCTGGCACCTGGTAGGAACGCGCCGCTGCCGCGTTTTGCGCCGATGCGGGCTGGGCCATGGTGGGCGGGGCGCACAGCAGGGTGCAGGCGGCTGAAACGGCAAGGACAAGGATGCGGGGGCGCAGTACGAGACGCTGGTTCACGATGGGTATTCCCTTTTTAGAATGATGGATCGGTCTAAAAAGGAGGTAACGCGAGGCGCGGCGGAGTGATCATCCAGGCGGAAAAAATCAGAATTATTTTTTATCGGCGGCCTGGCGCAGGTCTATGGTCACCAACAGATTTCCGTAATTGCATATGTGCAGCGGCATGGTTTGCTCCAGCGAGCGCAGCACGTTATCGGTATCGTCCAGCGGGAATGCGCCCAGCACGCGCAGGCGCGCGGCATCCGGCGACAGGCGGATGAATCCCTTGCGGTAGGGGCGCAGGGCCGCGACCACATCGGCCAGGCTTTCCTCGTTGGCCACCAGCATGCCGTCGGTCCAGGCGGCACGTCCGGAGAGGTCGCCGCTCACGCGTTCGATGCCGCCGGAGTGGTACCAGGCGGCCTCGCCGGTCTTGAGCACTTGTTCGCCGGCGCCGTTGCTGACGCGGATGCTGTGTTCCAGTACCAGCGCCAGCGTGCGCTCATCCTCGCGTCGAACCAGGAAGCGGGTGCCCAGTGCGCGCGCTGCGCCATGCGGCGTTTCGACGATGAAGGGCCGCGCGGCATCCGGCGCTACCGTGGCGACCAGTTCACCTTGGCGCAAGCGGACGCGGCGCACATTGCCGCTGAAATCGACATCGGCCGAGGAGCGGGCATTGAGCGCCAGTGTGCTGCCATCCGGCAGCGTGAAGCTTTGGCGCTGGCCGGTGCCGGTGTGCAGGTCGGCCGCCAGCGCGTCCAGCGGCCAGGATCGCCAGGATTGATTGAGCAGCAGGCCGGTCGCCACGCCTGTGGCGGCCAACATCAGCGTCTTGCGCAGTATCTTGCGCCGTTCGGACGAGGCGGCGGGCGCCGGTGGCCGCAGCATGATGCGTTCTACGGTTTCGGCCTGGCCGGGCGAGCGGCGCTCTACCTCGCGGATCGGCGCGAACGAGCACTGCAAGATGCCTTGCATGCGCTCCCAGGCTTGCGCATGGCGCGGGTCGACGGCGCTCCAGGTGGAAAAACGGCGATAGTCGTCAGGCGTCGCTTCGCCCGAGCGGAACAGGACCATCCATTCGACCGCCT
This sequence comes from Herbaspirillum sp. GW821-FHT09A12, assembly GCF_059418325.1. Taxonomy (NCBI): domain Bacteria; kingdom Pseudomonadati; phylum Pseudomonadota; class Betaproteobacteria; order Burkholderiales; family Oxalobacteraceae; genus Herbaspirillum; species Herbaspirillum sp. GW821-FHT09A12. The sequence goes on from NZ_JBWKPR010000001.1 coordinate 540,162, forward strand.
GTTCGGCGACGGGATTGTCCAGCGCGTTGCCGACGCCGCGTTTGCTGGCCGCGCTCATTGTGGTTCGCCGGCCAGCCAGCAGGCGCGCATGGCCTGCGTCATGTAGCGCCGCACGGTGATGATCGGTATGCCCATGCGTTCGCCGATTTCGCGGTAGCCCAGTTCATGCAATTGGCTCAGCAGGAATACCTCGCGCACGTTGGGCTTGAGGTTGTCGAGGATGGCGTCAATCTGTTGCAGGGTTTCCAGCACCAACGCGCGGTCTTCCTCCGACGGCGCGCCGGCGGCGGGGAACTGGGCCAGTTCTTCCAGATAGGCGCGCTCGATGTCGCGCCGTCGCCAGAAGTTGAACATTACCCGTTTGGCCAGCGTCGCCAGGAAGGCGCGCGGCTTGTCGATCTCGGCCACATTACGCGCAGCCACGACCTGGATGAAGGTGTCCTGGCTCAGGTCGGCGGCATCGTGCCGGCAACCGAGCCGCTGCCGCAACCAGCCTTGCAGCCAGTCGTGGTGGGCATCGTAGAACTCTGTCAGAAGGGCATCCCGGGTGCCGGAAGACATCGCGCAGTCCGCAAATAGTGAGTAAAAATGAGAATTATTACTATTAACGTCGATCTGTGCAAGTTTTGCGGTCATCTTTACAAATCAAAAGCAGTGGCCTGCTTCTATTGGAAATCGACCGGCGTCGCCAACAGATCGGCGGCCCGGGCGGCGAGAGATAACAGTCGCCGGCCGTCAGCCGTATTGCTTCGGCAATACCTTCCACGGTTAATCAGCATTGGCCAGAAACCATGGCATGGCACTTGATGCCTTCATGTGCTGGCCACTGAATCGCCGTGTCGCCCGCGATCTGCAAATCTCCCGCGACTTTGTTTTTATTTATCGCCATTACCAACTGCTCTCGCGCTCCGCCGTCGACGAGATCTTGTGGATGGCCAGGTCGGCGCCTTCGAATTCCTGTTCGGGGTCGAGGCGGATGCCGATGGCGGCCTTGAGCAGGCCGTAGACGATCCAGCCGCCGATCACCGCGATGGCAATGCCCAGCATGCTGCCCAGCAGTTGCGACATGAAGGCCACGCCGCCGCGTCCGCCCAGCGCCTGCTGGCCGAAGATGCCGGCGGCCAGTCCGCCCCACAGGCCGCACAGGCCGTGCAGCGGCCATACGCCCAGCACGTCGTCGATCTTCCATTTGTTCTGGGTGCGGGTAAACATCCACACGAAGATGGCGCCGGCGATGCCGCCGGTGGCCAGGGCGCCGATCGGATGCATCAGGTCCGAGCCGGCGCACACGGCGACCAGCCCGGCCAGCGGGCCGTTGTAGGCGAAGCCGGGGTCGTTTCTGCCCATCAGCAGCGCCACCAGGGTGCCGCCGGCCATGGCCATGAGCGAATTCATGGCCACCAGGCCGTTCATCTTGTCCAGCGTCTGCGCGCTCATCACGTTGAAGCCGAACCAGCCCACCGTCAGGATCCAGGCGCCCAGCGCCAGGAACGGGATGTTCGACGGCGGGTGCGCGGCGACCGCGCCTTCCTTGCTGTAGCGCCCGCGCCGCGCGCCCAGCAGCAGCACCGCCGGCAGCGCGATCCAGCCGCCCACGGCATGCACGACGATGGAGCCGGCGAAATCATGGAAGCCGGCGCCGAAGGTCGCGGCCAGCCAGGCTTGCAGGCCCAGGTGCCCGTTCCAGGCGATGCCTTCGAAGAACGGGTAGACCAGCCCGACCAGCACGGCGGTGGCGATCAGTTGCGGATTGAATTTGGAGCGCTCGGCGATGCCGCCCGAGATGATGGCGGGGATGGCGGCGGCGAAGGTCAGCAGGAAGAAGAACTTGACCAGTTCGAAGCCGCTCCGTTGCGCCAGCGTTTCGGCGCCGGCGAAAAAGGAGACGCCATAGGCGACGTAGTAGCCGATGAAGAAGTAGACGATGGTCGAGACCGCGAAGTCGGCCAGGATCTTGACCAGCGCATTGACCTGGTTTTTCTTGCGCACGGTGCCCAGTTCGAGGAAAGCGAAGCCGGCATGCATGGCCAGGATCATGATGGCGCCGAGCAGGATGAACAGCGCATCTGCGCCGTTTTTGTGATCTTCCACCTGAAAACTCCCAAAGATTGTGCAATAAACGAATTGAAGCCTCGTTTTAAAGCAAATTTCATTCCATTTTGGTGCTTATGTTTTAAGTGGCTGATCTGGAAGGAGTTTTTTATTCCATTACCGTGAAGGGTTCTGGTTGTGCACGAAGTTTGTGCGAAATCGCCACGATGGCGAGGCGGAAAGCCATGTTTTGGTGCGGGGCGAAAATAACCGGGAGCGGGCAAGAAAAACCATGAAAAATCGGACATGAAGGCATGGTTTCATCGGACGGTCATACGCGATTGCTAGATTGCAACGCTTCAAGCCACCTGCCACGAGGAGTTGCCATGCCAGACCATCAAGATCCAGCCGACCAGCAACGTCGCCGCTTCCTGCTCGATAGCGCCAGCCTGGGCGCCGGCGCGGTGCTGGGAACCGCCGCCATGCCGGCGCGGGCCCAGGCGCCCGCTATCGTCACCGCCGAGCGCCTGCGTCCGCAGATGCCGGGCGGCGTGATGAGCGGCGACGTCACGCGCGATTCGGCCATCGTCTGGAGCCGTACCGACCGTCCCGCGCGCATGCTGGTGGAGTATTCCTCCAATGCGGATTTCGCCGGGGCCACGCGCATCGCCGGCCCGCTGGCGACGGTGCATAACGACTACACCGCGCGCCTGGACTTGCGCGGCCTGCCGCTGGGCCAGCGCCTGCACTACCGTGTGCGCTTCCAGGACCTGGCGCATGAATCGGCGCTGAGCGAGCCGGTCACCGGCAGCCTGATGGTGCCGGGCGGCGTGCACAATGGCCGGGCCGACGACATCACGTTCGCCTTCTCCGGCGACGAGGCCGGGCAGGGCTGGGGCATCAACGAGGCCTGGGGCGGTTACCGCGTGTATGAGAGCATGCGCCGCTTCCGTCCGGATTTCTTCATCCACTCGGGCGACCAGATTTATGCCGACGGTCCGATCCAGGCCGAGGTGAAACTGGACGACGGCAGCCTGTGGCGCAATGTCGTCACCGAAGCCAAATCGAAGGTGGCGCAGACGCTGGATGACTTCCGCGGCAACTTCGCCTACAACATGATGGACGCCAACAAGCGCCGCTTTTGCGCCGAGGTGCCGTTCCTGGTGCAATGGGACGACCACGAGGTGCGCAACAACTGGTATCCGGGCCAGGTGATCGGCAAGGAAGAGACGCGTTACAGCGAGCGCAACCTGGATGTGCTGGTGGCGCGTGCGCGCCAGGCGATGTTCGAACACAACCCGTTCCGCATCGATGTCGCCGATCCCTTCCGCATCTACCGCGCCTTCCACTACGGGCCGCTGCTGGAAGTGTTCATGCTCGATGAGCGCAGCTACCGCGGCGCCAATTCGCCCAACCGCCAGAAGGGCGGGCGCGATGCCGATTTCCTCGGCCCGCAGCAGATGCGCTGGATCAAGCAGGCGCTGCTGCGTTCGCGCTCGACCTGGAAGGTGATCGCCAGCGACATGCCGCTTTCCATCGTGGTGCCCGACCTCAATCCCGACGTGCCGAAAGGCACCTATGAAGCCTGGGCCAATGCCGATAACGGCAAGCCCTCCGGACGCGAGCTGGAGGTGGCCGAGCTGCTGCGCTTCATCAAGCGGCACGACATCAAGAACGTGGTGTGGGTCACCGCCGACGTGCACTATGCGTCGGCCACTTACTATTCGCCGGAGCGCGCGCAGTTCACCGAGTTCAAGCCTTTCTGGGAATTCGTCGGCGGGCCGATCAATGCCGGCACTTTCGGCCCCGGCGAGATCGACCATACCTTCGGGCCGGATGTGCGCTACGTCAGCAGTCCGGAAGGCATGAAACAGAATCGCCCGCCGACGGAGTTGCTGCAGTTCTTCGGCATCGGCAAGATCGATGCGAAGACGAAGGCGATGACGGTGTCGCTGCACAACGCCGACGGCAACGAGATCTACAAGGTCGAATTGCCGCCGGAGGCCTGAACCGTATTGGCCGGGGCAGCTTCAGAAACCGTTGTCGGAACTGAAGCTGCCGGCGCCGCTGCGGCTGCTTCCCATTTCTCCCATCCCACCCATTCCACCCATTCCACTGCCACCCTTGCCGCCTGAAGGCGGGCTGCCGCGTCCGCCGCCGCGCCCGCCTTCGCTGTTGCCGGGGCCGTCGGCCACGCGTTGCATGCGGTCGGCGATGTAATCCTGCACCAGCTTGCGCTGGCGGTCATCCAGCGCATCGGCCATCGAAAACCATACTTCGCGCAGTTGGCGCGCTTCCTGTTCGGATGCCGTGCCGTCTTCGTCATAGCCGCGCGCCAGGTCGCGCAATTCAGCGCCGGGCGTGTGCAGTGCCTTGTCGGTGTCTTCCTGCAAGAGGGCGCGGCGCTGCTGGCGCCGGGCGAGGATGGCGCGCGTCTTTTGCTCGGTCTGGCGCCACAGGATTTGCTGGTTGGGGGTGAGCTGCAGGTCTTTCTTGAGCTGCTCGGTCATGGGCAGGATGTCGGCGGCGTTCAGGTCGACCAGCGGCGTGGCTGCGGCTGGCAGCGAGGCGGCTGTCGCCATGCCGAAGGCGGCGGCGCACAGGGCCTGGCGCAGGGAGGGGAAGGTGAATGTCATCATCGCTTGGTGTGGTGGACGGCCGCGGCGGCGGCCAGGGCAAAGCGACGATTTAAGCAGGACTGCGCGCGCGTGTGCGCGGGCGCAGCATCCGGTAACACTTCATTGACGCTTGCGCGCCAGTTGTGAAGACGATTCAGCCCGGGCCGGCCAGCTTGCGCGAGATGGCGGCGCAGGTTTCCAGCAAGGGTTTGACATAGGCTTGCAGCGGCTCGTCGAGGCGCCGGAACAGCGGGATGCTGATGCTGATGCAGGCCGCCGGCAGCCCGTCCGGGCCCATGATGGCGGCGCCGTAGCAGAAGATCTGCGTCTCGTTCTCTTCGCGGTCTTCGGCATAGCCGCGTGCGCGGGTTTCTTCGATCTCGGCGCGCAGGGCATCGAGGTCGGTAATGGTGTGTTCGGTGAAGCGCTGCATGCGGATGCCCGGCATCAGCCGCTCGCGTCGGCCTTGGTCCAGCGCGGCCAGGTAGGCCTTGCCCACCGAGCTGGAGTAGAGCGTCACGCGGGTGCCGATGCGCGAGGTCATGCGCACCGCCTGCGGACTTTCCAGCTTTTCGATGTAGACCATGCCGGCGTCGGAGGGCAGCGCCAGGTGCACGGTCTCGCGCGTGGCGTCGCGCAGCGCGCGCAGGTGCTCGATGGCGGTGGCGCGGATGTCGCTGCGGTCCCAGGCGCGGCTGGCCAGGTTGATCAGGCGCGGGCCGACCTCGAACTGTTTGGTGCGCGGGTTTTCCAGCACCATGCCTTCGGCCATGAGCGCACCCAGGATGCGGTAGACGGTCGGGCGCGGATAGCCGGAAAGGGCGGCCAGCTGGGCGATGGTCAACGGCGCATCCTGGTCGGCGATCAGTTGCAGCACGGCCATGAACTTGGAGAAGGCGGCGGTGCCGGCGATCTTGGTCTGGTCTTCCGTGGCTTTATCTTGGGCGGACATGGGCGATGGACGCTGGTTGGTGTGTGATGGGAGGCGGCGCCAGATTATAGCGGAGCGGTTTGCGGCGTCCGACAAAAAAAGCCCGCGCCGGCATGGAGGCGCTGACGCGGGCAAATGGCATGCAATCGAGACAGGTTTGCCGCTCAGGCAACCAGGTAGCCGCCGTCGACCGGCACGATGGTCCCGGTCATGAAAGAGGCGGCCGGCGTGCACAAGAAGGCGACGACATTACCGATGTCTTGCGGCGTGCCCCAGCGGCCCAGCGGCGTGCGCGCCAGGATCGGGCCGGCGCGCGCCGGGTCGTCCTGCAGCGCTTGCGTCAGTGGGGTGGCGATCCAGCCCGGCGCCACCGCGTTGACGCGGATGCCGTCGGCCGCGTAGGCGATCGCCAGCGACTTGGTCAGTTGCGCCACGCCGCCCTTGCTGGCGCTGTAGCCCGGCACCAGGCCGCCGCCGAAAAAGCTCAGCATGGAAGCGGTGTTGACGATGCAGCCCTGGGACTGCTTGAGCAGTTCGCGCGCGGCGGCGCACACGCGCATGGTGCCGGTGAGGTTGACCGCGATCACCTGTTCGAAGACCTCGGTTTCCAGTTCGGCGCCGCGCTTGATGATGCCGGCGCAATTGACCACGATATCGAGCTTGTCGATCTTGGCCAGCGCGCCGCGCACGCTGTCTTCAGAGGCCACGTTCATCTCGATGAGCGACACGCCGCTGTCCTTGAACTCGTCGGTGGCGAACGGCGGCAGGCCGGCGGCGATCACCTTGGCGCCCATCGATGCCAGCTGGCGCGCGATGGCGCCGCCGATGCCTTGGGTGCCGCCGGTGACCAGCGCGGTCTTGCCTTTGAAAAGATCGGCGGAGAAAGTCATGTGGTTTCCTTTGCTGTTTTCTATGGTGCGGGGGACTGGCTGGATGCCGCCGGTAGTATTTGCCGGCGGCATCGGGTCAGGCTCCTGCGTTGCGATGTTGCGGTTGACCTCGTTCGGACTGAGTAGCCGCGCAGCGGCGTATCGAAGTCGGCGCGCAACTGCTTGCGTTCCGCGCTCGGACTACCCTTCGATACGCCCTGCGGGCTACTCAGGGCGAACGGAGTCGGGGCGCATAGACGATCAGGCGTGCGCGTCGATCGGCTTGTTCACCACGAACATGTAGACCAGTGCGGCGGCAAAAGCCACGGCGGCGCTGATCAGCAGTGCGTTGACGAAGGAGTGGGTCTGGTCCACCACCACGCCGGTGATCACCGGGGCCAGCGAGCCGCCCAGGTAGCCGCCGAAGTTCTGCATGCTGCCCAGCGACGCCACCAGGCGGCGCGGGATCGCCACCGAGACCAGCGCCCAGGCGCCGCCCGAGGCCATGTTCACGAATGCCATGGCCAGCGAGATGTAGACGATCGCCATGGTGGTGCTGGGGGTGTAGGCGGCGGGGATGGTGAAGGCGCCGGCGCCGATCAGGCCGGCGCAGATCGGCCACTTGCGGCTGCGGATGGCCGGCATGCCGCGCTTCATCAGGCCGTCGGCGATGTAGCCCGAAGACAGCATGCCCAGCGTGCCGAAGATGTAGGGGATCACCACTACCCAGCCGGTGCGCGCGATCGACAGGTGGCGCTCATGCTCCAGGTAGGCCGGCAGCCAGGTCAGGTACAGCCACACCATGTAGATCACGCCCATGAAGCCGAACAGCATGCCCCAGGTGGTGCGGTATTTGAACAGGCTCTTCCATTCGGCCCAGGTCAGCTTGGCGTTGGCGTTCGGATCATTGTCGTTGTCGTCGGCCAGGTACAGCACTTCGGACGGGGTCAGTTCGACTTCGTTGCGGTTGCGGTAGAACAGGTACCAGCCGACCGACACCGCGATGCCCAGCACGCCCATGATGACGAACATCATGCGCCAGCCGAAGGACAGCATCAGCACGGTGAGGATCGGCGGCGCCAGGGCCGGGCCGATGGTCGAGGAGGCGACGAAGATGCCGGTGGGGCCGCCGCGCTCGCGCATGGCGAACCATTCCGACACCACCTTGGCGCCGGCCGGGAACTGCGGCGCTTCGCCCAGGCCCAGGAACACGCGCGCCACCAGGAACTGCTGCAGGTTGGTGACGAAACCGCCGGCCAACTGCGCCACCGACCAGATGAACATGCCCGCGCCCAGCATCACGCGTGCGCCGAACTTGTCGAGCATGGCGCCGATGGGCAGTTGCGAGAAGGCATAGGCCAGCGAGAAGGCCGACAGCAACAGGCCCATTTGCGAGGCCGACAGGCCCAGCTCCTGGCTCACGGAATGGTTGGCGATGGACAGGGTGCTGCGGTCAAGGTAGTTGACGATCCCGGCCAGCATCAGGAACGTCAGCGCGACGACCTGGATGCGTTTGAGCTTGGGGCTCTTTTCTTTCTGAACTTCCATGAAGTGTGTCTCCAAAGTGAATGAGTAAGCCATTTGGTCGCTTCCTGCCAACATCGTCTTTGCGCGATGCTTGATACGGAAAGCTTTTTGGGTGGGGCGGCACTGTCGTCGCCGGCGTTGTGGATGCCGCCGGCGCGTGTTTGATCGGCCGTTGCCGGCCGGTCCGGCGCGGGATGCTGCTTGGCTGCACCCTCCCGCGACCGCCTCTTGTCCGGATCATTCTTTGCTGCTGCCCATTCCGGTGATGGGCCGGACTGCATTCAGTACGTCGCGCGGCCGCCGGAGAGGTCGAACACGGCGCCGGTATTGAAGGTGCACGACCCCGAGCATAGCCAGGCCACCATCTCGGCGACTTCGTCGACCGTGCCCAGGCGCGCCATAGGGCTCTTGTTGATCATGTTCTGCACGTGCGCGGGCGACATCTGCTCCAGCAGCGTGGTCTTCACCGCGGCCGGCGCCAGTGCGTTGACCAGCACGCCGGCATTGGCCAGCTCCTTGCCCAGCGACTTGGTCAGGGCCAGCACGCCGGCCTTGGCGGCGCTGTAGGCCGACGCGTTGGGCGTGCCTTCCTTGCCCGCCAGCGAGGCGATGTTGACGATGCGCCCGCTGCCGGCGGCGCGCATGGCCGGCGTCACGCTGCGGCAGGTGTGGAATACGCCCAGCAGGTTGACGTTGACGATGCGGTGCCATTCGGCCACGTCATATTCGTCCAGCGGCACGGTGGAGCCGGCATAGCCGGCGTTGTTGACCAGGAAGTCGACGCGGCCGGTGTCGGCCAGCAGGCGCTGCACGGCGGCATCGGTGGCAGCCGGGTCGGTGATGTCGACTTCCTCCTGCCGCAACGGCGAGGCCGGATTGGCCTTCAGGTCCCAGCAAACCACTTGCGCGCCGGCGCGTGCCAGGCGTTCGCCAATGGCCGCGCCGATGCCGCCGTTGCCGCCGGTGACGACAGCCACGCAATCCTTGAAATCGTAGTCGGCGTTGTTGTAGGCCATGCTTATCTCACTTATCTCACGAACCGGTTGACGTAATCGCCGCCCAGGCCGACCGCTTCGTAGTGTTTGCGGCACATCTCGAGCTTGGTATAGACGTCTTCGTAGCCCTCGAACTTGCCCCAGGGGTCGCAGTAGAACATGACGCCGGTGATGTGGAAGTAGGTGATCATTTCTTCCACGTCTTCGGGCACGAACAGGGTGTGCGTTTCACCCGGCGGTTCGAACACATAGCTGCCTTGCTCGGCGATCCAGTTGTGTTCCAGGTAACGCCATTTGCCCTTCAACACCATGCCGTGCACCGGCGCCGGGTGGCGGTGGCGCGACAGCACGCCGGACTTGCGCACGCGCAGCAGGTTGGTCCAGTAGCCTTGCGAGACGTTCAGGCACAGCGGGCGGAACCAGACGTTCTCGGCCTGCGGCACCCAGATGCGCTCGTCTTCGGGAATGGCCGGGTTGACCACGATCTCCAGCGGGGCTTCCTTGGGGTTGGGAAATTGGTAGGGCATCATCTTCGAATCGGCTGGCATGGGCGCGCTCATTGGGTTCTCCTCATTGATTGGTCTCTTAGACCGTATGTTCATTATATGGACATATGGTCTGCAATATGGTCACTTTGAGCGATCCACAGGAGGATGTCAAGCCGGGGAACAAGGTGGGCGCCGCCATGAAAGCGAGCGATCTCTATTGATGCCGATCAAGAATTGCCTCGATTTTTCTGCATTGGTGGATCGTATTGCGGGGAAATTTCGTGCCTTGTAACGCGAGCCATGTTTTTTGTATCGAGAACATGAAGTCGCCCGCCTGCGACAAAATCGCCGACCAATGCAATGGTCATACCAATTTCGGAGAGGCGCAGTGTAGTCCGGCAGCACCAGAAAATGCGTTGGATGAAGCATGAAAATTCTGCACAGACGCATTCATCCCAAACGATGGGAAGAATGTCGGAGAAAGAAGACCGGGCCGGAAGACGGCGCTCAGTCGTTCCAGTGCACTTGCTTGAAGGCCTCGGACAGGAAGTCCAGCATCGCCCGCACCTTGGGCGGCAGATGCGCGCGGCTGGGGTAGACCGCGTAGATGCCCAGTTCGGGCGAGGTGTATCCGGGCAGCAGCGGCACCAGCTGGCCGCTGCGCAGATAGTGGTCGATCATGAAGGTGGGTTGGCGGGTGATGCCGGCCCCGCCCAGCGCCGCCGCCACGCAGCTGTCGCCGTTGTTGACGTGCATGCGCGAGTGCATCTTGACGCTGACCGGGCCTTCGGGGCCGTTGAACTGCCAGCCGTCCTTGCTGGTGTTGTAGCTGTAGCTGATGGCCTGGTGCCGCGCCAGTTCGTGCGGATGGGTCGGCGTGCCGTATTTCTCGAGATAGTCGGGCGAGGCGCACACTTGCAGGTTGGTGCTGGTCAGCTTGCGGTGCACCAGCGTGGAGTCGGACAGGCGGGCGATGCGGATGGCCATGTCGAAGCCTTCGTCGATGATGTCGACGATGCGGTCCGACAGCGTGATGTCCAGCGCCACGCCGGGATAGCGTTCCATGAACATCGGCCACAGCGGCGCCAGGTGCAGTACGCCGAAGGTGTGCGGCGCGTTGATGCGCAGCAGTCCGCCGGGGTTGGAGGCGCCGGCCAGCAACAGGTCGTCGGCTTCTTCCAGCGCGGCCATGATCTGCTTGCAGCGTTCCAGGTACAGGGTGCCGGCTTCGGTCAGGGAGAGGCGGCGCGTGGTCCGCTGCATCAGGCGCGAGCCCAGCCGCGCTTCCAGTTCAAGGACGGTGCGCGAGACTGCCGCCTTGGAGATGCCCAGCGCATCGGCGGCCTTGACGAAGCTGCCCAGTTCGGCCACGGCGATGAAGCATTCGATTTCCCGCAGTTTGTTCAAATCTCGTGTCCCCGGAATGGCTCAGGCGGCTGCCGGTAGTTGTGCCAACAGTTTGGAGGCCGAGCCGAAGGCGAAGGCATCCATGCGCAGGCTATGATACGTCGAACCGCTGTCCAGGTGCACGAACTGCGTCCAGTCGTCGGCCGCGCCCATGGCGAAGAACAGCGTGAGCAAATGGTCGTCGCTGGGATGGTTGCGCACCGCATGCGGCGCGGTGCTGCGGTAGCCGAACAGGCCTTGCAGGTCGCCGGCATGCATGCGTTCGAGGAACCAGTGCAGGAACGCCATCGTATGCGGTGCGTCGGCCGCGGCCGGATCGTTGCGGTGCAGTTCGCGCAGGTTATGCGTGAAGCTGCCGGAACCGATCAGCAGGATGCCTTCCCGGGCCAGCGGCGCCAGCAACTGGCCGACGCGATAGTGGTAGTCCGGCGGCATGTGCGACTGCAGCGACAGTTGGATCACCGGCACATCGGCTTGCGGATACAGGTAGCGCATCGGCACCCAGGCGCCATGGTCCAGGCCCCAGCTGCCATCGGCGCCGGCCGGCACGCCGCCGTCGCGCAGCAGGCGCGCCACATGCTCGGCCAGTGCCGGTTGGCCGGGGGCCGGATAATCCAGTTGGTAGAGCGCTTGCGGGAAGCCGCCGAAGTCGTGGATCACCGGCGGCCTGGGCTGGTTGCCCACGCGCGCGGTCGCGGTTTCCCAGTGCGGCGAGACGATCACGATCGCCTTGGGTCGGGGCAGGGCGGCGCCGATGCCCGACAGCAGCGGGCCGGTGCGGCCGGGTTCCACGGCCAGCATGGGCGAGCCGTGCGAGACGAACAGCGAGGGCAGGGGCATGGAATCGGACATGGTGCTCTCCGGTGGAATGGTTGGTCATGCTACTCCCCGTTGGTCCTGAGTAGCGGCTGCGCCGCGTATCGACGGCGCGCCGTCTGCGTGTCTTCGATACGGCCCTTGACGGGCCTGCCCAGTCCGAACGGTGCTTGGGTACTTGGGATTTCTTAGTTGCGATGTTCGCGCTTGAGGGCGAAAGCGCCGTCACCCAGCAGATGGACGGCAACCAGGCCGACGATCCACAGCGCCAGGTATTCCCAGCCGCCCTTCGGATTGGTGAAGAAGAAGCCGGCCGGGCCGTGCACCAGCACGATCGCGCCCAGCAGGTCCAGCGCCAGCGGGATGGCCAGCCAGCGGCCGTAATAACCCAGCAGCAGCGCCAGGCCGCCGACCACTTCCAGCAGCATCACCGGATAGGCCAGGAAACCGGGCACGCCCAGCGAGGCGAAAAAGCCCGCGGTGCCGGCCGGCGTGAAGACGAAGATCTTCAATCCGGCATGGATCAGGAAGAAGATACCCATGGTGACGCGCAGCAGGAAGGCGGCGTAGTCGGCTTTGGTATTGGTGGTGACGGTCGTCATGATATTCCCCGGATAAGTGTGTGGATGAGGCAGCCGGATGACGCGCATTGCGTTGTGGAACGGCTGTTCATGACGACACTTTAGGGAAAGATCGGGGGCGGATAAATCCGTTTGCGCGGGAAGGATTGTCTCGTTGAGGTTGACAATCGCCGGGTGATTGGCAGGAAATCACCCGGCAATCACCCGGCAATCGCTTCCCCTCCCGCGTGAAGGCTCAGTCTTCGCCGCTGTTGACCGGCGGTTTGGCTTCTTCGCGGCGGTTGTAGCCGGCCACCATGTCGAAACGGAACAGGCGGCATTCCAGCGCGCCGTTGAAGAACGGGGTCTTGCGCGACTCCTTCAGGCGCATCAGCTTGGGCAGGCCGAGGTCGGCCGAGAACAGGAACACGCTCCAGCCGGCGAAGCGTTGCTTGAGCGTGGTGCTGAAGGCGCTGAAGAACTGCGCGAACAATTCTTCGGTTGGCAAGGCGCGGTCGCCGCGCACGCCGATACGCTCGCCATAGGGCGGATTGGTGAGGATGATGCCGACCAGCGGCTTGCCGTCGGCGCCGACCGGCGGTTTCACTTCCTGCGCCTCGATTTGTTTCAACGGGATCTCGAACTGGATGCCGGCGCGCGCCAGGTTATGGCGCGTCAGCTCGACCATGTCGCCCGAGATGTCGCTGCCGAACAGCGTTGGGGTAGTCGGCAGCGGATTGGGCTTGAAGTCGCCCTTGATGGCCAGCCAGGTTTCGGCATCGAAGTTGCTGAACTTCTCGAAGGCGAAGCGGCGGCGCGCGCCCGGCGGCACGCCGGCCACCATTTGCGCGGCCTCGGCCAGGATGGTGCCGGAACCGCACATGGGGTCGAACAGCGGCACGCCCGGCTTCCAGCCGGAAGTGCGCAACAGGCCGGCGGCCAGGTTCTCGCGCAGCGGCGCGTCGCCGGTTTCCTCGCGCCAGCCGCGCTTGAACAGCGCTTCGCCGGAGGTGTCGAGGTAGACCGTGTAATTGTGGGCGTCGACGAAGCCGGCGATGCGCATGTCAGGCGTCTTGGTGTTGACCGACGGGCGCAGCTTCATCAGTTCGAGGAAGCGGTCGCAGATGGCGTCCTTGATCTTGAGCGTGGTGAATTCCAGGCTGCGCAGCGGCGACTTGACCGCCGTCATGTCCACGCGGATGGTGTGCGAGACCTTGAACCAGTCTTCCCACGGCTGGGCCAGGGTCAGGTCGTAGATGTCGTTTTCGTTCTTGTAGGAACCGTGCGCCATGCGCAGCAGCACGCGGCTGGCGATGCGCGAATGCAGGTTCAACTGGTAGGCCGCCAGCAGCGTGCCCGAGCAGTGCACGCCGCCCGGCACCTGGTTGTGCACCTTGAGCGCGGCGGCCGGTCCGGCGTGTTGCGCGATCTCGTTGAGTTCTTCGGCCAGGGCGGCTTCCAGCCCGCGCGGGCAGGGGCAGAAGTAGGAATAGGTGGTCTGGAAGGATTGCATGGGAGTACCTTTTGTCCGTTGTGTGTCATGTCCAAATGAGGACGCCGGGCCGCGAATGCGCGACCCGGCGTCATTTTACCGCTGAAGTCCTCAGGACTTGGCGAATGCGCGTTCGACGAAGTCCAGGCGATCCTGGCCCCAGTAGCCTTCGCCTTCATAGATGAACCACGGCGCGCCGAATACGCTGGCGGCATTGGCTTCATCGGTGAAACGGTCGAACTCGGCCTGCACGCTGGCGGTTTCCGACGACTTCAGCAGCGCCGCGCCGTCGTGGTCCAGTACGTTGGCGATGGTCGCCAGCGTGTCGTTGTCGGCGATGTTCTTTTGCTCTTCCCACACGCCGCGCATGACGGCGCCGGCCAGCTTGAGCGAGGCGGCGGTGCCGTGCGCCAGTTGGGCGGCGATGATCATGCGCGCGGCGGTGTCGCTGTTGACCGGGAAATAGGTCGGCTGCAGGTGCATCGGCTTGCCGAGGAATTCGCTCCAGCGCGCCAGTTCCTTCAAGCGGTAGGCCTGGCGCTGCGGGGCGCGCTTGGCCAGCGGCAGGCCGCCGGAGACGCCGAAGATCTTCGACAGGTCGAACGGCTTGGGCAGGATCTGCACGTCGTATTTTTCGGCGAGGGCGACGAAGCGCTCGTGGCCCAGGTAGGCGAACGGCGAATGCGGCGCGAAGAAGTATTCACAGGTTTTGCTCATGACCGGCTCCGGTTGGCTGATGAGAGTGGATGGTGTACGACCCGAAACAGACTGCCCGCCCCTGGCGAAGGGCGCTTCTTAAAATGGCTTGACCACGACCAGGATCACGATGGCCAGCAGCAGCAGCACCGGCACTTCGTTGAACCAGCGGAACCAGACATGGTTGCGCGTATTTTTCCCCAGTTCGAATTTCTTGAGCAGCGAACCGCAGGCATGGTGGTAACCGATCACCAGCAGCACCAGGAAGATCTTGGCGTGCAGCCAGCCGTTGCCCGGCCCGCGCCAGAATTGCCAGGTCAGCGCCAGCAGCCAAAGGCCGGAGCCCAGCGCCGCCAGCGCCGTGATGCCGGTGAAACGGTACAGCCGGCGCGCCATGCCCAGCAGGCGCTCGCGCGCCACCAGTTCGCTCTCTTGCGCCAGGTTGACGAAGATGCGCGGCAAATAAAACAGCCCGGCGAACCAGGAGGCGATGAAGACAATGTGCAGCGCTTTGATCCAGAGCATGGTGTTCCTTGGCTGGTCGATGGGATGGACGGCCGCCGCCTGTCCGCGCATGGCGGACAGTTTCAGCGCCATGATGGCGGCGGCTTGTGTCCGCCTGATTACCTGATTGCTGCCGGTGTCGCCGATGATGCCGCCGAGGCGGCTTACTGGCGCACCTGGCCCTGGCCAAGCACTACGTACTTGAGCGAGGTCAGGCCTTCCAGCCCGACCGGGCCGCGCGCGTGCAGCTTGTCGTTGGAAATGCCGATCTCGGCGCCCAGGCCGTATTCGAAGCCATCGGCGAAACGGGTCGAGGCGTTGACCATCACCGAGGCCGAATCCACTTCGCGCAGGAAACGCATGGCGCGCGTGTAGTCCTCGGTGATGATGCTCTCGGTGTGCTGCGACGAGTGATGGTTGATGTGCTCGATCGCTTCGTCCATATCGGCCACTACCTTGATGGACAGGATCGGCGCCAGGTATTCGGTGTCCCAGTCCTCGGGCACGGCATCCTTGAGCAGCGGATAGCCGGCCAGGATGGCGGCGGCCTCGGGGTCGCAGCGCAGTTCCACTTCCTTGGCACGGTACAGCTCGGCCAGCGGCGGCAGGACGGCGGCGGCGATGCCGCGCGCCACCAGCAGGGTTTCCATGGTGTTGCAGGTGCCGTAGCGGTGGCACTTGGCGTTGAAGGCCACGTCCAGCGCCTTTTGGGTATCGGCGCGGTCGTCGATGTAGACGTGGCAGATGCCGTCCAGGTGCTTGATCATCGGCACCTTGGATTCCTTGATCAGGCGCTCGATCAGGCCTTTGCCGCCGCGCGGCACGATCACGTCGACGTATTCCGGCATGGTGATGAGCGCGCCCACCGCGGCGCGGTCGGTGGTCTCGACCACCTGCACCGCCTCTTCCGGCAGGCCGGCGCCGGCCAGGCCTTCCTTGACCAGTTTGGCCAGCGCCTGGTTGCAGTGGATCGCTTCCGAGCCGCCGCGCAGGATGGTGGCGTTGCCGCTCTTGATGCACAGGCCGGCGGCATCCACCGTCACGTTCGGGCGGGCTTCGTAGATGATGCCGATCACGCCCAGCGGCACGCGCATCTGGCCGACCTGGATGCCGGTGGGGCGGTATTTCATGTTGCTGATCTCGCCGATCGGGTCGGGCAGCTGCGCGATCTGTTCCAGGCCTTCGGCCATGGTGGCGATGGCCTTGTCGGACAGCGTCAGGCGATCCAGCATGGCTTCGGCCAGGCCATTGGCGCGCGCCGCTTCCAGGTCGCTGGCATTGGCCGCGCGCAGCGCATCCGCGTCGCGCCGGATGGCGGCGGCGATCAGGAGCAGCGCCCGGTTCTTGGCGGCGGTGTCGGCACGGGCCATGGCGCGCGAAGCCGCGCGCGCGCGTTGGCCGATCTGGTTCATGTAGAGCGTGATGTTTTCCATGATTCTGCTTCCCTGCGGCAACCCGCTTCTCGATGCGAGGCGGCCTTGCCGTATTGATGTGTCCCCGCCGTCATCCCGGCGGGTTGTTGATTTTATTCCATGCCGAGGCCAGGGCCAGGGCCGCTTTGATTCAGCGGCCGCGCGCCAGTTTCAGCCCCAACTGCGACAACGCATCCCACGGGTCGCCGGCGAAGGCCTTGGCGCGCAGCCCTTTGACCATGCGGTCGATATGCGCGGCTTCCTGCAGCGCGGTTTGCAGCGCCGGCAGGCTGATGCGGCGCAGCGCCGGTTCCATCAGCTTTTCGCGCGGGCCCCAGATGCGGTATTCCTTGAGCAGGGCGCCGACGGCCTTGCCTTGCGCCATGCCGGACTTCAGTTTCAGCAAGGTGCGGATCTCTTCGGTCACCGCCCACAGCACCAGCGGCAGCGCTTCGCCTTCGCCCTTGAGGCCGTCCATCATGCGCGTCAGGCGCGCCACGTCGCCCGACAGCATCGCTTCATTGAGCTTGAAGACGTCATAGCGCGCCACGTTGAGCACGGCGTCCTGCACCTGTTCGAACGAGAGCTTGCCGGCCGGATGCAGCAAGGCCAGCTTCTGGATTTCCTGGTGCGCCGCCAGCAGGTTGCCTTCCACGCGGTCGGCGATGAAATCCAGGCAGGGGCGGTCGGCGCTCTGTTGCTGGGCCGCCAGGCGGTTGCCGATCCAGCCCGGCAACTGGGCGCGTTCGACCAGCGGGATGTCGATGTAGACCGCGGCCTGTTGCAAGGCGCCGACCCAGGCCGCTTTTTGCGTGGCCCAGTCGAGCTTGGGCAGGCTGATGATGGTCAGGTTGTCGGGGCTCAGGTTGGCCGCATATTCCTGCAGCGCGGCGCCGCCATCCTTGCCGGGTTTGCCGGTGGGGATGCGCAGCTCGATCAGTTTCTTGTCGCCGAACAGCGATTGCGACTGGTTGGCCGCCAGCAGTTCGCCCCACTTGAAGCTGCGCTCGACCACCAGCACTTCGCGCTCGGTATACCCGTTGGCGCGCGCGTTGCGGCGGATCTTGTCGGCCGCCTCCAGCGCCAGCAGATGCTCGTCGCTGGCGATCACATACAGCGGCGCCAGCGTTTTGCCGAGATGGGTGTCGAGGGCGTCGTGCCGTAGTTGCATGGGGCGGGTTCCGTCAGGCGCGGCTCAGGAGTCGCCGTCGGCCGCGGCCTTTTCGGTCGAGAGCGCCGATTTCGAGGCCGACAGGCGGCGCAGGATCTGCTGCACCAGGTCGGACTGCATGTCGCGGTACAGCAGCACTTCTTCGGCCTGCTTGGCCAGTTCCTGGTTGGCGTCGTAGGTGATCACGCGGCGCAAGGTGATGGCCGTCGGCGGGATGGTCACGGCGCCCTTGGGGTCGGTCACCGAGAAGGTAAAGCGCTGGAACAGCGCGTATTCGCGCACCCGGCCATCGGTGTTGAGGGTCAGGACCTGTTTGTCGCGGGTATCGGAAATCACCTTCAGGATGGCCTCGGCTTCCTTCTGGTTGTCGACCACCCTGGTGCCGCTGGCCTGGATGTTGCGCTTGAGTTCCACGCCGACCGCCGAATTGGGCGCGAAGCCCAGGTAGATCGACTTGAACGGCAGGTCGGCCGCGCCGCGCAGGTGGAAGCCGCAGGCCGCCAGCAGCAGGGTGGCGGCCAGCATGAGCAACCATTGCCCGATGCGTGTTTGTTGTGCTTGAGCGTGCATGGATATCCGTTCGAAATCAGACCACGATGTTGACCAGCTTGCCCGGCACCACGATGACTTTCTTCGGGGTGCCAGCGACGAACTTCTGTACGTCTTCATTGCCCAGCGCGGCGGCTTCGATGGCGGCGCGGTCGGCATCCTTGGCGACCGTCACTTCGCCGCGCAGCTTGCCGTTGACTTGCACCACCAGCTTGATTTCGCTTTGCTCCAGCGCGCCGGCGTCCACCTGCGGCCATTCGGCGTCGAGGATGTCGCCGAAGGCCTGGGCGTAGCCCAGTTCCTGCCACAGCGCGTGGGTGATGTGCGGCGCCACCGGGTTGAGCACGCGCAGGAAGATCGAGAAGCCTTCTGCGACCACCGCGTTGGCGGCGGCGCTGTCGTCCGGCTTGGCGCCTTCGAGCGTGTTGAGCATCTTCATGCAGGCCGAGACCACGGTGTTGTACTGGATGCGCTTGAAGTCGTTGTCGGCCTGTTGCAGCACCTTGTGCACTTCGCGGCGCAGGGTTTTGAGCGCGTCGTCCAGCTGGGAGGCGTCGAGCTTGCCGGCCGCGGCAATGCGCGCGGCATTGTTGTAGCCGAAGGCCCATACGCGGCGCAGGAAACGGTTGGCGCCTTCCACGCCGGCGCCCGACCATTCCAGCGTCTGTTCCGGCGGCGAGGCGAACATGGTGAACAGGCGCGCGGTGTCGGCGCCGTACTGGTCGATCTGCGCTTGCGGGTCGATGCCGTTGTTCTTGGACTTGGACATCTTCTCGGTGCCGCCGATTTCCACCGGCTGGCCGTCGGCCTTGAGGATGGCCGACACCGGACGCCCCTTGTCGTCGAAGGTCAGTTCCACATCGGCCGGGTTGATCCAGGTCTTCTTGCCGGCGGCGTCTTCGCGGTAGTAGGTTTCGTTGAGCACCATGCCCTGCGTGAGCAGGTTGGTGAAGGGCTCGTCGAACTTGACCAGGCCGAAGTCGCGCATGACCTTGGTCCAGAAGCGCGCGTACAGCAGGTGCAGCACGGCGTGTTCGATGCCGCCGATGTACTGGTCCATCGGCATCCAGTAGTCGTTGCGGGCGTCGATCATGGCCTTGTCGCTGTGCGGCGAGGTATAGCGCATGTAGTACCAGGACGAATCCACGAAGGTGTCCATGGTGTCGGTTTCGCGGCGCGCCGGCTTGCCGCAGCTGGGGCAGTCGACATGCAGGAATTGCTCGTGCTTGTTCAGCGGGTTGCCGCTGCCGTCCGGCACGCAGTCTTCCGGCAGCACCACCGGCAGGTCTTTTTCGGGCACCGGCACGTCGCCGCAATCCGGGCAGTGGATGATGGGGATCGGGGTGCCCCAGTAGCGCTGGCGCGAGATGCCCCAGTCGCGCAGGCGGAAGGTGACCTTCTTTTCGCCCACGCCCTTGGCGGCCAGGTCGGCGGCGACCGCATCGATCGCGGCCTGGCTGCCCAGGCCGTCATACTTGCCGGAGGCAATGGCCTTGCCGTTTTCCTTGTCGGCGTACCATTCTTGCCAGGCGTCGGTGGAGTAGGTCTTGCCTTCCACGGCGATCACCTGCTTGATCGGCAGGCTGTACTTCCTGGCGAACGCGAAGTCGCGCTCGTCGTGCGCCGGCACGCCCATCACGGCGCCGTCGCCGTAGGTGATCAGCACGTAGTTGCCGACCCACACTTCGATTTGCGCGCCGGTCAGCGGATGGGTGACGAACAGGCCGGTCGGCATGCCCTTCTTTTCCATCGTCGCCATGTCGGCCTCGATGACGCTGCCTTTCTTGCACTCGGCGATGAAGGCCTGCAGTTCCGGCTTGTCGCGGGCGGCGAAGGTGGCCAGCGCGTGTTCCGGCGCCACGGCGCAGAAGGTCACGCCCATGATGGTGTCGGCGCGGGTGGTGAACACGAACAGCTTGCCGTCATTGATCGGCTGGCCGTTTTCCTTGATGTCATGCGTGAAGGCGAAGCGCACGCCGGTCGACTTGCCGATCCAGTTGGCCTGCATCAGGCGCACGCGTTCCGGCCAGCCGGGCAGCTTGGTTTCGACGTGGTCCAGCAGCTCGTCGGCGTAGTCGGTGATCTTGGCGTAGTACATCGGGATTTCGCGCTTTTCGATCAGCGCGCCCGAGCGCCAGCCGCGGCCGTCGATCACCTGCTCGTTGGCCAGCACGGTCTGGTCGATCGGGTCCCAGTTCACGGTGCCGGTCTTCTTGTAGATGATGCCTTTTTCCAGCATCTTCAGGAACATCCACTGGTTCCACTTGTAGTACTCGGGCGAGCAGGCGGTCATTTCGCGCGACCAGTCGATGGCCAGGCCCATCGAGGCCATCTGCTTCTTCATGTACTCGATGTTGGAATAGGTCCATTGCGCCGGCGGCACGCCATTGGCCATCGCGGCGTTTTCGGCCGGCATGCCGAAGGCGTCCCAGCCCATGGGCATCAATACGTTGTAGCCGCTCATGCGCAGGTAGCGGTACATCACGTCATTGATGGTGTAGTTGCGCACGTGCCCCATGTGCAGCTTGCCGGACGGGTAGGGCAGCATCGAGCAGGCGTAGAACTTCTTCTTGTCGCGGCCTTGCTTGTCGCGGGCGTTCTCGACGGTCTTGTAGGCGTCGATGGCGTTCCAATGCTGCTGCGCGGATTGTTCGACTTCGGCGGGGCTGTATTTATCTTGCATGACGGGATGAAACGAATGGAAACGGTTGGAATTCGAAACCTTGCATTATACCGGCTCGTTCCTGGGGGAGGCAGTCTGATGCCGATGGCCGCGTACGGATGTAAGAACCTGCAAGTATTTCCTTCCCGGAAACAAAAAAGCCCGCTTCGCAGGCGAAGCGGGCAAGTGGCCCTCAGGGAGGGCCAGGGAAGACTATTTCCGGATGGCCTCAGAAAAACTGCGGATGTTGCCGGCTTACAGGTACTTCACTTCGATCGTGGCCGAACCGTCCAGGTTGATCTCCTGGGTCAGGTCCAGGTTTTCAGGCTTGTTCAGGATGGCGACCACGGACAGGGTGCCGGTGACGACCCGGTAGGAACCCGGGGTGGTGCTGCCGGCCGGCGCCCAGGACAGCATGCGGCCCGTGGTCATGCCGCCGGCGCTGGTCGTGGTCCAGCTCGGGGTGGCCGACACCGCCGAACCGATGGTGTTCACGGCAGCGCCGTCGCCGGTGAAGGAGCCTTGCTTCATCGAGAAGTGGAAGGCGCCGATGTTCTTGCCGGCGGCCGCGCCCAGGCCGAACATGCTGGTTTCGGAGGCAGTGTTCGAGACCATCGTGGCCAGGCCGGTCACCTTGCTGGCGGCCTTGTTGTCGACCGCCGTCACGGCCATCCTGACCGGGGCTTCGCAAGTGATCGTGAACGGCACTTCCTTGGCGTCGAGCACCTTGTTGGCGCCCGCGGTCAGGGAACCGGTGGGGATGTTGCCATAGTCGATCACGGCCGAACCGGTGCCGATGGTGGGGGTGCAGGCGACCGGCTTGATCACGCCGGTGACCTTCAGCTCGGCGCTGGGGCCGGCAAAGGCTGCTGCCGAAGCGAGCGCGGCGATAGCGGTGAAAGCGGAGCGGACGATGACGTTTTGCATGATATTTCCTCGGTTGGGGATGGCGTTGGATTCATGTGCATCGCGCTGTTTGCCGACTTCGTTTGCTTGATGCAGTGACGTCAGTTTGCCGTTTCGTTCCTCGTGTTTATATGAGAAAAGTCTTAAAAATTCGATGGTGGGGGAATCGCGACACGTCATTGCGCGGGTGATGAAAATTGCAATAAATGCAATGTTTGACGGGTTCCGCCCAAGCCTGGCATGGGCATCGATGGTCATAAGGCCGTCATAATCGGCTGGCACGATGTAATCGTTTTCATGTCACCGAGCGATTCCCGTGCGACCTTCCATCAAGCAAGTAGCCAATCTGGCCGGCGTCTCCATCGCCACCGTTTCGCGCCTGTTGAACAAGCCCGGTTCGGTGAGCGCCGAAACCGCCGAGAAGATCCAGCGCAGCATCGAGCAGCTTGGCTTCCGCCCCAACTTCAACGGGCGCAACCTGCGCGCCGGCAATTCGCGCACCGTGGGCGTGGTGGTGCCGACGCTGTCCAACACGGTATTTGCCCAATGCCTGCAAGGCATTGAGCTGGCCGCGCGCGAACTCGATTACTCGGTAATGTTTACCACCACCGAATACCAGCCCCATGACGAGTCGGCCGCGGTCGAACTGCTGTTGAGCCATCGCGTCGACGGCGTCATCCTGACGGTGGCCGACGCCGGCGCCAACGCCACGCTCGACTTGCTGGAGCGCGAGAAGATTCCCTTTGTGCTGACCTACAACCAACTGGCGCAACCGGCGCCGGGCCAGCCGCCGTGCGCGCGGGTATCGGTGTCGGTCGACAACCGGGCCGCCGCCTGCGACGCCGTGGCGCACCTGATCCGGCTGGGGCATCGCCGTATCCGGATGCTGTCGGGCCGCTTCAATGCCTCGGACCGGGCGATCCAGCGCTATTACGGTTATCTGGACGCGATGCGTGTGGCCGGGCTGGAGCCCATGTCCGCCATCGAAGTGGAGCGCCATACGCTGACCGCGGCGACCGACTACCAGCAGATGATGGCCGACCCGGCCCGGCGTCCCACCGCCTTGTTCTGTTCCAACGACCTGCTGGCCATGAGCGCCATGCGCGACCTGCGCGCGCTTGGCTTGCGCGTGCCGCAGGACATCTCGGTGATGGGCTTCGACGGCATTCCCGTGGGGGCCCTGATGGCGCCGGTGCTGGCCAGCGTGGTGCAGCCTTCGGAGCAGATCGGCGACGTCGCCTTGCGCACGCTGGTGGCGGCGATCGAACGCGGCGCCGCGGCTGCCGGCGCGGCGCCTGCCGCCGCTGCGCGCCATGTATTGCCGCATGCGGTGAGGGCGGGCGGATCGGCCGCGCCGCCGAACCAGTCCTGAACTGTTGCTGTTTTTTCGTAGCGCCTTTGTCTTTGTCGTTCAACCTATTGGAAAGGACCTGACATGTTCCTGAAACGTGTTGTTCAAACCGTCGCCGGCGCCCTGCTGCTGTCGGCTTCCGTCGCGGCCTCCGCACAGACCGCGATCTGCTACAACTGTCCGCCGGAATGGGCCGACTGGGCTACCCAGATCAAGGCCATCAAGGACAAGACCGGCATCACCGTGCCGCCGGATAACAAGAACAGCGGCCAGGCCCTGGCGCAACTGACGGCCGAGAAGGCCAGCCCGGTGGCTGACTTCACCTACCTCGGCGTTTCCTTCGGCATCGAAGCCAAGGCCAAGGACCTGGTCTCGCCCTACAAGCCGGCCAACTGGAATGACATTCCCAACGGCCTGAAGGACCCGGACGGCTACTGGTTCACCATCCACTCCGGCACCATGGGCATCATGGTCAACGTCGACGCCCTCAAGGGCAAGCCGGTGCCCAAGTCCTGGGCCGACCTGCAAAAGCCGGAATACAAGGGCCTGATCGGCTACCTCGATCCGGCCTCGGCCTTCGTCGGCTATGTCGGCGCGGTGGCGATCAACCAGGCGCTGGGCGGTTCGCTGGACGACTTCTCGCCGGCCATCGCCTACTTCAAGAAGCTGCAGCAGAACCAGCCCATCGTTCCCAAGCAGACTTCGTACGCGCGCCTGATCTCGGGCGAGATCCCGATCCTGCTGGGCTATGACTTCGACGCCTACCGCGCCAAGTACAAGGACCGCGCCAACGTGGCTTTCGTGATCCCGTCCGAAGGCACGGTGAGCGTGCCCTACGTGGTGTCGCTGGTGAAGAATGCGCCGCACCAGGCCGAAGCGAAGAAGGTGCTGGACTTCCTGCTGTCCGACCAGGGCCAGGCGATCTGGGCCAATGCCTACCTGCGTCCGGTGCGCGCCTCGGCCATGTCCAAGGAAGCCGAGTCGCATTTCCTGCCGGCGGCGGAATACGCCCGCGCCAAGTCGGTGGACTACGGCAAGATGGCTGAAGCGCAGCGCAAGTTCGGCGAGCGCTACATGGCGGAAGTGCGCTGATGCAAGCGGCAGGACAGGCAATGGCCGCGCCGGGCCGGACACGGCGCAACGGCAACGGCGTCTGGCTCTGGTTCGCGGCGCCGGGGATGGCCTTGTTCTGCGCCTTCTGGCTGCTGCCCATGGTGCGCCTGCTCGGCGTCGGCGCTTCCGGGCCGGATGGCGCGCTGGCCTATCTCGCGGTGCTGACCAACCGCCATTACTTCGCCAGCCTGGTGTCGACGCTGGCGTTGTCGGCGGCGGTCACGGCCGCCACCCTGGCGATCTCGGTCTTGGTCGGCCTGTTCCTGCAGCGCAACCGTTTTCCCGGGCAATCCCTGTTGCTGGCCATGCTGACTTTCCCGCTGGCGTTTCCCGGCGTGGTGGTCGGCTTCATGGTGATCATGCTGGCCGGCCGCCAGGGGGTGATCGGCGCCTTCACCGACTGGCTGTTCGGCCAGTCGCTGGTGTTCGCGTATTCGCTGTCGGGGTTGTTCCTCGGTTACCTGTATTTCTCGATCCCGCGCGTGATCCTGACCGTGGTGGCCGGCGCCGAGAAGCTCGATCCCGCGTTGGAAGAAGCCGCCCGATCATTGGGCGCCAAGCCCTGGCAAGTGCTGCTGCATGTGGTGCTGCCGGCGCTGTCGCCGGCCCTGATCTCGTCGGGCGCGATCTGTTTCGCCACCAGCGTGGGCGCCTTCGGCACCGCGTTCACGCTGGCGGCCAACATCGACGTGTTGCCGATGACCATCTATAACGAATTCACCGGCTATGCCAATTTCGCCGCCGCCGCGTCGCTGTCCATCGTGCTGGGGGCGATCACCTGGCTGGCGCTGGCATTGGCGCGTTCGCTGACCGGCAACGGCGTGGCCGCGGCGGCGTGAGGCAATGACGATGAAACGTAATCTGCGTTTTTACCTGCAACTGGCCTTCACGCTGCTGGTGTGCGCCTTCCTGATCGTGCCGGTGCTGCTGTCGATGCTGGCCGGGGTGACCGAGAATTTCTTCGTCGGCCTCTCCAGCGGCTTCACGCTGCGCTGGGTGGCGCAGGTGTGGGAGATGTACCAACCCACCATCTGGCGCTCCATCTTCATCGCGCTGGCCTGCTTGCTGGTCACGGCGGTGGTCGGCGTGCCGCTGGCCTACATGCTGGCGCGCTACAAGGGCGGCAACAGCCGCATCGCGCGCGCCATCGAAGAGTTGCTGATGATGCCGGTGGCGGTGCCGGGGCTGGCCACCGCGCTGGCGTTGATCATGGCCTACGGCCAGTTCCGCGCCTTTCGCGGCAGCCTGGCCTTTATCCTGGTGGGGCATGTGCTGTTCACCCTGCCGTTCATGGTGCGTCCGGTGCTGGCGGTGATGCAGTCCTCGCAACTGGCCCTGCTGGAAGAGGCGGCAGCCAGCCTCGGCGCCGGCATGATGCGGCGCTTTTTCGGCATCGTCATTCCCAACGTGATGTCCGGCATCCTGGCCGGCGCGCTGATGGTGGTGACGCTGTCTATCGGCGAATTCAACATCACCTGGATGCTGCATACGCCGCTGACCCAGACCCTGCCGGTGGGCCTGGCCGATGCCTACGCCTCGATGCGGCTGGAAGTCGGCTCGGCCTATACCCTGATTTTCTTTTTCATGATCATTCCGCTGCTCATCGGCATGCAGTGGGTGACCCAGGCGACACGCAAGAGAGCAAGCTTATGAAGCAACCTGTTTCGATCCGGCTGGCGCAATGCGCCAAGTCCTTTGAGAATGGCGCACGCGCGCTGCAGCCGCTCGACCTTGAAATCCGCGCCGGCGAGACACTGGTGCTGCTGGGCCCTTCGGGCTGCGGCAAGACCACCACGCTGCGCATGATCGCCGGCCTGGAATTCCCCGACCGGGGCGGGCGCGTGATGTTTGGCGACGACGATGTCACCGACTTGCCCATCGAGAAGCGCGGCGTCGGCATGGTGTTCCAGAATTACGCGCTGTTCCCCAACATGACGGTGGGCGAGAACATCGCCTACGGCATGAAGATCCGCAAGGTCGCCGCCCCTGAGCGCGCCGAGCGCGTCGAGAAATTACTGGAGATGGTGCACCTGCAGGGTTTGTCGCATCGCCGCGTCGACCAGCTTTCCGGCGGCCAGAAACAGCGCGTGGCGCTGGCGCGCGCCCTGGCGGTGGAACCCAAGGTGCTGCTGCTGGACGAGCCGCTGACCGCGCTCGACGCCAAGCTGCGCGAAGCGGTGCGCAGCGACTTGAACCAGTTGCTGCGCAAGCTTGGCATCACCGCCGTCTATGTCACCCACGACCAGGGCGAGGCGATGGCGCTGGGCGACCGCATCGTGGTCATGGAACGCGGCAAGATCTCGCAGATCGGCAGCCCGCAGGACATCTACTACTGCCCGGCCAACGCCTTCGTGGCCGAGTTCATCGGCGCCATGAACCGGGTCGAGGGCATCGCCGGCGCCGGCCGGCTGCAACTGCCTGCGGGCAGCCTGCCGTTGCCGGATAATGTGGCAGACGGCCAGCCGGCGAGCGCCATGTTCCGCCCGGAAGACGTGCAGTTGCTGGACGCCGAGGATGGCGCCGGGGATACCTTGCGCGGGGTTATTCTCAACAGTTTCTTCATGGGCGACCGCAGCCGTGTCGAGATCGACATCGGCGCCGGCCGGCCGGTGATCGTGGAAACCAGCAAGCGCGGGCTGTGGCAGCCGGGCCAACTGGTCGCGCTGAACGTGCCGGCCGAGGCCTTGGTGAAGGTGCCGGCCGGCAAGGAGACAGCATGATATTGGGACAAATTTCCGATCTGCACATCAAGACCGATGGCAAGAAGTCTTATCGCGTGGTCGATACCGCCGAGAGCCTGCGCCGTTGCGTGGCGCAGGTGAACGGATTGCGGCAGAAGCCGGATGCCGTGGTGATCACCGGCGATCTGGTCGATTTCGGCAAGCCGTCCGAATACGATTTCCTGCGCAAGCTGTTGGCGCCGTTGAGCATGCCGTATTACCTGTTGCCGGGGAACCATGACGAACGCCATGCCTTGCGCGCGGCGTTTCCCGATCATGCTTATCTGCAGCAGGGCGGGGAGCGTATCGAGTATGTGGTCGACGAGCATCCTTTGCGCATCGTGGCGCTGGATACGGTGATTCCGCATTCGAGCAGCGGGGCGCTGGCGCCGGCCAGCTTGCACTGGCTGGACGAGGTGCTGGCGGCGCAGCCGGACAAGCCGACCGTGATCGTGATGCACCATCCGCCGTTTCGTACCGGCATCGGGCATATGGACGATATCGGGCTGGCTCAGCCTGACATCCAGGCGCTGGAGGCGGTGGTGCGCAGGCATGCTCAAGTTGAGCGGGTGTTGTGCGGGCATTTGCATCGCTCTATTCAGCGGCGTTTTGGGGGGACATTGGCTTCTACTTGTCCCGGGGTGTCGCATCAGGTTTTGCTTGATCTGGATCCGCGGGCGGATTCATGTTTTGTGATGGAGCCGCCGGGGTTTCAGTTGCATTGGTGGGATGAGGTGGCGTGCGGCTTGGTTAGCCATACTGCCTTTGTGGGGGAGTTTGAGGGGCCTTATCCGTTTTATGATGGGGATGGGTTGATTGATTGACGTGTTGGGTTGAGTTGAGTTGCGTGCAAGGGGTAGTCTGGTCTTGCTTTGTGCAGATGTACTGGCTTTATGCTTTTCTTTCTCCGGTCGAAGCGGCGCGCCGGGGGCGGCCCGGCAGCCGCTCACTTTTCTTGTCTCGCCAAGAAAAGTAAGCAAAAGAAGGCGACCGCTACTGCCCAGCCCCTTCGGGGTTCCCGGAAAAGAGATGAGAAAAATGGGAAAGGCAGAGTCGCTTCGCTCCGACTGCCTTTCTGATCCATTTTTCTCATCTCTTTTCCGGCTGGTCAGAAGCGGACTTCGTGTCCGGCTCGCCTTCGGCCTCGCGGTGCTTTCTCCCGCCTGCGGCTTCGGTGTTTTTGATCGCTATCGTTTCTACGCGTCGTCCTGACGAAAGTCAGGACCCAGCGTCGTTCAGCGCCTCACATCACTTCCAGACCAACTCCAGCACCGGCTCTTCCCCATAATCCTCGCAACGGTCGTTGATCGCCGTGCAGCAGAATTCCACATCCTCCACCAGTTCCGGCAAGCGCTTGTGCAAGTCGGCGCTGCCGCTGATCTCGATGCGCAGCACTTCCTTCGGTTTGAGCTTGAACTTGCACATGCCGTCGTCATCGCGCAGGTAAGAGAGGCAGTCGACCCAGGCGTCCATGTTGCGGCCGTAGAAGTCCGGGAAGCCGAAGGCTTGCGCGCTTTCGGTGTGGAAGCTGTCCCAGTCGGTGATGCGGTCGCCTGCGAGTTGTACGGTTGCCATGGATTACTTGCCTGCGTTGTTGCCGGCGGCTTTCGCGGCGCCGGGTTTGGGGTCGGTGACGAAGCCGATTTTGGTCAGGCCCGCGCCTTGGGCGGCGGACATGACTTCGGCGATGGTTTCGTAACGGGTGGATTTGTCGGCGCGCAGTTGCATTTCAGGCTGCGGTTGCTTGGCTGCTGCTGCGGCCATGCGTGCGTCCATTTCTTCGGCGTTGACCGGCTGGTCGTTCCAGTACAGCTTGCCGGCGGCGTCGATGCCGACGGTGACGGTTTCCGGTTTTTCCGGCGCCGGGGCGGATTGGGCGGTGGGCAGGTCGAGCTTGAGCGCGTGCGTGAACAAGGGCGCCGAGATGATGAAGATCACCAGCAAGACCAGCATCACGTCGACCATGGGCGTGACGTTGATGTCGGCCATCGGGGCCGAGTGCTGGTTGTCGTTGAAGCCGCCGAAACTCATCGCGTTCTCCTTCGCTGTTTATTTGCGTACGCCGCCGACGCGTTCGCCGGTGGTGAGGTAGGCGTGCAGGTCGTGGGCGAAGCCGTCCAGTTCGGCCAGCACCACGCGGTTGATGCGGGTGAAGGCGTTGTAGGCCAGCACCGCGGGGATCGCTACCACCAGGCCCAGCGCGGTCATGATCAGCGCTTCGCCGACCGGGCCGGCGACCTTGTCGATCTGCACCGTGCCGCTGGCCGAGACCGCCGCCAGCGCGTGGTAGATGCCCCAGACCGTGCCGAACAGGCCGACGAAGGGGGCGGTCGAGCCGACCGAGGCCAGTAGCGTCAGGCCGCGTTCCAGGCGCGCCGAGACGCGGTTGATTTCGCGCCGCAAGGTGCGGGTGATCAGTTCGTCGCGGTCGGTGGTGGCATTGAGGGACGGCGATGGCGCCGATTGCTGGCGCGTGCCGAGGTCGGCGGCGTCGGCGGCGCGTTCGGCCATCGGGGTGTAGATCAGTTCGCTGTCCGCGCCCTGCATCGCGGCGATCGCATCCGGCAGCGACGGCGCCTGCCAGAACTGCTCCAGCGCGTTGCTGCCGCGGCGGATGCGCCAGGCCGACCAGGCCTTGGACAGGATATAGAACCAGCTGGCCACCGACATGATCAGTAGCAGGTAGGCCACGGTGTGCGAAACGGCATCGCCTTGCGCCCAGTAATGGGCAAATCCGACATTCGATTCCATAGGAGCAGTCTCTTGATCGTTAACAGGTTCTTGGATCGGTGTTCCAGAAAAAAATTCGCTGCCGGACCAGGCAGGCGCGGCAGCGAATTTCTGTCATGGCATCTTCGCAGTCTTACTTGAAGCCCAGCACATCTTGCATATCGTACAAGCCGGTCTGCTTGCCGGCCAGGAAACGTGCGGCGCGCAGGCTGCCCATGGCGTACGAGACGCGGCTGGAGGATTTGTGCGAGATCTCGATGCGCTCGCCGATGCCGGCGAACAGCACGGTGTGGTCGCCGATGATGTCGCCGCCGCGCACGGTGGCGAAACCGATCGAGGACGGGTCGCGTTCGCCGGTCACGCCTTCGCGCGCGTAGACGGCGACGTCGTCGAGCTTCTGGCCCAGCGCGTCGGCGATCACTTCGCCCATCTTCAGCGCGGTGCCGGAGGGGGCGTCGACCTTGAAGCGGTGGTGCGCCTCGATGATCTCGATGTCGTAACCCTGCGCGAAATTCTTGGCGGCCATTTCCAGCAGCTTGAGCGTCACGTTCACGCCCACGCTCATGTTGGGCGCGGCCATGATGGCGGTCTTTTGCGCGAAGGCGGCGATGGCGTCCTTGCCGGCTTGTTCGAAGCCGGTGGTGCCGACTACCACTTTCACGCCGTGCGCGGCGCAGTATTCCAGGTGTTTCAGCGTGCCTTCAGGGCGGGTGAAGTCGATCAGCACGTCGGCGTTGGCCAGGCCGCGGGCCAGGTCGGATTCGATTGTCACGCCGGTGGCTTTGCCCAGGAAAGCACCAGGATCGGTGCCCACGGCGGGCGAGGTCGGGGTGTCCAGCGCGCCGGCCAGGGCCAGGTCGTCGGCGTTGAGGACGGCTTCGATCAGCATGCGGCCCATGCGCCCGGAGGCGCCGGCTACCGCGATTTTCAGTGCACTCATGAATCAGCTTCGGTGGTTATTGTTTGGCGGACGAGGGGGCTTCAGGCGAAGCCTGTTTGACGTCGCTATTATTGGTGAATGCCGCCTTGGCGCCCACTTTGGCATTGGTGATCAGCGTCAGGTATTCGCTTTCGGTGGGCAGGTTTTCACCGCCGTCGACGTGTTCCACCAGGTCATCCTTGAAGAACACCGAGACGCGGCTGGACATGATTTCGCCATTGCCTTTGGCCAGGCGGAAGTCATAATCCCAGCGGTTGGAGTGGAACATGTCGTTGAGCAGCGGCGTGCCCAGCACGAAGCGCACCTGGTCGCGCGTCAGGCCGGGACGCACCTGGGCGACCATTTCCTTGGAGACGAAGTTGCCTTGCTGGATATCGATGCGATAGGGCTTGAGGAAGCCGAACAGGCTGTTGCTCTTGCCGGACACCTTCACGCCCGATGTGTCGGTTGCGGCCGCCGGTTCCGGCGCCTTGGTCGAGGAACAGCCGGACAGCGCCACGCTCAGCGCTGCAAACATGCCGATCACGGCAATGAGGGAATGGGACTTCATTCGGGAAAGCATTCGCATAAAGATGTCAACCGGGTTGAGCCATGGGCCTAAAACGCTATATGATAAAGCAGATAACCGGGAAATTAACTTAACCATGCCTAATAATCCATCCGAACTCAAAGCAAGCGGCTTGAAGGCAACCCTGCCTCGGCTGAAGATCCTGGAGATCTTCCAGAACACGTCCGTGCGCCACCTGAGCGCTGAAGATGTCTACAAACAGTTGCTGTCCGACAATCTGGATGTCGGCCTGGCCACCGTCTATCGCGTGCTGACCCAGTTCGAACAGGCGGGCCTCCTGCAGCGCAACCACTTCGAGACCGGCAAGGCCGTGTTCGAGCTCAACGAGGGCTCGCACCACGACCACCTGGTCTGCCTGGATTGCGGCAAGGTCGAAGAATTCTTCGACGCCGAAATCGAGAAGCGCCAGCTGAAGATCGCCCAGGAACATGGTTTCGAGATCGCCGACCATGCCTTGGCGTTGTACGGCCATTGCAAGAACTGCAAGAAAATCAAGAAATAATTGATGCATGCCGGCTGCAAGGCTGCAATCTTTTTCCTGTTCTTACAGCCGCAAGAAAATGCAAAAGCCACGTGAATCCACGTGGCTTTCTTGTTTCCGGCCCGCGCATGGCCGGATATTGCCTGCCGTCAGTGCTGGCTCAGCGCGCTGGAGAGCAGCTTGGCCGTGATGTCGACGATCGGGATCACGCGTTCGTAGGCCATGCGGGTCGGGCCGATCACGCCCAGCGTGCCGACGATGCGGCCGTTCACCTCGTACGGCGCGGTGACGATGCTCATGTCGTCCATCGGCACCAGTTGCGATTCGCCGCCGATGAAGATCTGCACCCCGGTGGCCTTGCTGGAGACATCCAGCAACTGCAACAGGCCGGTTTTCTGTTCGAACATGTCGAACAGCTGGCGCAGCGAGTTCATGTTGGAAGACAGGTCGGTCACCGACAGCAGGTTGCGCTCGCCGGAGATCACCACGTTGCTGTCGGCATCCTCGCTCATGGCGTCGCTGCCGGCTTCGACCGCGGCCTGCATCAGCACCGTCATGTCGTCGCGCAGCTGGCGCAGTTCGCTTTTCAGCAGCAGCCGCACCTGGTCGAAGGACTGGCCGGCGTAATGCTGGTTGATATGGTTGGCGGCCTGGACCAATTGGCTGGGCGTGTAGTCGACCTCGGTGAGCAGCATGCGGTTCTGCACGTCGCCGCCCTGGTCGACGATCACCAGCAGGATGCGCTTTTCCGACAGGCGCAGGAACTCGATCTGCTGGAATACCGATTCGCGCTTGGGCGTCATGACCACGCCGGCGAACTGCGACAGCGAGGACAGCACCTGGGCGGCGTTGATGATGATCTTTTGCTGCGAGGAATTTTGCAGGCGATGCTGCAGGCGTCCTTCCAGCGCGCTTTCGTTGATCGTTTCCACCGTCAGCAGGGTGTCGACGAACATGCGGTAGCCGCGCGGCGTCGGCACGCGGCCAGCCGAGGTGTGCGGGCTGGCGACGAACCCCATTTCTTCGAGGTCGGCCATGATGTTGCGGATGGTGGCCGGCGACAGTTCCAGGCCGGACAGTTTCGACAGGGCGCGCGAACCCACTGGCTGGCCGTCGGCAATGTACCGTTCGACCAGCGCCTTGAGCAGGGTACGGGCGCGGTTATCGAGTTGCATACGTCGTATTCTAACGACTTATCGGCGTAAAAGTCCGTTCCGGCGCCGGCGACGGCGCAAATAGCTGCGCCAGGTCATGCCTGCGATGCGGCCTGGGCATCCAGCCACGCATGCAGTTCATGCAGGTCGCGGCAGATGGCGTCGGGCACGATGCCGGCCGGCAGCGCGCGGCCGAAGCGGTTCATCCACACCGCCCGCAAGCCCGCCTGCTGGGCGCCTTGCACGTCCAGCTGCAAGTCGTCGCCGACGTACACGGTCTCGGCCGGCGCCACGCCCAGCGCTTCGCAGGCGGCGTGGAAGATGGCGGCGTCGGGCTTGGCGCGGCCGAAACGGTGCGCCGCGATCGAAACGCCGAAATGCTCCGCCAACCCGATGCGCCCGAGGTCGGCGAAGCCGTTGGAGACCGTGCCCAGCGTCAGTTTGGTTTTCAGGCGTCGCAAGGCCGGTTCGACGTCGTCGAACAGCGCGACCGTGCTGCGCGCCTCGGAAAACAGCGCCATGGCGGCGTCCGCCAGCGCCGGGTCTTCGCCGTGTTCGCGCAGCACTTCCGTGAGCGCGGCATGGCGCAGCTTCCACAAGTCGATGCGGTACAGCGGATCGGTCTGCATCAGGGCCATGCGGCGTTCGCGCAGCGAAGCCACGCTATGGCGGGCGGTGACCTTGGGCGCATGCCGGCGCAGCCATTCGTAGAGCAGGCCTTCGGCGCGCACCAGCACCGGCTCGATCGCCCACAGGGTGTCGTCGAGGTCGAACAGCACGGCCCTGACGGCGGCGCGGGAAGCGGAAGTGGATGGTGTATTCATTACAATCTTAAATTATGGTCTAATCCGCAGCATGTGGCCCATCAAATTACCCGTCCAGGCAGCCGTGCCAAAAACCGTCGCGATCATCGGCAAGTACCAGGCCGTGGGCATCGCGCAGATACTGTCCGACATCGCCGTGTTCCTCGAGTCGCACGGACATACCGTGGTGTTCGAAGCGGAGACCGCGCAGAACGTCGCACTGGATGGGTATGGGGCCTTGACGCCGGAGCAGATCGGCCAGCAGGCCGATGTCGCCATCGTTATCGGCGGCGACGGCACCATGCTTGGCATCGCGCGCCAACTGGCGCCGTACAGCGTGCCGCTGATCGGCATCAACCAGGGGCGCCTGGGTTTCATCACGGATATTCCCCAGGACCGAATGATACCGGCTCTGGGCGATATGCTGGATGGCAAGGTCGAAGCCGAGTCGCGTTCGCTGCTGGAGGCCCGGGTCTACCGCGAAGGCCGGGAGATTTTCCATGCGCTGGCGTTGAATGACGTGGTGGTGGCGCGCGGCGCCACCTCCGGCATGGTCGAGCTGCATGTCGAGGTCGACGGCCACTTCATGTACAACCAGCGTTCCGACGGCCTGATCGTGGCCACGCCGACCGGCTCCACCGCCTATGCGCTGTCGGCCGGCGGCCCGATCCTGCATCCCAGCCTGCATGGCATCGTAC
Organism: Herbaspirillum sp. GW821-FHT09A12; assembly: GCF_059418325.1. NCBI lineage: Bacteria > Pseudomonadati > Pseudomonadota > Betaproteobacteria > Burkholderiales > Oxalobacteraceae > Herbaspirillum > Herbaspirillum sp. GW821-FHT09A12. The sequence continues at coordinate 574,354 of NZ_JBWKPR010000001.1, forward strand.
TGGTGCCGATCTCGCCGCATGCGCTGTCGAACCGCCCGATCACCATCTCGGACTCCTGCGAGATCGTGATCCAGGTGATTTCCGGGCGCGAGGTCAGCGCCAATTTCGACATGCAGTCGTTGACCAGCGTGCTGCACGGCGACCGCATCGTGATCCGCCGCTCGGCGCACAAGATCACTTTCCTGCATCCCGAGGGCTGGAGCTATTTCGATACCTTGCGGCAGAAGCTGCACTGGAATGAATATCCTTCGATAGAAGGCCGATTACAATAATCCAATGTCGGCGGCTGTCATCCTTGCGTCATGATGGCGGCCGACACTGCCTTCCTGTCCAACCTTCCACTGACCACCATGCTGCGTACCCTCACGATCCGCGACTTTGTGATTGTCGATGCCATCGAGCTCGAATTCGCGCGCGGATTTTCCGTCTTTACCGGCGAAACCGGCGCCGGCAAATCCATCCTGATCGACGCCCTGGCGCTGGCGCTGGGTGGGCGCGGCGACGCCAGCGTGGTGCGCGAAGGCGCGGCCAAGGCCGATATCACGGCCGACTTCGCCGCTCCGCCCGAGGCGCAGGCCTGGCTGGCCGAACATGAATTCGCCGATGAAGACGGCGGCGTGCTGCTGCGCCGGGTGATCGACAACGCCGGCCGTTCCAAGGCCTACGTCAACGGCATTGCCGCCACCGCCGCGCAATTGCGCGAGCTGGGGGAGATGCTGGTCGACATCCACGGCCAGCATGCGCACCAGTCGCTGATGAAGTCCGATGCCCAGCGCCAGCTGCTCGACAGCCAGGCCGGCCTGCTGGACCAGGCGCGCCAGGTGGCGACGGCCTACAAGAGCTGGCGTGCGCTGGCGCGCCAGCGCGAGGAATTCGAACAGGACGCGCGCAACGTGCTGCTGGAGCGCGAGCGGCTGCAGTGGCAGGTGTCCGAGCTGGAGAAGCTGGCGGTCAAGCCCGGCGAGTGGGCCGAGATCAGCGCCGAGCACAGCCGCCTGTCCCATGCCGCTGCGCTGATCGGCGGCGCCCAGGAAGCGCTGGAGGCGATTTCGGAATCGGAGTCGCCGATCCTGTCGCAACTGTCGTCGATCACGCAAAGGCTCAACAAGCTGGTCGACGTCGACAGCGCCTTGCAGCCGGTGCTCGATACCCTGGAGCCGGCCCAGATCCAGTTGCAGGAGGCGGTGTACGCCTTGAACGATTACCTCGGCCGCGTCGAACTCGACCCCGCGCGCCTGAAGACGGTCGAAGAGCGGCTGGAAGCGGTACATTCCACCGCCCGCAAATTCCATGTGCAGCCGGACGACCTGCCGCAGGAATACGCGGCCCTGTCCGCGCAGCTCAAGCAACTGGCGGACGCCAGCGACCTCGATGCGCTGCGCGCGCAGGAAGACAAGCTGAAGGCGGCCTACCTCGCTCTCGCACAGCAGCTTTCCGGCGCGCGCGCCAAGGCCGCCGCGGCATTGGCCGAAGCGGTCACCGCCGCCATGCAGGATTTGTCGATGGCGGGCGGGCGTTTCTCGATCGCGCTCAATGCCTGCGAAGCGGCGGCCTACGGCCTGGAACAGGTGGAGTTCCTGGTTGCCGGGCATGCCGGCGTGGCGCCGCGGCCGTTGGCCAAGGTCGCCTCCGGCGGCGAGCTCGCCCGCATCTCGCTGGCGATCTCGGTGATCGCCTCGCATGCCACCGGCACGCCCACGCTGATCTTCGACGAGGTGGACAGCGGCATCGGCGGCGGCGTGGCCGAAGTGGTCGGACGCCTGTTGAAGCGCCTGGGCCAGGAGCGCCAGGTGCTGTGCGTGACCCACCTGCCGCAAGTGGCCAGCCAGGCCAACCAGCATTTCCAGGTCAGCAAGCGAAATGAAGGCGGCAAGACCCTGTCGCAGATCGATGGCCTGGACGCCAAGTCGCGCGTGGAAGAAATCGCGCGCATGCTGGGCGGCCTGGAAATCACCGCCACCACCCGCAAGCACGCGCGCGAGCTGCTGGCGTCATAAGAAGAGCGTCACCGATGGCATTTCGCAAAGAACCGACCCCGCCCCAGCCGCAGTCCCACGACAGCCTGCCGTCCGCCGCGCTGGTGCTGGTCAACCTCGGCACGCCGGACGCGCCCGATGCGCGCGCCGTGCGCCGCTACCTGAAACAATTCCTGTCCGACCCGCGCGTGGTGGAAATTCCGCGCGCCATCTGGTGGTTCATCCTGAACGGCATCATCCTGCCGTTCCGTTCGTCCCAGTCGGCCAAGAAATACGCCAGCATCTGGACCGGGCAAGGTTCGCCGCTGAAAGTCCATACCGAACGCCAGGCCGCGGCGCTGGGCGCCGGGCTCGCCGCGCGCGGCCATCGCCTGCAGGTGGTCTATGCGATGCGCTACGGCAGCCCGGCGTTGCCGGACGTGCTGGACCGGCTCAAGGCCGGCGGTTGCCAACGCATCCTGGTGTTGCCGGCTTATCCGCAATATTCCGGCACCACGACCGCCTCGATCTTCGATGCGGTCTTCGGCCATTACCGCAAGGTGCGCAACATTCCCGAACTGCGCATGGTTCGCGACTACCACGACAGCGACGGCTACATCCAGGCGCTGCGCCAGTCGGTGCTCGACCATTGGGCGCTGCATGGCCGGCCGGACAAGCTGCTCATGAGCTTCCATGGCGTCCCCAGGCGCACGTTGCTGCTGGGCGACCCCTACCATGATGAATGCCAGCGTAGCGCACACCTGCTGGCCCAGGCGCTGGGATTGGCGCCTGGCGAATATCTGGTCGCCTTCCAGTCGCGCTTCGGCAGGGCCGAATGGCTGCAGCCCTATACCGCGCCGACGCTGCAGGAACTGGCGCGGCAAGGCGTGCGGCGGGTGGACGTGATGTGCCCGGGTTTTACCAGCGATTGCCTGGAAACCCTGGAAGAGATCGCGATGGAAGGCCAAGCCGAGTTCCTGCATGCCGGCGGCAAGGAATTCCATTTCATCGCTTGCCTGAATGAGTCGCCGGCCTGGATGGCCGGCATGGCGGACATCGCGGAACAACACCTGGCCGGCTGGCCTACCATGGGCATGCCGCGCTAAGGCCGGATGGCCGGGCTCCCCCGAAACCTGCGGAAAGCCGTCTGCGGCCTGCTAGAATAGCTGGTTGTCCCTTGCCGGCGGGCAAAGTCGGGTGCGGCATGGCAATTCGCGTTGCAATACGGAAGTTTGGCTTGAACGAGGTTCTCTTCGGCTGCAGGAAGAAGGGCTGGCAGAAGGCTGGCGAGTCCTGCGTGCTTACAATGCGTACAGGCCGACCAGATGCGAATAGCTGATCCAGGCGGTGGCCAGGAGGCTATAAGCGGCAATGAGAACGGCTGCCGCGATCAGTGGCAATTTCATGATGTCACCTCATGTGAGGATGGGATCCGGGGCCCGGTGGTTCCAATCCGGGCGACGCCGCGTCCAGCTTGCCTGGGCGGGTAAAAGGAAAAGCCGCTCAGGCTTGAATTCATCTTAGGTCAAGGTCGTATTAACTTGAAGATGAGTCCAGTAATTTCTGTAACTATTGGTAACAACTTTCTTGTTGAAATGACAGGAAAAAGCAAAAAACCTTGAAATATGAAGGAAATGCCTTATCTGACGGACATCTTGTGCCGTCGCAGGCAGCGCCGGCAAACGGCAATCACAGTTTGATTTGTTGGAGGTAATTCAGGAATGCAAGACATGGAAAAGCAAGAAGCGCAACACGAGCAGCAAACGGCACCGGCCGACCAGACCGCTACCGCCGCCGATGCCGATGCCGATGCCGCGCAGGCGGCGCCCGCCGAGCCGACGCTGGAAGACAAGCTGGCCGCCGCCGAAGCCCGCGCCACCGAAATGCAGGACGCGTTCCTGCGCGCCCGCGCTGAAGGCGAAAACATCCGCCGCCGCGCCCAGGAAGACATTGCCAAGGCGCACAAATTCGCGATCGAAGGTTTCGCCGAATCGCTGCTGGCGGTCAAGGACAGCCTGGAAATGGCCCTGAAGATCGAAAATCCGTCGCTGGAGTCGTTGAAAGAAGGCGTCGACATGACCCTGAAGCAACTGTCTTCCGCCTTTGAAAAGAACAAGCTGCAAGAAGTCAGCCCCCAGGCCGGCGACAAGCTCGACCCGATGAAGCACCAGGCAATCTCGGCCGTGCCCGCCGAGCAGGACGCCAATACGGTCGTGGCCGTACTGCAAAAGGGCTATGTGATTTCCGACCGTTTGCTGCGTCCGGCGCTGGTGACGGTGGCGCAGGGAAAGTAATCGGACAGGCGCCGGAGAGGAAAAGGCATAAATATTGCTTTTTGGCTTGGCTCAGGCGCTTGAAAGTCCGCCTTCCCTCCATATATTAAAACCATTAAAAACTACTGTAGCCCGGCATCCAGGGCTGAAAGATCGAAGGAAAAATCATGGGAAAAATCATTGGCATTGACCTGGGCACCACCAACTCTTGCGTTTCCGTCATGGAAGGCAACCAGCCCAAGGTCATCGAAAACTCCGAAGGCGCGCGCACCACGCCGTCCATCATCGCTTACCAGGAAGACGGCGAGATCCTCGTCGGCGCACCCGCCAAGCGCCAGGCCGTCACCAACCCGCGCAATACCATCTACGCCTCCAAGCGCCTGATCGGCCGCAAGTTCGACGAGAAGGAAGTGCAAAAGGACATCAACCTGATGCCCTACGAGATCGTCAAGGCCGACAACGGCGACGCCTGGATCGGCGTGCGCGACAAGAAGCTGGCGCCGCCGCAGATTTCGGCTGAAGTCCTGCGCAAGATGAAGAAGACCGCCGAAGACTACCTCGGCGAAGAAGTCACCGAAGCCGTGATCACGGTGCCGGCCTACTTCAACGACGCGCAGCGCCAGGCCACCAAGGACGCCGGCCGCATCGCCGGCCTGGATGTCAAGCGCATCATCAACGAGCCGACCGCGGCCGCGCTGGCTTTCGGCCTGGACAAGGCGGAAAAGGGCGACCGCAAGATCGCCGTCTATGACCTGGGCGGCGGCACCTTCGACGTGTCGATCATCGAGATCGCCGATGTCGACGGCGAAAAGCAGTTCGAAGTGCTGTCGACCAACGGCGACACCTTCCTGGGCGGCGAAGACTTCGACCAGCGCATGATCGATTACATCATCGAAGAGTTCAAGAAGATCAACGGCCTGGACCTGTCCAAGGACGCCATCGCCCTGCAACGCATCAAGGCCTCGGCCGAGCGCGCCAAGATCGAACTGTCGTCGTCGCAGCAAACCGAGATCAACGAGCCGTACATCGCCATGGCCAATGGCGCGCCGGTCCACCTGAACCTGAAGATCACCCGCGCCAAGCTGGAGTCCCTGGTCGAGGAACTGATCAGCAAGACCATCGAACCGTGCCGCACCGCCATCAAGGATGCCGGCGTGAAGGTGTCCGACATCGACGACGTGATCCTGGTCGGCGGCATGACCCGCATGCCCAAGGTGATCGAGAAGGTCAAGGAATTCTTCGGCAAGGATCCGCGCCGCGACGTCAACCCGGACGAAGCCGTGGCCGTGGGCGCCGCGATCCAGGGTTCGGTGCTGTCGGGCGACCGCAAGGACGTGCTGCTGCTGGACGTGACTCCGCTGTCGCTGGGCATCGAAACCATGGGCGGCGTGATGACCAAGATGATCAAGAAGAACACCACCATCCCGACCAAGTTCAGCCAGGTGTTCTCCACGGCCGACGACAACCAGCCGGCCGTGACCATCAAGGTGTTCCAGGGCGAACGCGAAATGGCCGCCGGCAACAAGGGCCTGGGCGAATTCAACCTGGAAGGCATCCCGCCGTCCCCGCGCGGCACGCCGCAGATCGAAGTGACCTTCGACATCGACGCCAACGGCATCCTGCACGTGGGCGCCAAGGACAAGGCCACCGGCAAGGAAAACAAGATCACCATCAAGGCCAACTCGGGCTTGAATGAGGAAGAGATCGAAAAGATGGTGCGCGACGCCGAGGCCAATGCCGAGGAAGACAAGCGCCTGAAGGAACTGGCGGAAAGCCGCAACCAGGGCGATGCGCTGGTGCATTCGACCAGGAAGGCGCTGGGCGAATACGGCGACAAGCTGGCCGCCGGCGAGAAGGAAGTCATCGAAGCCGCCATCAAGGAGCTGGAAGACGTCCTCAAGGCTGACGACAAGGCCGCCATCGACGCCAAGACCGCAGCGCTGGGCACCGCCGCGCAAAAGCTGGGCGAGAAGATGTACGCCGACCAGCAGGCGCAAGCCGCGGCAGGCGGCGCCGGCGCTGCTGGTGCCGCTGGCGCCGCCGGTGCGGAAGGCGCAGCCGGCCAGGCCAAGGACGACAATGTCGTGGATGCCGACTTCAAGGAAGTGAAGTAATCCGAGCCTGACCTGACAAGGACAGCCTGCGCGCCCGGGTGCGGAATTTGCATGGGAAACCGTGCGGATTCTGCAGCCCGGGCGGAATTTTGAATATGCATCAACCGGTTTGGCGCAATCATTGCGCCGGACGGTACGCCGAGTCCCGCAGCTGTCAGGCTGAACTCGGCTTTTTCACATTGTTGGTTTCCGGTCGGGCGGGGTCCCCGGCCAGCGGTCGCGACGCGACCGGACGGTTCGACTCCGCATGGCGCGACGGAACACAATAATAAGGTGTTAGACAATATGGCAAAACGCGATTTTTACGAAATTCTCGGACTGGCGAAGAACGCCACCGACGACGAGATCAAGAAGGCTTATCGCAAGCTGGCGATGAAGTACCATCCTGACCGCAACCCCGACAGCAAGGGCGCGGAAGAGAAGTTCAAGGAGGTCAAGGAAGCCTACGAGATGCTGTCCGACCCGCAGAAGCGCGACGCCTACGACCGCTACGGCCATGCCGGCGTCGACCCCAACATGGGCGCGGGCGGCGGCGCCGGCGCGGGCGGTTTCGCCGATGCCTTCGGCGATATCTTCGGCGACATCTTCGGCGGCGGCGGCGGTGGCCGCGCCCGCGGCGCCGGCCCGCAGGTCTACCGCGGCGCCGACTTGCGCTACAACCTGGAAATCACGCTGGAACAGGCCGCGCACGGCTTCGACACCACCATCCGCGTGCCGTCCTGGGACGAATGCGATACCTGCCACGGCAGCGGCGCCAAGCCCGGCACCTCGCCTGTGACTTGCTCGACTTGCGGCGGCCACGGCCAGGTGCGCATGCAGCAAGGCTTCTTCAGCATCCAGCAGACCTGCCCCAAGTGCCACGGCAGCGGCAAGGTGATCCCCGAGCCGTGCGCCACCTGCGCCGGCGCCGGCCGCATCAAGCGCAACAAGACGCTGGAAGTGAAGATTCCGGAAGGCATCGACGACGGCATGCGCATCCGCTCCTCGGGCAACGGCGAGCCGGGTGTCAACGGCGGGCCGCCGGGCGACCTGTATGTGGAAATCCATATCAAGGCGCACGACGTGTTCCAGCGCGACGGCGACGACCTGCATTGCGAAATGCCGATCTCGTTTGCCAAGGCGGCGCTGGGCGGCGAGATCGAAGCGCCGACCTTGAACGGCAAGGCCTCGTTCTCGATCCCCGAAGGCACGCAAAGCGGCAAGACTTTCCGCCTGCGCGGCAAGGGCATCAAGGGGGTGCGCTCAGGCTTCCCCGGCGACCTGTTCTGCCACGTCGTGGTCGAGACCCCGGTCAAGCTGACCGAGCGCCAGAAGGAACTGCTGCGCGAATTCGAGCAACTGACCGCCGAAGGCGGCGCCAAGCACAGCCCGCAGACCAAGACCTGGAAGGACAAGGTCAAGGAATTCTTCGAGTAAGCGACATGGACCGGCATGCTAGTTGGCATGCCGGTTTTTTTGCGAATTTTTTCTATACAATGCACACGCGGCGATGTGCGCCGCCCGCAGCACCGGGGCGCGCACGGCATCCATGGATTCGGCTTCGACTCCGCCCGATGATGCGCCGTGGCAACGCCGAAAGACAGGGGCCTGACGGCTCCCGATAGCAGCGTCGCGCAGGGACCGCATCTTGCGAGCGCGACACCGGCAGCAGTACCGCGATCGTCCACTGGGGCCGGTTATCAAGGCCCTGGATCGCGGAGGCCGCAAGCAGCACGTCTTTCGCTCATCCAACCTCATGCCCGTGGCTTCTTGCGCGCTTTCTGCGCGCAGCGGACGCGTGTGCGTGAACAACCAGATCTTGCCGACCATGACAACACCAAGCCCACAAGACATGATCCAGGAACAACTGCTCAAGGGCAACCGCCGCTGGGCCTCCGAAATCACCGCGCGCGACCCCGAATTCTTCAAGAAGCTGGGCGCGCAGCGCTCGCCCGAATATTTGTGGATCGGCTGCTCCGACAACCGGGTGCCGGCCAACGATTTGCTGGGCCTGTTGCCCGGCGAGCTGTTCGTCCACCGCAACATCGCCAACGTGGTGGTGCACACTGACCTGAACTGCCTGTCGGTGCTGCAATTCGCCATCGATGTGCTCAAGGTCAAGCACGTCATCATCTGCGGGCACTACGGCTGCGCGGGCGTGGCGGCGGCGCTGACCAGGCGCCGCGTCGGCCTGGCCGACAACTGGCTGCAGCACGTGCAGGACGTGCACGAAAAGCACGCGCACTGCTTCCATGAGAGCATGACCCACACCGAGCAGCACGACCGCCTGTGCGAGCTGAACGTGCTGGAACAGTTGGCCAACCTGTGCCGCACCACCATCGTCAGCGATGCCTGGGAGCGCGGCCAGGAGCTGAACTTTTACGGCCTGGTGTACGGCGTGCACGACGGCTTGCTGCGCAACCTGACCGAGGCCATCAGCAATGGCGAGCAATGCCAGACGCATCTGGCGGCAAGCCTGGCGCGGTATTCCGATATACAGGCCTGATGCAGGTAGCGCTGCAGCAATGAAAACAGCCCGGCGTCAGTTCACGCCGGGCTGTTTTTTTATCCGCGCCGGATTCGGTTGCGGGATAGGGACGCTGTCAGAAACAGTGTTCCTGCGCCGGGAAGGAGCCATCCTTGACCGCGGCGACATAGGCTTGCAACGCGGCTTCGATGCTGGGCGCGCCTTCCATGAAGTTGCGCACGAAGCGGCTCTTGTGGCCCGGGAATACGCCCAGCATGTCATGCATCACCAGCACCTGCCCCGAGCAATCGGGGCCGGCGCCGATGCCGATGGTGGGGATGCTCAGGCGCTCGGTGACTTCCTTGCCCAAGGCCGCCGGCACTGCCTCGATCACGATCAACGAGGCGCCCGCCTGCTGCACCGCCAGCGCATCGGCATGCAATTGCGCGGCGCCATCGTGGGTCTTGCCTTGCACCCTGAAGCCACCCAACTGATGCACCGATTGCGGCGTCAGGCCGATGTGGGCGCATACCGGAATGCCGCGCTCGGTCAGGAACCTGACGGTGTCGGCCAGCCAGACGCCGCCTTCCAGCTTGACCATGTGGGCGCCGGCCTGCATCAGCTGCGCGGCATTTTTGAATGCCTCTTCGGGCGTGGGGTAGGTGCCGAAAGGCAGGTCGGCGATCACCAGCATGGTGCCGGCGCCGCGCGCCACGCTGGCGGTGTGGTAGGCGATATCGGCCAGCGCCACCGGGAGGGTGGAGTTGTGGCCCTGGCAGACCATGCCCAGCGAGTCGCCGATCAGCACGGTTTCCACGCCGGCGCGCTCCATCAGCGTGGCGAAGCTGGCGTCGTAGCAGGTCAGCATGCTGATCTTGTCGCCCTTGCCGCGCATGGCTTGCAGCAGGTGGGTGGTGACGGGTTTGCTGCGCGTCGCGGCGCCGGTTTCCTGAAGATAGCCTGCCATGAGATTCAACCTCCCTGATTGAGAAAGGCGCGCTTGCCGCGCATCGCTTCGATGTGCTGCAGCAGTACCTTGAGATCGGCATCGTTGTGGGCCGGATCCAGGTGTTCGGTGTTGACGGTCAACACCGGCGCCTCTGCGTAGTGATGGAAAAAATTGCCGTAGCTGTCAGACAGCTGCTGCAGATAGTCGGAAGAAATCGCTTCCTCCATGCCGATGCCGCGCCGGGCGATGCGCTCCAGCAGCACCTGCGGCGGCGCCTGCAGATAGATCACCAGATCCGGCGGCCTCGCTTGCGGGCGCAGTTGCGCATGCAGTTGCCGGTAAAGCTGCAGTTCCGCTTCAGGCAAGGTCAGTTGCGAGAACAGCATGTTCTTTTCCAGCATGAAGTCGGCGACGAAGCGCCGCTCGCTCAGCGACGGATCCAGCGGCGCCTGCAGTTGCGCAATGCGCTGCAGCAAAAAGAAGGTCTGGGTCTGGAAGGCATACCGTTTAGTATCGCGATAGAAGGACGCCAGGAAGGGGTTGGCGGCGGCTTGTTCGAGAAGCGGCAGGGCATCGAACAAGCTTGCCAGCCGTCGCGCCAGCGACGTCTTGCCGACCCCGATCGGGCCTTCGATTGCGATATAGCGGTAGCTGTCCAGTTCCATGAGCGTTCTTGATCCAGAGGGTGCGCACCGGGTGCGGCATTGTAGATGATTTCGGCAGGCCTGCCATATGCCTGCCCTACGCCTGCGAAGGGAGTGGCGGAATCGGGGAGGGCGCCTGCAATCGGGTAATTTAATTATTCATTTGATAATTTTTTGCCGAATTTTACGTGGTTGATTGATAACTCAACAGGATTTAGGCCTTTATTCCTTGAAAAGACGACACGACTCAAGCGGCACAATAAACTCGCCTCTACTCGTGCGCAGGTATTGTTGACGACCTACGCATGGCAACCGGAAGCGCAGCCAGCAAAGGCTGTGCCGTTCCTGGGGATGCCGGGGCTTATCATCTGAAAAAGAAAAATTAATTAAATATTCGGGATGTTGCTAAAAAAGCAGCGTCGGGTTGCCGATAAATACGGGATGGGCCGCCGGACGGTGCGGCGGCGGGGAAACAGAACAACAACATTTTTGGGGTCGTGTCCGTGAAATTGCTTCGCAATATCTTGCCGGCGCTGTGCATTGTGAATTTGCTGCTGTTCATGATGCTGGCGCAGCATTGGTGGCTCGGCGGCCTGGTCGGCGTGCTGATCGGGGGCGCTTTTTATCTGACCTGCCTGCCGGCGCCGGCAGCATCCGCGCAGGCGCCCGTATCCCCAGCATCCCCAGCATCGGCTGCCGATGAAGGCGATGCCCGTGGGCCATTCCCGGACTTGCTGGTGCGCGTGCTGCCAGTGTGGCAAGCCAACGTGCAACTGGCGCGCAGCCAGACCCAGGGCGCCATCGACAACCTGACGGCGCGTTTCGTCGGCATCCATGAGCGCTTGGGCGATGCGCTGAACCTGTCGCAGGGCGGCAAGAATGCCGACGTGCTCAAGGTGATCCAGAACGCCGCCGAACAGTTGGGCGGCATCGCCACCGCGCTTGAAAGCGTGCTGGCCTCGCGCCAGGCGCTCATCAGCAAGCTGGAGGCATTGGCCGCAGCCAACGACGATATCCGCCACCTGGCGCAGGAAAACGAGCAACTTGCCGGCCATACCGGCGTGACCGACCTGCTCAGCAGCGAGCAGAGCTGGCAGGAGCTGGCGCAGCGGTCGGCTGAAAATAGCCGCCAGATCGCCGCGCGCGCCAAGGGGTTGCGCCAGCAGATCCTGGGCGCGGTCGGCGCGGCCGGCGAACTCTCGGCCGGCGCCGGCGGCATCGTCGAAAACTCGCGCGCGGTGATCGACCAGGTGGTCTCGGATTTCCGCCAGTCGGCCATGACGCTGTCGGCGACCGTCGAACAGCTGGAAGGCGATAACCGCGAAGTCGACCAGGAGGTGTGCGACATCCTGGTCAACCTGCAATTCCAGGACCGCATCGGCCAGATCCTCGACCATGTCCAGCGCGATATCGCGCGCCTGAAGGACGCGAGCGGGGACGGCCGCCTGCCTTCGCCCGAACAGTGGCTGGCCGATCTTGAAAAGACGTACACCACCCCCGAGCAACGCCTGGTCCACACCGGCCAGCAAGTGCCTAATACGCTGCAGCCGCAAGTGGATTTCTTTTGACGGAACCGCCATGGAAAAAAGTATTTTGATTGTCGATGATTCTTTCAGCTTGCGGCAAACCATCTCGATCGCACTCAAGACGGCCGGCTACAGCGTCGTCGAGGCGGCCGATGGCCAGGAGGCGCTCAAGAAGCTCGACGGCCGCAAGTTCAACCTGGTGATCTCGGATCTCAATATGCCCAACCTCGATGGCCTGAGTTTCGTGCGCGAGATGAAGCAGATTTCCGCCTACCGGTTCACCCCGGTCATCATGCTCACCACGGAGAGCGGCGAAACGCGCAAGCAGGAGGGCAAGGCGGCGGGTATCCGCGCCTGGGTGCACAAGCCTTTTCAGCCGCCGGTGCTGCTCGATGCGGTGGCCAAGCTGGTATTGCCGTAACGGAAAAGCCGGGAGCGAAGGGGGTGGCCATGCTGCTGAAACATACCGAGCACAACGGGAACCTGCTGTTGACCTTCAACGGCGGGTTGACGATCTTTCAGGCGGCTGAACGCAAGCCGGAATTGCTGCATGCCCTGGCGCAGGCAAGCCGGACGCTGTCGCTGGACCTGTCGCGGGTGGACGAGATCGATACGGCCGGTGTCCAGTTGCTGTTGATGCTCAAGCGCGAAGCCGGGCGCAATGGCCTGCGGCTGGAGGTGACGGCCTACAGTCCCGCGGTACTGGCGGTATTCGACCTGTTGCAATTGCATTCCATCTTCAACGCGGAAACGGCGGGCCTGGCGGAGGGAGCGGCATGAAAAAAGATTCGGCGCGCGACGCCGTGGTGCAAGAGGCCCGCGAGCTGCTGGTGGCGATGGAAGCCGCGCTGCTGCAGATCGAAATGGAAGGGCCGGGCAAGGACACGGTCAATGCCATTTTCCGCGCCGCCCACACGATCAAGGGGTCGGCCGGGCTGTTCTCTTTCGACAGCATCGTGCAGTTCACGCACCTGGTCGAACACGTGCTCGATAACGTTCGCAATGACGAACTGCCATTGAATGACTACCTGATGTCGTTGCTGCTGGAATGTGGCGACTACATCGGCGAGCTGGTCGACGCCATCGAACGCCGCGAGGAAAACCAGGAGCCGGATCTGGCCCGGCGCCAGGCGCTGGAGGCCAAGCTGGATGCCTTGTCCCGGAATGCCGGGCAACGAGTCGGGCAGGAGCCGGCGCCAGGACCGGAAGCGGCGCCCGGATTGGCGTCCGGAGCGGCGTCGGAGCCGGCTCCGGACGCGCCGCCGCAGCTGCATCAGCAGCCGGTTGCGGAAACCGCGGATGCCAATGAGCCGGCGCTTGCAGGCGATGCGCCCGCTTCGAATCCGTACTGGCACTTGTCGCTGCAATTCAGCAACGACGTGATGCGCGACGGCCTGGACCCGATTTCCTTCCTGCACTATTTATGCACCCTCGGGCGCATCGTCGCCATCATGCCGGTGCTGGAGCGGATGCCCGACGCCGCGGCCATGGATGCGGAGAGTTGCTACATCGGTTTCGAAATCTGCCTGGCGTCCGAGTCGAGCAAGAAGACCCTGGAAGGCGTATTCGAATTCGTGCGCGAGGACAGCCGCATCGACATCTTGCCGCCGCGCAGCCCCTTGTCCGATTACGCGGCGCTGCTGGCCCGGCTGAGCGAGGAAGAGGCCGGCCGGCTGGGCCGGATGTGGCACCAGCATGGCGCATTGAATGAAGAGGATTGGCGCGAGATGGCCGCCGAGGTGCGGCACGATGATGTCGTCGTCCTGGCCTCCATGGGCGACCCGCTGCCGGTCGCGAGCCCGGGTGACGCCCCGTTCGGCGCGGCGCGTTCCCGCGGGCTGGAGGATCGTCGCGCCCAGGAACAGAAATTCATCAAGATCGAAGTCTCCAAGCTGGACCAGCTGATCGACCTGGTTGGCGAGCTGGTCATCGCCGGCGCCGGCGCGCGCCTGATCGCGCGCCGCCGCAAGGACAGCCAGTTCGAAGAAGCGACCCAGGCCATCGATGTGCTGATGGAGCAGATCCGCGATGCCGCGCTGACGTTGCGCATGGTGCAGATCAGCGAAGTGTTCCAGCGTTTTCCGCGCGTGGTGCGCGATTTCGCGCGCGACATGAACAAGGAAATCGAACTGGTTATGACCGGTTCGGAAACCGAACTCGACAAATCGATGATCGAACGCATCGCCGATCCGCTGATGCATATCGTGCGCAACGCCATCGACCACGGCATCGAGCCGGCCGACGAGCGCATCGCCGCCGGCAAGGAACCCAAGGCGACCTTGCGCCTGAATGCCACGCATGAATCCGGCAGCGTGGTGGTGGAAGTGATGGACGACGGCCGCGGCATGGACCGCGACCGCATCCTGGCCACCGCGATCAGCCGCGGCCTGACTACCGCCGATGCCGACTTGAGCGATGCCGATATCTACCGCTTCGTGTTCGAGCCCGGATTTTCGACGGCCAAGCAGATCACCGAGCTGTCCGGGCGGGGCGTGGGGATGGACGTGGTCAAGCGCAATGTCGATGCCTTGCACGGCGAGATCGTCATCGATACCGTGCGCGGCCGCGGCACCATCGTACGGGTGCGCTTGCCGCTGACGCTGGCCATCATTTCCGGCTTCCAGGTGGTGGTGGGCAACGCGGTGTTCGTGATCCCGCTGGACATGGTGGTGGAATGCATCGATATGCCGTCGCAGCGGCACGAGCACAACATCATCTCGGTGCGCGACGAGCCGCTGCCCTTCGTGTACCTGCGCGACCTGTTCGACTTGCCGGCCAGGGAGAGCGGGCGCAAGAGCCTGGTGATCGTGCAGTATGGGCACCAGCGCGCGGGCTTGCTGGTCGATGGCTTGCTGGGCGAGTGCCAGGCCGTGATCAAGCCGCTGGGCCGGCTGTTCGGCAAGGTCAAGGGCTTGTCGGGGTCGACCATCCTGGGCGACGGCCGGGTGGCGCTGATTCTGGATATCCCGCACCTGGTGCACTACACGCAACAACAGGAACAAAGCAATCCGATGGCGCAGGCAGAGCGCGGCGTGGTATCCGAGCAATGAGGCGTCGGCCGAGAGGGAATGAACCATGCAAAACAAGATGACCTATCGAATGAGCATCAAGCAGCTTTTCATCTGGCTGACGGTGGTGCTGTCGATCCTGATGGCGGCCGTGATCGGCCTGATCGGCGCGCTCAAGGATGCCAACATGGAGCTCGAGCGCGCGCATGAGGCGCGCTATTACTCGTCGGCGCTGGCCAACGAACTGCGGCGAACGACCGAGGACATGACCAAGTTCGCGCGCGCCTATGTGACCACCGGCGATCCCAACGACGAGGATCGCTATTACATGATCATGGACATCCGCAACGGCAAGCGCGCGCGTCCCGGCAATTACGACCGCTTCAACTGGGATCTGGTCAGCGCGCGCAAGCTGCAGGCCGAAGCCGGCGCCAAGCCGATGCCGTTGACCGAGCTGATGAAGCAATCCGGCTTCAGCGTGCAGGAGCTGGCCAAGATGCAGGAAGCCCTCCAGGTGGCGGACCAGTTGTCCAAGATCGATGTCACCGCCTTCCATGCCGTCAAGGGGGAGTTCGACGACGGCGCAGGCAAGTTCACCGTGGTCGGCGCGCCCAACCAGGCGATGGCGCAGGAATTGGTGTTCGACCAGAGCTACCGTGCCCTGTTCGGCAAAGTGATGGCGCCGATCAACGATTTCCTGCGGCTGGTCGACGAGCGCACCCAAGCCAATGTGGCCAAGGCGCAGCGCGAGTATGCCGGCCTCGGGCAGAAGATATTCTGGCTGTTGGCGGCATCGGTGCTGTTGTCGTTCGGTTGCCTGTGGTTCGCGTACTACGCGATCCGTTCGCAGATCGGCGGCGAGCCGCGCGATGCCATGGCCGTGTTGCGCCGGGTGGCGGAGGGCGACCTGACGGTGGCCGTGCCATTGGGCAAAAACGACAAGGTCAGCGTGTTTTACAGCACGCAGCAGATGATCAACAAGTGGACCGGCGTGATTGGCGATGTCGGCGGCACCGCCAGCTCGCTGGCATCGGCATCGGAGCAGATTTCCTCGTCGTCGCAGGCGCTCTCCCACAGCGCCTCCCAGCAGGCGTCGAATGTCGAGGAAACCAGCGCCTCGGTCGAGCAGATCACCGCCACCATCGCCCAGAACGCCCACAATGCGCGCACCACCGATGGCATTGCCAGCATGTCGGCCGGCGCCGCGACCGAAGGCGGCGAAGCGGTGCGCGAGACGGTGCTGGCCATGAAACAGATCGCCAGCAAGATCGGCATCATCGACGACATCGCCTACCAGACCAACTTGCTGGCGCTCAATGCCGCCATCGAAGCGGCGCGCGCCGGCGAGCACGGCAAGGGCTTCGCCGTGGTGGCGGCCGAAGTGCGCAAGCTGGCCGAACGCTCGCAGGCCGCGGCGCAGGAAATCATTGCCGTGGCCGAACACAGCGTGGGCCTGGCGGAGAAGGCCGGCGGCCTGCTCAACCAGATGGTGCCGTCGATCCGCAAGACGGCCGATCTGGTGCAGGAGATCGCCGCCGCCTCGAATGAACAATCGGCCGGGCTGGAGCAGATCAACAACGCCGTGCACCAGATGGCGCAGACCACGCAAATGACGGCGTCGGCATCCGAGGAACTGTCGGCGACCTCGGAAGAGATGAGCGCCCAGGCGATCCATTTGCAGGACCTGATGCGCTTTTTCCAAGTAGGTGAACAAAAACGAGTGGTGCCGCATCCGGAACGGGAAATCAACCAGAAACCGGCCATTGGCGGGGACCTCCGTGTGCATCGGGTATCGATGCTGGATGGCGCCGACCAGCAACCGCCCATTGACGAATCATCCTTCAAGCGTTTTTGACATTGCGTGCAACGTTGAACTGCCGTCACGCCCGATAAGGACTACATCATGAAACTTGCCAACAAACTTGCTCTGTTCTTCGCGACGGCGGCCTTGGTTACGCTGGCCGCCGGTATCAAGGGGGGCTACAACCTGTACCAGGTGAACAATCTTCTGAAGGAGATATATGTCTCCAATCTCAAGACGATCGTCAGCCTTGACGGGGTGCGCAAAGGGACGCAGGACATTTACCTCAGCGTGCTCATGGCGCAAAAGGCCGATAGTCCGACCGAGGTGGCGCGCATCTCCAGCGGGCTGGACTCGGCCGTGGCCGAAATGAACAAGTCTTTCGAGGACTACAAGTCGACCACGACGCTGTCGCCGCTGGAGGCCGATTTGCAACGGCAAATCGAACCGATGCTGCAGGAGTATGCGCAGGTGGCCAGGGATGTCAGCAAGTTGCTGCAGATGGGCAAGACAAGCGAGGAGGCCGACAGTGCGTATGCGCAATTGCAGCGTGTGCGTTCCCAATTGGGACTGTTGATCCAGGAGAACGTGCGGCAGGCCGAAGACAATAAAGTGCATGCCGAAGAACTGGAGCACAACAACATGATCACGACGTTTTGGAGTACCGGGCTGGCCGTGCTCATCGCGTTGATCCTGGGCTTTTATACGCGTTACCTGTTTGCGCGCCAGATCGGCGGCGACCCGCGCGAGGCGATGGAGTCGCTCAAGCGCGCCGCCTCCGGCGACCTGACTACCCGTTTCAATGTTTCCCGGCTGGGAAGCGGCAGCATGCTCGACAGCGCGCAACAGATGATGGACCGGCTCAACGGCGTGCTGCATGACGTCAGCCAGGCCATTTCCATGCTGGCCAGCGCTTCCGGCCAGTTGGCCGCCGCCGCCCAGCAGTTGAGCGACAACTCCTTGCGGCAGGCGAGCAATGCCGAAGAGACGGGGTCCGTGGTGGAGGAGATCACCGCCACTATCGGCCACAATACCGACAACGCCAACAAGACCAACGAGATCGCCGGAGAGTCCGCGCGCACGGCAAAGGAAAGCGCGCAAGTGGTGCGCGACACCATCGGCGCCATGCGGGCCATCGCGGGACAGATCGGCGTCATCGACGACATCGCCTACCAGACCAACCTGCTGGCGCTCAACGCCTCCATCGAAGCGGCGCGCGCCGGCGAGCATGGCCGGGGGTTCGGCGTGGTGGCGGGGGAAGTGCGCAAGCTGGCCGAGCGCTCGCAGGCGGCGGCGCAAGAGATCGTCGAGGTCGCCAGCCGCAGCATGGAACTGGCCGAACGCGCCAGCGGCCTGCTCGACAACATGTTGCCGGCGATCCAGCGCACGGCCGATCTGGTCGACGACATTTCGTTCTCGGCGCGCGAACAGAATTCCGGCCTGGTGCAGATCAACGTGGCGATCGGGCAGATTTCCCAGGCCGCCCAGCTCAATGCGGCGGCATCCGAAGAGCTGTCGGCCACCTCGGAAGAGATGAGCTCCCAGGCGCTGAACCTGCGCGAACTGATGCGCTATTTCTCATTGGGGGCGCGTCACGGTTCGACCGGCTCCGACGCGAAGCTGGTTGGGAAGCCGCGTATAGATGCCGCCCGCACATCGACGCTGGAGGCCACATGAGAAGCGCATTAGCAAGAGGAGATGGTCATGCCTAGCGTGTCCTTGAATGGCGCACCGGACAAGAAAAGACATCCGGAAGAGGCGGTGGAGAGCCGCCAGTACCTGACGTTCCTGGTCGGCACCGAAAGCTTCGCCATGCCCATCGGCAGCATTCGCGAAATCATCGAATTCGGCGGCCTGACCGAAGTGCCGCTGATGCCGAGTTTCTTGCGCGGCGTGATCAACCTGCGCGGCGCGGTGGTGCCGGTGATCGACCTGTCGTTGCGTTTCGGCCGTGCCTCTACCGAGATCGCCAAGCGAACTTGCATCATCATCATGGAGCTGATGCAGGAGGAGCAACAGCTGCTGCTGGGCGTGATGGTCGACGCGGTCAGCGCGGTGCTGAGCGTGCAGGAAGACCGCATCGAGCTGCGCCCGTCTTTCGGCGCCGGCGTTAGGGCCGATTTCATTGAGGGCATGATCAACATCAACGAACGTTTCCTGGTGGTGCTGGATGTGCAGAAGGTGCTCTCGGTGGATGAGCTGTCCAGCCTGCTGGGCATGAGTTCAGACGGCGTACTTGCAGGGGAAGAGCGTGACGAACGAAGCGGGCGGCAACCAGAAATCCGGGAAGGTTGACGCGATGGACAGCGGATTCGCAATGGCTCCGGACGTCAGCGATTGCGACATGCTGCTGTTCCAGCAATTGTTCAAGCAGCATATCGGCCTGCACCTGCCGATAACGAAGAAGGCGTTGCTGCAAAGCCGCTTGAGCGGGCGCATGCATGAACTGGGGCTGGAGCAGTTGAGCCATTACCACGCGCTCATCTCCAGCGCGCAGGGGAGCGAAGAGCGGCAACGGGCGATCGACCTGATCACCACTAACGAAACGTATTTCTTCCGCGAACAGAGCCATTTCGATTTCCTTTGCGGCGAACTGCTCCCGGCCTGGTCTGACATGAAAGCGCTGCGCGTCTGGAGCGCGGCCAGCTCGACCGGCGAGGAAGCCTATACGCTGGCCATGCTGCTGGACCACCATCGTCCCGGTGGCTCGTGGTCGGTATTCGCTTCCGACATCAGCACGCGCGTGCTCAGTTTCGCGCGCCGTGGGCTGTACCCGATGGCGCGCGGCCAGAATATCCCCAGTGCCTACCTCAAGCGTTATTGCCTGCGCGGGACCGGCGAATACGAGGGGCATTTCCTGGTGGACGGCGAGCTGCGTCGCAAGGTGGAATTCGCGCAGCGCAACCTGACGAACCTGGATGCGTTCGCCGACGGCGGCTTCGACCTGATTTTCTTGCGCAACGTGATTATCTACTTCGATTTCCAGACCAAGAGCAAGGTGCTCAACGACGTGGTCAAGCGCCTGCGGCCCGGCGGATACCTGGTGGTGGGACACTCCGAGTCGCTGCATGGGCTGCTGCTGGATCTGGAAATGCATTCGCCGTCCATTTACAGGAAGCCGCAATGAGGCGCCGCAGCACCGCCATTGCCGCCGCGCGCGGCGGCGGGCGGGCCGATGCCGGGACCGGCGCTTGGCCGCACGGGAGGCGCGCATGATCCGGGTCATGGTGGTGGATGACTCGTCGGTGGTGCGCCAGCTGATGCAGGAACTGCTCGGCGCCACCAGCGACATCCAGGTCGTGGCCACCGCGTCCGACCCCATCTTTGCCATGCGCAAGATGCGGCAGGATTGGCCGGATGTGGTGGTGCTCGACATCGAGATGCCGCGCATGGATGGCATTACCTTCCTGAAACAGATCATGGCGCTGCGCCCGACGCCGGTGATCATCTGTTCCACGCGCACCGACAGCAGCGCCGAGATCACCATGGAAGCGCTGGCCGCCGGCGCGGTAAGCATCATTTCCAAGCCGGCGCTGGGCGTGCGCAATTTTTTGCATGACACGTTCGACGACCTGGCCAACGCCATTCGCGCCGCGGCCCAGGCGCACCTGGGGAGCCCCGCCGCACAGCCGGCCCAGCCTGCGCCGGTCAAGGCGGCTGCCGCGGACATCCGCAGGCCCAAGGCGCCGCCCCGGGAAATGCGGCATCATCAGGGCTGGGACGGCAGTTTGCAGAAATACAGCGCCGATGTGGTGCTCGATGCGCCGGGAGGGGGCGACGCCATTTGTCCGGGGACGGCCAGGATCGTCGCCATCGGCGCCTCGACCGGCGGGCCGCAAGCGCTGGAACTGGTCTTGGGCGGGCTGTCGCAACACTGTCCCGGGGTGGTGGTGGTGCAACACATGCCGGAGCGTTTCACGCATAGCTTTGCCGAGCGTCTTCACAAGATTTCGCAAGTCGACGTCAAGGAGGCCGTGCACTTGGATATGGTGATGCCGGGCCGCGTCCTGATCGCGCCGGGCGGCATGCATCTGGTAGTCAAGCGCGATGGCGTGCAGTACTATGTAGAGGTCATCAACGGCCCTCTCGTGAGCCGGCACAAGCCCTCGGTGGATGTGCTGTTCCGCTCGGTGGCGAAGGCCGCCGGCAGCAATGGAGTCGGCATCATCATGACCGGCATGGGCGACGACGGCGCCCGCGGCATGAAGGAAATGGCCGAGCGCGGTGCAAATACCTACGCCCAGGACGAACGCAGCAGCGTCGTCTTCGGCATGCCAAAAGAAGCAATACAGCTGGGTGGCGTCCACGATGTCATCTCCCTCGAAAACATCTCTGCTGTGATTGAACAATATGGCCTCCGAGAACTTAAGTGACCTGATCGAGTCGGCGCTGGTGGTCGACGATAGCGCGCTGCAGCGCCAGCATACCGTCGGCCTGCTGCACGAACTTGGCATAGACATGATCTACGAGGCCGGCAACGGCAACGAGGCGCTGGATCTGCTGGCCTTGTTGAAGCTGCCGCCGGGGGTGGCCGTGATCGATCTGGAGATGCCGGGCATGGATGGCATCGAACTGATCCAGCAACTGCAGCAGAAGGGCGTGAACATGCCGCTCATCGTCGCCTCCAGCCGTGAAGCTTCGCTGCTGCAGTCGGTGGAGACCATGATCCAGGCGCTTGGCATGCATGTCCTCGGCGCGCTGCAAAAGCCGCTGAGCAATGAAAAGCTGGCCGCCGCGCTGCGCACCTTCACGCCGTTGCACAGCAATGCGCGGCAGCATGCCGATCCCGGCCCGTCGATGTGCGAGGCCGATTTGGCGGCGGCCATCGCCAATGGCCAAATCATTCCCTACTACCAGCCCAAGGTCGACGTGCAGACCGGCATCCTGAAAGGCGTCGAAGCGCTGGCGCGCTGGATCCATCCCGAGCGCGGCATGATCCCGCCGGACCGTTTCATCCCGCTGGCCGAAAGCAGCGGCCTGATCCACGACCTCACCATCAGCATGATGGACCAGGCCACGGCGCAGGCGGCGGTCTGGCACAGCCGCGGGCTGGCGATCAAGGTGGCGGTGAACCTGTCGCCGCTGTCGCTGGAGCAGCCCGATTTCATGCAGCGGATCATGGGGCTGGTGGAGCGCCATGCGCTGCCGGCCGACCGCGTGGTGCTGGAAATCACCGAGGGTTCGGTGGTGGCGCACAAGGGCAATTCGCTGGGCATGCTGGCGCGCTTGCGGCTGAAAGGCTTTGGCCTGTCGATCGACGATTACGGCACCGGCTTTTCTTCGATGCAGCAATTGGCGCGCATCCCGTTTACCGAACTGAAGATCGACCGCTCTTTCGTGCATGGCGCGCATGAGCGCAAGAACCTGCGCGTGATCTTGCAGTCCGCATTGGACATGGCGCGGCGCCTGGAACTGGTGACGGTGGCCGAAGGCGTCGAGCATATGGAGGACTGGCGCCTGCTGCAGGACTTCGGCTGCAATATCGGCCAGGGCTATCTGATCGCCAAGCCAATGCAGGCCAATGAGCTGCCCTTGTGGCTCAAGGGACACCACCGTCGCCTGTCGGAATTGCGTCCTCTGCCGCGTGAGGGCGAGGTGCCCGGAAACGCGCACAACGGCGCCGCTTGAAGGAGCCGGTTGCGCCGTTTTCGCCGGCGGGCCTGCCCCGGCGAAGTGCCGCGATAGCGTGAAACCTCAGAGCTTGCTGATGGGCTGGCCGCTGATGCCGGCCAGGCAGGCTTGCGCGGCGCCCACCCCGGGAATCGCGATGGCGGGATCGATTTCCAGCAGCGGCGCCAGCACGAAGGCGCGTTGCGCCATGCGCGGATGCGGCACGGTCAATTGGTCGCCGTCGATGATCCGGTCGCCATACAACAACACATCCAGATCGAGCGTGCGCGGCGCATTGCGGTAGGGGCGCTCGCGTCCGTGTTCCAGCTCGATCTTTTGCAGCGCGTGCAGCAGTTCGAGCGGGGCCAGCGAGGTGGCAAGCTGTGCGACGGCGTTGATGTAGTCGGCGCCGCTGGAGTCGACCGGCGCCGTGCGATAGAGCGATGACGCGCGCAGCAGCTGCGATTGCGGCAGGGCGGCCAGTCGCCTGAGCGCCTCTTCGACCGTGCCGCGGGCATCGCCGAGATTGCCGCCGATGCCGATGTAGGCGATGGCTTGCTGCGCTGGCATCGGTGGCGTCAGTCGTTGCCGTCGGCAGCAGCGGCGTCGGCGCCGCCGGATCCACTGCTGCGGCGGCGACGGCGGCGCTTGGGGGCTTCGCCGCTGCCGGCATCGGCGTTTTCCGGTGCGGCGGGTGCGGTCTTTTCAGGAGCGGGTGCGGGAGCAGGGGCTGCGTCCGCTTCCGAACCGGCATCGTTGTCCTGCTCTCCTTGCGCGGCATCCTTTGAGCGGCTGCGGCCGCCACGGCGCTTGCGTTTCTTGGGAGCGGGGCCGGCGGCGGTATCGACCGGTTTGCGGGCGATCAGTTCTTCGCGTTCAGCGCCGTTGCCGCCGATGAAGGCGCTCCACCATTCGCCCAGCTCGGCATCGAGTTCACCCGATTCGCAACGCAGCATCAGGAAGTCGTAGCCGGCGCGCAGGCGCAGATGCTCCAGCAACTTGTAGGGCGCCTTGCCGACGCGGCGTTCGAAGCGCGGCTGCATGGCCCAGATGTCGCGCATGTCGGAGGCGATCTTGCGCTGCAGGGCGAGCTTCTCGGTCTGGGCATCCAGCACGTCGTCGGCCGCCAGGTGCAGCGCCGGAATCGGATATTCGCCGGCGGCCTGGTAGGCGCGCCATTTCTCCAGCACCTGGTGCCACAGCAGCGAGGCGAACAGGAAACCGGGCGACACCGTCTTGCCTTGCTTGACGCGGGTGTCGGTATTGGCCAGCGCCAGCGTCACGAACTTCTCTCCCAGCGGCTGTTCCAGCACCACATCCAGCAGCGGCAGCAGCCCATGGTGCAGGCCTTCCTTGCGCAACTGCTGCAGGCAGGCCAGGGCGTGCCCGCTCATGAGCAGCTTGAGCATCTCGTCGAACACGCGCGCGGCGGGCACGTTGTCGATCAGCGGCGCCATCACGCGAATGGGCGCGCTGCTGGCGGGGTCGATGGTGAACTTGAGCTTGGCGGCGAAGCGCACCACGCGCAGCATGCGCACCGGGTCTTCGCGGTAGCGCGCTTCGGGTTCGCCGATGATGCGCAGCTTCTTGGCGCGGATGTCGGCGATGCCGCCGTGGTAATCCAGCACGGTTTGCGTGGCCGGATCGTAATACATGGCGTTGATGGTGAAGTCGCGCCGCACCGCGTCTTCGTGCTGTTCGCCGAAGGTGTTGTCGCGCAGCACGCGGCCGTGCTCGTCCTTGGGCGAGTTGTCGGCCGAGGCGCCGCGGAAGGTGGTGACTTCGATCAGTTCCTGGCCGAACATCACATGCACGATCTGGAAGCGGCGGCCGATGATGAAGGCGCGGCGGAACAATTGCTTGACCTGTTCCGGGGTGGCGTTGGTGGCGACGTCGAAGTCCTTGGGCTTGACCGACAGCAGCAGGTCGCGCACCGCGCCGCCGACGATGAAGGCCTTGAAGCCGGCTTCCTGCAGCGTCTGGGTCACGCGCACCGCGTTGGGCGACACCAGCGCCGGATCGATGCCGTGCTGTTTGGGGCCGAGCACGTCCGGTTCGGTGGCGCCGGACGCGGCGCCTTTCTTGCCCTTGCCCAGGATCGAGCGAATCAGTTTCTTGATCATTGCGCGTGGCCGTCGAAGAGATTGATCACCGGCCAGCCGCGCGCCTGGGCATGCGCCAGCAGCTTGGCATTGGGGTTGGTGGCGATGGGGTCGGTGACCAGTTCGAGCAGCGGGATGTCGTTTTGCGAATCGCTGTAGAAGTAGCTGCGCTCGAAACCGGCCAGATCGAACCCCAGCTTGTCCAGCCAGGCTTGCGTGTGGGTGATCTTGCCGGGGCCGTAGGTCGGCGTGCCGAGCAGCTTGCCGGTGATGTTGCCGCGGTCGTCCAGTTCCGGCATGGCGCCGATCAGGTGTTGCACGCCGAAGTGCGAGGCGATGGGCTTGGTCACGTAGTGGTTGGTGGCGGTGACGATGGCGACCAGGTCGCCGGCATCCAGATGTTTTTTTACCAGTGCCACCGCTTGCGGCAGGATCGCCGGCTGGATCACTTCAGCCATGAAGCGGCGATGCATGTCGTCCAGCTGCGCGCGCGGGAACCTGGCGAGGATGCCGAAGGCGAATTCCAGGTACTTGACCGGATCCAGCGTGCCCGCCTGGTACTGGGCGAACCATTGGTCGTTGGCTTGTCTGAAGCTGGCGGCATCGACGGCGCCGGTGCGGGCCAGGAACTCGCCCCACTCATGGTCGGAGTCGAGCGGAAGCAGCGTGTGGTCGAGGTCGAATAAGGCAAGGTTCATTGGTGTTCGGTTTCCTGTTGTAACAGATCGCGCAGCAGTGGCAGCGTAATGGCGCGCTTGGTCGCCAGCGAGTAGCGGTCCAGCGCATCGAGCATGCGCGACAGCGAAGGCATGTCGCGCCGGTAATGGGTCAGCAGGTAGGGCAGCATGCCGGGCGGCAGTTCCAGCCCGCGACCGTGCGCCGCCTGCGTGAGGGCGGCGATCTTCTCGTCGTCCGACAGGCCGTGCACCTGGTAGATCAGGCCCCAGCCCAGGCGCGTGCGCAGGTCTTCGCGCAGTTCCAGCTGCGTCGGCGGCAGCGCGCCGGTCGACACCAGCCAGCCGCCTTGTTCGCGGATCTGGTTGAACAGGTTGAAGGCGGCGATCTGGGTTGGCGGGCCGAGCCGGTCGGCGTCGTCGATCAGGTAGTGCGAGACTTGCGGGCTGTAGTCGAAGGCCGATTCCGGCGCATCGGCCGGGATCAGGCGCGCTTGCCCGCCGGCCTGGTGCGCGATGGCATGCAGCAGGTGGCTCTTGCCGGCGCCGGCTTCGGCCCAGAGGTAGAGGAAGCGGTCGGTGCTGGCGCTGGCGGTGTGCGCGGACTTGTCGGCGCCGGCTGCGGCCAGTTGCTGCAAGCGCTGCAGCAGTTCTTCATTGCGGCCAGTAACGAAAGTATCGAAGCTTTGCGGCTGGTCCGCGCTTAAATCGAGCGGAATTTGTTTCATCGGAGTGTGTTATGCCCTATGTCAGCCCCCGCGCAGCCCGGCAAACGGGCCGAATACAAGGCGCGAGGACGCGTCGTAGCGGTGCTACGGCAAGGAGGAGTAACGCAGTAAGCGGCCCGTTTCCGGGGCTGCCCGAAGGGTTCGAATGAGAAAGGCGCATGGCGGCGCGGCGCGCCTTGCACTGCATCCCTTCTCGTTCGAACGCGGGGGCTGACATAGGGCATAACATACTCTAGTGGTTATAAAAATTGCTGGCCAGGTAGGCGCGCCGCACATGCATGGCGATCACCGAGACGATGGCCGATGCCGGCAGCGCCAGCAGCACGCCGACGAAACCGAACAATTGGCCAAACGCCAGCAATGCAAAAATGACGACCAGGGGGTGCAGGCCGATGCGTTCGCCGACCAGCTTGGGCGTGAGGATAAAGCTTTCCAGCACCTGGCCGACGCCGTAGATCAGCGCCACCCACAGCAAGCCGATGGCGCCGTCGAATTGCAGGATGGCGGCCAGGATCGCCAGCACCAGGCCCAGGCCGAAGCCGACGTAGGGAATGAAGACCAGGATGCCGGTCAGCACGCCTACCGGCAGCGCGCTGTCGAAGCCGGCGGCCGTCAGCGCCACCGAATAATAGATCGCCAGCGTCAACATCACCAGCAACTGGCCGCGCAGGTACTGGCCCAGCAGGTCGTCGACCTCGGTCGCCATCAGGTTGACGCGGCCGACCCAGCGGCGCGGGATCATGGTTTGCACGCGCTTGATGAAGGGATGCCAGTCCTGCAGCAGGTAAAACAGCACCATCGGCACGAACAGCAGGTTGGCCAGCCATGCCAGCAGGGCGGTGCTGCCCACGCGCGCCGAGGCCAGCACCGAGCTCCACAGTTCGTCGCCGCTGGTGCTGATTTGCTGGGTGAGCAGGGCCTTGATGCCGGCCAGGTCGAGGCGCACGTCGATGCCCAGTTGGTGCAGGCGCGGCGAAACGATGGCGTTGAGCTTGTCCAGCAGCGGCGGTATTTGCGCCTGCAATTGCGGGATCTGGCGCAGCACCAGCGGCGCCACGATCAGCACCAGCGCCAGCACGGCCAATATCAGCAGCGACACCATGATGGCCACGGCCACGAAGCGCGGTACCTGCACCGGCCCGATACGGCGCCGTGCGATCCAGTCCACGCCCGGATTGAGCACGTAGCCGAGGATGCCGGCGGCAACGAATGGCGACAGCATGGGCCCGAGCGCGGTCAGGAGGGCTAACAGCAGGATTCCGACGAGCAGCCACACCAGATTTTGTTTTTGCTCTTCGGTTAAAGAAAAAGGCATGGAATCGGGGTTTGGGGGTGTCGGTTTTGTTAAAATCACGGTCTAGCGGGGTTTATCGACCCCGGATTTCCTTATTTTACCGTCTTCACTGGCAATATCATCATGACTTCATCATCCAATGTCTCCCTTTCCTACCGTGACGCCGGCGTCGACATCGATGCCGGCGACGCCCTGGTGGAGGCAATCAAGCCTTTTGCCAAGCGCACCACCCGCGAAGGCGTGCTGGGCGGCATTGGCGGTTTCGGCGCCCTGTTCGAGATCAGCAAGAAGTACAAGGAGCCGGTGCTGGTGTCCGGCACCGACGGCGTGGGCACCAAGCTGAAGCTGGCTTTCCTTCTTGATAAGCACGATACGGTCGGTATCGACCTGGTCGCCATGAGCGTCAACGACATCCTGGTGCAGGGCGCCGAGCCGCTGTTCTTCCTCGATTACTTTGCCTGCGGCAAGCTGGACGTGCCTTCGGCCACCGATGTCATCAAGGGCATCGCCGCCGGCTGCGAACAGGCCGGCTGCGCCCTGATCGGCGGCGAAACCGCCGAAATGCCCAGCATGTACCCCGACGGCGAGTACGACCTGGCCGGTTTCGCGGTCGGCGCGGTGGAAAAGTCCAAGATCATCGACGGCACCAAGATCGCTCCGGGCGACGTGGTGCTGGGCCTGGCCTCGTCGGGCGCGCATTCCAACGGCTATTCGCTGGTGCGCAAGATCCTGGAAGTGGCCAAGCCCGACCTGAACGCCGACTTCCACGGCCGCAAGCTGGCCGACGTGCTGATGGCGCCGACCCGCATCTACGTCAAGCCGCTGCTGGCGCTGATGGAGAAGCTGGAAGTCAAGGGCATGGTGCACATCACCGGCGGCGGCCTGGTGGAAAACATCCCGCGCGTGCTGCAGGACAACCTGACCGCGGTGCTGGACGCCAAGTCCTGGACCATGCCGCCGCTGTTTACCTGGCTGCAGCAGCACGGCGGCGTGGCCGATGCCGAGATGCATCGCGTCTTCAACTGCGGCATCGGCATGACCGTGATCGTATCCCAGGAAAACGCGGACGCCGCCGAAGCGCACCTGAAGGCGGCCGGCGAAACGGTGTTCCGTATCGGCCAGATCCGCGCGCGCGCCGAAGGCGAAGCGCAGACGATTGTTGTCTGAAAGAAATTTCCCCGCCCAGGCTTTCACGGGAACGGGGAAGATAAAAAAATGGCTGCGATAGTGATATCGCAGCCATTTTTTATTGCAAAAGGGAAATTGTCGCGGATTTAATTGTCGCGGATCAATGGGCCTGTTCCGAATTGCCATCCTGATGCGCCAGGATCTGGCGCGGCACGGTCGAGGCATGGTGCGCGACATTGGACGGCGGCGGCACGCGCACCGGTTCGCTGTGGTCGGATGACGAAGACAGCACATTGAGCGTGGCTTCCGGCGCGGCATCCCAGACCGGGTCGTCGATGGCTTCGAACACGCGCTTCAGTTGCGCTCCCCAGCTGCGGCGGATCATCTGGAAATACTGGTTCTGCTCGTCGATCGTCACAAAACGGCTCACCGCCAGTTCGTCGCTGTTGTAGAGCAGCAGGTCCAGCGGCAGGCCGACCGAGATATTCGACTTCAGCGTCGAGTCCATGGAAATCAGCGCGCATTTGGCGGCCTCGTCCAGCGTGGTCGAGGGCGTGACCACGCGGTCGATGATGGGCTTGCCGTACTTGGCTTCGCCGATCTGGAAATAGGTGTTTTCGTCGTGCGACTCGATGAAGTTGCCGGCCGAATACATCTGGAACAGGCGGCAACGTTCGCCCTTGATCTGGCCGCCGAAGATGATGGAAACGTTGAAGTCGATGCCGAACTTGCCCAGTTCGCCGGCTTCGCGCTCATGCACCGCGCGGATGGCGTCGCCCAGGATCTGGGCCGCCTCGTACATGGACGTGGCGGTCCAGATGCTGTGCCCTTCGGCGTTGGTGCGCTCGTCCAGCATCTGGCGGATCGACTGCGAAATCGAGAGATTGCCCGCGGTCATCAGGACCATGACGCGATCGCCCGGATTCTCGTAAACACTCATTTTGCGGAAAGTGCCGATATGGTCGACCCCCGCATTGGTTCGAGAATCGGAGAGAAATACCAGGCCGCTGTCCAGGCGCATGGCAACGCAATAGGTCATGATGTGATCTGAAAATGTAAAAACCGGATTTTACAGGAAGCCTTGTCCACCGAAGTTGCGGACAAGGACTTCTGTCGCCGTGTGTCTACATTAACGGCGCAATTCAGAATTTTCTTAGGCGGCAGTGCTGATTTTTTGAATATTCATGCTGCCAAAGGAACAAGAAAATCCCGGCTGATCCGGTTGCCCAGCTCGAAGATGCGCTCCAGGAATACCGTCAGGTAATCGTGCAGCCCGGCGTCGAGCACTTCCTCGATGCGCGCGAACTTGAGGTCGGCGTGCAGCTTGCCGGCGAAGCGTTCGGTGTCGGCCGAGACGTCGTTGTGCACATTCTTCAGGTTGGACAGCACATGGCCCATGCAGGCCAGCAGCGAGCGCGGCATGTCGGCGCGCAGGATCAGCAGTTCGGCCACCCGCTCGGGGGTGATGACGTCGCGGTAGACCTTGCGGTAGATCTCGAAACCGGACACCGAGCGCAGGATCGCGGCCCAGTAGTAGAAGTCGATCTGGCCGTCGCCTTCCTCGCCCGGTTGCGATTGCGATTGCGATTGCGACTGCGATTGGGATTGGCCGTTCTGCTTTTGCGACTGGCTTTCCTTGGCACCGTGGAACTTGACGTCGATGATGCGCGCCGTATTGTCGGCGCGCTCCAGGAAGGTGCCCAGGCGGATGAAGTGGAACGCCTCGTCTTTCAGCATGGTGCCGATGGTGACGCCGCGCGAGAGGTGCGAGCGGTGCTTGACCCATTCGAAGAAATCGCTCGGGTTCTGCTCCAGCGCGTTGGTTTGCAGGTAGGACTGCATCTTGATCCAGGTGGCGTTCTGGATTTCCCAGGCTTCGGTGGTCAGCGCGCCGCGCACCGCGCGCGCGTTCTCGCGCGCCTGGCGCAGGCAGGAGGCGATCGACGAAGGGTTGTTCGGGTCGCGCACCATGAAGTCGATCACATCCCTTTGCGTGAGCTTGTCGTACTTCTGGTTGTAGCCGTACAGCAGCTCGGAAATGCCGAGCACGGCGCGCCAGCCTTGCTCGGCGTCATCGGTCGATTGCGGCAGCAGCGCGGTTTGCACATGCACGTCGAGCATGCGCGCGGTGTTTTCGGCGCGCTCGGTGTAGCGGGCCATCCAGAACAGGTGATCGGCGGTACGGCTGAGCATCTTATTTCTCCAGAATCCAGGTGTCCTTGGTGCCGCCGCCTTGCGACGAGTTCACCACCAGCGAGCCTTCCTTGAGCGCCACGCGCGTCAGGCCGCCCTTGACCATCGTCACGCTCTTGCCGGACAGCACGAACGGGCGCAGGTCGAGGTGGCGCGGCGCGATGCCGGCCTCGACATAGGTCGGGCAGACCGACAGCGCCAGCGTGGGCTGGGCGATGTAGCCGTCGGGCTTGGCGATGACGCGGGCGCGGAAATCCTCGATTTCCTGTTTGGTCGAGGCCGGGCCGACCAGCATGCCGTAGCCGCCGGCGCCGTGCACTTCCTTGACCACCAGCTTGTCGAGGTTGGCCAGCGTGTAGTCGAGGTCTTCCTTCTTGCGGCACTGGTAGGTCGGCACGTTGTTGAGGATGGGTTCTTCCGAGAGGTAGAAGCGCACCATGTCCGGCACATACGGATAGATCGACTTGTCGTCGGCCACGCCGGTGCCGATGGCGTTGGTCAGCGTCACCTTGCCGGCGCGGTAGGCCTGCAAGAGGCCCGGCACGCCCAGCGCCGAATCGGGGCGGAACGCCAGCGGATCGAGGAAGTCGTCGTCGATGCGGCGGTAGATCACGTCGACCCGCTTGGGGCCGCGCGTGGTGCGCATGTAGACCACGTTGTCCTTGACGAACAGGTCCTGGCCCTCGACCAGTTCCACGCCCATCTGCTGGGCCAGGAAGGCATGTTCGAAATAGGCCGAGTTGTACATGCCCGGGGTCATCACCACCACCACCGGGTCGGTCACGCCGGCCGGCGCCACCGAGCGCAGGTTGTCCAGCAGCAGGTCGGGGTAATGGTCGACCGGGGCGATCTTGTGGTGCGTGAACAGGTCGGGGAACAGCCGCATCATCATCTTGCGGTTTTCCAGCATGTACGACACGCCGGAGGGCACGCGCAGGTTGTCTTCCAGCACGTAGAACTCGCCCTCGCCGGCGCGCACGATATCGACGCCGGCGATGTGCGCGTAGATGTCGTTGACCACGTTCACGTCCTGCATCTCGCGGCGGTATTGCGCATTCTGGAAGATCTGCTCGGGCGGGATGATGCCGGCCTTGACGATCTTCTGCTCGTGGTAGATGTCGTGGATGAACATGTTGAGCGTCTTGACGCGCTGCACGAGGCCGGCTTCCAGCTTGGCCCATTCGGCCTTGTGGATGATGCGCGGGATGATGTCGAAGGGGATCAGCCGCTCGGTGCCGGCGTCGTTGCCGTACACCGCGAAGGTGATGCCGACGCGGCGGAAGATCAGGTCGGACTCGGCACGTTTGCGGGCGATGGTTTCTGCCGACTGCGCCGCCAGCCAGTTGGCGAATTCGGCGTAGTGCTGGCGCACTTGCGGGTCGTCGCTTGCTGCGCTCCCCGAATACATCTCATCGAAAAAATGTGCCATAAATTTGATTCGTTTTCCTGGTGTGAGCAGGAATTCTTCTAAGTTGAATTTGACGACAAACGAGGCGTGGAGATCTGCTGCAAATGCGCGCGCTTGCTAGCGTGTGCCGGATAAGCCTATCAGAGGCATATGGTTTTGGACAGTGGAAAATTTCATGGTTTCGATCTTTGCTCCCGATCTGTTTTGGCTTCTTGCGTACGTTCGAAAAATCCCGGGCCGGCATGTCCCGTTTCATCGAGGGCGGTGCGCCGATGAAGCGGGACGCAAGGTGGAAAATGGCCGTTGCGCCTGGTTCAGTTCCACGGCGTGGGCGGCGGCACGGCGCACGGCGGCGGCATGTCGATGGTCTTGAAATCGGCCGGACTGACGATTTCCAGGTACTCCATGTCGGGCGAATAATCGAACAGGAAATGCACGATGCCGGGCCGCTGGTGTACGCAGTCGCCGGTCTTCACCAGCGTCACCTGGTCTTCGTACATGAAGCGCGCCCAGCCCTTGAGCATGATGACGATGTGGAAATTCGCCTCGTGCCGATGCCATCCGGTGCCTTCTTCCGGCGCCATGTTGGCCTTGACCAGTTGCGCGACCACTTGCCCGCCCGTGGCGGCGGCAATGCCGAGGTCGCGGTAGAGGAAAAAGTCGCGCAGCCCTCCCGTTTCATAAGGCGTGTCGTTCTCGCATACATGCGAGAACGTGTTCCCTGCCAATACGCTTTCAGCTACCGTGTTCATCACATCCGTCCTTTCTGCGGCGTCCCGCATTTGGCTTGCGACAAAAATAGCTGCGGCGGCCGCCGCACCCGCGGGCGCGTTCGCTGAAAAATCGAACGTGCCCTAAAACTCCACATCCAGCTCATCAATGTCTTCCGGTTCCTTCTTCGCCGCGGTGATCCATTCCTGCATCTCCGGCATGGCCATGATGCGCTTGCCGTAGGCCGCGCACACCGGATCGAGCTTGACGTCGTAGGTGACGAAGCGCGTCACTACCGGCGCATACATGGCGTCGGCCATGGTGCGCTGCTCGCCGAACAGGAAGGGGCCGCCGTACTTGGCCAGGCATTCCTTCCAGATGGTGGTGATGCGATGGATGTCGGCTTCGGCGCGCGACCATACCTTGAAGTTGGGGAAGTGCGCCTTGAGGTTCATCGGCAATGCCGCGCGCAGCGCCGAGAAGCCCGAATGCATTTCGCCGCATACCGCGCGGCAGTGCGCGCGCGCGGCCTGGTCGTCCGGCAGCAGCAGGGCCCTGGGACGGATTTCGTTGAGGTATTCGGCGATGGCCAGGGTGTCCCACACCAGCACGCTGCCATGCTTGAGGCTGGGCACCAGGATGGAAGAAGACAGCAGCAGGATTTCCGCGCGCGCCGTCGGATCGTCGGGCGGCACGATGTCTTCCTCGAAAGGCAGCCCGGCGAACTTGACCAGGAGCCAGCCGCGTAAGGACCAGGAAGAGTAGTTCTTGCTGGTGATGCGCAAAGTCGTCTTAGGCATGTCAGTCCTTTATCTGTTTTCTCGCAATGTTGACTTTGGGCACGTCGTTGCTGCGCGAGTACGCCGGCGCAGGCACGACATCGTTGCCGCTGCCGTCCCGCGTTTGTTCAATCGGGATGGAAAGCGGTAGCTGGAGCATGTGCTTGCAAAGCGCGTGCCAGCTTGCGGATTTGTCGCGGGCCACGGTCGACAAAAAACGGCGTGATGATTGCGCGCGAGCCGCACCGGGAAAGGCAGCGGCGGGCATCAGTGGCATGCATATTGCATCGCAAGGAAGACTGCGAGCGAACAATATAAGAGACAGAAGGGCGGCGTCCTCATGATCAATACCTATCAGCTCTACCAGCAATACGCAGACGCCACCGATCCCTTGCGGGCTTCCGCCAGGATGATGGCGCCGCTGTTCGGGTACGAATGGCCGGGCTTGCCGGTGCATCCGGTCATGCGCAAGCTGGCGTCGGCCTGCGAAGTGTTCGCGCGCACCCAGCTCACCCACGCCCGTCCGGATTTCGAGATCGCTACCGTTGAAGATGGCGGATGCACGGTTTCGGTGCATGAGGAGGTGGTCGCCGGCACGCCCTTTTGCAGCCTGCTGCGTTTTCGCAAGGAAACCTCGGATGCCCAGCCCAAGGTGCTGGTGGTGGCGCCCATGTCCGGCCACTTCGCCACCTTGCTGCGCGGCACAGTCAAAACCCTGCTGCGCCACCAGGATGTCTACATCACCGATTGGCACAATGCGCGCGACATTGCGGCCGTGCATGGCAAGTTCGGCCTGGATGAATACGTTTCCCACATCATTTCCTTTCTCGAGATCCTGGGGCCCGGCACCCACCTGCTGGCGGTTTGCCAGCCCACCGTCGCCGCGCTGACGGCGGCCGCGGTGATGGCCGACGACGGCAATGCGGCGCAGCCGCGCACCATGACGCTGATGGCCGGCCCGCTCGACACGCGGGTCAATCCCACCGCCGTCAATGCGCTGGCCAAGAGCAAGCCGATCGCATGGTTCGAAAAGAACATGGTCAGCACCGTGCCGGCCCGCCATGCGGGCGGCGGCCGGCGCGTGTATCCGGGCTTCATGCAGCTGGCGGCGTTCATGAACATGAACCTGAACCGCCACGTTGACGCTTTCCGCAACCTTTATCACCACCTGGCCGAAGGGGAGGATGAAAAGGCGTCGCAGATCAAGACCTTCTATGAAGAATACTTCGCCATGTCGGACCTGCCGGCCGAGTTTTACCTGGAGACGGTGCAGATGGTGTTCCAGGAGCATGCGCTGCCGCTGGGCACCTTGCAATACCAGGGGCGCGCCGTCAATCCGCGCGCCATCCGCCGCACCGCGCTGTTTACCATCGAGGGCGAGAAGGATGACATCTGCGCCGTCGGCCAGACGGTGGCCGCACAGGAAATGTGCAGCAGTATCCGGCCTTACATGCGCTTGCACCACGTTCAGACGGCGGTGGGGCATTACGGCGTCTTCAACGGCCGCCGCTGGGAAAACGAAATCTATCCACGCCTGCGGGATTTCATTAATATGCATCACAGGTAGGTACGGCGGCGTAGTCGCAGTTCCAGGGGAGGGGTAATGAACAGGTTCCACGCATAACCGGGTATGAATCACCGTCGCTTCGCCCGCTTTCCGCAACAGGAAAGGCACATGGGCGCGGATGACGGAGATGCATATCGCAGTCAGGCATTCACCATTTGCTCGCCGTAAAGGATCTACATGTCAATTCACGTGGCGCTGAACCATGTCACCTCGTACCAGTATGACCGTGCCATCAACCTCGGGCCGCAGGTCGTCCGCCTGCGTCCCGCCCCGCACAGCCGCACCCGCATCCTGAGCTATTCGCTGCGCATCCTGCCGGAACCGCATTTCATCAACTGGCAGCAGGACCCCGAAGCCAATTACCTGGCGCGCCTGGTGTTCCCGGAGAAGACCACCGAATTCAAGATCGAGGTCGACCTGGTGGCCGAGATGTCGGTCATCAATCCCTTCGATTTCTTCCTCGAACCCTACGCCGAGCAGTTTCCCTTCGAGTACGCCAAGGACTTGCAGAACGAACTGATGCCGTACCGGCAGAAGCTGCCGTTGTCGCCATTGTTCAAGAAATTCCTCGACGGCATTTCGCGCGAGAAAATGGGCAGCGCCAACTTCCTGGTGGCGTTGAACCAGAAACTGGCCGACCACATCGATTACACCATCCGCATGGAACCCGGCGTGCAGACGCCCGAGCAGACGCTGGAACTGAAGTCGGGCTCTTGCCGCGATTCGTCCTGGCTGCTGGTGCAACTGATGCGGCATCTGGGGCTGGCGGCGCGTTTCGTCTCCGGCTACCTGATCCAGCTGACGGCCGACCAGAAATCGCTGGACGGCCCCTCCGGCCCAGAAGCCGACTTCACCGACCTGCACGCCTGGTGCGAGGTCTACCTGCCGGGCGCCGGCTGGATCGGGCTGGACCCAACTTCAGGGCTATTTGCCGGCGAAGGCCACATCCCGCTGTCATGCACGCCCGAGCCGGCGTCGGCGGCGCCGGTGTCGGGCCTGGTCGATCCCTGCGAAGTCGAATTTGAGCATCTGATGAGCGTCAAGCGCATCTGGGAAGCGCCGCGCGTGACCAAGCCCTATAGCGAGGAGCAGTGGACCGAGATCGAAGCGCTCGGCCACGCCATCGACCGCGACCTGGTCGCCAACGATGTGCGCCTGACCATGGGCGGCGAGCCGACCTTCGTCGCGCTCGACCATCCGGACGAGCCGGAATGGAATACCGCCGCCCTGGGGCCGACCAAGAAGCCGCTGGCGGCCGAGCTCTACCATCGCATGCGCGACAAATACGCGGCGCAAGGCCTGCCGCACTTCGGCCAGGGCAAGTGGTACCCCGGCGAGCAGTTGCCGCGCTGGGCGCTGAACTGCTACTGGCGGCGCGACGGCGAACCGATCTGGCTCAATCCCGCGCTGATCGGCGACGAGACCCAGGCCAACGTGGTCGACAAGATCGTCACCAGCCACTTCCTGCACCGCGTGGCGCAGCGTTTGAAGATAGATGGCAAGAACGTGTTTCCCGCCTATGAGGACGTGTTCTACTACATGTGGCGCGAGCGCCGCCTGCCCGGCAATGTCGACCCCTTCGATTCGCGCGTGGACGACAAGCAGGAGCGCGAGCGCCTGATGCGCGTGTTCACGCAAGGCCTGCAAAGCGCGGCGGGCCATGTGCTGCCGCTGGCGCGCCGCTTCGACGGCCGCGGCTGGCAGAGCGGCAGCTGGTTCTTGCGCAGCGAGCGCTGCTACCTGTATCCGGGCGATTCGCCGCTGGGGTATCGCCTGCCGCTCGATTCGCTGCCCTGGGTGAGCCGCAGCGAGTATCCGGCGGTGTATCCCGCCGACCCGTCGCAGTCGTTCAAGGGATTGCCCGGCGCGGCCGAGATCCGGCGCCAGGCCGGCAGCCCGCAAGAGCCGCCGTTGCGGGCGGGAGCGCCAACCGGCAGCGGCGCGGCCAGGCCGGCGCCGGCGCGGGGACAGGCCGGGGATGTTGCCGCCAATGCGGTGAATGCCGCCAGCGTAGCGCCGGCGCATGCCGAATCGGCCCACTGGATCACCCGCACCGCGCTGTCGGCCGAAGTGCGCAATGGCGTGTTCTACCTGTTCATGCCGCCGCTGGAGCAACTGGAGCATTACCTGGAACTGGTGGCCGTCATCGAAGCGGTGGCGGAGGAACTCAAGCAACCGGTGCTGCTGGAAGGCTATGAGCCGCCCAACGACCCGCGCTTGCGCAAGTTCAGCGTCACGCCCGACCCTGGTGTGATCGAGGTCAATATTCAACCGGCCAACAACTGGAGCGAACTGGTCGAACAGACCACCCACCTGTACGAGGCCGCGCGCGAGTCGCGCCTGACCACCGAGAAGTTCATGCTGGACGGCCACCACTCCGGCACCGGCGGCGGCAACCACATGGTGCTGGGCGGCATCACCACCGGCGACTCGCCCTTCCTGCGCCGGCCGGGTTTGCTGCGCAGCCTGATTTCGTACTGGCACAACCATCCGTCGCTGTCCTACCTGTTCTCGGGCATGTTCATCGGCCCGACCTCGCAAGCGCCGCGCATCGACGAGGCGCGCAACGACTCGACGGTGGAGATCGAACTGGCTTTCGCCGAGATGGACAAGCAGGTCGCCAAGGGCGAATGCCCGCCGTGGCTGGTGGACCGGCTGTTGCGCAACCTGCTGATCGATGTCACCGGCAATACCCACCGCGCCGAGTTCTGCGTCGACAAGATGTATTCGCCCGACAGCGCCACCGGCCGCCTGGGCCTGCTGGAGCTGCGCGCCTTCGAGATGCCGCCGCATGCGCGCATGAGCCTGACCCAGCAGTTGCTGCTGCGCGGCCTGGTGGCGCGTTTCTGGCAGCAGCCGTACCAGCCGGCGCGATTGGTGCGCTGGGGCACCGAACTGCATGACCGTTTCTTGCTGCCGCATTTCATCGAGCAGGATTTCCGCGACGTGATCGACGACATGAACGAGGCCGGTTACGCCATGAAGGCCGAGTGGTTCGCGCCGCACATGGAATTCCGCTGCCCCAAGATCGGCGACTATGCGGTCAAGGGCATGGAGATCGAATTGCGCACGGCGCTGGAGCCCTGGCATGTGCTGGGCGAGGAAAGCAGCGGCGGCGGCACCGCGCGCTATGTCGATTCCTCGCTGGAGCGCTTGCAGGTGAAGGTGTCCGGCATGGCGTCCGACCGTTACGTGCTGACCTGCAACGGCGTATCCGTGCCGCTGCAGCCTACCGGCACGGTCGGCCAGTTCGTGGCCGGCATCCGCTACCGCGCCTGGCAGCCGCCGTCGGCGCTGCACCCGACCATCCCGGTGGATTCGCCGCTGACCTTCGACCTGGTCGACACCTGGAACGGCCGTAGCCTGGGCGGATGCCAGTACCATGTGGTGCATCCGGGCGGGCGCAGTTACGAGACCTTCCCGGTCAACGCCTTCGAGGCCGAAAGCCGCCGGTTGGCGCGTTACTTCCGCCTCAACCACACGCCGGGAAAATTCGATGTGCAGCCGGCGCGGCCATCTATCGAGTTTCCTTTTACGTTAGACTTACGCTACTTCTAACTCATCCGGGCGCGGCGTTCGCGCCGCGCCGGTCCTCCCGCCCACGCAAGCCGGTTCGCCGGCGCCAACAGACAGCGGCGGACCCGCCCGCATCGCGCCCGCCCAGCCCCATTTATGCACCAGCGTTTACTGGAAAGCTATCCAGCCAGCAGCGATCGTTACGACGAGATGCTGTCAGCCGACGGCCGCCTGCGGCCGCATTGGCGAACGCTGATCGACCAGCTTGAAAACCTGTCGCCGGAGATGTTGCGCCGGCGCGCCAGCGAGGTGCGCGAGGCCATCGCTTCCGATGGTGTCACCTACAACGTCTACGCCGACCCCAAGGGCGCCAACCGCCCGTGGGAGCTGGACTTGCTGCCGCACATCGTAGCGGCCGACGAGTGGCAGTTCCTGGCCAAGGCGGTGGCCCAGCGTGCGCGCCTGATGAACGCGGTGCTGGCCGACCTCTATGGCGCACAGGCCCTGCTCAGCGAAGGCCTGCTGCCGCCGGCGCTGGTGTTCGGCCAGCACGGCTACCTGATGCCGTGCCATGGCATCAAGCCGCCGGGCGGCGTGCATTTGCATGCCTATGCGATCGACCTGGCGCGCTCCGCCGATGGCACCTGGTGGGCGGTGTCGGACCGGACCCAGGGGCCGTCAGGCACCGGCTACGCCCTGCAGAACCGCCAGATCATGTCGCGCGCCATGCCCGAGGCGCTGCGCGACATGCATGTGCAATCGCCGCACGGCTACTTCCACACGCTGCGCGCCATGCTCACGCAACTGGCGCCGGCCAATGGCGAGATGCCGCTGATCGTGCTGCTCACGCCCGGCCCCTATAACGAAACCTATTCCGAGCATGCCTTCCTGGCGCATACGCTGGGCTTTCCGCTGGTCGAAGGCGTCGACCTGACGGTGCGCGGCGACCAGGTGTTCCTGAAGACCCTGAACGGCCTGCGCCGCGTGCATGCCATCCTGCGCCGCATGGACGACGATTATTGCGATCCGCTGGAACTGCGCGCCGATTCGGCGCTGGGGATCCCCGGCCTGAC
The DNA here is from genome assembly GCF_059418325.1 of Herbaspirillum sp. GW821-FHT09A12. NCBI lineage: Bacteria > Pseudomonadati > Pseudomonadota > Betaproteobacteria > Burkholderiales > Oxalobacteraceae > Herbaspirillum > Herbaspirillum sp. GW821-FHT09A12. Next base: position 613,853 of record NZ_JBWKPR010000001.1, read on the forward strand.
GCAGGCGGCGCGCCTGGGCAATGTGCTGGTGGCCAATTCGCTGGGCAGCGGCGTGCTGGAGTCGACCGCATTGCACGGTTTCTTGCCGGCCATCAGCGAGCGCCTGCTGGGCGAGCCGCTGGCGCTGCCGGCGGTGGCGTCCTGGTGGTGCGGCGAGAAGCCCGCGCTGGATTACACGCTGGAGCATCTCGACGACCTGGTCATCGTGCCGGCCTTCTCTTCCATGCGGATGCAGCCGGTATTCGGCCACGCCGTCACCGGCGCGGCGCGGCGCCGCCTGATCGAAAGCCTGCAACTGCAGCCGCACGCCTACGCGGCCCAGGAATGGGTGCGCCTGTCGCAGGCGCCGGTGATGTCGCGCAGCGGCGACTACGGCCTGATGGGCCGCACCATCAGCCTGCGCGTGTTCGCCGTGGCCGACGGCCATGGCGGTTACCAGGTGATGCCGGGCGGCCTGACCCGCGTGGCGTCGCGCCAGCGCCGCGACGTGGTGTCGATGCAGCAGGGCGGCACCACCAAGGATGTCTGGGTGCTGCGCGAAAGCGAACCCGGCCCGGCCGAGCACCTGCCCGACGATGTCGTCGATACGCTCAACGGCACGCTGATCCGCAGTACCGTCGACGTGTCTTCCCATTCCGGTGAAAACCTGTTCTGGATGGGGCGCTATTCGGAGCGCGTGAAGAACCTGGCGCGCCTGCTGCGCACCACCTTGCAATACACGATGGACGGCCAGAGCGAAAGCCGCGGCATCCTGGGCAACGTGAGCTGGATTTGCAGCCAGCTTGGCGTGCTCATGCCCAAGTCCGATCCGCGTCCCACCATCACCGGCCTGCAGCAAAGCCTGCAGGCCGCCGTCATCGACCCGTCGGCGCCGGTCAGCGTAGCGACCCAGGTGCGCCAGCTGGCGCATGCGGCCTACCAGGTGCGCGAACACCTGTCGCTGGACAATTGGCATGCGCTGACCAAGATGCCGGCCATGGTGCAGGAGCGCATCAGCACGCCCACCGGCGCCCAGCATGCGCTGGGCAATGTGATCGACGCCTGTTCCGGCCTGGCCGGCCATGCCCTGGACGACATGACGCGCGACGCCGGCTGGCAGTTCCTGATGGTGGGGCGCCATATCGAGCGCATGGTCAACATGGCCACGCTGTTCGACAACTTCCTGCGCCTGCCGCCGGCGCGCCAGACGGCAGCGCTGTCGTGGCTGCTGGAGTCGGCCAGCAGCATCGTCACCTACCGCGTGCGCTATCGGCGCACGCCCGAGTGGCTGCCGGTGTTGCACTTGCTGGTGTTCGATGCCAGCAATCCGCATGGCATGGCCTACCAGTTCCGCATGCTGCAGCAATATCTTGCCGACATCGCGCAGCAACTGGGCTTGCTGAGCATGACCATCCCGACGCATCTGACCGGCCAGCTGGAAGCGATGAACCTGGCCGATTTCGCGCACGGATCGCCCACCATGGAAGACGCCAACGCGCGCCTGGCGCAACTGATGCGCGATGCCGTCGGCGGCGGCGCCATGCTGTCGGACGACTTGTCGCGCCACTACTTCACGCCGTTGACGGCGCCGGTCAGCCAGGGGGTATGAGATGACGGAAAAAGACACTGCAAGCCAGTCTTCCGGCGCCAATGCGGGCGTGGCCGACGGGCGCGTCGTTTATCAGCTCCATCACCAGACCACCTACCAGTATTCGCTGCCGGTGCGCCTGTCGCACCAGATGCTGCATCTGACGCCGCGCGAGCTGGCCTGGCAGCGTTGCCTGTCGCACCAGGTCAACATCCAGCCGGCGCCGGCGCTGGTGCGCAGCTACGAAGACAATTTCGGCAACGCCATCAAGGCATTCTCGCTGGACACCGACCACACCAGCCTCGACGTGGTCGCCGAATCCTGGGTCGAGTTGCGGCCGCGCCTGTTGCCGGCGCACTCCATGCCATGGGAGGAGGCGGTCGCGTTGCTGTCCTACCAGGGCGCGCGGCCTTTGTCGCCCGATATGCTGGATGCCTCCAATTTCCTGTTCGAGTCTTCCCATGTGCGCATCAAGCGCGAGTTCATCCATTACGCGGAGCAATGCTTCCAGCCGGGTTTGCCGTTGCTGGACGGGGTACGCGCGCTGATGATGCGCATCTTCGAGGAATTCGCCTTCGATCCTGCCGCCACCACGGTTTCCACGCCGGTGACCGATGTGTTCGCCAACCGGCGCGGCGTATGCCAGGACTTCGCGCACCTGATGTTGTCCTGCCTGCGTTCGATCGGGCTGGCCGCGCGCTATGTCAGCGGCTATCTGCTGACCCAGCCGCCGCCCGGCCAGCCGCGCCTGATCGGCGCCGATGCCTCGCACGCCTGGGTCTCGGTGTATTGCCCCGGACGCGATGGCCAAGCCGGCGTGTGGATCGATGCCGATCCCACCAACGGCCTGTTTCCCGACACCAGCCACATCACGCTGGGATGGGGGCGCGATTTCCTCGATGTTTCGCCTTTGCGCGGCGTGCTGATCGGCGGCGGCCAGCAAACCATGCAGGTGGCGGTGACGGTGATGCCGGGCGAAGAGGCGGGCGAACTGGAGTTCGCCATCTGAGTGTTTGCGCAAGCAGGCGGGATGGCGAAACCCGGTTGTTGCCGGGTTCCCGTGTGAAAATTGACGACCGATGCCGTCTTGCCGGGCGCGGCCGCGCCCGGCCGATTTACGCCTGTGGCTTGAGCATGAATACGCTGACGGCCTGCTGCAGGCGCTGCGCCTGGTCTTGCAGGGTGTGCGCGGCGGCGGCGGCCTGTTCCACCAGCGCCGCGTTTTGCTGCGTGGTCTGGTCCATCTGCACGATGGCGTCGTTGATTTGCTGGATGCCCGAGGCTTGCTCGCGGCCGGCGGCGGTAATCTCGGCGACCACATCGGATACCTTGCGGATGCTCTCGACCACGCCATCCATGGTGTTGCCGGTTTGCTGCACCAGCTGGTAGCCGCTGTCGACGTTGCTGACCGACTCTTCGATCAGGGCCTTGATTTCCTTGGCCGCCGACGCGCTGCGCTGGGCCAGCGAGCGCACCTCCGAAGCCACCACGGCGAAGCCGCGCCCTTGTTCGCCGGCGCGCGCCGCTTCCACTGCGGCATTCAGGGCCAGGATATTGGTCTGGAAGGAAATGCCGTCGATCACGTTGATGATGTTGACGATCTGCTTGGACGACGAATCGATCGCATTCATGGTGGTGATCATGCGCTGCACCGACTGGCCCGCATTCTCGGCGATCTCGGACGCGGAGTTGGCCAGCTGGCTGGCCTGCGCCGCATTGTCGGCGTTTTGCCGCACGGTGGAGGTCAGCTCTTCGATGGCGGCCGCGGTTTCCTCCAGCGAGCCGGCCTGCTGCTCGGTACGCGACGAGAGGTCGAAGTTCCCGGTGGCGATCTGGCTGGTGGCGACGGCAATGGCATCGCTGCCGGTGCGTACTTCGCTGACGATGTCTTGCAGGTTGCCGTTCATCGATTTCATGGCATGCAACAAGCTGGTTTGCTTGCCACCCACCGAGATCTGGCTGCTGAGGTCGCCGGCGGCAATGCGGTTGGCGATGTCGGCGGCATAGGCCGGTTCGCCTCCCAATTGGCCGACCAGCCCGCGCGAGATCGCGAATGCCAGGCAGACGCCGATGGCCAGGGCGATGGCGCCCAGCACGATCATGGTGTGTTTGGCCGCCAGGTAGAACGCGGTGGCTTCGGCACTGGCTTCGTTGTTGAGGCGATCTTCCAGCGCCGCCAATTCTCCCAGTTTCACGCGGCGTTCGGTTTGCTTGGCCGCCAGGCCATTGTCCAGCAACTGGCGCACGCCATCGATGTCGTCGGCGTCGGCCAGTTCGGTCAGCTTTTGCAGCAATGGAGTGGCGGACGCCGACAGCGTCTTGACCTGCGCCATGGTGGCTTTTTCGATGTCGGCGGTTTCTTCCAGGGTATTGAACATGGAATCGAGTTCCTTTTCGATGCCCTGGTAGTTGGCGACTTCCTTCTTGATGCGCTCGCTCAGTATTTTGCGCGCAGCAGCATCGGGCGCCAGCAACAGGTCGCGGGTGGCCATCGATTGCTCGTACAACGAGGTGCGCAAGGCGACTGCCAGCCGCGCTTCGACATTGTTGACGTTGCTGATGGAATTGAGGCGGGTATTGACTTCACCCATGCGGTTCACGCCAATGGCAATGACCAGCGCCAGCAGCACGAGAACGACGCCGAACCCCAGGTTGAGACGATTTGAGACTTTCATCTGAGACAGCTTCATCGGTGAGCCCTTTCTCGGTATTGTTGATTGGGAAGCGGGGATGATGGTTGCTGCTGCTGCCTTGTTCCTCTCGCCCCCTCAGACGAAAAGATCTCCCCCATGATACATGGATTCTAAGGCCGGAAAGGTCCGGCATAGAACGATGATAAGGATAGTTTTTGCCCCGCATTTTACGGTAACGCTTGGTCCGAATCGGATTTGTTTTCCGTCGGAAATCACGGCGTGCGGATGTGGTCGATCAGCGCGATGGTGGCTTCGTCCGGCGGCGGCGTCAGCAGGCTGACGATGACCATGGCCGCGATGCCCGCCGGCACGCCGAACACGCCGGCGGAGATGGGCGCGATATGGAACCACTGGCCGGCGGCGCTGCCGCCGAAGGTCGGGTTGGTGTGCAGCATGTAGTACACGCACATCAAGAAGCCGCACACGATGCCGGCCACCGCGCCGGCCTGGTTGGCGCGTTTCCAGAACACGCCCAGCACCAGCGCCGGGAACAGGGTCGAACCGGCCAGCGAAAAAGCGGCGCCGACCATCGACAGGATGTCGCCCGGTTTCAGCGAAGCGGCATAGGCCGCCAGCAGCGCCACCACCAGCAACAGCAGCTTGGAGATGGTTACGCGTTTCTGGGTCGAGGCGCTGGGGTCGACCACCTTGTAGTAGATGTCGTGCGAGAGCGCGTTGGAGATCGTCAGCAGCAGGCCGTCGGCGGTCGAGAGCGCCGCCGCCAGGCCGCCGGCCGCGACCAGTCCGGAAATGAAGTAGGGCAGGCCGGCGATTTCGGGCATGGCCAGCACGATGATGTCGCCATCCATCGAAATCTCGCCGAGCTGCACCAGGCCGTCGTGGTTGAGGTCGGTGATGGAGACCAGCGGGTTGAGCTTGTCGATGTTGGCCCAGTAATAGACCCAGTCGGGCAGGTGGCTGTAGCTGCTGCCGACCAGCGAGGTGTAGATGTCGTATTTCACCAGCACGGTCAGCGCCGGCACCGAGAGGTAGATCAGCATGATGAAAAACAGCGTCCAGAATACCGACTTGCGCGCGGCCGATACGCTGGGCGTGGTGTAGTAGCGCATCAGGATGTGCGGCAGCGCGGCGGTGCCCAGCATCAGGCAGAACACCAGCGCGAGGAAATTGTTGCGCTTGATGTCGGAGCTTTCCTGGTCGCGGCCGGGAAAGGGTTCGGTCTGCGAGACCGGCGGCTGCGCCCGTATGAGATTGGCTGCGCGCGCATCGCTCCAGCGTCGCTCGGCCTCTCCCGCGCTTTTCGGATAGGACGACAGGGCGCGGCTGGCGGCCTTGATTTCCGCCAGCGAGGCATGCGTGTCGCGTTTGACTTCGTCGATGTGGCGCTGCGCTTCCAGCCGCCCTTCTTCCCAGGAGCGGGGCAGGCTCTTCAGTTTGCGTTCGAATTCGTCGGCGCGCGCCTGGAAGATCTTGCGGATCTCCTGTTCCTTGGGGTCGTCGGCGAGCTTGTGTTCGATCGCGTTCAGCTTGGGCAGCACCGCGCCGTAAGCCACCGGCGGCACCGGCACCGTGGTGTGCTTGGCGGACAGCCAGACCACCGGGATCAGGTAGGCGAACAGGATGATGATGTACTGCGCCACCTGGGTCCAGGTGATGGCGCGCATGCCGCCGAGGAAGGAGCACACCAGGATGCTGGCCAGGCCGAGGAAGATGCCGATCGAGAAATCGATGCCGGTGAAGCGCGAGGTGATCAGTCCCACGCCATAGATCTGCGCCACCACGTAGGTGAAGGAAATCAGGATGGTGGCGGCCACCGCCAGGATGCGGATCGGCGTGCCGCCGAATTTACCCGGATAGCGCGCGGCCAGGAAGTCGGCGATGGTGTATTGGCCGAACTTGCGCAGGTAAGGGGCGATCAGCAGCGCCACCAGGCAGTAGCCACCGGTCCAGCCGAGGATGTAGGCCAGGCCGTCGAAGCCTTGCAGGTAAAGCCCGCCGGCCAGGCTGATGAAGGTGGCGGCGGAGATCCAGTCGGCGGCGGTGGCCATGCCGTTGAACAAGGGCGGCACGCGGCGCCCGGCGACGTAGTATTCGGGCACGTCCGAGGTGCGGCAGACCACGCCGATGGCGGCATACAGGCCGATGGTGACGAACAGAAACAGGTAGCCGATCCATGAGCGCGGCATGCCCTCGTGCTCGAGGATGGCCAGTACGCACAAAAAGGCGATGAAGCCGAGCGTATAGAAGGAGTAGTAGCGGGTCAGCCGCCAGAAAAAGTCTCTATTACTCTCCATGTCCTTGCTCGCCGTGTACCAGTTGTTCGATGCGCTGCATGCGCCGGATGTAGATCACCACGATGGCCAGGTAGATCAGGATCATGCCCTGGGCCGCCATGTAGAAAGAAATGGGCCAGCCGAACAAGTGGATCCGGTCCAGTTCGCGCGCGAAGAAAATGAAAAAGAACGTGGCCAGAAACCAGACTGCCAGCAGCACGGCGGTCTGCTTGCGGATCTTGTGCCAGTGGTTGCCGGCGTCGCCGGGGCCGTGGTGGTGGGGGCCTTGGTCCATGTCAGCCGATGTCGTCGATGAAGGGCATGCGCGGCGCCAGGCGGAAGCTGACGCAAAACAGGCTGCCCGGGCATTTGGGATCGCCGCTGCGCGGATTGTTGGAAATGTCCACCCTGGCGTCATGCTGCTGGGCGATCTCGCGCACGATGGCCAGCCCCAGTCCGCTGCCGGTGCTGGGCGTGCCGAGGATGCGGTAGAAGCGTTCGAACACGTTTTGCCGTTCCGCAGGCGGGATGCCGGGGCCGGTGTCTTCCACTTCCAGGATCGCCAGTCCGGCTTGTTCGTCGCTGCGCGCGCGCACCGTCACGCTGCCGTGGCCGTCGTGCGGCGTATAGTGCAGCGCGTTGTCGAGCAGGTTGGAGAGCAGTTCGCGCAGCATCAGCGGATTGCCGTGGATCATGATCGGGTGGCCGGGCTGTTCGAAGCCGAGGTCGATGCGCTGGGTGAACGACATCGGCACCCAATCCTGCACTACCGTGCGCGCCAGTTCCGAGAGTTCGATCGGCACCATGGCGCCGGCCTGCGAGACCTGGTTTTCGGCGCGGGCCAGCGACAGCAACTGGTTGACCAGGCGGGTGGCCGATTCGGAGCTTTTGGCCAACTGCTCCAGCGAGCGCCGCACATCGACCTGGTCGTCCTGGCGCAGGGCCAGTTCGGATTGCATGCGCATGCCGGCCAGCGGCGTCTTCATCTGGTGCGCGGCGTCGGCGATGAAGCGCTTCTGGATCGCGATGGTCTGCGACAGCCGTTCCAGCATATCGTTGAGCGAACGCACCAGCGGCGAGATTTCTTCGGGCACCTGGCCCGAGTCGATCGGGCTGAGGTCGTCGGGGCGGCGCGCGCGGATGCGCTGCTGCAGTTCCGACAGCGGCGACAAGCCGCGCGAGAGCGCGAACCACACCAGCGCCAGCGCCACCGGCAAGATGATGAACTGCGGCAGGATCACGCCCTTGATGATTTCATTGGCGAGCTGGGCGCGTTTTTCCAGGGTTTCGCCGACCTGTACCGTGGCCAGTCGCGGTTCGTGCGAAGCGGCGCGTTGCGCCGCGCTGCGGCGCAGGTCGACTTGCACGTAGGCGATGCGCACGTCGCTGCCGTGCAGGATATCGTTGCGGAATTGCACGGCGCCGAGGCTCTGGCGATCGTCTTCGGGCGGCGGTTGCGGCATGTCGACGTCGCCCTCGACATATTCCCCGTTGGGGCCGCTGACCTTGTAATAGATGTTGTCGATGTCGTCGGCGCGCAGCAGGTCGCGCGCCGATACGGGCAGCCGCGCCACGACCTTGCCGTTGACTTCGGACACTTGCTGCGCAAGCACGGTGACGCTGTCTTCCAGCGCGCGGTCGAACGGCTGGTTGGCGATCGATTGCGCAATCAGGTAGGTGATGGCGATGCTCATGGGCCACAGCAGCAGCAGCGGGGCCAGCATCCAGTCGAGGATTTCGCCGAACAGCGAGCGCTGGATGCGTTCTACCGGCTGGGTGGCGATGGCGGCGCGACGTTTCTTGCGCGGCGTTGGCGCCGGCTGGGGCTCGCCGCTTGGCGACGCCGCCGGTTCGGCCGGCGCGGACGAAGGATCACGCCGCAGCATGGTGGCCCAAGGCATTGGAGGCGGGAGGGCGGCCGGCGCCGGCCGTCATCGCATCAGGCGGCGTTGCTGGCTGCGGTCTCGGGGAGCTTTTCGAGGCAATAGCCCAGCCCGCGTACGGTAGCGATACGCACGCCGCCGACCTCGATTTTCTTGCGCAGGCGATGGACATAAACCTCGATGGCATTGTTGCTGACTTCCTCTCCCCATTCGCACAAATGGTCCACTAGCTGTTCTTTGGAAACCAGCCGTCCCGTGCGTTGCAATAATACTTCCAGAAGGCCCAGTTCACGCGCGGACAATTCCAGCATCTGTTCGCCGATGTAGGCGATGCGGCCGACCTGGTCGTACGAGAGCGGCCCATGCTTGATCACGGTCGGGCCGCCGCCGGCGCCGCGCCGGGTCAGGGCGCGCACGCGGGCTTCCAGTTCGGACAAGGCGAACGGCTTGGCCATGTAGTCGTCGGCGCCCAGGTCCAGCCCCTGCACGCGCTGTTCCACCGAATCGGCCGCCGTCAGGATCAGCACCGGCAGGCGCGAGTTGCGCGCGCGCAGGCGGCGCAGCACTTCCAGCCCGGACATCTTGGGCAGGCCCAGGTCCAAGATCAGCAAATCGAAATCCTGGGTGGAGAGGGCCGAATCGGCTTCCAGGCCATTCTTGACGCAATCGGCGGCGTATCCGGAATGGCGCAGGGAGCGCGTCAATCCATCGGCCAGAACACTGTCGTCTTCAGCTAAGAGGATGCGCATAGGAATCGATCAGAGAGGGGCCTCGTCTGATTTGTCTCGTAAGGTAGAATTATTGTGGTATTTTTACGCATAATCTACTAATTCAATCGTCAATGCAAATGAGGGGCGGCGATTGTTTTGAAGGTAAGCTCGCAATCTGACCAAAGGTCTTCGCAGTGCTTGCGATTTATCCGGAAAGCTTGCTCAGGCTCAGTATGGGGGAGCCGGCTCCCGTGAGATCATCCTAAAATGTAACAACGGGGCGGCCGGCACTTGAAATGGGTGGCCTGGTCTCCATATTGTTGCTGTATTTAATTTCTTTCCGTGCTGTTGTCGACATTTTTGTTGTTATAATTTCTCGCATCTTTGCTGGAAAATCTGATGAAACGTTTGTGGGTTCTGTTGCTGATCTGTCTGTTCCCGGTGCAAGTATTTGCAGCGGTGCTGACTTACGCCAGCTCGGTGGCCGCAACCGATTTCTCGGCGCCGGTCCAGGTTGAGCTCAATGTCGCCGCCAAGCACCTTGGCGCCCAGACCGTCGCGGTGGCCGATCATGCCGCCGACAGCCGGCAGCCTGGCGTCGTGGCCGACAGTGGCAGCGCCGGCGACGACAGCAACGGCTACGCCGACAGCGGCGAAGATTTCTCTACCCATGCCGGCATCGGTGACGAACCGGTGCTGATCCATTCCCTGGCAGTCCTGCCGGAACCCACGCGCATGGCGCCCGCTCTTCGCAGCGACGACGCCAGCCAACCTCCGTTCTTGCCTCTCGCAGGCCGCCCTCCCCGCGCCTGATCCTGTCGCCCTGCGCGACATCCGCTTCGCGTTCGCTCAACCGCTCCTGAAACCCGTGGCTTTGCGTCTTGCGACAGCGATGTCTGTTTGCGCATGGCCCGTCAGCCGGCTTCGTCCGGCGCCAATCAGGTACGCAACAGTTCAGTCAATACGGCCGATGTGACCGCATCACATCAGATTCCATCTCAGGAGATAGCATGAAAAAAGCATTTGTCGCGCTGATAGTGGCGGCGATGACGCTGTCGGTTGGCATAAGCAGCGTCGAAGCCAAGCGTCTGGGCGGCGGCGGTTCGTTCGGCAAACAGTCTTCGTCGGCCAGCCGCCAGGCGCAAAGCCCGGCCCCGATGCAGAACCAGGCCGCTGCCGCCAAGCCCGCCGCGCCCGCAGGCGCTGCGGCCGCCGCACCCAAGCCCAGCCCGTGGAAGGGCATCCTGGGTGGCGCGTTGCTGGGCCTGGGCCTGGGCGCGCTGCTCTCGCACCTCGGCCTGGGCGGCGCCCTGGCCAGCATGATCAGCACCATCCTCACCGTTGCGCTGATCGCAATGGCGGCGATGTTCATCTACCGCATGTTCCGCCGCAAATCGGAAGCGTCGCAGCCGCGTCCGGCCTGGGCCGCGCCCAATGGCGGCCATGCGGCTGACAGCACCGCGACCCCGAAGATCGGCTCGTTGCTGGAACCGGCACAGCCGCCCGCGGCGCTGCAAGGTTCGGGCTTCGGCGGCGGTTTCGGCTCGGCTGAGCAGGTCGCGGCTTATGGCATCCCGGCCGGTTTCGACACCGTCGGTTTCGTGCGCAATGCCAAGACCTATTTCATCCGCCTGCAAGCGGCATGGGACAAGGCCGACATCAACGATATCCGCGAATTCACCACGCCGGAAATGTTCGCCGAACTGCGCCTGCAGTTGCAGGAACGCGGCGCTTCGGCCAACCAGACCGATGTGGTGTCGCTGGATGCGGAAGTGCTGGGCGTGGAAACCGTGGGCAACGACTACATCGCCAGCGTGAAATTCTTCGGCTTCATCAAGGAAGACCCGAACAGCTCGCCGGCGCAGTTCGCCGAGATCTGGAACCTGTCCAAGCCGGCTGCCGGCCAAGGCGGTTGGTTGCTGGCGGGTATCCAGCAACTGGATCCTGTCGCGGCGTAAGCAAGCTCATGCATCAGTAAAAGTTTGGCGCGGAAGGCGGCGGTTAGTGGATGAGCGTCGCCAGTCCGTTTTACCGCCGGCTCTGCCGGCGGTTTTTTTATCTGCATTCCACGCCAGTCGTTGTTATCCTGCCGTTCTCCCATCGCCGCGCAAGCCATTGCGTGACGCATTTCCTCCCGCTGTTTCCGGCCGAATCCGGCTCTGAATTCCCGCGTCTTGCCCCGCGCCGCTCCTCGCGCAATCCTACGTGCCTCCGCGCCGTTGTCCTATCCTCGCGTGCATGCCGCCGCTGCATGATGGAATACTCCGCGCGCAGCCTGGCGGATCCTGATTGCAAGGTGGTTGCCGCGGCTATCTCAACCCTGAGCGAAGGAGGCTGTCATGAAACGCAAGGCATCGGCGGTATGGAGCGGCAATCTGAAGGACGGCAAGGGTGCGCTCAGCACTGAAAGCAAGACGCTGTCCGATACCCGATACTCGTTTTCCACCCGTTTCGAAAACGGCGTGGGCACCAATCCGGAAGAGCTGATCGCGGCGGCGCATGCCGGTTGCTTTTCGATGGATTTGTCGTCACGGCTGGAGAAGGCCGGTTTGGGCCCCAGGCGTATCGATACGGAAGCTACGCTGACGCTGGAGAAGACCGATCCCGGCTTTAGCATTACCGCCATCCAGCTGGCGGTCAAGGTCGATCTGGATGATCGCGATGAGCAGAAATTCAATGACGCGGTGGCTGCCGCCAAGGCCGGTTGTCCTGTATCGAAGGTGTTGAAGGCGGATATCTCGGTGATGGCGACGTTGGCCTAGCGATGCGTCTTCCGGTCTTTCGCGGGAGCGCCGTCGCTGTCTTTGCGGCCATCGCCACGGCCGCCCGACAGTGGAAACAGCAATGCCACCACGACCAGCAACACCAGCAGCGCCAACGTGATCTTGTCGAGTCCGTCCATGCCTTACCCCAGCCGTTCCGGTTTCCAGATCGCGACATCGGCCGTGTTCACCTTTTTCGGCAGCAGGCCGGCGGAGAAGAACGCGTCGGCGATGCGTTGCTGTTCGCCCAGCGCTTCCAGCTTGACCGCGCGCACTTCATAGCTGCGGCGGCTGTTGGCCAGCTCGACGGTGTCCGCATCCAGGCCCCACAGCGGCGCGAGGAAGGCGGCCGCTTCCTTGGGATGTTGCTTGACCCATTGCCCGGTCTTCTGCAGTTCGCCGAACACCGCGCGCAGCACATCGGGGTTGGCGTCGGCAAACGGCGTCGACGCCAGGTAGTAGCGCTGGTAGTCGGCGATGCCGAGGCCGTCCGATAGCACGCGCACCTGGGACTGGCGCTGTACACCCGACAGGAATGGGTCCCAGGTCACCCAGGCATCCACGCTGCCGCGCTCGAAGGCGGCGCGCCCGTCGGCCGGCGAGAGGTAGGCGGCGTCGACGTCGCTGAATTTCAGGCCGGCCTTTTCCAGTGTGGCGATCAGCAGATAATGCACGCCGGCCGCCTTGGTCACGGCGATCTTCTTGCGCTTGAGTTCGGCCACGCTGCGGATCGGCGAGTCGGCGCGAACCACGATGGCCTGCGCCGACGGCGAGGGCGACTCCTGCGCCAGATAAGTGAGCCTGGCGCCTGCCGCCTGGGCGAACACCGGCACGGTGTCGGCCACGTCGGCGCTGAGGTCGACGCCGCCGACATTGAGCGCTTCCAGCAGCGGCAGGCCGCTGGAGAATTCGTGCCAGGTGATCTTGGCGCCGCCGGGGCCCAGCAGTTTTTCCAGCGAACCGTTGGTCTTGATGATGGTCAGCAGGGTCGACGATTTCTGGTAGCCGATGCGGATCGCGCGGCCGCTGTTTTGCGCCAGCAAGGCAGGCGCCAGCGTGGCGGCGGCGATGGCGGCGCCGGCTTGCAGGAGATGGCGGCGGGTCAGGTCGGGAGGGGCGTTCTTGCGCATGGGGATAGTCGGAAAGAGGTGGGTCAGGACTTCGAGGAAGAGGCGCGGTGGGCATCGCGCCAGCGCAGGCTGTGTCTTTCCAGCCGGTGCAGCAGGCCGTCGCTGAGCTTGCCCAGCAGCGCCAGGATCAGGATCGCCGCCAGCACCAGGTCGGGCCGGCTGCTTTCGCGGCCATCGGACAGCAGGTAGCCGACGCCGCGCGTGGCCGCGATCAGTTCGGCCGCCACCAGGAACATCCAGGCCAGGCTGAGGCCGCCGCGCAAGCCGGCGAACAGGTAGGGGAGGGCGGCCGGCAGCAGGATGTGGCGTATCAGTTCAGGCGCGCCCAGGCCGGAACTGGTGCCCACTTCGATCAGCTTGTAGTCGATGTCGCGGATGCCCGCCACCAGGTTGAGGTAGACCGGGAAGAAGGCGCCGATGGCGATCAGCACGATCTTGGGCGTTTCGTCGATGCCCAGCCACAGCAGCAGCAGCGGGATCCAGGCCAGGCTGGGGATGGCGCGCAGCGCCTGGAAGCAGGGTTCAAGCAAGGCTTCGGCGCGCCGGCTGATGCCGACCAGCAAGCCCAGCGCTATCGCCAGCAGGCTGCCGATCGCAAAGCCCGCGAGCACCCGCGCCAGGCTGGCCCAGATATGCGGCAGCAGTTCGCCGCGCGCGGCCAGCGACCACAGCGTTTGCGCCAGCTCGCTGGGCGGCGGCAGCAGGCGCGCGGGAATGATGTCCAGCCGCGCGCACGCTTCGGTCAGCAGCAGGAAGGCGAGAGGCAGGATCCAGCCGGTGAAGCGGCCCGGACGATAACCGTCGTCGTGCGGCCAGCCCTTGCGGAGGGGCTTGGCCGCCGCCGATGTGGCCCGGATTATTTCCGGTTGCAGCGATGCCTGCGCGGGCAGGCTGCCGGATCCCGTCTCGCTCATCGCATCAGGCCTTCACCACGCCTTGCGCGTACGACGGATCGATCAGCGCGTTGATGGTGCGCGGCAGGTCGGTGCCGCTCTTGACCAGGTCTTCCTCGGTCAGGATGGGGGCGGCGGCGCGCAGCGCGTCGATGTGTTCGCGGCCGATCTGCGGATGCGAGAAGTCGTTGCGCTTGAGCTGCAGGCGCGCGACCTCGGGCGACAGCTTGGATTCCTCGGCCAGCAGCTTCACGGTGTCTTCCGGATGCGCGATGATCCACGCCCGCGCCTTTTCATAGGCGGCGATGACGCGCTTGACCTGCTCCGGGTGGCGGGCGGCGAAGGTGTCGCTGACGTTGAGGAAACCGTAGGTGTTGAAGTTGATGTTGCGGTAGATCAGGCGCGAGCCGGCTTCCAGTTCGCTGGCCGCCAGGTGCGGATCGAGCCCGGCCCAGGCGTCGACCCGGCCTTGCTCGAGCGCGGCACGGCCATCGGGATGCTGCAGGTGGACGATCTCGACATCGCTTTTCTTCAAGCCGTTTTCATGCAGCGCGCGCAGCAGGAAGAGGTAGGGATCGGTGCCCTTGGTGGCGGCCACCTTCTTGCCCTTGAGTTCGCGCACGGACTTGATCGGGGAATCCCTGGAGACCGCCAGCGCGGTCCATTCCGGGCGCGAATAGACGTACACCGCCTTGATCGGATTGCCGTTGGCGCGCGCCAGCAACGCAGCTAGGCCGGCCGTGCTGCCGAAGTCGACGCTGTCGCTGTTGAGGTATTCGAGCGCGCGGTTGCTGCCCTGGCTCAGCACCCATTTGACGTCGGTGCCCTGGGTCTTCAGGTCTTCCTCCAGCCAGCCGAACTTGCGCAGCACCAGGCTGGGCGGCGAGTAATAGGCGTAGTCCAGGCGGATGGTCTTGGGGGCTTGCGCGGCGCGCGCCATCAGCGGGGCGGCGCCCAGCAGGCCGGCGCCGAGCGCGGCCGGGCCGATGCGGAGGAAGTGTCTGCGTTCCATGTGGTCCGTTCTTGTTGTGTTGGGGGAGTCTGCGGTGCAGACAAACACTCTAAGGACGAACGCGGTGCGGCAGAACGACTATTTTCAAGCTTGGATATGCGCTTTGCGCATGCTCCCGCGACGGTCGCCGCGGGAAGTATCGAGAGGGGTCAGGGCAGGCAGAGTTCGAACAAGGCGCCGCCGTCCGGATGGTTGCTCAAGCGCGCCTGGCCATGCTGGGTTTCTTTGTTGTGGGCGGTGGCGATGGCATTGCACAGGTCCATGCCCAGTCCGGTGGATTGTTTCTTTTCCTGGGTGCCGATGCCGGGGCCGTCGTCGCGGACGGTGAAGATCACGCCGCCGTCCGGGCTCTTGCGGCAGCCGAGTTCGATGCGCGCGCAGGCGAAGCGGCTGGCGTTTTGCAGCGCGGCCTCCAGCGCCAGCGCCACCAGGTGCTCGTCGAAGAAGCCGACCAGCGGCATGTCGGTCTCGTCGAGCTTGAGCTCGACATGATGGCCATTGCGGTTCATGGCGTGCTCGCGCAGCAGCGCCTCCAGGAAATCCAGCGGCGAGACCGCTTCGACCTGCGCCCGCAGGCCCTGCGAATCGGCCTTGTAGAGCGTCAGGAAGGCGATCAGTTTTTCCTGCAGCGCCAGGCAGGTGACATGCGCCTGCTGCACGCGCGGCACATCGTCGCTGAGGCGGCGCAGTTCGCCCTCAAGAACGCCCAGGGAGTTCTTGATGTCGTGGATGATGATCGCGGCAAGCTTGGGGTCCATGGTCAGCTCTTCGGGGCTACTTTGCTTAAGGTGTCGCGCAAAAACTTGTGCATCTTGGCGACCCGGTCATTGCCCGGAATCAGGCGATCCAGCGTGGCGAGATAGCGCCGCACGCGTTTGACATACTCGTCGTTCCAGCCGCGCTGGCTCATCCACAGCAGGTGCAACTGGGCCGACGCCAGCAGCACGCCGGTGTTTTCCGGCATGCTGGAGAGCGCTTCCTCAAGCTTGGCCAGCGACTCGTCGGGCTTGGCGTTGCGCATGAGCGCGTTGGCTTCGGCGATGATGCTCATGCAATGCTTGACGGCGCCATCGATCAGCTCCTCGGCCAGCGCGGCCTTGCCGGTGTCGGCCAGTACCTTGCGCGCCAGCATCTGCAGCGTTTTGTTTTCGTGGTCGGACTTGATGGCGTTGGCGATCAGCTTGGCGCCTTCGTCATCCTTGCCCATCGAGAAAGCGGCTTTGGCCAGGGCCAGCGTGGCGGTCTCGGAAATCTCATCGCCGGCGGCCTGCCTGGCGGCCTCGAACGCCTGTTGCGCCGAGATGGTGTCGCCCAGCTGCACATAGGCCTGGGCTTGCACCGCGGCCTGGGCGGCGGTGAACATCTTGGATTCCTCATAGCGGCGCGGCGCGCTTTCCAGCAAGCGCAGGGCCTGGTCCGGATCGCCGCTGTCGACGTGCACCTGGGCCAGCGACAGCAGGTCGCTCGGCTGCGCGGTGAGCGACCCCTTGGTGTGCTTGAGCACCTTGTCGTAGGCTTCCCTGGCTTGTTCCAGGTGGCCGCTGCGGTAGGCCACCTCTCCCACCAGCCGGCTGCGGCGGGCCGAGGGAATGATTTCGGAGGACATGGTCAGCGCCGCCAGCGCTCCCTCCTGGTTGCCCTGCGCCTCGTCGATCTGCGCCAGCAGGTCATAGGCGGCGATGAACTGCTTGTTCTGCGCGAGCACTTCCTCGACCGTCTTGCGCGCGTCATCCAGTTGGCCGGCCACGATATTGCAGCGCGCCAGGCCGATCTTGGCCCATACCAGGTCGTCGCGCATGGCCAGGGCCTGCGCATAAACCTCGCGCGCTTCGTCGATGCGGCGCTGTTCGACCAGCAGCGTGCCCTTGGTCTTCATGATTTCGACGATCCACTTGGGCGCGGCCTTGAGCACGTTGTCGCATTCGACGATGGCGCCGGCGAAATCCTTGCGCTTCATCTTTTCGGTCACCGGCAGCATGGCATGCTGCTTTTCCAGCAGGCGATCGACGCGTTCGGCGATGCGGCTGGCGGTGAGCGGCTTGAGCATGTAGGCGTCGGGCTGGAACTCGGCGGCGCTGGCCACCAGGTTGTAGCCGCTTTCGGCGGTCACCATGATGAACATGGAGGTCGGCGAGAGCATGTTCTGGGTACGGAAGAATTCCAGCAATTGCTGGCCGTTGCTTTCCTTGTTCAGGTTGTAGTCGCAGATGATGAGGTCGTAAGCCCCGGCCTGGACGAAGCGGATCGATTCATCAGGCGTGGCGGCCTGATCCACCTTGGTCACGCCGAGCTGGCCGAGGTGCATCCGGATGTTCTGGCGCATCGTCGGCATGTCGTCGATGATCAGGCAGCGCAAGGCGCTAATATGGCTAAAGGGCACTAAACTCATGACAACAGTCTAAAAACAGTCTTTATCTCGTTATATTGCAAGCCTGCAATGTATATCAAATAGGTAGCCGCCCGTCGCAAAGTTAGGGGCGGAAACGGTATCCATTTCTGGAACGCATCTTCCCCTATTGATGAAATGCGTCCCCGGCAAACCGCGAGTGTGACGGTTTTTGCTTTTGCTTGCAGTACTTGTATCGCATTTCTCCAGTCCAATCCCCCCGATCTTTTATAATCGGTCACCTCGCCCGTGGATCGATTTTCATCTCCCAGGCGACAAAAAAGCTTGCACAGATCACTGTTTTTTTATACAGTACTGCTTCATTGGTGCCGCGCCCCTGAATTGATCGGTGCGCAGTTTTTAGTGCACTGAGGAAATGCATTCCGAGTACACCTTCTTCACGACCTTTTGCCGAAAGAGATTTATGGACGACAAAAAAGCTGCAAACAACTCTGAAAAGGGCAAAGCGCTTGCCGCCGCATTGGCGCAGATCGAAAAGCAATTCGGCAAAGGCTCCGTGATGCGCATGGAAGACGGCGCCGTCGCCGAGGAAGTCCAGGTCTTTTCGACCGGTTCCCTGGGGCTGGACATCGCATTGGGCGTCGGCGGCCTGCCGCGCGGCCGGGTCGTCGAGATCTACGGTCCGGAATCCTCGGGCAAGACCACGCTGACCCTGCAAGCCATTGCCGAAATGCAAAAGCTGGGCGGCACCTGCGCCTTCATCGACGCCGAACACGCGCTGGATGTCACCTACGCGCAAAAGCTGGGCGTCAATCTGCATGACTTGCTGATTTCGCAACCCGACACCGGCGAGCAGGCGCTTGAGATTACCGACGCGCTGGTGCGCTCGGGAGCGGTCGACCTGATCGTGGTCGACTCGGTTGCGGCACTGACCCCCAAGGCTGAAATCGAAGGCGACATGGGCGATTCGCTGCCCGGCCTGCAAGCCCGACTGATGTCGCAGGCCTTGCGCAAGCTGACCGGCAGCATCAACCGCACCAATACCACCGTCATCTTCATCAACCAGATCCGCATGAAGATCGGCGTCATGTTCGGCAACCCGGAAACCACCACCGGCGGCAATGCGCTCAAGTTCTACGCTTCCGTGCGCCTGGATATCCGCCGCACCGGTTCGATCAAGTCCGGCGACGAAGTCATCGGCAGCGAAACCAAGGTCAAGGTCGTCAAGAACAAGGTCGCGCCGCCGTTCCGCGAAGCCCACTTCGATATCCTGTATGGAGAAGGCACTTCGCGTGAAGGTGAAATCCTCGATCTTGGTTCCGAACACAAGGTAGTGGAAAAGTCCGGCGCCTGGTACAGCTACAACGGCGAACGCATCGGCCAGGGCAAGGACAATGCGCGCAACTTCCTGAAAGAGCGCCCGGAATTGGCGCGTGAAATTGAAAACAAGGTGCGCATCGCGCTCGGCGTGCCGCAGTTGGCCAGCGGCGAAGCTGAAGTCCAGGCATCGTAATCCGCAAGAACCTGCCGCTGTGGGTGTCATGCCCAGTATGGCCGGGACAGCGGCCAGGGATGCCTCTCCCGTCGCTGCTGTCTCGGTAGTTGTCGCCGTTGCCGGTGCCGTATGGTTTTATTTGCAATGCCGGCGATGGTTGGTATTTCTGTCGTTGCTGTTTTGCAGTCTCCGTTTTGTCTGCATGCATTGAGCGCTTCCGATGTATGCAGTCGTCGTTTCATCCGCCGCATAGCCCGTGTAGTCGAACGTCATGCCTAGACCGCCGATCAGCCTGAAAGCACGGGCGCTCAAATATCTCTCTTCACGTGAGCATAGTCGCCTGGAACTTGCGCGTAAGCTTAGCCCTTACGCGCAAGAGGGCGATGATGTCGATGCCCTGCTCAACTGGCTTGAACAATCCCGTTTCCTTTCCGCAGAGCGTTTTTCCGAGTCCCTGGTGCACCGGCGCGCGGCGCGCTATGGCAACAACCGCATCCTGTCCGAGTTGCAAAGTCACGGCATTCAAGGCGAGGCGCTGTCCGAGCTGAAGTCCGGCCTGGCTGAAGACGAGGGGGCCCGCGCGGCCCAGGTACTGCGGCGCAAATTCGGCGAGCCGCCGGTCGATGCCGAGTCGCGCGCCAAGCGCATGCGTTTTTTGCAGCAGCGGGGTTTTTCCCATAGCAGCATTCGGGAAGCGCTCAAGACCGCCTGGGCGGATGAAGACGGGCCGGATGCCTGATTGCGGCGCGGCCGCACGGCGCTGTGGCGTCAATTCTCTCTGGCAGCGATGGAACGATCCGTGAAGTCCGCGGCGCAGGTCTTTATCGGCAAGGTTAGCGCTACCATCGCTCAGCCTCCCGGCCCTGTGCTAGAATTCGGAAGTTTTTGCTGCGGCGCGGTAGCCGAAAAGATATCAATTGTTGCTGTTTTTGAAAAGCGGCAGGTCGATGTCAGGCTGACGACAGCAGGGAAGACGGATAATGCGGATCGCTCCGGTGCATGCCGGCGAGATCGAATATCAGAGACCAACTCATGCAGACGGCATGCACATGCCCAATTTTACGAATTCTTTCGCAACCCGCGCAGCTCATGTCTGCGCCAGTTCTCGTCCGGCAACGGATGCGACGCCCGCCTGCGGGTTGCGGTCTGCTTTCTCGTCAGCCGGTATTGCGCCGATGACGGAATTTCAATCCGGCAAGTTTTATTCAATTAGTGTCTAAAGGGAAGCTCCCATGAAAATCCATGAGTATCAGGGTAAAGAAATCCTGCGCCAGTTTGGCGTAACCGTCCCGCGCGGCGTTCCTTGCATGTCGGTCGACGAAGTCGAAGCGGCGGCCAAGAGCCTGGGCGGCTCGGTTTGGGTCGTGAAGGCACAGATCCACGCCGGCGGTCGCGGCAAGGGCGGCGGCGTGAAGGTGGCCAAGTCGCTGGAGCAAGTCAAGGAATATTCCAACCAGATCATGGGCATGCAACTGGTCACGCACCAGACCGGTCCTGAAGGCCAGAAGGTTCGCCGCCTGCTGATCGAAGAAGGCGCCGACATCAAGAAGGAACTGTATGTTTCCCTGGTGACCGACCGTGTGAGCCAGCGCGTGGTCCTGATGGCCTCCAGCGAAGGCGGCATGGACATCGAAGAAGTCGCTGAAAAGCACCCTGAGCTGATCCACAACGTCGTGATCGATCCGGCCACCGGCCTGACCGACGCCGATGCCGACGCCGTCGCCGCCAAGATCGGCGTGCCGGCCGCGTCCATCCCCGAAGCGCGCAAGAACCTGCAAGGCCTGTACAAGGCATACTGGGAAACCGACGCTTCCCTGGCTGAAATCAACCCGTTGATCCTGACCGGCGACGGCAAGGTCATCGCCCTGGACGCCAAGTTCAACTTCGACTCCAACGCCCTGTACCGCCATCCGGAAATCGTCGCCTACCGCGACCTGGACGAAGAAGATCCGGCTGAAGTCGAGGCTTCCAAGTTCGACCTGGCCTACATCTCGCTGGACGGCAACATCGGCTGTCTGGTCAACGGCGCCGGCCTGGCCATGGCCACCATGGACACCATCAAGCTGTTCGGCGGCGAGCCGGCCAACTTCCTGGACGTGGGCGGCGGCGCTACTACCGAGAAGGTCACCGAAGCGTTCAAGATCATGCTGAAGAACCCCGAGCTGAAGGCCATCCTGGTCAACATCTTCGGCGGCATCATGCGCTGTGACGTGATCGCCGAAGGCGTGATCGCCGCATCCAAGGCGGTTTCGCTGAAGGTGCCTCTGGTGGTGCGCATGAAGGGCACCAACGAAGAGATCGGCAAGAAGCTGCTGGCTGAATCCGGTCTGCCGATCATCTCGGCCGACTCGATGGAAGAAGCCGCGCAAAAGGTCGTGGCTGCAGCCAAGTAAGTAACCCAACACGAAAGCCCGCGCCGGTAAAGTCCGGAGCCAGAAAACAGATTGCGCACCGACCGAAACCGGGCGCGGGCATCACAGTCAAGGAAGAGAAATGTCGATCCTCATCAACAAAGATACCAAGGTCATTACCCAAGGCATCACTGGCAAGACCGGCCAGTTCCACACCCGCATGTGCCGCGACTACGCGAACGGCAAGAACGCGTTCGTCGCCGGCGTGAACCCGAAGAAGGCCGGTGAAGACTTCGAAGGCATCCCCATCTATGCCAACGTGACCGACGCCAAGAAGGCCACCGGCGCCAACGTCTCGGTGATCTACGTGCCGCCCGCCGGCGCCGCCGCCGCGATCTGGGAAGCGGTCGAAGCCGAACTGGACCTGGCCATCTGCATCACCGAAGGCATCCCCGTGCGCGACATGCTGGCCCTGAAGGACCGCATGGCCAAGGCCGGTTCCAAGACCCTGCTGCTGGGCCCGAACTGCCCCGGCCTGATCACTCCGGACGAAATCAAGATCGGCATCATGCCGGGCCACATCCACAAGAAGGGCCGCATCGGCGTGGTATCGCGTTCGGGCACCCTGACCTATGAAGCCGTCGGCCAGCTGACCGCATTGGGTCTGGGCCAATCGTCGGCAGTCGGCATCGGCGGCGACCCGATCAACGGCTTGAAGCACATCGACGTGATGAAGGCATTCAACGACGATCCGGACACCGACGCCGTCATCATGATCGGTGAAATCGGCGGTCCTGACGAAGCCAACGCTGCGCGCTGGATCAAGGACAACATGAAGAAGCCGGTGGTCGGCTTCATCGCCGGCGTGACCGCGCCTCCGGGCAAGCGCATGGGCCACGCAGGCGCGCTGATCTCCGGCGGCGCCGACACTGCCGAAGCCAAGCTGGCGATCATGGAAGAGTGCGGCATCAAGGTGACCCGCAACCCGTCCGAGATGGGCCGCCTGCTGAAGTCGGTGCTGTAATCCGGCGATAAGCGGAACCTGCAAGACAAGCATGGGGAGCTTCGGCTCCCCATGTTCATTGATGGCGGCGCCGGCATCATCGTTTGCCGCCGTTGCGTGTTGGTGCCGATGTGTGCCGATGTTGTGCCGATACGGCATTGCGGCGCGTCCGGCAAGGCAGGAGAATCGCGTTGGCGCCTGGCTGCACAATGGCGCGATCTTTCATCACCAAGGAAATGAATGGAATTTCTGGCAAACCTGAACTGGATCGCGGTCGGGCAAATCATCCTGATCGACATCCTGCTCGGCGGCGACAACGCCATCGTGATCGCGCTGGCGTGCCGCAACCTGCCGGCCAAGCTGCGCATGAAGGGCATTGTCTGGGGCACCCTGGGCGCCATTGCGATCCGTATCGCGCTGATCGCTTTCGCCGTGACCATGCTGGAGTTGCCGTACCTGAAACTGATCGGCGGCCTGTTGCTGCTGTGGATCGGCGTCAAGCTGCTCAATGAGGATGACGGCCATGCCGAAGTCGGCGGCAGCGACCGTCTGTGGGGCGCAGTCAAGACCGTGATCGTGGCCGACCTGGTGATGAGCCTGGACAACGTGATCGCCATCGCCAGCGCGGCCGAGCAAGCCGGCGAGCACCAGATGGCGCTGGTGGTGTTCGGTATTGTCGTCAGCATCCCCATCATCGTCTGGGGCAGTACGCTGGTCTTGAAATTGATGGAGAAATTTCCGGTTATCATCACGCTGGGCGCGGCATTGCTGGGCTATATCGCCGGCGGCATGATTTTCAGCGATGTCGGTATCCAGCCGCACCTGCAGGGTTTCATCCCCGACAGCGAATTCGTCGTTCCCGGCGCGCAATTGCACCTGAGCCTGCCCGGCCTGGTCGGCGCCATCGGCGTGGTGCTGGTCGGCCTGAACCTGAAGCGCAGGACGCAGGAGAAGAACAGCCAGCCTTGAGCCGGCCAAGGTGCCGCCGGCCAGCCGGACCAGGCGCGCACGCTTGATCCAGGTCAGTGTGGCGGATGTTAAATTTTGCTAGTTTGGAAGTATTTCGCTTTGCCGCATCATGGGCGCTGCCGATACTGGCAACGTCTTCCATTTTTAAACAGGAACTCAATGAAAACCGTCGTCAGCAAGTACCAGCAACAAGGGTTCACCCTGATCGAACTGATGGTGACGCTGGCCATCATCGGCATCCTCGCCACCATCGGCGCCAGCCAACTCCAGGACTACATCGCGCGTTCGCGCGTGGCCGAGGGCTTGAATCTGGCGGCGCCTTACAAGCTGGCGGTGGTGGAGCAGGCCAATACCAACAATGGCCTCTTCACGGTGGCGCAACTGGGATTGCCGGCCTTCACAAAAACCGAGAATGTGGAAAACATCAGCGTCACGCCCATGGCAACGCGCGGCGTGGGCGGCGTCATTACGATCACTTTCAGCCAGCGTGTCGGCAACGGCGGCACACTGACGCTGACCCCGACCCTGACCGCTTCCTCCATCCAATGGCAGTGCGCGGCAGCCGGTGTCGCGCAGGCAACGGCGCCGGAAGGCGCGTCGCGCAACAGCGGATTTGCCGCCGGCACGCTGGAGGCGCGCTTCGCGCCCGCCAATTGCCGTGGCTGATTCACGGTGAGGCGATTTGCCTGAACGCCAATCAAAAAGCGCCCTGCGGGGCGCTTTTTCGCAAGCGCCTATGGCCGGGCCATGTTGATATCGCTCTTGCCTCCGCGTTTTTCTGTCACGCAGATATCGGTCATCACCATGGTCTTGTCGACCGCCTTGCTCATGTCGTAGACGGTCAGCAGCCCAACTTGCACCGCGGTCAGCGCTTCCATTTCCACGCCGGTCTTGCCATGGGTTTCCACGCGCGCGGTGCATCGCACGCTGGAGTCGGCGGCGTCGGTTTCAAACTCCACCGCCACCCGCGTCAGCGCCAGCGGATGGCACAGCGGAATCAGGTCCGACGTGCGCTTGGCGGCCATGATGGCGGCGATGCGCGCGATGCCCAGGACGTCGCCCTTCTTGGCGGTGCCGGATTCGATGATGGCCAGCGTCTCCGGCTTCATGCGGATCACGCCGCTGGCCACGGCGACACGGTGGGATTCGTGCTTGCCGCCGACGTCGACCATGTGGGCCTGGCCGCCCTGGTCGAAATGGGTGAGGCCGTCGTGAGAGGATTGCGGGTCGCTGGGTGTAGTCATTGCCGATCTGCCGGGAAAAATGATGAACGGGGAAACAGAGCAGGTATCATAGCAGGCGTGCCGGAATCGTCTGCGGCCAGGCCGGCGTCCCGGGGAATGCGCTTTCGCCCGGGCAGGGAGCCTGGCGGCGCCGCTTTCAACAGTGCCGGCACGACGGTAATTATTTTCAGATTCTGTCCATGCAACGATCCGAGATTTCGTCCGTTAGCCATCCGTTTCGCCCGGCGCGCAGAATGCTGGCGCGCGTGCTTACTGCCGCGCTGCTGTTGCTGCCCGCCGTTCCGCTCACGATGGCGCCGCTTGCCGGCGTCGCGCAGAACCTGCCGACCTTGGGCGATACCGAGCGCGAAGGCCTGTCGCCGCTGATGGAGCGCAAGCTGGGCGAGCAGATCATGCACGATATCCGCAGCGATCGCGACTACATCGACGATGGTCCGGTGTCGGAATACCTCAACAATTTCGGCCTGAACCTGGTATCGATCCATCCCGAGGTCCGCGGCGAAGCCGGTTTCGATTTCCAGTTCTTCATGGTGCGCGACCCGACGCTCAATGCCTTCGCGCTGCCGGGCGGTTTCATCGGCGTCAACAGCGGCCTGATCCTGGCGGCGCAATCCGAATCCGAACTGGCCGGCGTGCTGTCGCATGAAATCGGCCACGTCGCGCAGCGCCACATCGCGCGCATGCTGGGGCAACAGAAGCAGAATTCCATGATCCAGCTGGCCGCCATCGTGCTGGGCGCCTTGGCGGGCGTTTCCCGGGCCGGCGGCGATGCCGCCATGGCGACCATGATGGGCGGCACCGGGCTGGCCATCCAGCGCCAGCTCAACTTCAGCCGCGATGCCGAGCGCGAGGCCGACCGCATCGGCTTGCAGATCATGCGCGACGGCGGTTTCGATCCATCCGGCATGGTCACCTTCTTCGGCCGCTTGCAGACGGCCTCGCGCAATTTCAGCGATGCCGTGCCGCCTTACCTGCTGACCCACCCGCTGACCACGGAGCGCATCGCCGACATCGAGGCGCGCATCCGCGACCAGCGCTACAAGCAGCGCGTGGACAATCCCGAATTCCAGCTGGTGCGCGTGCGCACCCAGGTTCTGCAGAACGAATCGGTACAAGGGCTGCGCGATGCGGCCGAGCGTTTCCAGAGCCAGATGAAGCAGAACACCAAGCTGCAGACGATGTCCGCCAAGTACGGCCTGGCGTACGTCTACTACCGGCAGAACAAGCTGGAGCAGGCCGACGCCATGCTCAAGGAGGCGCAGGAGGCGTCGCAGCCGTTCAAGACCGGCATCATGTTCGCCAGCCTGGAGATCGATATCAAGATCGCCCGCAAGCAAGGCCAGCAGGCGCTGCAATTGGCCGATGCGATGCGCAAGCAGTTCCCGATCTCGCGCGTGGCGGCGCGCCAGTATGGCGATGCGCTGATTGCCGCCCAGCGCCATGAGCAGGCGGTGGCGTATCTGCGCGACCAGGCGCAGCTCTACCGTACCGATCCGGAGATCCAGAAGCAATTGGCGAAAACCTATGCGGCGCAGGGCAAGCAGGCCCTGCAGCATTTGGCGCTGGCCGAAGCCTACGCCTTGAATGGCAGCCTGCTGGCCGCCATCGAGCAGCTGGGGATCGCGCGCCGCGCGCCCGACGCCACCTTCTACGACCAGGCCATGATCGATGCGCGCGAGCGCGAGTGGAAGGAAAAATGGAAGGATGAATCCAAGGACATGAAGGACCGCGGTTAACGTAGCGTCTTCATTTGTAGCGCCTTCATTCCTGGCGAGGTGTGGCGACAAAGCCGAAGTGCCGCGCCAGCCCGTTCGCGTCCAGGCGCTGCACGGTGACCGTACGGCCGGCATGCTCAAGCTTGAGCACGGCGCCGGCGTTGCCGCCTTCCATCCAGCGCAGCAGCGCATCCTCGTCGGCGCTGCCGTCCACCTGCAAGGCGCTGAGCATGTGCGACATGTCGCGGTCGTCCAGCGCGCCGGCTTTTTCCCCTTCCTTGAGGTACAGGCGCCCTTGCTGGTCGAGCCAGGCGGCATCGATCTTTTCCATGCGCTGGCCGGTGTGCAGGACGAGTTCGGGGCGGCCATCGGCGCCCGGCTGCGTGCGCACGATGTAGGGCATCAGTTCGAGATCGACATACACGCGCTGCGGACCGTTCTGGAAATGCCAGCGGCCGGCCTCGTCGGCGGCGTAGTTGCGTTCGATGAAGGCCAGCAAGGCCGGGTGCGCGATACGGTCGCCGGGCAGGCCGAGATGCTGCGCGCGCTCGTCGCGCATGCGCCAGCCGCCGCGCGCATCCAGCCGCAGCCAGCCGAAGCAGTGCGGCACGTTGGGCCATTTGGCCATGGCCTGGCGGACGATCTCATCCATGAATGCCTTCCTTTTGCTCCGTGAAGGCAGATTCGTTCTTGCCTTCCAGGAAATGCAACAGCCGGCGCGGCAGCCAGTCCAGCCGTCCCGGCGGCCCGCCGGCGGCGAAGCCCACGTGGCCGCCTTGCTCAGGGTACTCCAGTACCACCTCGGGCGCCGCCGTGCGCGGCAGATGGCGCGCCGGCAGGAAGGGATCGTTTTGGGCGTTCAAGACCAGCGTCGGCACCGTGATGTCGTGCAGGATGTGCTTGGCGCTGGCGCGGTCCCAGTAATCGTCGGTGTTGCGGTAGCCGTGCAGCGGCGCGGTGACCACGTTGTCGAAGGCATGCAGGTCGCGCGCGGCCAGCAGCGCTTCGCGGTCGAACAGGCCGGGGAACTGGTCCAGTTTCACCAGGCATTTGGGCCGCATGGTGCGCAGGAATACCCAGGTGTAGAGGCGGTTGAAGCCGCGCGCCAGCGCCGCGCCGCCGCCGGCCAGATCCAGCGGCGCCGACACCGCGCAAGCGGCGTCGACGATTTCGGCCTCATGCTGCGATTCGCCCAGCCAGCGCAGCAATGCATTGGCGCCGAGCGAGACGCCGGCGGCATACAGGTGGGTGGCGCCCAGGTCCGACTGGCGCTGCTTGAGCCGCCGCAAGACCCAGTCCAGTTCCGCCGAATCCCCCGAATGGTAGAAGCGCGGCGCCAGGTTGATTTCGCCCGAACAGCCGCGAAAATGCGGCACCGCGCCGTGCCAGCCGCGCCGTTGTACTTCGGCCATCAGCGAGCGGCTGTAGTGGCTGTCCGATGAGCCTTCCAGGCCATGGAACAACACCACCAGCGGGCGGCCGGGTTGGCCGTCGACGAAATCGACATCGACGAAGTCGCCATCGGGCGCTTGCCAGCGTTCGCGCCGATAGGCGACCGGCGGTTTGGCGATGAAGGTCGACGGATAGATGGTTTGCAGGTGACCGCCGGGAAGCCAGCGGGGCGGGATGTAAAGCATGGTGCGGCCTTGTTGCGCGAGTGGTGGCGATAGGGGCGGGTCAATGCAGCATGGCGCCGCTGGAAATCGGTTCGGCCGGCGCCGCGCCCGGCGCCACCGAGGCATGGTGCATCACCATGCGCCAGCCCAGCGCGGTCTTCATGTAGATATTGGTGGCGATGACATGCACCTCAGGTTGCGGATCGTTGCCGTGGTTGATCTCTTCGACCACGCTGTGCACCGCCGTCATCATGTTCTGCGTGGCGTGCAACTGGCGCGGCCGGATATGCAGGCCGCCATTGCCCAGGATGTCTTCCCACACCGCGCGGATCTCGGCATGGCCCACCAGGCGTCGGGCGCCGGGATGGATGCAGACGATCTCCTCGTCTTCGGCCCACAGCTCCATCAGCGCTTCCAGGTCGGCGCGGGAGAGGGCGTCGTAGTAGGCGGCCTCGATTTCATCGGGGGAGCCATGGATCATGTTGGCGCGGGGCATGGGAATCTCCGAAGCAGATGAAAAGAGGGCCAGCGGCCCTCTTTGTTTTGTTTCAGTGGCCCTTGACCACGGTGCCCGGCTTCAACTGGTACTGGGTGCCGCAGTACGGGCACTTGGCCGCGCCATGCTCGTCCAGTTCCAGGAACACGCGCGGGTGCGAAGACCAGCTGGTCATGTTGGGGTTGGGGCAGTGGGCCGGCAGGTCCTTGCCTTCGAGTTGGACGACTGCCTGGGATGCTTGAGCTTGGCTCATGTTTTTCTCCGTAGGTGATGCTGTTTGAGCGTTGAAACGTTGATGCGGTGAATGAATCCGGATGGCTTATACCAGCGTCAGCCAGTGCGAATACTGTGGCGCCTTGCCCGAGACCACGTCGAAGAACAGCGACTGCAGTTTCCCGGTGATGGGGCCGCGCGCGCCGTTGCCGATGGTGCGGCGATCCAGTTCGCGGATCGGCGTGATCTCGGCGGCGGTGCCGGTGAAGAAGGCTTCGTCGGCGCAGTACATCTCGTCGCGCGTGATGCGTTTTTCGATGACCTCGATACCGAGGTCGCGCGCCATGGTCAGCACGGCGTCGCGGGTGATGCCGTCCAGGCAGGAGGCCAGGTCGGGCGTGTACACGCGGCCGTTCTTGACGATGAAGACGTTCTCGCCGGAGCCTTCCGAAACGTAGCCGTCGGTGTCCAGCAGCAGCGCCTCGTCGTAGCCGTCGGCCAGCGCTTCCTGGTTGGCCAGGATGGAATTGATGTAGTAGCCGCAGGCCTTGGCGCGCACCAGCGACACATTGACGTGGTGGCGCGAGAACGACGAGGTCTTCACGCGGATGCCTTTGGCGATGCCGTCTTCGCCCAGGTAGGCGCCCCATGGCCAGGCCGCGATGGCGACATGGATCTTGTTGCCCTTGGCGGACACGCCCAGCTTTTCCGAACCGATCCACACCAGCGGGCGGATATAGCAGGATTCCAGCCGGTTTTCGCGCACCACCTGGCGCTGCGCTTCATAGATGGTTTCCTGGTCGAACGGCACTTCCATCTGGAAGATCTTGGCCGAGTTGAACAGGCGTTGGGTGTGTTCCCTGAGGCGGAAAATCGCCGTGCCTTGCGCTGTCTTGTAAGCGCGCACGCCTTCGAACACGCCCATGCCGTAATGCAAGGTGTGGGTGAGCACGTGGATGGTGGCGTCGCGCCAGTCGACCAGCTCGCCATCCTTCCAGATTTTGCCGTCGCGGTCTGCCATGGACATGATGGATGTCTCCTCGGGGAATAATCGGAAAACGGAACGAAAGGGCTCCATTTTAGCGGATTCAAGCGAGCAAAAACTTTCATCTGTAGAATGACTGGCTTGGGTAAAAATGCTGTGAGGCAAGCCAGTGCCAGTAACGGCACGGCCACCCATTTCATCAAGCGCAAAGCGGAAATAACAATGCAGAAGGAGACAGGCGCCGCCGCGCCATCGGACAGCGCCGCGCTGTCGGAGGCGCGCCGCGTCGAAAGAGAAGCGTTTCAGGAAGGTTGGCGGGCCAGTGCCTCGACCATACCGGCGGTGTTCGCCTGGGGGATCGTGTCGGGCATGGCCATGGTCAAGTCGGGAATGAGCATTTTCCAGTCGCTGGGCATGAGCCTGCTGGTGTATGCCGGTTCGGCGCAGTTCGCGGTGCTGCCGCTGCTGGCGGTGGGCACGCCGCTGCTGGTGGTGTTTTTCACGGCGATGATCGTCAATTTGCGCTTCGTCATCTTCTCTGCCGCCGTGGCCCCGCATTTCGAGCATTTGCCCTGGTACCGCCGGGTCTGGTACGGCTTTTTCAACGGCGATATCTCGATGGCGTTTTTCCCGCAGCGCTTCCCCTCCCATACCGTGGGCCAGCCGGCCGGCAAGATCGGCTTCTTCGCGGCCATCTGCTATCCCGGCTGGGTCGCATGGCAACTGGGCGCGACCATCGGCATCCTGCTGGCCAGCCAGATTCCGGAAAGCTGGAACATCGGTTTTGCCGGCACGCTGGCGCTGATTGCCATCATGATCCCGATGACCAACAACCTGCCCGCGCTGGTCGGGGTGGTGGTGTCGGGCGCCGTGGCGGTGCTGGCGCTGCATCTTCCCTATCGCCTGGGTTTGCTGGCGGCAATGGTCATGGGCATGGCCGCGGCGCTGACGGTGGACAAGTTCCTGCCGATGCGCGACAAGGATGATGAAGACGAGGCAGCAGCGACATGAGCGACTGGTATATCTGGGCGGCCATCGCCCTCATGACATTGTCCACGCTGATCACCCGCAGCGGCTTCTTTCTGTTCGGTCACGCCGTCAAGCTGCCGCCCCGGCTCAAGCATGCCTTGAGCTACGCGCCGGCGGCGGCCATGGCCGCCATTGTCATCCCCGACCTGGTGGCTGCCGAAGGCATCGTCGACGTCAGCCTGGCCAATCCCAAGCTGCTGGCAGGCATCGGCGGCGCGGTTTTCTTTGCTGCGACGCGCCATCTGCTGGGAACTATTGTGGCCGGAATGGCACTCTTCACTGTGTTGAGATTGATATTGTGAGTTGTTGTCTGTGTGGCAACTCGAATTCTTCCGCACCGCTGCCGGCCCTGCAAGCGCGCAGGGTGAATTAGCGTCCAGCCGAGCCCCAGAAACCGTCTGGAAGCAGGCAGGCTGGAGTAAAATACGGCATTTTTCGCCCCTACCTTCGAATTTGAACCTATGAAATTCAACCGACTGAGCGACCTGATTTCTGCCAACCAGTTGCAAGGAAAACGCGTCTTCATCCGCGCCGATCTCAACGTGCCGCAGGATGATGCCGGCAATATCACCGAAGATACGCGTATCCGCGCTTCGATCCCGGCCATTCGCGATGCACAAAAGGCCGGCGCCGCGGTGATGGTGACGTCCCATCTGGGGCGTCCGGTGGAAGGCGAATTCAAGCCGGAAGATTCGCTGGCGCCGGTCGCCAAGCGCTTGTCCGAGCTGCTGGGTGTCGAGGTCAAGCTGGTTTCCAACTGGGTTGACGGCGTCGATGTCGCGCCGGGCCAGGTGGTGCTGCTGGAAAATTGCCGTTTGAACAAGGGCGAGAAGAAGAACAGCGACGAACTGGCGCAAAAGATCGCCAAGCTGTGCGACATCTACGTCAACGACGCCTTCGGCACCGCGCACCGCGCCGAAGCCACCACCCACGGCGTGGCCAAGTTCGCGCCGGTGGCCTGTGCCGGGCCGCTGCTGGCGGCCGAGCTGGATGCGCTGGGCAAGGCGCTGAACCAGCCGGCCCGCCCGCTGGTGGCGATCGTGGCCGGTTCCAAGGTCTCGACCAAGCTGACCATCCTCAAGACCCTGGCCGAGAAGGTGGACAACCTGATCGTCGGCGGCGGCATCGCCAACACCTTCATGCTGGCCGCCGGCCTGAAGATCGGCAAGTCGCTGGCCGAACCGGACCTGGTCGGCGACGCCCGCGCCATCATCGACATGATGGCCAAGCGCGGCGCTTCGGTGCCGATCCCGGTCGACGTGGTATGCGGCAAGGAGTTTTCGCCGACGGCAGTGGCGACCGTCAAGAATGCGCAAGACGTGGCCGACGACGACATGATTTTCGACATCGGCCCGAAAACCGCGGCGCTGTTGGCCGATCAGCTCGGCGGCGCCGGCACCATCGTCTGGAACGGCCCGGTGGGCGTGTTCGAATTCGACCAGTTCGGCAAGGGCACCGAAGCGCTGGCGCGTGCGATCGCCGCCTCCCGGGGCTTTTCGATCGCCGGCGGCGGCGACACCCTGGCCGCGATCGCCAAGTACAACATCGCTGACAAGGTCGGCTACATCTCGACCGGCGGCGGCGCTTTCCTGGAGTTCCTGGAAGGCAAGCCGCTGCCGGCCGTCGACATCCTGCTGCAGCGCGCGCAATAATCATCAATCAGAGGGTGCGCCGGAGACGCGCATCCCGGGGCAGGAAGCCATCCGCCAAGTCCCGATGCCCATACCGGGATCTGGCGGGCTTCTTCACTAAGTCGAAACTAGAAAGTCCTCATGTCCAGAGCAACAAAAATTGTCGCAACCATCGGTCCAGCGTCCAGCGACCGTGAAACCCTGACCCGCATGATCCGTGCCGGCGTCGATGTCGTGCGCCTGAACTTTTCGCACGGCAAGCCGCAAGACCACATCGACCGCGCCACGCTGGTGCGCGAAGTGGCTGACGCATGCAACAAGAAGGTCGCCATCATGGCCGACCTGCAGGGGCCCAAGATCCGCGTCGGGAAGTTCGAGAATGGCAAGATCATGCTGGCCAACGGCGACAAGTTCATCCTCGACGCCGATTGCCAGCTGGGTAACCAGGAGCGCGTGGGGCTGGACTACAAGGCGCTGCCGCGCGACCTCAAGGGCGAGGATGTGCTGCTGTTGAATGACGGCCTGATCGTGCTGACAGTCGAGCGCGTGATGGGCAACGAGATCCACACCGTGGTCAAGATCGGCGGCGAACTGTCCAACAACAAGGGCATCAATCGCCAGGGCGGCGGCCTGTCGGCGCCGGCGCTGACGGCCAAGGACATGGACGACATCAAGACCGCGATGAGCTTCCAGGCCGATTATGTCGCCGTCTCCTTCCCCAAGAACGCCACCGACATGGAAATGGCGCGCCAGTTGGCCAACGTCGCCGCCGAGCCGTTCGGCCACAAGCCGATGATGATCGCCAAGATCGAGCGCGCCGAAGCGATCCCGCTGCTGCAGGAGATCCTCGACACCTCCGACGGCATCATGGTGGCGCGCGGCGACCTGGCCGTTGAAGTCGGCAATGCCGCCGTTCCGGGCCTGCAAAAGCGCATGATCAAGATGGCGCGCGCGTCCAACAAGCTGACCATCACCGCGACCCAGATGATGGAGTCGATGATCGTCAACGCCGTGCCCACGCGCGCGGAAGTGTCCGATGTCGCCAACGCCGTGCTGGACGGCACCGATGCCGTGATGACCTCGGCCGAGACCGCCTCCGGCAAGTATCCGGTGGAAACCGTGGAAGCCATGTCGGCCATCTGCCTGGAAGCCGAGCGCTCCGAAGATGTGCGCCTGGATGCCGATTTCCTCAACCTGCGCTTTACCCGCATCGACCAGTCGATCGCGTACGGCGCGCTGTTTACCGCGCACCATTTGCGCGTGAAGGCCATCGCCGCGCTGACCGAGTCGGGCTCGACCGCGCTGTGGATGAGCCGCCACAATATCGATATTCCCATTTTCGCCATCACGCCCAACGTGGCCACCCGCCAGAAGGCGGCGCTGTTCCGCAATGTGCGTACCTTCGAACTGGCCCAATCGACCGACACCGAAGTGGTCTTGAAGGGCGTGCAGGACCTGCTGCTGGCGCAAGGCGTCGTGCAGAAGGGCGACCTGATTGTCGTGACCTGGGGCGAGCCGATCGGCCAGGTTGGCGGCACCAACGCCCTGAAGATCCTGCGGGTTGGCGAGTACTGATTTTTTATCGTTCTGGAGTTTTTATCATGCCTCTCGTATCCATGCGCCAATTGCTGGACCACGCCGCCGAAAACGGTTACGGCCTGCCAGCGTTCAACGTCAACAACCTGGAGCAGGTCACCGCCATCATGCAGGCCGCCGATGAAGTCGGCGCGCCGGTCATCATGCAAGCCTCGGCGGGCGCCCGCAAGTATGCCGGCGAAGCTTTCCTGCGCCACCTGATCTCGGCGGCGGTCGAAGCCTATCCTCATATCCCGGTCGTCATGCACCAGGACCACGGCCAGTCGCCGGCGGTGTGCATGGCCGCGATCAAGTCGGGTTTCTCGTCGGTGATGATGGACGGCTCGCTGATGGAAGACGGCAAGTCGGTCGCCAGCTATGAATACAACGTCGAAGTCTCGCGCAAGGTGGTCGAGTTCTCGCACGCCATCGGCGTGACCGTGGAAGCCGAACTGGGCGTGCTGGGTTCGCTGGAAACCATGATGGGCGACAAGGAAGACGGCCATGGCGCCGACGGCAAGATGACCCGCGAGCAACTGCTGACCGACGTGGCCCAGGCCGCGGACTTCGTCAAGCAGACCCAGTGCGATGCGCTGGCGATCGCCATCGGCACCTCGCACGGCGCCTACAAGTTCTCGCGCAAGCCGACCGGCGACATCCTGGCCATCGACCGCATCAAGGAAATCCACGCCCGCATTCCCAACACCCACCTGGTGATGCACGGCTCCTCGTCGGTGCCGCAGGAACTGCTGACCGAGATCCGCGAATTCGGCGGCGACATGAAGGAAACCTACGGCGTGCCGGTCGAAGAGATCCAGGAAGGCATCAAGCACGGCGTGCGCAAGATCAACATCGACACCGACATCCGCCTGGCGATGACCGGCGCGATCCGCCGCTACCTGTTCGAGAACCCGTCCAAGTTCGATCCGCGCGATTACCTGAAGCCGGCGCGCGAAGCGGCCAAGCTGGTCTGCAAGGCGCGCTTCCTGTCGTTCGGCTGCGAAGGCCAGGCCGGCAAGATCAAGGCGCTGCCGCTGGAGAAGATTGCAGAGAAGTACAAGAAGGGCGAATTGGCGCAAATCGTTCAGTAATTTCAGTCATTCGACGCACGCGCACTAACCAACCGGGATCCGTTTACAGCGGTCCCGGTTTTTGACTTTACGGAATACCACCATGAGCAGTCTGTACAAATCCTCGATTACTTCCCTGCCTCTCCTGGGCACGGGCAAGGTCCGCGAAAACTACGCCGTCGGCGACGACAAGTTGCTGATCGTGACTACCGATCGCCTGTCGGCCTTCGATGTCGTCATGAACGAGCCGATCCCGGGCAAAGGCAAAGTGCTGAACCAGATGAGCGACTTCTGGTTCGAGAAGCTGGGCCATATCGTGCCCAACCACTTGACCGGCGTCGATCCGGAGTCGGTGGTGGCGCCCGGCGAAGTGGCGCAGGTGCGCGGACGCGCCGTGGTGGCCAAGCGCCTGAAGCCGATCCTGGTGGAAGCCGTGGTGCGCGGCTACATCATCGGTTCGGGCTGGAAGGATTACCAGGCCACCGGCGCGATCTGCGGCATCAAGCTGCCGGCCGGCCTGCAGCAGGCCGCCAAGCTGGAGCAGCCGATCTTCACTCCGGCCGCCAAGGCCGACCTCGGCGAGCATGACGAGAACATCAGCTACGAAGAAACCGAACAGCGCATCGGCGCCGAACTGGCCGGCAAGATCCGCGACATCGCGATCAAGCTGTACGTCGCCGCTGCCGACTACGCCGCCACCCGCGGCATCATCATCGCCGACACCAAGTTCGAGTTCGGCCTGGACGACAACGGCGTGCTGCACCTGATGGATGAAGTGCTGACCGCCGACTCCTCGCGCTTCTGGCCGGCCGACAGCTACCGGGTCGGCATCTCGCCGCCGTCGTTCGACAAGCAGTTCGTGCGCGATTACCTGGAAACCGTGGACGGCTGGCAAAAGACCCCGCCGGCGCCGGCGCTGCCGGCCGACGTGATCGAGAAGACCGGCGCCAAGTACCGCGAAGCGCTGGAACGCCTGACCGGCAACACGCTGAAGGACTGAGCCATGAGCAAGGTCGTCAAGCCGCTGGTCGGCGTCATCATGGGTTCCTCCTCGGACTGGGATGTGATGCAGAACGCCGTGGCCATCCTCAAGGACTTCGGCGTGCCGTTCGAGGCGCAGGTGATCTCCGCGCACCGCATGCCGGACCAGATGTTCGCCTACGCCGAGACCGCGCGTGAGCGCGGCCTGCGCGCCATCATCGCCGGCGCCGGCGGCGCCGCCCACCTGCCGGGCATGGTGGCCGCCAAGACCATCGTGCCGGTGCTGGGCGTGCCGGTGCCGTCCAAGTACCTGCGCGGCGAGGATTCGCTGTTGTCCATCGTGCAGATGCCCAAGGGCATTCCGGTGGCGACCTATGCCATTGGCGAAGCCGGCGCCGCCAATGCGGCGCTGTCGGCCATCGCCATCCTGGCCACTACCGACGATGCGCTGGCCGCCAAGCTGGAAGCCTTCCGCAAGACCCAGACGCAAGTCGCCCTCGACATGAAATTGCCCGTATGACCACGCAGTCCCCGAAACAAGCCCGGCCCGCCGTTCCCTCGACCACGCCTGCCACCTGGCTGGGCGTGATGGGCGGCGGCCAGCTGGGCCGCATGTTCGCCCACGCCGCACAAGGCATGGGCTTCAAGGTCGCCGTACTGGAGGCCGATGCCGATTGCCCGGCCGGCCAGGTGGCCGACCGCCTGCTGGCCGCGCCCTATGACGACGCCCGCGCCCTGGCCGAGTTGGGCGGCCTGTGCGCTGCAGTCACGACCGAATTCGAAAACGTCTCGGCGCACAGCCTGGCGACCCTGGCCGGCCAGACCTTCGTGGCGCCTGCCGCCAGCGGCGTATCGATCGCCCAGGACCGTACCGCCGAGAAAGCCTTCTTCACCGAATGCGGCAGCCGTTCCGGTGTATTGCCGGCGCCGCATCGCGTGATCGCTTCCGAGGCCGATATCGCCGCCATCGGCGACGACCTGCTGCCGGGCATCCTGAAGACCGCGCGCATGGGCTACGACGGCAAGGGCCAGGCGCGCGTGCGCACGCTGGATGAAGTGCGCGCCGCTTTCGCCGACATGAAGGGCGTGACCTGCGTGCTGGAAAAGATGCTGCCGCTGGCCTATGAGGTCTCGGTGCTGGTGGCGCGCGGGGACGACGGCCAGGCCGTGGTCTATCCGATCGCCGAGAACGTGCATCGCGACGGCATCCTGTTCACGACTACAGTGCCCGGGCCCAACATCGGGCAAGAGGCTGCCGCGCGCGCCCAGCAGGCGGCCTTGCAGATCATCGAAAGCATGCATTACGTCGGCGTGCTGTGCATCGAGTTCTTCGTGCTGCAGGATGGTTCGCTGGTGGTCAATGAAATGGCGCCGCGTCCGCACAACAGCGGCCATTACACCATCGACGCCTGCGTCGCCAGCCAGTTCGAACAGCAGGCGCGCGCCATGGCCCGCCTGCCGCTGGGCGACACGCGCCAGCATTCGCCGGCGGTGATGTTGAACATCCTGGGGGATATCTGGTACGACGGCGAGAACGTGCGCGAGCCGGCATGGGAGCAAGTGCTGGCATTGCCCGGCGCGCACCTGCATTTGTATGGCAAGGCCGAGGCGCGCCGCGGCCGCAAGATGGGCCATGTGACCTTCACCGGCGCCACCATCGAAGAGGCGCAAAAGCAGCTTGCCGCCGCTTGCGCCATCCTCGGCATCGCGCTTTGAGCCGCCAGGAACCGGGCATGAGCGACGACAAGCACAATCCCGATCCGCTGCGGATCGATGCGGCCGCGGTGATGCTGGCCGCGCGCAAGCTGGAGCAGGGCAAGCTGGTGGCTTTCCCGACCGAGACGGTCTACGGCCTCGGCGGCGATGCCGAGAATCCGGCCGCCATCGCGGCGATCTATGCCGCCAAGGGGCGTCCGGCCAACCATCCGGTGATCGTGCACGTGGCGCCCGAGGCCGACATCGGCTACTGGGCGGCATCGGTGCCGATAGAGGCGCGCCGTCTGATCGCCTCTTTCTGGCCGGGGCCGCTGACCTTGATCTTGAAGCGTGCCTCGCACATTCCCGACGCCGTTGCCGGCGGCCAGGATTCGGTGGGCTTGCGTTGCCCGTCGCACCCGGTGGCGCAGGCCTTGCTGCGCGAATTTCGCGGCGGCAAGGGCGGCATCGCCGGCCCGTCGGCCAATAAATTCGGACACGTCAGCCCCACCACCGCCGAGCATGTACGCGAAGAGTTTGGCGGTGATGAAGACAGCCTGGTCGATTACGTGCTCGATGGCGGCCAGAGCGAGGTCGGCATCGAGTCGACCATTGTCGACCTCAGCCGTATCGATACCCACGGTCCGGTGCTGTTGCGCCCGGGCCAGATCAGCGCCGAGCAGATTGCCGCGGTGCTGGGCGTCGCGCCTGCCGCGCCGGACGCCGCCGCGCCGCGCGCATCGGGTACGCTGGATGCGCACTATGCGCCGCATACGCCGGTAGTGCAGGTCAATCCGGCAGAGCTGCCGCAGGTGCTCGCCAGGCTGCATGCGCAGAACAAGACGGCGGCATTGATCCACCGCGCGCCGCAAGCGTCCCCAGTGTTTGCCGCGCGGCGCATGCCGCAAGACGCAGACGCCTATGCGCATGACATCTATGCCGCCCTGCGCGACATGGATCACGCCGGCGCCGACATCATCGTCGTCGAGGCCCTTCCCGTGACGGGACAATGGCAAGGCGTCAACGACCGCTTGCGCCGCGCCGCCTTCGATTCCACCGGCATCCTGTCGCGTCTGACCGGCGCCTGAGCGCGCCGTCTTTCCTCCCCTGAAGCACTGCCGTCCTTGCTAGTACTGACCTGCGGGTCAGTTGCTGGTTGTCAAAACAAGACAACGGCCGACATCGTCTATACAAATTGTCACAAAGCTGGCATAGTATCTTCAAAGAATAGCACGCACGTTCTTTTTGTTTGATGGATGTAAGTATCGAGGGGGCGGTTACCCTGATTTACGTGGAAAAAAATTAAAAACGGTGCGTCAGCCGTTGGGAAACAACCTGCCGACACCGCCGGCGGGAATAAAAAATCTGGGCACAGCCCTTAATTCTTGGAGACAGAAATGCAGAAACAATTTTCCCTTTTGCCCAACATCGCCGCATTGTCCTTGATGGCGGCATTCGCTGCTCCGGCCATGGCGCAGACCGCCGGCAGCAATATCGTGAACTTGGGTTGGTTCCATCTGATGCCGCAGGATTCGAGCGAAACTTTGCGCAAGAATGACGGTCCGGGAGCGGGCCCGATTTCAGGCTCGGGAGCGACGATCACCAATGCCGATACGCTTGGCCTTGCCTTCACTCACTTCTTCACCGATAACTTCGCATTGACGACCGACCTTGGCATTCCTCCGACCTTCAAGCTGAACGGCACAGGCACGCTGGCAGGCGTTGGCGAGATCGGCAAGGCCAAGCAATGGAGTCCGGCGATCGTGGCCAAGTGGTACTTTGGCGATGGCAACAGCAAATTCCGTCCGTTCGTCGGCGCCGGTGTGAGTTATATCTGGTATGACAACATCGAACTGAGTCAAGGCTTCCAGCGAACCATCTCCAGTAAGTACAGTGGCGGCGCAGTCACTACGGCCAAGTCCAGCGCCAACTTGAGTTCGTCGTGGGCGCCTGTGTTCAACATCGGTGCGACCTATAACTTCGACAAGAACTGGTCTGTGGCTCTCTCGGTTTCTTACCTGCCGCTCAAGACCAATGCCGACATTACTACGGAACTGCCGGCGGCCGCAGGCGGCACCACGCACTCCAGCACCAGCCTGACGATCAATCCGATCGTGAGCTTCCTGTCTGTCGGCTACAAGTTCTGATCCAGCCGGGTTGAATGAAAAAGCGCCCTCGGGCGCTTTTTTTATGCCGTGCTTGCGCCATCGAAGCAGAGGCAGCTCGTGAGTGGGTCAGATTTCCCCGGTTTTGATGAAACCCCCATTGTGGAATACCAAGGCCGCCTGCGGATGGACCTCGCAGTGTTCGACCTCGCCGACGAAGATCACATGGTCGCCTTCAGGATACTGGCTGCGGTTATGGCATTCGAACCAGGCGGATACGCCATCCAGTACGGGTTGGCCGGTGCGTGAGAGTGAATAGGGGATGCCTTCGAAGCGGTCTTCCTTCTTGCTGGCGAACTGCTGCGCCACGTGCGCTTGGTCGGCGCCCAGGATATTGATGACGTAATGCGAATTGCCCGAGAAAACCGGCAGGCTATTGGCCTTTGTCCCCAGGCTCCACAGCACCAGCGGGGGATCGAGCGAGACCGAATTGAAGGAACTGGCGGTCAGGCCGAGCAGGTTGCCATCGGCCAGGCGCGTGGTGATCACGGTGACGCCGGTGGCGAATTGGGACAGAGCCTGGCGGAAATGGGCGGCGTCGAATTCGCGCGATTCGGCGCGCGGAAAGCGTGTGTGCATCGAAAGTATGGGGTTTGATTCGAAAGGGCGGCGCATGATAAGTGCGCAAGCCGGACATACGCATGATAGCGGATCGCGGCCAGTCCTGCCGCAGCTTGGCGTGAATACGCGGTCACTGTGGTATTGGTGTGCGTCAACAAAGTTCACGGTTGCTACCGTTTTGCGTTAGAGTTTTAACTAATGCAATGGCAATCAAGAACAGGGAGGTCTGTATGGCTAGCGAAATCGCAGTGCTGGGCGGCGGTTGTTTCTGGTGCCTGGAGGCGGTCTATCAGCAGGTCAAGGGCATCGATGCGGTGGAGTCCGGCTATACGGGAGGGGCGGTCGTCAATCCCGGTTATGAGCAGGTTTGCGCTGGCCAGACCGGCCATGCGGAAGTGGTGAAACTGAGTTTCGATCCGCAAATCATCAGTTACCGGGAAATCCTGGAAATATTCTTTACCATTCATGACCCGACCACATTGAATCGCCAGGGCAACGACGTCGGCACCCAATACCGCTCGGTCATCTATTACCAGAACGAGATTCAGCACGATACCGCCAAGCACATCATTGCCGAGATGGCGCTGGTGTGGGACGCGCCCATCGTCACCGAGCTGAGTCCGGCGCAGCCTTACTATAAAGCCGAGGATTACCACCAGAACTATTTCCAGCAGCATCCCTTGCAGGGATATTGCGCTTTTGTGGTGGCGCCCAAGTTGGCGAAATTGCGCGAGGTATTCGCAGGCAAGAGCAAGCCGGAATAAGGAAGGCAGCTCCGCGGGCGTATGGCGTGAGCCGTACGTCCGCTTTTATTTGAGCCTTGAGCCATCTCCGCCTATCGGCACCGGGGCCGGAAGAGGGAGTGCTGCATCCGCCTCATTTGCCGTAGATATAGTTGCGCGACCAGGGCAAGCCTTGTGCGCTGGTATTGGCCTTGGTGCAAACAACCTGGTACAGCGAGATCCAGTCGCGTTCGAAACCGTAGGCGCTGCCCGCCAGGTAGACGCGCCAGATGCGGTAGTGCTTCTCGTCGGTGACTTTGCGGATGGCGTCGGTGTTGGCTTCGAAATTGTCGGCCCACATGCCGCAGGTCCTGGCGTAGTGGCGGCGCAGGTTTTCCACATCGAACGCTTCCAGGCCGCCTTCCTGCATGGCCTTCAAGACCGCGCTGATGTGCGGCAGCTCACCGGCCGGGAACACATATTTGTCGATGAATTCACCGGCGCCGTAAGGCGATTCGCCGTTGTCGATGTCGGTGGTGGTGATGCCGTGATTCATCGCCATGCCGCCGTCAGCCAGCAGATTGTTGATCTGCTTGAAATAGAGCGGCAGGTTCTTGATGCCGACGTGTTCGAACATGCCCACGCTGGTGATGCGGTCGAAGGCGCCGGCGACATCGCGGTAGTCCTGCAGGCGGATGTCAACCTGGCCGGCGAGGCCGGCGCGCTCCACGCGCTCCTTGGCCAGCGCATACTGGTTTTGCGACAGGGTGATGCCCACGCATTTGGCGCCGAATTTCTGCGCCGCCCGGATCACCAGTGCACCCCAGCCGCAGCCGATGTCGAGCAGGGTCTGGCCGGGTTTGAGCTGGATCTTGTTCAGGATGTGGTCGATTTTCTTGATCTGGGCGGTGGCGAGGTCCTCGTCGCCGTTCTCGAAGTAGGCGCAGGAATACACCATGCGCTCATCGAGGAACAACTGGTAGAAGTCGTTGGAGACGTCGTAGTGGTACTGGATCGCCTCGGCATCCTTCTTCTTGGTGTGGGTCACGTTGCGCACCATGCGCCCCAGTTTGCCCTCGGCCTTGAGCGTGTTGGACGCCAGCGCGTTGGCGACGCTGATGATGTTCTTGACCGCGCCCTCGACTTCGATCTTGCCCTCGACATAGGCTTCGCCGAGGTTGGCGAGCGAGGGATTGAGCAGCGAGGTGATGGACGATGCCTGGGGCACTTTCAGCGTGACCTCGGGGGCTTCCTTGCTGAAGTCGTATTGCTGGCCGTTCCACAGCACCAGCCGGAGCGGCAGTGCCGATGCGTTGCGAACATTCTCTACCCAGGCGTCAAGCTTCTTTTCCCAAAACACGATTTTCCTCCGCGTAGTGACGTGAATGCTTAACAGCCCTGTTCAAGGAATCAGGGCTGCAGGCGCTGCCGCTGCCATTCGCCGCTGCCTGCTCGGGTGTAGAGCACACGATCATGCATGCGCGATGGCCGGCCTTGCCAGAATTCAATGCGATCAGGGATGACCCGATAACCACCCCAATGGGCGGGGCGAACCGGGTGGTCGCCGTGTTGCCGTTGCGTCGTGTCGTATTGCTGCTCCAGCGTGCCGCGATCTGCGACTACCTGGCTCTGCCGGGAAGCGATCGCTCCCAATTGGCTGGCCAATGGGCGACTGGAGAAATACGCGTCGCTTTCTTCCTGGCTGACGCGTTCCAACTTTCCTTCGATGCGAACCTGGCGTTCAAGTTCGACCCAGTGGAACAGCAAGGCAACGTACGGATTGGCTTGGACTTCCTTTCCCTTGCGGCTGTCGTAGTTGGTAAACCAGGTAAAGCCATGTTGATCAAATTGTTTGATCAATACGATGCGCGAAGATGGTCTTCCATCGGGCCCGACGGTGGCAACGCTCATCGCGTTGGGTTCGGGGATCTGTGCTTTGGTCGCTTCGTCGAACCAGATTGCAAATTGGTCAACTGGATCGGCGGCGACTTCGAGTTCGGACAAACTGGCGCGGCTGTAGTCTTTACGTAGGTCTGCTATCGACATGCTACTTGATCCTTTTGGAACAGCGCTAGATTAGCGCGTTTTAAAAAGTTCTGCAGAGCGCAAAACGGCGAATGCGAGTCATTGTGCGACATCCTGGCCAACGGCTCAATGATCCATTGCAATAATTACACACGCGCCGGGACATAAAAAAAGCCGATGCGCTGGGCATCGGCTTTGGTATGGCGGTCAGGCCCTATGCTGATCAGTTGCTCTTGATCGCTTCGACCTGGATGGCCAGCTTGGTTTCCATCGAGAAGCCGTATTTCGCGCCGTAGTCGATGCCGAAGTCGGCACGGTTGAAGCTGGCCGAGGCGTCGCCGCCGCAGACTTCGCGCTTGAGCATCGGGTGCTGGATGCAGTTGAACTTGTTGATGGCCAGCGTCAGCGGCTTGGTCACGCCATGCAGCGTCAGCGTGCCGTCGACCGATACCGGCTTGTCGCCTTCGAACTTGATGGCGGTGCCCTTGTAGACTGCGGTCGGGTACTTGGCCGCGTCGAACATCTCGGCGCCCTTGGCGTGCTCGTTCATTTTGGCATGGCCGAAGTCGATCGAGGAAGTGTCGACGGTGATCTCCATGGTGCCGGTCTTGGCGGCGCGGTCAAGGTTCACGGTGC
The DNA here is from genome assembly GCF_059418325.1 of Herbaspirillum sp. GW821-FHT09A12. NCBI lineage: Bacteria > Pseudomonadati > Pseudomonadota > Betaproteobacteria > Burkholderiales > Oxalobacteraceae > Herbaspirillum > Herbaspirillum sp. GW821-FHT09A12. The sequence continues at coordinate 657,261 of NZ_JBWKPR010000001.1, forward strand.
CGCTGGTCTTGGTGAATTTGCCGCGCCAGAACGACACGCCCATGTGGTCGGCTTCGAAGCTGGGATAGGTGTGGTTGGGATCGATGGTGTAGGTGTCGGCGGCGAAGGCGGAGCCGACGGAGCCGGCGGCGATCAGGGCGAGGAGGACGTGGTTCAGTTTCATGTATCGATTCCTTGTAAGTAAGGTTGGCGCTTCAAACGCGATGCGTATGGGGTACTCGGGCTGTTGCGTGGATGGCGCGGTGTTGCTGGTGTGTCCTGCCGGCGAGGCGGTTTATGGCGTGGCGACGATATGGAACTTGATGTTCACTTCATCGGCCACCATGCCGGTGTCTTTCCATTCGCCTTCGCCGATGTTGTAGGTCAGGCGCTTGATCGGCAGCGTGCCGTCGAAGACTTGGGCATTGCCTTCTTTCTTTAACGTCAGCGGGAAGCTGACATCGGTGCTTTTGCCCTTGACGGTCAGCTTGCCGGCGACATCGAATTTGGTGCCGGCCGGTGCGCCGGCGCTGGGCTTGATCGAGCTTGTCACGAACGTGGCCTTGGGGAATTGGGCCGCATTGAACCATTCCTTCTTCTGCACTTCCTGGTTATATTCGGCGGCGCCCAGATCGAAGCTGGCGATATCGATGTCGACGCTGGCACGGCCTTCGGCAGGCTTGGCGGGATCGAAATCGATGGCGGCGGTGAACTTCTTGAACTTGGCGTCAATCGGCACGTTCAGTTGCTTGAAGGTGGCCACGACCGTGCTTTTGGCGGTGTCGACCTTGAGCGGCGCGGCCTGGGCCGAAGCGGCCAGCGCGATCGCCCCGATGGCGATCAGGGAAGGGGAGAGGAAGCTTCGCAGTGTCATATGGGGTTCCGGTAAAAACAAACTGAAACGAACTGAACAAACAGTGGGCTTGGGGCAAATCGGCAAATGGGCATGTGCCGCGGCGGTTGGCGCGCGGCGGAGCCCGATACCGGCGAGCCGCTTACGGCAGCATGCGCCGGAAGAGGTTGTCGCGGTCGATGAACTGGTGCTTCAGCGCGGCCAGCACATGCAGGCAGAAGGAGGCCAGCAGGATCATGTTCAGCACATAGTGCACATCCTTGAGCAGCGGCTTGAGTTCCGGATCGGGCGCTATCAGCACCGGCAGCGGCACGATGCCCAGGTAGACCACCGGCACGCCGGCCGACAGGCTGTAGAAATAACCGGAGAGCGGGACGGCGAACATGAGTACGTACAGGCCCACATGCATCCAATGCGCCATGCTTTGCTGCCAGCGCGGCATATGTGCCGGGTAGGCGGGCGCCTTATGGGTGAGGCGCCACAGCAGCCGCAGGCAGGCTAGGGCCAGTACGGTGACGCCTATCCATTTGTGCCAGGAAAAATATTTGAGCTTGGTCGGGGTCAATCCGGGGATGTCGACCATGGTCAATCCCAGGCCGAAGGCGGAGACGATCAGCAGGGCGATCAGCCAGTGCAGCAGTACGGCGGGTTTGGTATAGCGGTCCATAGCGTGTGCATTTTGTTGTTGCAGTTGGAACGGTGTGGCCTGAAATGGTTTCGCTGGAGCAGGAATTCAGACCGGAATTGCGCGATGGAGGCGACGCGGCAGATTCCTTAACTGTATTGCATCATGCCATTCTTTTTCCAGTATGTGAGTATAAAGAGGTTCGTGGCCCTCCATTACTGGATAAAATTGAATTTCACCTATCCGATTTTGCGAGTAATCATTTTGGGCGAGCGCGTGGCGGAGGAGGATAAAACAAAAATGGCGTGCAGGATGCACGCCATGAAGAGTGATGGATTGCGCGCCTGGCGGCAGGCAATCCGGGTAAGGCTCAGATCTGTTTGGCCAAGGCCTCGGCATTGCCGATGTAGTTGGCCGGGGTCATGGCCAGCAGATGGTCGCGGGCTTCCTGCGGGATCGCCAGGCCATTGATGAAGTCGCGCAGCGCTTCCTTGGAAATGCCCTTGCCGCGGGTCAGCTCCTTCAGTTGTTCATACGGATTCTCGATGCCGTAGCGGCGCATGACGGTTTGCACCGGCTCGGCCAGCACTTCCCAGGTGGCGTCCAGGTCTTCGGCCAGGCGCGCCGGGTTGATTTCCAGCTTGTTCAGGCCGCGCAGGCAGCTGTCGTAGGCCAGCAGCGAGTAACCGAAGCCGACGCCGATATTGCGCAGCACGGTGGAGTCGGTCAGGTCGCGCTGCCAGCGCGAGACCGGCAGTTTTTCAGACAGGTGCTTGAGCACGGCGTTGGCCATGCCCAGGTTGCCTTCGGAGTTTTCGAAGTCGATCGGGTTGACCTTGTGCGGCATGGTCGAGGAACCGATTTCGCCGGCCTTGGTGCGCTGCTTGAAGTAGCCCAGCGAGATGTAGCCCCAGATGTCGCGGTTCAGGTCCAGCAGGATGGTGTTGGTGCGGGCGACGGCGTCGAACAGTTCGGCCATGTAGTCGTGCGGCTCGATCTGGATGGTATAGGGGTTGAAGGTCAGGCCCAGGCGCTGCTCGATCACGTTCTTCGAGAAGGCGGCCCAGTCGGTCTGCGGATAGGCGGACAGGTGGGCATTGTAGTTGCCCACGGCGCCATTCATCTTGCCCAGGATCTCGACGGCGGCGATGCGCTTGACGGCGCGTTGCAGGCGCGCCACGACATTGGCGATTTCCTTGCCCAGGGTGGTCGGGCTGGCCGGCTGGCCGTGGGTGCGCGAGAGCATCGGCACGGCCGCATGTTCATGCGCCAGCTCGGTCAGCTTGGCGATCACATCGTGCAGGGCCGGCAGCATCACGCTGTCGCGCGCGGCCTTGAGCATCATGCCGTGCGAGGTGTTGTTGATGTCTTCCGAGGTGCAGGCGAAATGGATGAATTCCGACGCCGCCACCAGTTCCGGCACGTCCTTCACTTTTTCCTTGAGCCAGTATTCCACGGCCTTGACGTCGTGGTTGGTGACGGCTTCGATTTCCTTGATGCGGGCGGCATCGGCTTCGGTGAAGTCGGCCGCCAGCTTGTCCAGCAGGCTGCCGGCCGCGGCCGGGAACGGCTTGATTTCGGCAAAGCCGGCTTCCGACAAGGCTTGCAGCCAGGCAATCTCGACCTTCACGCGATGGTGCATGAAGCCTGCCTCGGACAGGATGGGACGCAGTTTGTCGGTTTTGGAAGCATAGCGCCCGTCCAGTGGGGACAGGGCCGAGAGAGCGGAGAGAGACATGATGGAAAGCGGGTGAGATGCGTTGACTGAAGATTGGCGGAGATTTGACGCCAATTGACATCAACCCCGGAATCGCCTGAAGGCAGGATTTTACCATCCGCCGGCTATCCGGCCCCAGTTTTGCCGGGCTGTTGCTTTCCGGCAGGCCGGGCCTGGCGCCTGAATTTGTGGCGCAGGCCGAATGCTATAATCGCTGCGGATAATTACTCTAAAGACTATGCTGAAACTCATTGGCTCTTACGGCAGTCCGTTCGTGCGCAAGGTACGCGTCGTGATGGCTGAGAAAAAAATCGATTACGAATTCGTTTTGGAAGATGTCTGGAGCGCATCGACCACCATCCAGCAAAGCAATCCGCTGGGCAAGGTGCCTTGCCTGCTGATGGACGACGGCGGCGCCATGTTCGATTCGCGCGTGATCGTCGAATACCTCGATACCCTGACCCCGGTCGGCAAGCTCTTGCCGCCCAACGGCCGCGAGCGCGCCGAGATCAAGTGCTGGGAAGCGCTGGCCGATGGCTTGCTGGATGCCGCAGTGCTGGTGCGCCTGGAAAGGACTCAGCGTCCCACCAAGCAGCAGAGCCCGGAATGGATCAAGCGCCAGTGGAGCAAGGTCGAGGCGTCGCTCAAGGCGATGGCCGATGGCCTGGGTGACAAGCCGTTTTGCGTCGGCAACCACTACAGCCTGGCCGACGTCGCCGTCGGTTGCGCCCTGGGCTGGCTGGTTTTCCGTTTCCCCGATCTGGCGTGGCGCGAAGAGTATCCGGAACTGGCCCGCCTGTTCGACAAGCTGTCGGAACGGCAGTCGTTCAGGGATACGGTGCCGCAGGCCTGAGCTTGGGGCGGCGCGCAGGCGCCGCTGGACGTAAAAAACGCGCTTCTTGGAAGCGCGTTTTTTTTGCGGCCGGGCCATCCGTAAGACTTACTCGCTGGCCGGGGACATCTGGCTTTGCAGGTAATTCTGGATGCCGACTTTCTCGATCAGGTCCAGCTGGGTTTCCAGCCAGTCGATGTGCTCTTCGGTATCGTCCAGAATCATCTGGAACAGTTCGCGGGAGACATAGTCGCCGTGCTGTTCGCAGGTGGCGATACCTTCCTTGACGGTCTTGTGCGCGGCCTTTTCCAGCTTCAGGTCGCACTCGATCATTTCCTTGGTGTTCTCGCCGATCATCAGCTTGTGCAGCGCCTGCAGGTTGGGCAGGCCGTCCAGCATCAGGATGCGGTCGATCAGCTTGTCGGCGTGCTTCATTTCGCCGATCGACTCGGCGTATTCCTTGGCGCCGATCTTGTCCAGGCCCCAGTGCTTGTACATGCGGGCATGCAGGAAATACTGGTTGATTGCGGTGAGCTCGTTTGTCAGTTGCGCATTGAGCAACTTGATGACAGCTGGATCGCCTTTCATGGAAACCTCTGAATTCGTTAGTAGATGGAGAAGCCGCGCATGGAATGCTGATCAAGGGACAGCGGATGTACGGCGGCAAGAACGGACGCATCATAGCGCAGGCCTTTTGTTTCTTCATCATTAATTAGCGCGAATCATTCTTGTCATAATTCTTCGTTGCTTTGCGCAAGGAGGCGGGAAGGCAGGGGGTAGGGGGCGGACGCTTGCGATGAGTGCCGGCCGCCGGGGTGGCGCGATGGCGTCCGGAGCGGAAAAAGCAAAGCCTCCATCGCATAACGAGGGAGGCTTTACCTGGTGTCGGGGATGGCCAGGCTGCAGGCCATCCCCGACGGTAGTGCTTGCTTCTGCGCTTACTTCTTGTCGGGTTCAGTGACGAAACCGATCTTGGTCAGGCCGCCGGATTGCGCGGCGGACATGACCTGGGCCACCTTTTCATATTGCGTGGTGCGTTCGGCGCGCAGGTGCAGCTCGGGCTGCGGTTGCTTTTGCGCGGCGGCGGCGATACGCAGGCTCAACTGGTTGCTGTCGATCTTTTCGTCGTTCCAGAACACCTCGCCGCCGGCATCGATGGAGAGGTTGATGCTTTCCGGCTTGACCTCATCGGGCTGGCTGCTGGCCTTGGGCAGGTCGATCTTCACCGCATGGTTCATCACCGGGATGGTGATGATGAAGATGATCAGCAGCACCAGCATCACGTCGACCAGCGGCGTGGTGTTGATTTCCGGGTTGAAATCGTCGTCCGAATCGGACAGGGAACCCATGGCCATTACGCTCTCCCGACAGCGGACAGTTTGGCCTTAGCGCCGTTTTTTTCCGATTCTTCCGACGCCGTGCGCGAACCGGTCACGAACAGGGCGTGCAGGTCGAAGCCGAACTTGTTCAACTTGGCGATGATGGTCTTGTTGCCGCGCACCAGGGCGTTGTAGCCGAAGGTGGCGGGAATCGCCACGGCCAGGCCCAGCGCGGTCATGATCAGGGCTTCGCCGACCGGACCTGCGACCTTGTCGATGCTGGCCTGGCCGGTGGTGCCGATCGACACCAGCGCGTGGTAGATGCCCCAGACGGTGCCGAACAGGCCGACGAACGGCGCGGTCGAGCCGACCGACGCCAGCACGGCCATGCCGGCCTGCAGCTTGCCGGAGGCTTCATCGATGGCCTGGCGCAGCGACAGGGTGACCCAGTCGCTGACCGACAACTGGTCGTGCAGGTGGCCCTTGTGGGCGGTGTGGTGGCTCATCGCGGTGACGCCGGCGCGGGCGACATCGGCGAACGGATTGTCGGTGCCCAGCGTGGCCACGCCTTCCGGCAGGCTGGTGGTGTCCCAGAACTGATGACCGGCGGCGTCCGACGCCTTGGACAGGCGCAATAGCTGGATCGCCTTGGTGACGATCACGTACCAGGATGCGATCGACATGGCCAGCAACAGGACGGCAACGCCCTTGGTCACGAAATCCCCTTGAGCCCAAAGGCTTTCCAATCCGTACGGACTAACTTCCATGATGACTTCCTTTGCTACTGTTTATGAATGTTTATGAATTGAGTTTGAAGGCAATGCTGCCCGTGGTGGCAACGACGATGGCGCGGCCATCCTCGATATAGGGCTTGTACACGGCGCGCATGACGGCGCGGCGCGCTTCTTCGTCCAGCCGTGGGTAGCCGGAAGACTTGATGATGTCGACCTTCTCGGCGCGGCCGCCGGTATTGACGGTCACCTTGAACTGCACCACGCCTTCTTCGCCCATGCGCTTGGAGACGGCGGGGTAATTCACCCGTGGCGGTTCAATGTATTCGATGCCGGAGGTGATCTGCTTGGGCAAGACCGGGCCAGGCGGCGCTGCCGGCGCCGGGGCGGGCGCTGCTGCTGCCGGGGGGGAAGGTTCGGCCGGCTGCGGCGGTTGCGGGGGCGCCGTGATCGCGGTTGGGGCCGGCGCCTGCGTCACCGGTATCGGCGGTGGCGGGGTGATGTTTTTCTTGACGGTCTTGACGATCTTGGGCGGCGTCGGCTCGGCCTTGGGCGGGGCCGGTTCCGGCGCTTTTTCCGGGACGATGAAGGTGGCGATCACCTCTTTGGGAATGGCGCTGGCGACTTGATGGATCAGGCCGCTTTGCAGGGCCCAGAAAAAGGCGAGGTGCAAAAGGATGATCAGCCCGAGAGGGCCGATTTTGCGTGCCTGGCGCATCAACGCGCTGGGGGAGCTGCTACTCATAACAGGTGGCGAAATTGCGTTCATGAATTTGACTTATGCCGCCGCCATCGATGCATGGAACATGATGGGGCGTGCATTTTGATGTGTTTGGGAGGCATTGTTGAGACATTCGCGCAGCACGTGCTTGGCGCAAGAGTGACATTTGCCGCAGCAAGTGCCAACGCCAAGCTGCTTGCGCAACTCGGCCATGGATGTCAATCCTGCATCGACCGCCTGGTGAATCTTGCCTTCTGAGACATTATTACAAACACATACGATCATTGTACGCCTTGCCGCCTGCTGTATCAGGCCTTATGCGGATCGCGCTCCTGCGACGATACGCGTGAAGAATTTGAATTTTTCCGGCTGAGGCATCGTACGTTCCACTACATTGCCCCATTGTTCCGAAAGCTGCTGGCAAGTCGCCCGCAGTACCGGCGCCAGGTTGGGCAAATCCGCCAGGGCTTTCAGGTGTCGCTCAATGACTGACGCCAGTTTGACGCAGCTTTGGGTTTCCTGATTGTTGTTGGCGGTATAGTGAGACATCAGATGCAAGACGGCTGAAACCAGAAGCTCAGGCTGGGCCGGCGCACCGTTGGGTTCCACGAAAGCAGAATTCATTTTGTCGGTAACCATCAAACTCTCCTCACTTGGCTAGCTTTGCTGGCTGAACGTCAGAATGGCCTCAACGTTGGCTGGCTTGTTTGTCCACCTTGCGCTTCGATTGCAACGGCATTACGCCGTCAGAATCAGCTTGTTCAATTGCGTCAGACGCAATTTGTAAATTCGACCGCCATGATCGATTTCCAGTTCGCGCATCTGACGGAACAAGTCCGTACTCTTGATGCGGGTGATCGGAGTACCGTTGGCAGTCGTGCCGGGCTTGTTGCGACGGTCCACGCTCTGTTCGTGCAGTTGGCTCATAACACCTCCTATTAAATGCGAACAATTCTTATTTAGATTATTTGTCATTTGCGGCCAGAATGCAAGTCCTTTTATCAATGAGATTGATTATTTTTATCGACTGGAGATTTCCTTGCGACATCATTGACGGATTTTCTTGTCGAAAAGAAAACGCCCCGCAGCGGAAACGCTGGCGGGGCGTGGTTTTATTGCTTTGGTGAAACTTATTTGATAATGGCGTTGCCGCTTTCGATAATGCCGCCGCCCAGGCAGATGTCGCCGTCATACAGCACGGCGGACTGGCCGGGGGTGACCGCCCATTGCGGCGTGTCGAAGCTGAGCGAAAATTGCCCCGCGCCGGCGGCGAAGCCGCAGGGCACGTCGGCCTGGCGGTAGCGCGTCTTGGCCGACAGCGCTTCCTGTTCCGGCGCCTTGCCCGCTACCCAACTGACCTGGCCGGCCGCCAGCGTGGGCGACAGCAACCAGGGATGGTCGTGGCCCTGCACGATATACAAGGTGTTGTTTTCCACATCCTTGCGCGCCACGTACCAGGCGTCGCCGTGGCCATCGGCATTCTGGTGTGCCTTCAGGCCGCCGATGCCGATGCCCTTGCGCTGGCCCAGGGTGTAGAAGGAGAGGCCGACATGCTCGCCCACGGTGTCGCCGTCGGCGGTCTTGATCGGGCCGGGTTGGTACGACAGGTAGCGGTTCAGGAACTCGCGGAAAGGGCGCTCACCGATGAAGCAGATGCCGGTCGAGTCTTTCTTTTTGGCGTTGGGCAGCTGCAATTGCTCGGCGATCTTGCGCACCTCGGTCTTGTGGATTTCGCCCAATGGAAACACGGTGCGCGAGAGTTGCTCCTGGTTCAGCCGATGCAGGAAGTAGCTCTGGTCCTTGCTGGCGTCGATGGCCTTGAGCAGTTCGAAGCTGCCGGCCTGGTTCTGGCGCACGCGCGCGTAGTGGCCGGTGGCGATCAGGTCGGCGCCCAGCTTCATGGCGTGGTCGAGGAAGGCCTTGAACTTGATTTCGGCATTGCACAGCACGTCCGGGTTGGGCGTGCGGCCGGCCTGGTATTCGCGCAGGAATTCGGCGAATACGCGATCCTTGTATTCGGAGGCGAAGTTGACCGCTTCGATGTCCACGCCGACCACGTCGGCCACGCTGACCGCGTCGATCCAGTCTTCGCGCGTCGAGCAGTATTCCGAATCGTCGTCATCTTCCCAGTTCTTCATGAACAGGCCGATGACTTCATAACCTTGCTGCTTCAGCAGCCATGCCGAAACCGACGAATCCACGCCGCCCGACATGCCGATGACTACTCTTTTCTTGCTCATGATGATGTTGCTCGCAAATAGCGGGAATCAATGTCCATGGTCTGCCAGGCTGCCGATCGCGCTGGGATCGGCGTGCAGCAGTTCCAGCGGCGCCCGCTGGCCGCGCAGATAGTCGTCCACGCAGCGCAGCACCAGCGGGCTGCGATGTCGTTCGGCACACGCCGCCAATTCATCGCGCGTCATCCAGACGGTGCGCAGGATGCCTTCATCGAGCGCGCGATCCAGTGGCTCGCCCACGTTGCCGGCGAAGGCGAAGCGCAGGTAGGTCACGCTCATGCCGCCGCGCGAGGACGCTACATTGCGCGACAGGTAGGCGCCCACCAGCGCCGTCGGCGCAAACACCCGCGCGGACTCTTCCAGCGCTTCGCGCACGACCGCGTCCAGCAAGGATTCGCCCGGTTCCAGGTGCCCGGCCGGCTGGTTGATGCGAATGGCGTCGCCGCCTTGTTCCTCGACCATCAGGAAGCGACCCTGCTGCTCGATGATGGCGGCGACGGTGACCGAAGGTTTCCAGACTTCAGACATTGATTACCTCGTGAATTCGACATTTTACCGCGTCGCGCCAGACTCTTCAGCGCAAAGCCCCACCACAGGCGGATTCCCTGCCTGCCGTCATACCCTAGTAAAGTTATTGGGTTTCAAATTTTGTCGTGTAAGATTCGGGTAAGAATCAACAAAACAGGAGCTTTGAATGAGGATAGGTATTCCCGCCGAAAGTCGGGATGGAGAAACGCGTGTCGCGGCAACTCCGGAAACCGTCAAGAAACTGGTGGCCGCCAAACACGAAGTCATGGTCGAGTCGGGCGCGGGCGTGAAGTCCAGCATTCCCGATGACGCCTACGTCGCCGTCGGCGCCAGTATCGGTAGCGCCGACGCCGTCTATACCGCAGAAGTCATTCTCAAAGTGCGCGCCCCGAATCAACAGGAGCGCGCGCAGATCAAAGCTGGAACTGTTGTGGTCGGCATGTTGAATCCCTTCGATGCCGACAACATCGCGGCCATGGCCGGCGCCGGGCTGACCGCCTTCGCGCTGGAAGCCGCACCGCGCACCACCCGTGCGCAATCGATGGACGTCCTGTCCTCGCAAGCCAATATCGCCGGTTACAAAGCGGTGATCATGGCCGCCAACACGTACCAGCGTTTCATGCCCATGCTGATGACGGCCGCAGGCACCGTCAAGGCGGCGCGCATGCTGATCATGGGAGCCGGCGTGGCCGGCCTGCAGGCGATCGCCACCGCCAAGCGGCTGGGTGCGGTGATCGAGGCGTCCGACGTGCGTCCGGCGGTCAAGGAGCAGATCGAGTCGCTGGGCGCCAAGTTCCTCGACGTGCCGTTCCTGACCGACGAGGAAAAGGAAATCGCCAAGGGCGTGGGCGGCTATGCGCGTCCGATGCCGCCCGACTGGATGAAGCGCCAGGCCGAACTGGTCCACGAACGCGCCAGGCAGGCCGACATCATCATCACCACCGCGCTGATCCCGGGCCGCAAGGCGCCGGTGCTGATCAGCGAGGACACGGTGAAGGCGATGAAGCCGGGTTCGGTGATCCTGGACATGGCGGTCGACCAGGGCGGCAACTGCCCGCTGTCGGAGCCGGGCAAGACGGTCATCAAGCACGGCGTGCACATCATCGGCGAAGGCAACCTGGCGGCCCTGGTGGCGGCCGATGCGTCGGCCTTGTATGCGCGCAACGTGCTGGATTTCCTGAAGCTGATCATCGACGGCGAAGGCAAGCTGGTGATCAACCGCGAAGACGATATCGTCGCCGCCACGCTGCTGTGCAGCGGCGGCGAAGTCCTGCGCAAATAAAAGAGCCTGCGTGCGCGTTGCGGCGATGCTTGCCGCACGCGTACGGCGGTTTCCATTGCGCTATCTCGCTATCACGATTACGCGCCGGCACGGCCGGCGCATGCATTACAAGGAAAGAAACACATGCAACGCATCATGCTGCGCGCCAAGATCCATCGCGCAACAGTCACCCAATGTGACCTCAACTACGAAGGCTCCTGCGGCATCGACGAAGACCTGCTGGAGGCCGCCGATATCCGCGAGTTCGAAAAAATCGAGCTGTACAACGTCAACAACGGCGAACGCTTCTCCACCTACGCTATCCGCGGCCAGCGTGGCAGCGGCGAGATCTCCCTCAACGGCGCGGCGGCTCGCCTGGCCCACCTGGGCGATCTGCTGATCATCTGCACCTATGCACCCATGACCGATGATCAGGTCGCGCAGTACAAGCCCAAGGTCGTCTTCGTCGACGACAAGAACCGCATCACCAGCCTCAAGGCGATCTGACCCAGCGATCTGACCCGCGATGCCAACATCGCGCAATAACGAGAGGAACAACAAATGGAAGTCAGCCATACCATCATCAACCTGATCATCTTCGTGCTGGCGATCTACGTCGGCTACCACGTGGTCTGGACCGTCACGCCGGCGCTGCACACGCCGCTGATGGCGGTCACCAACGCCATCTCGGCGATCATCATCATCGGCGCCATGCTGGCCGCCGGCCTGACCGAAGGCCCGGTGGGCCGCATCGCCGGCACGCTGGCCGTGGCCCTGGCCGCGGTCAATGTCTTCGGCGGCTTCATGGTGACCCAGCGCATGCTGGAAATGTTCAAGAAAAAAGAGCCCAAGGCCAAGGCCGCGGCAGACAAGACGGGAGCATCAGCATGAGCATGAACCTCGTTACCCTGCTGTACCTGATTGCCTCGATCTGCTTCATCCAGGCCCTGAAGGGCTTGTCGCATCCGGCCACCGCGCGCCGCGGCAACACCTTCGGCATCGCCGGCATGGCCATCGCCGTGCTGACCACGCTGGCCCTGATCGTCAAGCTCAAGGGCGAAGGCGTCAACGCCACCGGCGACATCGGCTATGTGCTGGTGGCCGCCGGCGTGATCGTCGGCGGCGGCATCGGCGCCTATCTGGCGCGCAGCGTCGAGATGACCAAGATGCCGGAACTGGTCGCGGCGATGCACTCGCTGATCGGCCTGGCCGCGGTATGTATCGCGGTCGCCGCCGTGGCCGAGCCGTGGGCGCTGGGCATTTCGGCGCATGGCGCACTGATCCCGGTGGGCAACCGCGTCGAGCTGTTCATCGGCACGTTCGTGGGCGCCATCACCTTCTCCGGTTCGGTGATCGCGTTCGGCAAGCTCTCGGGCAAGTACAAGTTCCGCCTGTTCCAGGGCGCGCCGGTCAACTTCTCCGGCCAGCATTTCCTGAACCTGCTGCTGGCGCTGGCCATGATCGGTTTCGGCGTCATCTTCGTGCTCACCCAGGACTGGCTGCCCTTCATCATCATGGCCGCCATCGCCTTCGTGCTGGGCGTCTTGATCATCATCCCGATCGGCGGCGCCGACATGCCGGTGGTGGTCTCGATGCTGAACAGCTACTCGGGCTGGGCCGCGGCCGGCATCGGTTTCTCGCTGAACAACCCGATGCTGATCATCGCCGGTTCGCTGGTGGGCTCCTCCGGCGCGATCCTGTCCTACATCATGTGCAAGGCGATGAACCGTTCGTTCTTCAACGTGATCCTGGGCGGTTTCGGCGGCGAAGCGGCGGCGGCGGGTGGCGGCGAGCAGCAGCAGCGTCCGGTGAAATCCGGTTCGGCTGACGACGCCGCCTTCCTGATGGGCAATGCCGAGACCGTGATCATCGTCCCCGGCTACGGCCTGGCGGTGGCGCGCGCGCAGCATGCGCTCAAGGAACTGACCGAGAAGCTGACCCACAAGGGCGTGATCGTGAAGTACGCGATCCACCCGGTGGCGGGGCGCATGCCGGGCCACATGAACGTGCTGCTGGCCGAGGCCGAAGTGCCGTATGACCAGGTGTTCGAGATGGAAGACATCAACAGCGAGTTCGCGCAGGCCGACGTGGTGCTGGTGCTGGGCGCCAACGACGTGGTCAACCCTGCCGCCAAGGACCCGAAGTCGTCGATCGCCGGCATGCCGATCCTGGAAGCCTACAAGGCCAAGACGGTGATCGTGAACAAGCGTTCGATGGCGGCCGGCTACGCCGGCCTGGACAACGAACTGTTCTACATGGACAAGACCATGATGGTTTTCGGCGACGCCAAGAAGGTCATCGAGGATATGGTCAAGGCAGTGGACTGAGTTTTTGTCCCGCCATGAAGAACGCCGCCGCGATGTGAGTCGCGGCGGCGTTTTTTTGTGCCCAGAGTCCTTGCCGTCCCTGCGTTCACGGGAGGCGACCGCAGGTTTTACAGGTTTATTTGGTGCCGAAAATGCGGTCGCCCGCATCGCCCAGGCCGGGGACGATGTAGGCGTGGCTGTCCAGGTGCGAGTCAAGCGAAGCCACATACAGCTTCACGTCCGGATGCGCATCGGTGAATACCTTTACGCCTTCGGGCGCGGCCACCAGCGCCACGAACATGATGTGCGCGGCCGGCACGCCGCGCTTCTTGAGCGCATCCACGGCGTACACGGCAGAGTTGCCGGTGGCGACCATCGGGTCGCACAGGATCATGGTGCGATCCTGCAGGTCCGGCAGGCGCACCAGGTATTCGACCGGCTGGTGGTTCTCGTCGCGGTAGACGCCGATGTGGCCCACGCGCGCCGACGGGATCAGTTCCAGCAAGCCGTCGCTCATGCCGACGCCGGCCCGCAGCACCGGCACGATGGCCAGCTTGCGGCCGGCGATCACCGGCGCCTCGTAGCTCACCAGCGGGGTCTCGATGCGTTCGGTGGTCAGCGGCAGGTCGCGCGTGATTTCATAGCCCATCAGCAACGTGATCTCGCGCAACAGGTCGCGGAAGGTGCGGGTGGAGGTGCGCTTGTCGCGCATGTGCGTGAGCTTGTGCTGGATCAGCGGGTGGTCGAGGATGTACAGGTTCTTGAAGCGCGGATCTTGTTTCATGGCGGAAAGCGGTTGGGCTGTATGGGTGCGGCAGGGCCGCGATGGCGGCATTGTCTCATGCCGCGGCCCGGGGCGGAATCGTGGAGGCCTTAGCGCCGGCCGAACATCATCTGCCCGGCCAGCAGGTCGCGTGCCGGCGGCAGCAGGTCGATCGCGCCCAGCGACAGGCCCAGCAGCGCCTGCGCCGGCGAGCCTTGCGGCGCGCTGGCGAAGATGCGGGCCATGAGGTCGGTCAGGCGGATGGTCAGGTCGCGGTCCAGGCCGCGGCGGCGTTCGAATTGCAGGAATGCCTCAGGCGTCAGCCCGCGCGCCAGTAGGTCGGCCAGGACCCTGGCGTCGCGCAAGCCAAGATTGAGGCCCTGGCCGGCGACCGGGTGCAGCGTTTGGGCGGCGTTGCCGATGGCCGCGATACGGCGCGCCTGGCCGGGTTTGGCGTTCAGGCCCAGTGGATAAGAGTGGCGCGGCCCGGTGCGGGTGAAGCGGCCGACGCGGTTGCCGAAGGCCTGGTTCAGGGCCGCCAGGAATGCGCCGTCGTCCAGCGCCAGCAGGCGTTCGCCGGTGGCGGGCCGTACGCACCAGACCAGCGCGTAGCCGTCATCCTGCGGCAGCAGGGCCAGCGGCCCTTCATCGGTAAAGCGTTCGAAGGCGCGGTGGGCGACGGCCTGGTCGGCGTGCACATGGGTAATCAGCGCCAGTTGCCGGTAGTCGCGTTGCAGGTTTTTCTGCATCTGCTCGCCGAAGACACCGCCCTCGGCCTGGATCGCCAGCGTTGCGCGCAGCACCCGGCCATCTTGCAGCGAGACGGCGACGTGCTCTTCTTCCTCCGCCAGCGCGACCACTTCGGCCGGGCGCAACAGGCTCAGCCCCAAGCCCTCGGTAGCCGCCGCCAGCGCCTGGTTGACGCTGCCGTAGCGGGCCACATAGCCCAGCGCCGGCAGGGCGTAATCCTTGCAGTCGAGCAGGGTGCGGCCGAAATGGCCACGGCGCGAGACATGGATCTGTTCGATGGAGGTCGCGGTTTTTGCCACGCCGTTCCACCCGCCCAGTTCTTCCATGATCTGGCGGCTGCCGTAGGAGAGGGCGATGGTGCGCGGATCGGCGGCGGCCTGCTCCGGCGTTTTCAGGTCGACCAGCGCGATGCGCGCGGCATCCAGCCCGCGGCGTGCCAGCAGGCCGGCGGCGCACAGGCCTACCGGGCCGCCGCCGCAAATGATCAGGTCGAAGTCGGCGATGTTCATGGCGCGGGAATAGGAGGGGGCGGCGACGTCGGGCTAGCCCTGGCGCATCAGCGCTTCGATGTCGTCGGCCTTGCTCGGCACGCCGGTGGTCAGCAATTCGCAGCCGGTGGGCGTGACGTGGGCGTCGTCCTCGATGCGGATGCCGATGTTCCAGTACTGCTCTGGCACGCCTGCGCCGGGGCGCACGTAGATGCCGGGTTCGACCGTCAGCACCATGCCCGGCTGCAGCGTGCGCCAGGGCTTGCTGCCGTCGGCCGCCGGCGGATCGCGGTAGTCGCCGACGTCGTGCACGTCCATGCCCAGCCAGTGGCCGGTGCGGTGCATGTAGAACTGGCGGTAGTCGCCTTTTTCGATCACGTCTTCCAGCGAGCCGACCTGGTTCTTGTCCAGCAGGCCGGTGTCGAGCATGCCTTGCGCCAGCACACGCACCGCGGCATCGTGGCCGTCCATGAAGCGCTTGCCCGGCGCGGTCTCGGCGACGGCGGCGTTTTGCGCGGCCAGCACGATGTCGTACAGCTCCCGCTGCGGGCCGGAGAACTTGCCGTTGGCCGGGAAGGTGCGGGTGATGTCGGAGGCGTAGCTGTCGAGTTCGCAGCCGGCGTCGATCAGCACCAGGTCGCCGTCCTTCAGTTCGGCATCGCCGGCGCGATAGTGCAGCACGCAGGAATTGGCGCCGGTGGCGACGATGGAGCCGTAGGCCGGATATTGCGAGCCGTTGCGGCGGAATTCGTGCAGCAGTTCGGCTTCCAGGTGGTATTCGCGCAGGCCGGGGCGGGACAGGCGCATGGCGCGGCAATGGGCTTCGGCCGAGATGATGCCGGCGCGCTTCATCAGGTCGATCTCGAAGGCGTCCTTGAACAGGCGCATGTCGTCCAGCAGGACGCTGACGTCGACCACCGAACCGGGCGTCGCCACGCCGCTGCGCGCGAGGGCGCGCACGCCTTGCAGCCAGCGCTGGAGCTGGGCATCGCGGCGGTCGTCATGGCCCAGCGCGTAATAGACGGCGGGGGCGTCGGCCAGCAGCGCCGGCATGTTCTTGTCGAGCTCGTCGATGGGATGGGCGGCGTCGAAGCCGAATTCCTGCTGCGCCGCCTGGGGGCCGAAGCGGTAGCCGTCCCAGATCTCGCGTTCGAGGTTCTTGTCGCGGCAGAACAGGATGCTGCGGTTCTCCTTGCCCGCCACCAGCACCAGCACCGCCTCGGGTTCGGTGAAACCGGTCAGGTAGTAGAAATAGCTGTCGTGGCGGTAGGGATAGTCGGCATCGCGGTTGCGCATGACTTCCGGCGCGGTCGGGATGATGGCGATGCCGCCGCCGGCCTGTTGCAGGCTGGCGATCAGGCGGGCGCGGCGTTCGGCGAAGGGCGTGGCGTTGAAGCTCATGGACGTATGCCTCCTGGCGGCTGATTGAGTGCTTCCAGTTGATCGATGGTGCCGACGTTGTGCCAGTCGCCGCGGTAGACGTCGCCGCCGACCTGGCCGCGCGCGGCATATTCGCGCAGCAGCGGGCCGAGTTTGGCGTGCTGGCCGGGCGCGATGGCGTCGAACATCTGCGGACGGTAGACCCCGATGTTGGCGAAGGTCAGCTTGTTTTCGCCCTCATTGGCGATCGAGAAATTGCTGAGCGCGAAGTCGCCATCCGGATGGAACGGCGGATTCTTGACCAGCCAGATCCAGGCCACGTCGCGCTTGTCCGGCGGCAGCGGATTGCCCCACGGGTCTTCATCTTCCAGCACCGTCTTGACCTGTTCGTAGTCGAAGTGCGGACACCAGATATCGCCCGAGACGGCCACGAATGGTTCTTCGCCCAGCAGATGGCGCGCCTTGGCAATGCCGCCGGCGGTTTCCAGCGCGCTGTCTTCGGGCGAGTAATGCAATTGTGCGCCGAACTTGCCGCCGTCGCCCAGCGCTTCTTCGATCTGCCGGCCCAGGTGGGCATGGTTGATGACGATCTCGGTGATGCCGGCGCGCACCAGCGACAGGATCTGCCACACGATCAGCGGGCGGCCGCGCACTTTCAGCAGCGGCTTGGGGCAGGTGTCGGTCAGCGGCCGCATGCGCTCGCCGCGGCCGGCTGCGAAGATCATGGCTTTCATATCGGCAGCGTCTTCAGAAGGTATAGCCGAACTTCGGCGCGTGATCCTGCTCCAGCTTTTCGATCAGGCGCACCAGCGGGGTGAAGGCCACGTAGCGGCGCGCGGTCTTGAGCGTGTATTCCATGACCAGCGGCATGTCCTTCAGGTAGCCGTCCTTGCCGTCGCGGTGGTACAGGCGGGCGAAGATGCCCAGCACCTTGAGGTGGCGCTGCAGGCCCATCCACTCGAAGTCGCGGTAGAAGCTGTCGATGTCCGGCGCCACCGGCAGGCCGGCGCGGCGCGCCTTTTCCCAGTAGCGGATGGCCCAGTCCAGCACCAGCTCCTCGTCCCACTGGATGTAGGCGTCGCGCAGCAGCGAGACCAGGTCGTAGGTGATGGGGCCGTAGACCGCGTCCTGGAAATCCAGGATGCCGGGGTTGCCCGTGGGCAGCACCATCAGGTTGCGCGAATGGTAGTCGCGGTGCACGTAGACCTGCGGTTGCGCCAGGTTGTTGGCCAGGATGGCGTCGAAGGTCTTGGTCAGCACCGCGTTCTGTTTGTCGCTCAGCGTCACGCCCAGGTGGCGGCCGATATACCATTCGCGGAACAGTTCCAGTTCGCGCAGCAGCAGCGGGCGGTCGTACTCGGGCAGGACGTCGGGCCGGCTTTGCGCTTGTAAAAGTATCAAGGCTTCGATCGCATCCATGTATAGTTTGGGCGCGCTGCCTGCGGTGAGCTGGTGCAGATAGGTGGTCGAGCCCAGGTCGGTGAGCAGCAGGAAGCCGCGCTCGATGTCCTGCGCCAGGATCTTCGGCACCGTGACGCCGGTGGCGCCGAACAGGCCGGCGACATGGATGAAGGGGCGCACATCTTCTTGCGGCGGCGGCGCATCCATCACGATGGCGCTGCCGCCGTCCGGCGTGTCCACCCGGAAATAGCGGCGAAAGCTGGCATCGGCCGATGCCGGGCGCAAGGTGGAAGACAGCGCCGGGGTGGCGGCGAGGGTATCGAGCCAGGCTTGCAAATCGGATAAACGGCGATCGGGGGAAGAACTTGGGGAAGACATGAACTATCTGAGGAATTCGTTTGATGTGGTTGAGTTCCCATATAATAAGGGATTAACTTCAAAAAATCCGCCTGCACGGTGTCTTGCCACTCTTTTCATGATCCGGTTTTCCAAGTCTCTCTCTGAACGCACTGTCAATTGGCGGTTGGCGCGCCTGCTTTCGTCGGCGGTGGTGGCATCCGCCTCCGGTTTGCTGCCGCTCGCGGTGCATGCGCAGATGACCGCGCCCAAGCCGGCTGCGGCGCCAGCCGACGACCAGAATGCTCCCGTCAACGTGAGCGCCGAGCAGATGACCGGCCGCCCCGACCGCCAGGTGAACCTGGAGCGGGACGTCGAAGTGGTCAAGGGCCGCACCATCATCAAGGCCGACCGCGCGGAATACCGCATCATCCAGGATGAAGTCGAGGCCACCGGCCACGTATGGATGCAGCGGCTGCAAGACCAATATACCGGCGACCATGCGCAGATGAACATGGAGTCCGGCGCCGGTTTCGTGACCAATCCGACTTACCTGATCGGCAAGAATGGCGGGCGCGGCAAGGCCGAGCGCATCGATTTCCTGTCCAACGACCAGGCGGAAGTGACGCAGGGCACCTACAGCACCTGTGAAGCGACCGATCCGGACTGGTACCTGCGCGCCAACACCATGGACCTCGATAGCGGACGCGATGTCGGCATCATGCGGGGCGGCGTGCTGTACTTCAAGGACGTGCCCATCCTCGGCTCGCCCTGGATGTCGTTCCCGTTGTCGGGCGAGCGCAAATCCGGCGTGCTGCCGCCGACCTACGGCATGACCTCGACCGGCGGCGCCGAGTTGTCGGTGCCTTACTATTTCAACCTGGCGCCCAACTATGACCTGACGCTGTACCCCAAGTACATCGCGCGTCGAGGCTTGCAAATGGGCGCCGAGACCCGTTATCTGGGCGACACCTATTCCGGCACGACTTATGTCGAGGGGATCCAGGACCAGGTGACCGGTACCGGGCGCTATTCGCTGTCGTCGATCCATAACCAGACCCTGGCGCCGGGGTTGACCCTGGCCTGGAACGTGAACAAGGCGTCCGATAACGACTACCCGTCGGACTTTGCCCATTCGATCACGGCCAGTACCCAGCGCCTGCTCACGCGCGACGTCAGCCTGACCTATTCCAGTACCTACTGGAGCCTGTACGGGCACGTTTCCAAGTACCAGTTGCTGCAGGACGTGGACAATCCGATCACCAAGCCTTACGACCGTGTGCCGCAGATCGTATTCACCGGCAGCCGCTACGATGTCGGCGGTTTCGACTTCACCACCACGGCCGACTTCACGCGCTTCTCCAGCGGCGACCTGATCGGCGGCGATCGCGGCTTCATCACGCAGACGGTGGCCTATCCGTGGGTGCGCCCGGGCTACTTCATCACGCCCAAGCTGACGCTGGACGCCACCAGCTATCGCCTCAACAACGTCGGCGTGGGGCAGCCCACCAGCTTCTCGCGTACGCTGCCGACGGTGTCGCTGGACTCCGGCCTGGTCTTCGAGCGCGAATCGACGCTGCTCGGCCGCAGCATGACCCAGACCCTGGAGCCGCGCTTGTTCTATGTGCGCACGCCGTACCGCGACCAGTCGCAGCTGCCGAATTTCGATTCGGGCCTGGCCGACTTCAACTTCGCGCAGATCTTCAGCGAGAACCGCTTCTCCGGCCATGACCGCATCAGCGACGCCAACCAGCTGACCGCCGCCGTCACCTCGCGCCTGATTGAGGAAAACGGCCTGGAGCGCCTGCGCATGGCGGTGGGGCAGCGCTATTACTTCGCCGACCCCAAGGTCGCCCTCAGCGGCACTACCTCGACCACGCTGGGCAGCAAATCCGACTTGCTGCTGGCGCTGGGCGGACAGATCTCCAAGGAGTTCTCGACCGACAGCTCGGTGCAGTACAGCGAGACCCTGCGCCAGATGGTGCGCTCCACCTTCGGCGTGCGCTGGCAACCGGCGCCCAAGCGCGTGCTGAACCTGCAATACCGGTTGGACCGCACTTATGTGAATCCCTACACCGGTTTGCTGGATCCGCTCAAGCAGGTTGACGTCTCCGGACAATGGCCGGTGTCGCAACGCTGGTATGCTGTGGGCCGCATCAACTACTCGATTCCCGACAAGACCGTGGCCGAAGGCCTGCTGGGCATGGAATACAAGGCCGACTGCTGGGTATTCCGCGTGGTGGCGCAGCGGATCCCGACTTCCTCCACCAAGGCGTCGACCGGTTTCTTTTTACAGTTGGAACTCAACGGTTTCTCGAAGATCGGCTCCAATCCGTTGGATGCGATCAAGAGCAGCGTTCCCGGCTATCAGAACGTGAATTTGCCTGACAGCACCGCGAACGACAACTTCTAACCCTTTCCTGACCCAAGTGCTTATCCATGCGTAATATGCGTACTCCACTCCTCGCGAAAACCAAAACAGTGACCGCGCTGCTGTGCATGCTTGGCGTGATCAGCAATGCGCAGGCGCAGTTTGCGGCGACCATCATCCCGGTTGCACCGTCGGAAATGGAGCAACAGGCGCCCGCCAAGCCGGCCGCGGCGCCTGCGGCCAAGCCTGCTGCAACCAGGCCTGCGGCGGCCGCGCCGGTGGCGACGCCGCCCGCGATGGCGCCGGCTCAAGCCCCAGCCTCCCGCGCATCCCAGGAACCCAGGCCGGTCGACTCCATCATGGTGGTGGTCAACAACGAGGTCATCACGCGCCAGGAAGTGGCCGATCGCCTGGCCAGCGTCGAACAGCGCATGGCTGCGCAGAACGCGCAAGTGCCTCCGCGCAATCAATTGGTGCGCCAACTGGTCGAGCGCATGATTGTCGAGCGCGCCCAGGCGCAGATGGCCAAGGAAAGCGGCATCGTGGTCGATGACGCCATGCTGGACCGCGCCATGCAGCGAATCGCCGAGCAGAACAAGATGTCGATGCCGGAATTCCGCACCCGCCTGGAAAAGGAAGGCCTGGTCTACGCAACCTTCCGCGAGGAAATCCGGCGTGAAATCCTGAGCCAGCGCCTGCGCGAGCGTGAAGTCGACAACAAGGTCACCGTGACCGAATCCGAAATCGACAACTACCTGGCCGCTGAAGCCAATGCCGGCGGCGAGCACCAGGAGCTGGACATCGCCCAGATCCTGATCCGCGTGCCCGAGAACGCCTCGCCGGAACAACTGGCCGCGCGCCGCGAGCGGGCCGAAGACGTGCTGCGCCAGTTGAAGACCGGCGCCGACTTCGCCAAGACGGCCGCGACCTACTCCGACGCCGCGGATGCCCTGACCGGCGGCGACCTCGGCTGGCGTCCGGCCGAGCGCCTGCCGCAACTGTTCCTGGACGGCGTGTCCCAGCTGCAGGACGGGCAGGTCAGCGCGCTCCTCAAGAGCGGCAACGGCTTCCACATCCTGAAGCTGGTCGGCCGCCGCGCCGCCGGCAACCAGCAAGCCGCCGCGCCGGCAGTCCAGCAGACCCATGTGCGCCACATCCTGATCAAGGTCAACCAGGTGGTCACCGCGGCCGACGCCAAGCGCAAGCTGACCGAACTGAAGGAGCGCCTGGACCACGGTTCGGCCTCCTTCGAAGAGCTGGCCAAGCTGTATTCGAACGACCTGTCGGCCGCCAAGGGCGGCGACCTGGGCTGGGTGTACCCGGGCGATACCGTGCCCGAGTTCGAGCGTGCGATGGACCAGTTGAAACCGGGCGAAGTCAGCCAGCCGATCGAATCGCCGTTCGGCTTCCACCTGATCCAGGTGGTTGAGCGCAAGACCGACGACGCTTCCAAGGAGCGTACCCGCCAGGCGGCCCGCCAGGCCATCCGCGAACGCAAGATCGATGAGGCCACCGAAGACTGGATGCGCCAGATCCGCGACCGCGCCTATGTCGAGTACCGTAACGACGACTGATGCCGCCAGTGCGCGGCGCCCGTTGCAAACGGCGCCGCGCGCCTGCGCATCTGGCGTCGCCAGCATGCGACACCAGCAAGAAGCCGGCCCTGGCGCCGGCTCTTGCTTTTTTGACGAGGGATTTCCAACGCCATGAATCGACCCATCATCGCGCTCACCTGCGGCGAACCGGCAGGCATCGGCCCCGAAATTTCGCTGCGCGCGGCCTGGGAGTTGCGCGCTGAAATGCGTTGCGTACTGTTGGGCGATGCCGCCTTGCTGGCGCAAACCGCGCAGGGTATCGACCCGCAAATGCGGGTCGCCGCATTGTCGATACAGGCCTGGCGCAATAGCGGCTTGCCGGACTTCCCGGCCGATTGCCTGAGCGTCATCGATTGCCCGGTGGCCGAACCGGTGCGCCCCGGCCAGCTCGATGCGCGCAATGGCCGCGCCGTGCTGCAGGCGCTGGATCTGGCGGTCGAAGGGGCGATGAACGGCAGCTTTGCCGCGATCGTCACCGCGCCGCTGCAAAAGAGCACCATCAACGATGCCGGCGTGGCGTTCACCGGCCATACCGAATACCTGGCCGCAGCCACGCACACGCCACACGTGGTGATGATGCTGGCCGGTGCAGCCACGTCACATGCGCCGCATTTGCGCGTGGCGCTGGCGACTACCCACCTGGCCTTGAAGGACGTACCGGCCGCCATCACCGGCGACAGCCTGGCGTGCACGCTGGATATCCTCCAGGCCGACCTGCGCGCCAAGTTCGGCATCGCCGCGCCGCGCATCCTGGTGACCGGGCTGAACCCGCATGCCGGCGAAAACGGCTATCTCGGCCGCGAGGAAATCGAGGTCATCGCACCGGCGCTGCAGGCGGCGCAGCAGCGCGGCATCGATGCGCGCGGGCCGTATCCGGCCGATACGCTGTTCCAGCCCAAGTACCTGGAAGACGCCGACTGCGTGCTGGCGATGTACCACGACCAGGGCCTGCCGGTGCTCAAGTTCGCCAGCTTCGGCCACGGCATCAATATCACGCTGGGCCTGCCGCTGATCCGCACCTCGGTCGACCACGGCACCGCACTGGACCTGGCCGCGCGCGGGCTGGGCCATGCCGACCACGGCAGCATGGCGGTGGCGATCCGCGCCGCCGCCGAGATGGCGCGCAACCAAGGCAAGCTATGAAACACATCCCCCGCAAACGTTTCGGCCAGAACTTCCTGACCGACGACACCGTCCTGTACGACATCATCCGTTGCATCGAGCCCCAGCCGGGCGACGCCATGGTCGAAATCGGCCCCGGCCTGGCGGCGATGACTTCCCTGCTGCTGGACTCCCTCAAGCACCTGCACGTGGTCGAGCTCGACCGCGACCTGGTCGAGCGCCTGCAAAAACGTTTCGACCCGGCGCGCCTGACGGTGCATTCGGCCGACGCATTGAAGTTCGATTTCGGCAGTATCCCGGTGCCTGACGGGCACAAGCTGCGGGTGGTCGGCAACCTGCCGTACAACATTTCCAGCCCCTTGCTGTTCCATCTGGCGAGCATCGCGCCGCAGGTGCGCGACCAGCATTTCATGCTGCAAAAGGAAGTGGTGGAACGCATGGTGGCCGAACCGGGCGGCAAGGCTTACGGGCGCCTTTCGGTGATGCTGCAATGGCGTTATCACATGGAATTGCTGTTCGTGGTGCCGCCCACCGCATTCGACCCGCCGCCGAAGGTGGATTCGGCCATTGTCCGCATGATCCCGCTGGCGCAGCCCATGCCCTGCGATGAGAATTTGCTGGCGCAGGTGGTCACCAAGGCCTTCTCCCAGCGCCGCAAGGTGATCCGCAACTGCGTGGCGGGTTTGTTCAGCGAAGACGAATTGCGCCAGGCCGGCGTCGATCCGCAGGCGCGCCCGGAAGCGGTGCCGGTGGCGCAGTTCGTGGCGCTGGCCAATCTACTGGGCGGCCGCAAGACCTGAAAATCCCCGCCTTTGTGCATATCCGGTTGCAAATAGTCACATTCGGGGCGCGACTCGTAAGAACTGTAACCAAGTTTCAGAATCGATGTATTTCGAGATTTGCTGACATATAGTTGAATCGTGCCGCGACAACTTAGCGGACTTATTAGACAGGAGCCAATCATGGCCAGCAAAAAAATCGCAACGGTTCTGATCGCAACCACCCTTCTCGCATCGGCAGCTGTCGTCAGCGCGCCAGCCATGGCGCGTGACCACGGCGGCAATAACGGCGTCGCCATCGCTGCCGGCATCATTGGCGCGGTCGCCATCGGTTCGCTGATCGCCAATTCGGTTCCGGCCCAGCCGGTGTACCAGGCTCCTCCGCAACAGGTGTACTACCAAGCCCCGCCGCAGCCGGTTTATTACCAGGCGCCGCAGCCCGTGTACTACGAGCAACCGCGCTATTACGCGCCGCGTCCGGTGCGTTACGTAGAACGCACCGAAGTGCGCTCCTACCGCTATGATGACCGTCCGTACTACTACGGCCGTTAAGCGATGCGCTAAATCGCAGTCTTGAGGAAAGAACGGGCAAGCTTCGCAGCTTGCCCGTTCTTCATTGTGCGTCTGGGATCGAGGTTCAGGCGCCAGCGCTTCGCGCCAGTTCGATGAAAGCATGCAGGTAATCGATGCCGACTTCGGTTTCGCGCGCGCCGAGGAAGATCTGCTTGGCGATGCCGTGCTTGCCCAGGCGCACCGGCGCCACGTCCATCTTGCTGGCGTACTCTTCCACCAGCCAGCGCGGCAGGGCGGCGACGCCGCGTCCGCTGGCGACCATCTGCATCATGATGTCGGTGGTTTCGATGGCCTTGTGCCGCCTGGGCGTGATGCCCGCCGGCGACAGGAATTGATTGTAGATATCCAGGCGGTCGGTCGGAACGGGATAGGTGACCAGCACTTCGCTCATCAGTTGCTGCGGTTTCACATAAGCGGCGCCGGCCAGCTTATGGTTACCGGCCACGACCAGCACCTGTTCGTAATCGAAGACCGGCTCGAAGACCAGGCCGGGCTTGTACAGCGGGTCCGGCGTGACCAGCAGGTCGATCTCATAGCCGAACAGCGCGCCGATGCCGCCGAACTGGAATTTCTGTTTCACGTCCACATCCACATCCGGCCATGTCTCCAGATAAGGCGACACCACCTTCAACAGCCATTGGTAGCAAGGATGGCATTCCATGCCGATGCGCAATGCGCCGCGCTCGCCCTGGGCGAACTGGCGCAGCCTGTCCTCGGCCAGATCCAGCTGCGGCAGCACGCGGTTGGCCACGGCCAGCAGGTATTGCCCGGCCTGCGTGAGCCGCAGGCTGCGCCCCTCGCGCAGCCAGATGTCGGTGCCCAGTTGCTGTTCCAGTTTCTTCATGCTGTGGCTCAGCGCCGATTGCGTGACGCACAGAATCTGGGCGGCGGCGGTCAGCGAACCTTGTCGTTCGACTTCCTGGACGATGGATAAATGGATGCGTTCCAACATAATGTATGAGCTAGTTTCATAATATTGTGGGTTAATGCCATTTTACTTCATGGATATCCAGGCCTGCGATCGTTCCATTCTTTTTTCCGCTCCAGTGGCGCCGCGCAAGCAAAAACGGCCGGAGCGCAATGCTCCGGCCGAACTGGATCAACCAGCGGAGCCGCCCTCAGGCGGCCCGTCCGTACAGCAACTATTTGGCGTTAGGCACATACAGCGGCATGGAGTCTTCCCAGCGGCTGTCGGTCAGGATGCGCTTGTCGGTGCCGTCGGCGTTCATGATGTAGATCTGGCCGTATTGCTGGAAGGTCTGGTCGTACAGCGCCGCTTCATCGCGAAAGCCATGTTGCGAACCGCTCCACATGATGCGTCCATCCGCCGTCCACACGGCGTGGCCGTCGCTGGATTCGTGGTCGGTGCAGCGGAACAGGCCGGTGCCGTCCGGGCGGATGGTGTAGACGTCGTAGTTGCCGTCTTCGCGCTTGCGGGTGAAGACGATGCGCTGGCCATCCGGCGACCAGCCCGGCAGGTTGTCTTGCCCGTCGGTCAGCACGCGCGAAGTGCGGGTCGCCAGGCTGAGCACGCGCAAGCCCTTTTCCTTGTCGCTCCAGGCGCGGTAGACGATTTCCTTGCCGTCGGCCGAATAGCTGGGGAAGCCCGAATGGATGGTGCCATCGGTCAACTGTTCCGCGCCGCTGCCATCGCGGCGCACGCGCCAGACGGCGGCAGTCATGGTGTTGCGTTCAGTGAACCAGTAGCCCAGGCCGAAGGTGATCCACTCGCCATCCGGCGACCACGATGGCTGGAATGCGCCGGCCAGGCCCATGCGCACCTTGGCTTCGTTCAGGCCGTGGCCCGACGATTCGAACACCTTGCGTTTTTGCGAACCGTCCGCGCGCATGATGTAGATCGAGCTGTTGCCCAGTTGCTTGTCGGTGAATACGATCCAGCCATCTTTCGACATCTGCGGGTAGACGTCGATGTGGCGGTATTCCCATTCCGGATCCCAGCTGAACAAGGGCTTGAGCAGCGGGCGCACCGGCTTGAAAGAGACCTTTTCATAGATCACGGACTTGCCGTCGGCCGTCCAGCTGGGCGAGCGGATGAAGGTCTGCTTCAACGGTGCGCGGCCGGAAGTGTACGCCAGGCCTTCGTTCGGGCCGTACTTGATCAGGTAGCCGATCTCGCTATCGCCGATGAACTGCGGCTGCAGCTTCAGGTCGGTGCCGGTGGTGTGTTCGATGCGCTGGCCGTTGGCGACGTCGACCGAGACGATTTGCGAATACGCCTTGCCGTAATAGTTCGGGCGGCGGGCGCCCCAGGTCGCCTCGACGGTCATTTCATAGAATACGATCCGCTTGCCATCCGGCGACCAGCTCGGCGAGCCGAGGCAGTAGCCGGGCTTGGAGGCCACCTTGCGAAAGCCCGTGCCGTCCGGGCGGATGATGTAGATGCTGAGTTCTTGCGTGTGCTCCCAGCCTTGCCCCTGGTCGTGGCCGGTCCATTCGGTATTGCGGTCGCTGGAGAACGCGATCCATTGGCCATCGGGCGACCACGACGGACGGAAATAGCAGTCCGGCTTGCCTTCCTTGCCGCGCACCTCGCCCACGCCGGTCAACTGTTTCAGGTGGCCGGTCAGGAGGTCCTGCAGCCAGATGTTGGCGCGGTAGCCATTGCGGGTGGAGACGAAGGCCAGCGTGGCGCCGTCCGGGGAAAGCACGCCGGCGTCGTCCATGGAGTCGGTCACGACCACCGGGGAAATATCGGTGCCGTCCGGGCGTGCGCGATAGATGTCGGACTGGCCGTCGCCGCGGCGTTCGGAGGTGAACAGCAGCCACTTGCCGTCCGGCGACAGGCTGGCGTTGTATTCATAGACGCTGTCGACCAGCAGCTTGCGCTCGTTGCTCCCATCCAGGTTGGCGATATACAGCTCCGATACGGATGGGGCGATGCGGTTCATCAGCAGCACGCCCTTGTTCGGGATGCCCTTGGCGACCGGGGTTTGCGCCCGCGCCAGCCCCGCCAGCGGCAACTGCGTTGCCAGTGCGGCCGAACCCAGCAGGCGAAGGGTTTGTCTGCGATCCATGAAATGCTCCTCGTCATTATTGTTAATTCTGTATTCATGCACGCATGGGCTCTCTCCGTGAGGGATGCCGGACGCCAGGCTGTTTCACCCGCCGATGCTTCCTCTCCCGCAATGCCCGAAACGCTTCGAAAGGATAGTGACAAGACCAGGGCATGTCATTAAACAAAAGTTAAATTCACTGGTACTTTTCGTCATTCGGAAGGCTTTGGGGGGAGGCTTTTGGGAGCGTCTCCGGGGAATCCCGGACCGCGAGTGTCGCAGGGGAAGGGAAGGTAGCGGCGATGTCGCCCAATTCCTGGACGGGGTCAGCACGGGCTGGGGAAAGGCATGCCTGCCGCGCTAACGTGGGGGGAGCTTACTGGTCCAGCTTTTCGTGGAAATCGGAGGCGCCGCGTTTCCAATAGGAAGAAATGCGCATGGCGTCCTTGGGATGCTGCTTTTCGTTGAGCAGCAAGGCGCGCAGTTGGGTCATCGTCGCCGCTTCGCCCGCGCCCCAGACATAACCCTCGCCAGCCGGCAACTGCAATGCGCGGATGTCGGCCAAGGCTTCGGCGCCGCTGGTCACCCATCTCACATCGACTTGCGCCTGGCTGTCGAACTGGCGGATATCGCCCATGTGGGCAATCTCGATGACCGCCTGCACGCGCGTGCCTGCCGGCAGCTCCTTGAGGCGGCGGCTGATCGCCGGCAAGGAAGACAGGTCGCCCACCAGCAGGTGCCAGTCGTAATCGGCGGGGATGATCATGGAGCCGCGCGGCCCGGCGATCACCGCCGTCATGCCGACCTTGGCCCGGCGCGCCCAGTCGGTGGCGGCGCCTTCGGCATGCAAGGCAAATTCCAGCGTGACTTCGCCGCGTTGCTTGTCATAATCGGTTGGCGTATAGTCGCGCCGGACCGGCACGCCGCCGGCATCCGGAAAGACGAACTTGACATGGTCGTCAAACGACAGCGAAACGAAATCCGACAAGGCCTCGCCCTTGAAAGTGATGCTCAGCATGTTGGCGCCGGTCTGGTGGATGCGCGCTACGGCGACATCGCGGAATTTGATGTCATGGCGCACACGTTGTACCGCGCGCGATGTTGTATTGATGGTATCCATAGGAAGCCTATTTAGTTGATAATGTCTACCATTATGAAAAATCAAGTTGATAAAGTCAACCAATCACCTGATGCCGATAAGGT
This sequence comes from Herbaspirillum sp. GW821-FHT09A12, assembly GCF_059418325.1. Taxonomy (NCBI): domain Bacteria; kingdom Pseudomonadati; phylum Pseudomonadota; class Betaproteobacteria; order Burkholderiales; family Oxalobacteraceae; genus Herbaspirillum; species Herbaspirillum sp. GW821-FHT09A12. The sequence goes on from NZ_JBWKPR010000001.1 coordinate 686,145, forward strand.
CTTTGAGGCCATCCATACGGTCATGCACCTGTACCGCGCCAGCCGCTCCCAGGTTTTCCGCGAGGACGAGCGCGGCATCACGCATATGGAAAGCCGCGTGCTGGATTACTTTGCGCAGCACCCCGACGCCACGCTGAGCGACCTGGTGGCGCATTCCGGGCGCGACAAGGCCCAGCTGACACGGCTGATCCGCGGCTTGCGCGACAAGGGCTATCTGGAGGCGAGGGAGGATGCGCAAGACCGTCGTTCCGTGCGCTTGCAGCTCAGCAAGGAAGGCCGGGCGTTGCAGCGCCAGTTGAAAAAGACCGGATCCCGGATCCTGGAGCAGGCAGTCGAAGGATTGTCGGAAAAACAATGTGGTGAACTGGTCGCATTGCTCAAGATCATGCAGGGCAACCTGGACCGGCAAGACTGAAGTTCCCCCGCCCGGGCATACATGTTGTGCCTATTTTTTGTGCATGCCTGTTGTCGGGCAGGCGCAATCTCTTCCGTCGTTGTGCATGTGCAACGACGTTTTCTTGCCTGCGCCATGGTTGTCGTATGTATGGCGAGGACAGCTGAAATCCCCCCGTTTTTGCCATCGGCGTGCGTTTTGCACGCGCTGTTGCCCTTTCCTTGGCGCCTTCCCATTGTCAAATAATCTGCAACATAGTTTGTAGGTCTGTCACAACAATCTTCTCTGCGTGCATATTGCTACCCGATGGCATTGGCCATGGCGCAAGACTCGCCCGGTTCCACGTCGCAGTGGCCGATTGTCAAAAAAAAAGGAGGCAAAGCATGGAGACCACGCAGAAGGTCGCAATCGGGGCAGGCGGCCGGGGGCAGGCCGGATAGCCTGACGCCGGCGCAATAGGCGGAATCGGCGGCGACCCCGTCGCCGAGCGCACTGCATGCACACAAGGCATCAAGCGCGCCCGCAAGAATTGATTCGATGTCCCGTCAGGACATGCGCTAAAGGAGGCTCCTCTTGGCGCACCTCAGCAGCACACACCTACAACAAAAAATTTCGGGAGACACACATGAAAAAGCATGCAAGGACAACTGCGCCCGCAAAAAAGCGCGCCTCGCTGAAAACCCTGACCGCAATGGTCGGCACGCTCATGGCCGGCGCCTCGGCCAGTGCGATGGATCTCAACCCCGGCGGCGACTGGCAGGTGCGTTGGGATAACACGGTCAAGTACAGCGCCGGCTATCGCCTCAATTCACCCGATGCGGCATTGATCTCCGGCGCGGCCAAGGTCAACAACGATGACGGCGACCGCAATTTCAACAAGGGGCTGATCTCGAACCGGGTCGACTTATTGTCCGAGTTCGATATCCAGAAGGATGGCTTCGGCCTGCGCCTGTCCGGCGCCGCCTGGTACGACACGGTCTACAACAGCGGCACCGCCAACACGTCGCCTTCGAGTTCCAACAACGTCAATTCGCCTTACAACCAGTTCTCCGGCGAGACCAGGCGCATTGCCGGCAACAATGCCGAAATGCTCGACTGGTTTGTGTTCGGCAAGAACCAGCTCGGCGATTCCACGCTGTCCTATCGTCTCGGCCAACATTCGCTGATCTGGGGGACGACCCTGTTTTTCGGGATGAACGGCATCGCCAAGGGCATGGCCCCGATCGACCTGTACAAGTTGTCGATCCCCGGCGCCCAGGCCAAGGAAACCACGATCCCCGTGCCGCAATTGTCGGGCACGCTGCAGCTCACCGAAGACACCAGCGTCGAGGCCTATTACCAGTTCAAGTATCGCCCGACGCGCCTGCATCCGGCCGGCAGCTACCTGAGTTCGACCGACATGCTGGGCGACGGCGCCGAATCGATTTACGCCGGCCCGCTGAAGCTGAAATACGCCGGCATGGTCAAGGGCGCGTTGCCCAACAACTTCGGCCTGGCGCTCAATACGCGCAGCGAAATGCTCGACGCCGACCTGGGGTTCTATGCGATCCGCTACAACGACACCTCGACCCAGGTGGTCACGCAGGCCGCCAGCAGCCGTTATTACCTGGCAGTGCCGAATAACGTGCGCGCCGTTGGCGCCAGCATCTCGCGCCTGGTCGGCATCGCCAACATCGGCCTGGAAGCGTCGATGCGCTTCGGCCAGCCGCTGGTGGCGCGCTCGGGGACGGTGGTCCTTCCGGCCGGCGCCAGCAGCAGCTGGCTGGCCAGCAACGTGCCATATCCCACCGGCCGCACCACGCACCTGAACCTGTCGACCACCATGGTCACCGGCGCTTCGTCGTTGTGGGATGGCGCCAGCGTGGTGGGCGAGCTGTCGGGCAACCACCTCAACAGCGTCGACCGCAACGGCGACAAGGTCGATACCACGCTCAACAAGACCAGCTACGGCGGACGCATCGTATTCACCCCGACCTGGTACCAGGTGGCTTCGGGGCTGGATATGAGTTTGCCGGTCAACCTCGGCTGGTCGTTCAAGGGCAAGTCGGTGATCGACACCGCATTCCCGTTCTCTGGCAGCCCGGACCACGGCGGCGAATTCATCATCGGCCTGACCGGCGTGTACCTCAACAAGTGGACCGCCAACCTCTCGCTGATCACCTATCTGGGCAACAGCAGCACACAGCCGCTGCTTGACCGCGACTACATGCGGTTCAGCCTGCAAGCCAGCTTCTGATTCACCCAAAGAACAACCAAGGAGATACAAGCAATGAACGCGCCCCTTTTCAACATCACCAGCGCATGGCTGGCGCTCGGCCTGGCGGCAGGCTTGGGCATGGCAGACGCCGCGGCACAAGGCGCCCCCAACCTCAAGTCCGGAGCGCTGACGCCGTATGGCGCCGAGCGCGCCGCCAACAAGGACGGCAGCATCCCCGCCTGGGACGGCAAGGCAATCGCCACGCCGCCCGGCGCCAACAACAGGCGCCCGGATCCGTTCGCCGCGGAAAAGCCGGTGGTGTCGATCACCGCTGCCAACGCCGCGCAACATGGCGACAAGCTTACCGACGGCACCAAGGCGCTGCTGGCCAAGTGGCCGGGCATGCGGGTAGACGTCTATCCGACCCACCGCAGCGCCGTGTTCACGCAAGCGATCTACGATGCCGTCGCGCAGAACGCCACCCGCGCCAAGCTGACCAACGACGGCCTGACGGTGGAAGGCGCCTATGGCGGCATTCCGTTCCCGGTGCCGAAGAACGGGCATGAGGCGCTGTGGAACCACATGCTGAGCTACCGCGGCCAGCTCACCAGTTTCACCGCCGACAAATACGTCATGACCGCCAGCGGCGAGCGCATCCTGACCAACCGCCAGCGCACCAGCCTGGCCTATCCCTACTACGACATGAAGGGCAAGGCCGAAAGCTTCAGCGGCGAATGGGCGCGTGCCCGGCTGGACATCACCGAGCCGCCGGCCAATGCCGGCCAGGCCATGATGACCATCGACTATGTCGACAACTACACCAAGCCCAAGGACGGCTGGCAATACGTGCCGGGCCAGCGCCGGGTGCGCAAGTCGCCTTCGCTGGTGTACGACACGCCCGACGCATCGGCGGCCGGCCTGGCCAACTTCGACGACGTCAACCTGTTCATCGGCGCGCAGGATCGCTACCAGGTCAAGCTGGTCGGCAAGCGCGAGATCTACATCCCGTACAACAACAATGGCCTGTTCCTGAAACCGGTCAACGATGTGATCGGCAAGGGGACGCTCAACCCCGATGCCGTGCGTTGGGAGCTGCACCGCGTATGGGTGCTGGAAGCCACGCTGCGCGATGGCAAGCGCAACGTCGCCGCCAAGCGCCGCCTGTACCTGGATGAAGACACCTGGCAAGCAGTGCTGGCCGATACCTGGGATGCGCAAGGCAAGCTGTGGAAGACCGGCCAGGCCTTCACCCTGCTGGCGGGGGATGAGCCATCGGCCAGCACCCTGAGCTATACCTGGTTCGACCTGCTTACCGGCGGCTGGGTGTATGCCGCGGCGATCAATGAAACCGGCGGGGTCTCGTACCAGGACTTCGACAGCAAGCAACTGACGCGCTTCACGTCGAGCTCCCTGGCCAGCAGCGGTGTGCGTTGACATGAGGCTGTTCTTGTCCATCAAGCTGCAGCGCACGGCCGTCGCCTGGCTGGCCGCGCTGGCCTGCGGCTGGGGAGCTGCGGCCCCGGTTGCCGGAACGTTGCCGGCGGCATTGCAGCGTCCCGCGCTTGCCGTCGCCCATCCCACCCAGGCCAACCTGCTGGCGATCGAACGCGTGGGCAACCGGCTGGTCGCGGCCGGCGAGCGCGGCCTGGTCATCTATTCCGACGATGCCGGCCGGCATTGGACGCAAGCGCGGGTGCCGGTCAGCGTGACCCTGACCGCACTGCGCTTTGCCAATGCGCGAGAGGGCTGGGCCGTCGGCAACATGGGAGTGGTCTTGCGTTCTGTCGATGGCGGCGCCAGCTGGACCCGCGTGCTCGATGGCCAGGCCGCCGCCGCGCTGGCCGAGCAGGCGGCGCAGCAGGCCTGGGATGCCGTCAAGCCCGACCCGGCCGATGCCGAACATCCGCTGAACCTGCTGCTGGAAGATGCCCAGCGCCTGGTGGACGAGGGCGCCGACAAGCCCTTCCTGGACATCAGCCTGCGTCCCGACGGTTCGGTGCTGGTGGTGGGCGCGTACGGCCTGGCGTTTTCCAGCGCCGATGGCGGTCGCAGCTGGCAGGCGCACATGAAGAACTTGCCCAATCCGAACGGTTCCACCATCTACGGCATCGTCGGACGCCGGCAGGAACAATACCTGTTCGGAGAACAAGGCTTGCTGCTGCGCGCCGCCGCACCGGGGGCGCCGTTTGCCGCACAGGATTCGCCCACCGGCGGCAGCCTGTTCGGCGGCGTGGCGCTCAAGCGCGGCGCGCTGATGCTGTTCGGCCTGCGCGGCAAGGTCTACCGCAGCGAGCAACCCGGCGCACCGTGGGTGGAGCTGCAAACGCCGGTGGACGCTTCGCTCCTGGCCGCCTTGCAATTGCCGGATGAGACGGTGCTCCTGCTCGGCGCGGCGGGACAGGTGATCGTCAGCCGCGACCAGGGGCAGACCTTTTTCGTGTTGCCGATGAAAAACCGTTTCCCCTTCACCGGCGCGACGCTGGCGCCGGATGGCGCATTGGTGCTGGTCGGCACGCGCGGCTTGCTGCGCATGGAGACCGGCAGCTTCGATGCCGCGCCTGAGGGCACCGCGCGCGCCTCCACCACGAACACCGTTACCCCATGAACACCACGCCTCACGACAATATCCCTTTCGATCCGAACTCCGGCAACCGCCTGGAGCGCTTCGTGTTCGGCTACCGCCGCTGGCTGCTGGCGCTTTGCCTGCTGGTGACGGTGCTGTTGGGTTGGCAGGCCAGCCGCATCGTGCCCAATGCCAGCTTCGACGGCATGCTGCCGCTGAACCACCCTTACTTGCAGAACTATCTGGCCGAACGCAAGAAACTGGTGTCGCAGGCCAACAGCCTGCGCATTGTGGTCGAGCACAAGGGCAGCGGCAGCGTGCTCGATGCGCGTTACCTGGCCACGCTGCGCCAGATCAACGATGACGTGTTCCTGCTGCCCGGCGTGGTGCGCGGCCAGCTCAAGTCGCTGTGGACGCCGTCGACGCGCTGGACCGCCGTCACCGAACGCGGCTTCGAAGGCGGCACCGTGATCCCCGACGATTACGACGGGTCGCCCGCCGCCTTGCAGCGCGTGCGCCTGAACATCGAACGTTCAGGGGAGGTCGGCCAACTGGTGTCGCGCGATTTCCAGTCCAGCGCATTGATCGTGCCGCTGGCCGAGCGCGACGAAGACGGACATGAGCTGGACTATGCCGCGCTGTCGCAGCAACTGGAAAAGCTGCGCGCCAAGTACAACACCGGCGCGACCGAGATCCACATCACCGGCTTCGCCAAGGTGGCTGGCGACTTGCTCTCCGGCCTGCTGGAAGTACTGGCCTTCTTCGGCCTGGCCGCATCGATCGCGGCCGTGATCGTCTTCTGGTATACCCGCTGCCTGCGCAGCACGCTGCTGGTGATGGCCTGTTCACTGGTGGCCGTGGCGTGGCAGCTCGGCTTCTTGCCGATCCTCGGTTATGCGCTCGATCCGTATGCGGTGCTGGTGCCGTTCCTGGTGTTTGCCATCGGCATGAGCCACGGCGCGCAAAAGATGAACGGCATCATGCAGGACATCGGCCGCGGCATGCCGAAGCTGGTGGCGGCACGCTACACTTTCCGCCGCCTGTTTACCGCCGGTTTCACCGCATTGGCGTGTGACGCGGTCGGCTTTGCGGTGCTGATGATGCTCGACATCCAGTCCATTCGTCGCCTGGCGATCACCGCCAGCCTGGGCGTGGCGATCCTGGTGTTCACCAACCTGATCGTGCTGCCGGTGCTGTTGAGCTATACCGGCGTTAGCCAGCGTGCGGCGCGGCGGGCGGCACTGGCTGACAGCAATGCGGAAGGCCGCCGCACCTTATGGACCTTCCTTTGCAAATTCACGCAGACGCGCTGGGCAATCGGCGCGATGGCGGTGGCCCTGCTGCTGGGAGCCCTGGGCTTGCACGCCAGCCGGATGTTGCAGGTTGGCGATCTCGATGCCGGGGCGCCGGAGTTGCGTCCGCAGTCGCGCTACAACCTCGACAATGCCTATCTCACCAGGCATTACAGCACCAGCAGCGACGTGATGGTGGTGATGGTTCGTACGCCGGTACAAGGCGCGATGAAGCACGCCGTGCTGGAACGGGTGGATGATCTCGAATGGCGCTTGCGCCAGGTCCCCGGGGTGGAAACCACGCAATCGGTCGCCTCGCTGGCGCGGCAGACGGCGGTGGCGATGAACGAAGGCAACCCGCGCTGGTATGAGCTGCAACCGAACCAGGCGGCGCTCAATACGGCCAGCTCGCGTGCGCCGCGCAATCTGGTGAATTCGGATTTTTCCCTGCTGCAGGTGCAGGTCTACCTGACCGACCACAAGGCGGCGACCTTGCGTCGCGTGAGCGCGGAAGTGGAGGCCTTCGCCAAAGAGAACGACAGCGGCGATGTGAAGTTCCTGCTGGCCGCCGGCAATGCCGGTTTCGAAGCGGCGACCAACGCCGTGGTGGAGCAGGCCAACCATGAGATGCTGTTGCTGGTCTATGCCGCCGTGGTGGCATTGGCTTATTTCACCTTCCGCTCATGGCGCGCGGTGGCATGCGCCATTATCCCGCTGGCGCTGACGTCGATCCTGGCCGAAGCGCTGATGGTATGGCTCGGCATCGGCCTGAAAGTGGCGACCCTGCCGGTGGTGGCATTGGGGGTGGGTATCGGCGTGGACTACGCGCTGTATGTGTTGAGTATCATCCTGGCGCAGATGCGGCAAGGGCGGCCGCTGGCGCAGGCTTACTATCAGGCGCTGCTGTTTACCGGCCGCGTGGTGATGCTGACCGGCGTAACGCTGGCGCTGGGCGTGGCGACCTGGGCTTTCTCGCCGATCAAGTTCCAGGCCGACATGGGGATTCTGCTGGCGTTCATGTTCATCGTGAACATGATCGGCGCCCTGGTGCTGTTGCCGGCGCTGGCGCGCTTCCTGTTGAAGCCGGCGGCGCAGGCAAAGGTATTGGCTGGCGGGGATGCCTTGCCGATGCAAGGACAAGCCGGCGTGTCGGCCAGCGGCCCTGCGCAACGCGCAGGAAGCCATGAACACGCTGCGCCTGCAGTCGTGGCGCCCAACCATTGAGGTGACGAGGCAATGTCGGCGCTGCCGTTGCCGTTGCCGTTTGCGTGGGCCGTCAGGCCATCTCGGCCGGTTGGCTGTACCACTGTGAAATGAAATCCAGGAAGCACTGGATCTTGCGGATGCGCTGGCCGCCCGGCGCATACACCGCATACAGCGGCCGGTCGGACACGGTGAACTGCGGCAGGATGATTTCCAGTTCGCCCGCCTGCACCTCGCGCAGGATGGAGCGCATCGGCAGCATGGCGATGCCCATGCCGCGCACCGCCGCCTTTTGCAGCACCAGGAAGGTGTTGGAGTAGAAGGCGACATTCTCGGGTTTGACGCGCAGGTTTTCTTCTTCGTGGGTGAAATGCCAGATGGGGTCGTTGGTGTGGACCAGGCATTGGTGCTCGGTCAGGTCGCGCGGCTCCAGCGGACGGCGCGAACGCGCCAGATAGGAGGGCGCGGCACAGATCACGAATTGCAGCATCGCCATCTTTTTTACCATCACCGACGAGTCGCGCAGGTACTTGGTCTGGAAGGCGATCTCATGGCCGGAGCCGAGGAACTCATGCGTGCGGTCCGAGACGCCGCCAAGGTCCAGCTTGACCTTGATCAGCGGATGCTCGGCGGCGAAGGAGGCGATGGCATCGCCCAGGTCGAGGCTGCCGATCCATTTCGGCGACACGATGCTCAGCGAGCCCTCGGCCCGTTCGCGCAGCCCGCGCAGTTCCTCTTCTTCGACCGTCAGTTCATGCAGGATGCGGCGGCAGAATTCGTAATGGCTGGTGCCGGCCTTGGTCAGCGTGACCGAACGCGTGGTGCGGTTCAGCAGGCGCGTTCCCACCTGTTCTTCCAGGTCCGCAATATGCCGCGACACCAGCGCGCGCGACAGGCGTAGCGTACGTGCCGCCGTCGAAAAGCTGTTGGCCTCCACCACCAGGACGAAACTTTTCATTATCGTAAATCGATCCATCTCTCACTATCCTTGCAAATCCGGAGGATCGTGGTTCGGGCGTGCGCGCACAGGCGATGCGCGGCCGCGGCGGGCTGCGCATGTGCTTCACTGCTCGGATTGGATCCCCCTCGTTTTTGAGAAACCCGCAGGTTTCAAGGAGTCGCGATCATCGATCTTTTGGCGTAGCCGACGTCGTCTTTCGTTTTTGCTTTTGGTTCTAGTGTAAATCGATTCGCTTGTCTTGCACCATGTTTGCGTCAGGTCTTCCAGCGAACTGTTGAGCGGCTTGCAACATAAGTGCCAGTCCCTGACGCGGCAGGCCGCGTCGCCTAACATGGCGGCGTATAAAAGCCATCCTGATATGCAAGTCCGTCCGGCCTGTGTCTGGTGAGGACGCAGGCCTTGGTGCCCCGGTCGGGTTCGGCCGGGGCTTTTTTGTTTGGCACTCAGGATCGCGGGTACGGGATGCCTTCAGCGGGAGGGCGCGGGGCACGAAACATTCAGTGCGTCTACAATACGGGCCTTACCCAGCAACATTTTGAGGCACACATGCGAATTCTCCATACCATGCTGCGAGTCGGCGACCTGCAACGCTCCATCGATTTCTACACCAGAGTGCTTGGCATGAAGCTTCTGCGCACGTCGGAAAACACCGAGTACAAATACACGCTGGCGTTCCTGGGCTATGGTTCCAACCCCGACCATGCGGAGCTGGAGCTGACCTATAACCACGGCGTCGACAAGTACGAGATGGGCACCGCCTACGGCCACATCGCCATTTCAGTGGAAGACGCGTACAAGGCCTGCGAAGCCGTCAAGGCAGCCGGCGGCAATGTCACGCGTGAAGCCGGCCCGGTCAAGGGCGGCGCCACGGTGATTGCCTTTGTCACCGACCCGGACGGCTACAAGGTCGAGTTCATCGAACACAAGAAGTGATGCAGTGATCGCAGGCGCAGGGGATGGGGAGAGGCGAAAGCGATACCCGGTTCCGATGCGCAGGCGCCGTATCCATTGAGCCCGCTTGCGGGCTCTTGTTTTTTACGGTTCCGTTTGGGGCTTGTACGCGATCGCCTGCGATCAGAAGATCGGCAGGGTTTCCGGCGCGCTGTCGCGCAGCGCTTTCTTGGCCAGCTCGAATTCGGGGAAGATCGATTGCACCGTGGCCCAGAAGCGCGGGCTGTGGTTCATCTCGCGCAGGTGCGCCAGCTCATGCGCGATCACATAATCGATCAGCGGCAGGGCGAAGTGCATCAGGCGCCAGTTCAGGCGGATGCGGCCGTCGGCGGTGCATGAGCCCCATTGCGTGGTGGCCGAAGACAGCGCGTAGGAGCGGTAGGTGACGCCGAGCTTTTCGGCGTAGACAATCAGGCGCTTGCCGAACAGTTCTTCGGCGCGCGCCTGCAGCCAGCCTTGCACGCGGTCCTTCAATTGCTGCTCGCCGGCGTCGGCGGGCAGGCTTACGTTCAGCTCGCGCGCATCCTCGTCGAGATAGACCGCGGCCCGTTGGCCGGCGCGGATGCGCAGCGTGATGTCGGCGCCCAGGTAGGGCAGCGTGGCGCCGTCGCGCCATTGCATCTGCGGTTGCAGGCGGCGTGCCGAGCGCTCGCGGCGCTCATTGAGCTTGGCCAGGATCCAGCGCTGCTTTTCGCGGATGGCGTTTTCGATCTCGGCCAGCGTCACCCATTTGGGCGAGGTCACGCGCAGCCCTTCGTCGCTCACCAGGAAACCGATGGTGCTGCGCTTGGAGCGCAGCAGCGCGTAATCCAATGTGTGTTCGCCCAGCTGGATGCGGCGTTTGCCGTCGGCCGGGCGGCCGCTCGGCGGCGGCACCAACGTGGTGGGCGGCGCGAGGACCGGGGGCGGCAGCGGCGCGGCATGCACCACCGGTGCGGGCGTGACGATCAGCGGCGGCTGCAGCGTCGGCGACGGCAAGGCCGGGCCGGGATCCTGGATCGGGGTAATCTGTTGCGCGGGCGACTGTCCCTGCTCCGGCTCCGGAGCGAACAAATCCAGTTGCAGCGAAAGCTGGTTGGGATTGGGCTTGGGTTTGCGAAGCAGTTTCAATGGAGTCGCGGCGTCCTGATATGTCGGTTGGCTATTTGCTAAGACCCGGCCGGATCGACAGGATCGGCGGCGGCCTGCCGGGGCGCGCTGTTGTTGTATGCGTCCGGCGAAATCACGCGCATCTCGGATTCTATCCAATTTTCAACGCGCGCGTTGAGCTCGTTGGGCGACAGCCCGGCGGGCGAGATCGGCTTCCCGATCGATACCGTGATGGTTCCCGGTTGTTTGGCGAAGGAGCCCTTGGGCCAGCGTTCGCCGGAGTTGACGGCGATGGGCACCACCAGCGTATTGGTTTCCACCGCCAGGCGCGAGCCGCCCGCCTTGTATTTGCCCTGCGAGCCGACCTTGGTGCGCGTGCCTTCCGGAAACATCACGATCCATTGGCCGTCGGCCAGCCTGCGGCGGCCGTGTTCCAGCACCTGCGAGAAGGCGTCGCGGCCCTTGCTGCGGTCGATCGGGATCATGCGCAACAGGCCGATGCCCCAGCCGAAGAAGGGGATATAGGTGAGTTCCTTCTTGAACACGAACACCAGCGGGCGCGGCATGTTGATGACGTAGAAGATGGTCTCCCAGGCCGACTGGTGCTTGGACAGCAGGATCACCGGCGCATCGGGCAGGTTTTCCTTGCCGCGGATCTCATAGCGGATGCCGCAGATGACTTTGGCGCTCCAGATGACGAACACATTCCAGCGCGAGGTCCACCAGTAGCGTTGCGCATAAGGGAAGGGCGCGGACAAGAGGCAGGCGAAGGACCAGATGATGGTGGCGACCGCCATCAGGACCAGGAACACTACCGAACGCAGAATCAAGGTAAGGCGCAAAATACACTCTCCCATGCCGCAGCATGCTTTTGTTTGGTGATGAAACGGGGCTCTATACCGACACGTCGACCGGCGACTTGAGGATGAAATCGACCACCGCGGACAGGTTGGGGTAGACCAGCGTACCCGGCGGCAGGCCGCCCTTGGCATTGGTCTTTTCGCCCTTGCCGGTCAGCACCAGATAGGGCGCGCAGCCGGCCACGAAGCCGGCCTGCAGGTCGCGCAGCGAATCGCCCACGGTGACCACGCCGCCGCGCAGGCTGATGCCGAAGCGCTTGGCGATCTCGAGGAACATGCCGGGCTTGGGCTTGCGGCAGTCGCAGTTGTCATCGGCCGAGTGCGGGCAAAAGAACACGGCATCGATGTCGGCGCCGACCTGTTGGGCCGCGGTGTGCATCTTATGGTGGATGGCGTTGAGGGTCTTGATGTCGAACAGCCCGCGCGCCACGCCGGACTGGTTGGTGGCGACCACCACCCGGTAGCCGGCCTGGTTCAGGCGCGCGATGGCTTCCAGCGATCCCTTGATCGGGATCCACTCGTCGGGCGATTTGATGAACGCGTCGGAGTCGTGGTTGATGACGCCGTCGCGATCGAGAATGATCAGTTTCATGCGGTAGGCTTCCCTTCATGCAATCCGCCGCGCTGGCCTGGGGCCATGCGCGGCGGATCTTCCCGGTATCGGTCTTGCTTATGTATTACGCGGCCAGCTTGGAAATGTCGGCCACCTGGTTCAGCATGCCATGCAGCTCCGCCAGCAACGCCTGGCGGTTCTTGCGCAACTGTTCGTCTTCGGCGTTGACCATCACGTCGTTGAAGAAGGCGTCGACATTCTGCCGCAATTGCGCCAGCGCTTTCAATGCGCCGGCGAAATCGCCCTTGGCATAGGCCGCTTCGACCTGCGGGCGCGACAACTGCATGGCCGAATGCAGGCCTTGCTCGGCGATTTCGCGCAGCAGGCCATTTTGCACCTTGCCGTGGCCGTCGATGGCCACGCCTTCGATTTTCTTCAGGATGTTGGTAATGCGCTTGTTGGCCGCGGCCAGGGCCTCGGCTTCGGGCAAGGCGGCGAAGGCCTTGACCGCGTCCAGGCGCTCGACCACGTTGTCGAGCACGGCCGGCTGTTGCGCCACCACCGCTTCGACTTCATTCTGCGCGAAGCCGCGCTCGCGCAGCAGGCCGCGCAGGCGGTCGTACAGGAAGGCCAGCACATCGGCGCCCGGGTTCTTGAAATTGGCGTTGCCGGCGAACAGCGCGGCCGCGGCCTCCACCAGCACCGGCAGCGACAGCGGCAGGCGCTTTTCGACCAGCATGCGCAGCACGCCCAGGGCGTGGCGGCGCAGCGCGAACGGATCCTTGTCGCCGGTCGGCTGCAGGCCGATGCCCCAGATCCCGACCAGGGTTTCCAGCTTGTCGGCCAGCGCCACGGCGGTGCCGGTCGCGGTGGCCGGCAGCGCGTCGCCGGCAAAGCGCGGCTGGTAGTGTTCGGAGGCGGCTTGCGCGACGTCTTCGGCTTCGCCGTCATGGCGCGCGTAGTAGGTGCCCATGATGCCTTGCAGCTCGGGGAACTCGCCCACCATGTCGGTCAGCAGGTCGGCCTTGGCCAGCAGCGCGCCGCGCTCGGCCAGCGCCACGTCGCCGCCCAACAGGCCGGCGATCTTGCCGGCCAGCGCCTGGACGCGCTCGGTGCGCTGCAACTGGTTGCCCAGCTTGTTGTGGTAGACCACGTTGGCCAACAGCGGCACGCGGTCGGCCAGCTTTTTCTTCTTGTCCTGCTCGAAGAAGAACTTGGCGTCCGACAGGCGCGGGCGCACCACGCGTTCGTTGCCGCCGATGATGTGTTCGGGATGCGCGGTCTCCAGGTTGGAGACGATCAGGAAGCGCGAGCGCAGTTTTCCGTTGGCGTCGGTCAGCGCGAAGTACTTCTGGTTGGTCTGCATGGTCAGGATCAGGCATTCCTGCGGCACGGCCAGGAACTCATCCTCGAACTTGCATTCGTAGACCACCGGCCATTCGACCAGCGCGGTCACTTCGTCGAGCAGGCTGTCGGGCATCAGCACCTGGTCGGCGCCGGCCTTGTCCAGCAGCGCGGCGCGGATCTTGTCGCGGCGTTCGGTGAAGCTGGCGATGACACGGCCTTGCGAGGCCAGCGTCTCGACGTAGGCGCCGGGCGCTGCGATCTGCAGCGCGCCCGGCGACAGGAAGCGGTGGCCCAGCGTGGTGCGGCCGGCGTCCAGGCCGAGGATGGTCAGCGGCAGCACGGCATCGCCGAACAGGGCCACCAGGTAATGCGCCGGGCGCACGAAATGCACGGTCTCGCCGGCGGCGCGGCCGAACTGGCGCTGGTAGCTCATGACCTTGGGGATCGGCAGCTTGGCGATGGACTCTTCCAATGCCGCCTGCAGGCCCTGGGCCAGGGCCGAGCCCTTGGCGGTATAGGTGTAGAAGAAGCTTTCGGCCTTGCCGTCCGGCGCGCGTTCCAGCTGGTCCGGCGTGATCACGGTGACGCCGGTGGCGGCGGCCAGGGAAGCCAGCTTCTTGACCAGCGGCGCGGCCGGGCGGCCTTCCGCATCCAGGCCGACCGAGACCGGCAACACCTTTTCGCGGATTGCCTTGTCGGGCGAGGCGGGGCGTACCTTGGTGATGGACACGGCCAGGCGGCGCGGCGTGGCGTAGGCGGTGGCGGCGGAATCGGATTCCAGGTAGCCGCGGCTTTGCAGGCCATTGAAGATACCGGCGGCGAAAGCGTCGCCCAGTTTGGCCAGCACCTTGGGCGGCAGTTCTTCGGTGACGAGTTCTACGAGAAGTGTTTGGTTCATGTTGTATGTCTTGCTGTCTTGCTCGGTGCGCCTGCAATGCCAGGCGCCGGTTCTGTCGTATGCGGCCGGGCCGCGCTCAGGCTGCGGCCTTGGCGCCGCCGTCGCCCAGCATGGGGAAGCCCAGGCGTTCGCGCGACTCGAAATAGGCTTGCGCCACGGCGCGCGAAAGGTTGCGGATACGGCCGATGTAGGCGGCGCGCTCGGTGACCGAGATGGCGCCGCGCGCATCGAGCATGTTGAAGGTGTGCGCCGCCTTGAGCACCTGCTCGTAGGCCGGCAGCGCCAGCGGCACTTCCATCAGGCGCTTGGCTTCGGCTTCGTAGTTGGAGAACAGCGAGAACAGGAACTCGGTGTTGGAGTACTCGAAGTTGAAGGTCGACTGCTCGACTTCATTCTGGTGGAACACGTCGCCGTAGGTCAGGTGTTTCTTGACGCCGTTTTCGGTCCATTCGGTCCACACCAGGTCGTAGACGTTTTCCACGCCTTGCAGGTACATCGCCAGGCGTTCGATGCCGTAGGTGATCTCGCCCAGCACCGGCTTGCAGTCCAGTCCGCCGACTTGCTGGAAATAGGTGAACTGGGTCACTTCCATGCCGTTCAACCACACTTCCCAGCCCAGGCCCCAGGCGCCCAGGGTCGGGTTTTCCCAGTCGTCCTCGACGAAGCGCACGTCGTTTTGCTGCAGGTCCAGACCCAGCGCTTGCAGTGAACCCAGGTACAGGTCGAGGATGTTTTCCGGGGCCGGCTTCAACACCACCTGGTATTGGTAGTAGTGCTGCATGCGGTTGGGATTTTCGCCGTAGCGGCCGTCCTTGGGGCGGCGCGACGGTTGCACGTAGGCGGCGCGCCACGGCTCGGGGCCGATCGCGCGCAGGAAGGTCGCGGTGTGCGAAGTGCCTGCGCCGACTTCCATGTCATAGGGCTGCAGCAGCGCGCAGCCTTGGGCGTCCCAATATTCTTGCAGCTTGAGGATGATTTGTTGAAATGTCAGCATCTTGTGTTGTTGCCTGAGGAATTGCCGGATGGAGCGGCAAGGAATTGCTAAAACCTTGAATTTTAGCGTCTTTTGGGCCGCTTGACCCGGTTTCGGGATGGCCGATTGCAGGCGAGTTTGAACTGTTTCAAGCCTTGAAACAGTCCGGTGCGCCGACTGGCGGCTGGTCAGTGGCGGATGCGCGCGGCCTTGTTGCGGCCCCAGGCCACCAGCAGCATCAGCAGGGCCAGCCCGACCACCAGCTTGTTGCCCAGCAGAATGTAGGGCGTCTGGCCGGCATAGCCTTGCACCTGCGCGGCGAGCGTGCCGCGCGTATAGGGGGCCAGTTCCTGCAGTGCACCGTCGGGCACGATCACGGCGGTGGCGCCGGTGTTGGTGGCGCGCAGCATCGGGCGGCCGGTCTCCAGCGTGCGCATCTGCGAAATCTGCAAATGCTGCGGCAGCGCGATGGAATTGCCGAACCAGGCGATGTTGGACAGGTTCAGCAGCACGCTGGCCTGCGGCTGGCCGGCGCGATAGGCGTCGCGCAACTGGCCGGAGATTTCTTCGCCGAACAAGTCTTCGTAGCAGATATTGGGCAGCACCCACTGGTCTTTCACGGCGAATGGCGGCTGCACGGCATCGCCGCGCGTCATGTCGCCCAGCGGGATATGCATCATGTCGACGAACCAGCGAAAGCCCAGCGGGATGAATTCGCCGAAAGGCACCAGGTGGTGCTTGTCATAACGATAAGGCGACACCGCCGAGCCGGCTTCGGGGCCGAAGCCCAGCACCGAATTGGCGTATTGCATCGGCGCGTCCGACAACGGAATGCCCAGCGCCAGGTGGCTGCCGCTCGATTGCGCGAAGCGCACCAGGCGCGCCAGGTAGTCCGGCGGCAGTTGCTGGGGCAGCAAGGGGATGGCGGTTTCCGGCGTGGCGATCAGGTCGGCCGGTTCGGCGCTGATCATCTGCTCGTACATGGTGAGGGTGGATACCAGCGCATCGTTGGAGAATTTCATTTCCTGCGGGATATTGCCCTGCAGGAGCCGCACCGAGATCGGCTGGCCTTGCGGCGTGGTCCAGGCCACCTGGCGCAGCGCCAGCCCGCCGGCGCATAACGCCAGCACCGTCGCCAGCGGCACGCCGATGCGGATGGCGGCGCCGGCCGCGCCCTTGCGGCGCATTCCCTGCCACAGCAGCGCCAGCGCGCCGGCCGCCAGCGCGGCGATCCAGCCCACGCCATAGACCCCGCCCACGGCCGCGAAACCGGCCAGCGGCCCGGCGGTGTGCGCATAGCCGGACACCAGCCAGGGGAAGCCGGTGAAGATCCAGCCGCGCGCCCATTCGGACAAGGCCCACAGCGCCGGCAGCATCAGCAGGCCCATCGTCAGCGGCGACGACGACCAGTGCTTGCGTAGCCAGCCGGCCAGCGCCATGGCGCCGCCGGCGTACAGGCCGAGGTACAGCGCCAGCAAGGCCACGGCCAGGGCCGCCATCCAGGAGGGCATGCCGCCATAGTCGTGCATGCTGATGTACAGCCAGTGCACGCCGGCCGCGGCCCAGCCGAAACCGTACAGCCAGCCCTGCAGGAAGTGCCGGCGCGCGCCGGCCTGGGGGGCGGCGATGGTCTGGTGGAACAGCCAGGCCAGCGCCACGATCTGCAGCGGCCACAGCTTGAACGGCGCGAACGCGAAGACGTTGGCCGCGCCCGCCAGGATAGGCAGCAGCAGCGGCAGCAGCGCGGCCGGGCCGATGCGCTTGCGCGCGGCGGTTGCCCCGCGCTGCTCAGGAGTGTTGTTCGGGACGGGGGAGTTCACGCTGGACAGTGCCGGGAGAGCGGGATTATTCGTCTTCCGCCGCTGCGGGAGACAGCTTGGAAACCAGCAGGACATGCACCTGGCGGGCGTCGGCGCGCAGCACTTCGAAATGCAGGCCGTCGATGTCGAACTCGTCGCCCTTGCGCGGCACGCGGCCGAGGTGGTTGGCGACCAGGCCGCCGATGGTGTCGGCATCCTCGTCTTCGAGGCGGCAGCCGACCTCATCGTTGAACTGTTTGATTTCGGTGAGCGCCTTGACGCGCCAGCGCGCGCCGTTGGGGCCGTCCTTCAGGGCCAGCACATTGTCTTCGGCTTCGTCGAAATCGTATTCGTCCTCGATGTCGCCGACGATCTGTTCCAGCACGTCCTCGATGGTGATCAGGCCGGCCACGCCGCCGTATTCGTCGACCACGATGGCCATGTGGTTGCGGTTGGCGCGGAAGTCGCGCAGCAGCACGTTGAGGCGCTTGGATTCGGGGATGAAGATGGCCGGGCGCAGCATGTCGCGCACGTCGAACGATTCTTCGGCGTAGTAGCGCAGCAGGTCCTTGGCCAGCAGGATGCCGACCACCTTGTCGCGCTCGCCGTCCACGGCGGGGAAGCGCGAGTGCGAGGTCGACAGCACGTCGGGCATCCAGGTTTCGATGGGCTTGCTGATGTCGATGCTGTCCATCTGCGAGCGCGGCACCATGATGTCGCGCGCGGCCAGGTCGGAGACCTGGAACACGCCTTCGATCATCGACAGGGCGTCGGCGTCGATCAGGTTGCGTTCGTGCGCGTCATGCAGCACTTCGAGCAACTCTGCGCGGTTTTCTGGTTCAGGGGAAATCAGAGCGGTGAGGCGTTCAAACAATGAACGATGGGGTTTAGCGTCAGACTTGACGCTACTAGGGTGTTCTTGCATGGCGTTAGGCGCGAGCCCGACGTAGTTTTGAAGAGGCATAGGATACAACAATTATGTGACAAGTCCACTAAACCGCCGCAAGCCCAGGTGCGGTGCGGCTTGCGCGCAGATGCCGTCAGTTGCATGCCGGAAACTGGGAAATCCCGCCTGTTGCCGCCAGCCGGGCGAAAAAAAGCCGGCCACGCTCGCGCGTGCCGGCTATTTCCGCGCATGGGGGCTCAGCGCCCGGCGTAAGGGTCGGCAAAGCCCAGCCCGGCCAGCAATTCGGTCTCCAGCGTTTCCATTTCGACCGCTTCTTGCTCGTCTTCATGGTCGTAGCCCTGCGCATGCAGCACGCCGTGCACCACCAGGTGGGCGGTGTGCTCGATGACGCTCTTTTTCTGCTCGGCGGCTTCCTTCTCCAGCACGTCGGTGCAGAAGATGATGTCGGCCTGCGTCACTTCACTGTCTTCATCCTCTGTATAGGCGAAGGTCAGCACATTGGTCGCATAGTCCTTGCCGCGGTAGTCGCGGTTCAGCGCGCGGCCTTCGGCGGCATCGACGAAGCGCAGCGTCAGTTCGGCCGGGGCGAACAGCGCGGCCTGCACCCAGCGGCGCAGCATGGGGCGGGTAACGGTGTCTTTCAGGCTGGCGTCGGCATATTGCACCGACAGGGCGAGCTTAGGTTTTGCGGACATTGCGGGGCTTGGCTGCTTTGGTCAGGGGGTTGGCGGCCGCGCGCGCGGTGCCGCGGGCGGTGTCGGGTTTCGGGTTGTTGTGCCCATCGTAGGCATCGACGATGCGCGCCACCAGCGGATGGCGCACCACGTCGGCGCTGGTGAAGCGCGAGAAGGCGATGCCGCGCACATTGTGCAGCACCGTCAGGGCGTCGACCAGGCCGCTCTTCTGGCCGTGGTGCAGGTCGACCTGGGTGACGTCGCCGGTCACCACCGCCTTGCTGCCGAAGCCGATGCGGGTCAGGAACATCTTCATCTGTTCCGGCGTGGTGTTTTGCGCCTCGTCCAGGATGATGAAGGCATGGTTCAGCGTGCGGCCGCGCATGTAGGCCAGCGGCGCGATCTCGATGGCCTGCTTCTCGAACAGCTTTTGCGTGCGGTCGAAACCCAGCAGGTCGTACAGCGCGTCATACAGCGGGCGCAGGTAAGGGTCGATCTTCTGCGCCAGGTCGCCCGGCAGGAAGCCCAGGCGCTCGCCGGCTTCCACCGCCGGGCGGGTGAGCACGATGCGCTGCACCGAATCGCGCTCCAGCGCGTCCACCGCGCAGGCCACGGCCAGGTAGGTCTTGCCGGTGCCGGCCGGGCCGACGCCGAAGGTGATGTCGTGTTCCAGGATGGCGTTGAGATACTGGCTCTGGTGCGGCGTGCGGCCGCGCAGGTCGTGCTTGCGGGTTTTCAGGATCGGGCTGTCGAGCGCCGCCTGCCCATCGTCGACGGCCGCATCCTCCTTGATGGGCGCCTCCGCCTTGCGTGCGCGGCGAACGCTGGCGCTCAGCGGCGGCAGTCCGGCCTCTTCATCGGCGGCCGCGTTGGCGCGCTGTTCGACCAGCGCCAGTTGGACGTCGTCCAGCGACACCGCGCGGTCGGCGCGTTCGTAGAAACGCTCCAGCACGTCCACTGCGCGTTCGGCGTTGCTGCCGGTGACGATGAAACGGTCGCCGCGGCGGAAAATGGTCACATCCAGCGCGTTGGAAATCTGCCGCAGGTTTTCATCCAGCGCGCCGCACAGGTTGGCCAGGCGCCGGTTATCCAGCGGTTGCGGGATGAAGTGGTGCGGCTGGTTGGGGATCTTTTTCAATGAGGGGTCCGGTTTTTTTGTTTGGCTATTGTTTGACGACGATCTCGCCGCGCAGCGAGAACGGGAACGCCTGCAGGATGGCGACATCGACCATCTGGCCGACCAGGCGCGCGCCGTTGGGGCCGCCGTCGAAGTTGACCACGCGGTTGTTTTCAGTGCGGCCTTGCAATTCGTTGGGGTCGCGCTTGGAGGGGCCTTCGACCAGGATGCGCTGCACGCTGCCGAGCATGGAGGCGCTGATCCTGGCGACGTTGTCGTTGATGACCGCCTGCAGGCGCTGCAGGCGTTTCAACTTGACCTCCTGCGGCGTGTCGTCGGCCAGGTTGGCGGCCGGGGTGCCGGGGCGCGCGCTGAAGACGAAGGAGAAGCTGTTGTCGAAGCCGATGTCGTCGATGAGCTTCATCAGCGCCTCGAAATCCTCTTCGGTCTCGCCGGGGAAGCCGACGATGAAGTCGGACGACACCGTGATGTTGGGACGCACCTTGCGCAGGCGGCGGATCACCGACTTGTATTCGATGGCGGTATAGCCGCGCTTCATCGCCGCCAGCGTGCGGTCCGAGCCATGCTGCGCCGGCAGGTAGAGGTGGTCCACCAGCTTGGGCACCTTGGCGTAGGTATCGATCAGGCGCTGCGAGAATTCCTTGGGATGGCTGGTGACGAAACGGATGCGCTCGATGCCGGGCATCTCGGCGATGTATTCGATCAGCAGCGCGAAGTCGGCGATCTCGCCGTCTTCCATGGCGCCGCGGTAGGCGTTCACGTTCTGGCCCAGCAGCGTGATTTCCTTCACGCCCTGGTCGACCAGGCCGGCCACTTCGGTCAGCACGTCCTCGAAGCGGCGCGAGACTTCCTCGCCGCGGGTGTAGGGCACCACGCAATAGCTGCAATACTTGCTGCAGCCTTCCATGATGGAGACATAGGCGGTGGCGCCTTCCACGCGCGCCGGCGGCAGGTGGTCGAACTTTTCGATCTCGGGGAAGCTGATGTCGACTTGCGCGCGGCCGGTGTAGCGGCGCTCGCTGATCATCTGCGGCAGGCGGTGCAGGGTTTGCGGGCCGAACACCATATCGACATACGGCGCGCGCTTGACGATCGCTTCGCCTTCCTGCGAAGCCACGCAGCCGCCCACGCCGATCAGCAGGTCGGGATTCTTCTTCTTCAGCTCGCGCAGGCGGCCCAGGTCGGAAAACACCTTTTCCTGCGCCTTCTCGCGCACCGAGCAGGTATTGAGCAGGATCACGTCCGCCTCTTCGGGACGGTCGGTCTTGACCAGGCCTTCGGCGACGTTGAGCACATCGGCCATCTTGTCCGAGTCGTACTCGTTCATCTGGCAGCCGAAGGTTTTGATGAATACTTTCTTTTGCATAAATCTCAATCAAGCGTAGGGCGCGAGGGAAGATGCATGTGGGATGCGGGCGCCGGCAAAGGGAGGCGGCGGGCCGATTGGTAGTGCGGGGCGGCGCATGGCATCCGATGCGATGCCTGCGGAGCCTGCCGGCGCGGTGGGCGAGCCATTCCTCAAAGGCTGGCGATTATAGCACCTGATCCCTTGGGGGAGCCCGCCCGAGGTGGCCTTGGCGGGGCGCCGGAGCATGCGCGCAACAGCCCGGGCAAGCCAGGTTCGGTTGGCCAAAGCAAAACGCCCCGATGGCGAACCATCGGGGCGTTTTGCCGGTTCCGGCTGCCAGGCGCAGCCAGTGCCTGTCTGGCGCGATCAGGCCAGGGCCATGTTGCCTTGCGCGACGCTGCCGCCGTTTTTGCGGCGACGACGCACTGCCGCGAAACCGACCAGCGCCAGGCCGCCCAGCATCATGGCGGTAGTCGAGGCTTCAGGCACGGCCGAGATGCTCAGGTTGCCGCCGAAGCTGCCGCCCTTGCTGCCCAGGATGTTGCCTGCCACGGACAGGGTGTAATTGCCGGCGCTCAGGCCCGAGCTATCCAGGCTGAACGTCTGGAGATTGCCGGATGTGGATTGGACGCCGGTGATGGTTTGGCCATTGCCGCTCAGCGTGAAGCTGTTGATTTGCAGATTGGAGATGTTTTTCAGCGAGATCGAGATGATCGAGCTGGTGACATCAAACATGCTGCCAACGCTGAAGGTGAAATCCGACAGGAAGGACTTGCCGCTGCTGGCGCTGCCAAAGCTCGAACCGAAGTCCGATGTGATGTCGTTGAACACCAGCGCCTGGGAGGTGTTGACGTCTGCGGCGTTGGCTGAAGCGCCTGCGGCGAGCAGGGAGAAGGCAACGAAGATGCCGGTGAACAGCTTTTTCATGTTGGTACCCTATTCTTGATTGTGATGGGGAAGTCGTGGCGAATGGGATGGAGTGTTGACCTGAAGCGCTTCCATTATTCGCATGTTTTGCTGCGCTATCGATCGTAGAGCTCGACAGTGCGAAGCTTAATCATGACTTGGAAAAAACACAACGAAAATCTAACAAAAATTAGCATTTTTAAAGAAGTGTATTTTTTCCATGAAAGCCGCGCCAGTAAAGGATTTCAGAAGTTTTTTGAGAGAAATTTTTTACTGGAAAGTAAATGCTTTTTGGTAACTTTTTAGACCCGGAATAAAGTTGAATTTATTGCCTTATGGAATCTAATTCGGGGAAGGAAAATCTCTTTTTGTTGTGATGCAGAATCATTGGGGCGGGGCGGTCGGAGATCGCCGGGGAGCTGGAAAACCAAATCGATCCGATTCCCGGGTATTGAGCATTTCCAAATTCAGGCACGGCAGCGCGAATCCGGTGCGTTCGCACCAAGACCGATAGCAAGGCCAAGCCGCCTTGCCCCGAAATCTGGCTGAAACAGCGCAAATCAGGGTGGCCCGCAAATTGCTAAGGACACGGAATGGATGATTGCTGACAATCGACAATTATCCGTCAGGCCTCGAAAACGATTAACCGCAGTCCGTATTGCTTTTGAAAGGGAGATTCAAATGGTACGCCGCACTCTGCTCTTGTCTTTCGCTGTTGCCGTAGTTTCCGTCTGCGCCGCCATGGGCGCCCAGGCTGCGAATTGCCTGCCGGCACCGCCGAACCTGGTTGAACCGGGCACGCTGACGATCGGCGCCTCGCTCACTTCCCCGCCGACCGGCTTCATGAAGGACGACAAGCCATCAGGGCTCGACCCGGAGTTGATGACGGCCATCGCCGAGTCCATGTGCCTCAAGCCAAAATTCGTCAACATGGCTTTCGCCGGCCTGTTTCCCGCACTGATCGCCAAGAAGATCGACGTCATTCACTCCCAGGTCGGCATCACCGACGTCCGCAAGCAGACCTTTGATTTCGTTCCGGTCTTCCTGGGCGGCGTGCGCCTGATTGCCAAGAAAGACTCCAAGATCTATTTCCAGAGCGAACTGGACGCCTGTGGCTATACCACCGCGATCATGGGCGGATCGATGCAGTTGGCCATGCTCGAAAAGGTGAAGGAAAGCTGCCCCGCGGATAAGCCGATGGTGCTCAAGCCATTTGGCGGCCAGGCCGAGGCCATCAACGAAGTGGCCCGGGGCACCGCGCAAGCCGCCTATGTCGACTGGGGCGTTGCCAACTATGCCGTGCTCCAGCGCCCCAACGACTTCGCGGTCGCAAGCCCGATCCTGACCGGCAAGGGCCCCAATACCGAGCGTAACCGTATTGGCATCGTCTTCCGCAAGGGCGAGACCGAGAACCAGAAAGCAGTCGCCGCGGCGTTCAAGCAACTTGTCGATAACGGTTTCTACGACCAGTTGCTCAAGCGCTGGAATACCGCCGAAGGCGATATCCGCACCGTTAAATAATCAAGCACACGCCAGGCCATCATGCATTTCGACGCCGCATATTTTCTGGAACTCCTTTTTTCCACGCGATTCTTTGGCGCCATCTGGATGGTGGTCTGGATTACCGTGGTCTCGATGGCGCTTGGCATCGCCATCGGCATCATCGGCGGGGTCGTCCTGAACTCGCCGATTCCCTGGCTGCATCCCTTCATCAAGGGCTACGTCACGTTCTATCGCGGCATTCCGGTGCTGGTGCAGATCGTCTTTTGGTATAACGGCCTGACCGCCCTGACCGGGGGCGCCGTCAACCTGCCCGCAATGGTGGCCGGCGTGCTGGCGCTTGGCTTCAATGAAGGGGCCTATATGACTGAAATCATCCGCGCCGGCATCCAGTCGGTCGACCGCGGCCAGCGCGAAGCGTCGCAGGCATTGAACCTCAGTTACTGGAACATGATGCGCAAGGTGGTGATGCCGCAGGCGCTGCGTTTCGCCATTCCACCGACGGGGAACGAAGTCATCAACATGATCAAGAACACCACGCTGCTGTTCACGATTGCGGTCCCCGAGATATTCGGCACGGCGGTGAATATCTATAGCCAGAATTTCAAGTATTTCGAAGTGCTGTGCGTCATCGCCCTTATCTATGTCGCCATTGCCATCGTCTATAGTTTGTTGCAACGGGTGGTTGAGAAGCGGTTTAACCGCGGCCGCAGAGGGCTCTATGCCTGACCGCCGCCCGATAAATCAACTTTTTGCAGGGAATCCATGGTCATCAAAAGCATCAAGCGCAAGCCAGCCGAACAGTTAGCCGAAGAAGAGCTGCGGCGTCTCATCACATCCGGAGAAATGCTGCCCGGAACCCGGCTGCTGGAAATCCAGCTGGCCGAGCAGCTCGGCATCTCCCGCGGCACGCTGCGGGTCGCCTTGCACCAGTTGGCCAACCAGGGGCTGGTGGTGCAGACGCCATATACCGGCTGGGCGGTCGCCACCATCGCGCCCGAGGACTTGTGGGAGCTCTACACGCTGCGCGCCGGCCTGGAGGTCATGGCCGCCAGGCTGGCCTGCGAACAGCTCGACGATGTCGGTCGAGCGGAATTCGCGGCCATCTATGAAGCGTTGCTGACAGCCTGCTCGGAAGGCCAGTACCACGTCATTGCCGAGCGGGACTTCGACATGCACCAAAAGATCGTCACGCTGGCCAAGCACAAACGCTTGGCCGAGCACTATCGCCTGGTCGAGCAGCAGATCCGGATTTTCGTCGCGACGACCTATCACTTCGTCAGCGCCCCTGACTCGGTGATCGACCACCATCGCCCCATCGCCGAGGCAATCCTGGCACGGGATGGCGAGACCGCCGCGGCACTGCTGCAGGAACACGCCATCAGCGAAGGCAAGAAGCTGCACGCGTACCTGATCGAGAAAGAAATCATTGCCGCTCCCAGTCAACCACTTCGAGCAAAAGAATCCTAGCCATGACTACTGCCAACTACATCGAACTCAAGGGCGTCGGGAAATGGTACGGCGCGCACCATGTCCTGAAGGACATCAGCTTCGGCGTATCGAAAGGCGAGCGGGTGGTGATTTGCGGGCCGTCCGGTTCCGGAAAATCGACCCTGATCCGCTGCATCAACCGCCTCGAAAGCCACCAGAAGGGGGATATCTACGTAGGCGGCATTGCGCTCAAGGACGACACCGTGCATCGGGTGCGCGCGGAAATCGGCATGGTCTTCCAGCAGTTCAACCTGTTCCCGCATCTGACCATCATCGAGAATTGCATGCTGGCCCCGATGTACTCGCGCGGCATGTCGCGCGCCGATGCCCGCGCCATCGCCATGAAGTACCTGAAACGCGTCCATATCGAGAACCAGGCCGAAAAATATCCCGCAGCGCTCTCCGGCGGACAGCAGCAGCGGGTAGCGATTGCCCGCGCCCTGTGCATGGAACCGGAAATCATGCTGTTCGATGAGCCGACGTCCGCCCTGGATCCCGAGATGATCCAGGAGGTGCTCGACACCATGACCGAGTTGGCCGGAAGCGGCATGACCATGGTGTGCGTCACCCACGAGATGGGCTTTGCGCAGAATGTCGCCGACCGCGTCGTATTCATGGACCAGGGCGAAATCATCGAACAAGGCGCTCCCGCGGAGCTGTTTTCCGCGCCCAAGAGCGAGCGCCTGAAAAACTTCCTCGGACACATTCGCACCATCTAAGGCGCATCCACTCATGGAATACCTGCCTATGTAGTTATCTTCCGCTGCCGGAAGTAGCACGCCCGCAGCCAACCATCACCCCTGCAGTTTTTTTGGCCACGCGGTTTCGACGGCGTCCGGTTGGGGGGACGCTTATTCTTTCGAATCGCATATCACTCACGAGGCATCATGAAAATCACCAATGCGAAAGTTTATTTGATCAAGAGCGGATATCTCAATCCGGTTATCGTGCAACTCACGACCGATGACGGCACTACCGGCATCGGCGAGGCGGCAGTGGCTTATGGCCTGGGCTCGACCGCTGCCGCGGGCATGATCAAGGAGATGGTTGAGCGCATCATCATCGGCCGCGATCCGTTCCGCATCGAACAGCTGTGGTCGGAGATGTACGACAATTCGTTCTGGGCCAAAGGCGGCGGCGCCATTACGTTCGCAGGCATGAGCGCGATCGAGCAGGCCCTGTGGGACATCAAGGGCAAAGCCTGCAACTTGCCGGTGTATGAATTCCTGGGCGGGAAAGTCTTTGACGATGTGCCGGTGTACGCCAACGGATGGAACTACGATGCCTATGAGGCCGACGATTGGGCCCGCGCCGCGGAACGCCCTCTCAAGGATGGCTTCAAGGCCTTGAAGTGCTACCCGCTCGCCACGCTGGACAAGAACAAGCGCTTGCAACACGTCACCCGCCGCGCCCATGACCGCGAATTCATCGAGTTGGCATACCAGCGCGTCAAGAAGCTGGTGGAGTTTGTCGGCCCCGACATTGAAATCATGCTGGACCTGAGCGGCGGCTTGACCACCGACGAGACGATCCGCCTGGGCAAGCGCTACGAAGATCTGGGGATTACCTGGTTCGAAGAGCCGGCCGACGCTTTCGACGTCGGTGCGCTCAAGCGCATTGCCGACTCGACCACCATGTCCATTGCGGCCGGCGAACGCCTCTACACCCGTTACGGCTTCCGAAAAGTGCTGGAGCCCCAGATCGTGGATATCGTGCAGCCGGACGTGGGCAATACCGGCGGCATCATGGAAACGAAGAAGATCGCCGCCATGGCCGAGGCATACAACCTGCGCGTCGCCCCGCATAACTGCGCCAGCACCTTGTGCACGGCCAGCACCCTCCAGGTTGGCGTGACCATGCCCAATTTCATGACGCTGGAAATCTATCCTTATTTCAGCGACGCGCCGAACTATGTGCATGTCCTGGAAAACCCGCCGGAAGCGCGCATCAAGGATGGCCGCCTGGCGGTTCTTGGCGAGGCCGGGTTGGGCGCAAGGCTCAATGAGAAGGCGGTGGCCCCGTTCTTGTGGTCGGAAAGCAAGCTCGCTTGAATATTTAAGCTGCTTTCTTGTGAAGTGGTGAGCGCGATTAGCTCAGTGTCTTCTCCTTGGGCCTGCCTGGCTCGAGGAGAAGTATCGGCCGTGCCTGGATGGCATGCATCGCGTTCAATGACCCTGCTCGAACAGCCGCGTCGCCATATGGTCGACGAAGACCCGCACCTTGGGCGAGAGCTGCCGGCTGGCGGCCCAAACCGCCCAGAACTGGCCGCGTTCGGCGGTCTGCTCTTCCAGCACGCTCTTGATGCGCCCGGCAGCCAGCGCTTCGCGCACCAGGAAATCCGGCATGAAGCCGATGCCGTGTCCGGCCTCCAGCGCATGCAGTACCGCTTCCATATTGTTGAGCGTCATGGTGCGCGCGAAGCGCAGCTTCATCCAGCGCGGATCGGCCTTGATGGTCCAATCCATCAGCTTGCCGGTGGTGTGCATGCGATACAGCACGGCATCGTGGTCTTGCAGCGCGGCGATCGAGCGCGGCGCGCCGCGCGCCTTCAGGTAGGCCGGCGATGCGCACAAAAAGAAACGGAAGATGCCCAGGCGGCGCGCCATCAGGCCGGAGTCGGGCAGCTCGCCGCTGCGGATGGCGACGTCGATGCCGGCGTCGATGACGTCGACGATGCGGTCGCTGAAATCGATCTCCAGCTCGATCTCCGGATAGCGCGCGCGGAATTCCCCCAGGTGCGGCATCAGGAAGCGGTAGCCGGTGGTCGGGGTGCTGATGCGCAGGCGTCCGCGCGGCGCGTCCTGGGCGTGGGCCAATGAGGCTTGCGCTTCCTGCAGGTCATCCAGCACGCGGCGGCAGCGCTGGAAGAACATCTCGCCTTCGGCGGTCAGCTGCATGCGGCGCGTGCTGCGCTGGAACAGGCGCGCGCCGGCATTGCGCTCAAGGCGCGCGATGCTCTTGCCTACCGCCGAAGGCGAGAGGCCGAGCGAACGCGCGGCGGCGACGAAACTCAGGTGTTCCGCCGCGCGCACGAAGGCGATGATTCCGTTCAGGCTGTCCATGGGGGCTCCGGCAATGACTGTCTGTCAGATTGATGAATTAATTTCCATTATATTGGGATCGCAAGCCTCTTTATCACGCCATCGATCCTGAATAGAATTCGCTACAAGGACAGGCCTCTCCCATGTCCGGCGCCGCAGGGCGGCCGGCCCGCAAACCATGTGCACTTCGCGTGCATCGCGCTTTTCCCGGAACCTCCATGAGCGATAACCGTCACGCCATCCCCGCCAGGGATGCGCGGCTGATCCTGGCCGCCGTTTGCCTGGCTTGCATCACCTTGCCGCTGAGTTTTTCCGGCGGCGCCATCGCCACGCCGGCCATCGGCCGCGCCTTCGCTGCACAAGGCGCCGATCCGGCCGCGCTGTCGTGGATCACCAATGCCTTCATGCTCAGTTTCGGCAGCCTGCTGATGGCCGCCGGCGCGCTGGCCGACGTGCTTGGGCGCCGGCGCGTGTTCAGCGCGGGCCTGGCGCTCTATGTGCTGGCCTCGCTGGCGCTGTGCGTTGCGCCCTCATTGCTGGCGATCAACCTGCTGCGCGGGGTGCAAGGCGTTGCCGCCGCCGCCACGCTGGCCGCCGGCAGCGCCGCGCTGGCGCAAGTGTTCGAGGGCGCCGCGCGCATCCGCGCATTCAGCCTGCTGGGCACCAGCTTCGGACTCGGCCTGTCGCTGGGGCCGGTGCTGTCCGGCTTGCTGGTGCAGCGCTTCGGCTGGCAGGCGGTGTTCTTGTGCCTGGCCGCGTTCGGCTTGCTGGCGCTGCTGTTCGGGCCGCCGCGCATGCGCGAGTCGCGCGACCCGGGCGCCAGCGGTGTCGACTGGCCCGGCACGCTGAGTTTCTCCGGCGCCCTCGGCGCCTTGACCTTCGCGCTGATTGGTGCACCGGAGCGCGGCTGGTCGCATCCGTTGACGTGCTCCTTGCTGATCGCCAGCGTGCTGCTGCTGGCAATCTTTATCGCCGTCGAACTGCGCGCGCGCCGGCCGATGCTCGATCTCACGCTGTTCGCCAATGCGCGCTTTGTCGGTGTGCAATTGCTGCCGGTAGGCACCTGCTATGGCTTCGTGGTGCTGTTGATCATGCTGCCGCTGCGCTTCATCGGCATCGACGGCATGGACGAATGGCACGCCGGGCTGCTGATGCTGGCGCTGTCCGCGCCGATGCTGTTGCTGCCTTCATTGGCTGCGCGCCTGTCGCGGCGTGTCGCGCCGGGCCGCCTGTCGGCCGCCGGTTTGCTGGTGGCCGCCGCCGGCCTGTGCTGGCTGGCGCAATGCGGGCCGGGCGTTCCGCGCTGGGAATTGCTGGCGGCGTTGCTGGTGATCGGCGTCGGCACCGGCTTGCCCTGGGGGCTGATGGATGGCCTGTCGGTCAGCGTGGTGCCCAAGGAACGCGCCGGCATGGCGTCCGGCATCTTCAGCACCTCGCGCGTGGCGGGTGAAGGCGTGGCGCTGGCCGTGGTTTCGGCGATGCTGGTGGCGCTGCTGCAGTGGACGCTGCCGGCCGGAACCGATGCGCTGGCGGCGCAGTACCTGGGGCGCGGCGATCTGGCGCACGCATGGTCGGCGGCGCCGCAGTTGCGGGCCGCCGATTTGCTGGAGGCTTATGCGCATGCCTTCGCCTTGCTGTCGTATTGCCTGGCCGGGATCACCGTGGCCTGCGCGATCCTGACCGTGATGCTCTTGCGCGAAGAGCAGCCGCATGGTCATCCGGTCATTGCGGGAAAAGCCGCGGAGTAGGGCGTGAGGGGCTTGCTGTCCGTTGGGGAAGGGGAAGCGCAACCGCGTGTCAGCCAGCCTTTTTCTTTTTCGCCGCCGCTTTGCGCGCCGGCGTTGTCTTTTGTCGTTGCGGTTGTGGTTGCAGTGCGGCCGGGGCCGCAATCGAAGCCTTCAGGAACCACGACAAGACCGATTCGGCCGTTTTGGCGTCCACCATGTCCGGTGCGCAGCGATGCGAAAAGCTCACGCCTTCGCACAAGGCCATCAGGCCGATGGCGATCTCGCGCGGCGGCGCTGCCGGCGGGGTGCCGGTCAGCCTGGAAAACATTTCGACGAATTCGGCGATCTGGCGATAGCGCTCTTCCAGGAAGCCGTTGAATTCGGTACGGAATTTCTCGTCGCGCAAGGCGACGATGCGCGCTTCCATCCATAGCAGGCTGCATTTGTCTCCCTGGTACAACTGGGAGTAATGGGCTGCAACTTCTTCCTTCAGGGCCAGCGGATCGTCGGTCGGGCCGCCCAGCATGCGCAGGAACTCGCGGTCGATGCCTTCGCCTTCGCGGCGCAGCAGTTCGAAGAACAGCTGGGTCTTGTCGTCGAAGTTGGAATAGAAGGCGCCGCGCGAATAACCGGCCGCGGCGCTGATGTCTTCCACGCTGGACAGCGGGAATCCCTTTTGCATGAAAACCGCGTGCGCGGCGTCCAGCAGCCTTTCCCTGGTCTGCTCCCGGCTTTGCTCGCGGCTGAGTCGTTGGCGTGTCATGGGAGAAATTTTAACATCGATGAATCCAAATACAATATTGCATTTGAATTCGTATATGAATTAGAATGCCGGAAATCCGAAGCGCTCGCCTTCGGGGATTCGGAGCGCGCGGCGGTCCGGACATCTAGCTTCCATGAAAGGATCGTCGTGAAGATTGCTCTCCATTCCCGCCATTTTCGCCTGCGCAGCTTGCCTGCGCGCGTTGCCGGCGTGCGGCGCCTGGCGCCTTCCGGGTTGGCGCTGTCGCTCGCATTGGCTCTGGGGGCTTGCAGCAAGCCGGCGCCGGTGGCTGAAGCGCCGCGCGAAGTCGTGGTCTTGCCGGCCCAGCAGCGTAACGGTGAACAAGTGTTGCACCTGCCGGCCGAAGTGCAGGCGCGCTTCGTCACGGCGATGTCCTTCCGGGTGGCCGGCCAGTTGGTGGAGCGCCGCGTGCATCTGGGCGATGCGGTGCGCAAGGGGCAGGTGGTCGCGCGCCTGGATCCGGCCGATGCCGAGCACAACGCCGCCAGCGCGCGGGCCGACCTGGCCTCGGCGCGCCAGCATCTGGATGCGGCGGAAAAGCAACTCAAGCGCGATACCGAGCAGGCGCGCGAGAACCTGATCAGCGCGCAACAGCTGGAGCAAAGCCAGGATGCCCATGCGGCGGCGCTGGCCCAGCTCAAGGCGGCCCAGGCGCGCGCGGCGGTGGCCGGCAACCAGCGCGACTACACCGCCCTGGTAGCGGAACACGATGGCGTCATCAGCGCCGAGCAGGCCAATACCGGCGATGTGCTATCGGCCGGCCAGCCGGTGTTTTCGCTGGCCTGGTCCGGCGCGGTGGACGTGATCACCGATGTGGCGGATAAGCAGGTCACGCGCATCCATCCGGGCACGCCGGCTACCGTCACCCTGTCGGCCTTGCCGGGCCGCAGCTTCAGCGGCCGCGTGCGAGAAGTGAGCCCGGCGGCGGATCCGCAAAGCCGCACCTACCGCGTCAAGGTCACCTTGGAACAAGCTGACGCGGCCCTGCGGCTGGGAATGATCGGTGAAGTCGCCATCGCACCGGGTGGCGGCGAACGACCGGCGGCGCCGGTCATGGTGCTGCCGGCCACGGCGCTGTTCCACCAGGGCGACAAGCCGGCGGTGTGGGTCGTCGGCGGCGACGGCAAGCTGGAGTTGCGCGCGGTGACGGTCGCCGCCTATGGCGAGCGCAGCATCTCGCTGGCGCAAGGCGTGGGCGCCGATGACAAGGTCGTGGTGCAGGGCGTGCATACGCTGACCGCCGGCGAAAAGGTCAAGCCCATCGCGCCGTTGCATGCCGAGGATTTCGCACTATGAGCGCGCCCGGATCCAACCGTTTCAACCTCTCTTCCTGGACCCTGCAGCACCAGGCGCTGGTGACCTTCATCCTGGCGCTGGTGACGCTGCTGGGCGTCGGCTCCTACACCAGGCTGTCGCAGTCGGAAGACCCGCCGTTCACCTTCAAGGTGATGGTGATCCAGACCGACTGGCCGGGCGCCACCGCGCGCCAGGTGCAGGAGCAGATCACCGACCGCATCGCGCGCAAGCTGCAGGAAACGCCGGACGTGGATTTCCTGCGCAGCTACTCGCGCCCGGGCCAGTCGCAGCTGTTCTTCACCATCAAGGACACGGCGCCCGCGGCGCAGGTGCCCAAGACCTGGTACCAGGTGCGCAAGAAGGTCGGCGACATCGCCGCCACCTTGCCGCAGGGCGTGCGCGGGCCTTACTTCAACGACGAGTTCGGCGACGTCTATACCAACATCTACGCGCTCGAAGGCGACGGCTTCACGCCGGCGCAACTGCGCGACTATGCCGACCAGCTGCGCGGCGAGCTGCTGCGCGTGCCCGGAGTGGGCAAGATCGACTATTTCGGCGACCGCAACCAGCACATCTACATCGACATCGGCAACGCCAAGATGACGCGCCTGGGCATCAGCCCGCAGCAGTTGGCCGACGCCATCGGCGGCCAGAACGCGGTGGTGCCGGGCGGCCTGGTGACCACCGGCGACGACCGCGTGTATGTGCGGCCCACCGGCCAGTTCGAAGATGTCAGCGCGATCGAAAACAAGATCGTCAACATCAACAACCGCAACTTCCGCCTGGGCGACATCGCCACCATCCGGCGCGGCTATGACGAGCCGCAGGAGCAGGAAATGCGCTCCAACGGCAAGCCGGTGCTGGGCATTGGCGTGACCATGCAACCCGGCGGCGATGTGATTCGCCTGGGCCGTGCGCTCGATGCGCGCACGGAGGAGTTGCGCAAGCGGCTGCCTGCCGGGCTGGCGCTGACGGCGGTGTCCAGCATGCCGCACGCGGTGGAGAAATCGGTGGACGACTTCCTCGAAGCCGTGGCCGAGGCGGTCGCCATCGTGCTGGTGGTCAGCCTGGTGTCGCTGGGCATCCGTACCGGCATGGTGGTGGTGATCTCGATCCCGATCGTGCTGGCGGTTACCGCCTTGTTCATGGACATGTTCGACATCGGCCTGCACAAGGTTTCGCTGGGCACGCTGGTGCTGGCGCTGGGCCTGCTGGTGGACGACGCCATCATCGCCGTGGAGATGATGGCGGTGAAGCTGGAGCAGGGCTGGAACCGCCGCCGCGCGGCCGCCTTCGCCTATACCAGCACCGCCTTCCCGATGCTGACCGGCACGCTGGTGACGGTATCGGGCTTCCTGCCGATCGCACTGGCCAAGTCGGGCACCGGCGAGTACACCCGCTCGATCTTCGAAGTCTCGGCCATCGCCCTGCTGCTGTCCTGGCTGGCGGCGGTGGTGCTGATCCCGCTGCTGGGCTACCACATGCTCAAGGAGAAACCCGGCGCGCTCACCGACGAGCAGATCGCCGCCAATCCGCATGCCGGCCATGACGAGGAAGACCACGACCATCCGATCTACCAGACCAGGATCTACACCCGCCTGCGCAAGATGGTGGCCTGGTGCGTGGCCCATCGCGGCCGCGTGGTGCTGGCCACGACCTTGCTGTTCCTGGGTTCGCTGGCGGCCTTCGGCCTGGTGCCGCAGCAGTTCTTCCCCAGCTCGGACCGTCCCGAATTGCTGATCGACCTGCGCCTGCCGGAGCGCGCTTCCTTCGAGGCCACCCAGCGCGAGGCGCAGCGCATGGAGGCGGTGCTCAAGGGCCGTCCGCAGATCGACCATGTGGTCAGCTTCGTCGGCACCGGCGCGCCGCGCTTCTACCTGCCGCTGGACCAGCAACTGCCCAGCGCCAACTTCGCGCAATTCGTGGTCACGGCCAAATCGGTGGAGGATCGCGAGGCCCTGGCCCGCGCGCTGGAAGAGCCGTTGCGCACCCAGTTCAGCGGCCTGCGCACGCGCCTGACGCGGCTGGAGAACGGCCCGCCGGTCGGTTTCCCGGTGCAGTTCCGCGTCAGCGGCGAGCAGATCCCCAAGGTGCGCGCCATCGCCGAGCAGGTGGCGGCCGAGATCCGCAAGGAGAGCCGCGCCACCAATGTGCAGTTCGACTGGGATGAACCGGCCCAGCGCTCGGTGTCGTTCGAGGTGGACCAGAAGCGCGCCGGCGAACTGGGGCTGACCTCGCAGCAGATTTCCAACTTCCTGGCCATGCAGCTGTCCGGCTATACCGTGACCCAGTACCGCGAGCGCGACAAGCTGATCAGTGTCGACCTGCGCGCGCCGCGCAACGAACGCGTCGATCCTGCGCGCCTGTCCACGTTGTCGATGCCGACCGCCAACGGCCCGGTGCCGCTGGCTGCGCTCGGCCAGTTCCGCAATACGCTGGAATACGGCGTGATCTGGGAACGCGACCGCCAGCCCACCATTACCGTGCTGGCCGACGTGCGCGCCGGCGTGCAGGGCATCGACGTCACCAACGCGGTCAACGGGAAGCTCAATGCGCTGCGCGCCGAACTGCCGGTGGGCTACCGCATCGAGGTCGGCGGCCCGGTCGAGGAAAACGCCAAGGCGCAGTCCTCGATCTCGGCGCAGATGCCGCTGATGGTGATCGCCGTGCTGCTGTTGCTGATGGTGCAGCTGCAAAGCTTCGGCCGCACCATGATGGTGGTGCTGACCGCGCCGCTGGGCCTGATCGGGGTGGTGGGCGCGCTGCTGCTGTTTCGCCAGCCGTTCGGTTTCGTCGCCATGCTGGGCACCATCGCCATGCTGGGCATCATCATGCGCAACTCGGTGATCCTGGTGGACCAGATCGAGCAGGACATCGCCGCCGGCCGCGGCCGTTTCGACGCCATCGTCGGCGCCACCGTGCGCCGCTTCCGCCCCATCACGCTGACCGCGGCGGCGGCGGTGCTGGCGCTGATCCCGCTGTTGCGCAGCAACTTCTTCGGCCCGATGGCCACCGCCCTGATGGGCGGCATCACCATCGCCACCGTGCTGACCCTGTTCTACCTGCCGGCCTTGTATGCGCTGTGCTACCGGGTCAAGCCCAATGAAACCCACCACGGCGACGCGGCAACGCAAGGGAGCCACTGATGCGTACTCATGAAATGTTCAAGCCGCAGCGGCTGACCCTGCTGGCGATGCTGGCCTTGTCGGCGCTATCGGGTTGCGCCCTGGGCCCGAGCGGCGATGCGCCGGCCATGCCGCAGCCCGACCATTACGCGGTGGAAGCCACGCCGGACGCCATCGGCCCCGACGGCGCCCGCCAGCAATTCGTGCTGGGCCAGCGCGCCGTGCCGCAATGGTGGCAGGCCTATGCCTCGCCCGAA
This sequence comes from Herbaspirillum sp. GW821-FHT09A12, assembly GCF_059418325.1. Lineage (NCBI taxonomy): Bacteria > Pseudomonadati > Pseudomonadota > Betaproteobacteria > Burkholderiales > Oxalobacteraceae > Herbaspirillum > Herbaspirillum sp. GW821-FHT09A12. Next base: position 721,419 of record NZ_JBWKPR010000001.1, read on the forward strand.
CTGTCGGCCTGGGTGGATGAGGCCTTGCAGCACAACCATTCGCTGGCGCAGGCCGAGCGCAGCCTGGCCGGCGCCAAGGAGCAGCTGCGCGCGCAGATCAACGAATCGCTGTGGCCCACCATCGACGCGGTCGGACAAGCCACCCGCCAGCGCGCGCTGGGCCTGCCCACCATGGGGCCGCCGACCAACCTGTACAACGTCTTTGCAGGCGAGATCAACGCCAGCTATACCTTCGACCTGTTCGGCGTGGAGCGCTACGCCAACTCGGCGCTGGCGGCCCAGGTCGATGCCCAGTCCTATCAGTTCGATGCGGCGCGCCGCACGCTGGCGGCCAACGTGGTGATCGCCGCCATCAATGCGGCCTCATTGCGGGCGCAGGTCGTGCAGACCGAACGCCTGGCGGCGCTGGCCGACACCGATGCGCAAGAGTTGCAGCGGCGCGCGGCGATCGGCGCGGTGGCGGCCGACGATGTGCTGGCGGCCCAGGCCAATGCGCAGTCGCTGCGCGCCAGCCTGCCGGGATTGACATCGCAATGGCAGGCCACGCGGCATGCGCTGGCGGTGCTGATGGGGCGTACGCCTGACGCCGCGCCGGCCGACCTCGATATCGCCGCCTTGCGCCTGCCCGAGCGTGTGCCGCTGTCGGTGCCGTCGGACCTGCTGCGCCAGCGCCCCGACATCCTGGCGGCCGATGCCGCATTGAAGGTCGCGGCGGCGCAGGAAGCGCTGGCCACGGCCGAGATGTTCCCTAGCCTGTCGATCAATGCCTCGTTCGGACAATCCGGCTTCAGCTGGCCCAAGGCCACCGGCGCCGCGGGCGCGGTGTGGGGCATCGGCGCCTCCATCACGCAACCGATCTTCCACGGCGGCGCCCTGCGCGCACGCCGGCGCGCCGCGCAGGAGGCCTATCTGGCATCGCAAGACAATTACCGGCAGGCGGTATTGAACGCTTTCCAGAACGTGGCCGACAGCCTGGTGGCGCTGACCCATGACGCCGACGCGCTGCAGGCGGCATCGGCCGCGCGCGGCCACAGCGAGCAGACCTGGCGCAATGCGCAAAGGAGAATGGCGCTGGGGGCAGTCCCACCCAGCGCCGCGCGCGCCGGCGAGCGCCAATACCTCAACGCACGCCTTGGCGAGATCCGCGCCACGGCGACGCGACTGGCCGATACGGCCACCTTGTTCCAGGCGATGGGGGTAAGCATCGATGCCGCGGCGGAGACTGCGCAGGAAAAGCGCTAGGCCAAGACGATGGCAGTCTTGGGTGGGTGCAGGGACAGGCGGAAAGGGCAGGAAAGGGACGTGCCGGAAAATAGAAAGGCATCGCGATGCCGCGCTACGCTCTATTTGGCGGCATCGTCCTTGATTTTTATTTTTTGGGCATTTTGTTCGCGTTCCAATTGCAAGATGAATTTTTGAATGGAAGCCAGGGCGGCGCGCGGGGTCTCCACGAATTCGCAGCCAAAATGGTGGAGATGGCTTGCGTTGGGCTGCTCTTCTTTTTTGAGCGACCGGACTTTGAGCCTGACGGGGACGGTCGTGGCCATGCCCAATTCCAGGTGGCAATCGTCGTAAACGGTATTTACCTGCAATGGAACCGAGGCGCTTTTGTCGGTAATGCCAATGCCTCCCGCGCTGATATTGCTGATCGCAACCCAGACCAGATTGAATTTCCCGTCGGGCGAGGTGAAGCGGATCTTGCAGCGCAAGGACGAGGTCGATGGCACGGCGATGCGGAAAAATTCGCGCCGCTGTATGCGCATCAACTGATCGGGTATATCAAGCTTCAGCGCCAAAAACTGCTCGTGGGATTCAGTGTGGCGAACCTGCTTGGCGGAAAACTTGATCAAGGCGTTGCGCGGGTTGGCGGCAAAAACCACGTCGCAGCTTTCCACGATCGCTTTATTCAGGCTGGGGGTCGGCGCCGCCTTGATGAACATGACGTCCTCTTCCATGCGCAAGATGGAAGTCGCAATCGCCTCTTCCATATCCTTGAGCCGGATGGACAGCTCGAGATTCTCTTTCATCATTGTGCTCAAGAGCCCAATGATTTCCCTCTTGGAAGACACTTGATATCCTGCGTCTTCTGATTCGAGCGCATTATTGTTCATTTGCAAGCCCCCTCACGAGCCTATTCAAGGAAGAATCAGGTGATGCCGTTGCCATGCGCCACGGCAAACAGGCGCAGAAAACGACGCCATAGAATAGCACCAGGATTTCCGTGCAGCAATCGAAAATCGGGCCTGCAGGCCAGTCGGGATGGGGATTCTTGCCATTTCAGGCGGCGCTTGCAAGGCAGGCCGTCCGGCATGTGTCCTGGCGGCTGTTTTGCTGTGCGGCGTCGCTGTCCAACATGTCGCCAAGCGCGAGCGCGGGCACACGCTCCGCCAATGGGTGCAAGTGATCCGATACCTGCGCAAGCAAGCCGTTGGTGGCAGAAATCGGCGATCGAGGTTTGGATGTTGAATTTTGGAAACTATTGGTTTTTTCACCAGGCCTGAGTGGGCTGTCCAGGCCAGTTCCCCATGAATCATCCCCACCTTGGTGCTCGCTCAACTCCTCCATTTCGTACTGCCCCGTTTCACCTCATCTTGCTGCGGACACAGAGGCCAAATGGCGTTCCAGCGCCTCGTGCGTTCGATGCGCATTGTCCGCATCGACGCGCTCTGCCAGTACTGTGGACAGTTGGCGCAATTGACCGGCGGTAAGCCCCACGTTCATGCTGATGCGGATGTGCGATTGCAATTGCGACTCGGCGCCTGGCAGCGCCGACAACATACCTACCGTTGCCAATTCGCGACTTTGCCAGTCAAGGTTGTTACGTTCGAAGATGTCGCCGAACAAGTGCGTCTTGAGGTATTCGTCGATGGCCGGAGCGAAATCGAATAGCGGTCCTTTGACCGGAGCGCCAGCCAACTTGGTCTGGTTGGCCGTGCCCGCAGCCAGGAGCGCATCGCCCTTGGGGATAGCGTGGCTGGGCGGCGCGCCCGGGACGTCCCGGATGCCACGTTGTTCGCGCGCCTCCAGCACCTTCATCAACTCGCCCAATGCATTCAGGCTACGGGGAAAACCTGCGTAGGCATACAGTTGCACTAGGATTTCCTTGGCGTCGCTTACCGTCAACCCGGCGTCCAGGCCTTGGTTCAGCGCGATGCCCAATTTCGCCATATCGCCGGCGGCTGCGAAAGCCGCGATCGGTACGATGGCCTGTTGGCGCTCGCTCAGGATTTCAGAAGCGTTGGACATTGCGTTTGATGTTCCGGTCATTTGCTGAGGCTCGCCGGGATTCGACGCCGCCTGGCTTGGAGCGGCTGCCAACCCCAAGCTCAAGGCGGAAAGTAGCGTTCCGAGCAGGCGATATTTCGTATTTTGCTTAATGTGCGTTGTATTGTTCATCGCTTACTTTCTCCATCCAGGTGACATTCTTGCCATCAACCATCGCGGTGACTGCCAGATGGGTCATGCCGGTCGTGGCTGCCGCACCATGCCAATGTTTGACGCCAGGTGGGCACCAAATCACATCCCCCGGGCGAATAACCTGAATGGGTTTTCCCCATTCCTGGGTCAACCCCACGCCCGACGTCACGATCAGTTGCTGGCCCGCGGGATGGGTATGCCATGCTGAGCGCGCGCCAGGCTCGAAGGTCACCATGCCGCCAGAGGCGTTGATGTTTTTGTCGGCTGGCCAAAGCGGATCCACACGTACGCGGCCAGTGAAATAATCTCCCGGGCCGGCGGCCGAGGGTTGCGACCCTGCGCGCGCAATCTTCTGGGCCGGCGTATCGGTTGGAGGTTCAGCCGCGACGGCCAGGGCGCCCTGCAGGGTGGCAGCGCACAGCAAGAGCTTGAAACGTGTACTCATGGAAATCCTTTTTGTTGGAGGACGGCTTGTTAAAATCTGCGGGCTCGGGCGGGTTGCGCTCGAGTTGCATGACGGATCCTTTCAGGCGTTGTATGCGACATGGGCTGTCCGTAACGACATTGCGATCCTTTCCGCGAGCCAACGAGAAGCCGGGGAACACTTTCTCCCCGGAGCAGGAAATTTCCGTTGACATGTCGATGCGAGCGGCATCGTTGGCGTGGATGAAATCCCGGAAAGTCGCTGGAATGCGCAAGCATGCGCATTCCGTCGCCGCGAAGGGATTTCATTTATTGTGCAGGACTCATTTCAGCAATAGGTCTCTCACGTCTATTGATGAAATGGATCCTGGGTATTGCTGAGAATATAGCCAGCTGGATCTGCCGTGAATAGACGCCAGAATTTGCATGGACTTATAGAATCTGCTCATGAGTCGCCAGCCATCCGCCCCGGCAATAAAGCTAAGGCAAGTGGCGCAGCGCCTCGATGACGATGGATAAGGCCGGCGATGACAGGCGCTTGCTGGCATAAAAGATGTGAAGCCCGGGGAATGTAGGGCACCAGTCATGCAGCACCGGTTGAAGCCGACCGGCCTCGATGTGGGAACGCACCAATTCTTCAGGGACGTAGGCCAGGCCGAATCCGGCCAGTGCGGCGTCAATGACCGGATAGATGCAGTTGAACGTCCAGGGGCCGCCCACCCGCACTTGCAGGTTCTGTTTTCCCTTTTTCAGCTCCCAGGCGTACACGCCTCCCCGAAGCGAGAATCGCATGTTGATGCAGGCGTGGCGCGTCAATTCCGCTGGGGTCTTTGGTGCGGGATTGCGCGCGAGATAGGCAGGAGTGCCGACGATTGCCATGCGGATTTCGGGCGAGATCTGTACTGCCGCCATGTCTTTGGCAACCTGGTCGCCAAAGCGAACGCCGGCGTCATAGCGCTCTGCAACAATATCGGTCAGTCCGGAATCGACGGCGATTTCTATTTTGACGTCAGGATATTGCGGCTGGAGCCGGGATAACTTGGGCCACAGTACCGTCTTCGTGGCGAAATCGGATGCAGTGATGCGTACGGTTCCGGCCGGCTTGTCGCGCAGTTCTTCGAACGAAGCCAGCTCTGAGGCAATGATATCGAAGCGCGGCGCCACGCTTTGAATCAGGTGTTCACCCGCCTCGGTTGGCGATACGCTGCGGGTAGTGCGGGTCAGGAGACGCAATCCAAGCCGCGCTTCCAAGCCACGAATGGTGTGGCTCAATGCCGATTGCGATACACCGAGTTGCGCGGCGGCGCGAGTAAAACTGCGTTCGCGCGCAACTGCCAGAAAGGCCAGGATGTCGCGAAAATTCTCTCCAGACATATATTCTTGCTCCGGCGATCAGATTTTTTCATGCGCTCGGCGAGGCCTGCCACCACCGTCAGCGCGTCCTGTTTTTTGACGATCTTGGCGGCCATCATTTGTGCCGCAAAGCGTCAACGACCAGAGCCATCGCACGCGACTGCTGGCGACGGTTCGGGTAGTAGAGATGAAAGCCCGACCATACCGGGCACCATTCCTCGAGAACGGATATCAGTTGGCCTTTGGCGACGCCGGACCGCACCATGTCTTCTGGCAGATAGGCCAGTCCGAATCCTGCCTTGGCGGCCTCGAAGATATCGTAGGCATTATTGAAGACGACCGATCCTTCGACCCGTGCGCTGAAAGTGCGCTTTCCTTTGACGAATTCCCACTCGTAGAGTCCGCCATACGTCGATGTTCGCAGATTGATGCACTGGTGTTGAGTCAGATCACGCGGCGATATCGGCCGACGCCGCCCGGCGAAATACGATCTCGACCCAACCACCATATTGCGCACGTCGGGGCCTATTCTCACCGAGATCATGTCCTGGGCCAGCTCTTGCCCGAATCGAACACCGGCGTCGTAGCCGCGCGCCGCAATGTCGACGCTCTCATATTCATTGATCAGTTCCACCTTGATGTCGGGATATTGCGGAAGTAATTTCGCCAGTTTGGGCCACAAGAGGCTCCGGATTGCGTAATCGATGGCGGTGATTCGAATGGTTCCCTTGGGGGTGTCGCGAAAATCCCCCAGCGCTTCAATGTCCGCTTCGATGCCGTCGAACTCGGGCGCCAGCCGGTCAAGCAGCCGCTGGCCGGCCTCAGTGGGAGAAACGTTGCGGGTGCTGCGCATGAGAAGGCGAACGCCCATCCGTGCTTCCAGTTCCCGGACGGTATAACTCAGCGCAGGTTGGGTTATCTGCAGCTTGGCTGCGGCGCGCGTGAAACTACGCTCCCGCGCCACGGCAATGAAAGCAAGCAAATCACTGAAGTTGTCACGCGCCATTGATGAATTTCCGTTATAAGACTTTCTGAATTCTACTTGCACCATCCAGCTGCGAAGCGTTCCGAGGAAGAAGTTCGGCCGGGGTTGTATTTCATTCGAACGTATCTGGCGCCTATTGAGGAAACAAGTTCTGGGCTGGGCTATTGCCATTGCCGCTTCGGTCCGATTTCATTCCCTGCATCTTATATTAATGAGTCAATTTTATAAGAGCATACGAATTCATCCGTCTAGTTAATTTGCGGGACGCGCCCTAGACTGCGGGCATGATACGACGACTGGCCGTTATGTCGGCGACACGGGCGTCTCGTCGCAGGGGGCCAGGGCCTATGAATTTAATTTGCATCTCGCAAGTTAAATGTTAACAGGCCCTAGGGCGCTGCGGTTCTTCAAACAAGACGGAGTTGATCTGATGAGTGAACAATTGACTTCCGGCCGCCGTGATTGGTTGAAAGCCGGCGCCGGTATCGGCGTACTGGCTTATGCTTCCGCCGCGGCGGCGCAGCAAGCCAACCCCTCCCCGCAGGGAGGCGAATCGGATCACCCCATCATCACGCAGCATCGGTCACTAGGATCGGGTAAGGCCAGCATGGAAGTGTCTGCATTGGGCTTCGGGGTGATGGGAATGAACTACAACCGCGGGCCGCATCCGGACCGGAAAGCCATGATCGCGTTACTGCGCCAAGCGGCGGAATGCGGCGTTACGCTTTTCGATACCGCCCAGGTCTATGGTCCGCTGATCAATGAAGAGCTGGCCGGCGAAGCGCTCTATCCCTATCGGAACAGGGTGTGCGTCACGACAAAATTTGGCCACCGTATCGTTGACGGGAAGTATATGGAGGGAGAGCTGGACAGTCGTCCGGAAACCATACGCAGAGTCGCGGAGGAATCGTTGCGGCGCTTGCGGGTGGATGCCATTGATCTTTTCTATCAACACCGTGCGGATCCGGCCGTGCCAATCGAGGAAGTTGCTGGCGCTGTCGGAGAACTGATTCGGCAAGGCAAGGTGAGGCGCTTCGGCTTGTGCGAAGTCGGCGCCCAGATCATTCGTCGTGCACATGCGGTGCAGTCTGTGACCGCAGTTCAAAGCGAATATCACTTGATGTGGCGAGAGCAGGAGAGGGAGGTCTTTCCTGTGTTGGCGGAACTGGGTATCGGATTTGTTCCATACAGTCCGATCAATCGCGGTTTTCTGGGTGGTTCGATCAACGAATATACCCGCTTCGATGCCGCAAACGATAACCGCGCCACCTTGCCGCGGTTTACGCCCGAGGCTATCAGGGCGAACCTGGCTATCGTGGCCAAGCTCGATGCTTTCGGCAAGACCAGAGGATATACGTCCGCCCAAGTGGCGCTGGCGTGGCTGATGGCGAAGGCGCCATGGATAGTGCCGATTCCCGGCACCACCAAGCGTGCGCATCTGGATGAAAACCTCCGATCGGCCAGCTTGGCGCTGAGCCCGGATGAAGTCTACGAGCTGGAAGGCGCCATATCGGAAATCCGGGTTGTGGGAGAGCGTTATCCGGCATCGCAGCAGAAGCAGGTTCAGGGTTAATGCCGCCAACGATCAAGCGCAACTGAGAAAGGAATTGGTATGGCATGGAGCAAGGATGAACTACGAAGGATCGTCGAGGCAGATGACTTGAAAATCTCGCCGCTGCGGGAAGATGGCGTGACGTATGGAACCCCAACGTGGATATGGTGTGTTGCCGTGGATGGGGATCTCTATGTACGCGCTTACAACGGCAAGAATTCCCGTTGGCATAAGGCTGCGGTGCGGGAGAAATCTGGCCGTATCATCGCCGCCGGCGTTCTCAGGGAGGTTCTTTTCGAACCTGGCGCGGGTACTGTCAACGACCGCGTCGATGACGCATACAGGGCGAAATATGGCGGTAGCCGGTATCTGAGCGCCATGGTCTGCGAACGCACGCGCTGCGCGACCGTGAAGATTGTCCCGGCTGTCCAGGGGACATGAAAAGCGCATCCCCAATTCATGCCAGATTTGTTGGAAGGAAAACCGTAATGTCCCAGTTGAGAAAATCGTTGCTCTCGGCAACGATATCGCTTTTCCTGACCCCGTCTGTATTTGCCGTCGGGCCATTCACTGTAGCGGAGGGAGTGAATGTAGTTGGCTCCCAAAAAGTCACGTTCGGCAACGGCGTCATCAGGATGGCCGGCAACCTTTATTTTCCGCCGAACTATGACGGTACCCGGAAGTACCCCGCGATCGTCGTCGCTCACCCGTGGGGCGGAGTAAAGGAGCAGACTGCCGGCTTGTATGCCCAGCAGTTGGCTCGCAAGGGCTTCGTTACGCTGGCGTTTGACGCCTCCCATTACGGCGAGAGCGGCGGCGAACCGCGCGATCTGGAGGCGCCGGCAGACCGGGTGCAGGATATTCGAAGCGCAGTAGGGTACTTGCGCAGCCTGCCGCAGGTTGATGCGAACCGCCTCGGCGCCCTCGGCTTGTGCGCTGGCGGCGGCTATACGCTGCACGAAGCGCAGACCGATCTGCGCGTCAAGGCGGTGGCGGGGGTGGCGGCCTATGATATCGGTGACGCCACGCGTACCGGCATTCAAGGCGCGCCCGTATCCGCGGAGGATCGGGAAAAGCTGCTCAATGGCGTGGCCGTGCAGCTTGACAAGGAGGCGGCCGGCGCGCCGGTTCTCGTGCAGCCGCTGCTGCCGCCTCGCAGCGACGTGAATGCAGATACGCCAAACTTCGTGCGCGAAGCAACCGAGTACTATCTGACTCCGCGCGGAGCGCATCCCAATGCCCGGAACCGCTTCGTGGTCACCAGTCCCGGCTTGCATATCGCGTACTACCCGCTGGAGCACATGGAGCTGGTGTCGCCGCGTCCGGTGCTGCTCATCGCAGGCGGGCGCGCCGAGACGCTCAAGTTCAGCCAGGTTGCCTATGCCAAGGCGGGCCAACCCAAGGAGCTGCTGGTCATTCCCGACGCTTCGCACTTTGACCTCTATGACAAGCCGCAGTACGTAACGCCGGCCGTTGAAAAGCTGGCCGAATTCTTCGGAAAGTATCTGTAACACGAGCGGCGTTGTCCGCACACCTTTACCTGTCTCCCAACTTGCAAGTTCTGTGTCGGCTCCACCCAGCGGGCGGATGCCGCGCCGGACTTCGACCAATATAGGAATGAACATCATGAAACAAGCTTTTGAAAATCAGGTGGCACTCGTCACCGGTGCGGCATCCGGTATCGGCCTGGCTACCGCACAGGCCTTCGCAAAGGCAGGCGCCGCCGTCGCGATAGCGGACGTGAACGGTGCAGGCGCACGCGCTGTGGCACAAGCGCTGGCGGATGAGGGCTACCGGGCAATCGGCATCGGGTGCAATGTCGCCGACCTGGAACAGGTCGAGGCGATGGTGGCCGAGACCGTGTCCACCTTCGGGCGTCTCGATGTGGCCTTCAACAATGCCGGCGTCCAGAACATCCTCGCGGAAACTGCCGATGCTACGGTGGACGATTTCGATCGGGTAACTTCTGTCAATCTCCGTGGCGTGTGGGCCTGCATGAAGTTTGAGTTGCTGCAGATGCGCAAGCAGGGCAATGGCGCCATCGTCAATTGCTCTTCGCTTGGCGGCCTGGTGGGCGGCGCCGAACGCGGCACCTACCATTCGGCCAAGCATGGTGTGCTCGGTCTGACCAAGAGCGCTGCGCTTGAATACGCCGCACGCAATATCCGTGTCAACGCCGTATGTCCGGGATTGATCTGGACGCCGATGGTTGATCAAATGGTCGCGTCAGGCCAGGGTGAAGCACTGGCTGGAATGACAAAAATGATCCCGATGGCGCGCCATGGTCGCCCGGAAGAGATCGCGGATGCGGTCTTGTGGCTGTGTAGCGCCTCTTCGAGTTATGTTACCGGGCAATCCATTTCGGTAGACGGTGGATTTATCATGCGCTGACCGCTCAACGTGAGTGAACGCATCTAAAGCTAGGTTATTGTCCCTGCGGATCCGGCCATGAAATCGTCGGTCACGTGGCCTGCGTTACAGGCCGGTCATCTTCAGGACGGCTTCCGGCAGACGCGCCCCTTGCACCTGGATCGCCGCAGTGGCCGTATTGAGCGCGGCGATATCGGCCGCATCAAGTTTGACCTCTGCGGCCTTCATGTTTTCTTCGAGTCGGCTCAACTTGGTCGTGCCGGGGATGGGAACGATCCAATCCTTCTGTGCCAGCAGCCATCCCAGCGCGACTTGTGACGGCGTGATGCCAGCTTTGACAGCCAATGCCTTGACCACATCCACCAAGGCCAGATTGGCTTTGATCGCGTCGGGCGCAAAGCGCGGCACATGGGCGCGGAAATCGCTCGCTTCGAATTTGGTGTTTGCGGTAATGCTGCCGGTAAGGAAGCCTGCGCCCAGCGGACTAAAGGGAACGAAACCAATGCCGAGTTCTTCGAGCGCCGGCAAGAGTTCGGTTTCCGGCTCGCGCCAGAACAGCGAATATTCGCTTTGGACGGCCGTGACAGCTTGCACGGCGTGGGCGCGCCGGATCGTCTGGACACTGGCTTCGGACAAACCGAAGTGCTTGACCTTGCCGGCATCGATCAGATCCTTGACTGCGCCCGCGACGTCCTCGATCGGCACCGACGGGTCGACACGGTGTTGGTAGAACAGGTCGATCCGGTCAGTGCGCAGGCGCTTGAGGGCGGCATCGGCAACAGCTTTGATATGCTCGGGACGGCTATTGGCGCCGCCGCTGCGTGCGCCGGTTTCCAGGTCGATGTCGAATCCGAACTTGGTGGCGATGACCACGTGGTCGCGGATGGGTTGCAAGGCTTCGCCCACCAGGTCTTCGTTGGCAAACGGCCCATAGGCTTCCGCCGTATCGAACAGGGTAATGCCGCGATCATGGGCATCCCGGATCAGGGCGAGCATGTCTTGTCGGCTGGCGCCGGAACCATAGACGCCAGTCATGCCCATGCAGCCGAGGCCCAGGGCCGATACTTCCAACCCGCTTTTTCCGAGTATGCGCTTGTTCATATAAAACCTCCGTCAGATTGTGATGAAGGCTGAACTCATCCGAACATTCAGCCGGGCGGCGCCATGCCGCCAAAAATGTAATGCCAGGCAGTCAGCCGATGGCATCGCTTGCCTTGAGCCATCCGAGCACTTGATTCATGGTTCGGCGCTCCTGGTTGGCCTCCATCGAGAAGCCCTTTGCCAGGCGCGTCTTGGGGGCGTACTTCCGGAGCACCTCCATGCTGTTGCCCAGGCCATACCCGCCATGCGTGATCACGGGGACAAGCTGCTTTCCCGCCAGATCATGGGTGGCAAGAAAAGAGCGAACGACCGGAGGCGCGGTCTCTCCCCAAACGGGAAAGGCCAGATAGATCGTGTCGAATTGGCTGATGTCGCTGATTTGAGCGGCTAGTTTGGGTTCTGTATTCCGGTCCCGTTCTCGCGTTGCCTGCGCGACGGTTTCCAGATAATCATCGGGATAAGGTGTCGCCGGGGTGATTTCGGCAATGCGCGCGCCGAGGGTGCGTTGAATCAGGCCGGCGATCACTCTGGTACTCCCGGAGCGGGAAAAATAGACCACCAGCGTGCGCGCCGGCGTGGGACTGACGCCGGAATTCGCCGCGGCCAATGACTTCTCGGCCATCACCGGCATTGTGAGGCCGCTCAAGGCCATCATGAGTGTTCTGCGCTTCGATTGGTTCATTGTTGCCATTGACGAAAATCTCCTCGATTGCCCATGCCAAGCCTCGCCCCCAAGGATTGCCTTGCTTGTCCTGCGGGGAATGCGGCCTGGAGGGGCGTTGCTGCTGCCGACAATCGCAACTATAGTCGGCGCCGCTTATCGCTACTAGATAGTAGAATCGGCAAATACTTTTGATTTTTATTCATATATGCATCGAGAGACCTACAGTGATCTGCTGGCATTTGTTGCGGTTGCGCAAGAGTGCAGTTTTACCCGGGCCGCGGCGCGGATCGGCGTTTCCCAGTCGGCGCTGAGCCACACCATTCGTTCTCTCGAGGCGAAGATGGGCGTGCGCCTTTTGACCCGCACGACGCGCAGCGTGTCGCCAACCGAAGCGGGTGAGCGTCTGCTGCGCAACGTCGCCCCGCGTTTTGATGAGATCCAGGAACAGATTGCCCGGATCACCGAAATGCGCGACTCGCCGTCAGGCACGGTACGCATATCCGCCTCCGAAAATGCGGCCGATGCGGTACTGTGGCCGAAACTGGAAAAACTCCTTCCGCAATTCCCTGAATTAAAGGTGGAAGTGAGCGTCGAGAATCGCCGCTCGGATATCGTCGCCGAGCGCTTCGACCTGGGTGTGCGCCTGGGAAATGAAGTGGCCAACGGTATGCTCGCGGTGCCCATCAGCGCGGGCATGCAAGTCGCCGTCGTTGGCGCTCCGGCTTATCTGCGGAAATCAGGCACGCCCCGCCGGCCGCACGAGTTGGCGCAACATCAATGCATCAATCTGCGCATGATGACCTATGGCGACATCTACTCCTGGGAATTCAGGAAGGGTAGGCAAGATCTGGAAGTCCGGGTGGAGGGGCAACTTACTTTCAACAACACGCGCCAGATCCTGCGGGCGGCGCTGGCGGGCTTCGGGCTTGCCTACGTGCCGCTGGCAATGGCCAAGGCACATGTCGCCAAGGGGAAATTGGCCGTTATCCTGGAAGACTGGAGCCCGGTTTTTTCCGGCTATCACCTTTACTATCCGGAACGCATGCGGCTGACTCGCGCCATGGAGGTGGTCATCGAGGGGCTTCGTCATCATGGCTAAAGACAATCTCAACGACATCCTGGCGTTCGTCAGCGTGGTGCGGGAAGGGAGCTTTACCCGTGCTGCGGCCAAATTCGGGATATCCCCGTCGGCACTCAGCCACGCGATCAGCGGCCTTGAAGAACGCTTGAGGACGCCCTTGCTGGTGCGCACCACGCGCAAGCTTGCAATGACAGAGATCGGTGAACGGCTGTATCAGACCGTCGCTCCCCAGTTCGAGGAAATCGACGCCGAGATTCGCGCCATCAGCGAGATGCACGACCGGCCAAGCGGTATGGTGCGTATTTCGACAGCCGAACACGCCGCCAACAGCGTGCTTTGGCCGAAACTATCCGAGGTCATGCACCAGTGGCCCGACATGACGGTAGAGGTCACGGTCGACTATACGCTGTCGGATATCGTCTCTCAGCGCTATGACGCCGGCGTACGGCTCGGCAACCAGGTGGCCAAGGATATGATTGCCGTGCGTATCGGTCCGGACATGCGTATTGCAGTGGTGGCGGCGCCAGGGTATTTCTCCAAGCGCAAAAAGCCGGTGGTGCCACAAGATCTCACGCAACATCAATGCCTCAATTTGCGCCTGCCTACCCACGGCGGCCTGCTGCCCTGGGATTTTGAAAAGAACGGGCAGGAGATCAAGGCGCAAGTTCAAGGGCCCTGGATCTTCAACAGCAGCACGCCGATCGTGCGTGCCGCCCTGGCCGGCTACGGGCTTGCCTTTGTGCCCGAGGACATGGTGCTGGGCCATATTCGCGATGGCCGCCTGGTCAGGGTATTGAATGACTGGTGCCAGCCCTATCCCGGTTACCACCTCTACTATCCGAGCCGCCGCCAGAATTCGAAAGCGCTTCAAATCGTTATCGAGGCATTGCGTTATAAGTCGTGACGACGAAGCCGGTCGCCTGTGCAAGCAGGCTTATGAAAATAATTCAAGAGTCTATGCGGAATAATGATCTTAATGGACGCCGCTACTCTCCGTAGAATCCAGCACATCATGAGAACAGTCGCTCCCCGCTGAACCCGGCGTCGCAGCGGCCGGTGTCCCATTCGGACCGGTACGTCAGAAATCGGCCTCCATCATTCTCGCCAATCCCTTCTTGCGTCATCGATGCCGTTTTATCCGGCAGAGGCGTTTTCGCGTCCCGAATTTTCAGGAGGTATCAATCACATGAAGCACAGGCAATATAAAAGGCGGCTCCCTGGCGGCAATGATCTCAAGCGTGTCCTTCTCGTCGGATGCATGGCGCTGGCAGGTACGGCGGCAGCCTGGGGGCAGACTTCAAGCGCGCCATTGCTTATCCAGGCGCAAGGCAGCTTCGCTGTTGGCGGCAGGGTAGTTGCCGCGCCGGGGGAGTTTGATGCATTCAAGCCGATGGATCCGGCCGGGCAAACGATTCATGGCGACCATTTGTATGCCTTCTACCAGGTTCCGGTCCAGGCTCGACAACTCCCGATCGTCATGTGGCACGGCGCCGGACAGTTTTCGAAAACCTGGGAAACCACCGCAGACGGGCGCGAGGGATTCCAAAACATCTTCCTGCGCCGTCGATTTTCAACCTACGTGATAGACCAGCCTCGGCGGGGAAACGCCGGGCGAAGCCTGGTGGAAGCGACACTCAAACCGACTCCGGATGAACAGCTCTGGTTCAATCAATTCCGGATCGGGATGTGGCCCGGATTCTTCCCGGGGGTGCAGTTCGCTCAGGATCAGGAAACGCTCAATCAGTTTTTCCGGGCGATGACCCCCAATACCGGGCCGTTCGATATGGATGTCGTCTCTGACGGTGTTTCTGCGCTGGTATCCAAGATCGGCCCTTCCATTTTATTTACCCATTCTCAAGCCGGTGGCCCCGGTTGGCTGGCCGTCATCAAAAACAAGGATGTGAAGGCGGTTGTGGCCTTTGAGCCGGGCAGCAGTTTCATTTTCCCGGAAGGCGAGGCGCCGGCGCCGATACCCAGTGCATTCGATACGGTGCGGGCAATGTCGCTGCCCATGGAGCAGTTCATGGCCTTGACCAGGATTCCGATCCTGGTTCTTTACGGGGACAACATCCCTGAGAAACCCGTAGCGGCACCTGCGCAAGACAGCTGGAGGGCGCGCTTGCAGATGGCGCGCCAATGGCGGGAAGTCGTGAACAAGCATGGCGGCTCGGTGCGGCTCATCCATTTGCCGGATATCGGTATTCGCGGCAACACCCACTTCATCTTTTCGGATTTGAACAACATGCAGATCGCCGATCTGGTGTCGGCTTACCTGCACGAGAACGCGCTGGACCTTGAGGGTGAGGGGATCCGGTCGGCGATGCGCTGAGCGAGAAGGCCGGCGAGGATATATTGCCGATGCTGTGTACGTAGATGCAAGACGGCCCGGTGACGATCCCTGCCGGCGTTCCTTGGCGCGCAAGCATGTCGTCTCGTTGATCTTTGGCAAGAAAAGCAAAAAAGCCGCCCAAACACGGGGTTTGGGCGGCTTTCCGGATTCTACTGGACATCTTCGAATCAGTGTCTGGTGGTGATAGGTGGACTTGAACCACCGACCCCAGCATTATGAGTGCTGTGCTCTAACCAACTGAGCTATATCACCAGAAGCAAGCCCGACACTATAGAAGTATTGCGGAAGGCTGTCAATAGGGTAGCCATTTTTTGTGATGGATGCCCGTTCAGCTTGTCAGGCGGGCTGCCAGCGCCTGTTCCACCTGATCCAATACCTTTTCAGTGGCATCGGGGGCATTGCAATCGACCGTGATGCGCTCCGGCATGGAGCGCAGCCAGGTCAGTTGACGCTTGGCCAACTGGCGGGTGGCGGCGATGCCTTTTTCGCGCATGGTGTCGTAATCGATGAGGCCGTCCAGGTATTCCCAAGCCTGGCGGTAGCCGACGCAGCGTATCGACGGCAGGCCCAGGTGCAGGTCGCCGCGCGCGCGCAGGGCATTGACTTCGTCCAGCAGGCCGCCGCCGCTGAGCATCTGGTCGAAACGCAGGGCGATGCGCCGGTGCAGCACGGAGCGGTCGGAAGGCTCCAGCGCCAGCGGCAGCAGATCGAAGGGCAGCGGTTCCGGTTCTTTCTGCGACAGCAGCGATGACATCGGTTGGCCGGTCAGCAGCGTGATTTCGAGGGCCCGCTGGATGCGCTGGCTGTCGTTGGGCTTGAGGCGTTCGGCCGTGACCGGGTCCAGCGCGGCCAATCTGGCGTGCATGGCCGGCATGCCTGCGCGGGCGGCTTCCTCGTCCAGTTGGGCGCGCAGCGCGGGATCTGCCTGCGGCAGTTCGTCCAGGCCGTCGCGCAGCACCTTGAAGTACAGCATGGTGCCGCCCACCAGCAGCGGCAGCTTGCCGCGCGCGGCGATCTCGCCGGTCAGGCGCAGCGCATCCTGGCGGAATTGCATGGCCGAATAGGCGTCGGCCGGGTCGATGATGTCGATCAGGTGATGCGGCGCCTCGGCCTGTTCCTGCGGGCTGGGCTTGGCGGTGCCGATATCCATGCCGCGATAGACCAGCGCGGAATCGACGGAAATGATTTCGCAGGGGATACGGCGGGCGATTTCCAGCGCCGCCGCGGTCTTGCCGGAGGCGGTCGGCCCCATGATGGCCACGGCCAGGGGACGTGCTGCCATCCTTATTGTCCGCGCAGGAACAGCTTGTCCAGGTCGGACAGGGCCATCTGGCTCCAGGTCGGCCGGCCGTGGTTGCACTGGTCGGCGCGTTCGGTGGCTTCCATCTGGCGCAGCAGGGCATTCATTTCGGGAATGGTCAGGCTGCGGTTGGCGCGCACGGCGGTGTGGCAGGCCAGCGTGCCGAGCAGTTCGTTGCGGCGCTCCAGCAGCACGCGCGAACCGCCGTATTCGCGCACGTCGCGCAGCACGTCGCGCGCCAGCGTCTGGGCATCGGCGTTCTTGAGCAGCGCCGGCACCGCGCGCACGGCCAGCGTGGTGGGCGACATCACGGCGATGTCGAAGCCCAGCGCCGAGAGCGTTGCTTGGTGTTCCTCGGCGGTGCCGACCTCGACCGCGTCGGCGTAGAAGGTGACCGGGATCAGCAGCGGCTGGACGAACATCTCGTTGCCGTCCAGCGCGTTCTTCAATTGTTCGTACAGGATGCGTTCGTGGGCGGCGTGCATGTCCACCACCACCAGGCCGGCGCTGTTTTGCGCCAGCACATAGATGCCGTGCAATTGCGCCAGCGCGAAACCGAGCGGAAAGTCGCCGGCCGGCAGGTCTTGCGGCGCTTGGGCGCGGGCATCGCCCTGGCTTGGCTGCTGCGACGCAGCGGCGTCGCCGCGGAACATGGCGCCATAGGCTTCCGAATTCTGGCGCACGCCGAAACCGCCGCCGCCGAACGAAAAAGGTTTGGCCGGCTCGGCGGCGAACTGGCTGGCGAACGAGCCTTGCTGCTGTTCGCGCATCCATGGCAGCGGCGCGCCGGCGGCCGGTTGCTGCAGTTGCGGGGGCGGCGCGTTGCCGAAGGAGGTGGCCGAGGTCTGCGCCAGCGCGCGGCTGACGGCATGGAACACGAACTGGTGCACGCTGCGGCTGTCGCGGAAGCGCACCTCGATCTTGGACGGGTGGACGTTGACGTCGACCAGCGCCGGGTCGAGATCCAGCGACAGCGCATAGGACGGATAGCGGTCGCCGTGCAGCACGTCCTGATAGGCCGCGCGCACCGCGTGGGTCAACAGCTTGTCGCGCACGAAGCGGCCGTTGACATAGAAATACTGGCTATCGGCGCGCGCCTTGGAGGCGGTCGGCAAGCCGACGAAACCGTGCAGGCGCAGCGGGCCGGCGGCCTCGTCCAGCGGCAGGCGGGCGTTGGCGAATTCGTCGCCGAGGATGTGGGCGCTGCGCTTGGCGAATTCGCCGACGTTCCAGTGGTCGACGGTCTTGCCGTTGTGCGAGAGCGAAAAACTGACATCCGGCCGGGCCAGCGCGATGCGGCGCACGACTTCGGCGCAATGGCCGTATTCGGTCTGTTCCGACTTGAGGAACTTGCGGCGTGCCGGCGTGTTGAAGTACAGGTCCTGCACGTCGATGGTGGTGCCCTGGGCGCCTGAGGCCGGCGCCACGGCGCCGTGCTGCGAGCCGGTGATTTCCCAGGCATGGGCGGCGTCGGCGGTGCGGGTGGTGACGGTCAGTTGCGCCACCGAGGCGATCGAGGCCAGCGCCTCGCCGCGAAATCCCAGCGTGCCGACGTTTTCCAGGTCGGTCAGCGAGGCGATCTTGGAGGTGGCATGGCGCGCCAGCGCCAGCGGCAACTGCTCGGGCGGGATGCCGCGGCCGTTGTCGGTGATGGCGATGCGTTTGACGCCGCCTTGCTCCAGGCGCACCGCGATTTGCGTCGCGCCTGCGTCCAGCGCGTTTTCCAGCAACTCCTTGACCACCGCCGACGGGCGTTCGATCACTTCGCCGGCGGCGATTTGCGAGATCAACTGGTCCGGCAGGGCCAGGATGGGACGATAGGCCGGCTGGCGCTGGGGTGGGGGCGTTGCGGAGGAAGAGGAAAGCGGTGCGTTCATGGCGCGATTATACCGCCGCGGACGGCGCCGGGCCCAGGGCCGCTCTGGCCCCGGGCCCGGCTGTTTGGATCAGATGCGGAATGCGCTGACCGCGGCCGCCAGGTGCTGGGCTTGCTGCTGCAGCGATTGCGCTGCGGCCGCCGCCTGCTCGACCAGGGCCGCGTTCTGCTGGGTGCTCTCGTCCATTTGCGCGATGGCGCGGTTGATCTGGTCGATGCCCTCGCTCTGCTCGCGGCTGGCGGTGGTGATTTCGCTGATCACGGTAGAGACGCGCTGCACGCTGGCCACGACGTCGCCCATGGTGGCGCCGGCCTGTTGCACCAGCTTGCCGCCGCTGCCTACCGTTTCGACCGAGGCGTCGATCAGTTCCTTGATCTCGCGGGCGGCGGTGGCGCTGCGTTGCGCCAGCGTGCGCACTTCGGTGGCGACCACCGCGAAGCCGCGGCCCTGCTCGCCGGCGCGCGCCGCTTCCACGGCGGCATTCAAGGCCAGGATGTTGGTCTGGAAAGCGATGCCGTCGATCACGCTGATGATGTCGACGATCCGCTGCGAGGAGGTATTGATGGCATCCATGGTGTCCACCACCTGGCCGACCACCTCGCCGCCCTGGCTGGCCACGCTCGATGCCGAACCCGACAACTGGTCGGCTTCCACCGCGTTGGCGGCGTTTTGCTTGACCGTCGAGGTCAGCTCTTCCATGGCCGAGGCGGTTTCTTCCAGGGCGCCGGCCTGCTGTTCGGTGCGCGCGGACAGGTTGAGGTTGCCGGCCGCGATTTCGCTGGCGGCGGTGTTGATTTCCTCGGTGCCGGAGCGCACGCTGGCCACCACTTCCGACAAGCCCTTGCTGATGCCGTTGAAGGCATGCATCAGGCGCCCGATCTCGTCGCTGCGCGCAACATGCAGGCGGGTCGTCAGGTCGCCCCCGGCGATGCGGTCGGCGGCCTGGCATACCGCATCCAGCGGGCGCGAGACCATGCGCCGCACCACCAGGCTCAGGATCAGGCCCAGGAGCGCCAGGAACAGCAGGCCGCCGCCGATGTAGAACTTGCGCATCGTATCGACTTCGCGCGTGATCTCGTCGACATAGGCTTCGCCGGCGATCACCCAGTTCCAGCCCGGATAACGGGCGAGGGCGATGATTTTCTTGCGGCCGTCGAGGGCGGTGTAGTGCTGCGCGCCTTCCTTTTGTTCCAGCATGGCCTTGATATAGGCGTTGCCGGCGGCGTCCTTCAGGTCGAGCAGGCTGGCGCCTTCTTCCTTGCCTTCGCGCGGGGCGCCGGCAATCATCGTGCCCAGCTCCTTGCCTTCCTTGCCGTTAAGCACATAGAAGAAGCCGGTGTCGCCGATCCTGAGCGCCTTGATCTGGTCCTTGAGCGCCTTGATGTCGGGCGAGATGTCGATGCCCACGTACAGCACCCCGATGATCTGGCCGGCCGCATCTTTTATCGGCACGTACTTGGTGATGTATTGCTTGCCGAAAAGAGTAGCCAGGCCGCTGTAGGTCTTGTCGGCCTTGAGCGCCGCATAGCCGGGGTGGCCGCGGTCGAGCAGGGTGCCGATGGCGCGCTCGCCGTTTTCTTTTTTCAGGGAAGTCGACACGCGCACGAAATCGTCGCCGGTCTTGGCGAAGATGGTGGCGGTGACGCCGGTTTCGGCGGTGAAGCGGTCGGGAATGGTGAAATCGAGATTGAGGTCGTGGCCGTCGTTTTGCAGCGCCGGCGTGGCGCGCTCGCCGATCTGGATGGTGCGGCCTTCGTCGAGCGTGAATTTGCCCGTGAACTCATTGCCGAACATGCTGGAAAAACGGTCGACCTGGCTGGTGACCGTATGGTCGAACATGCCGACCATGTGCGACACGCTGCGGGCCTCGTTGGACATCTGCTCGATCGAGCGTTGCTCGACCATGCGCGAGGCCGAGTAGGTGATGAGCATGAGCGCGATGATGAAGACGGCGCCGACCAGGGCCACGGTCAATGCGGTAAGTTTGGTACCGACGGATCGGTTCAATATGGAGCGGCGGTGCGCCGGAGCGGAGGTGTCGATGGGCATGGTGTTTTTGTTGTCGGATCAAGAGGAAAAAGACGCCGTGTTAAACGCCGACTGCAATGCCTTGCATCTCGCATTCGGTAACCTGCGGGCGCCTCTATCGGGCGCCGGTGCAGCGCGTTGGAAACTTGCCGGGCCGGCTTCGCGCCAGGCCGGGGGCAAGACCGGATGCGGCCAGGCTGTGGATCCTGGCGATTACGTTGACATCATCTCTGGATTTGCTGGGGAAGGCAGAAGTATATCGACAGCTTTTTGCGCTGTTCCAAATACTTTCGATGTTTGCGCTCACATTTTTCTGGCTTGTTGTTTTTCCAGCGAGGAGATTATTTTTTGATATCTCATCTGGTTATCGATGTTGAGAAATCGATCAATTTTTTCCTCAAAAGATATCGGATTGAATATCGAATCCAATCGTTTTCTTATCGCGGCCGATTACGATTTCGCGTTGCGGTAGCTGCTTTTTCCCGCCATGAAATCGCGGATCCAGTTTTCCAGGCCATCGGCCGACAAGGGCCGCGAAAAATAATAGCCCTGGGCCACATCACAGCCTTGCCGGATCAACAACTCATACTGGTCGACGTCTTCCACCCCTTCGGCCACCACGGTCAGCTTGAGGCTTTCGCCGATGCGGATGACGGCATTGGTGAGCGCGCTCACGGCGGCATCCTTGGCCATGTCGCGCACGAAGCTCTGGTCCAGCTTCAGTTCGGAGACCGGCAGCTTGCGCAGGTAGCCCAGGCTGGAGTAGCCGGTGCCGAAGTCGTCCATGGCCAGCGGCACGCCCAGCGCGTCCACGGCGGCGATGGTCTGGTTGGTGCTGGGGTTGGTGTCCATCAGCACGGTTTCGGTGATCTCGATGGTGAGGTCGGACGGCGACAGCGCATAGCGCTGCAAGAGCTCGGTCAGGAATTGCGGCAATTCCAGGTCATGGAAGTTGGTGGCGGAGAGGTTGACCGAGACCGATGGCACCTTGATGCCGCGCCGGCGCCAGTCGGAGAGCTGGAAGCAGGCTTCCTCCAGCGCCCATTTGCCCAGTTCGCCGATCAGGCCGCATTCCTCGGCAATCGGAATGAAGCGGCCCGGCGAGACGTTGCCCAACTGCGGATGCTGCCAGCGCGCCAGCGCTTCCACCCCGTGCAGGTGGTTGTCCTGCAGATGGATCTGCGGCTGGTAATGCAGCTCGAAGTCGCCGCCGCGCAAGGCGTCGCGCAAGGCGCTTTCCAGCGCCAGGCGCTCTTGCGCCAGGCTGTTCATCTCGTCGCTGAAAAAGCTGTGGCGGCCGCGATTGACGGATTTGGCCTGGTACATCGCGATGTCGGCGCGGTGCAGCAGGGTCTCGATGTCGTTGCCGTTGGCGGGGAACATCGCCACCCCGATGCTGGCCGACGGATTGAGCAGCGTGCCGTTGATGTGGCAGGGTTGGGACAATTTGTCCTGGACGCGCTTGACGACTTCGGCCAGGTGGTTGGCGTCGTATTGCGTGAGCACCACCACGAACTCGTCGCCGGACAGCCGGCCGACGATGTCGGAACGCCGCGCCTGCGACTGCAGCCGGGTGGCGACCGTGCGCAACAGCTCGTCGCCGGCCTGGTGGCCGAGCGAATCGTTGACCTGCTTGAAGCGGTCGAGGTCGATGAACATTATCGCCACCGTACTGTGGTTGCGTTCGGCGGCGGCGATCGCCTGCCCGGCCTGGACCAGCAGCAGGCTGCGGTTGGGCAGGCCGGTCAGCGAATCGTAGAAGGCCAGTTGGTGGATGCGCGCGCGCGAGGCTTCGCGCTCGATGGCCAGCGCGCACAGGTGCAGGCTGGCATCGACCAGCAATTGATGGAAGGCGCTGGGCGTATGGCGGGGTTCGCGGTAATAGAAGGCGAAGGTGCCGATGACCTTGCCGTCGGACGATTTGACCGGCGTCGACCAGCAGGCGCGCAGCCCGTTCGGCAGGGCCAGGTGCTTATAGTCGGCCCAGCGCGGGTCGGTCTCGATATCGGCGCACATGACCTGCTCGCCGAGGAACGCGGCGGTGCCGCAGGCGCCGACGCTGGGGCCGGCCTGGATGCCGTCCAGCGCGCGGTTATAAAACTCGGGCAGGCTGGGGCCGGCCAGGGTATGCAGCTTGCCCTGCTCGTCGACCCGCAGGATGGAGGCGATCACTTCCGGCGCCACCCGCTCGACTTCTTCGCACAGCAGGTTCATCTGCTCGGCCAGCGAAGAGTCGCGCGCCATGGCGTTGAGGACGCGGTACTGCAGCACTTCGTGCACCTTGGTGTTGGTGATGTCGGTCATCACGCATACCGCGTTGATCAGTTTCCCCGAGGCGTCGAGGATCGGGTTGACCACCGCCGACATCCACAGCGGCTGGTCGTGCATGTCGTGGATCAGTTCTTCGGTATGGAAGCTGTGTCCTTGCAGCAGCTCGTCGTGGCAGCGTTCGATCGAGCGCACGAAGCTGGGGTGGTCGGCGAACAGTTCGTGCGGGCGCTCCCCGATCACCTGCCGCGTCTGGAAACCGAGCATGCGGGTGAAGCCGATGTTGTGGAAGACGATGCGGTTTTTGTCGTCGGTGATGATGACCGCGTTATCGGTCTCGTTGATGCCCAGCGAGAGCAGGTGCAGGTGCTCGCGGTCGCCGACTTCGCGTGTGACCCGGTAGGTGGCGTCGGTGCCGATGCAGATGACCTTCTCGGGTTGGCCGCGGGCGTCCAGCACCGGCGTGTAGGTGGCTTCCCACCACACCGCGCGGCCATTGCGCGCACGGCGCAGGAAGCGGCCGGAGAAGAAGCGGCCGTTGCAGACGTCGCGCCAGAAGGCGGCGTATTCCGGGCTGTTGGCGTAGTCGTCGTAGCACAGGGCGCTGTGCGGCTTGCCGATCAGTTCGTCGGCCAGGTATTCCATGGTCTTGAGGTAATTGCTGTTGGCATTGAGGATGATGCCCTCGGCCGACAGTTCGACCACGCCCAGCGACCGGTTCAGGGCATTAAGCACGCTGTGGGTCTGGCGCGAGTCATCGATATGGGCGGTGATGTCGGCCGCCACCGAGATCACCTTCTGCAACTGGCCGCTGTCGTCCAGGATGGGGCTGCAGATGGCCTCCAGCCAAAGCGTGGCGCCGTCGGCGCGGATGCGCTGCAGCGTGCCGGAAATGATTTCCCCGGAACGCAGGTGTTGCCAGAATTGCTGGTAGTGCCCGGTGGTGATGTAGGTGGCGTCGCACAGTATGCTGTGGTGCCGGCCGACCAGTTCATCCCGCCGGTAGCCCAGCAGGCGCAGGAAGTTGTCGTTGACGTCGAGCAGGGTGCCGTCGGCGGCGAATTCGAGCATCGCCATCGAACGCGAAAGAGCGGCCAACAGCGCATCCCGCTCGTCCCCCGACAAATGCCTGCGGTTCAATTCCCTGATGAACGGCTCATGGTTATGCATCCTCTTTATCCCCCTTTGGTATGGCGGAAACGACACAGTCCCCGGTTGTGCGCCGTTGTGCTTGATCATATGCCGTTTTTTCTGGCCTGTCCTGCCGGGACTGCGCCGGCACGCGCAGCGGTGCTTGGGCAGGACGCTCAGGCGCCGGGCCCGATGTTCCCTTGACCCTCCGGGTTGCATGCCGTGGCGGTCGGCTCCCAAGCCTGAATGCCATGCTTGTTATCGGTCGACATATGACTGTTCTGAAGAGTCCGGGCCAATTTGTGAGTATTGCGCCACATGTGCCATATGCGTCGCCGCCGCCGGCCGGCTCCGATTCAATGTAGTCCAAAAACAGGGGAAACGATGGTGTATGATGGCCCGTCGTGATGAGGCCATTACTCGCCATCGGGCAGTGTTGTCATCAAGGAAATGCGGGCGGCCTGTGCGGGGGAGCCCCCAGGTCGTGCGGCACGGGACGCCGACTGGCGATGTAATCGGGACGATTGGGCTTATGGATTATCTGCAGTTGCTGGACGTGCTGGTCCACGTCGATAAATACCTTGGTGTTCTGATTGAGCAGTACGGCACCCTGATTTATGCGGTGCTTTTTCTGATCGTCTTCTGTGAGACCGGCCTGGTGGTGCTGCCATTCCTGCCAGGCGATTCGCTGCTGTTCATCGCCGGCACGTTCTGCGCCACCGGCGCCATGAATATCTGGGTCCTGATGGTCTTGCTGGTGGTGGCGGCCGTTTCCGGCAACACCCTCAATTACTGGATCGGTTCGCTGGTGGGCCACCGGGTCTATACCCACAATTACCGCTGGCTCAATCCCGAGGCGCTCAGAAAGACCCACTCCTTCTACGAGAAACACGGCGGCAAGACCATCGTGATCGCCCGTTTTACCCCTATCGTCCGTACTTTCGCCCCTTTCATCGCCGGCGTGTCGGCCATGACCTTCGCCAAATTCCAGCTGTTCAACATCCTGGGCGCGTTCTTGTGGGTGGTCAGCCTGGTCGTGCTGGGTTATTTGTTTGGCAATATCCCGCTGGTGCAGCAAAACCTGAATTGCCTGGTTCTCGTCGGCATCGTCGGCGCCATCATCCCCATCGTGCTGGGCGCCCTGTGGCAGGTCTGGCGCAAGCTGCGCGGCAAGCGCAAGGTCAGCAACGCCTGACGGCGTCCTTGTTTCCCGGCATACGAAAAACCCCGGTACTGCGATGCAGGCCGGGGTTTTTGATTGATGGGAGCCGGAATCAGGTCAGCTTGTTCTTGGCCAGCGGCGGGTTCTTGGCGAAATACTTGCGGATGCCGGTCAGGATGGCGTCGGCCATCTGCTCCTGGTAACGCTCGTCGGTCAGCTTGGCTTCTTCTTCCGGGTTGGAGATGAAGGCCGTCTCGATCAGGATGCTGGGGATGTCCGGCGCCTTGAGCACGGCGAAGCCGGCCTGTTCCACCGCGCCTTTATGCAGGCGGTTGATGCCGCCGATCTCCTTCAACACCGCACTGCCCACGCGCAGGCTGTCGTTGATCTGGGCCGTGGTGGACAAGTCCAGCAGCACGCTGGCCAGTTGGCGGTCATGGGTCTTGATGTTGACGCCGCCGATCAGGTCGGCCGAGTTTTCCTTGTTGGCCAGCCAGCGCGCCGCGGTGGAGCTGGCGCCTTTTTCGGACAGCGCGAACACCGAGGAGCCGCGCGCGGTGGGCTGCACGAAGGCGTCGGCGTGGATCGAGACGAACAGGTCGGCCTGCACCTTGCGCGCCTTGATCACGCGCTGGCCCAGCGGCACGAAGAAGTCGGCGTCGCGGGTGAGCATCACGCGCATGTTGGGGTATTGCTCGATCTTGCGCTTGAGGCGCTTGGCGATGGACAGCACCACGTCCTTCTCGCGGTTGCCGCGCGCGCCGGTGGCGCCGGGATCCTCGCCGCCGTGGCCGGGGTCGAGCGCGATGGTGATCATGCGCGTGAGCTGCATGCGCGGCTCGTCTGGCGCCGGCTTGGGATTCTTTTCGGGCTTTTCCTCCGGCGGCGGCTTGGCTTGCGCCAACGGCGCCGGATCGGGTGGCGCCGGTATCTGGGCCTGCGCGGGGTCGCGCGGGGCGTCCTTGAACCAGTCGCCCTTCTGGATCAACGCCGCGATCGGGTCCGGCGGGTTGGCCGGATAGAGGTCGATCACGAAGCGGTATTTGTATTCGCCCACCGGCGCCAGCGTGAACACCTGCGGCTTGATTTCATCCTTCAGGTCGAACACCAGGCGCACCACGCTCGGACGGTTCTGGCCCACGCGCACCTGCTTGATGTACGGGTCGTTGGGCTGGATCTTGGCCACCAGGTCCTTGAGGGTGCCGTTCAGGTCGATGCCTTCGATATCGACCACCAGGCGTTCCGGATCCTTCACCACGAAGTGGGTGACCTTGAGGTCGCTATCATTCTCCAGCGTCACGCGGGTGTAATCCTCGGACGGCCACACGCGCACGGCCAGGATCTGCGAAGCGCAGGCGGGCAGCGGGGTGATGACGGAGACGAAGAGGACGCCGCCTGCTTTGAGGATGGTGCGGCGGCTTTTGGACTTTACAGGTTCGGAGCGAATTTCAGTCGAGCGAGGCATTGATGACCCTTGTCAGACAACGCACGTAATTCTACATCACGCCCGTGCTGTGCGATCACCAGGCTGATGTGAATGTCCGGCGGCGGCAACACTGTTTCCCCCTTTTCGGGCCATTCGACGATACAGACGGTATTTTCGTTGAAATGTTCACGGAATCCCGCATCCAGAAATTCTTCTGGGCTGGCCATCCGGTAGAGATCGAAGTGGATGACTGTTACCATGCGCTCTGCGATCTTGACCTCATAGGGCTCGGCCAGCGTGTAGGTGGGACTCTTGACCCGCCCCTGGTGGCCCGCCGCATGCAGCAGCGCGCGCGTGAGCGCGGTCTTGCCCACGCCCAGGTCGCCATGCAGGTACAGCGTCAGGCCGGGCGCCAGCACGCGGGCCAGGTCGGCGCCCAGCCTGGCGGTGGCGGCTTCGTCGGGCAGGTGAAGGTGAAGATGCTGCATGCTCTTATTCCGATTGATTGTTTTTCTGGCTCATGACCGACTTAGCCGCACTTGCCATTGCCATCAAAGCCTGGGGCCGCGAACTCGGGTTTGCCGAGGTGCGCATCGCCGATGTCGATCTCTCGCATCGCGAGGCCGGCTTCCAGGCCTGGCTGGACAAGGGCTACCACGGCGAGATGGATTATATGGCAAGCCACGGCATGAAGCGGGTGCGTCCGGCCGAACTGGTGCCGGGCACGGTGCGGGTGGTCAGCGTGCGCATGCCTTACCTGCCGGCGCCAGGGCAAGACGAAGGCGACCGCGACGGCGAAGACTGGCGCGCCCGGGAAGAGGCCCGCGGCGCCGATCCGGCGGCGGCCCAGGTCTCCCTCTATGCCCGCGGCCGCGACTACCACAAGGTCTTGCGTGCGCGCCTGCAGCAGCTGGCGACCCGCATCGAAGGCGAGATCGGCCCCTTCGGCTATCGCGTATTCACCGATTCGGCGCCGGTCATGGAGGTGGCGCTGGCCGAAAAGGCCGGGCTTGGATGGCGCGGCAAGCATACGCTGCTGCTGCACCGGGAGGCCGGTTCCATGTTCTTCCTCGGCGAGATGCTGACCGATTTGCCGTTGCCGGTGGACGCGCCGGTCACGCCGCATTGCGGCCAGTGCAGCGCCTGCATCGACGTCTGCCCGACCCAGGCCATCGTCGCGCCGTATGAGCTGGATGCGCGGCGCTGCATCTCTTACCTCACCATCGAACTCAAGGGCAGCATCCCGCTGGAGTTGCGTCCGCTGATCGGCAACCGCATCTACGGTTGCGACGACTGCCAGCTCTACTGCCCCTGGAACAAGTTCGCCCAGCGCGCCAGCCTGCCCGATTTCGACCCGCGTCACGGCCTCGACCGGGCCACCCTGGTGGAGCTGTTCGCCTGGAGCGAGGAAGAATTCCTGAAAAACACCGAAGGCAGCGCGATCCGTCGCATCGGTCATGAGCGCTGGCTGCGCAACCTTGCCGTCGGCTTGGGCAATGCCGCCGCCTCATCCGTCGCCAAAGGAGACGCCGGCATCGTGGCCGCGTTGCAGGCACGCCAGGCGCATCCGTCGGCATTGGTGCGCGAGCATGTGGCATGGGCGCTGCAAAGGCATGGCCTGGAAAGCGTAGCGGACTGACGACTCAGGACACCAGCGTCAGCCAGAACGGGATGGTGGCCGCCGACACCAGCGTGCCGAAGGAAATCAGGAAGGCGGTAGCCGGCCCGTTGCCGCCCATGCGGGTGGCCAGGATATAGGCGCTGGAGGCGGTCGGCAGCGCACAGAACAGCACCACGATCTGCCATTGCAGCACCGGCAACTGCAACTGGCGTCCGATGAAGAACGCCGCCGCCGGCACCGCCAGCAGTTTGACGGCGAGCAACCACGCCACCATCAATTTGCTCTCCTTCAGGCCCGATAGCCTGAGTCCGGCGCCCACCATCAACAGCCCCAGCGCGATCGACGCGCCGCCCAGGCGCGACAGCACCACGCCGGCCACTTCGGGCAGATGCAGCCCGGCGGCGGAAAACAGCAGTCCGGCGGCGGTGGCGATCAGCAACGGATTCTTCGCCAGTTCGCGCAGCAGGTTGCCGCTCTTGTGCGCCAGTGCATGCACCGCCGCCGCATTGCACAGCGGCACGCCGAAACCCAGCAGCATGGCCATCAGCCCGGCGCCTTCTTCACCGGCCATGCGGGTGGCCAGGGCCAGGGCGATATAGGAATTGAAACGGTAGGCGGTCTGCATGCCGGACTCGTAGGTCATCGGCGTGGCCTTGATGAAGGGTTTGCCCAGCCAGGCCAGCGCGATGCCCAGCAGCAGCGCCAGCATGCCGGTCTGCAACAGGCCGCCGGTGGCCGACAGGTCCAGTTGCAGGCGCGCGGTGGAATAAAACAGCAGGGCGGGGAACAGCAGGAAGTAGACCAGCTTTTCCAGCCCGGCCCAGAAGCTGTCGCCCCAGTCGGTGATGCGGTAGACCAGCACCCCCAGCGCGATCAGGCTGAAGTCCGGCAGCAGGAGGTTGAGGATATCCATCGACTCGGGACGCCGGCGCGGCTACTTCAGCAGGCGCGCCAGCTCGACCGCGGTCTTGACGTTCATCTTGTCGAAAATGTGCGCGCGGTGCACTTCCACCGTGCGCATGCTGATGCCCAGTTCATCGGCGATGACCTTGTTCATCTTGCCGGCCAGGATCAGGTTCAGGACTTCGCGTTCGCGCACCGACAGGCCGGCCAGGCGGGCTTGTACCGCATCTTCCTCGCCGGCCGCGCACGAGCTTTGCAGCGCTTGCAGCACGCGGTCCATCAACTGGTTGTCGTTGAAGGGCTTTTCGAAGAAGTCGAAGGCGCCGTTCTTGAGCATGTCGACCGCCATCGGCACATCGCCGTGGCCGGTCAGGAAGATCACCGGTCGCCGCCGCGCCAGGCCTTTGGCGGCCAGTTCATTGAACAGCGCCACGCCGCTCATGTCGGGCATGCGCACGTCGAGCAGGATGCATTCGCCCGCGGGATCGAAGCCGGCGGCGCCTTCCAGCGCCGACAGCAGCGCTTGCGCGCTCTCGTAGCTGGCGGCGGCGATATTGCGCGAACGCGCCAGCCAGGTCAGCGAGTCGCGGATGATTTCTTCGTCGTCGACTATATGCAGCATCGGATTGGAACGGGCCGCGGCCATGCCAGGCGTGCGGCTTGCGTCAGTCTCTTCCCGGTTGTCTTTTAATAGGTCCCGCTTTGCGCGGGCAGCGAAAACCGGAAGATTGTACCGCCTGCCGGGTTGTTGGTGTACGTCAGCGTGCCGCCGTGGAATTCGATGGTGGTGCGGCAGATGTTAAGGCCCATGCCCATGCCTTCGGCCTTGGTCGAGAAAAACGGCGAAAACAGGCGCGCCGCCACGTCTTCCGGGATGCCGTGGCCCTGGTCGATCACCGACACCACCACCGATTCCGCGCTGGCCGGGCTGCGGTCGATTTCAGCCACGATGCGCAGGATGCGGCGTTCCGGCGGCGCTCCGGCCATGGCCTGGATGCCGTTGCGGGTCAGGTTCAGGATCACTTGTTCCAGCAGCACCTGGTCGCCCGATACCGCGGGCAGGTTGGGCGGCACATGGGTTTGCAGCACCACGAAAAATTGCTGCGCCTGCAATTCCACCAGCGGCGCGACGTTGTCGATCAACTGCCCGATCCGCAACCGCTGGCGTGCCGGCTCCCGTTTCTTGACGAACTGGTGCACGCTGCGGATCACATGGCCGGCGCGCTGCGCCTGCGCGTGGATCTTTTCCAGCGCCGGCTGCAGCGCCCCGGGGTCGGCATTGCCTTGCTGCATCATGTTGAGCGCGCCGGTGGTGAAGCTGGAAATGGCCGCCAGCGGCTGGTTCAATTCGTGCGCCAGGGTGGAGGCGATCTCGCCCATGCTGGCCAGGCGCGCGCTGGCTTGCAGCTTTTCTTCCTGGGTGCGGTTCAGGTCCTCGGCGCGCTTGCGTTCGGAGATATCGAGGATGGAGCCCATCCAGCCGGTCTGCTTGCCGTTCTGGTCCACCAGCGGCGATTCGAAGATCAGCACCGGAAAGCGTTCGCCGTCGTTGCGCTGGAAGATGGTTTCGAACTGCGGCGTGATGCGTCCGGCCAGCACGTTGGAGAAGCGCTCCTGGTATTCGTCCATCGCCTCCGGCGCCCAGTAGGGCATGGGCGGGATCTTGCCCACCAGCTCTTCGGCCGGGATGCCGACCATCTTGCAGAAGGCGGGATTGACGTAGGTGATGCGGCCCTGCAGGTCGCGCGCGCGCATGCCGGTGACCAGCGAATTTTCCATCGCGGCGCGGAAGGTCGCCTCATTGAGCAGCGCGCCCTCGGCCTTGGTGCGGCGGTTGACGTCGCGCCACAGCGCCCACAGGCTCCACAGCAATCCCAGCGAGAGCACGATCACCGAACCCACCAGCAGGTTGGGCAAGAGTTTGGGCGCGCTCTTGGTGCTGTTGGTGTGCAGCACCAGCGTCAGGCCGGGCAGCTCCAGTTCGCGCCGGTGGGTATAGACGTTCAGGCCCGGGCCGCCGGCGGTGCGGCGCGCCACCACGTTGTCGTCGGTGTCGGTGAGCGAGATTTCATTGTCCTGGGCGAACCACCACGGCACCATTTCGTTGAGGATGCGCGCCACCGCGTAACTGGCGACCAGGCTGCCGATATAGTGGTTGTCGCGGAACATCGGCACGTGGTAGTCCATCAGCGCCGGTTCGGCGATGCCGGGCGGCACCGCCGGCGGGCTGTAGAGCGGACGGCGGATCTGGCGCGCGCGTTCGCCGGTCATGCGCGAGGGATCGGAAAGGTCGTCGCGGGTAATGGGGAAGTCGTCGGTGGACGCCACCGGCTTGCCGTCCGCGCCAAACCAGGTGACGCGGTAGAACTCGCGGTTATTGCGCAGCAGGGCGTTGAGGCGGCTGCGGAAATGGTCCTGGCGCAGGTGGCTGTTGATGATCTCGCGCGCGATGATGCGCATGCTTTCATCATCTCGGCTCAACTGGAAGCGGATCGCCTGTTCCACCCACAGCGAGTCGGCGATCAGTTGTTCCAGCCGTTCGCTGGCCTCCATCTGCTGCGCCTGGCGCGGCAGCCAGATCAGCGTGGTCAGGAACAGGAACACCAGCAAGATCGGGATCAGCCAGCGCATGGTGGCCTTGCGGCTGGGCTCGAGCAGCAGCGAAGCGGGCGTGGGCTGGGTGGAGGTGGGCGGCGGTGGTTTCATGACGCCGCCAGTGTAGCCGCCGGCGCCGCCAGGCGCCAGCACTGTGCGGCGCAGCATGGAGGCGGCTTGGGCGGGGATTGTGGTTTTCCACAGTTGCCCTGTTTTGGGGAGCTATGCAAAATCCGCAGGCCACTTGGGCTACGCGCTACAAGTGCATAACAAAAATTCTTAAATTCCTAAATCAGGGGAGACGCAATGAAACTCAAGTCCTTGCTGTTCGCGTTGTCGGCAGCCGCCATTGTCAGCAGCAGCGCCTTCGCGCAGCAGCCCATCATCATCAAGTTCAGCCACGTGGTGGCCAACGATACGCCCAAGGGCAAGGGCGCCGAGCGTTTCAAGGAACTGGCCGAGAAGGCCACCAAGGGTCGCGTGAAGGTCGAGGTCTATCCGAACAGCACACTGTACAAGGACAAGGAAGAGCTGGAAGCGCTGCAACTGGGCGCGGTGCAGATGCTGGCGCCGTCGCTGGCCAAGTTCGGTCCGCTGGGCGTGAAGGAGTTCGAGGTGTTCGACTTGCCCTACATCTTCCCCAGCAAGGAAGTGCTGTACCGGGTGACCGAAGGCCCGATCGGCAAGGAGCTGTTCAAGAAGCTGGAGCCCAAGGGCATTACCGGCCTGGCTTACTGGGACAATGGCTTCAAGGTGATGTCGGCCAACCGGCCGCTGCATAACCCGTCCGATTTCCGCGGCTTGAAGATGCGTATCCAGTCTTCCAAGGTGCTGGACGCGCAGATGCGCGCGCTGGGCGCCAATCCGCAGGTGCTGGCCTTCTCCGAGGTCTATCAGGCGCTGCAGACGGGCGTGGTGGACGGCACCGAGAACCCGCCTTCGAACCTCTATACCCAGAAGATGCATGAAGTGCAGAAGCACGTCACCGTGTCGGACCACGGCTACCTGGGTTACGCGGTGATCGTCAACAAGAAGTTCTGGGATGGCTTGCCGTCCGACATCCGCACCCAGCTGGAAGGCGCGATGAAGGATGCCACCAAGTATGCCAACGCCATTGCCCAACAAGAAAACGATGCCGCCTTGGCCGCTGTCGAAAAGACCGGCAAGACCACCGTCTACCGCCTGACCGACAAGGAAAAGGCGGAATGGCGCAAGGTCTTGGTGCCGGTGCAAAAGCAAATGGAAATCCGTATCGACAAGGACCTGATCGCGGCCGTCAACAAGGAAGCGGCGGCATTGGGCCAGAAGTAATTCCCGCCACCGGCAACCGGGCGCCCGCCGTTGACGCGGGCGCTCGCTGACTGGCTTACCTACAAGAAGAAATCCAACCCACGCTCGATGGCAGGCGCCCCACGGTGCGCCGGCGACATCGAAGCAGGAGACACCATGAAGTTTCTCGACCATCTCGAGGAATGGCTGATCGCCTTCCTGATGGCGGCCGCGACCGTCATCATCTTCGTGGCTGTGGTGCATCGCTATGCATCCGGCCTCGACATTCCCTGGCTGCAGGATGAACTGATCCAGATCAACATGAGCTGGGCCCAGGAGCTGTGCATCTACATGTTCGTGTGGATGGCCAAGTTCGGCGCCGCCTATGGCGTGCGCACCGGCATCCACGTCGGCGTCGACGTGCTGATCAATCGCCTGAACGCGCCGTGGCGCCACAAGTTCGTGATCTTCGGCCTGCTGGCCGGCGCGCTGTTTACCGGCATCGTCGGCACCTTCGGCGCCGAGTTCGTCTATAACATCGCCCAGCATGACAGTACCTCTGAAGTGATGGAGGTGCCGATGTGGCTGGTCTATCTGGCGGTGCCGCTGGGCTCTTACCTGATGTGTTTCCGTTTCTTGCAGGTGGCATGGAATTTCTCCAAGACGGGCGAACTGCCCAAGCATGACCACGCCTATGTCGAAGGCCTGGATGAAGAAGTCAAAGGAGAAAAAGCATGAACGCCCTCATCATCTTCGTCCTGCTGTTCGGCCTGATGCTGACCGGCATGCCGATCTCGATTTCGCTCGGCCTGACCGTCCTGACGTTCCTGTTCGCCATGACCGACGTGCCGATCCAGTCGGTCGCGCTGAAACTGTTCACCGGTATCGAGAAGTTCGAGATCATGGCGATTCCGTTCTTCATCCTGGCCGGCAATTTCCTCACGCACGGCGGCGTGGCCCGGCGCATGATCAACTTCGCCACGTCGATGGTCGGGCACTGGCATGGCGGCCTGGCGCTGGCCGGCGTGATGGCGTGCGCGCTGTTCGCGGCGGTGTCGGGTTCGTCGCCGGCCACCGTGGTGGCGATCGGTTCCATCATTTTGCCGGCGATGGTCAAACAGGGCTTCCCGAACCGGTTCGGCGCCGGCGTGATCACGACGTCGGGCGCGCTGGGCATCCTGATCCCGCCCTCCATCGTGATGGTGATGTATTCGGTCTCGACCAATACCTCGGTGGGCAAGCTGTTCATGGCCGGCGTGGTGCCGGGTCTGTTGCTGGCCTTCCTGCTGGGTTTGACGACCTGGTTCCTGGCGCGCAAGAACAATTACCCGCGCCTGCCCAAGGCCAGCTGGAAAGAGCGCCTCGCCGCATTCCGCAAGAGCGGCTGGGGGCTGTTCCTGATCGTGATCGTGATGGGCGGCATTTATACCGGCGTGTTCACGCCGACCGAAGCGGCGGCGATGGCCGCGGTGTATGCCTTCATCATCGCCGTGTTCGTCTACAAGGACATGAGCCTCAAGCAAGTGCCCAAGGTGCTGCTGGACTCGGCCTCGATGTCGGCCATGCTGCTCTACATCATCACCAATGCGGTGCTGTTCTCTTTCCTGGTCACCAGCGAGAACATCCCGCAAGCGATGGCGGCCTGGATCACCGACTCCGGCCTGGGGCCGATCACCTTCCTGCTGGTGGTGAATATCCTGCTGCTGCTGGCCGGTAACGTGATGGAGCCTTCCTCGATCGTGCTGATCATGGCGCCGATCCTGTTCCCGGTGGCGATGAAGCTGGGCATCGATCCGGTGCACTTCGGCATCCTGATCGTGGTCAACATGGAAGTCGGCATGTGCCACCCGCCGGTGGGCCTGAACTTGTATGTGGCCTCGGGCATCACCAAGATGGGCATTACCGAGCTGACCATCGCGGTCATGCCATGGCTGTTGACCATGCTGGGATTCCTGGCGTTGGTGACGTACTGGCCGGCACTGTCGCTGTGGCTGCCCAATCTGGTATTTAACTGATGCCAGTATGACGAGAGGGGGTGCCGCTGGCAGGCGGTTCCCCCTTCATCGGATGTCTGTCAAGTTGCCAAAAAGCATGTGTGAGATTCTCTCAAAAAGTGCTTTGAAAAGCGCCTTGAGTACTGTTAAAGTGCGTGCTTTGCTGGATCGGCAGGCAGCACTTGCCGGCGCGGCAAACGAATTTTCCAGTCTTTGTTGATGTTTTTTGTTGTGATGTACAACGCCTCGCGGGGCCAGCTTTTCCGACGCATCGGAAAGCGGCGCCGGGGCTGACCGAATGTAAGCGGGTGGTGCATAACAAACGGTATAGATACCGAGGAAACTGAGGAGACGTGCATTCGATTGAGCTGTCTTAACAGCCGGGAATGCATCAGGAGTTTTTGAAGGCGCATCGTTGATGCGCCTTTTTCTTTTTGTGCCCCTGTTTGTTTGCGCTCCTGCTGGCTAGTCCAGCACGCGCATCCCGTGGGGCGTCATGATGGCGGCGGACAATGTCGCCGTCTGGGCCTCATGCAGGGCAATCCTTTGGTCGTCCAGCCCGATGGCGTGCAGCGAGGCCGCCAAGGCGCCTGCCTGCGGGTGGCGCGCTTCCAGCGTCGCCAGCCGGCAACCGCGGTCGGGCAAGGCGGCGGCCGGATGCGGCTGGCTTTGCCACTGGATCAGGGAGGGCAGCAGGCCGTCGCATTGCAGGCGGCCGTCGGCGGCGATCGTGATCAGCCAGTGCAGCGCGCCCCGGCTCATTTCTTCGACGATGCCGGGTTTGAGCGGCGAGGCTTGCAATGCCGCATGGATGTCGCCGGTGCGCGCCACCCAGTGCGCCAGGCGTGGCGCGGCATCGCCTGCCAGCGTGTCGAGGCCGAACCAGCGAGGGCGCGCCGGCGCCGGCGCCAACGGGTCGATGGCGATCACTTCGAGATAGACCCCGGGCCCCAGCGACAGCAGCGCATTATGCGTGCCCAGGCGCACATGTTCGCCGCCGATGCGCGGCGCCATGCCCAGCCCCAGCTTTTGCTCTACCCAGGCCATGCCCTGCGCCAGCGAGGCGGCAGTCACTACCAGGTGGTCGGGTTCGCTGCGCAGGGCGCTTGTCGTCATCGTGGGGCTCCGTTGGGGTGTTGTTGGATCGGCAGAAACGGCGATGGTATCAAGCGCCGCCGGAAATGGCTTGGAATGCATCCATGCCCATTGGTGAAATGAGTTCTAAAATAGCGCAGCATCGTTGCCGACCGACTTCCATCATGAAGACATCTACTCCCGCCACCCAGCTCGCCGACCTGTTCGCCGCCGTCGTCCACACGCCGTTCGGCGGCATGGGCATTCGCACCGAAGCGGGCGTGGTGCGCGAGATGGTGTATTTGCCGCGCCATTTCGCCGAGAAGGAAGCCACCGATGCGCTGGCGGCCAAGGCCGCCAAGCAGATCGCGCGTTACCTGAAGGATCCCGAATTCCGCTTCAAGCTGCCGCTGGCCGACGCCGGAAGCCCATTCCAGAAGCGCGTCTGGAACGCCATCGCGGAAATCCCCAGCGGGCAGGTGCTGACCTATGGCGATATCGCGCGCCGCATCAAGTCGGCGCCGCGCGCCGTCGGGCAGGCTTGCGGCGCCAACTGGTATCCGCTGGTCGTGCCTTGCCACCGCGTGACGGCGGCGGGCGGGCTGGGCGGCTTTTCGCATCACGACGATGTCGACGGCTTTTATCTCAACGTCAAGCGCTGGCTGCTCAGGCACGAAGGCGTCACAGGATACTGAGGACCCGAACACGATGGGACGCATGGCCCCCAAGATCGAGGCGCCGCCCGAGAGCCGCGAAGCGATCGATGAATTTTGCGACAGCCTGTGGCTGGAGGACGGCTTGTCGAAGAACACGCTGGAGGCCTACCGGCGCGATATGACCCTGTACGCGCACTGGCTGGGCCAGGAGCGCGCCAAGTCGCTGTATGCCACCCAGCCGGACGACCTCAACGCCTATTTCGCCGCGCGCCACGCCGAGACCAAGGCCAGTTCTTCCAACCGCAGGCTGGCGGTGCTCAAGCGCTTCTTCCAGCTGGCGCTGCGGCAGAACCGCATCAGCGCCGATCCCTGCCTCAAGCTGCGCTCGGCCAAGCAGCCGCAGCGCTTTCCCAAGACCCTGTCGGAAGGCCAGGTGGAGGCGCTGTTGGCCGCGCCTGACGTGTCGACGCCATTGGGGTTGCGCGACCGCACCATGATCGAATTGATGTATGCCAGCGGCCTGCGGGTTTCCGAACTGGTGCTGTTGAAGAGTATCGAAGTCGGCATGAACGAAGGGGTGCTGCGCGTGACCGGCAAGGGCAGCAAGACGCGCCTGGTGCCGTTCGGCGAGGAAGCCGGCGCCTGGATCGCGCGTTACCTGGCCGAGGGCCGGCCGCAGATCATGAGCGGCCAGGTCGACGATGCGCTGTTCGTCACCGCGCGCGGCGGCCCGATGACGCGCCAGATGTTTTGGACCCTGATCAAGAAATATTCGCTGCAGGCCGGCATTGTCGCGCGCCTGTCGCCGCACACGCTGCGCCACGCCTTCGCCACCCATTTGCTCAACCACGGCGCCGACCTGCGGGTGGTGCAGCTGCTGCTGGGCCATGCCGATATTTCCACCACCCAGATCTATACCCATGTGGCGCGCGAGCGGCTCAAGCAGTTGCATGCGCAGCATCATCCGCGCGGATGACGGCGGGGCAACGCGCCGGGGCCGGACTTTGTTGCACGCGGACGGGCCCGATCGCAAGATCGGGGGCGCGCAATAGGCCGTTCTTGCGGCATAATGTGCGCCCATGGCGGCGTTGCCGGACGATGTATGGAATCCCATGAGCTCCAGAAAAGAACATATTTCCGAAACCCCGGCCACGCAGTTCCTGCGCAAGAGCGGCGTGGCCTTCAGCGAGCATCCTTACGACTATGAAGAGCATGGCGGCACCGCAGTGTCGTCGCGCGCGCTGGGCGTGGAAGAGCACGCGGTGGTCAAGACGCTGGTGATGCAGGACGAGGCCGCCAAGCCGCTGCTGGTGCTGATGCATGGCGACTGCAAGGTGTCCACCAAGAACCTGGCGCGCCAGATCGGCTGCAAGTCGGTCGAGCCCTGCAAGCCGGAGGTGGCCAACCGCCATTCGGGCTTCCTGATCGGCGGCACCTCGCCCTTCGGCACCCGCAAGGCGATGCCGGTGTATGTCGAGTCGACCATCCTCGCACTCGGCAAGATCTACATCAACGGCGGACGGCGCGGTTTCCTGGTCGGCATCGACCCGGCCGCGATCCTCAAGGTGTTGCCCGCCAAGCCGGTGCAGTGCGCGTTGCCGGACTAGCGCATCCATACGCGACAAGCGATAACGACAAGAGCTATCTGAAAGACTTTTCATCCATGTACAACATCCTTTTTGCCATTGCCGCCTACCTGATCGGTTCGCTTTCCTTCGCGGTGGTCGTCTCCAGGCTGTTCGGCCTGGCCGACCCGCGCACTTACGGTTCCAAGAACCCCGGCGCCACCAACGTGCTGCGCAGCGGCAACAAGAAGGCGGCGGCGCTGACATTGATTGGCGATGGTTTCAAGGGCTGGCTGGCGGTATGGCTGGCGCAAAAGTTCGGCCCGCAATTCGGCGTCGACGACACCGGCCTGGCGCTGGTGACGCTGGCCGTGTTCCTGGGCCACCTGTGGCCGGTGTTTTTCCGTTTCGTCGGCGGCAAGGGGGTGGCGACCGCGCTGGGCATCCTGCTGGCCTTGAACATCTGGCTGGGTCTGGCCACGCTGGCGACCTGGCTGGTGATCGCCTATGCGTTCCGCTATTCCTCGCTGGCGGCGCTGGTGGCGGCGCTGTTCGCGCCGCTCTACTACGGCCTGCTGTTCGGCAGCGCCGACGGCATCCTGCTGGCGGTGGTGGCGATGAGCGCATTGCTGATCTATCGCCATCGCAAGAACATCAGCAACCTGCTGGCGGGCAAGGAAAGCCGGATCGGCGACAAGAAGAAAGCGTCCAAATAAGACGTTGCCGATACCAATGAAAAAAGGGCCGTTCTCACGGCCCTTTTTTCATGCTGCCTGCGGCGCGCGCAGTTCATCCAGCGGCCAGCGCGGGCGCACGCTGAAACCGTATTCGCGCTTGGCCGCATCCGGCTGCACCCGCAGGCGCATGGCGCCGGCGAAGGCGATCATGGCGCCGTTGTCGGTGCAGAACTGCAGCTCGGGATAGAACACCTCGTAGCGGCGCTTGGCGGCCGCGGCGTCGAGCGCTTCGCGCAGTTGCCGGTTGGCGCCGACGCCGCCGGCGATCACCAGGCGCTTGAGCCCGGTTTGCTTCAGCGCCGACATGCACTTGGCCACCAGCACCTCGACGATGGCATCGACGAAGGCGCGCGCGATGTTGGCTTTGTCTTGTTCGCAGATATTGGCGTCATGCCGTTTGACCACGGTCAGCACCGCCGTCTTCAGGCCGGAAAAGCTGAAGTCCAGGTTCTTGGCGTGCAGCATCGGGCGCGGCAACTGGTAGGCCGCCGGATCGCCGAATTCAGCCATGCGCGAGATCGCCGGGCCGCCGGGGTAACCCAGGCCGAGCAGCTTGGCCGATTTGTCGAAGGCTTCGCCGGCCGCATCGTCCAGCGTCTCGCCCAGCAATTCATATTGGCCTACGCCATCGACCCGCATGAGTTGGGTATGGCCGCCCGAGACCAGCAGGGCGACGAATGGAAACTGTGGCGGCTTGCTGGCCAGCAACGGCGACAGCAGGTGGCCTTCCAGGTGGTGGATGCCCAGCACCGGCTTGTCCAGCGCCAACCCCAGGCCACAGGCGACCGAGGCCCCGACCAGCAGCGCGCCGGCCAGTCCCGGTCCCTGGGTGTAGGCGATGGCGTCGATGTCGTGCGCCGAGACGGCGGCATCGGCCAGCGTTTGCCTGAGCAAGGGGATGGCGCGGCGGATGTGGTCGCGCGATGCAAGTTCCGGCACCACGCCGCCATACTCCTGGTGCATGGCGATCTGCGAGTGCAGGGCGTGCGCCAGCAGGCCGCGCTCGGTGTCGTACAGAGCGAGGCCGGTTTCGTCACAAGAGGATTCGACGCCGAGAACAATCATGGATGGAATATGGAGGTGCTGCCCGCATCCGCAAGGGCGCGGAGGAAAGGCGATATTGTAATGGAAAGCCCGTGCGCATGCGCTTTGGCGCTGCAGCGGCTGCGGCCGGGCGGGGTTTTGGTGTACCCTTCGGCCATGCAAAACGAACAGATTTCCACTGCCGCCGGCGCTGCCGGCGGGCAATCCCTGCCGCCGTTGGCCGCGGCCCGTTTCATCAAGGAAATCGGGCGCGGCAAGGATGGCGCGCGCAGCTTGTCGCGCGACGATGCGCGCCTGATGTATGAAGCCATGCTCGACGGGCGCGTCTCCGATCTGGAGTTGGGCGCGATCCTGTTGGCCATGCGCGTCAAGGGCGAGGCGGTGGACGAGATCGGCGGTTTCCTCGACGCGGCCGAAGCGTCGTTCCCGCCGCTTGCCGCGCCATCGTCCGACTATGCGCCGGTGGTGCTGCCCAGTTATAACGGCTCGCGCAAGATGGCCAACCTGACGCCGCTGTTGTGCATGCTGCTGGTGCGGCGCGGGGTGCCGGTGCTGATGCATGGCGTCACGCACGACCCGCAGCGGGTGACCAGCGCCGAGATCCTTAGCGCCCTGGGTATCGCCCATGCGGCGTCGGCGGCAGAGGCGCAGGCCTTGATGGCGGCCGGCCAGCCGGCGTTCATTCCGATCCAGGCGCTGGCGCCGAAGATTTCCCGCCTGCTGGACATGCGCCGCATCCTCGGCGTGCGCAATTCGACGCATACGCTGGTGAAGATCATGCAGCCGTTTGCGGCGCCTGTACTACGTCTGACGTCCTACACTCACCCCGAGTACCTGGACATGTTGTCCGACTACTTCGGCCATGCAGCGCCGCACGAACGCGGCGATGCCTTTCTGATGCGCGGCACCGAGGGCGAGACCGTTGCCAATGCGCGTCGCGCGCAGCGCATCGACTGGTTCAGTCGCGGCGTGAAGACAGTGCTGGTGGAAAAGCAGAGCGTGGCGGAAGAGTTACCCGATTTGCCTGAAGGGCGGGATGCCGAGACCACCGCCGCCTGGATCGCTGCGGTGCTGGATGGGCAGCGTCCGGTGCCTGAATCGATTGCGGAGCAAGTGGATCATTGCGTGCAAGTCGCAGCCGAGATCCGGCGGCGCGGATGACTTGTCGCACGATCTCTCATGCGGCAGGAATGAGGGGTGAGGAGATCGCTGTGCAAGCCGAAATCCGATGCTGGGCGGGAGAATGGGACGAATGAGGGAATGGGCGAATGGGGAGGGATATCGCCGGGAGGCGGGTTCGGTCAGCTTTGGGTGCGACGCCGGGTTGCCGCTTTCAGCGGCGCCACTCCTTTGTCCGGAGCGTTATTGGCCACCGTCTGGGCAAACGCGAAGATCACCTCCTTGACGATCTTGCGCTGCGGCGCGGGAAGGTTGATGAAGGCCTCGAAGGCTTCACGCTCGCGGTAGCCGATGGCTTCTTCCCAGCGGGCGCGGCGTTTGTCGATGCGCTTGCCTATTTCTTCGCCGAAGCGCAAATGCTGGGGCGTGACGATCAGCCATTCGGCCAGCGTCTCCAGCTTGTCCTGCTTGGGCATCGATTCGCCGAGCAGCCAGCGCCGCACGCCATGCAGCGTCATCGGTTTGCCCCAGTAACGCAGATTGAATTCCCTTTCCAGGACGGCGGGCTTGGGTTCGTATCCAGCTTGTTCCATCGAAGCGCGCAGGCGCTTGGCGAATTTTTGATTGGCGGTTTCCATGATTCGAAGTTACTTTGACGCGGCGTTTTCCGGGGTACGTTTGCGTTTCGAATGAGTTACGCAGCAAACGTGATTTGCAATCACTGCCCTGATTTGGGCGTGTTCCGGTATCGTCGTCGGCAAGCCGCGGTGCTTTCCGGGCCGTAGCGGGAGGTGTTATCAGGAGGCAGGAAGAGCGCCATGTGTTTGTCTCCGAAGAGGATCGCCGATGATGCTTGCGGCGGTCCCTTGCAAGTGGCATGCGTTGCACATGTCAGGTCATCAGTCTACTTGGCGTACTAAAGTACGTTGTCGGCAATAACGACCGAACACGGCGCGAGCCACCACCATGACAGAGAAATTTTCGATCGCAAATTGTTCATACAGTTATAGTCCAGTTTTAGAAAATTATCAGATTATTATTAATGTTTATTTAATTTTTTGTGTCGGGTGCGAGACATTCCCGATGGATTCTCACATCTCGTCCGGCAGCAGTAATTTTTGTGCAGAGCGGCTAGAATAAAGGCCGTCAGGGGGAGCGCCGCAATCGCGGCGCAGCATCATCAAGGCTTCATTCTTCCCAACGGAGGAGCTTTCCGAAGCCGGTTCATGGACGGGGTTGGCGGACTCTCCTGCTGCAAGGCCCAGGCTGGATGAAACAAATCGAATAATCAAAGTAATCGGCAGCACCTTCGCAGTATCGTTTTAGTTACGTAACTTTTTTGAATTTCCGACACTTCTCGTCCGCCGTCCCGGACGCATGCGTTTGCGCATGCGGTTCTTGCCGGATGGCATTGGGCGAGGTTCGGAATGGAACGCGGCGACCCGTTGGCATGCAGCGGAAGATCGACTGACGCCTTCCGCTTCCGGCTGCCGCGCCTGCGTGCGGCAAGACGCGTGAAGTGCGGCACGGCCGCGATATTGAGCAAGCGCCGTTTCACATGGGCTTCCAGCGATTGCCCGTGGCGAGGCTGCCAAGGAACGCGGGTCCAAACCTATGCCTGGTTCGTACAATTTCCTGCTGTTGGCGTTCGCGCTGCTGGTTGCCAGCTTGTCGGCATATGCGGCGCTGGAAGTATCGGAGCGCATTTCCACCCAGGAGGCGCAGTACCGCAGGTTGTGGCTGATCTTGGGCGCCGGCGTGTTCGGCCTTGGCCTTTGGGCCGCGCTGTTCTTGTGCGTTGCGGCGTTGCGGTTGCCGATGGCGGTCGGTTTCGAGGCGCGGCTGGCGGTATTGTCGCTGCTGCTGGCGCTGGGCAGCGCGTTTTACCTGATGCACCTGTCCGGATTGCGGCGGCCGCATGCGGCGCGCTTGCTGGTCGGCGGCGTGGCCATTGGCGCCGCGCTCAATGCCGTGTTCCATATGGCGCTCAAGGCCATGATGCTGACGCCGGAATTGAAGTACCAGAAATCCCTGCTGCTGCTGGCGGTGCTGGCCACTGAACTGACGGCGGTGTTCGCCGTCGCGTTGTTTTCCTCAACCAATACGCGCAAGGCCGGCGCCAATTCGGTGGGCTCGCTCAATTCGCAGCAGACCCGGCGCGTGCTGGCCGCGGTGCTGGTGGGCGCGGGGTTGGTGGCGAGCGCCTGCGCCGGCTTGCGCGCCGTGGCCATCATGCCCGATGCGCAAAGCCATGCGCTGCGCAGCATCACGCGCGAGCATCTGGTCAATGGCATCGTATTCGGCGCTTTCTTCGCCATGACGCTGGCGCTGGTCGTCAGCGGCGCGCAGCGCAACCGGGTGCTCAAGAAGATCGTCGGCCGCACCAACGACAAGCTGCTGCATTTTGCGACGCATGACGTGCTGACCGGGCTGCCGAACCGGGCGTTGCTTTCCGACCGCATCCAGCACGCGATCCAGGTCGCGCGCCGTAACGGCAAGCCCTTTGCGGTGCTGTTCATGGACCTGGACGGGTTCAAAGGGATCAACGATTCGCTGGGCCATGCGGTGGGCGACGGCTTGCTGGTGTCGGTGTCGCAGCGCATTCGCGGCTGCATCCGCGGCGAGGATATGGTGGCGCGCATCGGCGGCGACGAGTTCGTGGTGGTGATGAGCAATCTCTCGTCGCCGGAAGTGGTGGAACATCTGAGCGAAAACATCTTGTCGGCGCTGCGCCAGGATTTCCAGATCGAGGAAGCCACCCTGCGCGTGACCTCAAGCATCGGCATTGCCGTCTATCCGAACAGCGGCGATTCGGTCGACATATTGATGAGGAATGCCGACGCCGCGATGTACGAGGCCAAGCAGAGCGG
The DNA here is from genome assembly GCF_059418325.1 of Herbaspirillum sp. GW821-FHT09A12. NCBI lineage: Bacteria > Pseudomonadati > Pseudomonadota > Betaproteobacteria > Burkholderiales > Oxalobacteraceae > Herbaspirillum > Herbaspirillum sp. GW821-FHT09A12. The sequence continues at coordinate 765,354 of NZ_JBWKPR010000001.1, forward strand.
CCGTAACACGTACCGCTTTTTCGAACCGGCCATGCACGCCAGCGCGATGCGCCACCTGACGGTGCGCCAGGCGCTGCAGCAAGCCATCGAGCAAGAGCAGTTCTCGCTGCATTTCCAGCCCAAGTACCGCGGCGGCAGCCACCAGCTGACCGGCGTCGAAGCCTTGCTGCGCTGGACCCATCCCGAACTGGGCGAGATGTCGCCGTCCGAATTCATTCCCATTGCCGAACGTTCGGGCCAGATCATCCCGATCGGCGATTGGGTGCTGCGCGCGGTGTGCCGCCAGATCAAGCAGTGGGACATGGCCGGCGTCAAACCGGTCAAGGTGGCGTTGAACCTGTCGCCGATGCAGATGCGCACGGACCTGGTCGATTGCATCACCGGCATCGTCGGCGAGGCGGGCATCGCGCCGCAGCGGCTGATGTTCGAGATTACCGAAACGGCGGCGATGAAGGATGTCGAACGCAGCACCCGCGTCATCAACGACCTGCAAGCGCTGGGTTTCGATATTGCGATCGACGATTTCGGTACCGGCTATTCCAGCCTGGCCTACCTGGCCCAATTCCATTGCCGCCAGATCAAGATCGACCGTTTCTTCACCTCGCGCCTGGATGCCGGCGACCATTCGGGGCGGGCCATCGTGTCGGCCATCATCGCGCTGGCGCATGCGTTGCAGATGGAAGTGGTGGCCGAAGGCGTGGAGACGGAAGCGCAGTTGCGCGAGCTGCAGGCGCTGCATTGCGATCAGGTGCAGGGTTTCCTGCTGGGACGGCCGGCCGAGGCCGCCAAGACCCAGGGCTTGCTGGAGGCCAGCAACGATGACTTGTTCGGCGCCATGCTCCGTAACGTCCCGGGCCCGGCCGTTTGAGGCGAGGCCTACGCGTCAGGCCCTGAACATTGAGGAACCGGCGGCGCCGGCACGGCGCTGGACCTTGCGCAGATAGGCCAGCAAACCGGCGCCCACCAGCCCCAGGCTGAGGCTGTTGGCCAGCCAGAAGCCGGGCGCGCCCTGCAGGCTGGCCGGCGTGACGCCCAGCGTGTCGAAGCCGAGCAGATAACCGCCGCCCAATCCCACGCCCCACAAGGTCACCGCATAGATCACGGTCGGCACCACCGCCACCTTGTAGGCGCGCAGCACGAAGGCCGTGGTGACCTGCAGCGAGTCGAACAACTGGTAGAAGGCGATGAACAGGAACAGCGGCAGCGCCGCGCCGATAATGGTGGGATCGGGAGTATAGGCGCGGATGATGTGCGCGCGCGTGAACCAGACCGCGATGCCGATCAGCACCGACAGCGTCATCGACAGGCGGATGCCGGCATAGCCGATCTTCTTGGCGCTCTGCCATTGGTTGGCGCCGATGGCTTGCGCCACCAGTGTGCTGGTGGCGCTGGCAATCGACAGCGGCAGCATGTACAGCACCGTGCCGACATTGGCGGTGATCTGATGCCCGGCCACCGGCACCGCGCCCAGGCGGGCGATGAACACCGCCATCAGGGTGAAGGCGGTGACTTCGATGAAATAGGACAAGCCGATCGGAATGCCCAGGCGCAGCAGCGTGCGCAGGATTTTCCACGAGGGCGCCACGAAGCCGCTGCCGAACAATTTCAGCGGACGGTAATCAGGCAGCTTCGCCACCAGCAGCCAGGCCACGATGACCATCAGCCAGGCGATCAGCGTGGTGGCGATCGCGCAGCCGGGGCCGCCAAAGGCCGGCAGGCCCAGGCCGCCGAAGATCAGCAGCGCGTTGAGCGGCAACTTCAGCAGCAGGCCGCAGACCTGGATCGCCATCACCATCTTGGGCCGGGACATGGCGGTGTTGAGCGCGGCATAGACGCGGAACGCCAGCGTGGCCGGCAGGGCCAGCGCTTCGATGCGCAGGTAGAGCGTGGCTTTGTCGACCAGCTCCGGCGAGGCCTTGGCGAAGGACAGGAAAAACGGCGAGAAGGCCAGCACCAGGCAACCGAAGATGCTCAGCAACAGCGCCAGCCACAGCCCCTGCTTGACTTCATTGCCGATGTCGCCGTGGCGGCCGGCGCCGAACAACTGGCCGATGGTCGGCTGCAAGGCTTGCAGCACGCCGGACAAGCCGACGAACACGCTCACGTAGATCGACACGCCCAGCGCCAGCGCGGCCAGGTCGAGCGCCGAGAAGCGCGCCACCATCACGGTATCGATCACGCCGTTGGCGATCAGCGCCAGCTGGCCGACCAGCAGCGGCCATGCCAGGCGCGCGATGCGCCCGACGTGGATGCGGGAGGAAACGGCTGGCGTGTCGGAATTCAATCTGCAGCAGTAGGAAAAGGCGCGGCCGGCGTCACTCGCCGGCGCGCCGGTAGAGGCGGAAGCGTTCGTCGCGGTCGGACGGGCGGCGGCCTTCCCACACCATTTGCCAGGAACCCGGATACTGGCGCAGCATCGGCGAGGCATCCTGGTTGCTGATGTCGTCTTGCAGCAGCAGGTAGTCGCAGCGCTGGTCGCGTCCGTCGGCAAAGCGCACGCTGCCGAAATAGGCGAAGGACGCGCGCTGGGCGGTCCCCACATTGCTTTGCACGCATTGCTTGACCGAGGTCAGCCGGGATTCGATCTGCTGGGCCACGCCGGCATAGCTCTTGCCGTAGTTGACCCAGGGCAGCCACAGCGTCATCAGCAGCACCCAGCACAGGATCACGCCGCCGGACGACAAGACCACCGCGCGCCACAACACCGAAGGGCGGCGCGAGATGCGCCAGTGCACCACCATGATCCAGGCGACCGACGCGGCAATCGCGATGGCCAGCGAAATCCATTCGAAACCGGGCTTGAAGCCGGGCGCCAGCTTGTAGGCATTGCGCGCGATCTGCGCCGGCCAGCCGGTTTCCTTGGCGATCCAGCCGATCCAGATGAACGCGGCCGAGGTGGTCAGCGTCATCACCGAGAACCAGTCCACCGCATTGATGGCGCCGCGCTTCATGGTCGGCAGGCCGAACGCGGCCAGGATCGCCAGCGCCGGCAGCAGCGGCAGCAGCATGCCTTCTTCGCTATGGACGTTGACCAGCACCAGCAGGGCCAGGGGAATGAAGAAGGCCAGCGGCAGGGCGATGTGCAGCGAGCCCAACTGGCGGCGCCAGGCATAGACGGCCCAACCGGCAAAAGGCCAGGCCGGCCAGGCGAACCACACGCCGTATTTGAGGAAGAAAGCCAGCGCGGCCCATGTCGGGCCGTTGAGTTGGTAGATGTTCCAGCTCATCCAGATATCGAACTGGCCGGCGGCCTCTGCCGGCAGCAGGCTGCGGATGGCGAACACCCACAGCGCGCAGATCAGTGCGGCGACCGGCAGCGACACGCCCAGCACCAGCCGGGCGGCCGGCGCATCCTTGCGCACCGCGGCCAATACCAGCAAGCCGATCAGCACGCCGGCCGGCAACAGCCAGCCATAGGTCAGGACCAGCATGCCCAGCGCGGCGCCCAGCCAGAGCGCATGGCGCCGCTGGTGCAAATCGAATACGCGGGCGGCGCCGTACATGGCGTAGGCGACCAGAGCGATCTGCAGGGTCTTGGGGCTGGTTTCGTGGCTGTGCAGCAGCAGGCCGAGGAAGCCGAGATAGATCAGGAAGGCGCCGTCGGCCAGCGTGCGGCCGAAGTCCTTGGGTTCAGGCTGGCCGCCGAAAGCCAGTTTCAGCGGCTGCGCCTCGGGGCGGCGGCCCAGCAGATAGGTGGTGTACCAGATCGACAGCGAGCCGACCAGAAAGCAGCCGATGGTCGACACGCGCGAGGCCAGCGGATCGCCCAGCAGCCAGCCGAACAGCTTGATGCAGATGGCGCCGAACCAGTAGGCCAGCGGGCTTTCGGCTGGCAAGGCGAGGCCGGCGACGTTGGGCGTGAGCCAGTCGGCCAGCGTGCCGTGCGCCATGGTCCACATGATGCCGAAGCTGGTGGCGTCTTCGTTTTTCCAGGGGTCGCGGCCGATCAGGCCGGGCAGGATGTACAAAAGGGCGAGTGCGAGCAGCACCATGCGCGGAAGCGCGTTGGTGGCTGCTGCTGGAAGACGGACTGGCTTCATCAAGATGTTATTGCTCTTGTCTTGTCGTGCTGATCGGTTAGGACCCGGCGCCGGTGTGGCGCGGGCAACATTGCGGCCGGTGCGGTGCACTTCATGTCGCACCCGGGCCATTATTTTCTGCGGCCGTGCACCGGCATTTGCATCGGCATCCCGAATGCTTGAACAACGTTGGCCGGGACAATTTTACGCAGCCGTTATTGTGCAGCAATTCCCCGTAAATAGTTGTTTCTGACTGCTACACGGCGGCTCGCCGGCCGGGCATTTTGGTTTGCTGTTGCGGTGCGCAGACAATGGCGCGCCGGGAACCGGCTCCCCGTCTCATTCGGGCGCGCAAACAAAAAAGGCAGCCGGAGCTGCCTTTTTCGGATAAAGCGCGGATTACTCCGACTTCGAGACTGCAGTCTTCGAGCCAACCGAACCGAACTTCTGGCGGAACTTCTCGACGCGGCCAGCGGTGTCGACGATCTTGTGCTTGCCGGTGTAGAACGGGTGCGATTCCGACGAAACTTCGATCTTCACCAGCGGGTATTGCTTGCCTTCGAATTCGGCGGTTTCGCGGGTGCCGATGGTCGAACGGGTGATGAACTTGAAGTCGTTCGACACGTCGTGGAACAGGACTTCGCGGTAATCGGGGTGAATGCCTTCTTTCATTTTCTGCCTCAGGATAGTTTGGTAGCCAATCGCCACTTCGTCGGTCGCACTGCTTCTTGACCCGATTGCCGATCACTTGCCGGTTTGGAAAAGTCCGAAATTATACAATCAAATCAGGGGCTTGGGTCAAGCCGCGGCTGGGATGGGAAGCCGCCGCCGTGGCTTTTTCCCGCATTGCCCTGGGATTTGTTGCATTTAATGCAGTTTTTTGCCTGTCATGGGCGAAAAAAAAACGGCATGCGTCAGGCATGCCGTCCTTTGGCGCCGTGCGGCGGGATCAGTTGCCCCGACGCATCATGTCGAAGAACTCGGCGTTGTTCTTGGTGGATTTCATCTTGTCCAGGATGAATTCCATCGCCTCGATCTCGTCCATGTCGTACATCAGCTTGCGCAGCACCCAGATCTTTTGCAACTGGTCCGGCTTGATCAGCAGCTCTTCGCGGCGGGTGCCGGACTTGGACAGGTTGATCGCCGGGTAGACGCGCTTCTCGGCCAGGCGGCGTTCCAGGTGCACTTCCATGTTGCCGGTGCCCTTGAATTCTTCGTAGATCACGTCGTCCATGCGCGAGCCGGTTTCGATCAGCGCGGTGGCGATGATGGTCAGCGAGCCGCCTTCCTCGACGTTGCGCGCGGCGCCGAAGAAGCGCTTCGGGCGTTGCAGGGCGTTGGCGTCGACACCGCCGGTCAGCACCTTGCCGGAGGCCGGGATCACGGTGTTGTAGGCGCGCGCCAGGCGGGTGATGGAGTCCAGCAGGATCACCACGTCCTTCTTCATTTCGACCAGGCGCTTGGCCTTTTCCAGCACCATTTCGGCGACCTGAACGTGGCGCGTGGCCGGCTCGTCGAAGGTCGATGCCACCACTTCGCCGCGCACCGAGCGCTGCATTTCGGTCACTTCTTCCGGACGTTCGTCGATCAGCAGGACGATCATCACGGCGTCGGGATGGTTGGTGGTGATGGCGTGCGCGATGTGCTGCAGCATCACCGACTTGCCGGACTTGGGCGAAGCCACCAGCAGGCCGCGCTGGCCGCGGCCGACCGGGGCGATCAGGTCGATGATGCGGCCGGTGATGTTTTCCTCGCCGCGCATGTCGCGCTCGAGCTGCAGCAGCTTGTTGGGGTGCAGCGGCGTGAGGTTTTCAAACAGGATGCGGTGCTTGGAGGCTTCCGGCGGTTCGCCGTTGACCTTGTCGACCTTGACCAGCGCGAAATAGCGCTCGCCATCCTTGGGGGTGCGCACTTCGCCTTCGATGGAGTCGCCGGTGTGCAGGTTGAAGCGGCGGATCTGCGAGGGCGAAATGTAAATGTCGTCGGTGGACGCCATGTAGCTGGCGTCGGGCGAGCGCAGGAAGCCGAAGCCGTCAGGCAACACTTCGAGGGCGCCATCGCCGAAAATCTGTTCTCCTGATTTCGCGCGTTTCTTCAGGATCGCGAACATCAGTTCCTGCTTGCGCAGACGCGCAGCGTTCTCGATGTCCAGGCTGATTGCCATTTCCAGCAACGCAGAGACGTGCATCGCTTTTAATTCTGATAAGTGCATATGATGTCCCGGGACGGGAAAAATAAAGGTGGGGGAGGGAGTTGCGTGGTGTGAGTCAACGAATGTGCCTGGTGCGGGAACCTGCATCAGGCGAACGGTGGCGCGGGCGCGCCACCGTCTGGAACATGATCAGATGTTGCTGTCGATGAACGAAGTCAGCTGGCCCTTGGCCAGCGCGCCGACCTTCTGGGCAGCGGCCGCGCCGTTCTTGAACAGGATCAGCGTCGGAATGCCGCGGATGCCGAACTTGGCGGGAATGGCCTGGTTGGAATCGACATCCAGCTTGGCGATCTGCAGCTTGCCGTCATATTCCTTGGCGACTTCTTCCAGGATCGGGGCGATCGCCTTGCAGGGGCCGCACCATTCGGCCCAGAAATCGACCAGGACGGGTTTGTCGGACTTCAGCACATCGGCTTCGAAAGAGGCGTCAGAGATATGTTTGATGTTTTCGCTCATGGCATGTCCTCGGTATGAGGGAGTATAAGTAGTCAAATAGCGCCGTGGATAAATACCATTTTGCCTGGCGTCAGCCATCAACGCTTCCGGAATTGCAGAGTCTACGTGGAGTCGTTGCGCGCCAATTCAAGTTGTTTTTGAAGCGCGGCAGGGGTATTCGGCGGGGTACGGAAACAATCATAACCGATTTTTTGCAAAAGTGTGGGCGGCGCCATCGGCGTTGTTGTCAGCCGCCATCAGCGGGGCGGGTCGGCCCGGCTCCCCGCCCGCAGCGCATTGGCGGGCGGATTGGCCGAAAAAGGCCTGAAACGCCGGCACCGCTGGCATACAATGCGCAGCAGATTGAGAGCGTGTCTGCGCCCTGTGATTGATAAAAACTGTCGGGCCGAGAGAAAAATACAATCGCCCGCCCCCCTTTGCCGACCACGCATGCCTTTAGCGACAATACCGATCCCGCCTTCCGCCGATTTCTGGCAACAGGCCGTGCGCCTGCTGCTCATGGCCGGCCAGCCGCTGGGCGACGCCTTGCAGTCGCAAGCCGGGGGCGCGCTCGACTTTTCCTCCTGCCAATTGCTGGTGCCGGCTTTTTCGCATGCGCAGAATTTCAAAAACGCGCTGGCGCGCGAACTGGGGCGGCCTTATCTGGCGCCGCGCATCAATACCCTGTCCGGCTGGTTGGCGATGCTGCCGCCCGACGCGCAGGCGGCGCCGCCGGAAAGCGAGCGCCTCATGCAGCTCTATGCGCAACTGCGCGAGCACGGTTGGCTGAAGAAAATGTTTTCCGCGCGGCGCAACGCCGATCTGCTGCCGCTGGCGCATACGCTGCTGTCGCTCTCGGACGAATTGACGCTGGCGCTCTTGCCCGAGATCCGTGCCCATGCCGGCGCCGCCGATGCCGCGGACAACCGTTGGCGGCAGGCGCTGGCGCAGTTGCTGGAACCGCTGGCGCCCTTGGCGCACGGCATGCTGTCCGACGAGGCGCAACTGGTGTGGCAGGTCTGGAAGGGGCAACTCGATGCCAGCGACCGCATTGCCCAACGCTTTTCGGCGATGCTGGCGCTGGCCGGACGCGCCTCCATGCCGCTGGTCTGGATCGGCCCGACCGCGCCTGAACCCCTGGATGCAGCCTTCCTGGACGCCTATGCCGAACGCGAAACGGTGCGCGTGGTGACGCTGGACTGGCGCCGGCAAGCTATCGCGCCGCGCCATCCCTTATATATGGACGCCTGGCCCGAACTGGCGGAAGACGAGCAGAGCGCCGCCCCGCCAGCCGATGCCGGCGACCTGGCGCCGCCTGCGCCGCCTCCTGTGTTGCCCGCCTTGTGCCCTGCCGGCGACCTGGAAAACGCCGCCGTGCAAAGCGCGCAGATTGTGCTGCGCTGGCTGGCGCAAGGCAAGCAGGAGATTGCCGTGGTGGCGCAAGACCGCGTGACCGCGCGTCGCCTGCGCGCCTTGCTCGAACGCGCGCAAGTGGCGGTGGCCGACGAGACCGGCTGGAAGCTGTCCACCACCCGCGCCGCCGCCGCGCTGGCGGCCTGGAACGATGTGGTTGCCGCGCGCGGCGAAACCGGCGCCTTGCTGGACTTGCTGAAATCCCCCTTCGTCTTTCCCGATGACGCGGCCAAGGCCGACCGCGTCATGCGCATCGAGGCCCGCCTGCGGCGCTACAACATCGCCGGCGAATGGCAAGCGGTGCAGGGCGCTCTGGCCAATGTCGCCGATGTCGCCGATGGCGCCGATCTGGCATGCGTGGCGACGCTGGCGCGCCAGGCGGCGCAATTCACCGGCCGCAAGACATTGGCCGCGTGGTGCCGCGCCGAGCGCGCGATGATCGATGCGCTTGGCATGGCTGCCGCGCTGCGCCAGGACGTGGCCGGCGAGCAATGCCTGCTGCTGCTCGACGAAATCGCCGCCGAACAATATGGCTTGGACGGCTCGGCGCTGCCGGACGAGTTTTCTTTCGCCGAATGGCGCGCCCTGCTCAACCTGCGGCTGGATGCGACTTCCTATATGCCGCCCATCGCCGACCGCCGTGTCGTGATGCTGCCGTTGAACGGCGCGCGCCTGCGTCGCTTCGACGCGGTGCTGGTGATCGGCGCCGATGCCGCCCACCTGCCGTCGCCGCCGCAGGAGACGCTGTTCTTTTCCAACGCGGTGCGGCGCGAGCTGGGGCTGGCCACGCGCGCTTCCCGCCAGCGCCAGCAATTGCGCGACCTGGCCGAACTGCTGTGCGTGAACGACGAGGTGGTGCTGTGCTGGCAGACGCAACAGGATGGCGAGCCGAACCCGGTCAGCCCCTGGCTGCAGCGGCTGGCATTGAAGCTGGCGCAGGCAGGCTTGCCCGCGCTGGCAGAAATCCGGTTGCCGCCGCTGCAAAAGACCTTGCCGGCGCAAGCGTCGGCCATGCCCGCGCCGGCCGCGCCGGAATTGCTGCCGCCGAAATTGTCGGCCAGCGCCTATGGCAGCTTCCTGGCCTGCCCCTACCAGTTCTTCGCTTCGCGCATGCTGCGTGTGGCGGTGATGGATGAACTGTCCGACATGCCCGAGAAACGCGACTACGGCAGCTGGCTGCACGAGATCCTGACGCGCTACCACGAGACCGTGCGCGACGAACAGACCCCGGCGCCGGCGCGCGCGCCCTTGCTGGAAGCCATCTCAGCCGAGGTCTTCAACCGCGCGCTGAACCAGCATCCGGCCGCGCTGGCGTATTACGCGCGCTGGCAGAAGGTGATGCCGGCCTACCTGCTGTGGGCCGGCGAGCGCGAAGCGCAGGGCTGGCATTTCGTCATGGGCGAGGAAGCCTTGTCGTACACGCTGGCCTGGGAGGACGGCGCCATCGAACTCTACGGACGGCTCGACCGGGTCGACGAGAACGGGCAGGGCGAACGCGCGCTGCTGGACTACAAGACGCGGCCGCTGGCCAGCCTGCGGCAAAAGGTCAGGGATGAAGACGACCACCAGTTGGCCTTCTACGGCCTGCTGGCCGACAGCCGCATCGACGCCGCACATTACGTCGCGCTGGAGCTGGGCGCGGACAAGAAGATCGGCGATGCCGCCGCCCCGGATTTTCCGCAAAGGCAGCAGATGCTCAAGCAACAAATCGGCGCCACCATGCAAGCGGTGGCGCATGGCGCCGCCTTGCCGGCCAACGGCATCGAATCCGTCTGCCAGTATTGCGACATGCGCGGCTTGTGCCGCAAGGGAGTGTGGCTGTGAGCAGGGACGAAAAACCGGCCGCCTATGAAGTCGACGGCGTCGCGGTCGACGCCGCCGCCTTCACGCGCGCGGCGTGCGACCCGCGGCACTCGGTGGTGGTCGAGGCTTGCGCCGGCAGCGGCAAGACCTGGCTGCTGGTGGCGCGTATGCTGCGCCTGTTGCTGGCCGGCGCCCAGGCGTCCGAACTGCTGGCCATCACCTTCACGCGCAAGGCTGCGCAGGAAATGCGCGAGCGCCTGATGGAGCTGTTGCACCAACTGGCGCTGGCCGATGACGATGAAGCAGCCGGCCTGCTGCGTGAGCGCGGCGTGGCCGAAGCCGACCTTGCGCGCCTGCTGCCGGCGGCGCGCGGCCTTTACGAGCGGATCCTGTCGAGCGAGCAAAGTCTGTCGATCGACACCTTCCATAGCTGGTTCGCGCGCCTGCTGCAGATCGCGCCGCTGGCGGCCGGCGTGCCGCATGGCTACACGCTGACCGAGAAGAACGGCGAGTTGCTGGACGAGGCTTATCGCCGCTTCATGCAAAGCCTGCGCTCGTCCAAGGGCGCAGCGGTCAAGGCCGCCTTGCTGGAACTGTACGAGCTGGCGGGCGACTTCAATGCCCGCAATTTGCTCGACGCTTTCCTCGACAAGCGCGCCGAATGGTGGGCTTCGACCCAGCAGGACGATGAGGAGGACGAGGGCGAACCGACGCCGCTGGCCTGGCTGGAGCAACTGTGCGGCAGCGACGCGCTTTTCGACGCGCGCCTGAGCTTGTGGGACGACAGCGGCTTGCGCGAACGCATCGGTCAACTGGCGCTCTTGCTCGGACAGGGATCGGCCGCCAACAAGACGCGTGCGACGGCGATCGAAACGGCGCTGACCGAAGGCGCATCGCTGGATAATTTCGACGCCTTGTTCAGCCAGTTCTACGACGACAAGGAAAAACCCCGCAAGAACGGCAAGGTGAAAGCCTTCCTCGCGGCGCTGGCCAGGCATTACGGCGCCGATGAAGAGGCCGCGCTGGAAGCCTTCGAAAAGGATTTCAACGCCGCCGGCGAGGCGCTGGTGGCGCTGCAGCAGCGCAGCAAGGAAAAGACCGTGCTGCAATTGAACCGGGCATTGTTCAGCGCCGGGCGCGCTTATCTCGATTTCTACCAGGAAGTGAAATCCGAGCAGCGCGTGTTCGACTTCGCCGACCTCGAATGGCAGGCCTACCGCCTGCTCAACGACGAGGCCAGCGCCGCCTACCTGCAGACGCGCCTGGATGCGCGCTACAAGCACATCCTGCTGGACGAGTTCCAGGACACCAATCCGCTGCAATGGAGCATCGTGCGCTCCTGGCTGCGCGCCTATGGCGGCGATGTAGAGCAACCCAGCGTGTTCGTGGTGGGCGACCCCAAGCAATCGATCTACCGCTTCCGCCGCGCCGAGCCGCGCGTGTTCGTGGCCGCGCGCGAGCTGCTGCGCGCGCAGGGCGCGGCCATCCTGCGCGCCAACCAGACGCGGCGCAACGCCAGCGCGGTGGTGGCGCTGCTGAACCAGTCGTTCATGCGCGGCGGCAATCCGTTGTTCGCGCAACAGACCACCTTGGGCATCGATGGCGGCGAGGTATGGCGTTTGCCGCTGGCCAAGCCGGTTGACGCGGACGCAGAGCAAGCGGAGCAAGAGGACGTTGTCGCCTGGCGCAATCCGCTGACCACGCCGCGTGAAGAGGAAGAAGATGCGCGCCGCCGCCTGGAAGGCGAAGCGCTGGCGCAGGCGCTGCTCAAGGCTTGCCGGGAAGTGCCGGTGACCGATGGCAAGTCGGAGCGGCCGATGCGCTGGGGCGACATCATGCTGCTGGTGCGCAAACGCACCCACCTCGCCGCTTATGAAAGCGCGCTGCGTGCGGCCGGCATCCCGTTCGTGTCCGACCGGCGCGGCGGCCTGCTGGAGTCGCTGGAGATCGCCGACCTGATCGCCTTGCTGACGTTCCTGATCACGCCCAACGACACGCGCGCGCTGGCGCATGTGCTCAAGAGCCCGATCATCGGCGCGGACGACCGCGACCTGATCCAGATCGCGATTCGTGGAAAATCGGGCGGCGACGCCGACGGCGGCCACTGGTGGCAGCGCATGCAAGCCATGCAGCGCGACGGCAGCGCCTCGGCCGAGATCGTGCGCGCGGTCAACCTGCTGGAACGCTGGTTGCAAGCCGCGCCCCATTTGCCGGTGCATGACTTGCTGGACAAGATCCTGCACCAGGGGCAACTGGTGGCGCGCTATGCACAGAACGCCGCGCCGCTCACGCGCAGCCAGACCTTGGGCAACATCGCGGCCTTCGTCGAATTGTCGCTGAATATGGATGCCGGGCGTTATCCCAGCCTGCCCAAATTCATCGACGCCTTGCGCGTGCTGCAACGCAGTGCCGGCGGCGATGCGCCTGACGAGGCCAGCGTCGACGCCGCCGCCGATGCCGTGCGCATCCTCACCGTGCACAGCGCCAAGGGGTTGGAGGCGCCGGTGGTGGCGCTGCTGGACGCCAACCACAGCGACTCGGTGGATGACAATGTCGGCATCCTGTGCGACTGGCCGCAAGACCAGGACGCGCCCACCCATTTTTCCGCCTTCGGCCGCCGCAGCGAGCGCGGCCGCGCGCGCGCGCACCTGTTCGCCGCCGAGGAATCTTTCCGCCTGCAGGAAGACTGGAACCTGCTGTACGTCGCCATCACGCGCGCCAAGCAATTGCTGCTGGTGTCCGGCGTGGCCGGCACCCGTGGCGCAAGCGAAGGGGGGCAGCAGGAAGGCAGCTGGTACCAGCGCTTGTTCGCCGCCGAAGCGCCGGTGCGCGATATCGCCGTTGAGGCGGTGGCCGGCGCCGAGGCGGCCGATGCGGCGCCGGATGTCGAGGTCGCGCTGTTCGATCCGCATCCGATGCCGCCTTCGCTGTTCGGCATGCCGGCCGATGAAGAAGATAGCGTGCCGCCGGCCATCGGTGAAGACGGCGCATTGGCCGGCAATGCCGCCATCGACGAAGGCGTCGCGCTGCATGCCTTGCTGGAGCGCCTGACGTATTCGACGCATTGGCCGCCGCAGGTGCCGCCGGCGCCCGTGCTGGTGCGCTGGCTGGGCATTTCGGCGGAGATGGCGCAAGTGGTGCATGCGCAGGCGCGGCATGTGTTCGCGCAGCCGGAGCTGGAACGTTTCTTCAATCCGGCGCTGCACCGCGCGGCGCGCAACGAGATGGAAATCGTCACGCCAGGCGGCGTGCTGCGCTGCGACCGCGTGGTCATGTTCGACGACGAAGTCTGGGTGCTCGATTACAAGCGGCGCTTGCTGGACAGCGAACGCGCCGATTACGCGGCGCAGCTGGCGCGCTATCGCAGCGCACTGATGTCGGTGTTTTCTGACAAACGAATCAGGTCCGCGCTGATTACCGCCGACGGACGGTTTTGGGAACAATGAGGCATCCCGAAATGATTGTTTCCGGGCTCAATATGCTGCGGATAATTCAGACGAATATCCAGACGAATAATATCAAACGCAGAAAATCAATTATTCCGTTGTAATATAAAAAAGACCATCGCGACGAGCGGCATCATCGGTCGGCCCCTATAATCGGCATCGCCATCATCGGGCAAGCGTCCATCGACATGTCGAACGGCTTGCCGACGCTCACGCGATCTGCACGATGCATGTCGTGCATCGGCGGTTTCAATAATCCGAATCATTTTAAGGAGGAGATATGGAGTGGGCTCTTCCGTCTTTCACCCTCGCACAGACGCTGCAATGGAATGCCTTGCTGGTATTCGGCGGTCTGCTGCTGTTTGGGCTGATCGCGGGCTACGTAGTTTCCAAGTCGCCCTGGGTGCCGCGCATCACCGGTTACCTGCTGGTCGGCTTCGTGCTCGGCGCCGGCGGTCTCAACCTGTTGTCGGGAGAGGTGCTCAAGGTCACCAACGTGTTCGCCGATATCGCCGTGGCGCTGGTGATCTACCAGCTTGGGCGCTATGTCGACATCGGCTGGCTGCGTCGCGAGAAATGGCTGCTGATCACCGTCGGGACCTCCGCGGTGCTGTGCTTCGTCTTCGTCAGCGTCGCGCTGACCTGGTTCGGCTCCGATCCGGTGATGGCGCTGTTGGGCGGGGTGATGGCGATCGCCACCGCGCCGGCCGTGGTGCTGGTGGTGCTGCGCGACCTCAAGGCCGAAGGCCAGGTCACGCGCCGCCTGGCGGCGATGACCGCGTTGAACAATTTCGTGGCGGTGTTGGCCGCTTACGCCTTGTTGCCGGTGATTGCGCATGAGGCCGGCACCCCGGTCTCCACGCTGATCCAGCACACGCTGTATTCGCTGTTCGGCTCGGCGCTGCTGGCCTATCTGACTTATTGGCTGATGATGCCGCTGGCGCGCCTGCTGGGCCGCGAAGGCAGTTCGCAGTTCGTGCTGGTGATCTCGGTGATCGCGCTGGCCATCGGCGTGGCGCATGCGCTGCACCTGCCGGTGATGCTGACCATGCTGATCTTCGCCATCCTGTCGAAGAACCTGGACCGCCAGTTCGACCTGATGGAACTTGAGTTCGGCGTTGCCAACGAACTGTTCGTGGTGATGCTGTTCGTCACCGTGGGCGCATCGATGCGCCTGTCGGACCTGACCGTGGTCGGCTTTTCCGTGCTGATCCTGATTGCCGCGCGTTTCCTGGCGATGGGCTGCGGCATCTTCCTGTTCGCGCGTTTCGCGCGCATGAACTGGCGCCAGGCCGGACTGCTGACGTTAGGAACCTTGCCCATGACCGAGGTCGGGGTGGGGCTGATGCAAACCGTGTCGTCGCTGTACCCGCACACGACCGCCAATGCGCTGCCGCTGCTGGCGGGCTCATTGATCGCGCTGGAGTTCCTGGGGCCGGTCGCGACGCAGTTTGCGCTGATCAAATCTGGTGAAAGTGGACGCGAATGAATACCGAGACACTGACCCGAAACGCGCCCGGCTTCGATGCCGGCGCACCAACCGAACATGCCGCCGGGCACCCGCAAGGCAGCGCCGGCATTTTGCCGTTCAGTGCGTCGACGCCATTCACGATGGGCATCGAACTGGAACTGCAACTGGTCAACCGCCGCAACTACAACCTGGCCAGCGACGCGGTCGACCTGCTGAACTGGATCGCCCCGCGCGAACTGCAAAAGCAGATCAAGCTGGAAATGACGCAAGGGATGATCGAGCTCAATTCGGACATCCATACCCGCGTCGATGAGCTGATCGAGGAGTTGAAGGGCTTGCGCGCCGCGCTCAACAATGGCGCGCGCTATCTCAACATCGACGTCTCCGGCGGCGGCGCGCACCCGTTCCAGCATTGGAACGAGCAGCGCATCACGCCCAGCGAGCGCTTCCATCACCTGCACGAGAAGTACGGCTACCTGGCCAAGACCTTCACCGTGTTCGGCCAGCATATCCACATCGGCGTGCCTGACGGCGATGACGCGCTTTACCTGACGCACGCATTCTCGCGCTATGTGCCGCACTTCATCGCGCTGTCGGCCGCCTCGCCGTTCTACCAGGGCGCCGATACCCGGTTCGATTCCTCGCGCAGCAACGTGGTGCGCGCCTTCCCGCTGTCGGGGACGGCGCCGGTGCATACCAAGTGGGCCGAGTTCGAGACGTATTACGACGAGCTCATGCAGATGGGCATCATCGCCAGCATGAAGGATTTCTACTGGGACATCCGTCCCAAGCCCGAATACGGCACCGTCGAAATCCGGGTCTGCGATACGCCGTTGACCATCGAGCACGCCGCCCACCTGGGCGCGTATGCGCAATTGCTGGCGCGCTGGGTGCTGACCGAGCGGCCGTTCACGATCACCGACGACTTCTACCTGCTGTACCAGTACAACCGTTTCGAAGCCAGCCGCTTTGGCCTGAACGGCATGCTGGCGCTGCATGGCGCCACGCCGTCGGCGTCGCGCAAGCTGCCCATCTTCGAACACCTGCTGCAGCAATTGCAGCTGCTCGAACCTTATGTGCAGAATGATGCCGAGCGGCAGACGCTGCAGCGCCTGCGCCGCATGGCGCATGACCGCCTGTCCGACGCCGGCTGGCTGCGCCAGATGTTCACACAGCGCGGTTCGCTCAACGACATGATGCGCTTGTCGTCCGAACTGTGGATGGGCGAGTCGCCGCCGCCTTACTTCCAGTAAATCGGTCTGCGGCAATGGCCGGGGCGGGTATCGAAAGATGCCCGCCCCTTGTCTTTGTATGTCCGGATCGCGGACAATCACGGTTTTGAACCAAGCTCGGGCAGCATCCGAGATGTGTGCCGGAGATGAGATGAGTTCCCAACAGTTTGATGTCGCCGTGATCGGCGCCGGCGCCGCCGGCATGATGTGCGCGGCCGTCGCGGGGCAGCGCGGGCGCAGCGTGGTGCTGATCGACCATGCGAGCCGCCTGGCGGAGAAGATCCGCATCTCCGGCGGCGGCCGCTGCAACTTCACCAACGCTGGCGCCGGCCCGCAACACTATCTTTCCCAGAATCCGCATTTCTGCCGCAGCGCCTTGTCGCGTTATACGCCGCAGGATTTCATCGAGCTGGTCAAGCGCCATCGCATCGGTTTCCACGAGAAGCACAAGGGGCAACTGTTCTGCGACGATTCGTCCGACGACATCATCGCCATGCTCAAGGCCGAATGCGATGCCGGCAACGTCGCCTGGCGCATGCCATGCAGCGTGGCGCAGGTGGGCAAGAGCGGCGAGCTGTTCCGCATCGACACCAGCGCCGGCGAGATCCTCTCCTCCAGCGTGGTGATCGCCACCGGCGGCTTGTCCATTCCCAAGATCGGCGCTACCGATTTCGCCTACCGCATCGCCCGGCAGTTCGGCCTCAAGCTGGTGGAGACGCGCCCCGGCCTGGTGCCGCTGACGTTCGATGGCCGCGGCTGGGAGCCTTTTGTCGACCTGGCCGGCATCGCCTTGCAGGTGGAAGTGGAGACCGGCGCCAAGAAAGAGCGCGGCTACTTCCTGGAGGATTTGCTGTTCACGCATCGGGGATTATCGGGCCCGGCGATCCTGCAGATTTCCAGTTTCTGGCAACTCAGCACGCCGCTGACGCTGAACCTGCTGCCTGGGATCGACGTGGCCGAGGCGCTGATCGCGGGCAAGGGAACGCTCAAGAAGAGCCTCGGCAATCTCCTGGCGCAGTGGTTGCCAGGCAGGCTGGCCGAGGGATGGCTCAAGGTCAATGGCTTCGATAGCGGCGCCCGGATCGCGGATATGCCGGACAAGGCGTTGCGCCAGCTTGGCGATTCGCTCAACCGCTGGGTGATCCTGCCCAGCGGTTCGGAAGGCTATCGCAAGGCGGAAGTGACGCTGGGCGGCATCGATACCCGCGAACTGTCGCAGCAGAGCATGATGGCGGCCAAGGTGCCGGGGCTGCATTTCATCGGTGAGGCCGTCGATGTCACCGGCTGGCTGGGCGGCTACAACTTCCAGTGGGCCTGGGCCTCGGGCGTGGCGGCGGGGTCGGCGGTCTGATGCGGGATTCTTGTTGGGCCGACAAGCGGGGTGCAGTTCATGCGCAGTCTCAGCTTGCCTGGAATAAGTAATTGATTTTTATCCGATTTTTACGTTCCGGGTGGAAAAAATGCCACGTCCGGCCTTCCAATCGGGGTTGCAGTCTGCTAGAATCGCTTTCTTTGCTAATCCAACCTAACCTTTTTGGTTTGAATTTACATGACCACTATTCGTGTTAAAGAAAACGAGCCGTTCGAAGTCGCGATGCGCCGCTTCAAGCGCACCATTGAAAAGACCGGTCTGCTGACCGAGCTGCGCGCGCGCGAGTTTTACGAAAAGCCGACTGCAGAGCGCAAGCGCAAGCTGGCCGCTGCTGTGAAGCGCCACTACAAGCGCATCCGCAGCCAGCAACTGCCGAAGAAGCTGTACTAAGAATTTCTCGCCGCGTGCTCGCGCGGCTGATGTGCAAACCCGCTCCGGTGTTGGTCCGCAGCGGGTTTTCGCATTTTTCGCCAGATTGCGTTTGCTGGCTCCCGGGGCGGCAGCGGGTTTATTTTTATCCCTGCGGCCGCATATGGGTGCCAGGCGCGATGTTTTATTCTGGCGATAAACCCATCTATGTTCTACGATCTTAAGGATCGGCAACACGGGCATGCCAGTTGCGTCGTTGCCTGCGCCGGCGGCCAGTTTGCCGCCACGGCAAGAACAACCAATCATCTACCTCATCTTCGGAGCACCTAATGGGTTTGAAAGAGCAGATCACGGAAGACATGAAGGCCGCCATGCGCGCCAAGGATACGGGCAAGCTCGGCACCATCCGCTTGCTGACGGCCGCGATGAAGCAAAAGGAAGTGGATGAGCGCGTCGAACTGACCGATGCGCATGTGCTGGCCATCATCGAAAAGATGATCAAGCAGCGCAAGGATTCGATCTCCCAATTCGAAGCCGGCGGCCGCCAGGATCTGGCCGATATCGAAAAGGCCGAACTGGTCGTGCTGGCCGCCTACATGCCGGCCGGCTTGTCCGAAGACGAGATCAAGGCCGAGGTGCAAGCCGCCGTGGCCGCCACCGGCGCCGCCGGTGCCCAGGACATGGGCAAGGTGATGGGCGTGCTCAAGCCCAAGCTGGCCGGCCGCGCCGACATGACCGCGGTGTCGGCGCTGGTCAAGGCCGCGCTGTCGTCCTGATGGCCGTTTCTGATTTCTCGTCCGCCGCCCCCATCAAGTGATTCCACAGTCGTTCATCCAGGATCTCTTGACCCGCGTCGACATCGTCGACGTGGTGGGCCGGTATGTGCAGTTGAAGAAGGGCGGCGCCAATTTCATGGGCCTGTGCCCCTTCCACAACGAGAAATCCCCCAGCTTTACCGTTAGCCCGACCAAGCAGTTCTACCATTGCTTCGGTTGCGGCGCGCATGGCACCGCGATCAGCTTCCTGATCGAGTATTCGGGCATGGGCTTCGTCGAGGCGGTCAAGGACCTGGCCCAGAACGTGGGGATGGTGCTGCCGGAAAACGAAGACCGCATTCCCCCCGCGCAACGCGCCGAAAACCAGGCCAAGAGCATGGCCTTGTCCGACGTCATGGCGCGCGCCAACGATTTTTACCGCCAGCAATTGCGGACCGCGCAGCCGGCCATCGATTATTTGAAGCGGCGCGGCCTCACCGGCGAGGTTGCGGCGCGCTTCGGGCTGGGTTATTCGCCCGACGAATGGGACAGCCTGCGCCAGGTTTTCACCGAGTACGAGAACGAAGCCCTGGTCGAGTCCGGACTGGTGATCGACAAGAGCGAAGAAGGCGGCGGCCACCGCAAGCGCTATGACCGCTTCCGCGGCCGCGTCATGTTCCCCATCCGCAATACCAAGGGCCAGGTCATCGGCTTCGGCGGGCGCGTGATGGATGGCGGCGAACCGAAGTACCTGAACTCGCCGGAAACGCCGTTGTTCCAGAAGGGCAGCGAACTGTACGGGCTGTTCGAGGCGCGCCAGGCGATCCGCGAGGCCGGTTACGCGCTGGTGACCGAAGGCTATATGGATGTGGTGGCGCTGGCGCAGTTGGGCTTCCCGCAAGCGGTGGCCACGCTGGGAACGGCTTGCACGCCGATCCATGTGCAAAAGCTGTTGCGCCAGACCGACCAGGTGATCTTCAGCTTCGACGGCGACGCCGCCGGCCGCCGCGCCGCACGCCGCGCGCTGGAAGCCTGCTTGCCGCACGCATCGGACAACAAGACCATCAAGTTCCTGTTCTTGCCGACCGAGCACGACCCGGACAGCTATGTGCGTGAAATGGGCGCCGCCGCCTTTGAGGAGCAGATCCGGGAGGCGTTGCCGTTGTCGCAGTTCCTGTTGCGCGAGATCATCGGCGACAACGACCTGCGCACGCCGGAAGGCCGCGCGCATGCCCAGTTTGCCGCCAAGCCCATGCTGCAGGCCCTGCCGGCCTCGGCCTTGCGTTTGCAGATCGTGCGCAGCGTGGCGCAGGCGACGCAGTCGACCCCGTCCGAGATCGAGGCTTTGTTCGAACTGGAAAAGCCGGTGGCGCGCGTGAGAGTGGCGCCGCCGCGGGGCAAGCGCACCGCTCCCGTCGGATTGGAGCGCCAGATCATGCGCCTGCTGGTGGCGCATCCGCAACTGGCCGCCGACCTCGATGCCGAAGCCTTGCAGGCGGTCGGCAACATCGCCCCCGACCGCGCGCAGATGCTGGAGCATCTGGTCGGCGTGGCGCAGGGCATGGGGGAGCAGGCCAGCTTCGCCAGTCTGGTGGAGCATCTGCGCGAAGCCGGGCCCGAGTTCGATTCGATGATCGCCGAGATCGCCTCCGAGTCGGAGTCCGAATTCGACGTCGTCCGCGCCGAAATGGCCGGTGCCATACGGCTGAGCAAGATTCGCGCGATCGAAGAGGAAATGCAGGTGCTGGCGACCGCCAACCTGCGTACCGAAGCCGAGCGCAATCGCTACCGCGAGCTGATGCAGTACAAGGAAGCGCTCAAGCGCCAGCCCGGCCCGGCCGTGGCGAACTGAACATGGCATCGCCTGCGCGGCCCGGGGAGACCGGGGCCGGCAGGGGAAACGGGCCGATTGTCGCCGGGCCGTGCAAGAAAGCGTCAAAAAAGGGTAAAGCGGCGCAAATTACCGTCATTTGCCCTCTCGATGGTTGGTTTTCACGGCTTGATCGGAAGGAAAAGAGCCCCATATCTGCTATACTATAGGGCTTTAGTTCCGCCGGATGGCTCTTGCTTCTTACCCTGGCGGCCCTGTACGGCACTCCCGGGAAGCAACCGGCGGTGTACTTGCAGGAGCGGTAAACGCGACTCCCGGAATGACGAAACTGCCTGTTTTCCGGAATCGCAGGGTAGAGAGGAAAAGGAACGTTGCGCGTGCAGCCGGAGTCTACCGGGTTGTCCAGGCCGGTACCGAAGTTGCATCATTAGCATGACTTGATTGGCGCAATGAGTAAATCTCAATTGGCAGTTGATTCTATGGCAAATGCAATGAAGAAACCCGCAAAAACCCCAGCAGCAGCGTCCGTAAAGAGCACGAAAGCGGCAGCGACGGTAAAATCCGCCGCTATTGCGAAGACCCCCAGGGCGATGGCTGCCAAGCCGGCAGCCAAGGCGACTGCAGCCGTGACCAAAGCAGTGAAATCGACGGCCAAGACTGCGACAGCAGCAACGCCGAAAAAAGCGGTAGCCAAGGCAGCTCCCGTCAAGCCGGTACGTGCAGCAGCGCCCAAAGCGACTGCGGCGCCAGCCAAAAAGTTACCTCAAGCCGCCGAAAAAGCGGTTTCCGTGAAATCGAAGACTTCCGTGACCACCAAGAAACCCGAAACCAAGACCGTTAAGACGACCAAGACAGCACAGGTCGAAGCCAAAGACGCAAAAGATGTCAATGCAGCAGCGAGCGCGTCGTCCAGCGTAAGCCAAACCACTGATGCCGCTGCGCTGGCAGCCATCGACACTTCCGGCTATATCTTGCCGAGCGTCAAGGTACCGGGCCGCCGTGGCCGCAAACCGAAGGAATTCCAGCCCGAGAGCGACGAAATCGCCGCGCTCAACGCCGTCGAACGCGCCGAACTGAAGGCCGTCGACAAGGCCAAGGCCAAGGACCGCAAGGCCAAGGAAAAGGCCTTGCTGAAGGACGCCTTCTCGTCCGATACCGAGGCCAGCGAAGAAGAACTCGAACGCCGCCGTCAGAAGCTCAAGACCCTGATCAAGCTGGGCAAGGAGCGCGGCTTCCTGACGTACTCCGAAATCAACGACCACCTGCCGGAAAACATCGTCGATCCGGAAGCGATCGAGGGCATCATCGGCACCTTCGCCGACATGGGCATCTCGCTCTATGAGCATGCTCCTGACGCTGAAACCCTGCTGCTGTCGGACAACGTGGCCAACGTGGCCAGCGACGACGACGCCGAAGCCGCAGCCGAAGCCGCGCTGTCGACCGTGGATTCCGACTTCGGTCGCACCACCGATCCGGTGCGCATGTACATGCGTGAAATGGGTTCGGTCGAGCTGCTGACCCGCGAAGGCGAAATCGAGATCGCCAAGCGCATCGAAGACGGCCTCAAGGACATGATCCAGGCCATTTCCGCCTGCCCGACCACGATCGCCGAGATCCTGGTCGCGGCCGACCGCATCTCCAAGGATGAGATCAAGGTCGACGAAATCGTCGACGGCCTGGTCGACCTGACCGAATCCGTGCAGCAAGTCGAGGCATCCTCTTCCGACGAAGAAGACGCGGACGAAGAAGACGAGGACGAGGACGAAGAAGAAGATGAAGGCGAGAGCAATAGCTCCGCCGCCGGCGCCGCCGGCTTCTCGGCCGAGCAACTGGAACAGCTCAAGCGCGACGCGCTGGGCAAGTTCGGCGTCATCGCCCAACAGTTCGAGAACATGCGCAAGGCCTTCGAGAAGGAAGGCTACAACTCCAAGCCCTACGTCAAGGCGCAGGAAATCATTTCCAACGAACTGCTGGGCATCCGCTTCACCGCCAAGGTCGTCGAGAAGCTGTGCGACACCCTGCGCGCGCAGGTCGAAGAAGTGCGCCAGGTCGAGCGCCAGATCCTGGATGTGGCCGTCAACAAGTGCAACATGCCGCGCACCCACTTCATCAAGGTGTTCCCGGGCAATGAAGTGAACCTGGACTGGGTCGACGGCGAAGTCGCCGCCAACCATGACTACAGCACGGTGCTGGGCCGCAATGTGCCCGCCATCAAGGAACTGCAGCAAAAGCTGATCGACCTGCAGGCGCGCGTCGTGCTGCCGCTGCCGGACCTGCGGGGCATCAACAAGAAGATGGGCGCCGGCGAGAAGAAGGCGCGCATGGCCAAGCGTGAAATGACCGAGGCCAACCTGCGCCTGGTGATCTCGATCGCCAAGAAGTACACCAACCGCGGCCTGCAATTCCTCGACCTGATCCAGGAAGGCAACATCGGCCTGATGAAAGCGGTGGACAAGTTCGAATACCGCCGCGGCTACAAGTTCTCGACGTATGCGACATGGTGGATCCGCCAGGCGATCACCCGCTCCATCGCCGACCAGGCGCGCACCATCCGTATCCCGGTGCACATGATCGAAACCATCAACAAGATGAACCGCATCTCGCGCCAGATCCTGCAGGAAACCGGCGCCGAGCCGGATCCGGCAACGCTGGCCATCAAGATGGAAATGCCGGAAGACAAGATCCGCAAGATCATGAAGATCGCCAAGGAGCCGATCTCGATGGAAACGCCGATCGGCGACGACGACGATTCGCATCTGGGCGACTTCATCGAAGACAACAACACGCTGGCCCCGGCCGACGCGGCGTTGCACGCTTCGATGCGCGGCGTGGTCAAGGACATCCTCGACTCGCTGACCCCGCGTGAAGCCAAGGTCCTGCGCATGCGCTTCGGCATCGAAATGTCGACCGACCATACGCTGGAAGAAGTCGGCAAGCAGTTCGACGTGACGCGCGAACGTATCCGCCAGATAGAAGCCAAGGCGCTGCGCAAGCTGCGCCACCCGTCGCGCTCCGACAAGCTCAAGTCCTTCCTCGAAGGGAATTGATCTGAGGGGTGTCAGGGAAAGCCGGCGAGGATGCTAAAATCGCCGGCTATCTTTTTGGCCCTCTAGCTCATGCTTGGTTAGAGCAGCGGACTCATAATCCGTTGGTGCCGTGTTCGACTCACGGGGGGGCCACCAGTATTGAAAAGGGCTGCAAGCCGATTTGGCTTGCAGCCCTTTTTCTTTATGTAATCCATATGTACCCGATGGAATCAACGTAGAGGAATGGGGATGGAATCGGAGACTGGATCGGTGCTTACGCCGGCTGCTCCAGAGCACCGCCCGAGACGTGGCGCTGGTGGTGTGAGATCACAGCAGGAGATGACTAAGTAGAAATGGCGCCGGCAGTATCACCAGCCGCAGCAGCGTGAAGTGCCTGCATGATCTCGGCCGAGGTCCCGGTTTCGGCAATGATGGGAAACACCAGCTGTACCGCTCGTCTGAGTGCGTCTGGTTGTAGGTCCGTGATGGCGTCGATGGCAATGCTTATATTGAATCCGAGATCGTAGGCATGTCGCGCGGTCGATTCGACACCCAGACTGGCTGCGGTCCCGCATATCACGAGCTGCTCGATCTTGCGCTGCACTAGAATGTCCGACAGACCGGTGCCATGAAAGGCACTCCAGCCCGATTTAGTGACGACGAGGTCAGAGGCCTGCTGTCCCAACTCTGGGACCAGGGCCATATCGGCGGTGGAAAACATATGGTTTCCACCCTGAGGCATGTAATCGCTGCATCCGGTCTGTCCACCGGCCATGCAAACTAGTGCCACCAGCTTTTCCTGTACGCGAAAAGCGCTTGCCAGGGATGCGGCGGCTCGATAGGCGTCAGGCCCCGCTGCGCCGGTGTATTTGCGCGTCCCCTCCTGGAAGTCGATCACAAGCAAGGCCGTATTGGGTCGCACAGTCCGGATAGGCATAATGTTCCTTTCAGTGATTCTATGGAAAAAGGTGGCAACGCGGCCTGTCCGGCACTACATCTC
The DNA here is from genome assembly GCF_059418325.1 of Herbaspirillum sp. GW821-FHT09A12. Classification (NCBI taxonomy): domain Bacteria; kingdom Pseudomonadati; phylum Pseudomonadota; class Betaproteobacteria; order Burkholderiales; family Oxalobacteraceae; genus Herbaspirillum; species Herbaspirillum sp. GW821-FHT09A12. Next base: position 789,738 of record NZ_JBWKPR010000001.1, read on the forward strand.
GGATCGGCGCATAGTTGGCCGCCGGTTTCAGGCATTCATGGTCGTCATGCGTGTGGCGCAGAGTCCACGGCGCCTTGCCGCCGAACCGCACCTGGTCGATGCCCGCCAGCAGCGTCCCGGTCACCAGTTCCTTGCTCATTGGCGGCGTGAAGTTGCGCGCATGACGCAACTCGTCCTTCAGCCTTCAGCCACGATTGATCGAAGGTAGCCGGGTAGGCGGCCAATTCGTCGCCCTGGTGGTTTTCATTGAGGGCGCTTTATTATGCTTTTCTCTGAGCCAGCCTTTGATAGAGGCTGGGATTAAACTGTTTTGAGTGATCCGCGATGGATGTGAAGTTAACACATTTGCAGTCTTCTTGGACTGTTTTTAAAAATATTTAAAAGCCGGATAGACGGTTTAAATTTTAAAAGACCGGCGCCATGCGTGGGCGACTTCCTGGGGAAGTGGGGGAATTTTTGATGAAAATCAACAGCAGATGCTTTAAGCAAGTCTACAAATCAGGGTAAAGAAGATTTATCGTGTCGCGCTGCTCTCAAGATGTTCAACTAGGGCAAGAGCGGCTGCAGGAAGAGTTGCCCGGTCACGATACATGACACAGATAAGAGGATGCGCCCATGCATCTGAAAGTGGGATGAATTTGAGATTGTAGGCCGCAGCGTATGTCTTGGAAAGGAAAGACGGCACAACTCCGATTCCCATGCCTAAACCGACCATGTGACATACCGCGTCGAAACCCCGGACACGAATTCTCGTCTTCTTGATCATCGAGGCTTGCTTCACCGCGTAGTCTAAAAGTTGGGATAAAGCGGTCGTTTGGGGCTGCTCGACATGATCATATAAAAGTGTCTCTTCGTATTTTAATGACTGGCGATCTGCAAGCGCATGTGTATCGGGGATCGCTACAGCAAGGTCATAGCGGCTATAAGGTGACATTTGTAGCGCTTCATTGACAAAAATATTTGGCCCCAGCCCGATGTCAGCTCTGCCCTCAATAACGTCACGCACAATGACCGGTGTTTCTTGCTCTTCAAGTTCAAGCTTGATATCCGAATGCTTCTCGAGGAAGGTCTGAATTTGCGCAGGAATTCCAGCCGCAAGAGCCGAGGCGCTGACGCGCACCCGAACGTGCCCGCGTACACCGTTGACATAGTCAGTCATCTCCGCCTGTAGGTTCTCTAGGGCCAAGACCACAATCCGTGCATGATGTGCCATTGCCTCCCCAGCGCGGGTCAATTGAATCCCCTTCTGACTGCGTTGCACAAGTGGCACTCCAACAGATGCTTCCAGTTCTTGTAATCGCTTGCTTACGGCGGATGGCACCATATTTTCTCTAATGGCCGCTTTTGCGATGCTGCCTTCCTGGGCAATCGTCAAGAAAATTTGCGCGGATCGGGTATCTAGGTGTCGCATAAGCAGGTGTCATCACTATTCGAGAGGGGGAGGCACTCGAACGATCGCTTTTTTCGATGGTTAAGAACGTTCATGATAGCTCCGAAATGTACCGCAGCATATCGGCGGGTTACCTATGGCCCTGCTTTTGCGGGGGCGAAAAGTCGGAGACAAGTCAATGCAAACTCAAGGAAGCCCCAATTCCGCTGTCAAATCAAGCAAACCATTTATTGCTGTAACGGAGGTCGGAACGCGCGATGGCCTGCAGATCGAGAGCAAGTTTATCCCGACGCAGCAAAAGATCGAGCTAATCAACGACATGTTGGCGGCGGGTGTCAAGAATATCGAAGTAACCTCGTTCGTATCGCCGAAAGCGGTTCCGCAACTTGCTGATGCTGAAGATGTGCTGGCAGGTATTGATCGCCGTTCCGATACAAGGCTGTCGGCACTCGTCCCAAATCTTCGCGCGGCCGAACGTGCCGTAAAGACCGGGCTTGATGCAGCGGTCCTCTTGTGCTCGGCATCAAATACCCATAACAGGAAGAATCTCAATCGGAGTGTCGATGAGTCGCTTGCAGGCTTGGGCGAGGTTGCCCAGGTGCTGTTGGCGACAACTGGTTCTCGGCAGCCAAAACAACTGATCGGAGCAGTGGCAACTGCGTTTGGCTGCCCGTTTGAGGGGGATATTCCAATCGCACAAGTCGAGAAAATTGTGCGTCGCTACGTAGAAGTGGGCGTGACCGAGGTAACTTTGTCCGATACGACGGGGATGGCTACACCTGAGAATATCCGTAAGCTAGTGCGTGCTGTTCGCGCTGCGGTGCCGTCAACCGTTGAATTGGCGCTGCACCTTCACAACACACGCGGAATTGGTTTGGCGAACGTCCTTGTTGGATTGGAAGAGGGGATTGCCCGATACGATTCTTCGGTTGGTGGCCTTGGTGGATGTCCGTTTGCAGCCGGAGCAACTGGCAACATTTGCACGGAAGATCTGCTCTTCCTGCTGGAGGAGTCAGGATATACGACAGGTGTCGATCTGGAAAAAGCCATTCTGGTTGCCAAGAAAATGGAATCGTTCTTGGAGCGAGGTCTCGTCGGGCAGGTAATGAAGGCAGGTCCTCGGCTGCGACTGCATGCTACCGATGCTGTCGCAACCGCTGCGGGGTAAGTCATGACACTGCCGCTTGCTGGTATTAAGGTCGTTGACCTTACTCGAATCTTGTCGGGGCCGTTTTGCACAATGTTGCTCGGCGATATGGGGGCTGATGTTGTGAAAATCGAGCCGCCAGGTACAGGGGATCCTATCCGAGGCCAGGGAACGATCGTAAACGGAATCTCTACCTATTTTGCCTCATTCAATCGGAACAAGCGTTCTATTACGCTGGACCTTCGGACAGAAAGTGGAAAGGCAACACTCCACTCGTTGATCGAACGGGCGGATGTACTTGTAGAGAATTTTCGTCCAGGAGTTCTGGATGAAATGGGTTTGACCGAGAAGCTGCTCGCTAAGCTCAATCCCGGACTGGTAACTGCATCGATCAACGGCTACGGGGCAACCGGGCCGTATGCGCAGCGGCCGGCTTTCGATTTCATCGCTCAGGCGATGAGCGGATTCATGAGTCTGAACGGGAACGCAAACGATGACCCAATTCGCAGTGGCATTCCCATCAGTGACCTTGTTGCGGGTCTCTATGCTGCGTTTGGCATTGTGAATGCAATCCGCGTACGGGATCTGACCGGTGAAGGGCAACGAGTAGAGGCCGCAATGGTCGATTCGCTGATGAGTCTGTTTGCATGGTACGCATCTGACCACTTGGCCACTGGCGAGCCAGCCCAGCGCAGCGGTAACGATCATCCGATCACGGCGCCGTATGGCATGTTCACAGCTGCCGACGGAGACATCGCCGTCGCACCGAGTACGGAAGCTGTGCTGGATCGCTTCCTTGGCCAATTGGGAATGACTGATCTACGTGCCGACCCTAGGTTTGCTACAAATGTTTTACGCATGAAAAATCGAGAGGCGCTCAATCAACTCATCAATCAGCGTATCGCGACCGATACGCAGGCTAATTGGGTTGGGAAACTCAATGCCGCGGGTGTTCCTTGCGGCGTAGTCCAAAGTCTGTCAGCCGCTCTCAACGACCCGCAGACTCGGCATCGCAAGATGGTCATGTCCGTGGAACATCCAGGACATGGACCAATTAATACATTGGGCTTTCCAGTCAAGCTCTCGAAGACTCCTTGTGTAGTGCGCCATCCGGCGCCCGAAAAAGGAGCGCATTTGGCTCAGATCATTCGTGAATGGGATGTGGCCCATGCGGATGAAAAGCAGCATGGTAATTGCACGATAGAGTGAAAAAATGCTTAATTTTTCTGCAAATCTCTCTACGTTGTTTCAAGATTTACCATTGGCTTCACGTTTTCAAGCCGCCGCTCGCTTTAATTTCAAGGCAGTGGAAGTATGGTTTCCATATGAAATCACGAGTAGAGAAGTGGCTCATCTCCTTGAAGAAAATGGGCTTCTGTGTGTGGGCATTAATTCACCCGCCGGCAACGTAGCTGAGGGAGATTGGGGTCTGGCCGTGGATCCCGAAAAATTTGAAGACTTCAAAAAGAGTGCTGAACAAGCAGTTTCCTACGCTCATGAAATCGGCTGTCCAAACGTTCACGTAATGGCGGGTTTGGTGGCGCCAGAAATGAAGATGGAAGCGGCGTGGGACAACTATCTTCGATGCCTCAACTTTGCATGTTCACTTGCTGCGCAAGCGGACATCACAGTGATGATCGAGCCTCTCAATAGTGTCGACCGGCCGCGCTACCTGCTAAATACGCAGGCTCAAGCTATTTTTGCGATCGAAACTCTCGCAAAAGATAACTTGCGGATCATGCTCGACCTATATCATCTTCAGCGCGGAGAGGGGAACCTGATCGAGCGGATGATGGGCTCGCTGCCTCATGCCGCGCACATCCAGATTGCGGATAATCCAGGGCGTCATGAACCTGGAACCGGGGAAATCAACTTCGAGGCGGTTTTTCGACGGTTGCAAGCGGAAAACTACCGTGGCTACATCGGCTGTGAATACTTTCCGTCAAACGCGATTGAGGACTCGTTCGATTGGATAAATCGAACAAGATAAATGTCCAGAGGCTAAGTATTTTGATGGAGACAGCAATGAACTACCCACTATCCCGAGATTTCCGAGTAGATTTTGATGACCTTGAAATTGTGGCCCGAGGTCTCAAGCGTCCTGAGTGTGTGTTGGCTTTATCCGGCGGGGATCTGATTGTTGCCAACGGAAACGGCGGCTACTCCGTAATTAGCGCTACTGGCGATACGCAGCATGTACTCGCGCGTAGCCAGGGATCCAGAAAATTTCTTCCCAATGGGATCGCGTTATCGTCAAACGAAGAAATATTGTTTGCCGACCTGGGGGCAGAGTTGGGCGGGATATTTTCTATTGATCCCTTTGGAAACGTCCATCCCCTGATAGAAAACCTGGGGAGGGAGCCACTTCCTCCGAGCAATTATGTGGTGAATGATCGTGAGGGGCGACTTTGGTTTACGGTGAGCACCCGTAAGAAACCCCGGACGGTTGCATGGAACCATGCAGTTGCCGATGGGTACATCGCGGTAGCTGATGAGTCAGGCGTCCGGATCGTGGCAGATGGCATCGGATATACCAATGAAATCGCTTTCTCGGCTGATGGAAAATGGCTCTATGTCAATGAAACCTACAATCAGCGAACCAGCCGTTTCCCACTACGACCGGATGCGACCGTTGGGGGGAAAGAAGTTCTCGTCACTTATGGTAACGGCGACTTTCCAGATGGGTTGACCTTCGATGTATTCGGAGGTGCCTGGATCACATGTATCGGCAGTAATACCCTTTACGTTCTCCGACCAGACGGCGAACTGCAGACCGTATTGAAGGATACGGACGAAGAATACGCGCGGGAGCTGCAATCGAAGCTTCTCGCGGAGACCCTGACGCAGAAGGACATGAGCACCGCTGGGCGTTCACGATTAGGAAATATCTCAAGCTTGGCCTTTGGCGGCCCTGCTCTGAAGACTGCATATCTGGGTTGCTTGTTGGACGATTGTGTTCGTTCCTTTGAGAGCCCTGTCCCCGGTCTACCCCCCATTCATTGGAATCGGAGCATCAAGAAGAACGTCATCGTGAGATGACGCAGTACGTCGAACAAGTAGAACCATTCAAGAACGGAAAGCTGGAGACAAAATGAAAAGTCAAAATTTGAATGCGGGACAGCCAATCGGCAGGTCTCGATGGACGCGTATCGGCGTAATTATCTTTATCAGCTATCTTGTAGCATTCGCCGACCGCTCAAACATCGGTGTCGCTGCGCCGCTAATCGCACGAGATCTTGCCCTCGATATGAAAGTGATTGGTACGCTCCTATCCGCTTTCTTTTGGGGCTATGTGCTAACGCAGATTCCAGGGGGAGCAATTGCTCAGCGCGTCGGGCCCAAGCTCGTAGTGGGTATTGCCCTTATCGTCACCGGTATTGCGGCTTGTTTGACAGGTCTGATTTCTGACTTGCGCGCTCTTTTCTTGGTGCGAGTGCTGTTAGGACTTGCCGAAGGAGTTATCTGGCCGTCGTTCGCCATCTTGTTCATCCAATGGTTTCCCGCAGAAGAGCGAGGCCGTGCGGTGAGCGTTGCCCAATACGCTATGCCAATCTCGACGGTCGTAATGGCGCCATTAGCCGGTTGGATGATCGATGTTTTTGAATGGCAGACGATGTTTGTTTTGCAGGGCTTGCCCGCTATCCTGATGGGGTTCATCTTTCTCCGCTTTGTCGGGGATGATCCTGCGACCGATAAACGAATCAGTAAGGCCGAGAGGGACTATATCCTGAGCCGGAGATACCAGGGAACAACCGATAACGCTGGATTTTCGAATGTACTCGCTCGTCCGGTTGTATGGTTGCTCGGTCTGGCATCATTCTTCTGGATTATGGTCATCTTCAGTTTTGGATTATGGATGCCCAGCCTCATTAAAGGATTTCTGCAACACGGATATTCGCTGACGGGAGTTCTTACCGCCATTCCGTTTGTGTTTGGCGCGCTTTCGATGAACCTCAATGCAAGGTTCTCGGATCGGGCCACCGTATCAAAAGGCTGGTTCGTGGCGCTTCCAATCAGCGTCGCGGGCGCGGCGCTACTGGCGCAGCATTATGGGCCGCAGAATATCGCGTGGAGCATTGTTATGTTCAGCATTGCCGGCGCAGGACTTTATTCCGGCGCGGGTACCTGGTGGGGGTGGGCGATTAGCTTGTTTCCGCGAAATCAAGCCGGTGCCGCGGTCGGCCTGATGAATATCTTTGCCAGCTGCGGCGGCATTGTTGGCCCCATGGCGGTCGGATATTTCGCTCAAGGTGCAAATGCCGCAAGCAGTTTCTATATCTTGGGATTTGCTCTGTTCATCGGCGCCGCAATCATGCTTCTCCTCATTGCTGTCACCAGCCGCCATGCGATGTCGCGCGAACCGGATATGGTGCTGCACTGATTCAGCTTAAACCGGCTAATTCAGTGCAGAAGTAGCGGTCGAGATCGGCCGCTACTGCCTGCGAAAGTCAAAGTCTCTGTCTGGAATTGAATGGAAATCCGCATGGCTGTACGTCAGATACGTTACAACGCTCAATAGCTTTAGCTTGAGAATTATCGATTGCGTAAAGCGGAATCGAGTCGTCTTCCAGCGGTCGTCATGTGAATATTTCGTCATATCCACAGCTTTTATTTGGTCAATTCATGAGGATCAGCGATGCAACCCATTTTCCGTAAGATCGTCAAAGGTTCGGCAATCGCAGCAATCAATTTTCTTCTTTTTATTAATATTCCGGCACTTGCAGAAGATATGAAATCGAAAGACGCAGGATCCAAAGCGGCGCGCGACGTCACCACTAAAGTCGAGGTGCTGCCTAGTAGTACAACGACCACGCTAAAAAATCCGGGTAAGGATTCTGTTCAATTGCTTTGGTATAAGAACTCCCCAGACGCAAAGATGACAATTACTCGCGTGACGATGCAACCTAAGGCCGTTTCTGAGCGGCATAGTCATCCCATTTCCGAGCAAGACTGGATCGTAGAGAGTGGGGAGGGAACTCTGCTACTTGGCAACGATGAGACAAGACCGGTGCGTGGCGGGGACGTCGTGAGAACACCAGCCGGAGCTATTCACGGTATTGTGAATTCTGGCACTGAGCCTCTGGTGTACATTAGTGTCACAACGCCGCCAGAAGACTTTACCAAGTTTTACTCAAGCGCCGGAAACGAAAAATAAGATTTAACAGAACCTGGAGCGCCAGTAACGCAGTCAATAGAGAAAAATCAGATCGTACTTATCCTTAAATCAGGAATTTTGGGGGAAAACCTTGGAGATACTGGATGCAAAGTAATCGTTAATGGTGAGCGGGCGTCGGCATGCGTCGACATCTGAAACGCTTTAAGTGAGTTCTAGATAAAGCCGAATAGCGTTGCTGATGTCTCGCCTGTGATGATGCGCTGCGCATCGTCGTTGCGAACCAGATTAGTGAACTGTTGCCATGAATCCGAGTAATTGGCCAGATGCTCATGTTGGGTATGTGGCCAGTCGCTGCCCCAAAGAAGACGTGACGTGCCGAAGTGCTCGCGTAAAAGAGGCCATGCATCGTTCGCAAACGATGAGGTTCTTGCATCGTCGGTGTTGCGATAGGCGGCAGACAGTTTCACCCATACTCGCTGCGACCTTCCAACGGAAAGAAGATAGCGGAATCCCGGGTCGTCGATACCCTGTCGTGGGTCGACGCGCCCGAAATGATCCACGACGATATTGAGCCCCATATCGAGCAATGGATCCAGCAATTGTTGCAGGCCACTTGCCTCTCGGTGAATTTCGACTTGCCATCCAAGCTCGGCAATACGCGCCAGTTTTGGCCGCCAAATTCCATTAAGGTCAGGCAACTCGGCACCGCCCACGAGATTGAACCGGATACCGACAACGCCGGCCTCCTTCAAGGCCAGCATTTCTTCGTCGCTGATATGTGCATCCACCATCGCTATGCCCCGCAAGCGTTCTGGATGTTTTGCAAGTGCGGCTAGCATGTAGCTATTGTCGGTCCCAAGAAAGCTGGGCTGGACGAGGACGCCGTGCGTCATGCCGGCGGCGTCCAGGACTGCGACGTATTCCTCGACGGTGACGTTATAACCGGGCGTGTAGCGGCGTCCATTTTCCATCGGCAAGTCACGCGTGAACACATGCGCATGCGTATCGATGCGGATAGGGCGGGCGACGGTTTTTAAGGCCAATGTCATTGCGAAGTTTCCATTTGGCGACCTTTCGTTTCGGGCAGCATGAGTACGGCCAACACCACTAACGAGTACGCAATTCCGGCATCAATGCCGATAGCCTTTCCCAGTGGCATGGAATCGCTCATGTGACCAACCAGCACAGGGAAACCCGCCGAGGCAACGCGGCCGAAGTTGTAGCAAAAACCCACACCGGTGCCGCGGATGCCGCTTGGGTACAGTTCATTGAACAGGGCGCCAAGGCTAGCGGGGATGCCTGCGGCGAAGAAGCCGAGCGGGAAGCCGCAAATTAGCATCTGTGTATCGGACAGGGGAAGGAAGATGTAGCAAATGACGGTGAGGACACAGCACACGGCAAAGGAGGCGACCGTGCGGCGACGGCCAATACGGTCCAGTAATTGGGCGCTGGCGATGCAGCCGAACCAGAAAGCGATGATGATCACTGCAAGGTAGCCGCCTGTGCTCAGTACGGAAAGGTGCTTTTCCGTTTTCAGGTAGGTCGGAAGCCAGGTCATCAGTGCGTAGTACCCGCCGTGAGCACCTACGCCCAGCAAGCTGCCAATGATGGTAAAACGCAGAACGTCGGGGCGGAAGATGCCCAGCAGTGGATTGTTTGGAGCCTTTCCTGCAGCCGCAGCTTTCTTGGTTGCCAGGAAGGCGTCAGTCTCCGGCACTGAGCGGCGAACATATACCACCAGCAAGGCCGGCAGTAGGCCGATGACGAACATGGCACGCCATGCAGTGTCCTGCGGCAGGACTGAGAACAATACCGAGAACAGCAGAACGGCCGCGCCCCAGCCTACAGCCCAAGCGCTTTGTACCGTACCCATGGCCTTGCCGCGGTGCTCCGCGCGAATGGTCTCCGCCATCAGGACTGCACCGGCCGCCCATTCCCCGCCGAAACCAAAGCCTTGCAAGGCCTTCAACACCAGCAATTGCGGATAGTTTTGCGCGAAAGCACTGAAGAAGGTGAATAAAGAGAACCATAGGATGGTGATTTGCAGGGTTTTGACACGGCCATATCGATCCGACATCGCACCAGCAACCCAGCCGCCGATAGCCGACGCCACCAATGTGGCGCCGCTAATAAGCCCCGCATCTGCCTTGCTCAGACTGAATGCGGCGATGAGCGCAGGGATGGCCAAGCTGAACATTTGCACGTCCAGAGCATCCAGGGCCCAGCCGCTGAAGCATGCCCAGAAGGTCTTTCGTTCTTTGGCAGTGACCTGCCGATACCATGAAAACATTGTCTCGTCCTCTAGCGAAGGCGCGTCGGGTGAAACCCTGATTGCGCTATTTTGATTGGTTATCTCGATGATTACTCATATAGACATATATATGAGTTGTTGAAAGATAACACAGGTGCCGGGTGCGAACAATCTTTGTGGTTTCTGGCCGCATTGCCAATGCGATGAGCATTCCAAGATCATTGTGCGGTGCGTGGCAGGCTGCAGTGCTGATGGCGTTGTGAGCAAGGCACGTGAAAGGTAGACTTATGACTTTCCATCAATGCAACGGTATATCCCCTCATGCACGATCAATCTGGCGTAGATTCTCGGCTGCCGCTCTACCTTCAATTGCGCGACCAGCTTGCCGCACAAATTCGTGCCCAGGTATGGCAGCCTGGCCAGCCGATTCCGTCAGAGGTGGAATTGCGGAATACCTATCAGGTTGCGATCGGCACAGTGCGTCGGGCAGTTGAAACGTTAATAGCAGAAGGCTTGGTCGAGCGTGCGCACGGGAGGGGGACCTTCGTGCGTAAGGCGCGGTTCAACAACTCGCTATTCAGATTCTTCAGATTTGAATCATCCGATGGGCAGCCGTTATCTCCAGAAAGTGTCATCGTCAGCCGTAAAACCATCATTGCGCCTCAGCAGGTCGCGGATGCGCTGGGTCTGAAGCAACAGACTAAGGTCATCGAATTACTCCGCTTGCGTACCGTGGATGGTCAGCCTGTGCTGGCTGAAAATATTTATGTTTGTGAACAGAGATTCAAGGCGCTCGCAGGCATGGATACGGCCCAATTTGGCGACCTGCTATACCCGCTTTATGAGCGGGAATGCGGCCAAATTGTGGCATCCGCGCGCGAGACTCTGACTGTGGAGACAGTGACCACAGCGCAAGCGAAACTACTTGGGCTGAAAGAAAACACGCCGGTAGTTGTCATTGAGCGGGTTGCATTTGACGCTGGCGGCCAGCCGTTGGAGTGGCGCCAGTCGCGTGGCGCCGCGAGTAAGTTCAGATATAGCGCAGAAATTCGCTAAGGTCGTGTTCACGTAACAGAAAACGCATAAACCGAATAGAAAGAACCGCTGCGATGAACTTTCGTTTGGTCGGTAGATGAAATGGTATTTTGCATACCGTTTAGGAAAACGTATGCACAACGCTCTGAAGTGACTTTGTTGATTTTCGTCGAAAACTGCCCCGCACGTTCTCACTGGCTTGCCGCATTCACCGGACTCTGCTGATACATGACCGTACGCGGCTCATATGGCCGTCCATTGATGCGCCGCAGGCCATTGACGAAATCCTGGCTGTGAAAATTCTCGCTGAGGATATCCCGCGAGGCTTCGTAGTAAATGGAGCGCACGCCGAGAAGGCCCAGCACGGTGTGCTCGAAATGGTCGGTCTGGTAAGCGCGATGTTCGAGCATGGCTTTCTCTTCCGGCTTTTTTTCGGCAAAAGACTTGGTCCACAAAAGCATTGGGATTTCGTAGCCCGTGACGTCTGAAATGGACTGGCCGGCATGGTTTCTCGTGTGGCCGACTTCCTGGCCGTGGTCTGAGCTAAAGACCAGGCTGGCGTTATCCTGGTGCGTCATCTTCATCGTCAACTGGAGCATGCTGCCGACAACATAGTCGTTGTATGCGATGGCGTTGTCGTATTCATTGCGCAGCTGGCGAATCCACACCGGGCGCTCGGCCTTGGTGAGTTGTTCTGAAATGTGGTCGAGGGCGCCATCGAACTTCGCATATTCCCTGGGGTAGCGCATGTAGTACGTTGGGTGGGCGCCCAAAAGGTGGACCACGATCAGCTTTTTCGGGGCGGGATTCTTTAATGCGGCCTCCAAGCCCGGCAGCAGGTTCCCATCGAAATTATTTTCGCCGCGCCCGGCGCCCTTGTTGATGAAGAGCTTTTCGTTGGCGCGGTTCGACACCAATCCCAGCCAACCATCGTTGGGGACCTGGTTGGAAATCCAAAACGTCTTGAAGCCGGCCTCCTGGGCCAGCATCAGCACGTCGGGTTTACGATTCCACTCGTCTGGGTCATCGATATCGGCCGGCGTGAACATCTTCATCAGCGAAGCCATGGTCGCCGGCTCTGACGACACGACATCCTTGAAAACGATCAGATCCTTGCGCATCGAATTCAGCAGCGGTGTCGTGTTGCGCGGATAACCGTACAAGGACATATTGGTGCGGTTGATGCTTTCTCCAATCACCCACACCACGGTGTTGTGCTGCGGGCCCGCGTACTGAACCTGCCAGTCGGATTTCTTGGCCATGTTGCGCTCGATGTCCCTCGACATGTTCTCGGCCCGGGCTACCTGCTCGCGATAATCCATGTAGCGAAGCGGCCAGAAAAGGAGCGGATTTTCCTTGGCCATCGTGGGATTGAAGTGCAGCGCAAGGAACACCGTGAGAAGCGCCCCAATTCCGACGAGGCTGCGCCGTTTCAGCGGCGTGGCGCTGGTATCGGGCTCGATGCCGGCAAGCTTTCGTTGGGCCAGGAATGCCAGGAAGCAGGAGGCCAGAAAGACGAGCGTGGCTTGCGCCACGTCGCGCCAGTTGTGCTGAAAGAATTCCCCTGTTTCACTCGGGTTCGAGTTGAAGATGGCCTGTAAGACCAGGATCGGATTGGGGCGCAGTCCAAAGTAATCGCGCAAAAATCCTTTCAGCGTAGCGTCGAGGAAAAAAAGCAGGAAAATCAGGAACGTGCTCGCCGACAGCCAATGGGGGCGCCGACGGAAATAGGGGATGGCGATGAAAATTCCGGTAATGCCGGGCAGGGCGCTTGCCATCAGGATGCTGCTTTTGGCCAGCTCATTCGTGCTCACCATGCCCAGCATCCAGAAAATGCCCAGGCCGACCAGACCGATGCAAAGCCGATTGCGTAATTGTTTCAATTTTGCTCTTCCTGCCGCCCTCGTCGGCAAATCCTTGCGTCATGCGCCTTGGGCGCATCCCTTCGAACCCTGGTTTCTGTTGTGCGGCCTCGTTCTGGAAAGCGATTTATTGTCGGGAAATTGTTCAGTGAACGCAGGCTGCGCGGTATGACACGCTAACCGCCAATTTGTTTCGTTGAAACCGCAAGTCTTGGGATGGGTGATAGGACGGATCACTTGCCCGACGCAACACGTTGCCCCTGCGCATCGATGACGGCTTCACCGTCTTCTTTCGTGAAGGCTCCCTGTTGCGGATGCGGCAGGATCTCCAGCACCACTTCGGATGGCCGGCACAGGCGGGTTCCCTTGGAGGTCACCACAAACGGCCGGTTGATCAGGATCGGGTGGGCCAGCATGGCATCGAGCAACTGCTCGTCGGTCAGCGCCGGGTTGTCCAGGCCCAGCTCGGCATAGGACGTTTCCTTTTGGCGTATCGCTTCCCGCACGCCCAGGCCGGCATCCTGGATCAGTTTGACCAGGGTTTCGCGCGAAGGGGGATGCTGGAGATAGTCGATGACAATCGGTTCTTCGCCGCTGTTGCGGATCATCGCCAGGGTGTTGCGGGAGGTTCCGCAGGCAGGGTTGTGGTAGATCGTGGTCATGGTGTCATCCTTGTGTGAAATCGGCTTGGCGCCCGTCGGCCGGGGAGCGTCGCGCAATGGGAAAGCGGCCGGGGCCGTCTCAACCGCCCAATCGGAGCGCCAGGGCGCATAGCGTCGCCAGCAGCACCGGCAGCGTCAGCATGGCGCCCACCCGGAAATAATAACCCCAGGAGATGTGGATATTTTTCTTGTCGAGGACGTGCAGCCAGAGCAGCGTGGCCAGGCTGCCGATCGGCGTGATCTTGGGGCCGAGGTCGCTGCCGATGACGTTGGCGTACACCATGGCTTCCTTCACGACGCCCTGGGCGCTGGCGGCATCGATCGACAGGGCGCCGACCAGCACGGTGGGCATGTTGTTCATGACCGAGGACAGGAACGCGGTCAGCAAGCCGGTGCCGATGGCGGCGCCCCAGACGCCATGCTGGGCGAAGCCATTCAATACGCCCGTGAGATAGCCTGTCAGGCCGGCATTGCGCAATCCGTACACCACCAGGTACATCCCCAGCGAGAAGAAGACGATCTGCCAGGGCGCGCCTTTGACGACTTCTCGGGTGGAGATGATGTGGCCGCGGCCGGCCACGGCCAGCAGGATCAGCGCCCCCACGGCGGCCACCGCGCTGATCGGCACGCCCAGGCCTTCCAGCCAGAAGAAGCCGGCCAGCAGCAGGGCCAGCACCCACCAGCCGGCAATGAAGGTGGCGCGGTCGCGGATGGCGGCGGCCGGCGACTGGAGTTGCGCCAGCTCATAGCTCACCGGAATGTCGCGCCGGAAGCAGACGAAAAGCGCCAGGAGCGTGGCCAGCACCGAGACGATATTGACCGGGACCATGATGGACGCGTACTCGGCGAAGCCGATCTTGAAGAAGTCGGCCGAGACGATGTTGACCAGGTTCGATACCACCAGCGGCAAGCTGGCCGTATCGGCGATGAAGCCGGCCGCCATCACGAAGGCCAGGGTGGCCCGGGGCGGGAAGCGCAATGCCAGCAGAATGGCGATGACGATGGGCGTCAGGATCAGGGCCGCGCCATCGTTGGCGAACAGCGCGGAGACGGCGGCGCCCAGCAAGATCAGCAAGCCGAACAGGACCCGGCCCCGGCCGCCGCCCCAGCGGGCCACGTGCAGGGCCGCCCATTCGAAGAAGCCGGCCTTGTCCAGCAGCAGGCTGCTGATGATGATGGCGATGAAGGTGCCGGTGGCATTCCAGACGATATGCCACACCGCCGGGATATCCGACCAATGGACCACGCCGCAGAGCAGCGCCACGGTGGCGCCGGCACATGCGCTCCAGCCGATGCCCAGCCCCCTGGGCTGCCAGATCACGCATATCAGGGTAAGCAGGAAAATGAGAAATGCCGCAAGCACGTCGGGTCCTTGATGATGAGTGGGAAGTCGGCGCGCCTGAACGCGGCCGTTGTAAGGTCAGTTCGATGAAGTCGCAGGCTGGCAGCGCACGCCCGCGGGCGCGCAGGCATTGCCGCCGCAGCAGTTGTCGGTGAGGAAGCCGAGTACCTGGTTCATGGCGGTGTAGTTGGCGGTGTAGATCACAAACCGGCCTTCCTGTCGCGCAGTCACCAATGAAGCGTGCGCCAGTTCTTTCAAATGGAACGAGAGCGATGATGGCGCAATGTCGAGATGCTCGCCGATCTTGCTGGCGGCACTGCCTTCAGGCCCGAGCTGTACCAGATGACGGAAGATGGCCAGGCGCGACTCTTGGGCCAGCGCGGCCAGGGCGGTGATGACGGCTTTGGTTTCCATGGCGGTATTAAATAATTCAATATTTCAATTATTATTGAAATATGCGGCCGGCGCAACTGTATCTCCCTGCCATCTGCCGATGCTATTTCCTGCGGCCGCTCTTCAGTTCGCTGCCGGCCTCAAGCACGCTTTTGATCAGGGGGCGGTTCTTGCGCACCGCAAGCGCGCACACGTAATAGTCGATCGTCACCGTCGCGTCTCGCAACCGGATCGCCTTGGTCCCCGGTATCGCCATATAGTCAATCTCGGATACGAAGCCTATGCCCAGGCCTTCTGCAATGGCATGCATGATGGCTTCCCGGCTATTGAGCTCCATCACGCAAGTGATCGGAATGCCTTGCTTGCTGCAGGCCTGCTCCAGCAATTCACGGGTCTTGGAGCCCGGCTCCCGCATGATGACGGCTTCATGCTGTATCTGTTTCAAGGGGATGGATGCCTTGTTCGCCCAGGCATGGTCGTCCCTGACCACCGCGACGATGGGATAGGTGCGATAAGGCGCAACATGCAGGCGTTTATCGGGAGCGGCGTCTGCCAGGATGGCGATGTCGATCGTAAAGTCATAGAGCCGGGAAAGGGTTTCCTTTTCCGAATTGATCGAGATCGCGAATTCGATGCCTGGATGTTTGCGCATCAGGTCGTACGTCAGGTTCATCACCACCGGAGGCGAAACGGCGCCGATGCGCAACAGGCCGGTTTTCTGGGAGTGCAGGCTTTGCAACAACTGAACGGCCTCGTCTTCCTGGCCGAAAATCCCTTCGGTGATTTCATACAGGCGCCGTCCGGCGTCGGTCAATTCGATATGGCGGCCGCTGCGATACAACAACTCCACGGCAAAGCGGTCTTCCAGCGCCTTGACTTGTTCGCTGATGGTCGGCTGGCCGATTTGCAGGTAGGCCGCGGCGGCGGTAAAGCTGTGCGTTTTAGCGACGGCGTGGAATGACCGTATCCACTTATGGTACTGGTACATAGATATTCCTCATGAGCGCCTGCCGGCCGATGCCGGCCAGGCCGCCGATAGCCTGCCGGCGAATGGTTTGATTCCCCGCTTTCCTGTCAGCCTCAGGGCGACGCGAATGCGCCGGATGAGGCCGGCGCGATTACCTTACTTCACCGCAGAGACCAGGGCAACAGCAATAAATGGCGTCCCGCGTCGTATCGGTTGTGCCGATAGAAACAGCATAATAATCGATTTGTCCATTATCGCCGGCGCATCGACAATCGCTCAAAAATAAAACCGATAACGATAAAAGGAGACACGCATGACGCAGCGATTCTTTAATCCCGTCGCAACGTATTTCGGTTCGGGAAGCCTGGCCGAACTGCCGCGCATCAGCGATGGCGCCAAGGTGGTGGTGGTGGCTTTTCCCGAAGCGCGCGGACTGGGTCTGATCCGGCGCCTGGAGGAGCTGTTGGGCGACCGCTTGGCTTACGTCATCGAGGATGTCAGCCCGAATCCGGATGTCGCGCAGCTGGCCGGCATGTATCGCCGCTTCTGGCAGGACGAACAGGCATGCGATACCGTCGTGGCGCTGGGCGGCGGCAGCGCGATCGACACGGCCAAGGCCTTGATCGTCGGCACCGAAAGCGGACGCTTCGAGGAACTGCTGGCCTTGCTGGCGGACGGCAAGCCGTTTGTTCCAAACCGGGTAAAGCAGCTCATCGCCATCCCGACGACCGCCGGCACCGGCAGCGAAGTCACGCCCTGGGCCACGATCTGGGATGCGGCCAGGCATAAGAAATATTCGTTGCATCTGGATTGCACCTGGCCCCAGGCGGCCATTGTCGATCCCGACCTGATGATGACGCTACCCCGCAATATCACCATTTCCACCGGCCTGGATGCCTTGTCGCATGCGCTGGAATCGATCTGGAACGTCAATGCCAACCCGGTCTCCGATGCGTTTGCCGTGTCGGCGATCAACGACATCATGACGTGCCTGCCTTTGCTGGCCGGGGATCTCGGCAACCAGGCCCTGCGATCCGCCATGGCGCTGGCCGCGATGAAGGCCGGCCTGGCATTCTCCAATACCAAAACCGCCTTGGCGCATTCCATCTCTTACGAGATGACCCTGCGTTACGGGGTGCCGCATGGCATCGCCTGCTCATTCACGCTGCCGCTGGTGTTGACGATGGCCTGGGGGGAGATGCCTGAGCGAGATGCGGTATTGCAGAAAGTCTTCAACACCGACTGCAAGGCCGCAGTCGCACGCCTGCGCAATTTCTTGCACCAACTGGAGGTGGGGACCGAGTTTTCCGACTACGGCGTTTCTTCATCGGAAGCGCTGGAAATGGTGCAGGGCGCAATGCAAGGCGCCCGCGGGAAAAACTTCATCAGCGCCAAAGCGATTGCTGCATTGCCCTGAGCAGCAAGAACGCCGGCCGCCAGCCGCCGGCGGTCGTTCCGGAGTACATCAATAAAAAATTACCTTTTCCAACAAGGCAGGAGGAGGGGGCCGAGGGTTGCAACTCGGTTATCCTCCCAACAGGAGACATGCAATGAGTTATGTACATACGTCGTCCACTACATTCGTGGCAGGCAGTACCGGCTTTCGTCGTGCGCAATGGCGCATGCTGCTTGCGGCGATGCTTTGCTATCTGTTCTTCTACACCGGAAGGCAGACTTTCGGTTTCGCGATTCCGGGTATCCAGAAGGAGTTCGGGCTCTCCAAGGAAATGCTGGGCTGGGTCTCCAGCGCCATGTTGTGGTCGTATGCCATTGGCCAGGCCATCAACGGCAATCTGGCGGATAAATACGGCGGCCGGCGGATCATGAGCCTGGGCGCAATCCTTTCCTGTTGCGCCAATTGGGTGGTCAGCTTTTCCAGCGGCTTTGCAAGCCTGGTCTTTCCATGGGCGGTGAACGGCTACTTCCAGGCCCTGGGGTGGGCGCCGGGCAGCCGCCTGCTGTCGAACTGGTGGGGGATCGGCGAACGCGGAAAAGTCTATGGTTTCTACGTCTTTGCCGCAGGCTGCGCCTCGATACTGTCTTATGTGACCTCCATTGCCGTACTCGATATCTTTCACCTCGACTGGCGCTGGATATTCCGGATCCCGGTCCTGCTGATGCTGGCCGGCGGCATATTCTTTTACCTGATCGCCCGCGAACGGCCGGAAGACATGGGCTTCAAGCCCCTCGATACCGGCGTCGCCAATGAAAATGACAAGGCGCACACCATCCATGAGGACGCCACGGAATCATCCTGGACCCGGTATAAGGCGGTGTTGAAAAACTGGCGCCTGATCGTTGCGGCCCTTTCGCTGGGCTTCCAGAATGCGGCGCGATACGGCCTGATCGTCTGGGTGCCGGTCCACTTTTTCGGATCCAACTGGGCCAAGTCGCCGGACGCATTCCTTAACCCCAAATGGATCAGTATCGCGCTTCCCGTCGGGATGGCCATCGGCGCGTTAAGCAACGGCTGGATTTCGGATAAGTTATTCGGCTCGAAGCGCTACAAGGCGATCATGCTCTATATGGTATTGGGCGCCCTGACCAGCATGTGGATGTTCACGATCCCGGGCAATTCGGTCATCGGCGTCGTGGCCCTGTTCCTCTGCGGCTTCTTCGTGTACGGCCCGGCGTCATCGTTCTGGGCCCTGTGTCCGGACCTGGTCGGCTCGCGCCGCGCCGGCACGGCGACCGGCATCATGAATTTCTCATCGTATCTGTTCGCCGGCCTCGGCGAGCCGCTCATCGGGCGGATTCTGGATACGTCGGGAGAGACGGTGCTGGTCTTTCCGATCGTGGCCATCAGCTGTGCCGTCAGCGCGCTGGTCGCCTTGTTCATCAAACGCTGACCCGGCAAGCCGGCCAAGCTATTTCCAAGAGGATCGGCCCAGCGCCCGCTGCATGCCCATGCAGCCGGGGCCGATCCTCGCCCGATTACCTCCAGAACCGAAAGGATCATGTATGTCGACCCCTCAAAGCCTGCAAGTCAACGGACGCAGCTATCCATGGATGAAGAAACCGGTCGTCGTGGTGTGCGTCGACGGCTGTGAGCAGGAATATATCAATCAGGCCATCCAGGCCGGCGTCACGCCGTTCCTGAAAAAAATGGCGGCGCAGGGAACGGTGTTGACCGGCGATTGCGTGGTGCCCAGCTTCACCAATCCGAACAACCTGTCGATCGTCACCGGCGTCCCGCCTTCGGTGCATGGCATCTGCGGCAATTATTTCCTGGATCGCGAAGCCAACCAGGAAGTCATGATGAACGACGCCAAGTATCTGCGCGCGGGCACCATCCTTGCGGCATTCTCCGACGCCGGCGCCAAAGTGGCGGTGATCACGGCCAAAGACAAGTTGCGCAGCCTGCTCGGCAACAAAATGCGCGGAATCTGCTTTTCGGCAGAAAAGGCCGATCAGGCGACGCTGGAAAATAATGGCGTCGACAATCTGCTGGCGCTGGTGGGCATGCCCCTGCCGTCGGTCTACAGCGCGGAATTGTCGGAGTTCGTGTTTGCCGCCGGCGTCAAGCTGCTGGCGACCCAGCGCCCCGACATCATGTATCTCTCCACGACCGATTACATCCAGCATAAATTCGCGCCGGGCACGCCGGGCGCCAATGCCTTTTACGCGATGATGGACCACTACCTGACGCAACTCGATGCGCTCGGCGCGGTTATCGGCCTGACCGCCGATCACGGCATGAACGCCAAGACCGACAGCGCCGGCACACCGAATGTCATCTACCTGCAGGATGTATTGGACGCCAAACTGGGGGCCGGGAAAGCGCGCGTGATCTTGCCGATTACCGATCCGTATGTCGTCCATCACGGCGCCCTGGGCTCATACGCCACCGTGTATCTGGAGGACGGCGCCGACCTGCCTGGCGTGGCGCGCAAGATCGGGGCGATCGCCGGCGTCGAGTTGGTGCTGACGCGCGCCGAAGCGGCGGCGCGCTTCGAATTGCCGGAAGACCGGATCGGTGACCTGGTGGTTGTCAGCGAACGCCTGACGGTGATCGGCACGGCCACCACCCGCCACGATTTGTCCGAGCTGCACCTGCCATTGCGCTCGCATGGCGGCATTTCCGAGCAGCGTGTGCCGCTGATGTTCAATCGCAAGCTGGGCGCGATCCCGTCGGATCACCGTTTGCGCAATTTTGACGTGTTCCATCTGGCAATGCAGGCGGCAGCCTGATAGCGGCCGGTGAACCATCAATCAGGAGACGATATGTCGATGTTATCCGAGCTGGGAAAATTAAAGGACGGCGTGCCTTTGCACCAAAAGATGCGTATAGGCGGAAAGCTGGTCGGCAACGATCGCGTGATCGAAGTGCGCAACCCCTATAACGGCAAGCTGGTCGGGACCATCCCGAAGGCGACCGTGGACGATATTCGCGGTGCTTTCCGCATGGCGCGCCAGTTCAAGTCGAGCCTGACGCGTTTCGACCGCTCCCGGATCATGTCGCGGGCGGCAGAACTGTTGCGCGCCAACGGCGATGCCATTTCCGACCTGATTACCGCCGAATCTGGACTGTGCAAAAAGGACACCCTGTATGAGGTGGGGCGCGCCTGCGATGTCTTCGTGTTTGCCGCCAACCAGGCGCTGGTGGACGATGGCCAGGTATTTTCCTGCGACCTGACGCCGCACGGGAAGCAACGCAAGGTCTATACGATGAAGGAACCGTTGCTGGGCGCGATCTCGGCCATCACGCCCTTCAACCATCCCTTGAACCAGGTCGCGCACAAAGTGGCGCCGTCCATCGCGACCAACAACCGGATGGTGCTCAAGCCGACCGAGAAGACGCCATTCTCCGCGCTGCTGCTGGCCGACATCCTGTACGAAGCCGGATTGCCGCCGGAAATGTTTTCGGTCGTGACCGGCGACCCCGCGGAAATCGCCGATGAAATGCTGACCAATATCGACGTCGATCTGATCACCTTCACCGGCGGCGTGCCGATCGGGAAATACATTGCCGGCAAGGCCGTCTACAAGCGCCAGGTGCTGGAGCTGGGAGGCAATGATCCCATCATCGTCATGGAAGACGCCGATATCGAAGAGGCCGCGACGCTGGCGGTTTCCGGTTCTTACAAGAATTCCGGCCAGCGCTGTACGGCAATCAAGCGCATGATCGTGCACCAGGCGGTCGCGGATGAATTTGTGGAAGCGCTGGTCGCCAAAACCCGGGCCATCAAATTTGGCGACCCCATGGATACGGGCAATGACATGGGCACGGTGATCGACGAACGTGCGGCAATCGAATTCGAGGCCAAGGTCAAGGACGCGGAGCGTTGCGGCGCCAGGCTGCTGTATGGCAACGTGCGCCAGGGCGCGCTGTATTCGCCGACGGTGCTGGACCATGTGCCGGCCGATTGCCGGCTGGTGGCGCAAGAGACCTTCGGGCCGGTGTCGCCGGTGATCCGTTGCACCGATATCGCCGATGCCATCCGGATTTCCAATTCCACCCCCTATGGCTTGTCGTCCTCGGTCTGCACCAACCGCATGGACTACATCACCCGTTTCGTCCGCGAGCTGGAGGTCGGCAGCGTCAATGTCAGGGAAGTGCCCGGCTATCGTCTGGAGCTCACGCCGTTCGGCGGCATCAAGGATTCGGGGCTGGGCTATAAGGAGGGCGTGCTGGAGGCAATGAAGAGTTTCAGCAATACCAAAACCTATTCATTGCCCTGGCTGTAATATTTATCCCTGTCCGTGATTTGCGGAGCAGACCTGCGGTGCATCAAGCCGGCGCAAGCCGGCTTTTTGTTGCCTGCGTCGATCCCAATTTGGCGCATCAATGGCGATACCGCACCACGAAGGACGGTCTTGCACGCGCCATGACCCGGATTTGGGGCATGGATGGCTGCCTAACCTGAATACAGATATGGCATGAAAGCTGCATACAGGTTGGGCATGACCACATCAACCGATATCAGCGCATGCATCCTGGAAGCCGTGCTTGCCAAGAAGCTGCTGCCCGGCCACAAGTTGAGCGAGCAGCAGCTGGCCAGCCTGTTCGGCTGCAGCCGCACCATTGTGCGCGAAGCATTGACCCAATTGGCGGTGCGCCGGCTGGTCACGTCCAGCGTCGGCAGCGGCTGGTATGTCGCGCAGCCCAGCCGGGAAGAAGCGTTCCAGACGTTCGAAGCGCGCCGCGTCATCGAAACCGGCTTGCTGCGCCTGCGCACGGAGGTGGATAAAGCCACGCTGCGCAAGTTGCGCCTGCATCTCAAACGGCAAAGGCTGGCGCTGCAAGGCGGCGATATTGCGCAGCGCAGTTTCCTGCTGGGGGATTTCCATGTCTGCCTGGCCGATTGCCTGGGCAATCCGGTGCTGGCGGAAACGCTGCGCGACCTCACCGCGCGCACCACGCTGATCGCGCTGCATCACCAATCCGACGAGGATGCGCTGCATTCATATACCGAGCACACGGCGATCGTCGCGGCCCTGGAAGCGGGCGACCTGGCCAGGGCGCAGGCGCTGCTGGACAGCCACCTGGATACCTGGGGCCGCAAGCTGCCCCTCGATGGCGAGCCCCATGCCGCCGGCGCCGATCCCGTAGAGCGGCTGCGCCGCATCCTGCAGCCCTTGCCGGCGGGCATCGGCTGGCAGGCTCCGCCAATTTTGCAGCACTGACCGGCACGCCTGCCGCGTTGGGCGGCGGGGTGTTTTCTATTGACGCAGCAAACAGGGAGAGTGAAATGAACGCTTGGAAAATCAAGGTATTGGCCAGCCTGCTGCTGGCCGCCACGGCTTGCGCGGCGACGGCGCAGAGCATGCTGGAGGATATTCAGAAGTCGCGCCAGATCCGGATCGCGGTGCCGACCGACTTCGCTCCCTATGGTTTCGTCGACGCCGACATGCAGCCGAAAGGCCTGGACATCGACATGGCCAACCTGGTGGCGGCCAAACTGGGCGCCAAGGCGGTCCTGGTGCCGGTCACCAGCACCAACCGCATTCCCTACCTGCAAACGCACAAGGTGGATATTGTCATCTCAACCCTGGGCAAGAACGCCGAGCGCGAGAAGGTGGTCGATTTCACCGCGGCGTACTCGCCCTTTTTCATCGGCGTGTTCGGGCCCAAGGCGATCGCGGTCAAAGGCGGCCCCGACCTGGCCGACAAGAGCATCGGCGTGACCCGCGGCTCGATGGATGACATGGAACTGAGCAAGGTCGCGCCGTCCAGCGCCACCTTGCGCCGTTTCGAAGACAACAACAGCACCATCGCCGCCTTCGCCGCGGGCCAGACCCAACTGGTGGCGACCAGCGTGCAGGTGGCCGACGTGTTGATGAAGAACAATCCCCAGCTCAACACCGAATTCAAGTTCGTGCTAAAGGTCTCGCCTAATTTCATCGGCCTTCCGAAAAACGAAGACAAGCTGCGGGCCCGCCTCAATGACATCCTGGTCGCAGCCAAGGCCAGCGGCGAACTCGACAAGCTGTCGCAAAAATGGCTGGGACGTCCGGCCGGCGAGCTGCCCGAGTAAATGGAACCTTCCGCGCAAATCGACGCCGCCGGCGATCTGTGCCGCCTGGGCGCGGCGGCGCTGGCCGACGGATACCGGCGCCGGGCGTTCACGCCGGTCGACGCCGCGCTGGCGTGCCTGGCGCGCATCGAGCAATGCCAGCCGACCATCAACGCCATGACCGCGGTGGCCGCCCATGGCGCGCTGGAGGCGGCGCATGCCAGCGCGCGCCGCTGGGCCGCCGGCGCAGCATGGGGAATGCTGGACGGGATACCGCTGACCGTGAAGGACAATCTTCACGTGCGCGGCATGCCGACCACCTGGGGAAGCCGGCTCTACGGAGCCGGCCCGGAGGCGGCCGATGAACTGCCGGTGGCGCGCCTGCGTGCGGCGGGCGCGGTCTTGCTCGGCAAGAGCAACCTTCCCGAGTTCGCCATGCAGGGCTATACCTCCAATCTGCGCTTCGGCGCCACCCGCAATCCCTGGAATGCGCGCCTGACGCCCGGCGGTTCCTCGGGCGGCGCCGCCGCGGCAGTGGCTTCCGGCTGCGGCCCGCTGGCGCTGGCAACCGACGGCGGCGGTTCGATCAGGCGACCTGCGGCACATTGCGGCCTGTTCGGTTTCAAGCCGTCGGCAGGCCTGGTGCCGCGGCAGGGCGGCCTGCCCGAGATTTTCCTGGAATACGAAAGCGTCGGCGGGCTGGGCCGGTCGATCCAGGATGTGCGGATCATGATGGAAGTCCTGGCCGCGCAGCCGTTGCGCTCGCCGCCCTCCGAGGTCGCAGCGGCGCGCCGCATTCTTTACTTGCCGCGGTTTGCCGGCGTCGAGGTCGATCCCGGCATTGCGGCCAATGCGCAGGCGGTTGCACGGTGCCTGTCCAGGCTCGGACATGTGGTGGTCGAGCAAGCCGCGTTCAATCTGGCCGATGCCGTCAACGAGTTGTGGCCATCCCTGTCGGCGGCCGGCCTGGCGTGGCTGGCGCAGGCGCAGCCCGGCGCACCGGATCGGGCCAACGCCTTTGAACAGCAGTGCGGCGCGGCGGCGCGCGCGACCTTGATGGCCGGCCGCGCATTGCCCGGCAGCGCGCTGTATGCGCTGCAGCGCGAAGTGATGCTGCTGCGGCGCGCGCTGGCGCAGCTGTGGCATGCGCATGATTTCATTCTCACGCCCGCCACGGCCGCCTTGCCCTGGGCCGCGGATGAGGCTTTCCCTGCGATCATCGGCGGCCGGCCCGCCGGGCCGCGCGACCACGCGGTCTTCACCGCGCTGGCCAACGCGGCCGGGCTGCCTGCCATCGCCATTCCCACCGGGCTGGTCGCCGGCCTGCCCACCGGGATGCAACTGATCGCGCCGCACGGCGCCGACGCCGCGCTATTGGCGTTCGCCGAACATATTGCAATGGAATTGCCCGCCCTGGGCATGCCCATGCCGCCATCTCTGGCGCCTGATTGAGGCAGAACCGATGCAAGCACACGACATCGCCCGACTATTGCGGCAGGCCCGGGAAAGCGGCATTCCCTTGGATTATCGGCAAGTGCCGGTCGACAGCAGGGAGCAGGCCTACGCGGTGCAGGATGCCTGCCTGGATTTCCTGGGGCCGGTCGGCGGCTGGAAGGTCGGGCACAAGGGGCCGGGGCATGAGCCGCACTGCGCGCCGCTGCCCGCGCTCGGCATCCTTGGCGACGGCGCCGCATTCATGTTGAGCCAGTGGCCGCTGTGCGGTGTGGAGGTCGAGCTGGCCCTGCGCCTGCGCGCCGATGTCGGGCCGGGCGAGCTGGCGGCATCGGGCATCGATATCGGTGAAATATTCGACGCCGCAATGCCGGCTTTCGAGATCGTCGAAACCAGGCTGGCGCCGTTTCCTTGTCCCAATCCCAACGCGGCATTGGCCGACCTGCAGAGCCATGGCGCCATCGTCCTCGGTCCGGAAATCCCGATCGAATCGATGGGCAGGATCGATTTTTCCGGGCTCGAGGCCAGCCTGGAGGTAGGCGGTTCATTGGTCGCCCAGGCCAAAGGCGGCAACCCCATGCGCGACCTGGAGATGGTCGTCGCCTGGCTGGCCAGGCATGCGCAGCGACGCGGCATGCCCTTGCAAAAAGGACAGGTCGTCATGACCGGCTCGTGCACTGGCATGCATTTCATGGAAAGTCCGGCCGCGGTGATCGGGAGGCTGGGACGATTGAATGCGGTGATGTGTACATTTGGCGTGTAACAACCTGGCCAAGGCATGCCGGGGACGCCGGGCATCAATGGCGTGGCGGCCCAACCTTTGGGCAGTGGAATGATGCGCGGATGCGACAGGAAAGTAGCGCAAATTGATTCGCTGAGCATTTTTTTGCGTAATGATATATGATGGTCGTCATGAAATCGAAAGCCATTGGGCAAAAAACCGCCAGCCGCAAGGAAATCACGCATGAGCGCATCGTTGAGGTCGCCGCGCGCGCGATTCGGCGCAGCGGTTATCACGGCACCGGAGTGGCCGACATCATGAAGGAGGCCGGGCTGACGCACGGCGGCTTCTACGCCCACTTCGCGTCGCGTGAAGCGTTGCTGGCGGAAGCGGCGGATCGTGCCGGTGCGGAAGCCGTCGGTCTGTCGGAACGCATCGCTGCCGCGGTTCCGCCCGGGCAGGCTTTGCCGGCAATGATCCGGGCCTACCTGTCGGCGGAGCATTTTGCCGGGATTGAAACCGGTTGTCCGATTTCCGCGCTGGGTTCGGAAATGCCGCGTCAGGCGCCAGAGGTGCGGCACGCCGCGACCCGCCGCATCAAAGAGATGATCGATGTGGTCGCGCGCGAGCTGCCCGGCTGGGGAACCCCGGCTGGACATGAAGAGGCGCTGATGATCGTCGCTTCAATTGTCGGCGCCATGATCATGGCGCGCGCCGTCGACGACCCCAGGTTGTCTGAAAGTTTTCTCGAGGCGGCGCGGAAAAAACTGGCTCCGTCCGATTCCTGACCGCAGGGGTACGGGCATGCGTGCCTGTTTTTTTGATTATAAATATGATGATCGTAATATTTTTGTGGAAAAACTGGTTTAAAGCCGCCGGAGGCTTGTTGATGAAAGTCGGGAGAACATGATGGACAGGAAAATCGCACTGGTGACCGGAGCCTCTTCGGGGATTGGCGAAGCAAGCGCGTTGCGGCTTGCACAAGCCGGGTATAAGGTTTACGGCACGAGTCGGCGCGGGGCCCAGGGCCAACAGCCGTTCGACATGCTATCGCTCGATGTGACCAGCGACGATTCGGTCGACGCTGCCGTTGATGCGGTGATGCGGCAAAGCGGCCGGATCGATCTGCTGGTGAACAATGCCGGTTTCGGCGTTGCTCCGGCTGCGGCGGAGGAGAGCTCGCTTGAGCAGGCCCGCTCGATCTTTGAAACCAACTTTTTCGGGCTGGTTCGAATGACGCGCGCCGTGGTTCCTCACATGCGCCGGCAGCGTGCCGGGCGTATCCTCAATATCGGTTCGGTGCTGGGTTTTCTGCCCATGCCCTACATGGCGCTTTACTCCGCGACCAAGCATGCCGTAGCGGGATATTCGGAATCGCTCGACCACGAATTGCGCACGATGGGCATTCGCGTCTCGGTTATCGAGCCTGGCTATATCAATACCCGGTTCGATGCGAATTCCATGGAGCCTGACAATGCGCTCGACCTGTACCGTGAAATTCGCGCGGCCCTGAACCAGCGCGTAAAAGAGGTGCTGATTGGCGCAGACGGCCCTGAGGTCGTGGCTGACACCGTGCTCAAAGCGGCAATTTCCCGTCGGCCCGTGCTTCGTTACTCCGCCGGCGGGTTGGCGAGGCGCCTGCGCTTTTTGCATAGATTCGCTCCGGCGGCCCTGGTCGATGCCGGTATCAGAAAAGACTTGCGGCTGGAATCATGAAGATACCGGTTCGCAGCCAAATCGGGCGGAGTGACGCAGAGAAGAAAAGCGGTCGATTGGAAAACGCCGCGGAACCGGAATGTCCTGCCGTCGCCGCTGCGACCCGGCATGCAGCAGCGAAAGCCATGCTCCCGGACGTCGAGGCCATGTCGATTTTCACTGGCGACGACATGCGCCTGCGCGCATATTTGGGCATCATGTGAGAGCGTTTTTATGGCGCCGGCATCGGGAAAATCCAGGCAGTCAATATTTTGCAGCGAGCAATGAGGCCACGGCCAACATGCAGGAACACCTAAACAGAATCGGGAAAGACATCATGAAGGCATTCATCATCAAACGCTATGGCCGCAATAACCGTCTGCATCCTGCCGACATGCCGGAGCCGGCTGTGCGTGACGATGATGTATTGGTCCAAGTCCACGCCGCAGGCGTCAATCTGCTTGATGCCAAAATCAGGAGCGGAGAATTCAAACTCGTCCTGCCCTATGGATTGCCTTTGATTTTAGGTAACGATGTGGCCGGCGTGGTGATCAAGACCGGGGCCAAGGTAAGCCGCTTCAAGCCGGGGGATGAGGTCTATGCCCGTCCTGACAAAGACAGGATCGGCACATTCGCTGAGTTCATCTCGATGAATGAAAAAGACGTTTCCTTGAAACCGGAATCGGTCTCGATGGAAGAAGCCGCCTCGCTGCCGCTGGTCGGTTTAACTGCGTGGCAGGCGTTGGTCGAAAAAGCGGGATTGAAGAAGGGGCAGAAGGTTTTCATCCAGGCCGGCTCCGGCGGGGTTGGGACATTTGCCATCCAGCTGGCGAAGCACCTGGGCGCAACGGTGGCGACCAGTGCCAGTGCCGCCAATGCAGATTGGGTGAGGCGCCTTGGCGCAGATATTGTGATCGACTACAAGAAGGATGACGTTGAAAAGATCTTGTCGGACTATGACGTTGTCTTGCATAGCCAGGACGGCAAGACGATGGAGAAATCCATGCGCATCCTGAAAAAGGGCGGGACATTGATCTCCATCTCCGGGCCGCCGGATTCGGATTTTGCAAAAGAGATCGGTGCTTCGTGGCTGGTCGCATCGATCATGCGGATTTTAAGCTTTGGCGCCAAAAGAAAGGCAAGGCAACTCAATGTCAATTTTTCATTTCTTTTCATGCGGGCCAATGGCGAACAATTGAAAAGAATCGCGTCGCTGGTTGACTCCGGCGTGATACGTCCGGTCCTGGATAAAGTCTTCGCGTTCGACGCGGCCAATGATGCGCTGGATTATGTCGAGGCCGGGCGTACCAAGGGAAAGGTGGTTATCAAGGTCAAATAGATGCGCCGCGGGGCGGCAGCCGCAAGAGGCCGTCAGCCCCGGATGGCGGCGCATTGTCTGCGGCCCCGGGCCCGCGCCTGCCCGTCATGGTGAGCGGCCTTGTCGGCTTGCCAAGAACGCGAGGCAGGAAATCGGCTTTCGCAGACAGGCGCATTTCCCGCCGCGCCAAATGATATCGATTAGGGCATTGAGCCCGCGATTTAATTCATTGGAAAGACATCCCCCGAATATTTAATATTCATCCCGGTCTCGCTTGGTCGAGTGGCCTCGGGGGAGGTTGCGCACGCGTCGCGCCAGGACGCATCTCGCTCCTGCTGATGAAATGGGGGCGGGTCGTCTCCACAGATTCCCCTTCTTTAACGCCGGCATCAAGCCTCCTCACGGCGTTTCCGGAGTTCCCGGCGGCGACGCGCAAGTTTGCGTGCGCGCGATCCGGCGCGCCGCCAACAATGGCCGTTCCTTCCCCCACAAAAAAAACGATACAAACCGGAATTTGAGGATGACATGAACTGGTTTTTGAATCTGAATATCGCAAGAAAACTCGCCTTTTCCTTCGGCCTGATGATCGCCTTGACGGTGATGGTCGGCTTGTTCTCCGTCAGCCGGCTCAAGGAAGTGAACAAGGCGTCGGCGGAAATCGTCAGCAAATGGATGCCCTCGATCGAGGCGGCCAGGGAGATACAACGTTCGCTGCCGCTCATGCGCATCGCCGAGCTGGAGTTGGTGACGGCGGTGCAACCCGCTGAGCGCGCTGCCGCCAACCAGACCATCCAGGCGCGCCTGGGCATGCTTGCCAGGCAGCGCGCCATTTACGAGCAGCGCATTTCGGAACCGGAAGAGAAAGCCCAATACGCGCAGTTCAGCAAGAGTTTCGCCGCTTATATCGAGATGGACAAGCAATTGTCCGAGATGGCGGCCAATCAGCAATACGACGAGACGCGGGCCTTGTTCAACGGCGAATCCGGCAAAGTGTTCCGCAGCATGGTGGCCAATCTTGAGGCGATCGTGAAAATCAACGGCGAAGGCAGCGCGCGCGCCGACCGGGCCGCGTATCGCGTCTATACCGTGGCCGAGATCTGGATCTTCGGCTTGCTGGGCGCCACCGTCTTGGTTGCATGCGTGCTGGCGCTTGTCGTGGGGCGCAATGTGTCCGGTCCGCTCAAGGCGGCGGTCGAGGTGGCGCAACGTGTGGCCAAGGGGGACCTGACGGTGCATATCCGGCCCAGGGGCCGCGACGAGACCGGCCGCTTGATGGAAGCGTTGCGCGCGATGAACGAGAGCCTGCGCAATATCGTCAGCGAAGTGCGCCAGCGCACCGACACCATCGGCACGGCCACGTCCGAGATTGCCAGCGGCAACCTCGACCTGTCCTCGCGCACCGAGCAGCAGGCCGGTTCGCTGGAAGAGACCGCCTCGGCCATGGAACAGCTGACCTCCACCGTCAGGCAAAACGCCGACAACGCGCGCCAGGCCAACCAACTGGCCGAATCGGCCTCCGACGTGGCGATCCGGGGCGGCGGCGTGGTCGGCCAGGTGGTGCAGACCATGGAAGGCATCACCGAAAGCTCGCGCAAGATCGCCGACATCATCGGCGTGATCGACGGCATCGCCTTCCAGACCAACATCCTGGCATTGAATGCGGCTGTGGAAGCGGCGCGCGCCGGCGAGCAGGGGCGCGGCTTCGCGGTGGTGGCGTCGGAGGTGCGCTCGCTGGCGCAGCGTTCGGCCGCGGCCGCCAAGGAAATCAAGGAACTGATCGACGACTCGGTGCAGAAGGTGGGCGCCGGCAGCCTGCTGGTGGAGCAGGCCGGCGCCACCATGAGCGAGGTAGTGGCCAGCGTCAGGCGCGTGACCGGCATCGTCGGCGAAATCACGGCCGCTACGCAAGAACAGAGCAGCGGGCTCAATGAGGTCAACCAGGCCATCGCCCAGATGGACCAGACCACCCAACAGAACGCGGCATTGGTCGAACAGGCCGCCGCCGCGGCCGATTCATTGAAAGGGCAAGCCGGCGAGCTGGCGTTGGTGGTCGGAACCTTCAAGCTCGGATGACGATGTTTGACCGGGCGCATGGCGGCCGTTTTTGGCAGCGCTGGATTGACCTGAATTAGGTCTAAGTTACGACTTGATAAGCCAAAGCCGACCACATAGTATTCCTGCAAGCGCCCGACATGAGGCGCCATGACCGGAGACAAATCTTGGCACGCTGGCACAACTGCGGCACGGAAGACCTCGACGTCTTGCAGACCATCTTCTGGTCGGCCGGCGCATCGCGCAACGCGCTGGCGCAGCGGCTAGCCTATTCCAAGAGCAAGGCCAACGCCATGGTGGCGGCCTTGCTGGACGAGGGTTTGCTCGACGAGGTGGGGCTGCAGGAATCTTCCGGTGGCCGCCGCGCCGAGACCTTGCGCCTGAGCCAGACGCTGGGCGTGGTGATCGGCGTCGACCTGGGCGCCACCAGCATGCAGGTGGCCATCATGCGGCCGGACATGGCCGTGCTGGCGCGCCACCGCGAACCCATCGACGTGCGCCAGGGGCCGGGCGTGATCCTGGCGCGGCTGCGCGGCCTGATGCGGGAGCTGCTCACGCGCTGCCGGCGGCCGGCGACACAGCTCATCGCCATCGGCGTGGGCGTGCCGGGGCCGGTGGATTTCGCCAGCGGCCAGCTGGTCAATCCGCCGCTGATGCCCGACTGGGACGGTTTTTCCATTCGCGATTACCTGCGCGAGGCGTTCGCCGCGCCGGTGTTCGTGGACAACGATGTCAACCTGATGGCGCTCGGCGAAATGTACCGGCTGCAGCGCAACCTGCCCAATTTCCTGGTCATCAAGGTCGGCACCGGCATCGGTTGCGGCATCGTGTGCCATGGCCAGGTCTACCGCGGCGCCAACGGCTCGGCCGGCGACGTCGGCCATATCTGCGTGGACCAGGCCGGCCCGCGTTGCCATTGCGGCAACCAGGGTTGCGTGGAAGCGATGGCGGCGGCGCCGGCGATGGCCCGCATGGCGGTGCAGGCCGCGCAGCGCGGCGAGAGCGCGCTGCTGGCCGAGCGCCTGCAGGCGACCGGCGTGCTGACGCTGGAAGACGTGGCCCAGGCCAGCCGGGCCGGCGATGTGGCGGCCAATGCCATCATCCAGCGCGCCGGCAACCTGGTGGGGCAGATGCTGGCTTCGGTGGTCAATTTCTTCAATCCTTCGCACGTATTCATCGCCGGGCGGGTCGCCGACATGGGGCCGCTGTTCCTGGCCTCGGTGCGCCAGAGCGTGTACCACCGCTCGCTGGCGCTCTCCACCCGCCACCTTGAGATTCAGTACGCGCCCCTGGCCGACGATGCCGGCGTGGTGGGCGCGGGTGTGCTGGCCATGCAGCAGAGCATGGCCAGCGCCGCAGGAGACGCATCATGAGTGTGGCCGTCGAATTCCGTAACGTGACCAAGGCGTTCGGTCCGGTGCGCGTGCTGCACGGCGTGGATTTCGCGCTGCAGCCGGGCCGCGTGTACGGTTTGCTGGGCGAGAACGGCGCCGGCAAGTCGACGCTGATGAAGATCCTGGCCGGCTACGAGAGCCCGAGCGGCGGCGCCGTGGCGATCGACGGCGCCGTGCGCGCGCCGGGCGGCGGTCCGCGCGCGGCCGAGGCGCAGGGCATCGTGCTGATCCACCAGGAATTCAATCTGGCGGACGATCTCACGATCATGCAGAACATCTTCCTCGGGCATGAGATCCGCAAGGGCCTGTTCCTCGACGACCGCGCGATGCGTGAGCAGACCCGTGCGGCGCTGGCCAAGGTCGGGCTGCCGCTGGATCCCGACACGCGCGTGCGCAAGCTGATCGTGGCCGAGAAGCAACTGGTGGAGATTGCCCGCGCGCTGGCCCGCCGCGCGCGCCTGCTCATCATGGACGAACCCACCGCCACGCTGACGCCGGGCGAAACCGAGCGCCTGTTCGCGCTGATGGCCGAACTTAAGGCCGCGGGCGTGACCATCATCTATATCTCCCACAAGCTGGACGAGGTGGAACGGACCACCGATGAGGTGATCGTGATGCGCGACGGCTTGCTGGTCGCGCGCGAACCTACGGCGTCGCTGACGCGGCGGCAGATGGCCAACCTGATGGTGGGGCGCGAGCTGGCCGACTTGTTCCCCGCCAAGCTGCCGGCGCCGGATGGCGCACCGGCGATCCGGGTGCGCGGCATGACGGTGCCGGGCTGGGCCGAGGATATCGATTTCGAGGTGCGGCGCGGCGAGATACTGGGCTTTGCCGGCCTGGTCGGCGCCGGGCGCACCGAACTGTTCGAGGGCCTGCTCGGCCTGCGCCCGCGCGCCGGCGGCGTGCTGGAGCTGGCGGGCAAGCCGGTGCAGATCAGGAACCCGCGCGATGCGGCGCGCCACGGCCTCACCTATCTCAGCGAAGACCGCAAGGGCAAGGGCTTGCATGTGCACTTGGGGCTGCGTCCCAATCTCACGTTGATGGCCCTGGAGCGCTACGCCAGGCCCTGGCTCGACCCGGCCGCCGAACAGGCCGCGCTGCGCGCCGCAGTGCAGGAGTTCGGCATTCGCACCGGCGCGCTGGAGGTGCGCGCATCTGCGCTGTCCGGCGGCAACCAGCAAAAGCTGGCGCTGGCCAAGGTGCTGCATCCGGGGCCGTCGGTGGTGGTGCTCGACGAGCCCACGCGCGGCGTGGATGTGGGCGCCAAGCGCGAGATCTACCACCTGGTGCAGCGCCTGGCGGCGCAGGGCCTGGCGGTGATCGTGATTTCGTCCGAACTGATGGAGCTGATTGGCCTGTGCCACCGCGTGGCGGTGATGCGCGCCGGCCGCCTGCAAACCACGCTGCAAGAGCCGCACCTGACCGAAGAGGAGTTGATCGTCCATGCCACAGGTACCCGCTGAAAACGCCGCCGCCGCGCGCCCCGGCGGCAGTCCCCGCACCGCGGCCATGTCCGCCTGGTGGAGCCGGCTGCACGGCTTTGGGCCGGTCATCGGCCTGGTGCTGTTGTGCATTGCCGGCACCCTGCTCAACAGCAATTTCGCCACCTACGACAACGTGATGAACGTGCTCACGCGCACCGCCTTCATCGGCATCATCGCGGTGGGCATGTGCTTCGTCATCATTTCGGGCGGCATCGACTTGTCGGTGGGCTCGATGGCGGCGTTGATCGCGGGCTCGGTGATCCTGTTCATGAACGCCATGGCGCCCGTGCTGGGTTCGCCCATCGCGGCCGTGGCCGCGGGCATGCTGCTGGCGGTGGCGCTGGGGGCGGTGTTCGGGCTGGTGCACGGCCTGCTCATTACCAAGGGGCGCATCGAGCCTTTCATCGTGACGCTGGGCACGCTGGGCATCTTCCGCGCCTACCTGACTTATTTTTCCAACGGCGGCGCCATCACGCTGGAGAACGACCTCTCCGACATCTACAGCCCGGTGTACTACGCCAATCTGCTGGGCGTGCCGGTGCCGGTGTGGGTGTTCCTGCTGGTGGCGCTGCTGGGCGGCGTGATCCTCAACCGTACCGCCTACGGCCGCTACGTGCAGGCGATCGGTTCCAATGAGCAGGTGGCGCAGTATGCCGCGGTGGATGTGCACCAGGTCAAGATCCTCACCTACATGCTGCTCGGCGTCTGCGTGGGCATCGCCACGCTGCTCTACGTGCCGCGCCTGGGATCGGCATCGCCGACCACCGGCCTGCTGTGGGAGCTGGAGGCGATCGCCGCGGTGATCGTGGGCGGCACGGTATTGAAGGGCGGCGCCGGCAGCATCGCCGGCACGGTGGTGGGCGCCATCCTGCTCTCGGTGATCAGCAACATCCTCAACCTGACCAGCATCATCAGCGTGTACCTGAACGCGGCGGTGCAGGGCTTCGTGATCATCGCGGTGGCCTTCATGCAGCGCGGCAGGAAGTGAAGCCGGGGCGTTCCATGAATGATTTCCGTGAATGGTTTCCGTGATCGGTTTCAGTTATCGGTTGCAGTTTGCAGTGTGTTCCCCAACCGGCCGGTTTGCCCGGCCTTTTCATAAGACAACAGGAGACAACGCATGAACAGCAAGCTTTCTTTGACCCGCCGCCTGGCCCTGTCAGCCATGGGCGCCGCAGCGGCGATGGCGCTGGCGGGGCCGGCCCTGGCGCAGGCCGACAAGGTGGTGGTCGGTGTCGCCATTCCGTCGGCCACGCACAGCTTCACGGCCGGTATCGTGTACTGGGCCAACCAGGCCAAGAAGGATCTGGAAAAGGCCCATCCGGGCCTGCAGGTCATCGTCAAGACCGCCGGCGGCGCGCCCGAGCAGGCCAACCAGTTGCAGGACCTGGTCACGGTCAACAAGATCACCACGCTGGTGGTCTTCCCCTTCGAATCGGCGGCGCTGACCAAGCCGGTGGCACAGGTCAAGGCCAAAGGCGTCTACGTGACGGTGGTCGACCGCGGCCTGACCGACGCCAGCGCGCAGGACGCCTATGTCGCCGGCGATAACACGGCCTTCGGCAAGATCCCGGCCGAGTACATCGCCAAGGCGCTCAACGGTCGTGGCAATGTGGTGGCCATGCGCGGCATCGCCACCACGCTCGACAACGAGCGCATGGATGCCTTCAACGCCGTGCTCAAGCAGCATCCCGACATCAAACTGCTGGATGCCAAGTATGCCAACTGGAACCGCGACGATGCCTTCAAGGTGATGCAGGACTACCTGACGCGCTTCCCGCAGATCGACGCCGTGTGGGCCGCCGACGATGACATGGCGGTGGGCGCGCTCAAGGCCATCGAGCAATCCAGGCGCAAGGACATCAAGCTGGTGTTCGGCGGCGCCGGCGCCAAGGGCATGATCAAGACGCTGATCGACGGCAGCAATCCGCTGATCCAGGCCAACGTGTCGTATAGCCCCAAGTTCATCTACGACGCCATCAAGCTCACTGCCGAGGCGCGCATCAAGGGCGACAAGCTGCCGGCCACGACCATCATTCCTTCGGTGCTGATCACCAGGGATAACGCGAAGAGCTTCTATTTCCCGGACTCGCCGTTCTGATGGCCGGACCGGTCCCGCCCCGATGCGGGGCGGGACGCTTTCCTTGCGCGGCGGCCGGGACCGGGCCGCGCGCTCAACGCATCGCGCAACACGCGCAACAGGAGTCCGGCATATGCCAAGACCCGTCACTCTTTTCACCGGCCAATGGGCCGACCTGCCCCTGGCGGAACTGGCGCCGCTGGCCCGGAAGATGGGCTACGACGGCCTGGAGCTGGCTTGCTGGGGCGACCACTTCAACGTGCAGCAGGCGCTGGCGTCCGAGCAGTACCTCAAGAACCTGCGCGCGCTGCTGGCCAGGCACGGGTTGCAATGCCTGGCCATCGGCAACCATCTCGTGGGGCAGGCGGTGTGCGACCGCATCGACGAGCGCCACCAGTCCATCCTGCCGCCCCATGTGTGGGGCGATGGCGACCCCGAAGGCGTGCGCCAGCGCGCCGCGCGCGAGCTGGCCGACACCGCGCTGGCCGCCGCCAGGTTCGGCGTGAAGACGGTCACCGGCTTTACCGGTTCCGCGATCTGGCATGCCATCTATGCGTTCCCGCCGACCACGCAAGCCTACTGGGACAAGGGCTTCGCCGATTTCGCGCAGCGCTTCGGCCCTATCCTCGAGGCATTCGAACGGCACGACATCAACTTCGCGCTGGAAGTGCACCCGACCGAAATCGCCTTCGACATCGCCTCGGCCGAACGCGCCATCGCCGCGGTGAACGGGCACCGGCGCTTCGGCTTCAATTTCGACCCCAGCCACCTGGCCTACCAGGGCGTGGACTATGTGAAGTTCATCCGCCAGTTCGCCGAGCGCATCTACAACGTCCACATGAAGGATGTCTGGTGGGGCAAGGGCGACGGCAGCGTGGGCGTGTTCGGCGGCCACACCAGCTTCGGCGACGCCCGCCGCTATTGGGATTTCCGCAGCGTGGGGCGGGGCATGGTCGATTTCGAATCGATCATCGTCGCCCTCAACGATATCGGCTACCAGGGACCGCTCTCGGTGGAGTGGGAGGACAGCCGCATGGATCGCGTGCATGGCGCCACCGAGAGCGCGGCCTTTTGCCGGCGGCTCGATTTCAAGCCCGCGGCCGGCGCGTTCGACGCCGTGTTTGCCAGGGACCGGCAGGCCTGATCCGGCCGGACCGCCACGATGACCAAAACCAATAAGGGCTCCAGGTATGTCCAATCAAAGAAAACTACGCTACGCCATGGTGGGCGGCGGCCACGGCGCCTTCATCGGCGCCGTGCATCGCAAGGCCATGGCGCTGGATGGCCAGTTCGAACTGGTGGCCGGCGCGCTCTCGTCCTCGCCTGAGCGCGCGCGCGAATCGGGCGCCGCGCTGGGCCTGGCCGACGGCCGCAACCACGGCAGCTGGCAGGCATTGCTGGCTGACGAGTTGCGCCGCAGCCCCGACGAGCGCATCGACCTGGTCAGCATCGTCACGCCCAACCATGTGCATCACCCGGTGGCGCTGGCCTTCGTGCAAGCGGGGTTCCATGTGGTGTGCGACAAGCCGCTGGTGCACACCGGGGCCCAGGCCGACGAGCTGGTGGCCGCGGTGCGCCAGGCCGGCACCGTGTTCGGCGTGACCTATAACTACACGGGCTATCCCATGGTGCGCGAAGCGCGCCACCTGGTGCGCAGCGGCGCGCTGGGCACGCTGCGCAAGATCGCCGTGGAATACAACCAGGGCTGGCTGGCCGCTGACGTGGAAGGCGGCGGCAACAAGCAGGCCGACTGGCGGCTGGACCCGCTGCGCAGCGGCAGCGCCGGCACCATGGCCGACATCGGTTCGCATGCCGAGAACCTGGCCGCCACCGTCACCGGCCTGCGGCCGGACGCGCTGTGCGCCGATCTCACCGTCTTCGGCGCCGGCCGCCGCCTGGACGACGATGCGCAATTGCTGCTGCGCTACGCCGCAGGCGCGCGCGGCATCATCGTGGCGTCGCAAGTGGCGGCGGGGCTGGAGAACGATCTGCGGCTGCAGGTCTCCGGCACGCTGGGCACGCTGGTATGGCGCCAGGAGGAGCCGAACCAGCTGGTCCATTCCCCGCTGGACGGGCCGCGCCGCATCCTGACGCGCGGCTCGCCATGGCTGAGCGAATCGGCCCGGCGCGCGGGCCGGATTCCGGCCGGCCATCCCGAGGCTTTCATCGAAGCCTTTGCGAATGTCTACCTGGGCGTGGCGGCCGACATCCGCGCGCGCGCGGATGGCCGCGTCGCCGACCCGTTGGAGGCCGACTATCCCCGCGTGGAAGACGGCAGGCAGGGCGTGCGCTTTATCGAGAAGGTGGTGGAGTCGGCGGCGAGCAGCCGGAAGTGGACGGCGCTGGAGTAGCGCTGGGGTAGCGCCGCGCGCGAGATGTTCGACGCCGTAGGCGTCGGCCGGCATCACTGATCACTAATTACTGATCACTGCGTCGCGTAGGCCGCCAGGAAGGTGTCGACGGCGCGGCCGACCATGCGCTTGATGCGCGGCCGGGAAATCGACGTTTCCAGGCCCAGCATCAGCGGCGTCAATGTCTCGCACTCCAGCAGCGCGCACAATTGCAGCGTCGCCAGCATGGGGTCGGCCTGCTTCAAGCGTCCGGCCTCCATCTGCTGCTGCATGAATGCGGCGATGCGCTGCATTCCCCTCTTGGGGCCTTCTTCATGGAAGCGCCGGCCGATGTCGCTGCGGCCGGATTCGGCCAGGATCACCCGACGCGTCTGTATGGCGCTGGTCTGGCACAGGAAAACAACGGCCTTCTCTCCCAACATACGTAAAGTTGTTTCAAGATTGTCGCCGTCCAGCGCATCCAGCGCCGGATCGAGCTGTTTCTTCGCCTCTTCGTGCATCACCGCCACGAACAGGTCTTCCTTCGAGTCGAAATAGGCGTACAGCGTGCCCTTGGAGCCGCCGATGCGCGCCGAGATCTCCGCCATCGACGCGCCTTCGAAGCCCGCTTCCCTGAACACTTCAGCCGCCGCGGCCAGGATGGCATCGCGCTTGGCGGCAGTCTTTACTCTCATTTGCATGTCCCCCGTGGTGGTCTTGGCTGTGACTCTTTTTCGTACACATGCGTTCAGTATTGCTTGACTGTCCGGGAAATGTCAAATAATAATACCGTACAGTTCGGTATAGTTATGTCCCTGCCTTCCCATTACGGAGAGTTCCATGCGCACTACCTTTATCCTCAGGCCCACCGCAGTATTGGCGATCGTCAGCGTGCTCAGCGCATGCGGCAAACCTCCGGGCGGGCCGCCGCCCGCCGCCGGCACGCCGGTGGTCGGCGTGATGACGCTGCGCGCGCAGCCGGTAGCGCTGCAGACGGAATTGCCGGGGCGCACCTCGCCTTACCTGATCGCCGATGTGCGGCCGCAAGTCAACGGCATCATCAAGGCGCGCAATTTCCGCGAGGGCAGCGACGTCAAGGCCGGGCAGGTGCTGTACCAGATCAATCCGGCCAGCTACAAGGCCGCGTACGACAGCAGCGTGGCGGCGCTGGCCAAGGCCGAGGCGAGCGTGAAGACGGCGCGCCTGAAGGCCAGCCGCTACAAGGAATTGGTCGCCATCAAGGCGGTCAGCCAGCAGGATTACGATGACGCCGTCGCCGCGCTGGGCGAGGCCGAGGCCGATGTCGGTTCGGCCCGGGCCAATGTGGAAACCAGCCGCATCAGCCTGGACTACGCCAAGGTCGATGCGCCGATCTCGGGGCGCATCGGCAAGTCCAGCGTCACGCCCGGCGCGCTGGTGACGGCCAGCCAAAGCACCGCGCTGGCGACTATCCAGCAACTCGATCCCATCTATGTCGATGTCACGCAATCGAGCACGACCCTGTTGAATCTGAAGGAGGCGCTGGCCAACGGCGACCTGCAGAAGTCCGGCAATGGCGCCAAGGTCAAGCTGATCCTGGAGAACGGCCGTACCTATGCGCAGGAAGGGACGCTGCAATTCTCGGACGTGACGGTCAACCAGGACACCGGCGCGATCACCTTGCGCGCGGTTTTCCCCAATCCCAGGGCCGACCTGCTGCCGGGCATGTATGTGCGCGCCGTGCTGCAGGAAGGCGTGCGCCAGCAAGGCCTGCTGGCGCCGCAACAAGCGGTCAGCCGCGACGGCGCGGGCAAGCCCCTGGCCTTCGTGGTCAATGCCGATGGCGTGCTGGAGCAGCGCTCGCTGGTGACCGATCGCGCCATCGGCGACCAGTGGCTGGTCAGCAGCGGCCTGAAGGAGGGCGACCAACTGGTGGTCGATGGCCAGCAGCGCGCCGCGGCCGGGGTCAAGGTCAAGACGGTGCCGTGGCAGTCCGGGCCGGCCGCGACTGCTGCTGCTACAGCTACGGCTACTGCTGCGACCACCGTCGCCGGCGTCAACTGAAAGGCGGGGACATATCATGGCTCGCTTCTTCATTGACCGCCCCATCTTCGCCTGGGTACTGGCCATCATCGTCATGCTGGCCGGGGTCGTCTCGGTGCTGACCTTGCCGATCGCGCAGTATCCCGCCATCGCCCCGCCGGCCATCGCCATCAGCGCCAACTATCCCGGCGCTTCGGCCAAGACGCTGGAAGACACCGTCACCCAGATCATCGAGCAAAAGATGAAGGGACTGGATCGCCTGAGCTACATGGCATCCACCAGCGAATCCTCGGGCACGGTGACCATCACGCTGACCTTCGAGAACGGCACCAATCCCGATACCGCCCAGGTGCAGGTGCAAAACAAGCTTTCGCTGGCCACTCCCTTGCTGCCGTCGGAAGTGCAGCAGCAGGGCATCACGGTGACCAAGTCCGCCACCAACTTCCTCAATGTGCTGGCCTTTACCTCGGAAGATGGCAGCATGAGCGGCTCGGACCTGTCCGACTACGTGGCGGCCAATATCCAGGACGCCATCAGCCGCGTGGAGGGCGTGGGCGACACGACGCTGTTCGGTTCGCAATACGCGATGCGGATCTGGCTCGATCCCGGCAAGCTCAACAGCTATAGCCTCACGCCGCTGGACGTCAAGAACGCCATCCAGGCGCAGAACGTGCAGGTGTCTTCCGGCCAACTGGGCGGCCTGCCGGCCGCCGACAACCAGCAGATCAACGCCACCATCACCGCCCAGACCCGCCTGCGCACGGCCGGGCAGTTCCAGGACATCGTGCTGCGCACGCTCACCGGCGGCGCGCAGGTCAAGCTGCGCGATGTGGCGCGCATCGAGCTGGGCAGCGAAAGCTATACCTCGGTGGGCCGCTATAACGGCAAGCCGGCAGCGGGCCTGGCCATCAAGCTGGCCACCGGCGCCAACGCACTCGATACCGTCCAGGCCATCGACAAGCGCGTGGCGCAGCTGGAGAAGTTCTTCCCGGCCGGCATGAAGGTGCAGAAACCCTATGACACCACGCCCTTCGTGCGCATCTCCATCGAGGAAGTGGTGCGCACGCTGATCGAGGCGGTGGTGCTGGTGTTCCTGGTGATGTACCTGTTCCTGCAGAACTTCCGGGCCACGCTGATCCCCACCATCGCCGTGCCGGTTGTGCTGCTGGGCACCTTCGGCGTGCTGGCCGTGTTCGGCTTCACCATCAATACCCTGACCATGTTCGCCATGGTGCTGGCCATCGGCTTGCTGGTCGATGACGCCATCGTGGTGGTGGAGAACGTCGAGCGCGTGATGTCGGAGGAGGGGTTGCCGCCCAAGGAGGCCACCCGCAAATCGATGGGCCAGATTAGCGGCGCGCTGGTGGGCGTGGCGCTGGTGCTGGCGGCGGTGTTCGTGCCGATGGCCTTCTTCAGCGGCTCGACCGGCGTGATCTATCGCCAGTTCTCCATCACCATCGTCTCGGCCATGACCTTGTCGGTGCTGGTGGCCATGGTGCTGACCCCGGCCCTGTGCGCGACCCTGCTCAAGCCTGCCGCCAAGGGCCACGCGCTGGCGAGCACCGGTTTCTTCGGCTGGTTCAACCGCCAGTTCGACCGCGGCAATCACCGCTATCAGGGCATCGTGCGCCACATGCTGGCGCGCGGCTGGCGCTACATGGCCGCCTATGCGGTGCTGCTGGCGCTGGTGGTGGCGGGCTTCATGAAGCTGCCGGTGGGCTTTCTGCCGGACGAGGACCAGGGCACCCTGTTTGCGATCATGCAATTGCCCTCGGGCGCGACCAAGCAGCGCACCGACGAGGTGATCCGCCAGGTCGAGCGGCATTTCCTGGTGGACCAGAAGGACGCGGTCTCGGGCGTGTTCGCCGTCTCCGGTTTCAGCTTTGCCGGCAGCGGCCAGAACATGGGCTTCGCCTTCATCAAGCTCAAGCCCTGGGACGAGCGCAAGGGGCCCGGCCTGAGCGTGACCGATGTGGCGGCCAAGGCCGGCGCCTATTTCGCCAACATCCGCGACGCCAGGGTGTTTGCCTTCGCGCCGCCGGCGGTCTCCGAACTGGGCAATGCCACCGGCTTCGACCTGATGCTCAAGGATGAAGCCAACCTTGGCCATGCCGCGCTGACACAGGCGCGCAACCAGTTGCTGGCCACCCTGGCGCAGGACAAGCGGCTGGTGGCGGTGCGCCCCAACGGCCTGGAAGACACGCCGGAATTCCGCCTGCAGGTCGATACCGACAAGGCCGGCGCGTTGGGGGTGGCAATGTCCGACATCAATGACACCATCGCCACCGCCTGGGGCAGCAGCTACGTCAATGACTTCATCGACAAGGGACGCGTCAAGAAAGTGATGCTGCAGGGCGAGGCCCGGTTCCGCATGCTGCCTTCCGACATCGACCTCTGGTATGTGCGCAACAGCGCCGGCACCATGGTTCCGTTCAACGCCTTCGCTAGCGCCTACTGGACATCCGGGTCGCCGCGCCTGGAGCGCTACAACGGCGTGCCGTCGATGGAAATCCTGGGCATGGCCTTGCCGGGCGCCGCCTCCAGCGGCGAGGCGATGGCCATCGTCGAGGCCGCGCTGGCCAAGATGCCGCCGGGAATAGGTTATGAATGGACCGGCCTGTCGCTGCAGGAGAAAGCCTCCAGCGGCAAGACCGGCATCCTCTATGGCATCTCCATCCTGATCGTGTTCCTGGCGCTGGCGGCCTTGTATGAAAGCTGGGCGGTGCCGTTCTCGGTGATCCTGGTGGTGCCGTTGGGCGTGCTGGGCGCGCTGATCGGGGCCATCCTGACCTGGAAGATGAACGACGTCTACTTCCAGGTGGGCCTGTTGACCACCATCGGCCTGGCCTGCAAGAACGCCATCCTGATCGTCGAATTCGCCAAGGACTTGTACCAAGAGGGCAAGAGCCTGGTGGAGGCCACCATGGAGGCGGTGCGCATGCGCCTGCGTCCCATCCTGATGACCTCGCTGGCCTTCATCCTGGGCGTGCTGCCGCTGGTGCTGGGCAGCGGCGCCGGCGCCGGCGCCCAGCATGCGCTGGGCACGGCGGTGATTGGCGGGATGTTGTCGGGCACGGTGCTGGCGATCTTCTTCGTGCCGCTGTTCTTCGTGATCATCATGAAGCTGTTTGGTCGCAAGCCGG
Organism: Herbaspirillum sp. GW821-FHT09A12; assembly: GCF_059418325.1. Taxonomy (NCBI): domain Bacteria; kingdom Pseudomonadati; phylum Pseudomonadota; class Betaproteobacteria; order Burkholderiales; family Oxalobacteraceae; genus Herbaspirillum; species Herbaspirillum sp. GW821-FHT09A12. The sequence continues at coordinate 833,051 of NZ_JBWKPR010000001.1, forward strand.
CCGCCGCGCCCTTGGGCCAACCCGCGATTTCCACGGAGCATTGACATGAACCATTCCAAGATGACGCGCGCCATGCGCAAGCCGCGCGCCCTGTTGACGCCGCTGATGTTGGCCATGCTGCTGGGCGGCTGCACCCTGATGCCCGACTACCATCGGCCGGATGCCCCGGTAGCGGCGCGCTTTGCCGGCGACGCCGGCAAGGACGCCGCCGGCACCGCCGTGGCCGACATCGGCTGGCGCGATGTTTTCACCGATCCGGCGCTGCAAAAAGTGATCGAGATGAGCCTGGCCAACAACCGTGACCTGCGCGTCGCCGTGCTCAATATCGAGAAGGCCAGGGCGCAGTACGGCGTGGAACGCGCCGCGCTGTTCCCCACCGTCAACGCCGCCGCCAGCGAATCGGCCAGCCGCACGCCGGCCGACCTGTCCAGCACCGGCAGGGCCATGACCACGCGCAGCTACACCGCCACGCTCGGCTTCAGCGCCTACGAGCTGGACCTGTTCGGGCGCGTGCGCAGCCTCAAGGAGCAGGCGCTGCAATCCTTCCTCTCCACCGCCGAGGCGCGCCGCAGCACCCAGATCAGCCTGATCGCCGAAGTGGCCACGGCCTGGCTGACGCTGGCGTCCGACCAGGATCGCCTGCGCCTGGCCAGGGATACGCTGGCCAGCCAGAGCGACACCTACCAGTTGACCCGGCGCAGCCATGAGCTGGGCTCATCCTCGGCGCTGACCTTGCGCCAGGCGCAGACCAGCCTCGAGAGCGCGCGCGTCGATGTCGAGAGTTATACCGCCCAGGTCGACCAGGACCGCAATGCACTGGTGCTGCTGGTGGGCGCCGACCTGCCTGAGGCGTTGCTGCCGCCGGGCCTGCCCGATGCCAGCCTGGCCGCCGCCAGTCCGCTGGCCAGCGTACCGCCGGGCCTGCCGTCGGATCTGCTGCAGCGCCGGCCCGACATCCTCGAAGCCGAACGCGACCTGCGCGCGGCCAGCGCCAATATCGGCGCTGCGCGCGCGGCCTTCTACCCCAGCATCAGCCTGACCGCCGATGCCGGGACTTCCAGCGCCAGGCTGGCCGGGCTGTTCAAGGGCGGTTCCGGTTCCTGGAGCTTCGTGCCGCAAATCTCGCTGCCGATCTTCGATGGCGGGGCCAACCGCGCCAACCTGGATATCGCCACCATCAGCCGCGACATCTATGTGGCGCAGTACGAGAAGGCGATCCAGACGGCTTTCCGCGAAGTCTCCGATGCGCTGGCCCAGCGCAATACGCTGGGACGCCAGCTGGAAGCGCAGGAGGCGCTGGTCGACGCCAGCGCCGATGCGTTGCGGTTGTCGCAGGCGCGCTTCGACAGCGGCATCGATAGCTACCTGAACGTGCTGGACTCGCAGCGCACGCTGTACTCGGCGCAGAAGAACCTGATCGGCACCCGCCTGTCGCGCTGGACCAACCTGGCCACCTTCTACAAGACGCTGGGCGGCGGCTGGGTGGAGCGCACCGGCGCGCCGGTCGACAGCGACCTGGCAACCCGGGAGCCGTGATGTCGCGCGCCGAGAGGACCCGCGCCATCCTGCTCGACGCCGCGCTGGCCGCCTTCGCCCGGCGCGGCGTGCGGGCCACCACGCTGGAGCATGTGGCGGCCAGCGCCGACTTCACGCGGGGCGCGGTGTACTGGCATTTCCCCGACAAGACGACGCTGGTGCAGGCGGTCTTCGAGGACCTGGTCTGGCCCTTCGACATCGGCAGCGATATCGATGTCTATCGCCAGGCCGACGACCCGCTGGGCCTGCTGCGTGAAGTGCTGTGGTTGAAGATGCGCAATTGCCAGGCCGATATCCGGCAGCGGCGCATGATGGAGGTGGCGGTGCGCTACCGCGGCACGCCCGAGCTGCCGCAAGAGCTGGCCGGCAGGCTGGAGACCATGGTCTTGCAGGCGCTGGAGCGCCTGACCTGCGTCATCAATATCGCCTATGAACGCGGCCAATTGCGGCGTGGACTTACGCCCATCGATGTGGCGCGCTGCATCGTAGCCGCCTGCACCGGAGTCATCGCGGAAAACATGGATGACCCGCAGTCCTGTCCGGACCGTTCCTTCCGTCTGGCGCCGGATCTGGTGCTGCTGGGAGCCGGCGCGGAGGCCCCGGAAGAACCTTGAGTGATGACGCCCGTGTCTGGCCGCTGGCCACCAGCGCATATCGGATGCGCCGGTGGCCATGCGCATCAGAAGCGGTACTTGGCCGTCGCCGATGCTCCGGGCATGCATGCTTGCCCGCCGGATGAGGCGTTGTTCAGGCACTTTTTTCGAATGCCTGGCTCAGGTATTCAATGACGCGCTTGGCCTCAATATCATCCACGGTCAGAATCTTTATATGGAGGCGCAGCTTTCCTTTTCCTTCAAGGATCCGGTATTCATCCTGAAGATCGCAACCGCGGCTGAATTCAAGAGAGACATGTTCCCGATATGCGTACACACCGCAAACAGGAGCGTTTCTTGAAAACATCAGGCCGCCATATTTCACCTGTTCCGTAGCCGAGGGCGCGACGGCGATGATCACCGTTCGCATGGCCGCCACGATCTCATATATTCGATCGTTCGCCAGGCGCAGATCGTTGAGTAAGTCGGCAACTTTCATCGGAAGCATGCCTAAACAGCCACCGGCGAGCAGAGTTCGACCAGGGTTCCATCGGGGCAGCGCACGTAGGCGACAATCTGCCCCCAGGGTTTTGATGTGGGCGGCGCCAGTCCGAGGGCGCCGGCAGCTGAAGCCTGCCTGTAAGCGGCTGGCACATCTTCTGTCACGAAAGCGACTTCCATGCCCAGGGGAATTGGCGACGAATCCGCTTCCACATGTTTCAGCGAAAAGTTGATCGGGCCAAGTTCATGCGCCGCGAAAGCCAGTGTCGTTGCACCGGTCTCCAATTCGCCGTACGTCCCCGATTCATGCAGAAATCGGCGTGAAAAGCCAAACGCTGTCTCAAAGAACGCGAGAGACGCGGCGACATCGGGGACATAGATAATGGTGTAGCCGAATTTCATGGGTGGGCGATAGTTGTTGATGGGCGGGGAGCAGCGCCAAGGATGCCACAGTCCGGTTCCAATGCCAGAAAATTTGTGCCTGCAAATCGGGTTTCCCGACTGCGGCGGCGCGCCGCCGTGATGATGCGCGTCTGGCCGACGGCCACCAGCGCATATCGGATGCGCCGGTGGCCATGCGCATCAGAAGCGGTACTTGGCCGTTGCCGTCACTGCGCGTTCCGCGCCCAGATAACATTCGCCGTGGTAGCAAATGGTGTTGTAGTTCTTGTTGAGCAGGTTGATGGCGTTGAGCCTGAGCAGCCACGGTCCGGTCTCATACTTCAGCATCGCGCTGAAGATGGAATACCCGCCCTGCGCCGAGGTATTGGCCTCGTCGTTCTGGCGCGGGCCGACATAGTTGACGCCGCCGCCCAGGCCGAAGCCGCTGGCCATGGCGTAATCCAGCCAGAGCGAGGCCATCTGCTGCGGTTCGGTGGCCGGCACCTTCCCGACCTCGGTGCGGTCGGCGCTTTCCAGCACCTTCAGGTTCATTTTGGTCAGCGAGGCCGTCAGGTTCAGGCCGCGTTGCAGTTCGGCCTTGGCCTCCAGCTCGATGCCGCGCGAGCGCCGCTTGCCGATCTGGCGCGTGTCGCCGGTGAGGTCGTCGTAGGTGACGACGTTGGTCTTGCGCAGGTCGAACAGCGCCGCGCCGAAGAAGACGCGCGCATTCTCCGGCTGGAATTTCAGGCCGACTTCCTGTTGCCGGCCCCGGCTGGGCTTGAGCGGATCGTTGTTGGCGTCGATGCCGCTGTTGGGCAGGAAGGATTCGGTGTAGCCGGCATACGCGGCCCAGCCGCCGCCGAACAGATAGCTCAGGCCGACGCGGCTGCTGAAGGCGCTGTCGCTCTGGCGTGTGCGGATGCCGGTCAGGCGGTTGTCATTGACGGTGCGCACGTAGTCCTGGCGGCCGCCCAGGGTCAATACCCAGCGCTCGAACAGCTTGATCTGGTCCTGCGCGTAGAGGCCGGTCTGCTCGGTGGTCTGGAGGTAGTCGCTCTGCGGCGTGGATGGCGTGGCGATGGGCTGGTTGTAGACCGGGGCCAGCAGGTCGAGGTCGGGCGCCGGGCCGATGAAGCGTTGTTCGTCGCCCTTGATGCGGCTCCAGTCGATCCCGAACAGCAGGGTCTGGCTGATGTTGCCGTTGCGCAGCTTGCCCTGCAACTGGGTGTCGGTCACCGTGTGCTGGATAGAGTCGTGCCAGCTGCGGGCCACGCGCGAGTAGGTATGTTCATCCGCTTGCAGTTCATCCACCCAGATCGCCCGGCGGTTGAGCGAGATGTCGCTATGGCGGAGCTGTTGCCGGAAGGTCCAGTTGTCATTGAAGGCATGTTCGAAGCGGTAACCGAGCGACTTCTCCTCTTGCCTGATGCGGCTGAAGGACGGATCCCCCATCTTTACCCGCGTCAGGCTCTTGTCGGCGGCGATTGCGTAATAAGGATCTTCCCCGGACTCGTTGCGCAGGAATTCCGCCTGGATCGTCAGCGAGGTCGCCGCGTTCGGCGCCCAGCGCACCGAGGGCGCGAATGCATAGCGCTTGCGATTGATGCGCTGGCCGTTGGGGTAACGGTCCTGGTCGTCGCTGTCGAGCATCACTCCGACCAGGCGGTAGCTCAGGTCGCTGTCGGGCGCGAAGCGGTCGCCCAGGTCGATGCCGAGCTGCTTGCGGTTGAAGCTGCCGTACTGCAGTTCCACCTCGCGCACCGGGTCGCCGCCGGGCAGTTTGCTGATCCGGTTGATGACGCCGCCGGCATCGGCCCGGCCGAACATCACCGAGGACGGGCCGCGCAACACTTCGACCCGTTCCAGCAGGTAGGGATCGGACATGCGGTAGACGATGCCGAAGGGGGCCTGCGACAGGCCGTCACGGAAGTTGCCGCTGTTGCCGTTGAAGCCGCGCAGGGAGATGTATTCCCAGCCGCGGTTATCGGGTCCATAGGTGTTGACCGAAATGCCGGGCGTCTGCGCCACGATGGCCATCATGTCTTGCGCGCCGCGCGCCTCCATCTCGGTGCGGCCGATGACCGATACCGATTGCGGGATTTCCAGCAGCGGCGTGTCGGTCTTGGTGGCGGTGCCGCTGCGGCGGGCGACATAGCCGGTGACCGGGCCGTCGGCGCTTTCGCGCTCGGCCTGGATGGTGACCGCAGGCAAGCTTTGTCCCGCCGCCTGGCCGAGGGGAACGATCACGATGGCCGATCCGCTTCTTGCGGCCGCCAGGCCACTGCCGGCGAGGACGGCGTCGAGCGCCTGCTGCAGCGTCATCGCGCCCTGGATGGCCGGCGCGGACTTGCCTTCCACCAGCGCGGCGTTGACCGAGATGGTGGTGCCCGACTGGCGCGCCAGTTCGTTGATGGCCTGCCCCAGCGGCTGGGCGGGAACGGAGAATTGCCGCTCCACGGTGGCGGCGGCGGCGGCCGGCGCGCCGGCTTGCGCCAGGGCTTGCTGCGGCGCGCCCAGGGCGATACATACGGTCAGCTGGGCCGCCAGCAGCGCCGAACGCGGACCGGGCCGGATGGCGTTGCGGGGGAAGGGATGTACAGGCATGGCATTGTCCTCATGAGTGGTTTTTCCCACAGAAGACGAAGAACCCGCCCGATACCGGACAAGTATTTTCAAGCGCGCCACCGCAGCCGCCGCACGCCATCAGCGCGGCGCGACGAGGCTGCTTCCATCCGCTTGCCGCACCAGCCTGACCGGCAGGATTTTGGGCAGCGCCTGCAGGAAGGCCTCGGGCTCGCCCAGCCGGAAACTGCCGGTCAGCTTGAGCCTGGCCAGCGACTTGTCGCCGTCCATTGCCAGCGGCCGCGCCAGGTAGTCGTTCCATCGCAGCACCGCCTCCGGCAACGGCGTGCCGTCGAATACCATCCAGCCGTCCTTCCAGGCGCCGATGCCGGCAATCGCCACCTGGTACGCCTCGGCAGCGCCGGGGCCGCCGGGGCCGCCGGCGCTGATACGTACCGCGTCGCCGGGCCGCAGGTCGAAGTCGGGCGCCGCGCCGTTTCCTTCGGCGTTGCGCCAGACCGCCACGCGTCCTTCGGCCACCTCGACCGCCATTGCGTCGCCGCGCACGGCCACGGTGAATACGGTGCCCAGCACCTCGACCCTGCCCCAGCGCGTGCGCACGGTGAACGGACGTGAAATGTCGCGGCTGACCTGCAAGCGGAGCTCGCCCGACGTGAGCGTGACCTCGCGCCGGTTGCGGTAGTAAGCCACGCCGGCGCTGGTGCGCGCGGCCAGCTGCAGTTCGCTGCCGTCGCCCATGCGCTGGGCCAGCGTTTGCGCGCGGCCGGTTTCCAGCGTGGCCAGTTCGAGCGGCTGCCGCCACCACCACCTGGCCATGGCGCCGGTGAGCGCGGCCACGCCCAGCGTGCCCAGCGCCGCCACGATCTTGCGGCGCTTGACGGCGGGCGGTTGCGGCCGTGCCAGGCGCTCTTCCAGCCCGCCCGGATGCGAAGCATGCCAGGCCTCCAGCGCCAGGCGATAGATGGTCTCGTGTTCGCTGCCCTGTTCGCGCCACCGCGCCAGCTCGACCTCGGCCGCCAGGGCCGTGGCCGCGCTGCCGCCGTGGCGGCGGGCGATCAGCAACAGGGCATGTTCGAAGGATTGGCGGGGCGACATGGGCGCGGCGGGATCAGGCGGGGATCAAGAACGGGCATTGGAGAACAGCCGCGCCAGGTCGATGCAGTCGATGACGCCGCGCACGATGTGCTTCTCGATCGCGGCAACCGCGCATTCCATCTGCGCGGCGGCCTCGGCATGCGTCAAGCCATACAGGCGCACCAGCACGAAGGCCTCGCGGCGCTTGCGCGGCATCGCTTGCAAGCGCGACAACAAGCGCTCCAGCTGCTGGCGTGCGCATGCTTCGCGCTCGACCGAGGGGGCCTCGTCGGGCGCCACCAGGGCCAGTGTTTCCAGCATGCGGGTTTCGGCCAGCCTGCGGCGCGCGCCATCGGTAACGATATTCTTGCCGATGCGATAGAGCAGCGCGCGCGGATCGTTCAGGGCGGTGCGCGCCTCCATGGCCAGCAGCCGGGCATAGCATTCCTGAACGATGTCGGTCGCCGCCTGGCGGTCCGACACGGAACGCGTGAAAAAACCAACCAGTTCATTGTAGTGATGCAGGATCACGCTTGCCTCTTCCCGTGACGGCAACCGATCCGGCGGGCTCTTTCCCGGGCGTGCGCACGACTGGCTGGTTGGCGCGTGCGTAGCGGGGGAAAGGCCGGACGGGATGCTTATTATAAAATAGGAATTATTCTCATCTGATTATACGCGAACGCGGGTACAGGATCGCTCCTGGCCGGTTGCGGACATCGGTTGGCGTTTGGTACGCCGTTTCGTGCGAACAAGGACGATGGCAACTTCCCGCTGCGATTCCCCGTGGTGCCGGCGGTCACTTAAAAGCGTTCGCGCATTTCCTTGGGCGACATCCCGAACTGGCGCACAATGGCGTCGCGCATCGAATCTTCCGAGTCGAAACCCGCTTTGGCGGCAATCTGCTTCATCCGCATGTCGGTGGTATGCAGATACGTTCGCGCCAGCTCGGTGCGGATCTTTTCCAATGCCTTGGAAGGGGTCGTTCCTTGTTCTTCCTTGAATTGTCGATGAAAGGATCGCAGAGACTGCCCTGCGATCGATGCCATGTATTCAACCGTCCATGCGAATTCCGGCTTGTCGATCATCCGCTGCAGCAAGTCGGCATAGTGCGCCCCTGATGCCTCCTGCAGCGACAACGGTTCGCTGTATTGATTCTGGCCGCCCGGCCTGCGCAGATAGACCACCAGTCGCCGCGCGACCTTTGCGGCAAGACCGGCGTCATGATCCTCCTGGATCAGCGCCAGCGTCAGGTCGATTCCCGCCGTCACACCGGCCGAAGTCCAGACTTTTCCATCCTTCAAAAAAAGTGAGTCGGACTCAACTTGCACCTGGGGGAATTCACGCGACAGACGATCGCAAGAACGCCAATGCGTCACGACGCGGCGATCGGTGAGCATGCCTGTCTGCGCCAGCAAGAAGGCGCCGGTGCAGATGGAACATATCCGCCGGGAGCGTTCGCACAGTTGACGCAATGCATGCTTGAACGCAGGATTTTTCTGGACCGCATCGTGCACGCCCGGCCCACCGGGAATGATCAGGGTGTCGATATCGAGAGCGGGGTCAATCGGTTCCGCATTGATCGAAAACCCCGATGCAGTCTGAATCTTTTCTCCTGTGAATGCCCGCACGCTTACCATGTATTGAGGGGATGCCCCCTCCTCGTTGGCCGTGATCAATGCCTGCGCCGGACCGGAAAAATCAATAGGTTGAACACCGTCGAAAACAAGGATGACAACTTGTCGCGCTGGCATTTTTTGACTGCTATTTGGCATAAACCCCCCGGCTCCGTTGCGCATAATCGGTCTCAGGGTATACGACAAATTTCAGGGAGGTCAACATGGATCAAAAGCGCAGAAAACTCTTGCAGGCGAGCGGTGTGGCCAGTGTGTTGCTGGCATCGGTGACGGCCAGATCATTGGCCCAGGGTGTTTCAAAAGACAGATCCATGCACGTGAATATCATCACGGTTCCTGACATGGTCCAGCTCGACATTACCGGTCCCTACGAGGTGCTGGCGCGAACGCCGGGATGGACGGTCGACCTGGTCGCCGCCACGCCGGAGGCAGTGCGGACCGATCGCGGCTTGCGATTGCTGCCCGACGTCACGCGGGCGAGCGCCAAACCGTCGAACATTTTGGTCGTGCCTGGCGGGACCGGTATCGATGCCGCGATGCTGGATCCGGAATGGATAGCGTACGTGCGCCAGGAAAGCGCCAAATGCGACTACGTATTTGGCGTCTGTACCGGCTCCTTGCTGCTGGGCGCTGCGGGCATTTTGAAAGGAAAGCGCGCCGGCGGTCACTGGCAATCGCGCGACATGTTGACGCAGTTTGGCGCCACCGTCTCCAATGACCGGATGAGCCGGGACGGGAATATCTATACTTCCGGCGGCGTGACCTCCGGCATCGATATGGCTCTGCGTGTCGTGGCCGATATCAAGGGCCTGGAAACGGCGCAAAAAATCCAGTTGGCGATGGAATACGATCCGGCGCCGCCGTTTGCCGGCGGCAACCCTTATACGTCGCCGCCTGAGATTGTCGCGGCCGTCCTCAAGGATTCGGGCAAGCGCCGCGCACTGCGGGAATCGATGGTTGCCGAGGCTGCGCAGAGGCTCAATCGCTCAGGCGGATAACGGACGTGTTGCTGTCGCGAGCCGTACATCATTCTTGCAGCAGCGCTTGGGATTTTAAGATCCGCTCCTGGCCGAGGCTGTGCGAGGCTGTGTAAAAACGCCAGGGGCAATTTGCGCCCCTGCAATCGTCAGCCTTGCACCTCGCCCGCCAGGATGGCCCGGATTTGCTGTTCAAACACCTCCGGCGGTTGGCCTCCCGAGATCAGGTAGCGGTCGTTCACGACGACCGCCGGGACGCTGTTGATGCCGCGCTGGGCCCACAGCGCTTCTTCTTCCCGCACTTGCTGCCGGTAGCGTTCCGATGCCAGCATCGCACCCGCTTCCATGTCATCCAGGCCGGCCTGCCGGGCAATATCGGCCAGCACATCCCGGTCTGCGATGTTCTTCCCATCGGTGAAATAGGCGGTGAACAGGGCCGTTTTGAGCGCCGCCTGCGCGCCCTTTTCTTGTGCCCAGGCCAGCAGGCGATGGGCATCGAAGGTGTTGTAGACGAGGCTGGCATCGTCCCGGTTCATGGTGAAGCCGACCGCGGCCGCCCTGGCCCGGATCTGCTCGCGATTGGCGCGGGCCTGGTCGGCGCTGATGCCGTATTTTTCGGTGATGTGTTCGAGTTGGGACTGGCCTGCCGCGGGCAAGTTCGGGTTGAGTTCGAAGGGGTGGAAGGCGATCTCGGTTTGCGCCGCCGGGCCGATGCGTTCGAGCGCGGTGTTGAGACTGGCCAGGCCAATCGCGCACCAGGGGCAGACGATGTCGGAGACGAAGTCGATTTTCAGGGCGTTAGTCATATTAGTCATGGTTGATGAGCCTCATGCGGACACCTGTGGACCGGTCGGCAGGTGGTGTTGATGAATGAGGTTATTGTAAATCCGATGCGCGGATGCCATGCGGCGGCCCCGGCGGGGCATGTGCCGCTGGCGGCGGTTGCCCGCGCTGGCTCAACAGGTTGATAGCGCCGTTGTTGCGTCGTTTATGTTTTTGCGGCCGTTCATTTTCCATCTCCGTCCCGTCCCGCATGATATTGCTCATGCGAATAATTCCTGCGTGGAATTATGCCTATAATGACCGCCTCCGCCTGGCGGGTTTGGGCGGCGCTACAGCGGCATCATCGATCAATGAGCCATCAGGGAAAAGGGGCATCTCATGCGGGCATGGCCTGTTTCTGGATTCGTTTGCCATTTGTCATCCGTGGCGATGGCGGTAGCGGCGCTGGTCTGCGCCGCATCAAGCGCCCAGGCGCAGGACAACCGCTTCGCCGGCATCATGAAGGTGGTGCGCGGCGATGTGCAGGTGCAGCGGCAGGAGCAGAAGCTGCCGGCCCAGGTCGGGGACAAGTTGTATTCCGGCGACCGCATCGTCACCGCCGCCGACGCGGCTGCCGGCATCACCTTGCGCGACGACACGCTGATGTCGCTCGGCCCCAAGACCAGTTTTGTGCTGGAAGACTTCAAATTCAACGAGAGTTCCGGCGACGGCAACGTTGCCGTGCGGGTGGCCAAGGGCACCTTGCGCTATGTCTCGGGCCTGATCGGCAAGCATGCGCCGGAGCGCCAGCAGGTGGCCACGCCGACTGCCACCATCGGTATCCGCGGCACGGACTTCATCGTGGAGGTGGGCGATGAATAAGTTGCCGGCCTTGTACCTTGCCGTGCTGGCGCTGGCCGGTTGCGCCGGCCCCAAGGAGCGCTTCGTGCTGCTGCCGCAGCCGGATGGATCGGCCAGCAGCATCGTCGTCAAGACCGCGGCCGGCGAGGCGGCGCTGGCGACGCCTTATGCCGCGGTGGAGAGCGAGTCCGGCAAGATCGGCAAAGCCGCGACCCTGAGCGACGCCGAAGTGCAGGCGCGTTACGCGCCGGTGATGCAGAGCCTGCCATTGCGGCCGCGCACTTACGAGCTGCTGTTCGAATTGGGCAGCGACCGCTTGACGCCCGCCTCGCGCAAGTCGCTGGAAGAGGCCATCGAGGAGTTCCGCACCTTCCCGGCCGGCGAATTCATCCTGGTCGGACATGCCGACAATATCGGCAGCGATGCCATCAACGAGAGCCTGTCGGTACGGCGGGCGCAACTGGTGGAGCGCGAGCTGATCCGCGCCAGGATCGCGCCATTGAGCATCGAGGTGGTCGGCAAGGGCGCGCGCGAGCCGCGCATACCGCAAAAGAAGGGCGTGCCGGAGCCGCGCAACCGCTTCGTCGAGATCCGCATCCGCTAAGCGCGGCAGCGCGGCCGCGGCGCGTTGCCGCTCAGGACAGCGCCCGCGTGCTCAGCAACTGCATGGAGTCGAGATGGCTCAGGCGCGCCCACTCCTCGCCGCCGCGCGCGACGATGTTGTCGGCGTCCGGCGTGGCCAGCAGGTCGAGGATCTCGGTGTCGCTGATTCCCTTGTCATTGTTGTAGCTGAATACCTTGAGCACCGGGCGCGTCAGGTCCTTGTCGTTTTGCCGGATCACGAAGCCTGAACGCCCCGACTCCAGCTTGACGATGGAGCCCACCGGATAGATGCCCAGCGTCTTGACGAAGGCCAGGAACATGGCGCGGTCGAAATGGCCGGTCCAGGTTGCCATGGAAGAGATCGCCTCGGCCGGATCCCAGGCGTGCTTGTAGCGGCGCTCGGAGGTGAGCGCGTCGTACACGTCGCAGATCGCCGCCATGCGCGCGTAAAGCGAGATCGCGTTGCCGCGCAGGTTTTTCGGATAGCCGTTGCCGTCGATCTTTTCATGGTGGTGCAGGCAAACGTCGCGCGCGTAGTCGGGCACGTTGACATCCTGGTTCAGGTATTTGTGGCCCAGTTCCGGATGCTTGCGCACGATCGCGAATTCTTCCTCGGTCAGCTTGCCGGGCTTGTTCAGGATGTCATGCGGGATGAAGGCCTTGCCGATATCGTGCAGGAATCCGCCCAGGCCGGCTTCGCGGCAGGCAGTCTCGTCCATGCCCAGGGTGCGGCCCAGCGCCACCATCAGCGCGCACACCGCCACCGAGTGCAGGTAGGTATATTCGTCGGCCAGTTTCAGGCGCACCACGCTCACCAGCGCATTGGGGTTTTGCAGCACCGAATTGGCGATCTCCTCGACCACCGAGACGCAGCGCTCCATGTCCAGCACCTTGCCCATGCGTACCTCGGCGAACATGGCCTGGGTCGCCTTCTTGGCGGTTTCGCACAGTTTTTGCGCATCGACCAGCGCCGGGTCCAGCGCCGGCGTTGCCGGCTCCGGGGCTGCGGCCGCAGCTGCGGGTTGATCCGGCGCGTCATCGCCATCGGCCTGGAGGGGCGCTGCCACATCCTTGCCCCTGGCGGTGTCGATCCAGCAACATGCGATGCCGCTGGCGCGGGCCTGCTTCAGTTCGTTGGGATTCTTGATGAGGAACTTGTTCTTCCAGAACGGGTGGTTCATCCACGCGGCGTCGTCGAAGCCGGCGAAATACATCCCGAGGATCAGTTCCTCCACTTTGATTTTCTTCAGCATGTCTGCGCTTCTTTCCCCCGGCGCGCCGGGGGAAAAGGTATATCGGTTTTTATCGTGCCGGGAGCGGGAGCCGACGCGGACTATCCCGGGATTGCCGCCCGCCAATCATCTCATATGGCAGCCCGGAAGGGAACGGGCGGGGCCGTGTCCGACATCATGTAAAGATGGCGGGGCAGCCCCGGGCGATGGCGGCGGGCGGCGAGACTTGCCGCCATGCGCAAGCATGCGGGGAGGAGGGGGGAGTAAGGGGAGGAAGGACGGGGCCCGGGAACCGGGCCCGCAAGAATAGAGGGCGACCGAGATAGAGGGCGGCCGGCGCTGCCCGGCCGCGTGCTCTTATCGGCGCTGCTCCTTGAGGTCGGGCAGGAACACCGTCAGCAAGCCCGCCAGCGGCAGGAAGGCGCACAGGCCGTAGACCCAGGCGATGCCATACAGGTCGGCCAGGTGGCCCAGCAAGGCGGCGCCGATGCCGCCGAAACCGAACATCAGGCCGAAGAACACGCCGGCGATCATGCCCACCTTGCCCGGCACCAGTTCCTGCGCATATACCACAATGGCCGAGAAGGCCGAGGCGATCACCAGGCCGATCACCACCGACAGCACGCCGGTCCAGAACAGGTCGGCGTGCGGCAGCAGCAGGGCGAACGGAGCGGCGCCGAGGATCGAGATCCAGATCACCAGCTTGCGGCCGATCCTGTCGCCGATGGGGCCGCCGACAAAGGTGCCGACCGCCACCGCGCCGAGGAACAGGAACAGGTAGAGCTGCGAATTGGCCACCGACAGGTGGAAGCGGTCGATCAGGTAGAAGGTGAAATAGCTGGTGAAGCTGGCCATGTAGAAGTACTTGGAAAACACCAGCAGCGCCAGCACCAGCAAGGCGCGCCGCACGGTCGCGGCCGGCAGCGTCTGGACCGTGTGCGGCCTGGCGCGGCCCTTGGTGGCGGCAAGATGGCGGCGATACCAGCCCGACACGCGCGACAGCACCACGATGGCCAGCAGCGCCAGCAGCACGAACCAGGCCACGTTGCCCTGGCCGTAAGGCACCACGATGGCGGCCGCCAGCAGCGGGCCGAACGCCGAACCGGCATTGCCGCCGACCTGGAAGGTCGACTGCGCCAGGCCGAAGCGCCCGCCCGAGGCCATGCGCGCGATGCGCGAGGCTTCCGGGTGGAAGGTCGAGGAGCCGATGCCGATCAGCGCCGCCGCCAGCAGGAAGGCCGGGAAGCTGCCGACCATCGACAGCATCACGATGCCGACCAGCGTCGAGACCGCGCCGCTGGGCAGCAGCCAGGGTTGGGGATGCTTGTCGGTGTACATGCCGATCCACGGCTGCAGCAGCGAGGCGGTGACCTGGAAGGTCAGCGTGATCAGGCCGACCTGGGTGAAGCTGAGGTGGTAGTTGGCCTTGAGCATCGGGTAGATCGAGGGCAGCAGCGCCTGGATCATGTCGTTGATCAGGTGGGCGCCGCCGGCGGCCAGGATGATGCTCATCACCAGCGGCTGGGCCGCGCTGGCAGGGGGCGAGGATATCGCGCCGGTATTGGCCGGCGCCGCTGTCGTGGTATCGGTTGTCATGGCAGAAGCGTCTTCGGTTGTGGAGGAGGGATGCGCAAGCGTATCATTGGCATCTATTACTATTCATGACAACTATTGTCGATTAAATGCCATGGCGGCCAAATTACGTCCCGTCAGCCCCAGCAGCGAGGTCCATGGATTGCAATCGGTGCCTTGCCCGGTGGTGGCCTTTTCCCGCGAACTGGCGTACCGCGACTTGCTGACCGCCCACTCGCATCCGCGCGGGCAACTGCTGTATGCGGTCGATGGCGTCATGCAGGTGCGTACCCCGCACGGCGTATGGGTCGTGCCGCCGCAGCGCGCGCTGTGGGTGCCGCCGCATGTCGAGCATGAAATACGCATGCTCAGCCATGTCAGCATGCGCACGCTCTATATCGCATCCAGGCCGGCCGATGCCCTGGGCGAGCGCTGTCGGCTGCTGGAAGTGTCGGTGCTGCTGAGGGAACTGATCCTGGCGCAACTGGCCGAGCCGACCGATTACGCGGCCGGCAGCCGCGGCGGCCATGTGGCCGAACTGATCCTGTCCGAGCTGGCGCGCGCGCCGGCCATTCCCATCGAGATTCCCTGGCCGGGCGACCGGCGGCTGGTGGCGATTTGCGAGGCCATCCTGGCCGAGCCGGGCCGGCAGTTTTCATTGGCCGACTGGGCCGGCCTGGGCGGCGCCAGCGTGCGCACGGTAATCCGCCTGTTCCCGAAAGAGACCGGCTTGCAGTTCAGGCACTGGGTGCAGCAAGTGCATTTGAGCGAAGCGCTGGTGCGCCTGTCCAATGGCGAGGCGGTCGGCGTGGTGGCGCAGGCGCTCGGCTACAAGAGCCAGAGCGCCTTCGGCAACATGTTCCGCAAGGCGCTGCGGGCGTCGCCCGGCCAATACCTGCAAGGCCAGGAAAAGCGGCGCATGGCATCCGGCGCGGCGCGGGACTGAGCGCCGGATCCGAACCCGGATCCGGCAACATAATTCGAGAAGAAATTGCAACAAATGTTGCGGTGTGGGCGCCGATTCTTTGCTACCATCGACCGGGTTCCCATCCTGATACCCGGCCGACGTTCATGAGCAATACCGCTACCCCGCCGCACACCTTCCCCGAGCTGGAAGCGCTGATCCGCGAACGATTCACCGACATGCGGCCGCAGTTCCAGGCCGGGGCCGCCTACCTGCTGGACAATCCGGGCGAGGTCGCGGTCTCGACCATGCGCTCGCTGTCGCAGAAGGCGCAAGTGCAGCCCTCGACCTTCGTGCGGCTGGCGCAGTACCTGGGCTTTGCCGGCTGGGCGGAATTGCGCGCGCTGTTCGTCGAGCGCCTGGCGGGCGACCCCAAGGCCTATGCCTTCAAGGCCAAGAGCATCGTCCGCCGCAGCAACAGCGACAACCTGGTGGCCGAGCTGTTTGCCGCGCAGCGGGCCAACCTGGATGCCTCCGAACCCAAGAGCGCCGACCGCATGCTGGCCGCCGCGCGCGCCATGGCCAAGGCGCGCCATGTGCACATCGCCGGCTTCCGGGCGGCGTTCTCGATCTCCTTCCTGTTGCATTACCTGTACCGGCTGTTTCGCGCCTCGGTCTCGCTGGTGCGCGGCAGCGAAGGGTCGATCGACCTTGAACTGCGCGCCTTCGCGGCGCAGGACGCGGTGGTGGTCATCAGCTTCGCGCCCTATTCGGCCGAAGCGGTGCGCGTGGCCGAAGCCGCCAAGGAAGCCGGCGCCAAACTGATCGCGCTGACCGACAGCGCGGTGGCGCCGATCGCGCTCAAGGCCGACCACTGCATCCTGTTCTCGCACGAGAGCACCTCCTTCTTTCCCTCGATGGCAGCGGCCACCGCCGTGGCGGAAAGCCTGATCGAGCTGGTCATTTCCATCGACGACGAGCAGGCCGTCAAGCGCATCGAGCAGGCCGAAGAGGCATTGCACCGCACCGGCGCCTACGTGACCAGGTAAGCCGCCGGCCTCGGATCTTCCGTTCCTGTTCCTTTCTTCCCGTTCGTTCCGATCCGTGCTGCATGGCGAGGCCGGATGCGGCGGCAGCCGTGCGCCATTAGCGTGCCGATGCGCCTTCCATGCACCGGAAAAATGCTGCGATTGCACCAAAAAAATCAAATTAAAAATAATGTGCAACATATGTTGCGTTGATGATTTCATTCATTTATATTGCGTTTCAGATTGAATGTGCAACGAATGTTGCCGATGGCGATGCGCGACAGGTCGCACCATGGCAGCAACCAATGAATGGAAGGGCAGCAGGCATGACGCACGTTTTTCACCGTAATCCCCGCGGCAAGCTACCCGTCGCCGTCGCCGGCGAAGGCATGGTGCTGATCGACCATGAGGGCAAGCGCTACATCGACGCTTCCGGCGGCGCCGCGGTGTCTTGCCTGGGGCACGGCCACCCGCGCGTGGTCGATGCGATCCGCCGGCAGGTCGGCCAGCTGGCTTACGCCCACACCTCTTTCTTCACCACCGAGCCGGCGGAAGAGCTGGCGGCGATGCTGGCCGATGCCGCGCCCGGATCGCTCAACCACGTCTACTTCCTCTCGGGCGGCTCCGAGGCGGTGGAAGCCGCGCTCAAGCTGGCGCGCCAGTACCACGTCGAATCGGGCCAGCCGCAGCGCCGGTATTTCATCGCGCGCCGCCAGAGCTACCACGGCAACACGCTGGGCGCGCTGGCCATCGGCGGCAACGCCTGGCGCCGCGAGATGTTCATGCCGCTGCTGATCGAGGCGCATCACGTCTCGCCCTGTTACGCCTACCGCGAGCGCAAGGATGGCGAGAGCGATGCGCAATACGTGCAGCGCCTGGCCGACGAGCTGGAGCACAAGATCCTGTCGCTGGGCGCGGACCAGGTGGCCGCCTTCATCGCCGAGACCGTGGTCGGCGCCACCGCCGGCGCGGTGCCGCCGGTGGCCGATTACTTCCGCCGGATGCGCGCCGTGTGCGACAAGTACGGCGTGCTGCTGATCCTGGATGAAGTGATGTCCGGCATGGGCCGCACCGGTTACCTGTTCGCCTGCGAGGAAGACGGCGTGCAGCCCGATATCGTCGCCATCGCCAAGGGCCTGGGCGCGGGCTACCAGCCGATCGGCGCGATGATCTGCAGCGACCGCATCTATGAGGCCATCGTGCAGGGCTCCGGTTTCTTCCAGCACGGCCACACCTATATCGGCCACGCCACCGCCTGCGCCGCCGCCATCGCCGTACAACAGGCGATCCGCGAAGACCGCCTGCTGGACAACGTGCGCCAGCGCGGCGAACAACTGCGCGCCGCTCTGCGCGAGAGTTTCGCGCAACAGGCCCATGTGGGCGACATCCGCGGCCGCGGCCTGTTCGTCGGCGTCGAACTGGTGGCCGACCGCGCCAGCAAGGCGCCGCTCGATCCGTCGCTGCGCACCCATGCGCGGGTCAAGGCCGAAGCGATGCAGCGCGGCCTGCTGGTCTACCCGATGGGCGGCACCATCGACGGCCGCCATGGCGACCATATCCTGCTGGCGCCGCCGTTCATCGCCACCCGGCAAGACATCGAGGACATCGTCGGGCGTCTTGCCGAAGCGGTGGCGGCTGCAATCTGAGGGCTTAAGTGGACCGGCCATGCCGGGGTTGAATTTTCCAAGGAGGGGTAACGATGAAACGTCTCGCACCATTGGCCGCACCGGCCGTCGCCATGCTGTCTGTCCTGTTTTCCGTGCTGCCGCTGCCGGCGCATGCGGCCGATGCCGCGCTCGGCCCGACCTTGCAAAAGGTCAAGGACGCCAACCTGATTGCCATCGGCCACCGCACCGGCTCGATCCCGTTTTCCTATTACGACGAGAACCAGCAGGTGATCGGCTATTCGCAAGACCTGTGCAACAAGGTGATCGATGCGGTCAAGGCCAGGATTGGCGCCCCCAAGCTGGAGGTGCGCATGGTGCCGGTGACCTCGCAGAACCGCACGCCGCTGCTGCAGAACGGCACCATCGACCTGGAGTGCGGCGTCACCAGCAACCTGAAGAACCGCTGGCAGCAAGTGTCCTTCGCGACCAATTTCTTCGTCGCCAGCAGCCGCATCCTGACCAGGCGCGACAGCGGCATCAAGGACTTTCCGGATCTCGCCGGCAAGGCTGTCGTGACCAATGCCGGCACCACCTCCGAGCAGTTGCTGCGCAACCTCAACGAGCACCGCAAGATGAACATGCAGATCCAGAGCGCCAAGGACTACGGCGAAGCGTTCCTGATCCTGCAGTCCGGCCGCGTGGCGGCCTACGTGATGGATGACGTGCTGCTGGCCGGCGCGCGTACCACCGCGCAAAAGCCGGGCGACTGGGTGCTGACCGGCAATCCCTTCGGCGCCGAACCGTATGCCTTCATGGTGCGCCGCGACGACCCGCAGTTCAAGCAACTGGTCGACGCTACCTTGAGCGGCCTGATGAAGAGCGGCGAGATCAAAAAGATCTACGCCAAGTGGTTCACCTTCCCGATCCCGCCCAAGAACGTGAGCTTCAATTTCCCGATGTCCGAGTCCGTCTCGGCGCTGTATGCCGCGCCCAGCGACAAGCCGATGGATTGAGCGCAGACTGTTGCGCTCGACCACATCAGGAAAAGGAAATCCGCCATGACCCAGCCGCGTTTGCCCGCCATTCCGCGTTTGCCCGCGATTACCCGCGAACGGATGTCGCCCGAACAGACCGCCATGCTCGATGCCATCCTGGCCGGGCCGCGCAAGAACCTCAACGGTCCTTTCGTGGCCTGGATCCATAGCCCGCAACTGGGCGAGCTGGCGCAGCGGCTGGGCGCGTTCTGCCGCTACGATACCGGCCTGCCGCTGCGCTTGTCGGAGCTGGCGATCCTCGCCACGGCGGCCTGCTGGCAGTCGCAGGCGGAATGGCATATCCATTTGCCGATCGCCGTCGACGCGGGGCTGGCCCCGGCGTTGGCCGAGCAGATCCGGCGCGGCGAGGCGCCGCAATTCACGCTGCGCGACGAGCGCGTGGTGTGGCAATTCGCCAGCGAACTGTATCGCGACAAGCGCGTGTCCGACGCCACCTATGCCGAAGCCTGCGAACTGTTCGGCCTGCCGGTGGTGGTCAACCTGGTCGGCTTGCTGGGGTATTACGCGCTGGTGGCCATGACGTTGAACACCTTCGGCATGCGCGCCGAAGGACAGGGCGAGGGCGACCTGCCCTTCGCGGAACCGGCGCATGGAGCGCCGGGCGCCGGGCCATATTGAAAGAGCAAGGAAAACAGCGATGGCATACCAATGGCAATGGTCGGTGTTCCTGCAGCAGCCCAACGCCGGCCAGTCCTATCTCGACTGGCTGCTGTCCGGCCTGGGCGTGACGCTGGCGCTGGGGCTGTCGGCCTGGGTGCTGGCGCTGGCATTGGGCACCTTGCTGGGGATCATGCGCACCTTGCCCAGCCGCCTGCTGTCAGGCCTTGCCGCCTGTTATGTGGAGCTGTTCCGCAACGTGCCGCTGCTGGTGCAGATCTTCATCTGGTATTTCGCCATGCCGGAACTGCTGCCGTTCGGCGACACGATCAAGGCCATGCCGCCGATGGCGCAGCAATTCACCATGGCCATGCTGTGCCTGGGCATGTTCACCGCCGCCCGCGTGTGCGAACAGGTGCGCTCCGGCATCGAGTCGCTGCCGCGCGGCCAGAAGGGCGCCGGGCTGGCGCTGGGCCTGACGCTGGGGCAGACCTACCGCTTCGTGCTGTTGCCGATGTCGTTTCGCATCGTGCTGCCGCCGCTGACCTCGGAGTTCCTCAACATCTTCAAGAACTCGGCGGTGGCGTCCACCATCGGCTTGCTGGAGCTGGCCGCGCAGGGGCGCCAGCTGGTCGACTACACCGCGCAGCCGTATGAGGCGTTCATCGCCGTCACGCTGGCCTACATGCTGATCAATATCTGCGTCATGGCCTTGATGCGCCTGCTTGAACGCAAATCCAGCCTGCCCGGCATGGCCGTCGGCAAATAAGGGAGGAGACCGACCCATGGCCTACGAATTCGACTTCAGCGCCATTACGCCGGCTGCAATCAAGGTGTTGAGCGACGGCATGCTGGTATCGCTCAAGATCACGCTGGTGGCGATCGCCTTCGGCATGGTGTGGGGCACGCTGCTGGCGATGATGCGCCTGTCGCGCCACCGCGCGCTGCAATGGTTCGCGGCCGGCTACGTCAACCTGTTCCGTTCCATTCCGCTGGTGATGGTGCTGTTGTGGTTTTTCCTGATCGTGCCGCAGTTGCTGCAAAAGCTGTTCGGCCTGTCGCCGGCCAACGACTTGCGCATGACCTCGGCGCTGGTGGCTTTCTCGCTGTTCGAGGCGGCCTATTATTCCGAGATCATCCGCGCCGGCATCAACAGCGTGGCGCGCGGCCAGTTCGGCGCGGCCTACGCGCTGGGCCTGACCTATCCGCAGACGATGCGCCTGGTGGTGTTGCCGCAAGCCTTCCGCAACATGGTGCCGCTGCTGCTCACGCAAGGCATCGTGCTGTTCCAGGACACTTCCCTGGTGTACGTCAGCGCGCTGGCCGATTTCTTCGGGCGCGCCTACAGCATCGGCGAGCGCAACGGCCGCATCATCGAGCTGCTGTTCGTGGCCGGCGCGGTGTATTTCATCATCTGTTTTTCCATGTCGCTGATGGTCAGGCGCTACCGAAGGAAGACGGCCGCCTGACGCGGCGTTCCGATACGGGCGGTATCGATACGCGACGTATCGGACATGCATGGCGGCAACATCCAGCGAAAAAATTATTCCTATTTTTTCCGTCCGCTCGGTTCAACTGTAAAGATTGCTTGCCATCGTCCGTAACCAAGTCATGAGAATCCCGATCAGGGAAATGACATGGCCATCGAAACGGGTATAACCGTGGCGGCGCGCGAGGCGTTGTCGCGTTTCACATCGCAGGCCTCGCCCGGCAACGACGACGCCGACAATACGGCAAGCACCGGAAGCGCGCAGCCAGCGGCGCCGGAAGAGGGCGTGACGCTGACGCTGTCGGCGCAGGGCCGCCTGCTGGCGGCTTTCGCCAGCGTGCTGGACGCGGCGGCGGCCGCGCAGCCGGCATCGTCCGCATCGGCTACGGCATCCGCCGATCCGCTCCCCACTGATCCGCGCCCCATCACGCGCGCCACGCTGTATGCGATCGAGGCGCGCCTGGTGGCCGCGCGCCGCGGCGCCGATGCCATCGCGCAAGCCGACCGCGAACGCCCGGACTCCGCCGATCCGGTCCGCCTCAGGCAGGCCGAGCAAGCGACCGCGTCGCTGTACGGTCGCGCCGCCAATCCTTTTGCCGGGCGCAGCCGCGCCGAGCTTTCCGCCATCATCTACGACGAAAGCGGCGCCTATACCGTCAATGAGCGCTATGCCGCGGCCAACCAGCGCACCGAACTCGACCACCGCTTCTGGGCGCCGGTATTCCAGCGCGCCATGACGAGCGGCGACTGGCGCCCGGTGGTCGAAGCCGGGTTGGCGTTCTATGCCAGCCTGTCGCCGCTGGAGCGTACCGCGTATCCGCCCAACTACGTGCAATTGATGCAGCAATACTTGGCGCTGGACAGCCTCAGGCCCGGGTCGTCGTTGCCGCCGCAGCAGCAAGCCGACCTGGTGCGCATGCTGGAGTCGCTGGTGCTGCCGTCCGGCCCGCTGGCGCTGGCCGGGGGAGTGCTCCGGGGACTGGCGCTGGCGCGCATTACGCCATCGGCCATGGCGCTGATGGCCGCAGCGCCGAAGCTGGTGGATATCCTGCCGGTATCGGGCATCGCGCGCGCGGCGCAGGACGACGCTTATCAGACGTTATTGCAGCGCGTGTTCGGCGTGAGCCGGCGCGAGGATGAGCCGACGGTCGCCCGCTCCAGCGGCATGTCAATGCACAGCCGCGACTTTCTTGGCTTCGGCGACCGGCGTTATCTGGCGCAAGCCTATGCCTATGCTGCGGCCAATGGGCTGGCATTGGAAGAGGTGGATGCGCTGGCCGACGACCTGGCTGCCTATCGCTTTTCCCGCGCCAATGGCGGCGATGGGCCGGCGCAGCCGGCGGTATCCATCCGCGCCGCCGCCAGCCCGCAGTATTACCGCATGAGCGATGAAGACAAGATGCTGGCCCGGCGCATCCTGGGCAGCCGGGCGGCGCGGGATACCGGGCTGGACCATGCCTTCCTGGCCTGGCTGCTCAGTCCGCGCGGCGGCGGCTGGCGCTCGGAGGAAGGGCGCGGCCATGCGGTCGGCTTCTCCGCGCTGGAAAAGCTGCTCGCCGGCCTGGCAGGCGTAGGCATCGGGGAACAGGCCGGCGACGAAGCGTCGCTGGAACCGGACTACCGCTACACGCTGTACCGGATCGGCCTGCAGGATATGCAGGAGCCGCCGGAGCTGAAGGCCGCCATGCCATCGGCCGACAACGCCATCGGCGCGCGCGTGCTGGCATTGGCGGCGCAACTGGCCGCCCTGGCGCGCAGCGAGGCGGCCGATCTGGCGTTCATGGGCAATGCGCTGATGCTGCTGAGGATGTACCGCTTCTCGCTCAGGATGAGCAATGCCGAACAGCGCACGCTCTCCGAACTGGTCTATGCCAGGCTGCGCAAGCGCCGCATCCGCCCGCGCCGGCATAAGCTGTTTGTGGCATGGGGCGAGCGCAGCCCTTCGATGCCGCCCCTGTATCCCTGAAATTCCTGCGATCCCTGGGTTCAGGGCAAGAGCGCGCAGCATCTCATGGCAGGTTCTCGCGCAGGATCACGCTGATGCGCACCGCTTCCACGCCGGCCAGCGCGTCGCGCCGCTCGCGCAGGTTGCTGAAGATGCGCACGCAATTCATCACCATGTTTTGCGGATGCTGCGTGAGCACCGCATCCATGGTGCCGTCGATCAGCAGGCCGCGGGTGTCGGGCGTGAGGCCATGGCCGATGAACACCACCTTCTGGTCGCGCCCGCATTCCTTCAATGCGCGTCCCACGCCGTCGGAGGCGCCGCCGATGTTGTACATGCCGGCCAGGTCCGGATGCTGCTCCAGCAGGATGCGCGCCTGCTTGTAGTTGGCATCGGCGTCGTCGTGGCCTTCGCGCAGGCCCACTACCTGCACTTGCGGGCACATCTCTTCCAGTACATGCTGGAATCCCATTTCCCTTTCCTCGTGGCCGCGATAGCTGAGGCTGCCGGCGATCATGGCGATCTTGCCGGGTTTGCGCCCGCTGCCCGGATGGGCCAGGTCCCGGTTCAGGAAGCGCGCCAGCAGGTAGCCGGCGGTGCGGCCGGCGGCGCGGTTGTCCATGCCGACATAGGCGGCGCGGCGCGAGTTGGAAAGGTCGGAAATCAGCGTGACGACATGCACGCCTTCTCCCGCCAGGGTATTGACGGCTTCGCGCACCAGCGGATGTTCCAGCGCCATGAAGGCCACGCCATCGGCTTGTCGCCCGTAATGCAGCAGGCGTTGCGCCAGCACGCGCGGGTTGAAGCCTTCGATGTGGTGGCATTTGCAGCGCACGTTGAAGGGCGCCAGATGGTCTTCGGCGAAGCCGATGTAGTCGCCCAGCATCTGCATGTAGCGGTTGCTGCGCGGCGGCAGCAGGAACACCAGTTGCATGGGGCGCGGCCGCATGGCCTTGTAGAGGTCGGACTCGGGCAGGTAGTCGAGCGCGGCGGCGGCCTTCATCACCTTTTGCAGGGTCGCCGCGCGCACGCCGGGGCGCTGGTTCAGCACACGGTCGACCGTGGCGGTGGAGACGCCGGCGGCGGCCGCGATATCGGTGACGCGCGCGCGGGCCGGGCTCGATGGGGTGCTGCGGGGTTTGTCGGACATGGCTTGCCTGGGAGTTTACGGTTACATCAAAAACCATCAAAGAACCGCTTTGACCGTTTGGATTCGGCGGCGATATTCTTCGCCATGCCTTGATTCGAAAGGACTATTTCGCATCTGATGTGCAGGAAAGTCTAAATCAAATCGAATCAAAATACATCATCAAAAACAAGCGGCGCAAGGCCATGCGCCGGATACAACACCAAGGAGACGACGATGAGCAATCCCGGGCAGAATTTCCGTTCCAGCCGCCGCGATTTTCTGAAGCAGGCTTCGCTTGCCTCCGCGGCCATGGCTAGCGGCTTGTATGCGGCATCGGCGCATGCCGCCGAGTTCACGCTGAAGTACGGCAACAACCTGCCGATGACGCACCCGATGAATGTGCGCGCCAAGGAGATGGCCGAAAAGATCGCCGCCGAATCGAAGGGCCGGGTGGATTTGCAGGTCTACTCCAACGGTCAGCTCGGCACCGATACCGACATGCTGTCGCAGGTGCGCTCGGGCGCCATCGATTTCTTCACCATTTCGCCCGAGGTGCTGGGCACGCTGGTGTCGGCCGGGCAGATCAGCGGCGTCGGTTTCGCGTTCCGCGATTACAACCAGGTGTGGGCGGCGATGGACGGCGACCTGGGCGCGTATGTGCGACGCGAACTGGCGGCCAAGACCTCGCTGTTCGCCTTCGAGAAGTGCTGGGACAACGGTTACCGCCAGGTCACCACCAGCACCCGCCCGATCGCCAAACCGGAAGACTTCAAGGGCATGAAGCTGCGCGTGCCGCCCAGCCCGTTGGCCACCTCGCTGTTCTGCGGCTTCGACGCCTCGCCCACCAGCATCAACTTCGCCGAGGTGTATTCGGCACTGCAGACCAAGATCGTGGAGGGCCAGGAGAACCCGCTGGCGGTGATCTCCACCGTGAAGTTCTATGAGGTGCAGAAATTCTGCTCGATGACCAACCATGTCTGGAGCGGTTTCTGGTTCATGGGCAACAAGAAGTCGTTCGAGCGTATGCCCAAGGAGCTGAAGGAGATCGTCGCGCGCAACATCAATGAGGCCGGCCTGAAGCAGCGTATCGACGTCAAGGCGCTCAACGATTCGCTGGTGGCGGACATGAAAGCCAAGGGGCTGCAGTTCAACAACATCGACAACGACGCCTTCCGCGCCAAGCTGCGCAGCGCCGGGTTCTATGCCGAGTGGCACAAGAAATTCGGCGAAGAGGCCTGGGGCCTGCTGGAAAAGTACACCGGCAAGCTGGCCTGAGGCGTCGAACATCAACCAGAAGGAAAAGGAAGAACATGAGCCGCTTTCTCGGAGAGATCAAACAGCTTGGCTATGTGGTGGAAGACATCGACGCCGCCATGAAATACTGGACCGGGACGCTGGGCGTCGGGCCGTTCTATTACATGGAGCGCGTGCCGCTGAAGAACTACCGCTACCGGGGCCAGGCCTACGATATCCACAACTCGGTGGCGCTGGCCAACTCCGGCGGGGTGCAGGTGGAACTGATCCAGCAGCGCAGCGATACGCCCTCGATGTACCGCGATTTCATGCGCGGCGGGCGCACCGGCCTGCAACACCTGGCGTACTGGACCGAAGATTTCGACCGCGACCTGCAACGCCTGCTCGAGCGGGGATGGAAGGTCGGCATGAGCGGCGAGGTGGGCGAGCGCGGCCGTTTCGTCTACTTCGAGACCGAATACCATCCCGGCACCGTGATCGAACTGTCGGAAGTGGCCGGCCCCAAGGGCAAGGTATTCAGCATCATCCGCGAGGCGGCCGAGCATTGGGACGGCAGCGAACCGGTGCGCGCCTTCCCCGACCTGAGCAAGATGTGACGATGGGCCCCGCACACCTGGCGCTGCCGGCCGACGGCAGCCGTTTCATCGCCGACTACCTGATCGAGACGCCGCTGGATCCGGCCCAGGTGGCGGAGGTGATGGCCGGCGAGCAGTCCTGCGGCACCTTCGTCCGGGTCGAGGGCGAGACCGACCGCTTGCGCGAACGGGCGCGCGCCGTGGTGATGGGGATCGATGCGCTGGAGACGGTCGCCGAACCCAGCCTGCCCAATGCATGGCAGCAGCGCCAGAAGATGGCCGGCCCTTATCGCCGTGCGCGCGTGCGCATTTCCTTCCCGGTGGAAAACGTCGGCGCCAACCTGCCGACCCTGGCTGCCACCGTTGCCGGCAACCTGTTCGACCTGGGCGAGGTGACCGGCCTGCGCTTGCTGGAGGCGGCATTGCCCGCGGCCTATCGCCGTCAGTTCGATATGCCGCGCCACGGCATCGCCGGCACGCGCCGGCTGACTGGTGTGGACGGAGTAGATGATGCGCCGCTGCTGGGCACGATCATCAAGCCCAACGTCGGTCTCTCGGCGGAGGAAACGGCGGCATTGGTGGGGCGGCTGTGCGAGGCCGGCGTCGACTTCATCAAGGATGACGAGGTGTGCGCCAACCCTGGCCATGCGCCGCTGGAGCAGCGGGTGCGGGCGGTGATGCGGCGCGTGCGCGATTACCAGGACAAGAGCGGGCGCCGGGTGATGGTCGCCTTCAACATCACCGACGAGCTGGACGCCATGCGCCGCCACGCCGAGCTGGTCGAACGCGAGGGCGGCAGCTGCGTGATGGTGGGGTTGAACTGGTGCGGTTTCTCCGCCGTGCAAAGCCTGCGCCGCAGTACGCCGCTGGCGCTGCATGGGCATCGCAACGGTTTCGGCATGATGTCGCGCGAACCGCTCCTGGGCATGTCGTTTGCCGCCTATCAGGCGATGTGGCGCCTGGCCGGGGTCGACCACCTGCATGTGCATGGCTTGAACGGCAAGTTCTCCGAATCGAATGACGAGGTGGTGGAGTCGGCCCGCGCCTGCCTGGCGCCCATGGCCGGCGATGACGCCGTCATGCCGGTGTTCTCCAACGGGCAATGGGCCGGCACCGTGCGGCCGACCTTCGATGCCATCGGCAGCGGCGATGTGATCTTCCTGTCCGGCGGCGGCATCCTGGCGCACCCGGACGGCGCCGCCGCCGGCGTGGCCAGCCTGCGCCAGGCGTGGGAGGCGGCGCGCGCCGGCATCGCGTTGGAAGAGTACGCGCGGGAGGCGCCGGAGCTGCGGCGCGCCATCGCCTTCTACGGCGCCAAGCTGAAGTGACGTGATGTGAATACGCGCTTTCTCGACGGCCGGCCCAAGATCGCTTTCTACGGCGACGACTTCACCGGCGCCACCGACACGCTGGCCACGGCATCGCTGGCCGGCTTGCGCAGCCTGCTGTTCTTGCGCGTACCGGGAGCCGCACAGTTGCATGCGGCCGGGGAACTGGACTGCCTGGGCATCGCCGGCGCCGCGCGTTCCATGGATCCCGGCCAGATGCGCGCCGAACTGGAGCCGGTGGCCGCGTTCTTCAGCGGACTGCGGGTGCCGGTGACGCATTACAAGATCTGCTCCACCTTCGACAGCGCGCCGCACATCGGCAGCATCGGCGCCGCCCTGCGCATCTGGCGCCGGCGCATCCCCAACCGTTTCGTGCCCATCGTCGGCGGCCAGCCGAACCTGCGGCGCTTTTGCCTGTTCAGCCAGCTCTACGCCGCGGAGAAGGCCGGCGGCGAGGTGGTGCGCATCGACCGCCATCCGACCATGCGCCGCCATCCGGTCACGCCGATGCATGAGGCTGACATGCGCGCGCATCTCCGGCAGCAGGAGTTGGCGGTGGCGGGGCTGCATTATCCCTTGTACGCCGACCCGGCGCAGCTCGAGGCGCATGTCGATGCGGCGCTTGCAGGCGGCGTCGACGCCTTGCTGTTCGATGTGGCGGGCGAGAGCGACCTGGCCGTGATCGGCCGTGTGATCTGGCGCCGCGCCTTGCAACAGGAATTACTGGCCATCGGCGCCAGCAGCGTGGCGCAAAGCCTCGCCGCATGGTGGCGCAGCCAGGGATGGCTGCCGCCGGCGGCGCCGATCGATGCGGCCCGGATCGGGGCCGCGGCCGGGCCGGTCTTTGTGCTGGCCGGCAGCCTCTCGCCGGTGACCGCGCTGCAGGTCGGCGCGGCGCATTCCTACGACAAGCTGCTGCTCGATGCGCAGCGCCTGTTCGAAGGCGACACGCACTACCTGGAGACGACCGTCGCGCGTATCGCCGGCAGTTTGCGCGCAGGCCGCAACCTGCTGGCCTGCACCGCCGCGCATCAGGGCGAACGGCAACTGCTGGCCGATGCCGGCGCGTCGCAGCGCCTGGCGCAGGCTTGCGGCGAATTGCTGCGCCGCCTGTTGCAGGCGGTTTCACTGGCGCGGGTGGGCGTGGCGGGCGGGGATACGTCCAGCTATGCCTTGAAGGCGCTGGATATCTGGGGGCTGTCGTATCTCGGCAATGTGTCGGCCGGCGTGGCGCTGTGCCGCGCGCATGCCGACGCCGCCCATCTCGACGGCATCGAGCTGATGCTGAAAGGCGGGCAGATGGGGACGGCGGACCTGTTCGAATTGCTGGCCGGGGGAAACGGCTGAACGCCGCCTGCTATGGCAGTGGCCAGGCCCGCAGCAAGATGCCTTCCTGTGCCGCCACCGTCGATGCGCCCAGGGTGCCGTATACCCGGCCGCCATCGGCCTCGCTGCGGCCGGCAAGGAAAGCGTCGGCACTGGCCGCGGGCGCGTGCTGGAGCATCAGCATGCCTTGCAGCGCCAGCACCAGCTGCTGCACGAAGCGGCGCGCCAGGGCTTCGCGTTGCGCCGGCGGGGCCGAGAGCATCGCCTTCAGCGCATGCACGCGTTCTTGCAGCAGCGCATGCCCGATGGCGGCTTGTTCCAGGCTGTCCATCAGCAGCGAAAACCCCAGGGCTTCGCGCGCGACGGCGCGCAGCACGTCCAGGCACATTACGTTGCCCGAGCCTTCCCAGATCGAGTTGACCGGCGCTTCGCGGTACAGGCGCGCCATCGGGCCGGTTTCGACGTAGCCGTTGCCGCCCCAGACTTCCATGCATTCGCCGGTGAATTCGAGCGCGTGCTTGCAGATCCAGAATTTGGCGGCGGGCGTGACGATGCGTTTCCAGGCGCACGCCAGCGGATCGTCCGGCGCGTCGAAGGCGTGCGCCAGCTTGAGCATGAGCAGCGTGGCCGCTTCGCTTTCCAGCGCCAGGTCGGCCAGCACGTTGCGCATCAGCGGCTGCTCGGCCAAGTGACGGCCGAAGGCGCTGCGGTGGCGCGCGTGGTGCAGGGCTTGCACCAGCGCCTGGCGCATCAGCGCGGCGCTGCCGATGACGCAATCCAGGCGCGTATGGTTGGCCATCTCGATGATGGTGGGGATGCCGCGTCCTTCGTCGCCGACCATGATGCCCAGCGCCTCGCTGAACTCGACTTCGCCGCTGGAATTGGAGCGGTTGCCCAGCTTGTCTTTCAGGCGCTGGATCAGGACCGGGTTCTTGCCGCCGTCAGGCAGCCAGCGCGGCACGAAGAAGCAGGACAGGCCATTCTCGGTACGCGCCAGCATCATGTGGGCGTCGCACATGGGGGCCGAGAAGAACCACTTGTGGCCGGACAGCAGGTAAGACGCGCCGCGCCCTTGCGCCTGCATGTCCATCGGCATGGCGCTCGAGGCGTTGCTGCGCACGTCCGAGCCGCCCTGTTTCTCGGTCATGCCCATGCCGATCAGGATCGAGCGCTTGTGCCGGATGGGCAGGTCGCGCCCGTCATGCTCGCGCGCCAGGAGCTGCGGGCGCAATTGTTCGAACAGCACGGGTTCCTGTTGCAGCACCGGAATGGCGGCGAAGGTCATGGTGGTGGGGCAAAGCGATCCGGCCTCCACCTGCGCATGCATGAAGTAGCCGGCGGCGCGCGCCACATGGGCGCCATCGCCGGGCTGGATCCAGGGCAGGGCGTGCAGGCCGGTGCGGCGCAACAGTTCCAGCAGCGCATGCCAGGAAGGATGGAAGTTCACCACGTCGATGCGGCGGCCGATGCGGTCGTGGGTCTGCAGCTCGGGCGTATGGCGGTTGGCCAGCTCCGCCAGTTCCAGCACTTCGGCGCTGCCCAGTTCGGCGCCGTGGCTGGTGAGCGCGCAGGCGTGCCAGCCGGCGGCCTCGCGCCGGACGCCTTCGCTCAAGGCGGCGTCGCTGGTGTAGAGGTTGTAATCCGTCAGGTCGGGGACCTGGTTGACGATTTCGTGGGTGTGCATGTTGTCTCCGTGGCGCATCTCTAGTCGTTGGCCGAGGATCCCGTTTGCCGTTTTTTGTTTGCCGGGTATCCCTTTGCGCAGTGTAGGCCATGTAGGAGGCGGGCCGCGGGCTTAAATGAATTGGCTATATCTATATAAGCATCTTGTTGGGTTGGCTTGCCAGCACATGATAAAGAGTCATATTAAAATGAGCCTTTCGACCAAAGGCCGATCCGACCGGGATCGCATAAGGAAAGCCAAGCAGATGTCTTATCCGACCATCGAGTCCACCATCGGCAATACGCCGCTGATCCAGCTGCCGCGTATCGGCGGCGAGGAAGCCAGGCGCCGCAACAACATCATCCTCGGCAAGCTGGAAGGCAACAACCCGGCCGGTTCGGTCAAGGATCGCGCCGCTTATTCGATGATCACCCGCGCCGAGGCGCGCGGCCAGATCAAGCCGGGCGACACCCTGATCGAAGCTACCAGCGGCAACACCGGTATCGCGCTGGCGATGGTGGCGGCCATGCGCGGCTACAAGATGGTGCTGCTGATGCCGGAAAACCTCTCCGAGGAACGCCGCCAGAGCATGGCCGCCTACGGCGCCAAGATCGTGCTCACGCCCAAGAGCGGCGGTATGGAATACGCGCGCGACCTGGCGGAGCAGATGGAGAAAGAGGGCCAGGGCCTGATCCTCGACCAATTTGCCAACCCGGACAATCCGCTGGCGCATTATGAAACCACCGGCCCCGAAATCTGGCGTGACACCCAAGGCAAGATCACCCATTTCGTCAGCGCCATGGGCACCACAGGCACTATCATGGGGGTGTCGCAATACCTGAAGGAGCAGAATCCCGGCGTGCAAGTGGTTGGCGCGCAGCCGGCCGAAGGCTCGTCCATTCCCGGCATCCGCAAGTGGCCGGAAGCCTATCTGCCCAAGATCTTCGACAAGTCGCGCGTGGACCAGACCGAATCGGTCAGCCAGGCCGACGCCGAGAGCATGGCGCGCAGGCTGGCGGTGACTGAGGGACTGTTCTGCGGGATTTCGGCAGCCGGCGCTTGCGAAGTGGCGGTGCGCCTGTCGCACCAGGTGGAGAACGCCACCATTGTTTTCGTGGTGTGCGACCGCGGCGACCGTTATTTGTCGACCGGCGTGTTCCCGGCCTGATGACGACACAGCCGCGCGGCAGCGATGCCGGCGCGGCTGTATTGGTGTTAACGAAAAACGGAGCCTTGGGCTCCGTTTTCTTATTCAGCGCTGCCAGCAGTCGGCGCGCCTGCCGGGGCGCCTGGCTTCGGTTTGAATTGCTTGTCGCTGATGCGGAATTTCTCGCGGCGGTCGCCCATCAGTTCACGCAGTTCGCGGATCGACAGTTCGCTGACTTCGTGCATGCGGATCAGCAGCGAAGCGCCCACCGGCAGGCGGCGGTGACGGATCTTGCTGATGACCGGCGGCGCCACTTCCAGGGCGCGCGACAAGGCGGCATCGTTCTTCAGGTGCAGTTTTTCGATCAACGCATCGAGCAGATGGTTCGGGTCGTAATTGACGTTGTCGGAAACGGAATTGGTTTCAGCAGTATCGGTAGTTGTAGTCATGATCGGGACGTTCCATTATGCAGATGTTTGTGAAGGCTTGACCGCCTAAGCATTAATTGTTGGTAAAACTGCAAAACGCGACTAACTCTATCTGAGTCCAAGGCTTTGGACCTTTTTTCTGCAAGATAAAAGACTAGTCCTATCAAAGAACGACTTCAACACTGGGCATCGAGTTCTCTGACCGGTGCACTTGATTCCTGCGCGTCACATAGCTGATTCTATGTCTACGCAGAAATAATTGCACAAATTTCATGAGGTCAGAAAATACTATTCCACAATAGTTGCAGAAACTCATTTCGAATTTGTAACAGATATTAACAGGATTTTTTCGAGATTTGTTGGTGTTGTTTATCTGACACGACAAACGGTAAGGCATTCCAGCCAGATAGGCCCAGTTTCTGCAAGGTAGCCATGTTTTTCTCGAAAATCGCACTGGCATCGGGGTAGGCGGCGACGGCGCGGTCGATGCTGCTTTCTCGCAACAGATGCAGGATGGGAAAAGGCGAGCGGTTGCTGTAGTTCTCGATATCGTCCGGTTGCGCGTCGGCAAACTGGTAGGCCGGGTGGAAACTGGCGATCTGCAGTTCTCCATCCAGTTCCAGGCGCGCCAGGATGCGCTCTGCCCAATCCAGGAAGTCGTTGTATTCCAGAAAGTCGGCCAATGCGAGTGGGATGATCAGCAGCGTGGTGTCGACCTGCTCCGGATCGGCCTGGGCCAGCAAGGTCAGCTCCTGTTCCAGCTCCCGGGATAGCGCATCCCATTCGGTGGCGTGGCTGACCTGGTAGCGGATCTGTTGCTTGATATGCACGGCCTTGGCGAACGGGCACAGGTTCAGGCCGATCACGGCCTGTTCCAGCCAGGCCTGGGTGAGGGCGACGATGTCGGCGTCGCTGCGCGGGGAAGGTGGGGTGTCCATGCGACATTGTCGCATGGCCGCCGTGGCGCGAAGTGGCGTGCAGCGGCGTGAAACTCGCCGCCCATTCGCGGCGCGGATGGGCTATGCTTGCCAACCTTCGGCGGCGGCGATTGCGCCGCTGCACCATCCGTATCGTCTACCTCAAGATTTTCCCCATGGCGCTCAAATCCACCATCTTCAAAGCCGACCTGCAGATCTCCGACATGGATCGGCACTATTACGAAAACCATACGCTGACCATTGCCCGCCATCCGTCCGAAACCGATGAACGCATGATGATCCGGGTGCTGGCTTTCGCCCTCAACGCCAGCCAGGCGCTGGCCTTCGGCAAGGGTTTGTCCGATACCGACGAGCCCGACCTGTGGCAGAAGGACCTGACCGGCGCCATCGAGCTGTGGATCGAAGTCGGCCAGCCCGACGACCGCGCCATCCTCAAGGCTTGCGGCCGTTCCGGACGCGTACTGGTATACAGCTACAGCAGCGTTTCCAATATCTGGTGGAACCAGACCGGCAGCCGCGTCGAGCGCGCCAAGAACCTCAAGGTAGTGAATATCCCGGCCGAAGCCAGCCAGGCGCTGGCGGCGCTGGCGCAGCGCTCGATGCAATTGCAATGCACCATCCAGGATGGCCAGGTGTGGCTGGGCGCCAATGAAAACATGGTGCTGATCGAGCCGGAGACGATCAAGGATTTCGCCTGAGGCAACAATCCCTTGCCCTTGTTACCCCGTCGTCCTGGCGCAAGTCAGGGCTTGGCGCTTCACGCCTCCAGCGCATCGGCCCGTCGTTGCAGGTGATCCAGCAGCCGTTGCCCTTCCGGGGTATTGAACCAGGCGGCGTGACCCAGCAGATAAGTATCGTAGGCCAGCGCGGCGTTCTGCTGCGAATGCGTGACGCCGTGGAAGTAATCCAGCTCGGCCAGCGCGAACTCGGCATGCACCAGCGGCAACAGCGCCGCCAGCGCGCGCGTCTGGCGCGCCGTCAGCGGCAGCTGCGAAGCATAGCCGTCCAATAGCGCATCGAGCAGGTCGAGGTGGATCAACTGGTCGGGCCGGTGCGGGATCGCCAGCCATTCGACGATGTTGCGCTCGATCGCGGTGGCCACGTCGTGCAGTGCGCAGGTGCGGTCCGACAGGCCGAAGTCCAGCACCGTATGCGCCTGCGCCAGTGCACTGTCGTCGCTCCACAGCAGGTTCGATGCATGCCAGTCGTTGTGCGTCCACAGCGGCGTCATCTCATCCAGGTAGGGTTTCAGGCGGGCGTGGAACGGCAGCAGGTGCTGCGCCACTTCACCGCGCCAGGGGCGGTCGCGCAGGTAGTCGGCGATCGCCGGGCGCTGCTCGATGTAGGCTTGCAGCGGGCGCACCGGATCTTCCTGCGAGAAAATCGTGAAGCTGGAAATCAGCGGCCGCGCGGCGCGCGCCGGCGCATCGTAACCTTGCGAAGCCTGGTGCAGCCGCGCCAGCATGGCGCCGGCCGAATATGCATGGGTACGGCTGGAGAAGGGCGTCCATGACATGGCGTCGCGGTACAGGTCCACGCCCGGCGCCAGCCAGAACACTTCATACGTCCAATGCTCATCAGTCAGCGCGCTGGCGCCGTCCACCGTTTGCAGCGCGGTGCCGACCGGCAGGCCGTTGGCGTGCAGGTGCGCCACGAAGCGGTGCTCCTCGGCCAGCGCGGCAATGTCGCGCACGCGTACGTGATGGCGCTTGATAAAGATCTGGCCGGCATCGGTGTGCATCACGCAGGCCGCCGAGAACGGGCGCGGGCTGTGCCACTCCAGGCGCTGCGGCGTGCCGGCCTGCGGATAATGCCGCAACACGCGCGCCACCTCGGCCGAGGTCAGCGCGGGCCAGTCGGAAATCACCGTCTCGGCATTCATGCCGTGACTGATGACGCGCGTGAGGTGGTGGGAAGCCGCGTCCATGATGCTCAGAAATCGTATTGCAGCGACAGGCGCGCGGTGCGCGGCGCGCCCAGGTGCAGGTAGCTGTCGCCCAGGTATTGGCCAGCATCCTTCCAGTAGCGCTTGTCGAAGAGGTTGTCGACGTTCAGGCGCAGCGTGGTCTCATGTCCGGCCAGGCGCAGCTTGTAGCGCAGGCCGGCGTTGAACACGTGCACTGCCGGCAGGCTCACGCTGCCGTCGCGGGTGGCCGGCTTGCTGCCGCTGTAGAGCCAGCTGCCCATCACATTCAGGCCATCCGCGCCGGGCACCGCATAGTCGGCGTAGACCGCGCTGCGCAGGCGCGGCACGTTGACCACCTGCTGGCCGTCGTAGGCGGCGGTGCCGGTATCGCTGGCGCGCGCGCGGGTGACGGCCATGCTGGCGCCGACCTGCAGGCGCGGCGTGAGCTTGCCGCTGGCGCCGAGTTCGATGCCGGTGTTGGTTTGCTGGCCTTGCTGGACGTAGGTGAAGCTGGTGCCCGTGCTGTCCGGTTGCGGATATTCGTAGGCCTTGCGGATTCGGAACACGGCCGCGGTCAAGGACAAATCGGACGAGGCATCGTACTTCACTCCAGCTTCCAACTGGCGGGCCACCGATGGGGGAAGGGTGGTCGGGTAATTGGTGATGCTTGACCAGAACGGCGCCGAGGTACCCAGCGACAGCGTTTCGGCATAGCTGCCGTAGATCGACATGTCGCGCATCGGCTTGAAGATCAGCGCCAGTTGCGGCAGGAAGATGTTGCGGCCGGTATGGCGGGAGATGCTGCCGTCGCTGTTGAACGCATCTTCGTTGAGCCACACCTGGCGGCCGCCGGCGATGGCTTGCCAGCGTTCGGAGAACTGCAGGCGGTCGCTGAAGAACAAGGCCTTCTGGCGGCTGTCCAGGTTGCGGTAGGCCGGGGGCGGCGTATCGGTCGAGGCCGGCAGCGCGGGCGTGCCGGTGTAGATGTTGCCGCTGCCGACCCAACTGCTGATGCCGTCGGACTTGTCCACCACGCGGCGCGACATGGCCGCGCCCACGGTCAGTTCGTGGCGCAGGAAGCCGGTGGCGAATTTGCCGGTGACGGCGGCCTGCACTTCATCGTTGCGGCGTGTGTCGTCGGGGCTGCGATAGTCGTACACGTCGAAGTCGCCGTTGGCCGCGAAATACGGCGAGGCGCCGCTGCCGTAAGGGAACGCCAGGTAATCGTCGATCACCGCGCGGCTGCGGCCGGCCGTGATGTAGCCGCGCCAGTCGCTGTTGAATTCAGTGTCCAGGCGCAGGTTGTAGTTCAGCGAGGTATCGCGCACCGGCTGCGCCCAGGATTGCGGCGTGAGCATGGTCGAGGGCGACACGCCGGACGGGATCGCGGCGCCGCCCAGCAGCTGGTAGCCGGCCACCGAGCGCTGCGACTTCTGCTGGTATTCGGCGTTGAACTGCAGCAGCGTCTTGGCGCTGATGGTCCAGGAGGCCGCCAGCGAAGCGAAGTCGCGCCAGCCGTCGGCATGGTCGACATACGAATGGATGTCTTCATGCGCGGCGTTGATGCGCAAGCCGAACTGCTTCTGCTCGCCGAACAGGGCGCCGAGGTCGGTGGCGAGGTAGCGCGAACCGTTGGAGTCGGTGCCCAGCACCACCGAGCGTACGTCTGCCGGGCGCTTGGTGACATAGTTCACCAGCCCGCCGGCGGCGACCACGCCGGCCTGCAGGCCGGCCACGCCTTTCAGGAACTCCACGCGCTCCTTGTTCTCCAGCGCGATGGTCTGCTCGCCGGCCACGGTCAGGCCATCGATGCGATAGGCGCTGGCCGGATCGAGCGTAAAGCCGCGCACGCTGAAGTTTTCGTAATAACCCACCGGCGCATAGTTTTCGCCGATGGAGGCGTCGTTCTTGACGACGTCCGACAGCAGGCGCGACTGCTGGTCGCGCATCTGCTGGCCGGTGACCACCGATACCGAGGCCGGGGTGTCGAGCAGCGGCGCGTCGTCGAAGCCGGCGACGGCGGCCGAGCGGGCGCGCGTTTCCGATTTGCCGGCGCCGCTGGCGGTGACGTTCACTGTCGGCAGGCTGTCGCCGGATTCATCGCGGCCGTCCACGGCGCGGGCGGCGTTGGACAGGCCAAGGGAAGTGCCGGCCAGCGTCAGCATCAGCGTCGAGGCCAAAGGAGCAATACGTTTCATCTTTACTGAGGTTCGGATCAGCGGTTGCGCGCGGCGGCGACGGCGCGGCCCAGTTCGGCCACCGACATCGCGTAGAAGTAGCTGCGATTGTAATGCGTGATGGCGAAGAAGTTATTGGTCGCCAGCCAGTACTCGGTCGGGCCGGCGCCGTTTTGCAGGTCGACCAGGCCGAAGCGCATGCCGGCCGGCAGCGTGGGCGCGTTCACGCTCACGCCGGCGGCTTGCAACTGCTCCTCGCTGTATTTGGCTTCCAGGCCCTGGTTCAGCAGGCCTTCCCACTGGCGGTTGTCGGACGACACCGTGGCCGGGAACGCCACCGGCTCGCCGCGCTGCCAGCCATGCACGGAGAGGTAGTGCGCCACGCTGCCGATGGCGTCCACCGGCGAATTGCGCAGGTCGATCTTGCCGTCGCCGTCGAAATCGACCGCGTATTCGCGGATGCTGCCCGGCATGAACTGGGGCCAGCCGATGGCGCCGGCGTAGGAGCCGCGCAGCGAGAACGGGTCGATATGGGCGTCGCGCGCCAGCAGCAGGGTGTTTTCCAGCTCGCCGCGGAAGAAGGCCATGCGGGCATCGCGGTTGGGCGTGTTCGGATAGTCGAAGGCCAGCGTGGTGATCGCATCCATCACGCGGAAGTTGCCGGTGTTGCGACCGTAGACGGTTTCCACGCCGATGATGCCGACGATGATTTCCATCGGCACGCCATACTGCGCTTCGGCGCGCGCCAGGGCGACGCCATGGGTGTTCCAGAACTCGACGCCGGCGTTGATGCGCACCGGGTCGATGAAGCGCGCGCGGTAGGCCGCCCAGTTCTTGGGTTTGTTGCTGGGCGCCGGCTTGATCAGCTGGATCGCGGTGTCGAGGTAGCGCGTCTGCGCCAGCAGCTTGTTGAGTTCGGCGCGGTCGAAGCCGTTGCGCTCGACCATTTCATCGATGAAGCGCTTGACGTCCTTCCACTCATTGAAATTGACGAACTCGCCCTGTTCTTCAGGTACGGCCTTTTTTTTCACCGGGGCCTTCCTGGCCGTTTTGTGGTCGCCTTTCTTGTCGTGCTTCTTGTCCTTGGCCGGCTTGCTTTTGTTCTGGGGCTTGGCCGGTTGCGTCGCGGATTGGGCATGCAGGGCCGGCGGCAAGGCGCACAAGGCGGAGAACAGCAGGGCGGAGGTCAGGACGGGCAAGCGGCGAAGCGATGTGATCGGCATGAGGCGGCAGTCTGGAAGGAGGGGCGAAACAAGCCTGGAAGTATACCGCATCGGGCGTTGCGCCCCATGCCGGTGCATGGGCCTGCCTGCCGCAGCCGCCCGGCTGGATGTACACTAGCCGCACGAGACCCGCCGCATGAGACATGTTCAGGCCAGCCGCCATCCCGGGCCTGCCTGCCGGATACAAGAGCAACAATGACCACCGCCTTCTATACGCACGCCGATTGCCAGCGCCATGAAATGGGCGACTGGCACCCCGAGACGCCGGCCCGCCTGCAGGCCATCGAGGACCAACTGATCGCCAGCCGCATCGACCAGTTCCTCGACCGCCGCGACGCGCCATTGGCCGACCCGGCCGAACTCGAACGCATCCACAGCGCCGCCGCCGTCGACCGCATCCGCGAGCACAGCCATGCGCTGGCATTGTCGGGCGAGCCGTATTACTCCCTCGACGGCGACACGCTGCTCAACCGCCACAGCTGGCAGGCGGCATTGCGCGCGGCCGGCGCGGCGCTGGCCGCGACCGACGCGGTGCTGGCCGGCGAACTGGATAACGCCTTTTGCTCGGTGCGCCCGCCGGGCCACCATGCCACGCCCGACCAGGCCATGGGTTTTTGCCTGTTCAACAACGTGGCCATCGCCGCGCGCCATGCGCTGGACGTGCATGGACTGGAACGGGTGGCGGTGGTAGATTTCGACGTGCACCACGGCAACGGCACCGAAGACGCCTTCGCGCACGATGCCCGCGTGCTGATGGTGAGTTTCTTCCAGCATCCTTTCTACCCGTTCTCGGGAGGCGGTCCGGCCGAGCCGCATATCGTCAACGTGCCGGTGCCGGCTTATACCGACGGTAATGCAGTACGCCAGCTGGTGAGCGAAAAATGGCTGCCGGCGCTGCACGCGCATCGCCCGCAGATGATCTTCATCTCGGCCGGCTTCGATGCCCACCGCGAGGACGACATGGGCCAGATGGGGCTGGTGGAGGCGGATTACGCGTGGATGACGCGGCAGATCATGCAGGTCGCCAAGGAGCATGCGCAGGGCCGTATCGTCAGTTGCCTGGAAGGCGGCTACAACCTGTCGGCGCTGGGGCGCAGCGTGGTGGCCCACCTGAAGGTGCTGGCCGATCTGGACTGAGCCGGCTCAAGCCGCCTCGTAAGCCGCGATGATCGCATCGGCCACCGCCCGCACCCGTGCCGTGCGATTAAGGTCGCTGTGCAGCACCAGCCACATGTCATACGGCGCATTGCGCTCAGGCCAGATGCGCACCAGTCCGGGCATGGCATCGCCCAGATGCTCGGGCAATTCGCCCAATCCCATCCCGGCCGCGACACATTCGGCCAGCATCAGGCCGTTGCTCACTTCTATCGCAATGTTGGCATTGGCACTGGATTCGCCGCAGACCTGGTCGACCATGTGCGGCGCCAGCGCGCGCTGGTAGGCCACCACGTCGTGTCCCTTGAGTGCGGCGCCGGGTTCCGGCAGGCCACGCTTTTTGACATAGGCCTTGGCGGCATAGATGCCGGTGTGCAGGCGCTTCAAGTGGCGAGCGATCAGGTCGGGACTGTCGGGGCGGACGGTGCGTACCGCGATGTCGGCTTCGCGCTTGGTCAGGTTGGTGATCTGGGTCGAGGTGGAGAGCACCACGCGGATATTCGGATGCGCCTCGCGCAGCTTGTGCAGGGCCGGTATCAGGAAGTGGCGCGCGGCACTGTCGGTGGCAGCCAGGCGCACCACGCCGCACAAGCGCTCATCGATGCCTTGCATCTGGCGCAGCAACTGCTCGGCCCCTTGTTCCATGCGCTCGGCCGCGCCGGCCGCCAGTTCGCCGGCAGGCGTGGGAACATAGCCCGAGGGGGTGCGCAGGAACAGGCGCGCCGCCAGCGATTTTTCCATCGCCGCCAGGCGCCGGCCGACCGTGGCCTGGTCGATCTCCAGCTGTTCGGCTGCCGCGCGCAAGGTGCCCTTGCGGTAAAGCGCCAGGAATACCCGCGCATTGTCCCAATCCATCGCTGCCGTCATATTGCCCTTCCATTGGTTCGATCATGCAAATTTGCATCACACTGCCGATCTTATACCTATTTATTGCATCAAGACGGAAGCCTACAATCCGTTGATCGCGCGCATGTCGCGCTATCGCCGAAAGAATCCGATGTCATCCGTGCAATGTTCCAACCCGGCCGTCGCCGCCGCTCCGGTCGTTCCTGTCGTTCCCGCCGTTCCGGCACCCCGCGCCGGCATGCTGCCGCTGGTGGCGCTGGCCATCGGCTTCATCATGGCCATGCTGGATGTGACCGTGGTCAACGTCGGCCTGTCCAATATCTCGGACAGCCTGGCCGCGCCATTGTCCACGCTGGTGTGGATCGTCGACGGCTACACGCTCACCTTCGCCGCCATGCTGATGGTGGGCGGCGCGCTGGCCGACCGCTTCGGCGCCAAACGGCTCTACCTGACCGGCCTGTTCCTGTTCGTGGTGGCGTCGCTGCTGTGCGGCGCTGCGCCCAACGGCCCGTTCCTGGTGGCGGCGCGCCTGCTGCAGGGTTTGGGGGCGGCGTTTTTCATGCCCAGTTCGCTGAGCCTGTTGAGCCACGTCTACGAGGACGATCGGGTGCGCGCCCGCATGCTGGGCGTGTGGTCGGCCACCGTGGGCCTGTCGGCCGCGGTCGGCCCGCTCCTGGGCGGGGTGCTGATCCACTGGCTGGGCTGGCGCAGCGTGTTCCTGATCAATGTGCCGGTGGGCATCGTCGGCCTGCTCATGGCGCGTTCGCTGATCCCGCAGGCGCCGCGCCATGAGCGCGCGCTGAATCTCTACAGCCATGTGGTGGGCGTGGCGATGCTGGCCGGCGTGTCCTTCGTGCTGATCCAGGGGCCGGTGTACGGCTGGGGTTCGGCGCGCATCATCGCCGGCATGGCGCTCACGTTGCTGGCGGCCGTCGCGCTGGTGCGGCACGAGCGTCGCGGCATCGCGCCGCTGCTGCCCAAGGCCTTGTTCGCCACGCCGCAGTTCGCCGCCGCCAACGGCATCGGCTTCCTGATCAACTTCAGCGTCTACGGCAACCTGTTCTACCTGGCGCTGTTCCTGCAGCAGGGGCGCGGCGCCGATGCGTTGCAGACCGGTTTGCAACTGGTGCCGATGATGGCGGTGATCTTCATCGGCAACCTCAGTTCCGGCCGCATGTCGGCGCATTGGGGGCCGCGCGTGCCGCTGCTGCTGGGGCTGTCGGTGGGCGCCGTCTTTACCGCGCTGGCCATGGGGTTGACGCCGGCCACGCCGTACTGGTTGCTGGCGCTGGTTTGCGCCGCCGCCAACCTGGGCGTGAGCACCGCCATCCCCGCCATGACCGCGGTGGTGATGCAGGTGGCCGGCCGCGCGCACGCCAACAGCGCCGCCGCCGCGCTTAACGCTAACCGCCAGATCGGCGCGCTGGTCGGCGTGGCGGTGATGGGCGCGGTGCTGCATACCTTCGACGGCTGGGGTGTGCGCAATCCGCTGGCCTTCGGCATGATGGCGGCGGCTTATGCGCTGGCGCTGTGGCTGGTATGGCGCTTTGTCGGGGTTGTCAGAAAGGAATTGGCCGCACGCGGCGCCTGAACGCCGCGTTTGCCGGGAAACCCGCCCGCATCTGTTGCGCGGCGGGTTCTTTTTTTGGGGCAGGGTGCGCGCAAGCCGTAAAATAGCGGCTTATCACTCAAGTGCAAGAAAGAAGAATCCGCATGTCCATCCAATGGTTCCCTGGCCACATGAACGCCGCCCGCAAGAAGGCGGCCGAGGCAATGGAGAAGGTCGACCTGGTCATTGAAGTGGTCGACGCCCGCTTGCCCCAGGCCAGCTGCAA
This sequence comes from Herbaspirillum sp. GW821-FHT09A12, assembly GCF_059418325.1. Classification (NCBI taxonomy): domain Bacteria; kingdom Pseudomonadati; phylum Pseudomonadota; class Betaproteobacteria; order Burkholderiales; family Oxalobacteraceae; genus Herbaspirillum; species Herbaspirillum sp. GW821-FHT09A12. The sequence continues at coordinate 874,915 of NZ_JBWKPR010000001.1, forward strand.
CCCGATGATCGAGCAATTGCGCAACGCCCGCCAGCGGCCCTGCCTGAAGATCCTCAACAAGACCGACATGGCCGACCCGGCCGCGACCCAGGCCTGGATCAACCATTACAACAGCCAGAAGGGCGTCACCGCGGTGGCGCTGTCGTGCAAGAAGCCGTCCGACGTGGCGCGCGTGCCCAAGCTGGCGCTGCAGGTGGCGCCGCACCGCGGCACCGTGTTGAAGCCGCTGCGCATGATGATCATGGGCATCCCCAACGTCGGCAAGTCCACGCTGATGAATGCGCTGCTGAAAAAGCGCGTGGCTGCGGTGGGCGACGAGCCGGCCGTGACCAAGACCCAGCAGCGCCTCTACCTGGGCAATAACATGGTGCTGATCGATACCCCCGGCATGCTGTGGCCCAAGATCGAACACCCCAGCGACGGCCTGATGCTGGCCGCCAGCCATGCGGTGGGCAGCAACGCGCTGATCGAGGAAGAGGTGGCCACCTTCCTGGCCGACCTGCTGCTGCAGCGCTATGCGCAATTGCTGAAGGCGCGCTACGGCTTCCAGACCGAGGGCATGGACGGCGTGGCGGTGATCGAGGGAGTGGCGGCCAAGCGCGGTTTCCGCCTCAAGGGCGGCGACTACGATTTCGAAAAGGCCGCGCATACCTTCCTGCAGGACTACCGCAGCGGCGCGCTCGGCCGCATCTCGCTGGAAACGCCGGCCTCGCGCGCCGAACTGCTGGCCAGCTACCAGCCCACCGACAATCCCGATGCGCTGTCGGAAGACGACGAGGATGAAGAGGAAGAATACGACTGGCGCAACGCGCCGGATCCTCGCGGCAGCCGCGATTAGACTAGGCCTGACTGTCGCCCATGAAAAAAAGCCACCGAGGTGGCTTTTTTTCATGGGCGTCCGGCGGCGCCGGGCGCTTTAAGCGATTACCCGATTACCTGATGGCCGATTACCACGAGGTGATCACCGAACCCTTGTACTTTTCCAGCACGAACTTCTTCACTTCCGGGCTGTGGTAAGCCTTGACCAGCTTGGCGACCCAGGGCTTGTCCTTGTCGGCGGCGCGCACGGCCAGCACGTTGGCGTAGGGGCCGGTCGAGGCTTCCACGGCGATGGCGTCCTTGGTCGGCGACAGGCCGGCCGATTCGGCGAAGTTGCCGTTGATCACGGCGGCGTCGAAGTCATCCAGCGAACGCGGCAGCTGGGCGGCGTCCAGTTCGATGATCTTGACCTTCTTCGGGTTGTCGATGATGTCCAGCGGGGTTGCCTTCAGGCCGGCGTCGGCCTTGAGCTTGATCACGCCCTTGGCTTGCAGCACCAGCAGCGCGCGGCCGCCGTTGGTCGGGTCGTTGGGCACGCCGACGCGGGAGCCTTGCTTGAGTTCATCCAGCGACTTGATCTTCTTGGAGTACACGCCCATCGGGAAGGTGATGGTGGAGCCCACGCTCACGAACTTGTAGCCGCGGTCCTTGATCTGGGCGTCCAGGTAGGGCTGGTGCTGGTAGGAGTTAGCATCCAGGTCGCCGCCGGCCAGCGCCGCGTTGGGCTGGATGTAGTCGGTGAATTCGATGATTTGCAGCTTCAGGCCATCCTTCTCGGCCAGCTTCTTGACCTGTTCCATGATCTCGGCGTGCGGGCCGGCGGTCACGCCGATCTTGATCGGCTTGTCCTGCGCTTGCACGGGGGCGGAGATCAGGCTGGCAGCGACACCCAGGCCTGCGACGAATTGAATCAACTGACGACGGTTCATGACTTTCCTTTCAAGCTTTTTTAATGATCGCAGCGGGTAGCTGCGGTTTGTCTTCCATACTGCGCGCTGTGGTTTTCGCTGTTAGCGATGGCTCAGCTTGCGCACCAGCAGGTCTCCCAGGGATTGCACCAGCTGCACGAAAACGATCAGGATCAGCACCACCGCCAGCATCACTTCCGGCAGGAAGCGCTGGTAGCCGTAGCGGATGCCCAGGTCGCCCAGGCCGCCGCCGCCGATCGCGCCGGCCATGGCCGAATAGCCGACCAGGCTGACGAAGGTGATCGTGAGACCGGCGACGATACCAGCAAATGCCTCGGGCACCAATACCTTGTAAATGATTTGCCCGGTGGTCGCGCCCATGGCCTGGGCCGCTTCCACCAGGCCGCGGTCGACTTCGCGCAGGGCCGACTCGACCAGGCGCGCGATGAAGGGCGCGGCGGCAATCGTCAGCGGCACGATGGCGGCGGCGGTGCCGATCGAGGTGCCGACGAAAAAGCGCGTGAACGGGATCACCGCCACCAGCAAAATGATGAAGGGCGTCGAGCGCACCGCGTTGACCAGCAGGCCGGCGATGCGGTTGAAGGCCACGTTGGGCAGGATGCCGTTGCGGTCGGTCAGGTGCAGCGCGATGCCCAGCGGCACGCCCAGCACCGAACCCAGCACGCCCGAGATGCCGACCATCATCAGGGTTTCGCCGAAGGAGCTGATAAACAGATCGATCAATTCAGATGACATGGTTCAGTTCCTCCACGACGACGCCCTGCGAGCGCAGGTATTGCATTGCATTGTTGATGTTTTCCTGGGTGCCGTTGGCGAGGATCGCCAGCGAGCCGAAGGCCTGGCCCTGGATCTCGTCGATCTGGCCGTGCAGGATGTTGAAGTCCAGGCTGTAGCGGCGCACCGCTTCCGACAGGTGCGGCTGGTCCACGCCCGAGCCGGTGAAGGCGAAGCGGAACAGATGGTCGGTGCCCTTGGTGGCGTCATTTTCCGCTTCGGCCTTGGCCAGGCGCGCACGCAGGCGTTCCACCACGCCCTTGGGCAGTTCATGGGCGATCACGTCGCCGATCAGGGCGCGCGTGACTTCATGCTTGGGCTGGCGGAACACATCCAGCACCTCGCCCTGTTCGATCACCTGGCCGGCTTCCATCACCGCCACGCGGTCGCAGATGACCTTGATCACTTCCATCTGGTGGGTGATCAGCACGATGGTCAGGCCCAGTTCCTGGTTGATCTTGCGCAGCAGCTCCAGGATCGAACGGGTGGTTTCCGGGTCCAGCGCCGACGTGGCTTCGTCCGACAGCAAGACCTTGGGATCGTTGGCCAGGGCACGGGCGATGCCCACGCGCTGTTTCTGGCCGCCCGAGATCTGCGCCGGATAGCGGTTCTTCAGTGTCGACAGGCCGACCAGTTCCAGCAGCGGCTCGACCTTCTGTGCGATCTCGGCCTTGGACTTGCCGGCCAGCTCCAGCGGCAGCGCGATGTTGTCGTACACCGTGCGCGAAGAGAGCAGGTTGAAGTGCTGGAAGATCATGCCGATGCCGCGGCGCGCTTCGCGCAGTTGTTGCGCGGAGAGGGTGGTCAGGTCCTGGCCATCCAGCAGGATGCGGCCGGAAGTGGGGCGGTTGAGCAGGTTCAGGGTGCGCACCAGGGTGCTTTTGCCGGCGCCGCTGCGGCCGATGATGCCGAAGACTTCGCCCTTGCGGATCGACAGATCGACATTGCGCACCGCTTCGACACTGCCGAAGCGCTGGGTAACAGCTTGGATTTCGATCATGATGGGAATAGAAATGGCAGCGGGCCCGTGTTTCCGACCCGCCGCCATGGGCGCCTTCCCGGTTCAGAAAGACGTCGCAGGCGGGGACAAAACCACAAGTCTCCACTGCCATCGATATTTTTATAAGAAGCCGCTATTTTAAGGCGACGAGGTTATAAGGGGAAAATAAATTTTCGCTTATGCATATAACCTAAACATCTTACGGAGACGCCGAAGGCCAGGTTCCATATGGGTTTGCGCCGCATGGGGCAAAGCCGGCGAGAGGCGTTTTCCCATGTCGCGGTATTGCGTCTTGTAAAGGAAGGATGGCGGCGATTCTTCTCGCCGCACCGATCTTTCGAGACATCTTCCAGCTTCGCCCGCTGGATTTCCTCCTTTTCCTCCTTCTCCCATCTGCGGCAATTCCGGCAGTCCTCAAATACGAGCCAGGCGCGTCAATCCCTGATTGTTTCTTTTTCTGAAACTATCAATTCCAAGCAACGGCATTTTTCAATGTTTTCGTAAAGATTAAAGTTCATCTGCAGCCCGGGAGGCAGTCAAATCCTGCCGGCGCTACCGGCGCCTTATGCCGATTCATGCAAATGCAGCGAGGCGCGGAACAAGACCAAATTTGCATCAAGCCATATGTAAGAACCTATCCAACGTCTCGTCGAGAGTTGGACCGGTTCCAGGAAAGCACATCATGAATACCCGTCATCTCCTCCTCGCCCTCGCACTGGCCGCCACAAGCGGCGCCGTGCTGGCGCAAAACGTTTCGGTCCAAGACCAGAACGTGCAAGGCAAGACCCGCGCCCAGGTTATCGAAGAACTCAAGCAAGCGCGTGCCGATGGCACCCTCGCCGTGAGTGACTACGACTACCCCAAGCTGCCCGCTTTCGTGTCCACCAAGACCCGCGCGCAAGTGCTCGAAGAATTGAAGGTGGCCAATGCCCAGGGCCTGGTCACGGTCGGCGACGCCGACTACCCGAAATTGCCTGCATTCGTCTCCACCAAGAGCCGCGCGCAAGTGCAGGCCGAATTGGCCGAGTACCAGAAGAATCCCGATCCGCAGGGCCTCTACCGCGGCTATTGATGGATCGTTCCAGGCGGCGCGAGGCAGGCATTGCGCGCGCCGCTTGTCCGCTTGCCGTTCATTACAACAAGAGGAACCAATGTATTCCTTCAGCGCCAAGCAACTGGCCAGCCAGCTCCCTGAGCTCATCGAGCTGGCCGACATCGACGAAGTCGTCGTCACCCGCGACAGCGGCGAGAACCTGGTCATCGTCAAGGAGTCGGTCTGGCGGGCCATGCAGGATGCGGCCCACCTGTTCGCCACCGATATCAATTCAGACCGCCTGCTGCGCAGCCTGCAGCAGTTGCGCGCCGACTTCCTGTCCGAGCCGGAGGTTGAATGAAACTGCTGATGACCCCCTTGGCCCAGGAAGACTTCGCCTTCTGGCGCCGCCAGGACAGCGAGCTGGCGCGGCGTATCACGCGCTTGCTGCGCTGCCTGCGCGATGGCGCGAATCTGCCGGCGCAGCAGGTGTCGGTGTTGCCGTTGCGCTTGCAAGGGCTGAGCTCGGTGCGCCTGTCATCCGAGCATCGGCTGGTATTCGAACGCCTGCGCGACCGTATCGTCGTGCACCAGTGCAGGTTCCATTACTGAACCGCCGATACGGCTTCTTTGCGGCGGGCCTGGAGCGGCCGTTCGCAGTATCGACTGCGTGCACTGGCCGGGGCCGGGTGTTCATGTGAGAGAGGCCCATTCTCCAGGCTTGTCCTCCTGCGGGGCGGTTGGCGTTTTCCTTGCGCCAGCCGGGTGCCGCAGGTTTTTGCCGACCGCGTTCTGTGCGGGAACAAGAAATAATGTGTTGTTTATTTACATCATTTCTTGGTTTCATCCTGCCAAATGAATCGCGAGTCGGCATTTTTTCATTCCATTTTTACGTCTGCTTAAAGTTGTAATAAAGAGACATAAAATGTATAAAAATAAGAAAAGTAAAAAGTTAAATTGTTTGTAGAAATAAATTTTGATTAAATAAATTAAGTCTTCTTGATGTTTCTTTCTGGAAGCTTGGGTGTTTTCCCTGTCTGGACAGGTAGCGGAACCACCAATAATCAAATAGCAATTCAACAACTTTTGGAGTTCCTCATGAGAAAGTCCCTCTTGGCACTGGCAGTGCTGGGCGCCTTCGCCGGCGTCGCACATGCGCAAAGCTCGGTCACCATCTACGGCATCATCGACGCCAGCCTGTCGTACAACAGCAAGGTGGCAACCACCGGTACCGGCAACGGCAACCGCACCGGCGTCGACTCCGGTGCGATCAAGGGTTCGCGCATCGGCTTCAAGGGCAGCGAAGACCTGGGCGGCGGCTTGAAGGCGCTGTTCAACCTGGAAAACGGCTTCACGCTGGATAACGGCGCGGCGGCCCAAGGCAATACCCTGTTCGGCCGCACCGCCACCGTCGGCCTGTCGGGCAACTTCGGCGCCGTGCTGCTGGGCCGCCAGAAGGACTTCACCGACGACATCGCCGCCTTCACCTCGGTCAACGACTTCGGCGGCATGGTCAGCCAGGTCCACGCACGCGACCTCGACCGCACCAACGGCGAACGCGTCAACAACTCGATCCGCTATAACAGCCCCAACGTCAACGGCTTCTACGGCAGCCTGATCTACGGCTTCGGCGAGCAAGCCGGCGAGAACACCTCCGGCCAGTCCTTCGGCATCGGCGGCGCTTACTCCAACGGCCCGTTCAATGTCGGCGTGTCGTACTTCCAGTCCAAGAAGGCCGGCACCGTGGCTTCCAGCGACGTCAACTCCAGCAACGCCACCACATGCACCAACGGCGCCGGCTCCTCGGGCGACACTTGCCTGAAGACCTGGACCCTGGCCACTTCCTACCAGTTCGGCCCGGCCAAGGTGTACGGTTCGTGGTCGCGCGTGAAGCTGCCGCTGGCCACCGGCGGTTCGGCTTCCTCGTTCTCCGCGGCGTCGGCCGCCAGCTATTCGGCTGACGCCACCGGCCAATACCTGGTGGGCGGCGTGAACAACGAGAAGAACGACATCTTCGACGTTGGCGTCAACTACGGCCTGTCCCCTGCGCTGTCGCTGCTGGGCAGCGTGCAGTACACCCGCGCCGACTTCGTCAACGCGTCCAACGGCCGCCTGATCCAGCTGAACCTGGGCGCCAAGTACGCCCTCTCCAAGCGCACCAGCCTGTATGCGATCTACCGCAACCTGCGCGCTTCCGACACCTACAGCCCGGGCGTGACCAACGGCCAGGCTCCCGGTTCGGACAGCAGCCAGAACGCGTTCAACGCCGGCATCATCCACAACTTCTGATGATGCGCGCGTGAGCGCGATATGAGCCAGCCACGGCGCCGCATCCATCGCTGCAAGCGGATGCGGCGCCGTCGACGACTCCCCTGTAGTACTCGCAGTGCCCGCAGCGCCCCAAGCCTTTCCCGGCGGATGGCCTGCACGGCCCGCGTTCCTTTTGGGACGCGGGCTTTTTCCTTTTTGGGCCATGGCTTGCGCGGCTTCTTATAATGTCGGTCTGATCCAACTCCGGGGACTTCCCATGCATATCGACTGGGCGCATTTCACGCCGGCATTCTCGCTGGCCGGCGGCATCGTCATCGGCCTGGCAGCGGCGGCCCTGATCCTGTTCAACGGCCGCATCGCCGGCATCAGCGGCATTCTCGGCGGCTTGTTGCGGGCGGGGGCCGGCGAACGCGCCTGGCGCGCGGCCTTTATCGCCGGACTGGTGGTCGCGCCGCTGGTTGCAATGGCCTTGGGCTGGCGGCTGCCGCTGCATATCGATGCCGGCTGGCCGGCGGTGATCGTCGCCGGATTCATGGTCGGACTGGGGACGCGCTATGCCGGCGGTTGCACCAGCGGCCATGGCGTGTGCGGGATATCGCGCGGGGCGCTGCGCTCCATCGCGGCCACGGCGACCTTCATGGCGGCGGGATTCGTCACCGTGTTCGTGCTGCGGCATGTGCTGGGAGGCTGACATGCGTGCGCCTGCCATCATCGTTTCCTTCGCCAGCGGCGTGCTGTTCGGGCTCGGCCTGATGCTGTCCGGCATGGCCGATCCGGCCAAGGTGCTGGGCTTCCTCGATCTCGCCGGCCACTGGGATCCCTCGCTGGCTTTGGTCATGATCGGCGCCATCGGCGTGGGCGTGTTCGCCTTCGCCGCGGCGCGCCGGCGCAAGTCGTCCTGGCTGGGCTTGCCCATGCAACTGCCTGCCGCCGCCGGCATCACGCCGCGCCTGCTGGCGGGCAGCGCGCTGTTCGGCATCGGCTGGGGCGTGGCCGGTTTTTGTCCGGGGCCGGCATTGGTGGCGCTGGGCATGGGGGAGGGCAAGGCAATTGCCTTCGTGCTGGCGATGCTGGCCGGGATGGGCGTGTTCGAACTGATTGAGGCGCGCCGGAGCTAGTCCTTCAGCGAAACCGCTGGCACTCGAATCCGCCATCACGGCGGATTTTTTGTTTCCGCCCGAGCAAGCCATCGCTGCCGATTTGTAATGGAATATCTTGTGCGGCAGGTTTTGCAAACTTTCATTACGTATCGGGCCGCTGCCGACACATTGCCGCAGGGCCGGTCTCCTATAGTGGGCTCCTTCGAATGGGAATCATTCTGCATTGCGCAGGATTCCCCTTCCGCATCGACATGCAAGGGAGCATCGTGAAGTTCAGGCATCTGTTTTCCGGGTTGGCGCTGGCGTCGGCCTTGATATTGTGCGGCCACGCCTCGGCGCGGCTGGTGACCGACCTGGCCGGGCGCCAGGTCGAGGTGCCGGACCATCCGCAGCGCGTGCTGCTGGGGGAGGGCCGTTTCGTGTTCGCGATGGCCTTGCTGGACCGCGACGATCCGGTGCAACGCATCGTCGGCTGGCAGGGCGAGTTGAAGGCCCAGGATCCTTATGCCTGGGGCCAACTGCTCAAGCGTTTCCCGCAGGCGGGCAAGGTGCCGCTGATTGGCAAGACTTCCGAGGCCAGCGTGAGCCCGGAGAAGATCGTCTCGCTGCAGCCCGACCTCGCCATCTTCGGCCTGACCGGTCACGGCCCGACGCCGACCAATCCGATGCTGCGCGCCCTGCACGAGGCCGGCATCCCGGTCATCTTCATCGATTTTCGCGACAAGCCGCTGCTGCACACCGTGCCCAGCATGAAGTTGCTGGGCCTGGCGCTGGGACGCGAGAAAGAGGCGCAGGAGTACATCGATTTCTACCAGTCGCATCTTGAACGCGTGAAGCAGATCGTTGAGCCGGTGCCACAGGCGCAGCGCCCGCGTGTGTTCGTCGAGATGCTGGCCGGTGTGTGGCCGGCCTGCTGTCATACCACCGGCAACGGCAGCTATGGCGACATGGTGCAGGCCGCCGGCGGCGTCAACATCGTCGCCGGCCTGGTGCCGGGCGCGCTGGGCGACGTCAGCATGGAATACCTGCTATCGCACCAGCCGGACGTCTATGTCGCCACTGGCAGCCGTTCCGAGCCGGGACGCGACGGCCTTCTGATCGGCCCGGGCGCGGCGGCGCAGCAGTCCGCCTCCAGCCTGTCGGTATTGCTGGCGCGCGGCGGCATTCGCGAGTTGCAGGCGGTGAAGTCGCAACGCGCCTTCGGCATCTGGCACGCCTTCTACAATTCGCCCTACAACATCCTCGCCATCGAGGCCCTGGCCAAAATGTTTTATCCACGGCGCGCCGCCGCGCTCGATCCCGAGGCTTCGCAGGCCGAGCTGTACCGCCGCTTCCTGACGCTGGACGGACAGGGCACCTACTGGACCGCGCCGGCCCAATGACCTCCGCCTGCCTGAACGAAGAACCGGCTGGCGGTCCGCAACCGGCCACGGCCGACCCGGTGCGCGCCTATCGCCGCAGCATGCGCCGCCGCATGGCATTCACGCTGGCGCTGCTCGCGCTGATCGCAGCGTCGCTGCTGCTGGATATCGCCACCGGCCCCGCCGGCCTGTCCATACATGATCTCTTCTCCACGCTGCTGCATGCAGACACCGCAGCAGCCGGTATGCGCGTTGTGGTGTGGGAATTTCGCCTGCCCACCGCGCTGATGGCGCTGTTGGTAGGCATGTGCCTGGGCCTGGGCGGCGGCGAGATGCAGACCGTGCTCGACAATCCGCTGGCCAGCCCCTACACGCTGGGCATCTCGGCTGCCGCCGCGTTCGGCGCGGCGATGGCGATCACCTTCAACTGGCGTTTTCCCGCGCTGCCGGCCGGCATGACGGTGTCGGCTTGCGCCTGCGCCGCGGCATTGCTGTCGGTGTTGGTGCTGGAGCGGGTTGCGCGCTGGCGCGGCGGCTCGACGCTGGGCGTGATCCTGTTCGGCATCGCGCTGGTGTATTCCTTCCAGGCGCTGATCATGCTGCTGCAGTTCGTGGCCAGCGAAGAGGCCTTGCAAGGCATCGTGTTCTGGACCATGGGCAGCCTCGCGCGCGCAAACTGGAGCACGGTGGCGATCCTGTCGGCGGCCTTCATCCTGGTGGCGCCGTTCTCGCTGCGCGACGCCTGGAAGTTGACCGCAGTGCGCTTGGGCGAAGAGCGCGCGGCCAGCTTCGGCATCGACATGGCGCGCCTGCGCCTGGTGAGCCTGTTGCGCATCAGCGTGCTGGCGGCGCTGTCGGTGTCCTTCGTCGGCACCATCGGCTTCGTTGGCCTGGTGGCGCCGCACATCGCGCGCCTGCTGCTGGGCGAAGACCATCGCTACTACCTGCCCGGCAGCGCCATGGCCGGCGCGCTGATTGTCTCGCTGGCCTCGGTCGCCTCCAAGACCATCCTGCCCGGCGTGCTGATCCCGGCGGGCATCGTGACCTCGCTGGTCGGCATTCCATTGTTCCTGGGCATTGTGCTGCGCCGCTTGCGGCGCGAATGATTTCCTCCTCAAACTCTGTGCGCAATCATGAAGAAACTGCTGTTTCCACTCGCCATGCTGGCCGGCATGGCCGCCTCGCTGCCGGCGCATGCCGCGTCCGGCGACGCCTGCTCCACCACCATCGAAGGCCGTCCCGGCAAGAAGTTTTCGCTGGACCATATCGATGTTCCGGCATCCTGCGAACGCTTCACCGTCAACCTGATCCATACCGGCAAGAAGCCCAAGGAGCAGGCCGGCCACAACTGGGTGCTGGTTGCCGCCGCGCAGATCGACGGGGTGATTCGAGATGGCCTGCAAGCCGGCGCCGGCGCAGACTACCTGCCGCCACATGACAGCCGCATCGTGGCCGCCACGCCCATGCTGGGCGGCGGCGAGCATGCCAGCGTGAGCTTCCCGGTGGCGCGCCTGCGGGCCGGCGTGTCCTATACCTTCTTCTGCTCCTTCCCCAGCCATGCCATGCACATGCGCGGCACGCTGGCCTTGCGTTCCTCGCCGTGAATACCGACTCGCTGCAGGTCAGCCGACTGCAGGTAGCTTACGGCCGGCACAACGTGCTCAATGGCCTGGACTTGCCGCCGTTGAGCGCGGGCTCGGTGACCGCCTTGCTGGGCCCCAACGGCAGCGGCAAGTCGACGCTGTTGCGCACGCTGGGCGGCCTCACGCGCGCTTGCGGCGGCAGCGTGCGGCTGGGCCTGGTGGAGTTGGCGCAAGCCAATGCTGCCGCGCGGGCGCGGCATGTGGCCTACATGCCGCAAGCGCTGCCGCGGCCGGTGCATCTCTCGGTGTTCGAATCGGTGCTGGTGGCGGCCCAGGCGCAGCAGCGCGCGCGGCCGGATGTTCAGGAGCTGGAGCGCGTGCAAGGCCTGCTGCAACACCTGGGCATCGGCCATCTGGCGCAGCACCACCTCGACGAGCTGTCGGGCGGGCAGCGCCAACTGGCGGCATTGGCGCAGGCGCTGGTGCGTCGTCCGAGCGTGCTGCTGCTGGACGAACCGCTGTCGGCGCTGGATCTGAACTATCAATATTTGGTGATGGAATTGCTGCGCCGGGAAACTCGCCGCCACGGGCTGGTCACGCTGGTGGTGCTGCATGACCTGAACACCGCCTTGCGCCATGTGGATCGCGCCTTGCTGCTGCATCGCGGCCGCCTGCTGTGCGCGGGTTCGCCAAGGGAGGTGATTACGCCCGCTTCGTTAGCGCAGGCTTATGGCGTGACCGGGCGCATTGAGCCTTGCTCGCATGGCCACGGCCAGGTGCAGATCGACGGCCTGCTCAGCGTGGAATGACCACCGTCACCCGCAGGCCGCCGCCCTCGCGGTTGGTCAGCGTGATTTCGCCGCGATGCGCCTGCACCACGGTGGCCGCGATCGACAGGCCCAGGCCGAAGCCGCCGGTGGCGGCGTTGCGCGAGCGTTCCAGGCGGTAGAAGGGCTCCAGCACGCGCTCGAGCATGTCTTCGGGGATGCCGGGGCCGTCATCATCCACCGCGATCATCACGCGTTCGGCGCCGTCGTTGAACTGCACGCGCGCGCGTTGGCCGTAGCGCACCGCATTTTCCACCAGGTTCTGCAGGCAGCGCCGCAGGCTGCGCGGGTAGCCGTGCAGCGGCGCGGCGTGGCCCGTCACCGTCACTTCGCGGCCGACTTCGGCCTGGTCGCTGCGCAGGCTTTCCAGCAGGCTGTCGAGATCGATCAGCTGGCGGTGTTCCTGCACATCGATGTCTTGCACCACATTGAGCGTGGCGGAGATCATCGCATCCATCTCATCGAGATCCTTGCGGAATTTCTCCTTGCGTTCCTCGTCGGCCAGCATTTCGGTGCGCAGCTTCATGCGCGTGATCGGCGAGCGCAGGTCGTGCGACACCGAGGCCAGGAAGCGCGTGCGCTCGGCGATGTTGTCGATGATCCGGCGCTGCATCGCGTTGAAGGCCTGGGCCGCGGTGCGGACCTCGGTCGGGCCATCGGTGGCCAGCGGCATGCTGTGGATATTGCGGCCCAGCTTCTCGGCGGCGTTGGCCATCACCTGCAGCGGCTTCATCGCCAGCCGTACCGCCATCCAGGCGATCAGAACCACGGCGAAGATGCGCAGCGCATAGATGCGCAGGAAATAGTCGAAGGCGGCGCTTTGCGGCGCCATGTTCATGCCGGCCTGGCCCTCCCATATCTCCGCTTGCAGCCGCTGGCCGTCTGCGAGCGATACTTGCACCTGGTAATGGCCGTGCGGGAACTCGTCGTTGAGCAGGGTCAGCCAGGCCTCTTGGGGGCGTCCTCCGCGCTCGTCGAGGTCGATGTGCAGCATGCGCCAGTCGCGCATGCCGGCATGCTTGGCGAGTACCGCGCCGAACAGCGCCGCGATCGGGGCGACCGTGCGCGAGAGCGCTGGCTGCGGCGTGGGCATCTCATGGGCCGTCGGCGCCGGCAGCAGGGCTAGTCGGAAGTCTTCCCGGTTCAGCGCCGCGACCAGCCGCGGCTGGTCTGCCGCCGCCGCATCGTCGAGGATGGCGACTACGTCGGCCAAGCGTGCCGCAGCCAGGCGCGTGGGCATTTCCATGGTCTTGCCGTAGCGCATGTCGTACCAGATAGTGCCGGTCAGCATCTGCGCGGCCAGCATGCCGGCCACCAGGATCAGCGCCAGCCGCCCCGACAGCGATTGCGGCCACAGCCGCCAGCGCAGCAGCAGTTTCATACGTGGTAGCTGACGTCGGCCATCAGCATGTAGCCGGTATTGCGTACGGTGCGGATCAGCGCGGGCGAGCGCGGATTGTCGGCCAGCTGCTGGCGCAGGCGGCTGATGCAGACATCGATGGAACGGTCGAAGGGCATGGCTTCCTTGCCGTAGACCGTGTTGAGCAGGTAGTCGCGCGAGAGCGCGCGCCTGGGATAGTCGAGCAGGGTGCGCAGCACCTGGTAATCGGAACCGCCCAGCGTGATGGTGACGCCCTCGGGCGAGATCGCCTGGCGCGCCTGGGTGTCGAGCCGCCAGCCGGCGAAGCTGATGTGGGCCACGCGGTCGGCCTCGTTTTTCTCGGGAAAGCTGCGCGCGCGCTTGATGATCACCTTGATGCGCGCCAGCAGTTCACGCGGGTCGAAGGGCTTGGGCAGGTAATCGTCGGCGCCGACTTCAAGGCCGACGATGCGGTCGATCAGCGTGCCGCGCGCGGTCAGCATGATCAGCGGCGTGTTGCGCCGCTTGCGCAGTTCGCGGCACAGCTCCAGGCCGTCTTCGCCCGGCATCATCAGGTCGAGGATGATGATGTCGATCTGTTCGCTGCCGAGGATGCGCCACATGTCCTGCCCGCCGGCGGCGGTGAAGGGGAGGTAGTTCGCGGCCTGCAGGTATTCGGAAAGCAGTTGGCGGATTTCGGGATCGTCGTCCACGATCAGCACGTGATCTTGTTTGCCCATGAGCGTGAGTTCTTGCATGCATGCCATTTTCCCGATCCGTCTTCCTGGGCGGGCGTGGATTTGTAATGTCAGGAAATGTAAGGGCGGGTCATTACATTGCATTACATTTCGTCCGGTTTCCAACACATTGGCGATGTGTTGCCCGATATATATTCTTTTCACAAATGAGAATCATTATAACTTGAGGCGCCTGTCCGCCGCGTTGCATGGCCGCAGCGGGCGGCGCCTCGCCATATCGGGGAACCTGGAAACATGAAGCAAGGCAGCCAGAAAGGCGCACCTGCGCGCCATACCGCGCAGACTATTGAAACCCTGTTTGCCTCCTGCGGCAAATTGTCGGCCACGGTCGGTCTGGCGCTGGGCTCGCTGGGCGCGGCACATGCCCATGCCGAAGATATCGTGCCGGACCAGCCGCCGCAGGACAAGTCCGGCCTGAAGGAAGTGGTGGTTACCGCTCCGCGCGAGGCGCCTGAATACAAGCCCGAGAAAGTGGCCTCGCCCAAGTTTACCCAGCCGCTGCTGGATATCCCGCAAAGCATCACCGTCGTCCCCAAGGAAGTGCTGTCCCAGCAGAACGCGCAGAACCTGCAGGACATCCTGAGGAACGTGCCCGGCATCACTTTCACGTCCGGCGAGGGCAACCTCGGCTGGGGCGACATGTTCACCATCCGCGGTTTTTCTTCCGAGCAGAGCTTGACGGTGGATGGCGTGCGCGACGCCGGCATGTCCAGCCGCAGCGATACCTTCAACCTGGAGCAGGTGGAAGTGTTCAAGGGCACCGGCTCGATCGAGTCCGGCGTTTCGGCCGTGGGCGGTTCGGTCAATCTGGTCAGCAAGGAAGCCCTGCTCGATAACTTCTACAACACGTCGTTGGGCATCGGCAGCGCCGACTACACGCGCTTCACCGCCGACCTGAACCAGACGCTGGGCGAAAGCAGCGCGTTGCGCCTGAACCTGATGAAGCAGCAGAACCACGTCTCCGAGCGCGACGTGGTGAAGTACGACCGCCAGGGCATCGCCGCTTCGCTGGGCCTCGGCCTGGGTACCGGGACACGCATGTTCTTCGACGTCTTCCACCAGGAAGACGACAACATCCCCGATACCGGCCTGCCCATCCAGCGCGGCACCAATGGCAGCGTGATGCCCTATGTCTCGCGCAGCGCCTGGTACGGTTCGGACACCTACACCCAGCAGACCTCGACCGACGCGCTCACCGCGCGCATCGAGCACGATGTTGACAGCGACACCAAGATCCGCAACCAGACCCGCTGGGAACGCACCGACAATCTGTCGGTGCTGTCGCCGGCGCGCTTCAACGGCGCCACCGCAGGAGGGGCGACACTGGGCACCTCGCTGGGCTACGCCGGCGCTGGTGCGCTGACTTCGGCCTCGGGCGTGCTTTCGTATACCGATTTCACCAACACCGCGAACCGTTACGCGGTCCTGCGCGGCAACGACTTCGGCACCTCCAAGCGCTACACCATCCTCGACAACCAGACCGACCTCTCGCTCAAGTTCGACACCGGTCCGGTGCGCCATGAATTGTCTACCGGGCTGGACATCTACCGCGAGACTTACGGCGACCTCGAGCGCACCGTGCGCGCGCCGACCGGCACGCTGTGGTTCGATCTGGCCAATCCGTCGACTTCCTTTGCCGCGGCCGATACCGTCAAGGGCAGCGCCGGCGTCGAGTCGCGCGTGACCAATGCCGGCCTGTACGTGGCCGACACGATGAAGTTCTCGCCGCATTGGCAACTGCTGACCGCGCTGCGTTACGACCGCTGGAAGGCCGAGACCTCGACCAAGGGAGTGACTACCTCCAGCAGCAGCGCCGGCGCCCTGAGCGGGCGCATCGGCCTGACCTACAAGCCGGTCGGCAACGCCAGCGTGTATATCTCCTACGCGCGCGCCGCGCAGCCGTCGGCGCTGGGCGTGACCACCAACAACGCCATCTACGGCTCGGCTGCGACGTCGGCGTATTCGCCGGCGGTCGCCAAGACCAGGGAAGTGGGCGGCAAGTGGGATGTGTTCGACAAGCGCCTGGCGCTGACCGGCGCCATCTTCCGCACCGAGGTCAGCGACTCGTGGGAGTACGGCGACAGCGACACCTCGCCGGTGCGCGCGCTGCCGGCCAAGCGGGTCGACGGCGTCGAACTGGGCATGCAGGGCAACCTGACCGATGCGTGGTCGGTGTACGGCGGCCTGTCGCGCCTGAAGAGCAAGCAGACCAAGGGCGCCAACGAGGGCAGCGAAGCCAGGAATGTGCCGGACTGGACCCTGAACCTGTGGACTTCCTACGAGGCGCAGCCGGGACTGTTCTTCAGCTACGGCGCGCAATACGTGGGCAAGCGCCGCTACTCGGACAACAAGTACGTCGGCGGCCTTGCCAACAACAGCAGCACGGTCTCGGGCGCTTCCGGCAACCGCCCGGTCTATGTGGAAGATGACGAGAAGGCGCCGGCCTACTGGGTGCACAGCGTGGCCGCGCGCTGGCGCGTGAACCGCAAGCTGGCGCTGAACTTCAACGTCGACAACCTGTTCAACAAGTTCTACTGGTCGCGCATCGGCTCCTCGCTGGACGGTTTCCAGCTGTACGGCGTGCCGGGCGCGGGGCGCACCTACACGCTCAGCGCCGACCTGAGCTTCTGATGGCGCTTGGAATGAAGAAGGTCAGTGTGCGCGAGCTGGCCGCAGCGGATGCTGAAAGCCTCGCTGCCATCGTTGCCGATCATTCGCCCCGGGCCATCGCCTGGCTGCGGACGGCGGCGCAACAGGGCGTGCCGCGCGCTCAGGCCATCCTCGGGCAGCGCCTGCTGTTCGGCCAAGGTGTGGCGCGCGACGACGGCGAGGCGCTGCACTGGTTCACGCTGGCGGCGCAGGCCGACGACCTGGATGCCATCAACATGATGGGCCGCTGCTGCGAACACGGTTGGGGCCGTGCGCGCGATGCGCAGATGGCGGTGTACTGGTATCGCCTGGCGGCCGGTCGCGGGTTGGATTGGGGCATGTACAACCTGGCCAACCTCATGATGAGCGGGGCGGGCATCGCCTCCGATCGTGCCGGCGCGCTGGCCTTGTACCGGCGTGCCGGGGCAATGGGACACGCGAAATCGCTCAACGTGATCGGGCGCTTTTACGAAGAGGGGTGGGAGCTTGGCGCCGATGAGCAACAGGCTTTCGATCTGTATCGGCAAGCCGCATTGGGCGGCGACTTCCGCGGCCAGTTCAACTATGCGCGCCTGCTGCTGCAGCGCGGCCTGCCGGAGCAGGCGCTGGCGTGGCTGCGCCGTATTCCAGACGCCGCCACGCCGGCCTTCATGCACAACGTACGCGGCTGGCTGGCGCAGTCTGCGTATCCGGCGGTGCGTGCATTGGCCGCTGAAGAACCCTGGCCGCAGGCCGCGTCATGATGCTGCATCTCAAACGCGTGTTCGAGCCCGAAGAAGTGCGCCGCGCGCGCGATCTGCTGGAGTCGGGCGACTGGGTCGACGGCCGCATTACGTCCGGCAGCTTGCCCGGCCAGATCAAGCGCAACCGCCAACTGCCCGAGCAATCGCCGCATGCGGCGCCGTTGCAGGCGATGGTCATGGCGGCCCTGCGCCGCAACCAGATGTTTTTCTCCGCTGCCTTGCCGCGTCAGGTCGGCACGCCGATGTTCAACCGCTATGGCGCCGGTGGCGACTACCTGGGCGAGCACGTGGATGTGGCGGTGCGCTTCCAGCCGGATGGCAGCCGGGTGCGCACCGACCTGTCTTGCACCTTGTTCCTGAGCGAGCCGGATGAGTACGATGGCGGCGAGCTGGTCGTCGCCGACACCTGGGAAGACAAGCGCATCAAGCTGCCGGCCGGCGACATGCTGCTTTACCCGGCCAGCACCGTGCATCGCGTCGAGCCGGTGCGCGGCGGGGTGCGCTACGCCAGTTTCTTCTGGATCGAAAGCATGGTGCGGGAGGGCGAGCGCCGCCGCCTGCTGTTCGACATGGATTGCCAGCTGATGTCCTTGCGCGGGCGTTTGCCGGCAGACGATACGGTCGTGGTCGGGCTGGCGGCGACGTATCACAACCTGTTGCGCATGTGGGCACAGAGCTGAATTTAGAACCTGTTCACGATTGTCCGACTCCCGGCGAGATCGTGAACAGGTTCTTGGCGCGCTGAAAAGAAAGCGCCCAAGAAAAATCCCCGCAGCGTTGCCGCCGCGGGGATTTTTTCGGTCGTCGGCCGCCGCACGGGGCGACGGCCAGCGGGCCGACGGCGATTACATCATGCCGTCCATACCGCCCATGCCGCCCATGCCACCCATGCCGCCAGGCATGCCGGCCGGCTTGTCGTCAGCCACTTCTGCCACCAGTGCGTCGGTGGTCAGGATCAGGGCCGCCACGGAAGCAGCGTTTTGCAGGGCCGAACGGGTCACCTTGGCCGGATCCAGCACGCCCAGTTCAACCAGGTCGCCGTAGGTGCCGTTGGCAGCGTTGTAGCCGAAGTTGCCAGTGCCTTCCAGCACCTTGTTGATGACCACCGAAGGTTCGTCGCCGGCGTTGAACACGATCTGGCGCAGCGGTTCTTCGATAGCGCGCAGGACGATCTTGATGCCGGCTTCCTGGTCAGGGGTGTCGCCCTTCAGGTTCTTGACGTTGGCGCGAGCGCGCAGCAGGGCTACGCCGCCGCCAGGCACGACGCCTTCTTCAACGGCTGCGCGGGTTGCGTGCAGCGCATCTTCGACGCGGGCCTTCTTTTCCTTCATTTCGACTTCGGTGGCAGCGCCAACCTTGATCAGTGCAACACCGCCGGCCAGCTTGGCCACGCGCTCTTGCAGCTTTTCACGGTCGTAGTCGGAAGTGGCTTCTTCGATTTGCGCGCGAATTTGCTTGACGCGTGCTTCGATGCCGGTAGCTTCGCCGGCGCCGTCGATGATGGTGGTGTTTTCCTTGCCGATTTCAACGCGCTTGGCTTGGCCCAGTTCAGCCAGGGTAGCCTTTTCCAGGGTCAGGCCGACTTCTTCGGCGATCACTTGGCCGCCGGTCAGGATGGCGATGTCTTCCAGCATGGCCTTGCGGCGGTCGCCGAAGCCAGGCGCCTTGACAGCAGCGGTCTTCAGGATGCCGCGGATGTTGTTGACCACCAGGGTTGCCAGCGCTTCGCCTTCGACATCTTCAGCGATGATCAGCAGCGGACGGCCAGCCTTGGCGACTTGTTCCAGCACCGGCAGCAGGTCGCGGATGTTGGAGACCTTCTTGTCGAACAGCAGGATGAACGGGTTGTCCAGGGCGACAACTTGCTTTTCCTGGTTGTTGATGAAGTACGGCGACAGGTAGCCGCGGTCGAATTGCATGCCTTCGACGATTTCCAGTTCGTTTTCCAGCGACTTGCCGTCTTCAACGGTGATCACGCCTTCCTTGCCGACCTTGTCCATGGCCTTGGCGATGATGTCGCCGATGTCCTGGTCGGAGTTGGCCGAGATCGAACCGACCTGGGCGATTTCCTTGCTGGTGGTGGTGGGCTTGGCCAGGTTCTTGACTTCGCCGACGATGGCGGCGACAGCCTTGTCGATGCCGCGCTTCAGATCGGTCGGGTTGAAGCCGGCCGCAACGTACTTGAAGCCTTCGCGAACGATCGCCTGGGCCAGCACGGTGGCGGTGGTGGTGCCGTCACCGGCGTTGTCGGAGGTCTTGGAAGCGACTTCCTTGACCAGCTGGGCGCCCATGTTTTCCAGCTTGTCCTTCAGTTCGATTTCCTTGGCGACGGAAACGCCGTCCTTGGTCACGGTCGGGGCGCCGAAGCTGCGCTCCAGAACCACGTTACGGCCCTTGGGGCCCAGGGTCACCTTGACTGCGTTAGCCAGGATGTTGACGCCGTTGACGATCTTGGCGCGTGCTTCATCGCCGAAAATAACTTGCTTTGCTGCCATGTTGGATTCTCCAGAAATTCGGTTGAATTCATTTCACCGTGGTGGCCGCCGCTTGGACGGCCGGTGCATCTGCACTACCTGCGCGGCAGCCTGGCGGCTGCCCGGGCCGGGAATTACTTCTCGACGACGGCGAACAGGTCTTCTTCGCGCATGACCAGCAGTTCCTGGCCATCGATCTTCACAGCCTGGCCGGAATACTTGCCGAACAGGACGCGGTCGCCGACCTTCACGGCCAGTTGGCGGACCTTGCCGTCTTCCAGGATCTTGCCGTTGCCAACAGCCAGGATTTCACCCTGGTCAGGCTTTTCGGCCGCTGCATCAGGCAGAACGATACCGGAAGCGGTCTTGGTTTCCTGGTCGAGGCGCTTGACGATAACGCGATCGTGCAAAGGGCGAAGATTCATGAGAACTCCTTAAAATTCAATAAGTTGGTCTTGATTGCGGCAATGGCTGCAATGGTTTTTCTTCCAAATGCAGCAAACGTCACCGCATGAAAAAGGGGAATAAGCCAAGGAGGGTTGTTAGCACTCTCCCGTGACGAGTGCTAAGTATAGGGACGGAGGGGGGAATTTTCAAGGCGGGGTTGCCGACTTCGAGCCTCTTGCGTCGAAAAATGCTGAGTGCAGGGACGATGATGGAAGGTGAAGTTGCCTTAAATCAATGACTTAGCTGATTTGTGTGGAAGTGCGCCTGCTTTCAATCCGCTCCGGCCTGGCTTCGCCGCACACCCGGCGCACCACCTCACGCAACCACCGGTGCGCGGGATCGAGCTCCAGCCGTGGATGCCACATCTGCGAAATGGTGATCTGCCCGGTGGCCACCGGCAGTTCGAAGACGAAGGTGTTGACCAGGCGTTCGGCGGCCAGGTAGGAGGCCGGCACCAGCGCCACCAGGTCCGAGCCGCGCGCCACGGCCAGCGCGGCCGGAAAGCTCGGCACCATGGCCAGCACCTGGCGTTCCACGCCGGCCGCGGCCAGGGCTGCATCGACCGGCCCGTCGGCGCGGCCGTGCCGCGAGGCCGCGACATGGCCGAATTCGACGTAGCGCTGCAGGCTCATCTTGCCTTTCGCCAGCGGGTGGCCGCTGCGCACCACGCCCACGAAGCGGTCGCGATACAAGGCCTGGATGCGCACTTCCGGCCCCATGTCGCTGACCACGCCGATCTCCAGGTCGGCGGTTCCTTCCCTCAGATAGCTGGGGCTCTTGTCGACCTTGGGCGCGAAATACAGCCGCACCAGCGGCGCCTCGGCATTGACCGCGCCGATCAGGCGCGCGCCCAGGGCTTCGACGAAGCCTTCGTTGGCGCGGATGGTGAAGGTGCGCCGCAGCGTCGCCAGGTCCGGCTCCGGCGCGGCCGGGCGCAGTACCGAACGCGCTTCGTGCACCACGTTGCGCGCGCGCTCGCGCAAGGCTTCGGCGCAGGGGGTGAGCACCATGCGGCGTCCGGCCCGCACCAGCAAGGGGTCGTCCGCTTCCTCGCGTAGCCGGGCCAGCGTACGGCTCATGGCCGAGGCGCTCAGCCCCAGGCGGCGCGCGGCGCCGGCCACGCTTTCTTCGGTCAGCAAGGCATCCAGGGCGATGAGCAGGTTGAGGTCGGGTTCGGACATATGTTCCATCCTGAATACATAGTGTTTGGGGCTTGGCGGTGCGCACTACACTAACAGATATGGCGTTTGCTGCAGTTATCAGTTGCAATCCATGCGTCTTCCGCCATGCAGGCCGTCTCGCTATAGTCTGTGCATCATTCTTTGAGCGGAGCACGCGAACATGGGATTGTTTTCAGACCAGCCAGGCGATGAAGGGCTGCCGGGGGCCGAGCGCCGCCTGGCGATGATCGCCGTGATGATGGCCACCACGATGGCGGTGTTCGACGGCACCATCGTCAATGTGGCCTTGCCGCAGATTACCCGCGAGCTGGGGGCGTCGGTGGGCACCGCCATCTGGGTGACCAACGGTTACCTGCTGGCCACGGCGATGACGCTGGCCACCTTCGCCTCATTGTCCAGCCGGGTCGGCTTCCGGACCTTGTTCAGCGCCGGGCTGGCGGTGTTCACGCTGGCGTCGCTGGGCTGCGCCTTGTCGCCCACGGTGGAGGTGCTGATCGCCATGCGGGTGCTGCAGGGCTTGGGCGGCGCGGCCATGCTGAGCATCGCGCCGGCCATCCACCGCACGGTGTTTCCCAACCGCCTGCTGGGGCGCATCCTCGGTCTCAATGCCGTGCTCATCGCCACCAGTACGGCGGTGGGGCCGGCCCTGGGCGGAACCCTGCTGGCGGCCCTGAGCTGGCAATGGCTGTTCGCCATCAATGTGCCGCTGGGCCTGGCGGCGGTATGGCTGTCGCTGCGCGTGATACCGGACGCCCGGGTGCGCACCGGCGAACCCTTCGATATGGCTGGCGCAGTATTGTCTGCCATCGCCATGGGCGCCATGATCCTGGCGGCGGAGGCCTGTGCGCAACTGGCCCACGGCGCGCAGGCGGGGCAGGCCCTGCTGGGCGCCGCCGCGTTCGGCCTGGCCAGCGTGGTCGCGGCGGTAGCCTTCGTGCGGGTGCAGCGGCGCGCGCGGCAACCCTTGCTGCCGCTGGATATCTTTTCTTCGGTGCGGTTCTCGCTGGCGGCCCTGACCTCGCTGGCCTCCTTCGTGGGCCAGGGCATCGCCTTCGTCGCGCTGCCGTTCCTGTTCCAGAACGCGTATGGCTACAGCGCCTTCGAGTCGGCCTTGCTGTTTACCCCGTGGCCGATCGGCATCGTGCTGGTGGCGCCGCATGCCGGGCGTCTCGCCGACCGCCATTCGCCGGCCTTGCTGTCGACTGCCGGCCTGGCCTTGTTCACCGTCGGCCTGGCGCTGCTGGCCTTGCTGCCCGATCAGGCGCAGGCCTGGGATATCGGCTGGCGCGCGCTGGTCTGCGGAATGGGTTTCGGTTTTTTCCAGAGCCCCAACAACCGGGAAATGCTGGGCAATGTCTCGCGCGAGCGCAGCGGCAATGCCTCCGGCGTGCTGGCCATCATGCGCACCTTCGGCCAATGCATGGGCGCGGCCTTGCTGGGGATCGTGCTGTCGGTCTACACGGCCGCGGCGATGTCGCAAGGCCATGCGCAGATGAATGCGGCCGAAGACGCGGTGGCGATCCGGGTGGCCTTGTGGGTGGCCGTGGCGGCGACGGCGGTAGCGACCTTTGTCAGCGTCAGCCGGATTCGTGCCGCGCGGGGCGCGATGAGTAGCTGAACTGGTTGGCAGCCGGGCGTGGACGCGCATCCGCGCCTGAGGCCCTTCAGGTCGCCGGGCTCATTGTGGAGGGGGCAGCGCCAGCGCCGATCCGGAGGCGCCTTGCAGATGCGGCATCGATGCCGCGCCAGCCCCCAGCTTGAATACGCTGACCGCCTGCGACAGCCGGCCGGCCTGTTCCAATAAGGATTGCGCGGCGGCGGCGGCTTCTTCCACCAGGGCGGCGTTCTGCTGGGTCACGCTGTCCATCTGGGTGATGGCGCGGTTGATTTCTTCGATGCCGGAACGCTGCTCCTGGCTGGCCGCCGTGATCTCACCGACGATGTCGGTCACCCGGGCCACGCTGGTGACGACTTCTTCCATGGTGGCCCCGGCGCTGGCAACCAATTGGCTGCCTTCATCGACCTTGGCGACCGAATCGTCGATCAGGCCCTTGATTTCCTTGGCGGCGGCGGCCGAGCGTTGCGCCAGGCTGCGTACTTCCGAGGCCACCACCGCGAAGCCGCGGCCCTGCTCGCCGGCGCGCGCCGCTTCCACCGCGGCATTCAACGCCAGGATATTGGTCTGGAAAGCGATGCCGTCGATCACGCCGATGATGTCGACGATCTTCTTCGAGGAGGCATGGATGCCGTGCATCGTGCTGACCACGCGGCCGACCACTGCGCCGCCCTGGCGCGCCACGTTGGAAGCCGACACCGCCAGTTGGCGCGCCTGGCTGGCATTGTCGGCGTTGTGCTTGACGGTGGCGGTCATCTGCTCGATGGCCGACGCGGTCTCTTCCAGCGCGCCGGCCTGCTGTTCGGTGCGTGCCGAAAGATCGAGGTTGCCGGTGGCGATCTCGCCGCAGGCGGTGGTGATGGCGTCGGTGCCGCGGCGCACTTCGCCGACGATGTCCAGCAGCTTGCCGTCCATGTGCCGCAAGGCCGCCATCAACTGGCCGGTTTCGTCGCCCGAGCTGACTTCGATGGCATTGCCCAGTTCGCCGGCGGCCACATTGTTGGCCACGCGCACGGCCAACCCCAGGGGGCGCGATACCGAACGCGCCAGCGCATAGCCCAGCACCATCGCCACTGCCGCGGCCAGGGCCGAGAATGCCAGCACGACCATGATGGCCGTCTCGCCTTCCGCGAAGGCCTTGTTGCCGGCCATGCGCATCTGCTGTTCTTGCGCCTGGACGAAGCTATCGGCGTGTTCCTGGAAAGTCTTTTGCGGACCCAGCAACTGGTGCAGCACGGCGCCGGCCCCAGCGGCGGCGTCGCCGGCGCGCACCAGCGCCGCCACGTCATCGCGGGCGAGGTCGAAGTTGCGCGCGGCATCCTGCAAACCCTTGGCGCGCTGGCGTCCGACGGTGGTGAATTGGGCAGCGTCGATCTTGTCGATGGCGGCGTGGGTGTCCTTGGCCGCTTGCGCGAGCTGCGCGAAACGCGGCTGGTTTTGCTCGGGATGGGCGGTATCGATGACGATGCCGCGCAGGAGCCGGATCTGCTGGTCGAGTCCGTCGCGCACGTCGAAGGCCAGCCGCAGCTTGAGGTAGCGCTCGTTCATGATCTGGTCGACCGCGCCATTGATGCTCTTGATCTTCAACACGGCCGTGGCCGCGACCACGGCCAGCAGCACTACCACCACCCCAAAGGCCAGCCCCAGGCGCGCGGCCAGTTTCATGTTTTTGATGGATACCTGCATATGACGTCCCCCTCCAATTCCAATCCCTGATTCCAGAGGCCGGATATTCACTTAGGCGTTGTCGATGGGCAAGGGCGCCAGGATAGTTGGAAAGGCAACATGCAGCGGCGCCTGCCAGGCGCTGGGCCGGAGTGGGCGGGGCTTTCGGGGTGGCGCAGCCACCGGTGGGAATTAATCAGAATTAATGCTGCGCCCGCCATTACTTATGCCTGCCGGCGTCCAATGGCCGGTGCGGTTGCGATGGCGCAGCTGATTGTCTTCGATCCGGATGCTCCTCAAAAAAGCATTGCAATGGCCGCTTCCCGGACATATAGTTGCAATGTGCAACTAATTGGGAAGCAATGTGGCGAGCAATCCTCAAATTGTCGAAGGCATCCGGGCGGCCTCACGGGCCTTGGTGCGCGAACTGGGCTTCATGGGCGGCGACTTCGCCGGCACTTCCCTGTCGCCTTCCGCCGTGCACACCCTGATCGAACTGGATCGCACGCCCGGCATGAGCGCCGGCGAACTGGGCGCCATGCTGCGCCTGGAAAAATCCAGCGTCAGCCGGATGCTGCACAAGCTGATTGCGGCGGGCGACATTGTCGAGGCCATCGATGAGGCGGACGCCCGGGCCAAGAAACTCTACCTGACCGCAGCCGGACAAGCCCGGACGCGCGCAATCCATGCGTTCGGCCGACGCCAGGTGAATACGGCCCTGGCCCGCCTGGCGCCGGGCGAAGACCAGTTGGTGCTGGATGGCCTGCGCCTGTACGCCGGCGCCTTTGCCGACGATGCGGCGCCGCCGTCCGCGCCGCCATGCAAGATCGTGCGCGGCTACCAGCCCGGCGTCATCGCCAGGATCACGCAGATGCATGCCCTGTACTACGCGCGCACGTCCGGTTTTGGCCAGCATTTCGAGTCCGTGGTGGCCAAAGGGCTGGCCGAATTCTGCGACCGCCTGGCCAATCCCGCCAATGCCATCTGGGTTGCGATGCAAGGCGCCCGGATGGTCGGTTCCATTGCCATCGATGGCGAAGACCTGGGCGGCAATATCGCCCACTTGCGCTGGTTCATCCTGGACGACACCGCGCGCGGCGCCGGCCTCGGCCGCCAACTGCTCGCCGCGGCCCTGGCGCACGCCGACGAATGCCGGTTCGATGCAACGCATTTGTGGACGTTCTCCGGCCTGCTGGCCGCGCGCCATCTCTATGAAGCGAATGGTTTTGCATGTGTTGAAGAGACCCCCGGCAGCCAGTGGGGGCGGGAGGTCATGGAACAGCGCTTCGTCAGACAGCGTCCGCGGCGCCCATCGTGACATTCATCGTGACAGCCATCACCGGGACCTGATATGAATGCTTCCGCCAAGGCCGTGCTCGCAGCCTCGACAACCGGGGTGCTCGTCGGCGCGGCGATGGTGTCCACGCGGGCCGTATCGGGCGATGTCTCCGCCGCGACCCTGGCGTTTCTGCGCTATGCGATCGGTATCGCCGTCTTCATTGTGCCAATCGGGCTGTCGCAACGAGTCCGCTTTGCGCCAAAAGATGGGGCGGCCATAGCGCTTCTTGGCGTGTTCCAGTTCGCAGTCCTGATGTTGCTGCTCAATTACGCCCTGGCCAGCCTTTCGGCGACTACCTGCGCCCTGGTGTTTTCCACGATGCCCTTGTCCACGATGTGCCTGGCCATTGCCGCCAGGCGTGAAGCCTACAGCCTGAGCAAGCTGATCGGCGTCGTGTTGGCGGTGTCGGGCGTGGCTTACTTGCTTGGCGCGCCATCGGGGCCGGCGGGCTTCCATGCAAATGGCGCCTGGGGGCTGGCGGCCTTGCTCGGGGCGACGTTGACCGGCTCGGTGACCAGCATCCTTTATCGCCCGTATCTGCGGCGCTACCCGACATTGCCCACATGCGCCCTGGCGATGGGCGCCGCGGTGGTGTTCCTTGCGGCCGCCTGCCTGTTGACCGCACAGCCGCTGGCGCCCGCGCTCAACGCCATCCAGTGGGCCCATGTGGCGTTTATCGGCCTGTCCAGCGGGATTGGATATTTTTGCTGGCTGTGGGCCCTGTCCCGGATGGAGGCCAGCCGGGTGGCCGCATTCCAGGCGCTGGGGCCCATCACGGCCGCACTCATCGAGCTGTCCATCGCCCGGCGCTGGCCGTCTCCCGCGCTGCTCTGTGCGCTGGCCATGGTGTCGGCCGGCTTGTACCTTGCCATGCGGCAGAGGAGGGCGGCTGTCCGCAAGGCGCCCGGCCGCTGGAGAATCCTAAGCGGCGGTAACCGTTTGCCACGGTAGCTGCCTTTCACTTCCATCTTCAATCATCCGGCCAGGAGCCAAACATGGACGCCAATAGCATGCTTTCCCGCATCGGTTTCGTTGGAGCCGGCCGCGTGGCCCAGACCCTGGCCGGCGCATTCTCCGGCGCGGGTTACCAGGTGGTTGCGGTGAGCAGCCGCAGCGCGGCCAACCTGGCGGACTTTCGCGCGCGTTGCCCCGCTGCGCAAGTCGTGGAGACGCCGCAGGAAGCGGCAGACAAATCGACTATCGTGTTCCTGACGGTGAGCGACGACGCCATCGCCCCGGTTTGCGCCGGCGTGCAGTGGCGGCCCGGTTGCGCGGTAGCGCATTGCTCCGGGGCGACCGAGGTCGCCGCCCTGGCCGCCGCCGCGGATGCCGGGGCATGGGTGGGCGGCTTTCATCCGATGCAAATGTTCGCCAATCCGGACGTCGCGCTGGCGGGGCTGCCGGGATGTACCGTCGGTATCGAGGCGCAAGGTCCGCTGCTGGAGGCGCTGCGGCAGTTGGCGCAAGCCATTGGCTGCGTGCCGTTCTCCCTGCCCGCCGGAGTACGTCCGCTTTACCATGCTTCCGCTTATTACGTCGGCCCGTTCCTGATCGCGCTGCTCAAGGAAGGCGCCGAACTCTGGGCGCGCTTTGGCGCCACCGAACGACAAGCCATGGAGGCCATGCTGCCCCTGTTGCGGGGCACCGTGGCGGCGGCCATGGACGGCGGCCTGGCCCGCGGCATGGGCGGCTGCGTGGCGCGTGGCGACATCGGAACGATCCGGAAGCATCTCGATGCGCTGGAAGCCATCGACCTCCCGATGGCCAATCTGTATCGGGAGCTGGCCGCGCGCAACATCCCGCTGGCCGTGCAGCGCGGAACGCTGTCCCCGTCCCGGGCCGAGGAAATCGCGGCGTTATTGCAAGGCGCGCCCGCTTGAGTAATCAGCAGTAGTACAGTCCGACGTTGCCGGTCAGTTGAAGGTCGAGGGGCGGATGAAAGCTCACGAGAACAGCTCGGAGTGAGTCCCGCTGCGCACGAAAACGACCAAGCCGCTCTTGCCCGAGTCGTCCAGCGTGTAGATCAGCAGGAAGTCGCCGCCGATGTGGCACTCACGATGGCCTGTCCAGTCACCCGTCAGCGGGTGATCGAGCCATTCAGGCGGCAGCGGCCCGTCGTTGGCGATCAGCAGCGTCATGGCCTCTTTCAGCCGGTTCATGTCGTACCGGCCGGAGTGGGACAGGCGCTGCCAGTCCTTGAGGAAGTCCTTGGTGTAGTCCGACGCGCGAGGTAGGTTCGCCCGCTTACTTGCGGCTGGCTTCTTCGAGGTCATTCAGCAGAGCGTCAGCGGTTTTGAAGCGAGCGCGACGGCTCTTGATGATCTCGTTGGCCTCGGTGATGGCGACGCGGCTGGTGGCGTTCGGTGCCTTGAGCGCGAACGGCAGTTCCTTGTCGGCGACGACACGGGTCAGAAATACCCGGATCGCATCGGAGACGGTCAGGCCCATCGAGGCCAGCGTTTCCGCAGCCTGCGCCTTGATATTCTCGTCCACGCGAACGTGAATCATAGTGGTGGTGGCAGCCATGACGGCCTCCTGTTGCGATAAATTGAGATACATTGTATCGCAGACGCCGACTTTCGCAAGGCTGCCCCTTTAAGAGGCGCCACAGAGTCTCTAGCGGCTCTGTGGTGTATTTAGCAGTCAAAGGTGGGGCTTTTACAGCGGATACTCACCCGCCCAAGGCCGGCTCAGCGGAAATTGCCTGCGTCTCAGGTGCGCAAGGCCATCTCCGGATAGCTGCCGAAACCGTCCGGCCACGGCGTCAGGATTTCATAGCCGCTGGCAGTCACGACGACCATATGCTCCCACTGCGCCGACAGAGATCCGTCGGCGGTGATCACGGTCCAGCCGTCGTCGAGCTGGCGCGAATGGCGCTTGCCGGCATTGAGCATGGGCTCGATGGTGAAGATCATGCCTTCCTGCAGTGGCAGGCCGGCGCCGCGCTGGCCGTAATGCAGCACCTGCGGCTCGTCGTGGTAGATGGTGCCGATGCCGTGGCCGCAGTATTCGCGCACCACCGAGAAACCGTCGCCGTGCGCCACCGACTGGATCGCGTGGCCGACGTCGCCCAGCGTGGCGCCGGGGCGTACCGCCATGATGCCGGCGCACATTGCTTCATAGGTGGTTTCGACCAGCTTCTTCGCGGCGGCGCCGGGCTGGCCGACGAAATACATGCGGCTGCAGTCGCCGTACCAGCCATCCTTGATCACGGCCACGTCGATATTGATGATGTCGCCATCCTTCAGTGTCTGGCGCGAAGGGATGCCGTGGCAGATCACCTCGTTGACCGAGCTGCAGATGGTCTTGGGAAAGCCGTGGTAGCCGATGTTGGCGGGCTTGGCTTTTTGCACCTTGACGATATGGTCGTGGCAGATGCGATCCAGCTCGTCGGTGGTGACGCCGGCCTTCACATGTTCGGCCACCACTTGCAGCACTTCGGCAGCCAGTTTCCCGGCCGCGCGCGCCTGGGCGATTTCGGCCGGGCCGCGCAGTTTTACTTTTCTCATGCGTACTCTTTTCCAGTCTTGCGGCGCGCCGCGGGCGCTGCCTTGCCTTTGGTTTTGTCCTGGCCCGCCGGGGCGCGCCCGGCATCGATCAGTTCTTGTATCGAGGGCACGCCGCCATGCTCGCGCGCCAATTGGTCGCGCACCAGCAATTGCGAGACCTCGCTGTGGGCCAGCCCGGGGTGCAGTTCCGAGAGCATGCCCAACAGCAACCAGTGCTCGACCTGGGCATTGATGGAACGGTTCAGGGCGCTGCTTGCGATGCGCACGTTATCGTGCATCTGGTCCGATATCTTGACGATTCCCATGGTGTAGGCGATATATTAAATGTAAGTGTTTCGTATATTCTAGCCGCTTCGCGGGAGATTTGCACGATGCGCGCGTGCAACATAAAAAAGCCCGGCCGACAAGGTCGGAACCGGGCTTGAAGTACTACTGAGGAGAGGTTATCGGACGCAGCGTCACCATTCGGCGAAGCTGCCGTCCTTGTGGCGCCAGATCGGGTTGCGCCAGCGGTGGCCGACTTCGGCGCGCTGGCGCACGTAGTCTTCGTTGATCTCGATGCCCAGGCCCGGGCCCTGCGGGATCTTGACGTAGCCGTCTTCGTAGGCGAACACGTCTTTGTCCTTGATGTAGTCGAGCAGGTCGTTGCTTTCGTTGTAGTGGATGCCCAGGCTCTGCTCCTGGATGAAGGCGTTGTAGCTGCCGGCGTCGACCTGCAGGCAGGCGGCCAGGGCGATCGGGCCGAGCGGGCAGTGCAGGGCCAGCGCCACGTCGTAGGCTTCGGCCATGGCGGCGATCTTGCGCGTTTCGGTGATGCCGCCGGCGTGCGAGACGTCGGGCTGGATGATGTCCACGTAGCCTTCGGACAGGATGCGCTTGAAGTCCCAGCGCGAATACAGGCGCTCGCCCAGCGCGATCGGGGTCGAGGTCAGGTGGGCGATTTCCTTCAGCGCTTCGGCGTTTTCCGACAAGACCGGCTCTTCGATGAACATCAGCTTGTACGGCTCCAGTTCCTTGATCAGCACCTTGGCCATCGGCTTGTGCACGCGGCCGTGGAAGTCCACGCCGATGCCCACATGCGGGCCGACCGCCTCGCGCACCGCCTGCACATTGGCCAGCGTCAGTTCGACCTTGTCGTAGCTGTCGATGAATTGCAGCTCTTCGGTGCCGTTCATCTTGACCGCGGTGAAGCCGCGCGCCACCGCATTCCTGGCGGCGGCGGCCGTGTCGGCCGGGCGGTCGCCGCCGATCCACGAATACACGCGGATCGATTCGCGCACCGCGCCGCCCAGCAACTGGTGCACCGGCACGCCGAGCGACTTGCCCTTGATGTCCCACAAGGCCTGGTCGATGCCGGCCAGCGCGCTCATGTGGATGGCGCCGCCGCGGTAGAAGCCGCCGCGGTAGAGGATGGTCCAGTGGTCTTCGATATTGCGCGGGTCCTTGCCGACCAGGTAGTCGGAGAGTTCATCGACTGCCGCCGCCACGCTGTGGGCGCGGCCTTCGACTACCGGTTCGCCCCAGCCGACGATGCCTTCGTCGGTCTCGATCTTCAGGAAGCACCAGCGCGGCGGGACGATGAAGGTGCTGATCTTGGTGATTTTCATTGCTCTGTCCGTTCAGGGTAAATCTGCAAAGGCCGCTTCCGTGCGGCCAGGTCATTGAGGTAGGGATGAGGTGCGCAATGCCTCAGGCCAGCGCCTGCCAGGCGGCGGCGAAGGCCTGCGCGCGCTGGCGCACCTCGTCGGCCGACAGGCCCGGCGAGTACAGTGCCGAACCCAGGCCGAAGCCCGAAGCACCGGCTTCGCGGAACGCGGCCATGCCGTGCGGCACGATGCCGCCGACCGGCAGCAGCGCAATCTCGCGCGGCACCACGGCGCGCCAGGCCTTGACCACCTGCGGGCCGAGCTGTTCGGCCGGGAACATCTTGAGCACGTCGGCGCCGGCGGCCAACGCGGCGAAGGCTTCGGTCACGGTCGCCACGCCCGGCGCGCAATACAGGCCTGCGCTTTTGGCCGCGCCGATCACCGCGCCGTCGCTGTGCGGCATGACGATCAGTTCGCCGCCCGCGGCCTTGACCTGTTCCACTTGCGCCGGCTTCAGCACGGTGCCGGCGCCGACGATGCAGTCGGCCGGCAGGCTGCGGCGCAAGGCGGCGATGCTGGCCAGCGGCTCGGGCGAATTGAGCGGCACTTCGATGATGCGAAAGCCGCTTTCATACAAGGCCGCGCCGATGGCCTCGGCCTCGGTGTGGCGCAGGCCGCGCAGGATGGCGATCAGGCCGGTGCGGCGCAGGGCGTCTTCGAGTAGTTTGGGATGGCTGTTCATGTTGTCCTTGTTGATGCGGATGGGCTTCAGCCGACCAGGCCGGCATGCTGCGCCAGCGTCCACAGGCCGGCTTCGGTGGCCTGTTCGGCCACGCTGACCGGCCCCATGCCGTACAGCTCCAGCGCCAGCCGGTAGCGGCGGCACAGGGCCGGGTCGCCGATCAGGCCGATGCGTTGCGGATGATGGTTGGCCATGCCCTTGAGCGCGGCGATCTCGTGGCCGATCAGGAGGCCGGACAGGTAATCGGGCTGCGCTTGCGGTTCCAGTTCGCCGGTCAGTCCGAGCGTGCGGCAACTGAAGATGGTGGAAAGCACGCCGGCCTGGCCTTCGGCACTTTGCGCCACCCGGGCGCCGCGCATGAAGGCGGTATCCTCGGGCGCATCGGGTTTGTGCATGCTGCGGCCGAGGATGGTGTGCGCCGACAGTGCGCCATAGACTTCGCCGGTCATGAAGGTGTCGAAATGCTGGATGCGGCCATGCGTGACGCGCACCCATTTCGAATGCGTGCCGGGCAGGCCGATCAGCAGCTCGTCATCGCGCCACTGTTGCAGCGCGCCGATGACCTGGGTTTCTTCCCCGCGCATGACATTGGGCAGCGTCGATACCTGCAGCAGGCCGGGCACGATGTAAAGCGGGCGCGACAAGCCGGTGTCGATGCGCAGCAGCTTGCGGCCGATGCGGTCGGGCGCAAGCGGCACGGTCAGGTAAGGCGCTTCGCGCCAGCCCTGCTTGCTGCCCACCATGCCGGCGGCGATCAGCGGCGCATCCGGCGCGGCCGCCAGCCAGTCGCCGCAGGCCGCTTCCAGCGCGCTGCGAAAGGCCAGCGCGGGATTGGCCGCGGCGCCCTCCACCACCGGCAGGTTCATGATGCCCCAGGGATGGCCGCGGCGCTCGGCCACGCCGCCGTGCGCATCGAAGCGGTAGCAGCGCAGCGAGGACGTGCCCCAGTCCAGCGCGATCAGGGCGCAGTCGTTCTCGGTTGGCTTGCTCATCGGGGCCTCACAGGTCGCACACCGAAAAACGGGTCAGCAGCACCATGTCCTCGCCCGGCGCGAGCTCGATCAGGCCGGGACGGTGCGGCATGTGGAAGGCATCGATCGGATGCGTGATCGGTTCCAGGCAGAAGTAGCCCAGCCCCGGCGGCCGGTACAGCAGCGTATAGCCGCTGCGGTCCTGGGTGTGCATTTGCAGCCGCAAGCCGCGCGCGGGGTCTTCGATCATGGCCAGGCCATCCCAGCCTTCGTAGCAGTTGTCGATCAGCGGGCCGTCCAGCGCCGCCGGGCGGTTGTAGTCCCAGCTCGGCGGCAAGTTGCGGGTAAAGCCGGTGGGGATGGGATCGGCGCCGGACATCCATGCGCCGCGCGAGCGGAATTGCAGGCGCGTCCTGGCGTCGCAGAGAAAGTAAGGGTGCAGGCCCAGGCCGAAGGGCAAGGCCGCGGCGCCGGCATTGGTCACGCGCAGTTCGATTTCCAGCGCATTCTCGCGCAGCGTGAACAGCTGGCGGGCGCGATAGGCATATGGGTTGCCGTCGAAATATCGGGAATCGAGTTCCAGCGTCATGCGGTCTTGCGCATGCGAGGCCACGCTCCAGGCTTGCAGCCAGCTGTCGCCATGGATCGGGTAAGGCTCGCCGGCGCGGTTGGGCTTGATCGCATGCTGCTTGCCGCCGAACGCGAAGCCGCCTTCGGTGATGCGGTTGGACCAGGGCAGCAGCGGAAAGCAGGCGGTGCTGTAGAGGTCGCGCGAAGCGGCATCCCAGGGACGCAGCAGCGGCAGCCATTGGCCGTCCTTGTGCCAGTCCCAGGCCGCGACGCTGCCGCCCAGTTCAGGCATGACATGCAGGCGCTGGCGGCCGGATTGCAGGGTGTAAATTTCCGGCAGCGCCTGGGCGCTGGCACGGGTGGCGTCGGTTGCGCGGGAAGGCATGGTGTCTCGTATGTTGTTATGAAATGCCGCAAATGGAAGGCATCGTGTGCCTGCCCCGGCAGAAGCCATTTCACAAGAAGATAAAGGTGTACTCAAGAAACGCCACACTCTTATCATCATGCAATGCGCTTCAAAAAAACAGGCCGATGCTATCACCGGCCCCCAACGCGGAATAATGAAAAAAAGAACGCTAGCGATATCAAAATCGAGAGCGGCCGGTGGTTGAAAACGGTTTTCGCACGGCGCGCATCCGCTTCGCCCAACGATGCGCGAAACGATATCGGATTCCATTAAAAATTCATTGGATAGATATTTTTCGCTCTCCTAATATTGAGCGCGAATTGACGGACTAAGGTTTTTCCTCAATTTGAGACCGCACCGCCGCGCCCATATCTCGAAAAAGTCAAAAGTACTGCCGGCGCAGCGCACGCACTTCTTGCACATAACAAGGAAATCCGAGGATTTCCAGCCAACGGAGACAAGCAATGAAAACCAAGAGAAGAGCGCTTCTGGGCGCAGCCATTTGCATGGGCCTGGGCAGCGCCATCGCGGGCCTGCCCGCATTCGCGGCTGACAAGCCGCTGACCATGGGCTTCTCGCAGGTGGGCGCCGAAAGCGAATGGCGCACCGCCAACACCGTGTCGATCAAGGATGCGGCCAGGCAGGCCGGCGTCAACCTGAAGTTCGCCGATGCGCAGCAGAAGCAGGAAAACCAGGTCAAGGCGATCCGCTCCTTCATCGCCCAGAAGGTCGACGTGATCGCCTTCTCGCCGGTGGTCGAATCCGGCTGGGAAACCGTGCTGCGCGAAGCCAAGGCCGCCAAGATCCCGGTGATCCTGACCGACCGCGCCGTCAATGTCTCCGACAAGTCGCTGTACGTGACCTTCATCGGCTCGGACTTCGTGGAAGAGGGCCGCCGCGCCGCGCGCTGGCTGCTGGAGCGCGCCAAGTCGCTGCCGGCCGGCGACATCAACATCGTCGAGCTGCAGGGCACCGTCGGCTCGGCCCCGGCGATCGACCGCAAGGCCGGTTTCGAGGAAACCATCAAGTCCGATCCGCGCCTGAAGATCATCCGTTCGCAGACCGGCGACTTCACCCGCGCCAAGGGCAAGGAAGTGATGGAAGCCTTCCTCAAGGCCGACGGCAAGAAGATCAATGTGCTCTACGCGCATAACGACGACATGGCCATCGGCGCCATCCAGGCGATCGAAGAAGCCGGCCTGAAACCGGGCAAGGACATCCTGGTCATTTCCATCGACGGCGTGAAGGGCGCGTTCGAGGCCATGATGGCCGGCAAGCTCAACGTGACCGTCGAGTGCAGCCCGCTGCTGGGCCCGCAGTTGATGCAGATCGCCAAGGACGTGAAGGCCGGCAAGGAAGTGCCCAAGCGCATTACGACCGAAGAAGGCGTGTTCCCGGCCGAAGTCGCGGCCAAGGAATTCCCGAACCGCAAGTATTGAGCGTGGCGGCATGATGCGCTGATGCCGTTGCAATTCCCCTGTCATCCCGGCGCAGGCCGGGATCCAGTGGCTTTCGTCGTGTCTCGATGGCTGTTGAACGACGCTGGATCCTGACTTTCGTCAGGACGACGGGGGATTGCGGTTTGGCGGATCTGGTTTCTTATGGCAGGAGTTGTGATGACGATGGCTGTCGGGGCGCAGGCGCGCCCCATGTTGGAACTGAGCGGTATCCATAAGGCTTTCGCCGGCGTAAAAGCGCTCACTGATGTGGGCCTGCGCTTGTTTCCCGGGGAAGTGCATACCTTGATGGGGCAGAACGGCGCGGGCAAGTCGACGCTGATCAAGGTGCTGACCGGCGTCTACGAACCCGATGCCGGGCGCATCGCGCTGGACGGGCGCGAGATTGCCCCGGCGTCCACCCTGCAGGCGCAGGCGCTGGGCATCAGCACCGTCTACCAGGAAGTCAACCTCTGCCCCAATCTGTCGGTGGCGGAAAACATTTTCATCGGCCGCTATCCGCGCCGCTTCGGCCGCATCGACTGGAAGACGGTGCATGCCGAGTCGCGCCGCCTGCTGCGGCAGTTGCAGATCGAGATCGACGTCACCGCGCAGCTGTCGTCCTATCCGCTGGCGATCCAGCAGATGGTGGCGATTTCGCGCGCGTTGTCGGTGTCGGCCAAGATACTGATCCTGGACGAACCGACTTCCAGCCTCGACGAGGCCGAGGTGCAGCAACTGTTCAAGGTATTGCGCCACCTGCGCGAGCAGGGCATGGCGATCCTGTTCGTCACCCATTTCCTCGACCAGACCTACGAGATATCGGACCGTATCACCGTGCTGCGCAACGGCGTGCGCGAGGGAGAATACCCGGTGGCGGAGCTGTCGCGCCTGGAACTGGTCAACAAGATGGTCGGCGTGGTGGCGCTCGACCAGCGCAAGGTGGAAGCCGGCGCCGAGGCGCTGGCCGCCGAGCTGTCGGCCGCGTCCTCGGGCACGGGAGAGCTGTTCCTGCAGGCGCGCGGTTTCGGCCGCAAGGGGATGCTGGCGCCGCAAGACCTCGACCTCCGGCGCGGCGAAGTGTTCGGCCTGTGCGGCTTGCTCGGCTCGGGCCGCACCGAGATGGCGCGCCTGCTGTTCGGCGCCGAGCGCGCCGACAGCGGCACGTTGAGCATCGGCGGCCGCGACGTCAGGCTGGCCGTGCCGCGCGACGCCATCGCCGCCGGCATCGGCTTTTGCTCGGAAGACCGCAAGAAGGAGGGCGCGATCCTGGAACTGTCGGTGCGCGAGAACATCATCCTCGCGCTGCAGGCGCGCCAGGGCCTGTTCCGCGTGCTGTCAAGAAAGCGCCAGAACCGGATCGCCGCCGACTATGTCAAGTGGCTCGGCATCAAGACCGCCGACCTCGAAACCCCGATCGGCTTGCTCTCCGGCGGCAACCAGCAAAAGGCGCTCTTGGCGCGCTGGCTGGCCACCGACCCCGGCATGCTGATCCTGGATGAACCCACGCGCGGCATCGACGTGCGCGCCAAGCAGGAGATCATGGATTTCGTCATCGCGATGTGCCGCAAGGGCATGGCCATCCTGTTCATCTCTTCCGAAATCCCGGAAGTCATCCGCTGCAGCGACCGCATGCTGGTGCTGCGCGACCGCCGCGCCTGCGGCGAATACCAGCGCGGCGAACTCGACGAGCAGTCGGTGCTGCAGGTGATCGCGGGAGAGGCCGCATGAGCGCATCCATGGATTCCAAATTGATACCTGAAACGGCGATGGCCGATAACGACTTGCAGGCGTTGCTGGCCCGGGCCATACGCCATCCGCTGTTGCGACCGCTGGCCGCGCTGGCGGCATTGCTGCTGATCGACTTTTTCCTGGTGCCGGGCTTCTTCCGGCTGGAGATCAAGGACGGCCACCTCTACGGCGCGCTGGTCGACATCGTCAACCGCGCCGCGCCGCTGATGCTGGCGGCGCTGGGCATGACGCTGGTGATCGCCACGCGCGGCGTGGACATTTCGGTGGGGGCGGTGGTGGCGATCTCCGGCGCGGCGGCGGCGCTGCTGATCGGCGGCAAGATGGTGGTGGTCGACGGCGTCTCGCAATACGTCAGCAACGTGCCGATGGCCTGGGCGCTGGCGGCGGCGATCGGCGCGGCATTGCTGTGCGGCGCCTGGAACGGCCTGCTGGTGGCGGTGCTCGGCCTGCAACCCATCATCGCCACGCTGATCCTGATGGTGGCGGGGCGCGGGTTGGCGCAACTGCTGACCGACGGCCAGATCATTACGGTCTATTACAAGCCGTTCTTCTTCATCGGCGGCGGCTACCTGTTCGGCCTGCCGTTCTCGCTTTACATCGCGCTGGGCATGTTCGTGCTGCTGGCGGTGCTGATGAGGAAGACCGCGCTTGGCCTGTTCATCCAGTCGGTCGGCATCAACCCGGTGGCGTCGCGCCTGGCCGGCATCCGCACCGCCGCGCTGATCTTCTTCGTCTATATCTTCTGCAGTTTCTGCGCCGGGCTGGCCGGGCTGATGGTGGCCTCCAACATCAAGAGCGCCGACGCCAACAACGCCGGCCTGCTGCTGGAGCTGGACGCCATCCTGGCCGTCACCCTGGGCGGCACGTCGCTGGCCGGCGGAAAGTTCAGCCTGGTGGGCAGCGTGATCGGCGCGCTCATCATCCAGACCCTGACCTACACCATCTATTCGCTGGGCGTGCCGCCCGAGGTGAACATGGTGGTCAAGTCGCTGGTGGTGTTCCTGGTTTGCCTGTCGCAATCGCCGGAATTCCGCCGCATCTTCAAGGCAGCCAAATCATGAGCACAATCGATTCCCTGCGCCGCGCTTCCCGCGCGCCGTGGTTCACTTCGGCGGTGACGGTGGCGCTGCTGGCGCTCATGCTGCTGCTGGGCGCGGCGGGCTATGACGGCTTCCTGTCGCCGCAGGTGATGCTGAACCTGCTGATCGACAACGGCTTTTTGCTGGTGGTGGCCATCGGCATGACCTTCGTCATCCTGTCCGGCGGCATCGACCTGTCGGTGGGCTCGGTGCTGGCGCTGTCGACCATGGTCGCGGCCTGGCTGCTGCAGACGGCGCACTGGCATCCGCTGCTGGTGATCGTCACCGTGCTGGCGCTGGGGGCGGCGTTCGGCGCGGCCATGGGCGGGCTGATCCATTACTTCAAGTTGCAGGCC
Organism: Herbaspirillum sp. GW821-FHT09A12; assembly: GCF_059418325.1. Taxonomy (NCBI): domain Bacteria; kingdom Pseudomonadati; phylum Pseudomonadota; class Betaproteobacteria; order Burkholderiales; family Oxalobacteraceae; genus Herbaspirillum; species Herbaspirillum sp. GW821-FHT09A12. The sequence continues at coordinate 913,250 of NZ_JBWKPR010000001.1, forward strand.
TTCATCGTCACGCTGGCCGGCATGTTCCTGGCGCGCGGCCTGTGCTACCTGATCAGCATCAGTTCCATCACCATCGACGATCCCTGGTTCGTCGCCATGTCCCAGACCCGCATCGAGTTCGGCGAACTGTTCATCTCGCCCAGCGTGGTGGTGGCGCTGGCGATGCTGGCGCTGGGCATCTGGCTGGCGCACTGCACGCGCTTCGGCCGCGCGGTGTACGCCATCGGCGGCAGCGAGCAGTCGGCCCTGCTGATGGGCTTGCCGGTGGGCCGCACCAAGGTATTGGTGTATGCCTTCTCCGGCTTTTGCGCGGCGCTGGGCGGCGTGCTGTTTTCGTTCTACATGCTGTCGGGCTACGGCCTGCACGCGCAAGGCGCCGAACTCGACGCGATTGCCGCGGTGGTGATCGGCGGCACGCTGTTGACCGGCGGTTACGGTTACGTCGCCGGGACGCTGACCGGGGTGCTGATCCTCGGCGTGATCCAGACCCTGATCGCTTTCGACGGCACGCTCAGTTCATGGTGGACCAAGATCTTCATCGGCGCCTTGCTGTTTGTATTCTGCGTGGCGCAAAGGGTGATCTCGCTGGGCGCCTTGCGGGGCAAACCGGTGGCCGCGGAAAAGGCGGTGGCAACGGGCTAAAAAGGAAGGTTTGTTCAGATAACTTAAAAGTTCTTTACATAGGGAGAAACATACTGAAAAGCATATCCATTACGTTGAAAAAATCATTAGAAATGTATTGGTAAAGACATTAATGTAGAGGCCGCAAAACATAAACCATGAGCTTGTGCATGCGTCGGATTATCGCGGCAGTGCCCGGCGGTGTTTTGAAAAGAACAACACGCCACTTATAAACTGGAGACATACAACATGAAGATCAAATCGGTATTGACCGGGCTGGCGCTCGGCCTGGGCGTCACCCTGATGTCCATCAGCGCGCAAGTGAGCGCGCAGAGCAAGTCGCTGGTCGGCGTGGCCATGCCCACCAAGTCCTCGGCACGCTGGATCGCCGACGGCAACAATATGGTCAAGGTCCTGAAGGAAAAGGGCTACAACACCGACCTGCAATACGCTGAAGACGACATCCCCAACCAGCTGTCGCAAATCGAGAACATGCTGACCAAGGGCGCCAAGGTGCTGGTGATCGCCGCCATCGACGGCACCACCCTGACCGACGTGCTGCAAAAAGCCGCCGACAAGGGCGTCAAGGTCATCGCCTATGACCGCCTGATCCGCGGCTCCAAGAACGTCGACTACTACGCCACCTTCGACAACTTCCAGGTCGGCGTGCTGCAGGCGCAGTCGCTGGAAAAGGGGCTGGGCCTGAAGGATGGCAAGGGTCCGTTCAACATCGAACTGTTCGGCGGTTCGGCTGACGACAACAACGCCTTCTTCTTCTACAACGGCGCCATGTCGGTGCTCAAGCCTTATATCGACAGCGGCAAGCTGGTGGTGCGCAGCAAGCAGATGGGCATGGACAAGGTTGCGACCCTGCGCTGGGATGGCGCCACCGCCCAGGCCCGCATGGACAACCTGCTGTCGGCCTATTACAGCAACGCCAAGGTGAACGCGGTGCTGTCGCCGTATGACGGCATCTCGATCGGCATCCTGTCCTCGCTGCGCGGCGTCGGCTACGGCAGCCCGCAACAGCCGTTCCCGTACGTGTCCGGCCAGGATGCGGAAGTGCCCTCGGTCAAGTCCATCATCCGCGGCGAGCAGTATTCGACCATCTTCAAGGACACCCGCGAACTGGCGAAAGTCACCGTCGGCATGGTCGATGCGTTGTTGGGCGGCAAGCAGCCGCAGATCAACGACACCAAGACCTACAACAACGGCGTGAAGGTCGTGCCTTCCTTCCTGCTCAAGCCGGTGGTGGTCGACAAGAGCAACTGGAAGGAAGTCCTGATCGGCAGCGGCTACTACACCGAAGCGCAGGTCAAGTAACAGGATCAGGCCGCGGCAGCATGCCGCGGCCGTTCGATTGCGTCATATGAAGCTCCAACCAGCATAGTCCCGCACCTGTGCGGGACTATTACGTTCAGCAGTGTGTGCAGGCGAAGTAAATCCCGACGGCTTCCGCAAGGCGGCAACCGGTGCAGAACAAGAGGTCAGCATGATGAACAATATTCTCGAAATGCGCGGCATCGAGAAAACCTTCCCCGGCGTGAAGGCGCTCAATAACGTCAACCTGGCGGTGCGCGAAGGCGAGATCCACGCCATCGTCGGCGAGAACGGCGCCGGCAAGTCGACGCTGATGAAGGTGCTCTCCGGCGTCTATCCGCACGGTTCCTATTCCGGCGACATCGTCTACAAGGGCGATGTGCGTTCCTTCAAGGACATTCGCGACAGCGAACACCTGGGCATCATCATCATCCACCAGGAGCTGGCATTGGTGCCGCTGCTGTCGGTGATGGAAAACCTCTTCCTCGGCAATGAGCAGGCGCGCGGCGGCGTGATCGATTGGGAGCATTCCTACGTGCGCGCCAAGGAGCTGCTGGCCAAGGTCGGCCTGAAGGAGTCGCCGCTGACGCTGGTGAACAACCTGGGCGTGGGCAAGCAGCAACTGATCGAGATCGCCAAGGCGCTGTCCAAGGAAGTCAAGCTGCTGATCCTGGACGAGCCGACCGCCAGCCTCAACGAAAGCGACAGCGACGCGTTGCTGGAGTTGTTGCTGGAACTGAAATCGCAGGGCATTTCCTCCATCCTGATCTCGCACAAGCTCAACGAAATTTCCAAGGTGGCCGACTCCATCACGGTGCTGCGCGACGGCGCCACGGTGGATACCTTCGACTGCCGCGCCGAGCCGATCAGCGAAGACCGCATCATCCAGAACATGGTCGGGCGCGAGATGGCCGACCGCTATCCGCAGCGCGACCCGCAGGTCGGCGAGGTCATCTTCGAAGTGCGCGACTGGCGCGTGCACCATCCGGTGCTGGCCGACCGGCTGGCGATCAAGGACGTCAACATGAGCGTGCGCGCCGGCGAGATCGTCGGCATCGCCGGCCTGATGGGTTCGGGCCGCACCGAACTGGCCAAGAGCATCTTCGGCCGCGCCTACGGCAAGAAAATCACGGGCCAGGCTTTCCTGCACGGCAAGGAAGTCGACCTGTCCAGCATCCAGAAGGCGATCCGGCACGGCATCGCCTACGTCACCGAAGACCGCAAGGGCGACGGCCTGGTGCTGGAAGAAGACATCAAGAAGAACATTTCGCTGGCCAACCTGGGCGGCGTGTCCGAGCGCACCGTGATCGACGAGGCGCGCGAGTACAAGGTCGCCAGCGATTTCAAGGGCCAGATGCGGATCCGCTGCTCCAGCGTGCTGCAAAAAGTGGTCAACCTGTCCGGCGGCAACCAGCAGAAAGTGGTGCTTTCCAAGTGGCTGTTTTCCAGCCCGGAAGTGCTGATCCTGGACGAGCCCACGCGCGGCATCGACGTCGGCGCCAAGTTCGAGATCTACAATATCATCAGCAAGTTGGCGGCCGAGGGCAAGTGCATCATCATGATCTCGTCGGAAATGCCGGAGCTGCTGGGCATGTGCGACCGCATCTACGTGATGAACGAAGGCCAGTTCGTGGGCCAGTTCGAGCGCGGCGAGGCCAGCCAGGAAAGCATCATGCGCGCCATCATGCGCAACAAGCGGATATGAACCCGTCCAGGTTCGGAGCAACAAGAGTGAAAGTTAGGAGTCGAAAATGGAGACCATGAACATGAGCAAGAAAGAGGCGCTGGCAGCCAGCGGCGCAACGGCCGAAAAGAAGGATTACGCCGGCTTCCTGAAGAACAATATGCGCGAGTACGGCATGCTGCTGTCGCTGGTGGCGATCATGGCGTTCTTCCAGATCATGACCGACGGCACGCTGATGCGCCCGCTGAACCTGACCAACCTGGTGCTGCAGAACAGCTACATCGTGATCATGGCGCTGGGCATGCTGATGGTGATCGTGGCCGGCCACATCGACCTCTCGGTGGGCTCGGTGGTGGGCCTGATCGGCGCGCTGGCGGCGGTGCTGATGGTCGATTACGGCTGGGACTTCGTCACCGCCTCGGTGGTCTGCATCATCGCCGGCGCGGTGATCGGCGCCGCCCAAGGCTACTGGATCGCCTATTTCAAGATCCCGTCCTTCATCGTCACGCTGGCCGGCATGCTGGTGTTCAAGGGCATGGCGCTGGCCTTGCTGCAGGGCCAGTCGCTGGGCCCGTTCCCGCCGGCCTTCCAGATGCTGTCTTCGGGCTTCATCCCCGAGCTGACCGGCAACATGCAGTTCCGCACCACCTCGCTGGTGGTCGGCGTGATTGCCGCCGTAGTGCTGGTCGCGACCAGGATCCACGGCCGCCGCAAGCAGACCAAACACGGCATGGAAGATGAGCCGCAACTGTTCTTCCTGATCAAGAACGGCCTGTTCGCCATCGCCATCATCGCCTTCAGCTACCTCTTGGCGACCTATCGCGGCATGCCCAATGTGCTGATCATCATGCTCGCGCTGATGGTGCTGTACACCTTCATCACCAACCGCACCACGCTGGGCCGCCGCGTCTATGCGGTGGGCGGCAACGAGAAGGCGGCCAAGCTGTCCGGCATCAAGACCGAGCGCGTTTCCTTCCTGACCTTCGTCAACATGGGCGTGCTGGCGGCGCTGGCCGGCCTGATCTTCGCGGCGCGCCTGAACACCGCCACCCCCAAGGCCGGCCTCGGCTTCGAGCTGGACGTGATCGCGGCCTGCTTCATCGGCGGCGCCTCGGCGTCGGGCGGCGTGGGCAAGGTGATGGGCGCGGTGATCGGCGCCTTCATCATGGGCGTGATGAACAACGGCATGTCCATCATGGGCATCGGCATCGACTACCAGCAGATGATCAAGGGCTTCGTGCTGCTGATGGCGGTGTGCTTCGACGTCTATAACAAGAACAAGTAATGCCGGGAAAACGCGGGAACGGGCCACGCCGCCCGCCCCGTGCATCCGGGAACCACCCTCAAGACACCAGGACACCAGGAATTCCACAATGAGCAGTGACGACAAGAAAGACAAGAGCCGCAAGCTGCGCTCGGCCGGCTGGTTCGGCACCGCCGACAAGAACGGCTTCATGTACCGCAGCTGGATGAAGAACCAGGGCATCCCCGACCACGCGTTCCAGGGCAAGCCGGTGATCGGCATCTGCAACACCTGGTCGGAGCTTACGCCCTGCAACGCCCACTTCCGCAAGATCGCCGAGCATGTGCGGCGCGGCATCATCGAGGCCGGCGGCTTCCCGGTGGAGTTCCCGGTGTTCTCCAACGGCGAATCCAACCTGCGCCCGACCGCCATGCTCACGCGCAACCTGGCCAGCATGGATGTCGAGGAGTCGATCCGCGGCAACCCGATCGACGGCGTGGTGCTGCTGACCGGCTGCGACAAGACCACCCCGGCGCTGCTGATGGGCGCGGCCAGCGTGAATGTGCCGGCCATCGTGGTGACCGGCGGCCCGATGTTGAACGGCAAGCACCAGGGCCGCGACATCGGTTCCGGCACCGTGGTGTGGCAATTGTCCGAGCAGGTCAAGGCCGGTGAAATCACCATCCACGATTTCATGGCGGCCGAGGCCGGCATGTCGCGTTCGGCCGGCACCTGCAACACCATGGGCACGGCCTCGACCATGGCTTGCATGGCCGAGTCGCTGGGCGTGTCGCTGCCGCACAATGCGGCGATCCCCGCGGTCGATGCGCGCCGCTATGTTCTCGCGCACTTGTCCGGCATGCGCATCGTCGACATGGTGTGGGAAGACCTGACGCTGTCCAAGATCCTGACCCGCAAGGCGTTTGAAAACGCCATCCGCACCAACGCCGCCATCGGCGGCTCCACCAATGCGGTGATCCACCTGAAGGCGATCGCCGGCCGTATCGGCGTCGACCTGGAACTGGAAGACTGGACCCGCATCGGCCGCGGCACGCCGACCATCGTCGACCTGCAGCCTTCGGGCCGCTACCTGATGGAAGAGTTCTACTACGCCGGCGGCCTGCCGGCGGTGATGCGCCGCCTGGGCGAAGCCAACCTGCTGCCGCACCCGGATGCCTTGACCGCCAACGGCAAGACCATGTGGGACAACGTCAAGGATGCGCCGATCTACAACGATGAAGTGGTGCGTCCGCTGGCCAAGCCGCTGATCGAGGATGGCGGCATGTGCATCCTGCGCGGCAACCTGGCGCCGCGCGGCGCCGTGCTGAAGCCGTCGGCGGCGTCGCCGGAACTGATGAAGCATCGCGGCCGCGCCGTGGTGTTCGAGGACTTCGCGCACTACAAGGAACGCATCAACGATCCCGCGCTCGATGTCGACGCCAGCTGTGTGCTGGTGATGAAGAACTGCGGCCCCAAGGGCTACCCCGGCATGGCCGAGGTCGGCAACATGGGCCTGCCGCCCAAGGTGCTGGCCACCGGCGTGAAGGACATGGTGCGCATCTCGGACGCGCGCATGAGCGGCACCGCCTATGGCACCGTGATCCTGCATGTAGCGCCGGAAGCCGCGGCCGGCGGCCCGCTGGGCATCGTGCAGGATGGCGACTTCATCGAACTCGATGCCTACGCCGGCAAGCTGCAGCTCGACATCAGCGATGAAGAGATGGCGCGCCGCCAGGCCGAGCGCGCCGCCAGGCTGGCCGCGCAGCAACCGGCGATGGTCGGCGGTTACCAGTCGCTGTACGTCGACCGCGTCTTGCAGGCGGACCAGGGATGCGACTTCGATTTCCTGGTCGGTTGCCGCGGCGCCGCCGTCCCCAAGCATTCGCACTGAGTACGCAATCGGAACAATCGAAACAATCGAACATTGCGCCGGCCTCGCCATGAGGCCGGCCACCAAGGAGAAAAGATGAGCGGCAATGCACAACTGGCCAGCTTCCCCAGCCTCAAGGGAAAGCGGGTTTTCATCACCGGCGGCGGTACCGGCATCGGCGCCGCGATCGTCAGCGCCTTTGCCGAGCAGGGCGCGCATGTGGCCTTTGTCGACATCGCCAAAGAGCCCAGCGAAGCGCTGTGCCATGAACTGGCGCAAGCCGGCTTTGCCAAGCCGCTGTTCCGCCATTGCGACCTGCGCGACATTCCCGCGTTCCAGCAAACCATCGCCGAGCTGCAGGGCGAGTTGGGCGACTTCGACGTGCTGGTCAACAACGCCGCCAACGACGAGCGCCACCAGCTGGAAGAGGTGACCCTGGATTACTGGAACGACCGCATCGCCATCAACCAGCGCCCGTCCTTCTTCGCCGTGCAGTCGGTGGTGGCAGGCATGAAGCGCCGCGGCGGCGGTTCCATCATCAACTTCAGTTCCATCAGCTGGCACCAGTCGGGCGGCGGCTTCCCGGTCTACACCACGGCCAAGGCCTCGACCCTGGGCCTGACCCGCGGCCTGGCGCGCGACCTCGGCCCGCACAAGATCCGCGTCAACACCGTCACGCCGGGCTGGGTCATGACCGAGCGCCAGATAAAGCTGTGGCTGGATGAGGAAGGCAAGCAGGCGATCGCGCGCAACCAGTGCCTGCAAGGCGAACTGCTGCCCTGGCACCTGGCGCGCATGGTGCTGTTCCTGGCGGCCGACGACAGTGCGATGTGCACGGCGCAGGAATTCATCGTCGATGCCGGATGGGTGTGATGGCGTTGGCCGGATATCGACACTGATATCTCGACACTGATTCGCGGCTGCCCCGCCAATGAAAAAGAGTCGCCCGGATGGCGACTCTTTTTTATTTCGGGCGCTGGCAATGCGGTGGGCGATGGCTGCAAGTGTGGCGCCGAAGCCGCACTCGATGCAGCATTTCAGTTTGCCTTACTCTTCCTTACATTTCTTAAAAAAACTCCGCGTCGCAGCGCCGCCGCCCGGCAGCATAATGAGTCGCGAAGAAGGCTCAAGGCGTTCAGTAGATCATTTTCGCGACTTCGCGAATCGCCTGCAGCAGCATGGTGGCGCCGGGAGAGAGCAGATTGTCCTGGCGCGTGATGATGCCGAAGCCGGCCATGCGGCAGGGCAGTTCGATGGGCAGGATATCCATCAGGCGCGCCTGGGTGTAATAGCGCGCCACTTCAGTCGGCATGGCATACAGGAAATCGGTTTGCTGCAGCAGGCTGGTGATGAACAGGATGGCGGTGGTGTCGACCACATTGGATGGCGGCGCCAGGCCTTCCTCGCGGAACATCTGGTCGCAGCGCGCGCGCAGGATGCTGCCCTTGGGCGCCAGGATCCAGGGCTCGTTGGCCAGGTCCGACAGCTTGAGGTTGGGATGCGCATGCAACGGGTGGCCTACGCGCGCCACGGCGCACACGGGCTCGTCGGCCAGTTCCTGGTAGTGCAGGCCGTGCTTGGCTTCTTCATCGAGAATGCGGCCGATGATGAAATCCAATTCGCCGTGCAGCAGCCGCGACAGCAGGATGTTGCTGCTTTCCACTTCCACGCCGATGCGCAGCATCGGCGCGTTTTCCTTCACGCGCGCGATCGCCGGAGGCAGCAGCGCCATGCCCGGCGACAGGATCACGCCCACATCCACCTGGCCCGACAGGCCCGACTTCAACGCCACGATATCTTCATGCGCCTTGGACAGGCTGGTCAGCGCCATGCGCGCGTGGCGGATCATCGCCTCGCCGTAGATGGTGGGCCGCATGCCGCGCGGCAAGCGTTCGAACAGCGAGACGCCCAGCATGTCTTCCAGATCCTTGAGCTGCTTGGAGGCGGCCGGCTGGGTCATGTTCAGTTCGCTGGAGGCGCGGTGGATGTTGCGTGTGTCGTCGAGGGCGATTAACAGCAGGAGTTGACGAGTCTTCAATCGCGCCCGGAGAAACCAGTTGGGGTCACTGTTTTTCATATGCCTCCGCGGAGCCTTTGTTTTAAATTTTTTACTTGGAATTTTTTGCTGCGAATGATGATATCAAATCGCATATCGGAATTGCGAAAGAATTCATTGGAAAGACATGATCCGAATACTTAGTATCTAGCCACATTCCAAGCACGCAAAAATAAACGAACGCAGCGTTTGGGATGGGTAGAGAAGGTCGGGCAGCACCATAAACAAAAAGTTGGGAGACTGTCAGGATCGAGTCAGGATCGAGTCAGGTTCGAACGGTCAAGAGTGCGAGCTTGCACGACCAAAGCCCACCGACGAAAAAAATTTAAACAGCAATATCCACGGAGACAATTCATGAAGCAAGTGAAGCCATCCTTTATTGGAGTCAAGACCCTGTGCGCGCTCGCGTTACTGGGAGCGTTTTCGGCACAGGCGCAGGCACAAACCAGCGTGACCATTTATGGCCGTGTTGTCGCGGGTGTCGACATTATGAGCAATGTTCCGAAAAACGATGGCTCCGGTACCAACGGTACCCGCCTGCGTGCGGCCAGCAACCAGTGGGGCACCAGCATGATCGGCTTCAAGGGTACGGAAGACCTGGGCGGCGGCAACAATGCCTTCTTCCTGCTGGAATCCGGTTTTGGTTCCACGACGGGCGCCTTCAATGGCACCGATACAAAAACCACATCACTGTTCAATCGTCGTTCTTATGTGGGCCTGGGCGGTTCCTACGGCTCGATCAAGTTCGGCAAGAACCTGTTCATCAACAATGATGTCTGGTTCCTGGACCCGACCGGCCAGCAGTGGATCGGTACCGCCAACCTGGTCAAGGGCCGCAACTGGCCTGGCGCGAGCAATGTGATCGAGTACCAGACCCCGGACTTCGGCGGCTTCTCGGCGACGCTGCAGACCAGCCTGGGCGAGGCGCCCGGTTCGCTCACCAACGGCAGCGGCACCACCACCAATTACGGCCGCCGGGATGGCATTTCCCTGGTCTACCAGAAAAACGGACTGGAATTGCGCGGTATCTATGACGTGGTGCGCGATGTCAACGGCAAGTTCACCAATGTATATGACACGTCCAAGGAGCTGATCCTGGGCGGTACCTACAAGATCGACAAGCTGAAGATGTTCCTGGGTTATGAAAACCTGCGCGCGCCGGATGCGAATGTTGCCGGCGGCGACCCGGATCGCGTCAATCATTACTGGTTGGGCGCCAACTATGACCTGACCCCGCAACTGACCCTGATCGGCTCGGTGTTCCATGTCAACGCCAACAACAACAATGGCAATGCCAACCTGTTCATGGTCGGCCTGAACTACTACTTGTCCAAGCGCACCCTGTTGTATGTGGGCGCGGGCAGCATGCGCAACAGCAGCAATGCCAACTACTCGCTTGAAGCCGATAGCTCCACGGGCGGTGGTTTGGGCAGCAAGCAGAATGGCGGATACTTCGGCATCGCCCATTCGTTCTGATGTTTTGATGTAGCAATCCTTCCTGAGGTGGTCTTGATGTAGTTTGAGGGCAGGCGCAAGCCTGCCCTTTTTTGCTTGTTACGATGACGCTGTCGGCAGCGACAATTGAATATGCGCGCGTTTGCCATGCCGGCAGGCGCGCTTGTGGATGACGCAATGTGAGGACGTGGCGATGAAAGCGCAACTGGTGGTCGATGGGCGGCATGAACTGGGCGAAGGCGTGTTGTGGTGCGAACGCACGCAATCGGTATTCTGGACCGATATCCACGCGTCGCGCCTGTGGAACCATCATCCGCAAAGCGGCGCCACGCGCAGCTGGGGCATGCCGGAGCGGCTGTGTTGCTACGCCTTCACCGCCGACGCCGAGCAATTGCTGATCGGGCTGGAGTCGCGCCTGGCTTTCTTCAATCTGGCCAACGGCAGCATGGCGCCGATCTGCCGCATCGAGGACGATTTGCCGACGACCCGGCTCAATGACGGCCGTTGCGACCGCCAGGGCCGCTTCGTGTTCGGCACGCTCAATGAAGATCCCGGCCGCGCGCCCATCGGCAGTTTCTATCGCCTCAATACCGATCTCACGCTGGAGCGGCTTTCCCTGCCGGGCATCGCGATTTCCAACAGCATTTGCTTCAGCCCGGACGGCAGCGTGATGTACCACTGCGACACATTGCAGAAAAGGATCATGTGCTGCGACTACGATGTGTCCAGCGGCGCAGTGGCCAACCAGCGCCTGTTCGCCGACCTGGCGGGCCAGCCGGGCAGCCCGGACGGTTCCACCGTGGATGCCGACGGTTATCTCTGGAATGCGCAGTGGGGCGGAGCGCGCGTGGTGCGCTTCGCGCCTGACGGCAGCATCGAGCGCATCGTCGAGATGCCGACCGAACAACCGAGTTGCGTCGCCTTTGGCGGCCCGGATCTCGAGACGCTGTATGTCACTACCGCGCATGAAGGCCTGTCGCCAGACCAGCGTGCGCGCGATACCTTGGCCGGCGCCTTGTTCTCGGTGCCGCTCAATGGCGTGCTGGGCCTGGCCGAAGTGCGGTTCGGGAGCTGATGTTCTCCGGTCTTGGGTGCGCCGGCATTCCGGCATCCAGGGGCATGAGGCCCGCTATGAACCGAAGCTGGAGTCGCCCATCAGCCGCGACAGCCGCGCCGAGATTTCCTGCACGATGCCTTGCACTTCATCCAGGCTGGGGTTGACCTTCTTGTCGATGCGTTCGATGTAAGGCACGTTCAGCGCCGCCAGCATGCGGTTGTTGGCGCCCATGACCGGATAGGACAGGTTGACCACGCCGCGGATCTGGCGGCTGTCCATGCGCGAGTGCCCGCGCTTCCTGGTGTCTTCGATCTGGCGCATCAGCTGCGCCGGCTCGATCTCCTGTTCGCCGTCCATGCGCACATGGGCGGCCAGCATGCGGGCGCGTTCGGCGTCGTCGCGAAAGGCCAGCAGCACATGGCCGGAAGCGGTGTCGGTCAGGCTCACCAGCGCCCCCACCTTGAGGCCGAAGGCCCAGCGTTCCGGGCTGTCGACCTGGGCCACCACGACCACGCGGCCGGCCTCGTAGACCGTCAGGTGGGCCGACTGCACGGCGCGGTTGGCCAGCTCGCTCATATGCGGCAGGGCGGTGCTGACCAGCGAGCGGATCGGCTGGTGATGGTGGGCCAGCTCGAACAGCTTGAGCGAGAGGCGATAGTGGTCGTTGTCGGCGATCAGGTAGCCGCGCTGTTGCAGCGTGACCACCATGCGGAAGATTTCATTGACGCTGCGGCCGAGCTGCCTGGAGAGCTGGTTCAGCGTCAGCATCTGCTCGGAGCGGCTCAGCAGTTCCAGGATGTCCAGCCCCTTGTCCAGCGCGGGCGCCGCATAGCGGTTCCTGGTGCTATCGGATGCGGCGTCATTGTCGATCTCCGATGCGGTCTGGACGGCGGCGGATTCCGGCGTCGTGATTTTTCTGGTTCTGGGCATGGCGGCCTGGCCTGTTGGATTGCCTGTCTCGGGGCGGGTTGGGCGGATGATTTTCCGTCGCGGATTTTAGGAGATTTTATAAGGCAGGAAATTTTATTTGTAAAAGTATTTTTTATATATTGTGGTTGAGTGTCATTTTGGCATCTCCATTTCGATATCGATGATGATTGAAACATCATCGGTTCAGTGCGATGGCAATGGGAAAATAACGAGTATTCTCTGTAACTCATATATGAAAACAAATTTTATTTGTGAGTTACATGGCTGCCGCCAGTAACCGAACAGACTGACGATGACCAAGATCACTGCCATGCGCGTCCTCGACGTGCGTTTCCCTACCTCGCAATCGCTGGACGGTTCGGATGCGATGAATCCGGACCCGGATTATTCCGCCGCCTACGTCATCCTCGATACCGATAACGACCAGCTCAAGGGCCACGGCCTGACCTTCACCATCGGCCGCGGCAACGAGATCTGCTGTGCCGCCATCCAGGCCATGGAACACCTGGTGGTGGGCCTGGAGCTGGAATGGATCGCCGCCGACATGGGCCGCTTCTGGCGCCACGTCACCTCCGACAGCCAGTTGCGCTGGATCGGCCCGGACAAGGGCGCGATCCACCTGGCTACCGGCGCCGTCGTCAACGCCGCCTGGGACCTGTGGGCCAAGGCCGAAGGCAAGCCGCTGTGGAAGCTGGTGGCCGACATGTCGCCGCAAGAGCTGGTGCGCGCCATCGACTTCCGTTACCTGACCGACTGCATCACGCCCGACGAGGCGCTGGCGCTGCTGCGCGAGCAGGAAGGCGGCAAGGCCGAACGCATCCGCACGCTGCAACAGGAAGGCTATCCCTGCTACACCACCTCGGCCGGCTGGCTGGGCTATGACGACGCCAAGCTGCGCCGCCTGTGCCAGGAAGCCATTGACCAGGGGTTCAACCATGTCAAGCTGAAGGTCGGGCGCGACCTGGCCGACGACAAGCGCCGCGTGACCATCGCGCGCGAAGTGCTGGGCCCGGAGCGCAAGCTGATGATCGACGCCAACCAGGTGTGGGAAGTCGACCAGGCCATCGACTGGGTCAACCAGCTGGCCTTCGCCCAGCCCTGGTTCATCGAAGAGCCGACCAGTCCGGACGATGTCGAAGGCCACCGCAAGATCCGCGCAGGCATCGGCGCGGTCAAGGTCGCCACCGGCGAGATGTGCCAGAACCGCGTGCTGTTCAAGCAGTTCATCATGCGCGGCGCCATCGACGTGGTGCAGATCGATTCCTGCCGCCTGGGCGGCGTCAACGAAATCCTGGCGGTGATGCTGATGGCCGCCAAATACAAGCTGGTGGTGTGCCCGCACGCCGGCGGCGTGGGCCTGTGCGAGTACGTGCAGCACTTGTCGATGATCGACTATGTCTGCATCTCGGGCAGCAAGGAAGGGCGCGTGACCGAATACGTCGACCACCTGCACGAGCATTTCGTCGATCCTTGCGTGGTGAAGAATGCGGCCTACATGCCGCCCAGCCTGCCGGGATTCTCGATCGAGATGAAGCCGGAGTCGCTGGAGCAATACCGCTTCCGCGGATAAGCCGCCACAGGCGGCAAGCATATCCACCGGCAAGCGAACCAATAAAAAGCAAACGGAGACAGAAGTGGATTTGAACCTGCAAGACAAAGTGGTGATCGTGACCGGCGGCGCTTCCGGCATCGGCGGCGCGATCACGCTGCAACTGGCGGCCGAGGGCGCCATTCCCGTGGTGTTCGCGCGCAGCGAACCGGATGCCGATTTCTGGCGCCGCCTGCAACAGCTGCAACCGCATGCCGCGCTGTTGCGGCTGGAGCTGCAGGACGATGCGGCCTGCAGCGACGCCGTGGCGCAAACCGTCAAGCGTTTCGGCCGGCTGGATGGCCTGGTCAACAATGCCGGCGTCAACGACAGCGTCGGCCTGGATGCCGGGCAGGACGCCTTCGTCGCCTCCCTGCAGCGCAACCTGATCCATTACTACACGATGGCGCATTACTGCGTGCCGCACCTCAAGGCCACGCGCGGCGCCATCGTCAACGTCTCGTCCAAGACCGCCGTCACCGGGCAGGGCAACACCAGCGGCTATTGCGCTTCCAAGGGCGCGCAACTGTCGCTCACGCGCGAATGGGCGGCGGCCTTGCTGAACGATGGCGTGCGCGTGAACGCGCTGATCCCGGCCGAGGTGATGACGCCGCTGTATGAAAAATGGATCGCGAGCTTCGACCAGCCGCAGGAAAAGCTCGACGCCATCACCAGCAAGATCCCGCTGGGCAAGCGTTTCACCACGTCGGAGGAAATGGCCGACATGGCGGTGTTCCTGCTCTCGGGACGGTCGTCGCATACCACCGGCCAATGGATTTTCGTCGATGGCGGGTATACCCATCTCGACCGTGCGTTGAGCTGAGGCCGGCATGCGATACCTGCTGGCACTGGACTTGAAGGATGATCCCGCGCTGATTGCGCAGTACGAGCAACAGCATCGCCGCATCTGGCCGGAAATCGCGCAGCACTTGCGGCGTCACGGCGTGAGCGGCATGCAGATCTACCGGCTGGGAACGCGCATGACGATGGTGATGGAAACCGACGATGCGGTCTACGACGCCGCGGCCATGGCCGCCGCGATGGAGAACGACCCGAAGGTGCGCGAGTGGGAAGAACTGATGTGGCGCTTCCAGGCGCCCACGCCATGGACGCCGGCAGGGCAGAAGTGGACGGCGATGGAAAAGATATTCGATCTTTCGGCACAGCCTGATGGTACAGCCTGATTGATCGCAGGGAGTGACAAGCCGACGGCTACCCAGAAGAGCCGCTATGCAACCGAGGCGAGCATGCAACAAGAGCAAGAGACACCAACCACAGACCATGCCGCGCAGGCGCCGCTGATCGCGCTGCGCAATGTCAGCAAGCGCTTTCCCGGCGTGCTGGCGCTGGACAATTGCCAGTTCGACCTGGTGCCGGGCGAAGTGCACGCGCTGATGGGCGAGAACGGCGCCGGCAAGTCGACGCTGATGAAAATCCTCTCCGGCGTCTACCAGAGGGACAGCGGCGAGATCCTGGTCGACGGCCATCCGGCCGAGATCGGCGAACCGCGCGCGGCGCAGGCGCTGGGCATCGGCATCATCCATCAGGAACTGAACCTGATGAACCACCTGTCCGCCGCGCAGAACATCTTCATCGGGCGCGAGCCGAAGAAGGGTTTCGGCTGGTTCATCGATGAGGAACAGCTCAACCGCCAGGCCGCCGCCATCTTCGAGCGCATGCGGCTCGACCTCGACCCGCGCACGCCGGTCGGCCAGCTCACCGTGGCGCGCCAGCAGATGGTGGAAATCGCCAAGGCGTTGTCCTTCGATTCGCGCGTGCTGATCATGGACGAGCCGACCGCGGCGCTCAACAACGCCGAGATCGCCGAACTGTTCCGCATCATCCGCGACCTGCAGGCGCAGGGCGTGGGCATCGTCTACATCTCGCACAAGATGGACGAACTGCGCCAGATCGCCGATCGCGTCACCGTCATGCGCGACGGAAAATACGTCGCCACCGTGCCGATGGCCGGCACCTCGATGGACAGCATCATCTCGATGATGGTCGGGCGCCAGCTCGACGGCGCCCAGCGCACGCCGCCCGACACCTCGGGCAACGAGGTGGTGCTGGAGGTGCGCGGCCTGTCGCGCGGGCGGGCGATCCGCGATGTCGGCTTCAAGCTGCGGCGCGGCGAGATCCTCGGTTTCGCCGGGCTGATGGGCGCCGGCCGCACCGAGGTGGCGCGCGCCATCTTCGGCGCCGACCCGCTGCAGGCCGGCGAGATCTTCATCCACGGCGGCCGCGCCATGATCAAGTCGCCGGCCGATGCGGTGGCGCATGGCATCGGCTACCTCTCGGAAGACCGCAAGCATTTCGGGCTGGCCACCGGCATGGATGTGCAGGCCAATATCGCCATGTCCAGCATGGGCCGCTTCACCCGGCGCGGCATGTTCCTCGACCAGCGCGCCATCCGCGACACCGCGCAGGGCTACGTGCGCCAGCTGGCGATCAAGACGCCGTCGGTGGAGCAGCAGGCGCGCCTGCTGTCGGGCGGCAACCAGCAAAAGATCGTGATCGCCAAATGGCTCTTGCGCGACTGCGACATCCTGTTCTTCGACGAGCCCACGCGCGGCATCGACATCGGCGCCAAGAGCGAGATCTACAAACTGCTTGATGCGCTGGCGGCGCAGGGCAAGGCGATCGTGATGATTTCTTCCGAGTTGCCCGAGGTGCTGCGCATGAGCCACCGCGTGCTGGTCATGTGCGAAGGGCGCATCACCGGCGAGCTGTCCGCCGCCGAGGCGACCCAGGAAAAGATCATGCAGCTGGCCACCCAGCGCGAATCGGCCGTCATCCAATAATCCACAGGCTCCCAGGCGATCATGGCTAACCACATCCACCCCGTTTCTTCCGTATCCCCCATGGCTAATTCCGACACGTCCGCCGCGCGCTCCGGTTTGCGCGAACGCTTCTTCAACCCGGCCGCGCGCCAGAAGCTGCTGGCCTTCGCCAGCCTGCTGTTGCTGATGATCTTCTTCAGCGTGGCTTCGCCCAACTTCATGGAAGTCGACAACCTGGTCAGCATCCTGCAATCGACCGCGGTCAACGGCGTGCTGGCGATCGCCTGCACCTACGTCATCATCACCTCCGGCATCGACCTGTCGGTGGGCACCATGATGACCTTCTGCGCCGTCATGACCGGCGTGGTGCTGACCAACTGGGGCATGCCGCTGCCGCTGGGCATCGCCGCCGCGCTGTTCTTCGGCGCCTTGTCGGGCTGGGTCTCGGGCATGGTGATCGCCAAGCTGAAGGTGCCGCCCTTCATCGCCACTCTGGGCATGATGATGTTGTTGAAGGGCCTGTCGCTGGTGATCTCCGGCACGCGCCCGATCTATTTCAACGACACCGAGGGCTTCTCGGCCATCGCCCAGGATTCGCTGATCGGCGACCTGATCCCGTCGCTGCCGATTCCCAACGCGGTGCTGATCCTGTTCCTGGTGGCCATCGGTTCTTCCATCATCCTCAACAAGACCGTGTTCGGCCGCTACACCTTTGCCCTGGGCAGCAACGAGGAAGCGCTGCGGCTGTCGGGCGTGAAGGTCGATTTCTGGAAGGTCGCGGTCTATACCTTCTCCGGCGCCATCTGCGGCATCGCCGGCCTGATCATCGCCTCCCGCCTGAACTCGGCGCAGCCGGCGCTGGGCCAGGGCTATGAGCTGGACGCCATCGCCGCGGTGGTGATCGGCGGCACCTCGCTGTCGGGCGGCACCGGCACCATCCTGGGCACCATCATCGGCGCCTTCATCATGAGCGTGCTGGTCAACGGCTTGCGCATCATGTCGGTGGCGCAGGAATGGCAGACGGTGGTGACCGGCGTGATCATCATCCTGGCGGTGTACCTGGATATCCTGCGCCGCCGCCGGCGCGCATGAGGACCTCCGATATTTCAACGCTTATTTCAACGCTTTTAACCCGCGCCGGGCAACCGGCACTCCATCATCGATAACAAAAGGAGACACAACGTGATCAAGAGCAAGCTACTCGGCACGGCCCTCGGGCTGGCCCTGGCCTTCGGCGCCGCCGGCGCGCAAGCGCAGGAAATCTACATCCCCCTGATTTCCAAGGGCTTCCAGCACCAGTTCTGGCAAGCGGTGAAATCCGGCGCCGAGCAGGCGGCCAAGGACTACAAGGTCAAGGTGACCTTCGAAGGCCCGGAAACCGAAGCCATGATCGACAAGCAGATCGACATGCTGTCGGCCGCGCTGGCCAAGAAGCCGCAAGCCATCGGCTTCGCCGCGCTCGACAGCAAGGCGGCGCTGCCGCTGCTGAAGAAGGCGCAGGCCGCGAAGATCCCGGTGGTGGCGTTCGACTCCGGCGTTGACAGCGACATCCCGGTCACCACCGCCACCACCGACAACAAGGCCGCCGCCGCGCTGGCCGCCGACAAGCTGGCCGACCTGATCGGCAAGGAAGGCGAAGTGGCCGTGGTCGCGCACGACCAGACCAGCCGTACCGCGATCGACCGCCGCGACGGTTTCCTCGAGCGCATCAAGTCGGCCTATCCGAAGATCAAGGTGGTCAGCGTGCAATACGGTGGCGGCGACCACCTGAAGTCGACCGAAGTCACCAAGTCGATCCTGCAGGCCTATCCCAAGCTCAAGGGCATGTTCGGCACCAACGAAGGCTCGGCCATCGGCGTGGTCAACGGCGTGCGCGAAATGAAGCGCAAGATCGTGATCGTCGGCTACGACTCCGGCAAGCAGCAGAAGGATGCGATCCGCGAAGGACTGATGGCCGGCGCCATCACCCAGAACCCGGTGGGCATCGGCTACAAGACGGTGGAAGCGGCGGTCAAGGCGATCAAGGGCGAGAAGCTGCCCAAGATCATCGACACCGGCTTCTACTGGTACGACAAGACCAATATCGACGACCCCAAGGTCGCATCCGCGCTGTACGACTGAGTACGGCCTTTGCGGGCGCGCCGGATTTCCCCGTCTGGCGTGTCCGTTTTCCTTTTTGATTTTTCTTGCCGCTGTCTGAAAGTTGACGCATGAAACCGCAACGCATCGATGCCCACCAGCATTTCTGGCGCTATCGTCCTGAGGCCTATCCGTGGATCGGCCGCGGCATGGAGTTGCTGGCGCAAGACCGCATGCCGTGCGAACTGCATCCGGCGCTCATGGCCGAAGGGCTGGATGTGTCGATCGCGGTGCAGGCGCGCGCGGGGCGGGAGGAAACCGGTTTCCTGCTGGAATTGGCGCGCAGCGATGCGCGCATCGCCGGCGTGGTCGGCTGGGAAGATATCGCCAGCGCGCAGTTAGCCGAGCATGTCGGCCAATGGGGGCGCGACAAGCTGCTGGGGTTGCGCCACCAGATCCAGGATGAGGCCGATGTCGCCGCCTTCGTCGCGCAGCCCGATTTCAACCGCGGCGTGGCCTGGCTGCAGGGGCAGCGCCTGGTCTACGATGTGCTGGTGTACCAGCGCCAGTTGCCGGCGATCCAGGCATTTTGCGCGCGCCACGACGCCCACTGGCTGGTGCTGGACCATCTGGGCAAGCCGGCCTTGACCGAGTTTGGCAAGGGCGAGGCGGCCTACGCCGAATGGCGGCGCGAACTGCGCGCGCTGGGCGCGTTGCCGCATGTGGCGTGCAAATTATCGGGGCTGGTGACCGAGGCGGACTGGATACGCGGCCTGCGGCCCAAGGATTACGAACACATTGTGCTGTGCCTGGATACGGCGCTCGACGCTTTCGGCGCGCACCGGCTGATGTTCGGCTCGGACTGGCCGGTGTGCCTGCTGGCGGCATCCTATGCGCGCGTGGCGGAGGTGGTCAGGGAATGGGCCGAGACGCGCTTGTCGGCATCCGAGCAGGCGCAGTTGTGGGGCGGCACCGCTGCGCATTGCTATGGGCTGGCGGGAGCCTGAACCCGGTAGCGCCCGGCATGGTCCTCGCCGTCAGCGGATCAGTTGGCGAATCCCCAGCAATACGATCAGGCTGCCGCAGCAGCGGTCGACCGCTGCCGCGCTCTTGCGGTAACGCGCGGCGACGCCGCCGTGCGACATCACCAGCGCCAGGAAGCCGTACCAGCTTCCCGCCACCACCAGCACCACGCCCAGCATGGCCGCGAAGGTCGGCCATGATACATGCGCCGGCGCCGCCGAGGCGAACACGGCGGCGAAGAATGCCATCGATTTCGGATTGACGATATTGGTCAGGAAACCCTGGATGAAGGACGATTTCAGGTCGTCGGTCTGCGCCATCCCGGCGGCGGCGGCGTCCAGTTGCTTCCGGCTGGCCTTGGAGATCAGGCGCGAACCGAACCACAGCAGGTAAGCCGCGCCGATCACTTTCACGATCAACGCCACCCAGGGAAAGGCGGCGAACACGATGCCCACACCCAGGATGGCGCAGCTGGCCCAGAACAGGTTGACCAGCACGATGCCGGCCACCAGCGCCAGCGCCGCCGGACGAGTGGAGGAGGCGGCCTTGTGCAGCACCGCCACGAAGTTGGGGCCGGGAATGATGACGCCGGTGATATAGACGGAAAAAACGGCGAGGACGGCGGACCAGTTGATCAGGTGCATGACGGCGATGGCAGGAGAGGATGGCAGGAGGGGGCGGTGCAAGCCGCCGATGATAACGCATCGCGGCGCTGCGCGTAGCCTGCCGGCGATGGCGCGCAACCCGCTTCAGTCGGTGGTGCTGGGACTCCAGAAGGCCTGCTTGACCGCCGGCAGCGCCTGCAGGCGGGCAACTAGGGCATCCAGCTCGTCGCCGTCGACCGAGGTGGCGGCCAGCGTGGCTTCGATTTCCACCTCGTCTTCGGTGAAGGAGCGCACCTCCAGGTCGTGCGTCGGGTAGCGACTCTGTTCCAGCATCTGGTTGACCTGGGCCAGCACATGCTTCTGGTGCGCGCTGTCGACGATCAGGTGCAGGGTGTTGGTGACTTCCACCGACGGTATGTCCAGCGGCTTGCGGTTGATGGTGTTGACCACCGGACGCAGCAGCGTGTTGGCGGCCAGCACGAAAATGGTGGCGACGATGGCTTCCAGGATCAGGTCGGCGCCGGCGGCCGCGCCCACCGCGGCCGAGCCCCATAGTGTGGCCGCGGTGTTGATGCCGCGCACATTGCCTTCTTCGCGCATGATCACGCCCGCGCCGAGAAAGCCCACTCCCGACACCACATAGGCCACCACATGCACCGCGCCTTCATGGCCGCCCATGCGGTTGGCCATGTCGACGAACACCGCCGCGCCCAGCGCCACCAGCACATTGGTGCGCAGGCCGGCGGTGCGCTGGCGGTATTGGCGTTCCAGCCCGATCGCGCCGCCCAGGATGAAGGCGGCGGTCAGGCTGATGATGGTGTCGAGCAGGGAGTCGAGATTGATGTTGTGCAGGATTTCCATGGGCGATTCAGGCGGCAGGTTGCGGAGGGGATGTACTGCGATGGCGGCTCATGCCGAGCCAATGTGCCAATCGATTGCGCGATGTTGCGCGATGATGCCCCAGGAATGCAACAAGCGCGTGACAAAAATCTGCCGCGCGCCTGTTGCCGCTACCTGAAACCCGCCTTCAGGACAGCTTGCCGCTGTACTTCTCCAGGATGTTCCAGGCCTGGTCGCCGAATTTCTTGTGCCATTCGTCGTAGAACTTCACCTGCCTCAGTTTGGCGTGGAAGGCTTCATGGTCGGCGTCGTTGAGCTGGATGCCCTTTGCCTTGAGCTCGCCGGCCAGCGATTCGTTGAGCTTGCGCACGTCTTCGCGCTGCTTCATGCCGGCGGCGTTGGCATTGACGCGGACGATTTCCTGCAAGTCCCTGGGCAGGCGCTCGAAGGATTTCTTGTTGCCCAGCATCCAGAAGCCGTCCCACATGTGGTTGGTCATCGAACAGTATTTCTGCACTTCGTAGAGCTTGCTGGTGTAGATGATCGCCAGCGGATTCTCCTGGCCCTGCACGATGCCGGTCTGCAGCGCCGAATAGACCTCGGCGAAATTGATGCTGGTGGGCGACACCCCCAGCGCCTTGAACATCGAAGTCCACAAGGGGCTGGGCGGCACCCGCAGTTTCATGCCCTTGAGGTCGTCCGGGGTGTGGATGGACTTGGTGTTGTTGGTGATCTGGCGGTAGCCGTTGTCCCAGATCTTCTCGAAGGCGAACAGGGTCGACTTGCCCTGGATCTCTTGCCGCATGTGGGCGCCGAGATCCCCGTCCAGCGCCGCCCAGACCGTGTCGTAATCCTTGAAGGCGAAACCCATGCCGGAAATCTGCGCCACCGGCACCAGCGTGCCCAGCGTCAGCGAGGACAGGGTGAACATGTCGATGGCGCCCGAACGCACCTGCGCCAGCATGTCGGTGTCGCCGCCGAGCTGGTTGTTGGGATAAATCTGCAATTCGATGCGGCCCTTGGATTGCTCCGAAATCGCCTTGGCCATTTCGGCGGCCCGGATGTTCATCGGGTGCGTCATGGCCAGGTTATTGGCGTATTTGAGGACGAATTCGGCGGCGTTGGCGCGCTGCGACCAGCCGCCGGCGGCAAGGGCGAGCGATGTTGCCGAGGCGGCCTTGAGGAAGTCGCGGCGCGAGTTGAAATGCTTCATGGGTGTCTCCGTTGGCTTTTTATATGCGGCCGCAGGCGACACGGCCGGGTGGCTACGAGATGCAGGTAGGGCGGGATGCGACGGGTCAAGCGCGTTGCGGTGCTGCCAATCAATTGCCGATTGCGCGCATCGCCATGCCGGTTTCCGCGCTTGTTTCCGACGCGGAGGCGGCGATGCGTTTGCCCGGCCGGTGCGGCCAAGGCGCGGGCGGTGGCGCCCGCCCATCCGCACGGCGCATTGCGCGCCGGCGGATGGGAAGAGGGGAATCAAAAAGGCTTACGCCGCCTTCTGGCCGATGTAGCGGGTCAGCGCGTCGTCGGCGGTGGGCTTGACCGGCGTGAAGTCCTGATGCGCGATGAATTCCGGACGGGTTGGCTTGCGGATCGCGTTGGAGACCGCATTGAGCGTCAGGTAGACGATGCGGCGCGGGTAAGGCGTGATGTTGCCGGCCGAGCCGTGCACCAGGTTGGCGTGGAACATCAGCACGCCGCCGGCGCGGCCGGTGGGGGTGGCGATGCCGTTCTTTTCCACCAGCTCGGTGACGGTGGGCTGGTCCAGCGTCCACAGCGGATACGAGGTGGTTTCCAGGTCGTGCTCGGACTTGAGCGCGCCCGATTTGTGGCTGCGCGGCACCAGCATCAGCGGGCCGTTGATCGGCATCACTTCATCCAGGAACACGGCGATGTTCATCGCCCGCGCTTCCGGCATGCCGTCGTCGGCTTGCCAGGTGGGGAAGTCCTGGTGCCATTGCCAGACCTCGCCGGTGAAGGCGGCCTTGGCGTTGATCTTGAACTGGTGCACGTAGACGTCTTCGCCGAACAGCTGCTGCAGCGGCTTCACCAGGCGCGGGTGCGAGGCCAGGATGTTGCAGGCATCGTTATAGGTGTGGGCGGCGAAGGCGGTGCGCGGCGCGCCGTTCTTTTCGCGCCAGATCTCGGGGCGCTGCTGCGCCAGCACGTTGGCGGCTTCCTGTTTCAACAGCGCGATTTCGTCGGCGTTGAAGCATTCGGGCAGGAACAGATAGCCCAGTTCATCGAAATCCTTGAGCTGCTGGGGGGTGAGTTGCATGCTTGTCTCCTCTGTTGATGATGGTTGGATTGCCGTTGGCATCTTGCCGGTCTTTTATCGTGTTCTGTATACAGAATGCGACTTAAATGTGGCTTTGTCAAACACAAAATGCGGCGGCCGCCGATGCGGCCGCTGTCGCTGCCGGGGATGGTTCGGCAGGCGAAGGTTTCGTCGCATCAGCGGTTTGATATGATGGAAAAATTGCAGCGCCGCATACCTGCATCCCCGCAGGCGCGGCGCTCCTTTCCCCATTTCGTGTTGCACGTTCCCGACCATGATCTTTCGCCAATTGTTCGACGCCGCCTCGTCCACCTATACCTACCTGCTCGGCGATGGCGGCGAGGCGCTGCTGATTGACCCGGTCTATGAACAGGTTCCGCGCGATCTGGCGCTGCTGGACGAGCTCGGCTTGCGCCTGCTGGCCACGCTCGATACCCATGTGCATGCCGACCACGTCACCGGCGCCTGGCGCCTGCATCAACGCTGCGGCAGCGCCATCGCCGTGGCCCAGGCCGCCGGCGCCGAGCTGGCGGATCGCCCGCTCCGGCATGGCGAGCGCATCGCCTTCGGTTCACGCCATCTGGACGTGCGCGCCACGCCCGGTCACACCAACGGTTGCCTGACGTATGTGCTGGACGACCGCGGCATGGCCTTCACTGGCGACAGCCTGCTGATCCGCGGTTGCGGGCGCACCGACTTCCAGCAGGGCGACCCGCGCCAGCTGTTCGCCTCGGTGCGGGAGCAGATCCTGACGCTGCCTGATACTTGTCTGCTGTACCCGGCGCACGACTATCGCGGCGTCACCGTCACCAGCGTGGCCGAAGAACGCCTGTTCAACCCCCGCCTGGGCGGCGGGGTGGATGTCGGCGATTTCGTCGGCTACATGAGCAACCTGAATCTTCCGCATCCCAAGCTGATGGCGCAGGCGGTGCCCGCCAATTTGCGTTGCGGCCGTCCCGAGGGCGATGCGCCGCCGGTGGACATGCCCGCCTGGGCGCCGCTGACCTTGCGCTTCAGCGGGGTCTGGGAGATTGCGCCGATGGCGCTGCTGGAACATGCCGCGGCGGTGCAGATCGTGGATGTGCGGGAAGAGTCGGAGTTCATCGACCGGCTGGGTCATCTCCCCGGCGCGCGGCTGCTGCCCTTGTCGCAATTGCCGGAACGGCTGGCGGAGCTGGATCGCGAACGGCCGGTGGTGGCGGTATGCCGCTCGGGCGTTCGTTCGGCGCAAGCCTGCGCGATGCTGGGCAAGGCCGGTTTCGGCAAAGTGGCCAACCTGGCCGGCGGCATGCTGCAATGGCATGCCGAGGCCTTGCCGGTGGAGTGCGTGTCTGAGAAGCAATGATGCGCGCGGGTATTTCCCGCGGCAAGGGATCAGGTCGCGGATGCCCGCAGGCATTGGGTGAAATAAGCCGAGAAGTGCGCGTAATCGGGCGTGGCGCATCCGGCGTCCTTGGCCTGGTCGTCCCAGCGCCGCAACCTGACGGCATCGGCCGCATGCGGCCGGGCGATGAAATCCCGAACCCCGTCGTCATCGAAGATGCCGCCTTGCAGTTGCAGGCTGCGCACCGAATCCTCGGACAGGGCGCAGAAGTAGGCCGGATCGACTGCACACAGATAGCGCTTGGCGTCGACGTGCAAGCGGATGGGCGCCAGCACGTCTTCGTCGAACAGCTGGCGCAGGAAGGGGAGGATGCGGTATTGGTGCAGGTCGTCGATGCCGGCCATGGTTGGCGTGGCGCCATGGTCCAGGGCCTGCCGGCACTCAATTTGCGAGTGCGAACGGTCAGCAGGCCCTAGCATATGGCCCAGGTCATGCAGCAGGCTGGCTACGATCAGGCTGGGCGATGCGCCTTCCCGTTCCGCCAGGGCGGCGGTTTGCAGCGCGTGTTGCAGCTGCGTGACGGGTTCGCCGGTGTATTGCGTGTGGCCATGTTGCTGAAACAGCAGGCCGATGTCTTCAAGAGTCAATGCCATGGATGCCAGCCTTGTTGCGACAGGAAAACCGGGCGGCGCCAGCGATGGCGCCGCCCGGTATTGTTCAAGCGTTCAAGCGTGCAAGTATGGCCAGGAAATATGACGGGTTGGTGAAGCGGCTTGTCCGGGCCTCAGGTCGGCCCGGAAGGGATCACCTGCCGATCTGGTGGCCGATCACACCGCCGACCGCGGCGCCGCCGGCCGTGCCGATGCCGCTGCCGCCGGTCAGGATGGCGCCGGCTACCGCGCCGACGCCGGCGCCGACGGCGGTATTCTTGTCTCGCCGCGACATGTTGCTGCAACCGCTCAACACGGCCAGCGCGCAGATGGTGACGGAGATGACGGTCATTTTGTGGATTGTTTTCATGATGACGTTTTTCTAAAAGTGGGAAATTCTTCCGCAGTGCCCAGTCGGTTTCGGGATCCAGACGCAGGAGGTATGCTGCGGATCTTTACATGGCGGACGCTTTCCGGTTGCAAGATTTTGTAAGCGATCCCTTACAGTTGTTACATCTCGGCCGCCGCCGGGCGGCCAGCCAAACCAAAAAATACAGGGAGACCATCCAGATGAGCAGTATCCATGAGCGGATCAGCGCCAGTTTCAATGCCCAGGGCCTGATGCAGACGCTGGGGGCCGAGTTGGTGTCGGTGGCCGACGGGGAGGTGCATATCGCCCTGCCTTTTTCCGCGCACCTGACGCAGCAGCACGGCTATTTGCATGCCGGCGCGACCGCCAGCATCGTCGACAACGCCTGCGGCTATGCCGCCTTGACCAAGGCGCCCGCCGGCTGCGAAGTGGTCACCGTCGAATTCAAGATCAACTTCATGCGCCCGGCCATCGGCGAGCGCTTCCTGGCGATCGGCCGCGTGCAGAATGCGGGCAAGTCGCTGGCGGTCTGCAGCGGCGAAGTCCATGCGTTCACCGCGGGCGGCAGCAAGGTGATCGCACTGATGCAGGCCACTTTGGCCCATGTGCCCGCCTGAACCGGGCTGCTGCGGCGCTTGATGTTGCGGTGCGATTTTGCGCTGCCTGGCGAGCGCGGTTAGGATGAGGCTTTCTGCAACGCAATACCTGTCAACAAGGATTCCAATGAACCTGTTTTCCTGCAGCCGGCGTTTTGCCGGCATATTGTTGTCCTCCGCGGCCATCGGCCTGTGCGCGGCGTCGCCGGCGGGCGCGGCCGGTCATCCGGCGCCGGTGGAGGGCGACTGGGTCGCGCCGAGTTTCGTCTTCCATAACGGCCAGTCGCTGGACAACCTGCGCCTGCATTACGTCACCATCGGCAACCCCGGCAACCCGGCGGTGCTGGTGCTGCACGGCACCTACCAGACTGCCGGCGCCATGCTGGGCAAGGATTTCGGCGGCGAGCTGTTCGGCCCCGGCCAGCCGCTGGACGCCAGCAAATACTTCATCGTGATCCCGGACGGCATCGGCGTGGGCCAGTCGACCAAGCCCTCGGACGGCCTGCGCGCCGCTTTCCCGCAATACAACTATGCCGACATGGTGCTGGCCCAATACCGCATGCTGACCGAGGGGCTGGGCATCCGCCACCTGCGCCTGATCATCGGCAACTCGATGGGCGGCATGCAGACCTGGCTGTGGGGCGGCACGTATCCCGGTTTCGCCGACGCGCTGGTGCCGATGGCGTCGCAACCCACCGAAATGTCCAGCCGCAACTGGATGCTGCGGCGCCTGCTGGTGGAATCCATCAGGCAGGATCCGGCCTGGAACAACGGCAACTACACCGTGCAGCCGCCTTCGCTGCGCCTGGCCAACAGCATGTTCGTGGTCGCCACCAACGGCGGCACGCTGGCGTACCAGCAGATCGCCGGCACCCGCGCCCAGGCCGACAAGCTGGTGGATGAGCGCCTGGCCGCGCCGGTGACGGCCGACGCCAACGACTTCATCTACCAGTGGGGTTCCTCGGCCGACTACAACGCCATGCCGGGTTTGCCGAAGATCAAGGTGCCGCTGCTGGCGATCAACTCCGCCGATGACGAACGCAATCCGCCGGAAACCGGCCTGTTGCAGGAGGTGTTGAAGGACATGCCCAATGCCCGGCTGCTGCTGATCCCGGCCAGCGCGCAGACGCGCGGCCACGGCACCACCGGCATGGCGCGCTTCTATGCGCGGCAACTGGGGGAATTCATCCAAGCCTTGCCGGCGCGCTAATCCGGTATGCCGGCGTGCATCTGTTGCGCCGGCTTTTCCACGCATCTGTCCATCGCGCGCCGCTGGCCGGTGCGGCATGATGGCGTTCCGTTCCCATTCATTCCTGGAGTTGCATGTCCGCTTTCCTCGCGCCGCAGCCGGTGCTTACCGGCACTCTCGTCGAACTCCGGCCGCTGGCGGCCGGGCATCGCCAGGCCTTGCTTGATGCCGCCGCTGATGGCCAGTTGTGGAACATGACGCTGACCGTGGTGCCGGGCGAAAAGACCATCGACAATTACCTCGCTACCGCGCTGGAAGGACGGGCGGCCGGCACTGTGATGCCATTTGTGATCGTCGAACGCGCCGGCGGGAAAGTCATCGGCACCACGCGCTTCTGGAAGATGGACGCCGCCAACCGCAAGCTGGAGATCGGCCATACCTGGCTGGCGCAATCCTTCCAGCGCAGCGGCGCCAATACCGAAGCCAAGTACCTGCTGCTGCGGCAGGCCTTCGAAGCGATGGCCTGCGTGCGCGTGCAGTTCACCACCGATGAGCTTAACGATCGCTCACGCGCCGCCATCCTGCGCATCGGTGCCAAACAGGAAGGCATCGTGCGTCACGAGCGCATCATGCCGGACGGGCGCAAGCGCAACTCGGTGCGCTTTTCCATCATCGATGACGAATGGCCGGAAGTGAAGGTGCAGCTGCTGGAAAAGATGGGGCGCGAGTAAGCTCCGGTTTCAGCCGCGGTAGTTCAGATGCCGCCCATGCACAGGTACTTGACGACCAGGTAGTCGTCGATGCCATAGTGCGAACCTTCGCGTCCCAGGCCGGACTGCTTGACGCCGCCGAAGGGCGCCACCTCGTTGGAGATCAGGCCGGTGTTGATGCCCACCATGCCGCTCTCCAGGCCCTCGGCCACGCGCCAGATGCGGCCGATGTCGCGCGAGTAGAAATAGCTGGCCAGGCCGAATTCGGTATCGTTGGCCAGCGCCAAGGCTTGTTCATCGGTCTTGAAACGGAACAGCGGCGCCATCGGCCCGAAGGTTTCCTCGCGCGCCACGCGCATGGCCGGCGTCACGTCGGCCAGCACGGTGGGCTCGAAGAAGCCGTGGCCCAGCGCGTGCCGCTTGCCGCCCAGCAGCACGCGGGCGCCCTTGGCCACGGCATCGGCCACATGTTGCTCGACCTTTTGCACCGCCTGCTCATTGATGAGCGGGCCTTGCGTGGTGTTCTTTTCCATGCCGTCGCCCACCTCCAGCTTTTGCACCGCCGCCACCAGTTTGGCGGCGAAGGCGTCGTAGACGCCGTCCTGCACGTAGATGCGGTTGGCGCACACGCAGGTCTGGCCGGCGTTGCGATACTTGGAGGCGATCGCGCCTTCGACCGCGGCATCCAGGTCGGCGTCATCGAAGACGATGAAGGGGGCGTTGCCGCCCAGTTCCAGCGACAGTTTCTTGACGCTGGCAGCGCATTGTTGCATCAGCAGCTTGCCCACGGCGGTCGAGCCGGTGAAGGACAGCTTGCGCACGATGGGGTTGGACGTCATCTCGCCGCCGATGGCCTGGGGCGAGCCGGTCACGACGCTGAAGACGCCGGCCGGGATGCCGGCGCGTTCGGCCAGTACCGCCAGCGCCAACGCCGAGAACGGCGTGGCTTCGGCCGGCTTCAACACCATCGGGCAGCCGGCGGCCAGCGCCGGGCCGGCCTTGCGCGTGATCATCGCGGCCGGAAAATTCCACGGCGTGATGGCCGCGCATACGCCGATGGCTTCCTTGACCACCACGATGCGGCTGGACGGCGACGGCGAAGGGATGGTATCGCCATAAGTGCGCTTGCCTTCCTCGGCGAACCATTCGATGAAGGAGGCGGCGTAGCCGATCTCGCCCTTGGCCTCGGCCAGCGGCTTGCCTTGTTCGGCGGTCATGATCAGCGCCAGGTCGTCGGCGTTGGCCAGCATCAGCTCGTGCCAGCGGCGCAGGATGGCGCTGCGCTCCTTGGCGGTCTTCTTTTTCCAGGCCGGCCAGGCGGCGCTGGCGGCCTCGATGGCGCGCCGCGTCTCGGCCGCGCCCATCTGCGGCACCTGCCCCAGGCGTTCGCCGTTGGCGGGGTTGAACACATCGAAGGCGGCGCCGTCGTCGGCATCGCGCCATTGGCCGTTGAGGTAGGCTTGCTGGCGCAGCAGGGAAGGGTCTTTCAGTTGCAGTTGCGGCATGGTGGTTTCCTCGGGATAAGTCAGAAGCGCGCGGCCGCCTTGTTGCGTCCGCGCAGCCACTCCAGCGCCAGCAGCAGGCCGGTCGAGAAGATGATCAGGATGGTCGCCAGCGCGGCGATGGTCGGGCTGATGTTGTCCTTGATGCCGGCGAACATCTGGCGCGGCAGCGTGGCCTGGTTGGGGCCGGCCACGAACAGCGTGAGCACCACTTCATCGAACGAGGTGGCGAAGGCGAACAGCGCGCCGGAGATCAGCCCCGGCGCGATCACCGGCAGCGTGACGCGGAAGAAGGTGCGCAAGGGGCCGGCCCCCAGGCTCAGGCTGGCGCGCACCAGGTTGTGGTTGAACCCCTGCAGCGTGGCCAGCACGGTGGTGACCACGAACGGCGCGCCCAGCGCCGCGTGCGCCAGGATCAGGCCGAGGTAGCTGTCGGACAGGCCGATGCGCGCGAAGAACATGTACACGCCCACGCCGACCACCACCACCGGCACGATCATGGGCGAGATCAGCACCGCCATCAGCACGCCCTTGCCGCGGAAGTCGGCCTTGTTCAGGCCGACCGCCGCCAGCGTGCCGAGCACGGTGGCGATCGCCGTGGCGGCGGGGGCCACGATGAAACTGTTTTGCGCCGCGCGCATCCAGTCATCGGAGGCGAACAGGTTCTGGTACCAGCGCAGCGACACCCCCTTGATCGGATACATCAGGAAGCTGCTGTCGGAAAACGACAGCGGGATCATCACCAGGATCGGCAAGACCAAAAACAGCAGCACCAGCAGGTTGAAGCTGCGCGAGACGAAGAACCACAGGCGCTCGGCCAGCGAGACGTAGGGCGGGAAGAGAGGCGGTTTGTTCATGGCGGTTCCTGTATTGGCCGGCGGCGCGTCAGGCGATGCCGGCATCGAGCTTGGCGAAGCGGCGGTACACGCCGTACAGCACCAGCGTGCCGGTCAGGAGCAGCGCGCCCAGGGCGCAGGCCATGCCCCAGTTGATGGTGGTGTTGATGAAATAGGCGATGAAGTAACTCACCATTTGCTCATTGGGGCCGCCCAGCAGCGCCGGCGTGATGTAGTAGCCGCCGGCCATGATGAACACCAGCAGCACGCCAGCGCCGATGCCGGGATAGGTCTGCGGCACGTACACGCGCCAGAACGCGGCAAAGGGATGGCTGCCCAGCGACACGGCGGCCTTGAGGTAGCTTGGCGGCACCGATTTCATCACGCTGTACAGCGGCAGGATCATGAAGGGCAGCAGGATGTGCGTCATCGAGATGTACACGCCGACGCGGTTGAACACCATCTCCAGCGGCGCGTGCGTGATGCCTGTGAGCATCAGCGCCTTGTTGACCAGGCCTTCGGATTGCAGCAGCACGATCCAGGCCGCCACGCGCACCAGGATCGAGGTCCAGAACGGGATCAGCACCAGGATCATCAGCAGGTTGGCGCGGCGTTCGCTCATGGTGGAGAGCCAATAGGCCAGCGGATAGGCCAGCAGCAGGGTGATGATGGTCACGACCGCGCTCATCCACAGCGTGCGGCCGAAGATGGTGCGGTAGATGGAAGCGTCGGGGGCGGCCTGGACGATGTCGCCGTAGGCGTTCTGGCGCAGGTCCATCGCGGCCAGCAGGTAATAGGGGGAATAGCGCGAGCCGTTCTGCGCGATCACGCGCCAGACGTCCGGCTGGCCCCATTGCGGGTTGAGGGCGATCAGGGCGTCCTTGGCGGCGGGCGGCGCCAGGGGCTTGCCCGCGGCATCGCGCAGGGGCATGGCGCGCGTGGTGCCCATGATCAGCGAGCGCGCGCCGGACAGCTCGATGTTGATGCGGCGCGCCAGCTGGCCGGCGGTGGTGTCTTCCTTGGCGCGCGCCAGGTCTTCGGCCAGTTCGGCGAAGGCCTGGTCGGGCGGCAGCGCCTGGCGATCCCATTTGGCCAGCGCGACCACGGTGCGCGGCAGCGTGGCCGCGACTTCGGGATTTTCGACGGCGCGCTGCAGCAGCGCCACGATAGGCGCGACGAAGGTCAGCAGCAGGAAGATCGCCAGCGGCGCGATCAGCGCCAGGGCGGCGATGCGCTTGCGGGTGTCGGCGGCGCGCAGTTCGCGCCTGAGTTGCTGCGGTGTCGGTTCGGCCAGTGGCATGGCTGCGGCGGGGCTGGTGGCGATGGTGGTCATGGTTCGGTATTCCTGGTGCGGCAAGGGTAAAGCGTAGCCGGCGCCTGCGCCTGCATGCGGCCGTCCGTGCGGGTCGCATGCAGGTGCCGGCGCCGGGGCAGGCGCCAGCGCCGGTTACTTCGCGACCCAGGCCGAGAAGCGCTGTTCCAGCTCCTCGCCGTGGTCGGTCCAGAACTGCAGGCTCAACTGGATGGAATCCCTGGCGTTGGCCGTGGACGTCGGCAGGTTGGCCAGGGTCTTGGCGTCCAGCAGCTTCAATGCGCCCTTGTTGACCGGGCCGTAGGCGATATTGTTGGCATAGGTCTTCTGGGTCTCGGGCTGGCTGGCGTAGCTGATGAACTTCTCGCCCAGCGCCTTGTTCGGCGAACCCTTGGGGATCACCCAGTAGTCCAGCGTATAGACGCTGCCGGCCCAGACCACCTTGAGGTTCTTGCCTTCGCGCTGGGCGGCGTCGATGCGGCCGTTGAAGGCATTGGCCATCACCACGTCGCCGGAGGCCAGGAACTGCGCCGGCAGCGCGCCCGCGTCCCACCACTGGATGTATGGCTTCAGCTGATCCAGCTTCTTGAAGGCGCGGTCCACGCCGCCTTTTTCGGACAGCACCTTGTAGACGTCCTTGGTCGGCACGCCGTCGGCCATCAGCGCGAACTCCAGGTTGAACTGCGCGCTCTTCTTCATGCCGCGCTTGCCGGGGTATTTCTTGACGTCCCAGAAATCGGCCCAGCCGGTCGGCGCGGTCTTGAGCTTGTCGGCGTTGTAGGCCAGCACGGTGGACCAGACGAAGGCGCCCATGCCGCACTCGCTGACGGTGGCTTCGGGGATGTAGTCATCCTTCTTGATGGTCTTGGCCAGGTCGAGCTTCTCGATCAGGCCGTCGTCACAGGCGCGGTTGAGGTCGCCGCCATCGATTTCCACCACGTCCCAGCTGACTTTCTTCGCCTCCACCATGGCCTTGACCTTGGCCAGTTCGCCGTTGAATTCGGCGGTCACCACCTTGGTGCCGCTGCTTTTCTGGAAGGGTTCGACGTAGGCGACCTTCTGCGCGTTGGCGTTGGCGCCGCCGAAGTTGACCACGGTCAGTTCCGCAGCCGAAGCTGTGCTGAAGGCAAACAGCATGCCCAGGGCAAGTGGGGATAACAGGGCAGGAGATAGGCGTTTCATGTGTTCCTCGTTGGTTATGTTGCGATGTCGGAGTTGTACCTGGAACTGCCGGCAATCTTGTCGTTGCCTTCAAGAGATGGGGCGGTGCTGCGTTTGGACGATGCCGCGTTTAGAGGAAGCAGCGCAGGTACTGCGGCGCGATCTCGAGCGTCGCCTCGCCGCCTTCGGCCAGGCCGGCCAGCGCCGGGTCGGACAGCGCAAGCTTGACGAAGCAGTCGTCCTGGCCGGCCACGCTGCAGCGCACGCGCACGTGGTCGCCAAAATAGATCAGGCCGGCGATGCGCGCCTTGATGCGGTTGGGCCCGGCGTTTTCAGGCGCCGTGCCCGCATGCAGGCGGATGCGTTCCGGCCGTACACAGGCGGCGACCGTCTGGCCGGCATGGGCGCGGTGCACGTTCAGGCCGGTGAGCTGCACGCCGTCCGGCAGGCGCAGGGCGCAGCGTTCGCCGCTGACCGATTCGACGCTGCCCTTGAAGCGGTTGTTGTCGCCGATGAAGTTGGCCACGAACTGGTTCTCGGGATATTCGTAGAGCTCGGTCACCGGCGCCAGCTGCTGGATCACGCCCTGGTCGAACACCGCCACGCGGTCGGACATGGTGAGCGCTTCGCTCTGGTCGTGGGTGACGTAGACGAAGGTCACGCCCAGGCGCTTGTGCAAGGCCTTCAGCTCCAGCTGCATGTGCTCGCGCAACTGCTTGTCGAGCGCGCCCAGCGGCTCGTCCATCAGCACCAGCTGCGGGTCGAACACCAGCGTGCGCGCCAGCGCCACGCGTTGCTGCTGGCCGCCGGAGAGCTGGGTCGGGTAACGGTCGCCGAACTTGCCCATCTGCACCATGTCCAGCGCCTGTTTGACCTTGGCTTCGCGCTCGGCGCGCTTCATCTTGCGCACCGACAGCGGGTAGGCCACGTTCTGGGCGATGGTCATGTGCGGGAACAGCGCGTAGTTCTGGAACACCATGCCGATGTTGCGCTTGTGCGGCGGCACGCGGTTGAGCAACTGGCCGTCCAGGCGGATCTCGCCGCCGGTGGGAAATTCGAAGCCGGCCAGCATCATCAGGCAGGTGGTCTTGCCCGAACCCGATGGGCCCAGCAGCGTCAGGAACTCGCCGCGGCGGATCTCCAGGTCCAGGTTCTTGACGATCAGGTTTTCGCCGTCATAGGTCTTCTTCACGCCGCTGAACTGCACCAGCACGTCGCCGGCCTGCGGCGCGGCCTCTTCTTGCCTCAATGCGTTTGCACTCATTGTCGTTCTCCCTCTTTAGCGAAATCAGGCGCGATGCAATGCAAGACTCAGGCCAGCCGCATCGCGGCCGACAGGATCTCCAGCGCCTCGTCCATGACGGTATCGGGAATCGTCAGCGGGAACAAGAAGCGGATGACGTTGCCGTAGCTGCCGCAGGTCAGCAGCAGCAAGCCGTTTTGCAGCGCGTGC
Organism: Herbaspirillum sp. GW821-FHT09A12; assembly: GCF_059418325.1. Taxonomy (NCBI): domain Bacteria; kingdom Pseudomonadati; phylum Pseudomonadota; class Betaproteobacteria; order Burkholderiales; family Oxalobacteraceae; genus Herbaspirillum; species Herbaspirillum sp. GW821-FHT09A12. The sequence goes on from NZ_JBWKPR010000001.1 coordinate 947,785, forward strand.
TGCTGTACCTTCCTGGCGTACTCGGCGTCCGGCTTGTTGCTGCCGGGCTGGGTGAATTCCACCGCCACCATCGCGCCCAGGCCGCGCACTTCGCCGATCTGCGGCACGGCCGATTTCAGTTCGCCCAGGTGGTCCTTCAATTTCTGGCCCAGGCGCGCGCCACGCGCCACCAGGTTTTCTTCGGCAATCACATCCAGCACCGCCAGCGCCGACGCCACCGCCAGCGGGTTGCCGGCATAGGTGCCGCCCAGGCCGCCGGGGGCGGGCGCATCCATGATCTCGGCGCGGCCGCAGACGGCGGCCAGCGGCATGCCGCCGGCCAGGCTCTTGGCCATGGTCATCAGGTCGGGCAGCACGTCGTAGTGTTCCATCGCGAACAGCTTGCCGGTGCGGGCGAAGCCGGTCTGCACTTCATCGGCGATCAGCAGGATGCCGTATTCGTCGCACAGCGCGCGCAGGCCGCGCATGAACTCCGGCGGCGCGGCGTAAAAGCCGCCTTCGCCTTGCACCGGCTCCAGGATGATGGCCGCCACGCGCCTGGGATCGACATCGCTCTTGAACAGGTTGGCCACCGCATCCAGCGCCTCGGCGCTGCTGATGCCGTGCAGGGCGTTCGGGTAGGGCGCATGGAACACCTCGCCCGGGAACGGGCCGAAGCCCAGCTTGTACGGCGCCACCTTGCCGGTCAGCGCCATGCCCATCATGGTGCGGCCGTGGAAGCCGCCGGCGAAGGCGATGATGGCGGGACGGCCGGTGTGGGCGCGGGCGATCTTGACGGCGTTTTCCACCGCTTCGGCGCCGGTCGAGAACAGCGCGGTCTTCTTGGCGTGCTCGCCCGGGGTGACGGCGTTGATGCGCTCGGCCAGTTCCACGTAGCTTGCATACGGCACGATCTGGTAGGCGGTATGGGTGAATTTTTCCATCTGGGCGCGGATGGCGTCCATCAGCTTGGGATGGCGGTGGCCGGTGTTGAGCACGGCGATGCCGGCGGCGAAGTCGATGAAGCGGCGGCCCTCCACATCCCACAGCTCCGAATTGGAGGCGCGTTCGGCGTAGAAGTCGCACATCACGCCCACGCCGCGCGGGGTGGCGGCGTTCTTGCGCTGCTGCAGTTGCTGGTTGCTGATGGCCTTGCTGTTCATTGCTTGCTCCGGTGAAAGGGCGCCTCGGCGGCGCATGAAATTCTTGTTCCGGAACCGATACTAAAACCGAAATGGATCTGTAATATAGAGCCAATATTAAATATTTGATGGTGCCAATTGAAGCTCGTCTCGCTCTCCGATTACCTGCTGCTGCGCATCGAACGCGGCGCGCCAAAAAATGCCCAGGCCAAGGCCGGAAAGACCTCCGGTCATGGAGGCGCCGCAGCGAAAACGGCCGTGCGCGCGCCCCGCATGCCCATCAACCGCCAGATTTACCAGCTGATCCGCGAAGCCATCCTGGCGCAGACGCTGCCGGCCGGATTGCAGTTGCCGTCTTCGCGCGACCTGGCGGCCGAGCTTGGCATGTCGCGCAACACCGTGACCTACGCCTACGAGCAACTGCTGGCCGAGGGCTACCTGGAAAGCCGCACTGGCGCCGGCACCTTCGTGGCCGATACCGCGCCCGACCAGATCCCGGAGGCGGTCGCGCGCATCGAGCCGCTGACCGATCCGTCGGGCAAGTCGGAACTGTCGGCGCGCGGCGCCATGCTCACGCGCCAGGCCGGCGTCGGCGAGCGGCAATGGGGCGCTTTCATGCCCGGCGTGCCGGACGTGACCTGCGTGCCGCACAAGGTGTGGAGCCGGTTGCAGAACAAGCATTGGCGCCGCGCCAATTCGGATTTGCTGACCTATGGGCCGGGCGCCGGCTACGCGCCGCTGCGCGAGGCGGTGGCCGAGTATCTGCGGGTGGCGCGCTCGGTCAATTGCAATGCCTCGCAGGTGCTGATCACGACCGGCATCCACCAGTCGATCGACATCGTGGTCAAGCTGCTGGGCGAGCATGGCGATTCGGCCTGGGTCGAGGACCCGTGCTACTGGGGCACGCGCAGCGTGCTCAATTCGCTGGGCATACAGTCGGTGCCGATCACGGTCGACCAGGAGGGCATGCGCATGCGCCTGGCCAACCTGCGGCGGCCGCCGCGCTTCATCTGCACCACGCCTTCGCACCAGTATCCGCTGGGCATGGTGATGAGCCTGTCGCGCCGGCGCATGCTGCTGGAGTACGCCGCCGCGCACAAGGTGTGGATCATCGAGGACGACTACGACAGCGAGTTCCGTTACGGCGGCCGTCCGCTGGCGTCGCTGCAGGGCATGGACACGCACGACCGCGTGCTCTACATGGGCACCTTCAGCAAGATCATGTTCCCGGGCCTGCGCATCGGTTTCCTGGTGGTGCCGGAGTCGCTGGCGAAAGCCTTCTCGACCGGCATCGCCGAGCTCTACCGCAACGGCCAGGTGTTCCTGCAGGCCACCTTGGCCGATTTCATGGGGGAGGGGCATTTCGCCTCGCACATCCGCAAGATGCGCGTGCTGTACGCCGAGCGGCTGCAACTGCTGCAGCGCTCGATCGACCGCCACTTCGGTGAAGCGATGACCATCACCGGCGGCGAGGCGGGATTGCATCTGGTGCTGGGCTTGCCGCCGGAATGCGACGATGTCGCCATCTGCGAGGAAGCGCTGCGCGCGGGCATCATCGTGCGGCCGCTGTCGCGCTATTACATGCACGCGCGCAGCGCGCGGCGCGGGCTGCTGCTGGGCTACGCCAGCGTGCCCAACGCCGAGATCGCATCCAGCTTCGACAAGCTGGCGGCGGTGATCAAGCGCCACCTGCCGGGCTAGGATCTGGGAGATGGTCTCAGGCCCGCGCCGCCAGCTCCCGTTCCAGGTCGGCATGCAGGGCGGCGCAACGCGACGCCAGCAGCGCCTGTAACTGGCGCACCGCCGGCGAATACTGGCGCCGGTGCGGGCACACCAGGTGCAGCGGCACGGCCTGGCCGCGCTGTTGCGGCAGCAGGATATCGAGGCGCCCGGCGCGCACGTCGGCGCCCACATCCAGCCAGGACTTGTAGGCGATGCCTTCGCCGGCCATGGCCCAGCGCCGCACCACGTCGCCGTCGTCGGCGACCAGCGGCCCCTTCACTTGCACCGTCTGCTGGCCATCGGCCAGCGGGAAGAACCATTTGTCGTAGACCCGGCTGTGCAACTGGTACTGCAGGCAGTCGTGCTGCGCCAGCTCTTGCAGCGTGCGCGGCGCGCCGCGCCGGCGCAGGTAATCGGGAGCGGCCACCAGCACGCGCCGGTTGTCGGGCGCCAGCGGCAGCGCGATGAAGCTGGCGTCGTCCATGCGGCCATAGCGGATGGCGATGTCGACCGGGGCGCGGAACACGTCGGCCACCAGGTCCGACACCTGCAGGCGCAGGTCCAGCCCCGGATGGTCGCGGCGGAATTCCGCCAGCCAGGCCAGCAGCACGTTGCGGCCGAGGTCGGACGGCGCCGCCACCTGCAGCGTGCCGGACAGTTCGGTGTCGTCGCCGCGCAGGCCATCCTGGCCTTCGCGCAAGGTTTGCAGCGCTTCCAGTGCATAGGGCAGGTAGCGTTCGCCTGCTTCGGTCAGGCGCAGGCTGCGGGTGGAACGGGCGAACAGGCGGATGTCGAGGTCGCGCTCCAGGCGGCCGATGGCGGCGCTCACCTGGCCGGGCAACAGGTCGGCCTCGCGCGCGGCCTGGGAAAAACTGCCCAGGGCGGCCGAGCGGACAAACAGCTGGAGGTCTTCTAAGCGGATCATTTTCACATCTTGAGTGAAAGTCTTAATCGGGAAGGCGGATGTTCGGCGCGCCGGCGCTTGCTTAATATGGCTGCCAATGGTGGAGGGTATGCCGGCATGGCCGGGGAGGCAGTCTCCCACCGCAGATCACTTTACCTCAGGAAAAGGAAATGACATGAAAGCGATAGTCTACACGCAGCACGGTTTGCCGATTACCGATGCCAATTCACTGATGGATACCGACTTGCCGCCGCCCACGCCGGGCCCGCGCGACTTGCTGGTCGAAGTCAGGGCGGTGTCGGTCAACCCGGTCGACACCAAGATCCGTATCGGCGTGCCGGCCAAGGAGCGGCGCGTGCTGGGTTGGGATGCTGCCGGCGTGGTGCGCGCCGTGGGTTCCGGGGTGACGCTGTTCAAGGCCGGGGATGAGGTGTTCTATGCCGGCTCCATCACGCGCCCCGGCTCCAACAGCGAACTGCATCTGGTGGACGAGCGTATCGTCGGCGCCAAGCCGGGGAGCCTGGGCTATGCCGACGCCGCGGCGATCCCGCTGACGGCGATCACCGCCTGGGAGCTGCTGTTCGACCGTCTCGCGGTGCCTGAGAACGGCGGCGACGGCAAGCGCCTGCTGATCATCGGCGCGGCCGGCGGCGTCGGTTCCATGCTGGTCCAGCTGGCGCGCAAGCTGACCCGCCTGACCGTGATCGGCACCGCGTCGCGCAAACAGACGCAGCAATGGGTAGGTGAACTGGGCGCGCATCATGTGATCGACCATAGCCAGCCGTTGCCGGAGCAATTGCAGAAAATCGGCCTGGCCAATGTCGACATCGTCATCAGCCTGACCCACACCGACCAGCATTACGCCCAGATCGTCGAGGTGCTGGCGCCGCAGGGGCAGTTCGCGCTGATCGACGACCCGGCCGCGCTGGATGCCTTGCCGCTCAAGCGCAAGAGCATCTCTTTGCACTGGGAGCTGATGTTCACCCGCTCGATGTTCGAGACGCCCGATATGATCCGGCAGCACCAGTTGCTGCAGCGCGTGTCGTCGCTGATCGATGAGGGCGTGATCCGCACCACGCTGGGCGAGAATGTCGGCAAGATCAATGCCGACAACCTGCGCCGCGCCCATGCGCTGATCGAAACCGGCCGCACGCGCGGCAAGGTGGTGCTGGAAGGGTTCTGAGCAGGGACGGAGCGATGGTCGAGCAACGCCATGGGTGAAAATTATCTTTCATGCAATGTTCCGGGTTCTCACCCCGGCGCATGGTAAATTACGGAGTCCGGGTCGGCATGTTGTGACCCGGGCCCCTCGACAAGCCCTATAGGAACCCTAGTTGGAAAATATATTACTGATCGTCGCAGCCTTTGTCCTGGTTGCGTTGAACGGTTTTTTCGTTGCAGCAGAATTCAGTCTGGTCAAGTTGCGCCAAACGCGCATCCGGGCCATCGCAAAAACACAAGGCCTGCGCGGCCGCATCCTGGCGGTGGTCCACAACCAGCTGGACGCCTACCTCTCCGCCTGCCAATTGGGCATCACGCTGGCCTCGCTGGGCCTGGGCTGGATCGGCGAACCGGCTTTCGCCCGCATCCTCGAACCGCTGTTCTCGCTGGCCGGGGTGACCAACCTGGAACTGATCCACGGCGTTTCCTTCGTGTTCGCCTTCTTCGTCATCTCCTTCCTGCACATCGTGGCCGGCGAACTGGCGCCCAAGTCCCTGGCCATCCGCAGCCCGGAAAAGCTGGGCCTGTGGTGCGCCTTGCCGCTGTACGGTTTCTACTGGGGCATGTATCCGCTGATCTGGGTGCTCAACGCCAGCTCCAACTGGCTGCTGCGCGTGGCTGGCCTGGGCGGCGTGCACGGCCATGACGCGCATTACTCGTCCGATGAACTCAAGCTGATCCTGCGCGCCGGCAACAAGAGCGGCAAGAACGGCAAATTCACCCGCGACGAATGGAACGTGCTGGCGCAAAGCCTGAACTTCGCCGAACTGGATGTGGCCGACATCATGCGCCCGGCCAGCGAGATCGTGGCCCTGGGCGACGACATGACGCTGGAAGAGAACCTCGGGATCATCTACCGCAACCGCTTTTCGCGTTACCCGTATTTCGACGCCGAGCGCCAGCAGGTGCTGGGGCTGGTGCACCTGAAGGATGTGTTCCTGGCGCAGCAGGACGGGCGCGCCGTCGCCGACCTGAAGGCCTACCTGCGTCCGGTGCAGTACATCTCGCCGGCGCTGCCCGCGCTGGACCTGCTGCGGCGCTTTCGCACCGGTTCGCCGCACTTCGCCATCATCGGCAAGAAGGGCCAGCCGCCGCAGGGCTTCATCACGCTGGATAACATGCTCAGCCTGCTGGTGGGCGAGATCCGCGACGAGTTCCGCCACAACACCGGCGAATGGACGCGCCAGGACGACGGCACCTTGCTGGGCAAGGGCAGCCTGCCGATCGTCACGCTGGAGAACATGCTGGGCATCGATATCGAGTACGACGACAGCATCGACTCGGTCGGCGGCCTGGTGATGGAGAAGCTGGGCGACTTGCCCAAGGAAGGCCAGCGCATCGAGTTCCCGGCGTTCGACGTGGTGATCAAGCGCATGTCGGGGCCGAAGATCGTGCTGGTGAAGGTCAATCCCAAGCTGTAGGAAACGCGCGAATAATTGCGCAAATAAGCGACCCGTAATGAAAAATGCCGCGACTGATGAACGTCGCGGCATTTTTTTTGCGGGCAGCGCCCGCAGGTCCGTCTCAGGCTGGCGGATCAGAACCCCAAGGTGCGCCCGTCCGGATTGCGCGGATCGGAGAAGCCGTAGAAGCCGTCCGGCTTGATCTGAATGGTCTGGGTGCGGCCCATCGAGGGCTGGACGCTGACTTTCTGGCCCTTGTCCTGCAGGATCTTGATGGTGTCGGCCGACAGGCCCTTTTCCACGCGCAACTGGTCCGGCGCCCACTGGTGGTGGATGCGCGGCGTGATGGCGGCTTCGGCCACGTTCATGTCGTAGTCGATCACGTTGAGGATGGTCTGCAGCGTGGTGGTGATGATGCGGCTGCCGCCCGGGCTGCCGGTGACCAGGAAGGGCTTGCCGTCCTTGAGCACGAAGGTGGGCGACATCGACGACAGCGGGCGCTTGTACGGGCCGACCGCGTTGGCGTCGCCGCCGACCAGGCCAAACGCGTTGGGCACGCCCGGCTTGGCGGAGAAGTCATCCATCTCGTTGTTCAGGGTGATGCCGGTGCCGGCGGCCACGATGCCGCTGCCGAAGTTCAGGTTCAGCGTGTAGGTGGTGGCCACCAGGTTGCCGTCCTTGTCGGCCACCGAGAAGTGCGTGGTCTGGTCGCTTTCATACGGCTGCGGCTGGCCCGGCTTGATCTCGGACGACGGGGTGGCGCGCTCCGGGTTGATCTTCTTGGCCAGTTCATCCGCGTAGGCGCGCGAGGTCAGGCCCTTGACCGGCACCTTGGTGAAGTCGGGGTCGCCCAGGTATTCGGAGCGGTCGGCGTAGGCCAGCTTCATGGCCTCGGCCATCAGGTGGATCGACTGCGCGCTGTCGGCGCCGTACTCCTTGAGCGGATAGCGTTCCAGGATATTCATCATCTGGATGATGTGCACCCCGCCCGAGCTCGGCGGCGGCATCGACATCACCTGGTAGCCGCGGTAGTTGCCGGTAACCGGCGTCCGTTCCACCACCTTGTAGTTCTTCAGGTCGTCGGCGGAAACCAGGCCGCCGTGCTTGTCCATCTCGGCCACGATCTTCTTGGCGATGGCGCCTTCATAGAAGGCCTTCGGGCCTTCCTTGGCGATCAGCCGCATCGACTTGGCCAGGTCCTTCTGCACCAGCATTTCGCCGGCCTGCAGCGGACGGCCGTCCTTGAAGAAGATGGCGCGGCTCGACTCCCACTGGCCCAGGTGCTCGCGCTCGGCGGCCAGGATCAGCGCCAGGCTGGGGCTGACCGGGTAGCCCTTTTCGGCCAGCTCGATGGCCGGCTGGATCACCTGCGACAGCTTCATGGTGCCGTACTTGGCCAGCGCGTGGCTCAGGCCGGCGACCGTGCCGGGCACGCCGACGGCCAGGTGGGTATACAGCGAACGGCCGGGCGCCACGTTGCCCTTGTCGTCCAGGTACATGTTGCGGGTGGCGCGTTGCGGCGCCATTTCGCGGAAGTCCAGCGCCACGTTCTTGCCGGTCTTGGCGTCGTGGATCATCATGAAACCGCCGCCGCCGATGTTGCCGGCATTGGGCAGCACCACCGCCAGCGCGAAGCCGACCGCCACGCCGGCGTCGACCGCGTTGCCGCCCTTCTTCAGGATATCCACGCCGACCTTGGTGGCCAGCCCCTGCTCGGTGGCGACCATGCCGTGCTTGGCCTCGACCGGGCTGATGATGTCGTAGGTGAGGTCGTATTTGATGACCGGCGCCGAGGGCGCGGGCGTCTGTGCGCAAGCCGGCATGAACGCCAGCGAGGTACAGAGGGGCAGCAAGGCCAATGCGGCCGGCTTGCAAAGTCCGGTGAACTTTTGCATGTGGATTCTCCTGATATCTGGACTTGTCGGGATGGTTGTTGTTTTAGAACATTCTTGCGCATTGCATGCCGCTATCGATGGCGGCATCCCATCGATGGCGGCACCCGATGATTGTAGAGGCTGCCTCGGGCCTGTCTATAGGATTTCTCTGACAAGCGCCGGATTATTGATGCCGCTTTCCTCCGGGCATGGGCGCTCAGGTGCTCTCGCGCACCGCCAGTTCGAAGCCGAGGTCGAGCCGCCCTTTGGGAATGTCCTCGCCCTTGAGCTGGCGGATCAGCATTTCGGCCGACTTGTAGCCGATGTCGTAGCGCGGGGTGATGACGGTGGTGATGGAGGGGGTGGCGCAGGCCGCCCAGGAGAGGTCGTTGAAGCCGGCGATGGCCAGTTGCCCGGGCACCGCGATGCCCTGGCGCTGGCATTCGAACAGCGCGCCCAGGGCCAGGTCGTCGTTGCAGCAGAACACGGCGTCGCAGTCGGGGCGCGTTTCCAGGACCCGGCGTAAAAGCTGCGCGCCCATGTCCACCGTGGTCGGCAACGGCAGCAGCACTTCCACGGCGGGGTCGATGCCGGCTTCCTGCAAGCCTTTGCGAAAGCCTTCGCGGCGCTTCATCATGCGCGGGTCGAGCTGGGCCGCGATGAAGGCCGGGCGCCGGTAGCCGCGCTCGGCCAGGTGGCGCGCCACCGCGTAACCGGCCCTGGTCTGCGAGAAGCCGACCGAGTATTCGTCATTGCTGCGCCCCAGGTCGAACATGCGCACGGCGGGGATGGCGCGGCTGGCCGGACGGCTTTGCAGGATCTCGTGCTGCTCGCTGCTGGAGAGCAGGAAGCCGGCCGGCGCATGCGCCAGGTAGGTCGAGATCAGTTGCGCTTCCTTGTCGCGCGCATAGCCGGTTTCGCCGATCAGGAACTGGTAGCCGGCTTCGGCCAGGTAGTCGCGGATGCCGGAGAGCGTTTCGATGAACACGGCATTGGTCAGCGACGGCACCAGCACCCCGATCACCTGCGAGCGCGCCGAGGCCAGCGTGGCGGCGGCCTGGTTGGGCACATAGCCCAGCTTCTCGATGGCGGCAAAGATGCGCTCGCGCGATTGTTCCTGCACCAGCGCCGGCATTTTCAAGGCGCGCGACACCGTCATCGAACTGACGCCGGCCTCGGCCGCGACATCGGTGATGGTCACGCGGCCGGTGGCCCGGCTGCCTTTCGGAACGGGGAGGGGAACGGTTTTTCTGTCTTGTGCTGCGCGCTTGCTCATGGCGGTGGGATCGTCGATATGGCCGACATCATACCGCGCCGCGCCGTGGGCGGCGACCTGGAATTGGTTCCCCGCGGTCAATTTCCTGCCTGTGCCAACGATGCGCTTGTGCCGCAGCGCAGCACAACAAGTGTTTGACCGGTTTTAGATGTTAGCGTTATCATCGCGCCCCATGTTAACGCTAACATCTCGACCGCCGGAAACACGGCGGCGAAGTCGGCGCTGGCTACTACACTCAGGAACATTCAATAAAACACTACGAAGATAGTGCAGACGAACGCGCCGCCATCATTGGTAGGCCGCAGGAGACGCTCGCCCGCAGCCGCCATGGCGATGGGGGCCCCTCCGGCGGCCGGTCAGGCCGCGCGCCGTCGGCTATCGGCATACGGAGATCCCATGCTGGGCATGAGCCACGAAGCAACACTGCTGTTTAACGCATTCATCGCGATCCTCGCGCTGGTCCTGATGATCACGCGCCTGCGCATCCACCCCTTCATCGCGCTGACCATCACGTCCGGTTTCCTCGGCCTGATTTCCGGCATGCCGCTGCCCACGATCGTCAAGTCCTTCCAGGACGGTTTCGGCGGCGTGCTGGGCTTCGTCGGCATCGTGCTGGGCCTGGGCACCATGCTGGGCAAGCTGATGGCCGAATCCGGCGGCGCCGACCAGATCTCGCAGACGCTGGTGCGCGCCTTCGGCCGCGAGCGCGTGCACTGGGCCATGATGATGGGCGCCTTCCTGGTCGGCATCCCGCTGTTCTTTGAAATCGGCTTCGTGTTGCTGATCCCGCTGGTGTTCATCGTCGCGCGCCGTTCGGGCGTGCCGCTGTTCAAGATCGGCATGCCCATGCTGGCCAGCCTGTCGGTGATGCACGGCCTGGTGCCGCCGCATCCGGGCCCGCTGCTGGCCATCGGCATCTTCGGCGCCGATATCGGCAAGACCATCTTCTACGGCCTGATCGTCGGCTTGCCGACCGTCATCATCGCCGGCCCGATGTTCGGCTCCTTCATTTCCAAGTATGTCGACATCAAGCCGTCCGACGAGCTGATGGCGCAACTGGCGCGCGAGCCGGAAACCAAGAACCTGCCGGGCTTCGCCGTCATCCTGGTGACCGTGCTGTCGCCGGTGTTCCTGATGCTGTTGAAGACCTTCGTCGACGTCAGCCTGCCGGAAGGCCACGCCGTGCGCGACCTGATGGACTTCGTCGGCAACCCCATCGTGGCCCTGCTGGCGGCGCTGCTGCTGGCGATGTGGACCTTCGGCATCGCCCGCGGCTTCACCCGTCAGCAAGTGCTGAAATTCGTCGACCAGAGCCTGGCGCCGACCGCGGCCATCGTGCTGATCATCGGCGCCGGCGGCGGCTTCAAGCAGATGCTGGTGAACTCCGGCGTGGGCACCGCCATCGGCCAGCTGGCCGTGCATGCGCAGATCTCGCCGCTGCTGCTGGCCTGGTTCGTGGCCGGCGTGATCCGCGTGGCGACCGGTTCGGCCACGGTGGCCACCATCACCGGCGCCGGCATCGTGGCGCCGCTGGTGGCGCTGGTGCCCGGCACCAACAAGGAACTGCTGGTGCTGGCCACCGGCGCCGGCTCGCTGATCCTGTCGCACGTCAACGATGCGGGCTTCTGGCTGGTCAAGGAATACTTCAACATGAGCGTGGGCGAAACCTTCAAGACCTGGACGCTGATGGAAACCCTGATTTCGGTTGTTGCTATCATCTTCATCATGCTGCTCAACCTGGTCGTGTAATTGCCGTACCCGCCCGGCCGCGTGCCGGGCTTTTGCCTTAAAGGAAACAAACCATGTCCAACGCTCCCCGCTACATGCTCGGCGTCGATCTCGGCACCACCAGCACCAAGACCGTCGTCTTCACCCTCGACGGCAAGGTGGTTGCGCAGCACGCGGAGGAGTACCCGGTGCTGTGCACCGAGCCGGGCATGGCCGAGCAGGACCCGCAGCAAATCTATGAGGCCGCGCTGGGCTCGATCGCCGGCGCGGTGAAGGCCGCCCGGGCGACGCCGCAAGACATCGCGCTGTTGTCCTTCAGCGCCGCCATGCACAGCGTGATCGCGCTGGATGCCGACAACCGCCTGCTGTCCAACAGCATCACCTGGGGCGACATCCGCGCCTCGGTCTGGGCCGAGCGCATCAGGAAGGAGTTCGACGGCAACGCCATCTACCGCCGTACCGGCACGCCCATCCACCCGATGTCGCCGCTGTGCAAGCTGATGTGGATGCGCCACGAAAAGCCCGAGGTATTCAGCAAGGCCGCGCGCTTCGTCGGCATCAAGGAATACCTGATGTTCCGCCTGTTCGGCGAGTGGGTGGTGGACCACTCGATCGCCTCGGCCACCGGCATGTTCAACCTGCGCGAGCTGGCATGGGACCAGCAGGCGCTGGCGCTGCTGCAGGTCGACGCCGCCCAGTTGCCCAAGCCGGTGCCGACCACCTACCGCCTGCCGGCGCTCCAGCCGGAGATGGCGCAGCGCCTGGGTTTGTCGACTGCCACGCCGTTCATCATCGGCGCCAATGACGGCGTACTGTCCAACCTCGGCGTGAACGCCATCGAGACCGGCCACGTGGCGGTCACCATCGGCACCTCCGGCGCCATGCGCACCGTGATCGACCAGCCGCTGACCGACCCGCACGGCCGCCTGTTCTGCTACGCGCTGACCGAGAAGCACTGGGTGGTCGGCGGCCCGGTCAACAACGGCGGCAACATCTTCCGCTGGGTGCGCGACGAGTTGGCCACGGCCGAGGCGGCTGCCGCGCGCGACGAGGGCGTCGATCCCTACGAGGCATTGACGCGCATCGCCGAGAAGGTCACGCCCGGCGCCGAAGGCCTGCTGTTCCATCCGTTCCTGGCCGGCGAACGCGCGCCGCTGTGGAACGCCGACCTGCGCGGTTCCTTCTTCGGCCTCGGCCTGCACCACGGCAAGCACCACATGATCCGCGCCGCGCTGGAAGGCGTGATCTTCAACCTCTACAGCATCCTGCCGGCGCTGGAAGAGCTGGTCGGCCCGACCAAGCGCATGATGGCCACCGGCGGCTTCGCCCGTTCGGCACTGTGGCGCCAGATGATGGCCGATATCTTCAACCGGGAAGTGATGGTGCCCGAGAGCGTGGAATCGTCCTGTCTGGGCGCGGCCGTGCTGGGCGCGTATGCGCTGGGCCTGGTCGATTCGCTGGAGGCGATCTCGGACATGGTCGGGTCGAACCACCACCACGCGCCGCAAGCCGAAGCGGTCAAGGTCTACAGCCGCCTGCAGCCGATCTTCGCGGCCATTCCGGCCAAGCTGGAAGCCGAGTACCACGCCATCGCCGCCTTCCAGCGCGAGATGGTCAAACCGAAATAAACACCACCGACAACAGGAGATGACATGACAGTGAAGACCACGGCGCTGCCCGCAGGCCTGAAAGAATTTTCCCTGGAGGGCAAGCTGGCCCTGATCACCGGATCTTCCGGCGGCATCGGCCTGGCGCTGGCGCGCGGCCTGGCGCAGGCGGGCGCGGCCATCGTGCTCAACGGGCGCGATGCCGGCAAGCTGGCCAAGGTGGCGCAGCAATTGCGCGACGAGGGCCACACCATCCATGAATCCAGCTTCGACGCCACCTCGAACGAGGCGGTCAAGGCGGCGGTGCAACGGATCGAAAGCGAGACCGGCGCCATCGATATCCTGGTCAACAACGCCGGCATCCAGCGCCGCAACCCGCTGGAGGATTTCAAGGAATCCGACTGGCACGACATCATCAACACCAACTTGAACAGCGTGTTCTACGCCGCGCAGGCGGTGGCGCGCCACATGATCGGCCGCGGCCGCGGCAAGATCATCAACATCTGCTCGGTGCAAAGCGAACTGGGCCGTCCCGGCATCGCGCCGTACGCCGCCACCAAGGGCGCGGTGAAGATGTTCACCAAGGGCATGGCGATCGACTGGGGCAAGTACGGCATCCAGGTCAACGGCCTCGGCCCCGGCTACTTCAAGACCGAGATGAACATGGCGCTGGTCAACGACCAGAAGTTCACCGACTGGCTGGTGGGCCGCACGCCCTCGCGCCGCTGGGGCGATGTCGAAGACCTGGTCGGCGCCGCGGTGTTCCTCGGCAGCGATGCCTCGCGCTTCGTCAACGGCCATATCCTCTATGTGGATGGCGGCGTCACCGCGACACTGTAAATCAACCCTTCAAGCACACATCAGGAGAGCACCATGCAACAAGGCATCGTCATCCATGCGCCGCACGACCTGCGCATCCAGGAACTGGAAACCGGCGCGCTGCAGCCGCAGCAACTGAAGGTCAAGGTCAAGGCCGGCGGCATTTGCGGCTCCGACCTGCATTACTACCACCACGGCGGCTTCGGCGTGGTGCGCATCAAGGAGCCGATGGTGCTGGGCCATGAAGTGTCGGGCCAGATCGCCGAGGTCGGCTCGGGCATTTCCGATATCCAGCCCGGCACCCGCATCGCGATTTCCCCCAGCCGTCCCTGCGGCGCCTGCAAGTACTGCCAGGAAGGCAAGCAGAACCATTGCCTGGACATGCGCTTCTACGGCAGCGCCATGCGCATGCCGCACGTACAGGGCGCGTTCCGGCAAGAGATCGTGATCGAGCGCGCGCAAGCGCATGTGGTGGCCGACCACGTCAGCGACGGCGAAGCGGCCATGGCCGAGCCGCTGTCGGTGGCCTTGCATGCGGTGCGCCGCGCCGGCCCGCTGGTCGGCAAGCGCGTGCTGGTGACCGGCTGCGGCCCGATCGGCGCACTGGTGGTGATCGCCGCCCGCCGCGCCGGCGCGCTGGAAGTGGTCGCCACCGATGTGGCCAAGATGCCGCTGGAAACCGCCGTCAAGGTGGGCGCCGACCGCGCCGTCAACATGGCCGAAACGCCTGACGCCTTGAAGGAATACGCCGCCGACAAGGGCCACTTCGACGTGCTGTTCGAAGTCAGCGGCAACGAGCGCGCGCTGGTCGGCGCGCTGGAGGCGCTGCGCCCGCAAGCCATCATCGTGCAGGTGGGGCTGGGCGGCGATATCAACTTCCCGGCCAACCTGCTGGTGGGCAAGGAACTGGACTGGCGCGGCGCCTTCCGCTTCCATGAAGAGTTCGCGATGGCGGTGGAACTGATGAACAAGCAGCTGGTGGACGTGAAGCCGCTGATCACGGCCACCTATCCGTTCGAGAAATCGGTGGAGGCCTTCGAGATCGCCGGCGACCGCGCGAAGATGATGAAGGTGCAGATCAGCTTTGCCTGAACCGGCCGGGTCGTCCGCATGAAAAAGCAGGCCGCGCGCGGCCTGCTTTTTCTTTTTCGGTAATGGAAAATCAAGCTGCAGCTTGATTGTTGAGATATTGTCTATAGACAATATCGCTTCTCATCGCATAAGATTTATCCCTTGCGGACAAGGGGGAATCTGTCGCTTGCAGTCGCGGCTGGCCGAGGGGGCCGGATCCGCCTCGGCAGGAAAAGATCCTGTCTGCTTCCCCGTTTCCTTTTGAAAATATCGCTTTCCATATGGAAGGGCGGGGATGGGTTTTTTCCATTCATTTGACAAAAAAGAGCATGCAAAAAAATTTCAAGACTCTCTTCCTGGCGTCGCTGGTCGCCCTCAACGGTTGCGCCGGCCAGCAGGCTGCCAACCAATCCGCCGTCTCGGCCGTGGCTGCGCCTGTGGCCGCATCTTCCGGCGCCGATTCCATGCCGGAGGCGCCAGCCAGGCTGGTGAAGCTGGGCGTGCTGTACACCACGAGTTTTCCCAATGGCAGCCGGCTGAAGGAGACCCCGGAAGAAATCATGATCGTCAATCCCGAGGCTACCCAGAAGAACGTGGCCGCACAGGCTGCGCTCGGTATCCTGACTTTCGCGCTGGCCGGGGGGATCGGTTTCAGCGGTTTCGGCAAGGAAGATCTGAAGGGACGCAAGATCGATGACGTGAAAGACCGCAACAATGTCCGTAATCCGGTCGCCACCGATTTCATCGAACAATTGCGCAAGGAGGTCAACCTGGCCGTCGACGCCAAGCCGGATCTCTATCCCTCCGGTTTCAAGAATCCGATCAACGTGGCCGGCGGCAACACCCGCCTGATCTATGAAAGCCTGACCGGCGAGGAAGCGCAGCAATACAAGATGAATACCGAACTGGAGGTCTACAAGCGCAAGGAGGACGCGGGGTTGTTTACGATCAGCCCGCTGGTGCGCGTGTCATGCAGCCGCGTCTCCGAAAAGGCCCTGCCGCTGGAAGAGTGGACGAAGGACGATTACGCCATGGCGCATCAGTGGCTGGACGAAACGCTGCGCCAGTGCAGCGAAAAGGTGATCGGCGCCTTGCCGGAGATGCTGGGCAGCTGATCGGGGTTGCCCGGATTCCGGATGGCGGCGCGCCATCCGGCGCCTATGCCTTGCCGCTCCTGAAACAGAAAGGCCGCATCAAAGATGCGGCCTTTTGCTTGCCCGATGCAATAAGCGATCAGCGCAGCGCCTCGACGATCTTGTCCAGCTTGACCGCATCGGCGGCGAACAGGCGGATGCCTTCGGCCAGCTTTTCGGTGGCCATCGCATCGGCGTTGAGCGCCAGGCGGAAGGCCTTCTCGTCCAGCGTCACGCGCTCGATGTCGGCGGCCTGGGCGGCTTCCTTGCTCAGCTTGCGCTCCACCGGCGCATCCGCTTCGGACAGCTTTTGCAGCAGTTCCGGGCTGATGGTCAGCAGGTCGCAGCCGGCCAGTTCGACGATCTGCGAGGTGTTGCGAAAGCTCGCGCCCATCACTTCGGTGGCGTAGCCGAACTTGCGGTAATAGTTGTAGACGGCCTTGACCGACTGCACGCCCGGATCGTCGGCGCCGGTGTATTCCTGGCCGGTGGATTTCTTGTGCCAGTCGTAGATGCGGCCGACGAACGGCGAGATCAGTTGCACCCGGGCTTCGGCGCAGGCGATGGCCTGCGGCAGCGAGAACAGCAGGGTCAGGTTGCAGCGGATGCCTTCTTTTTCCAGGATCTCGGCGGCGCGGATGCCTTCCCAGGTGGAGGCGATCTTGATCAGCACGCGCTCGCGCCGGATGCCGGCTTGCTCATATAGGCGGATCAGTTCGCGGCCCTTGGCCACCGTGCCTTCGGTGTCGAACGACAGGCGCGCGTCGGTCTCGGTGGACACGCGGCCCGGGATGAGCTTGAGGATTTCCAGGCCGAAAGCGATCAACAGGCGGTCGATGATCTGCTCGGTGCCCTGGCCGGCGTTGGCCTTGACCACGGACGCCAGCAGCGGCTTGTACTCGTCCTTTTGCACTGCCTTCAGGATCAGCGAGGGGTTGGTGGTGGCGTCCTGCGGCGCGAAGGCCTTCATCGCCTGGAAGTCGCCGGTGTCGGCCACGATGGTGGTGTACTGCTTCAACTGGTCAAGCTGGCTCATGGGAAGTCCTGGTTGCGAAGTTGGAAGGGAAGTCGATGGCGCCATTGTACGCAATCGCGGCGGGCTGTCTGTCGGCGGATGCCTGATCCTTGATCCAGATCCACAGCGGCGCGGATCAGCGGAAGAAGGAATCGAACTGCATGTCGAACTTCTGCAGCGACTTTTGCGCGTTCTGCATCTGCTTGCGGAATTCCGGGCCGCGCCGCAACGCCAGGCCGACCGCCAGGATGTCGATCACCACCAGGTGCGCCAGGCGCGCCGAGATCGGCGTGTAGGGGTCGATGTTGAAGGACAGGTCGATCGGCACCAGCACCGTGGCCAGCTCGGCCAGCGGGGTGCCGGACGGGCCCAGCACGATGATGTCAGCGCCGCCCTTGCGCGCCAGCTGGATCGAGCGCAGCAGCGCCGCGTTGCCGCCGCGCTGCGAGATGGCCACCACGCAGTCGCCGGCCTTGAGCAGCGAGGCGGCGATGCTGTGGATGTGCGGGTCGGAGTAGGCGACCGTGGGCACGCCCGAGCGGAAGAACTTGTGCTGGGCGTCGTTGGCCACGATACCGGAAGTGCCCTGGCCGTAGAACTCGATCTTGTTGGCGCGCGCCAGCACGTCCAGCGCCAGCTGGATGGCATCCGGGTTGAGGTGGTTGCGCAGGTCGAGCAGGGTATTGATGGAGCGGCTGCAGATCTTGTTGACCAGGTCGGCCGCGAGGTCGTCCTGGGCCAGCGTCTCGTCCGCGCCCGGCAGCGCCAGCGCCAGGCTTTGCGCCAGCTTCAGCTTGAAGTCGTGCCAGCCTTCATAGCCGATGGCGCGGCAGAAGCGGATCACGGTCGGCTCCGACACTTCCGCGTTCTTGGCCAGCGCGGTCAGGTTTTCCGCCAGCGCCAGTTGCGGATTGGCGAGCACGGTCGCCGCCACCTTCTTCTCCGATTTCGAGAGGGAGTTGATGTGGGTGCGGATGGAGTCGAGCAGCATGGACATGGCGCGGCCTTTTTACGTGCTTTCTGCGTGCTGGTTGCGCATCAGACTTCGGGCAGCGCTTCTTCGCGCCACTGCAGTCCGTCGCGGCCGATCAGCGCGCTGGCGGCGGCGGGCCCCCAGGTGCCGGCGTTGTAGGGGATGGGGTCGGATTCCTGCTGCTCCCAGTGGTCGAGGATGGGTTCCACCCATTCCCAGGCGGCTTCCAGTTCGTCGCTGCGCATGAACAGCGTCAGGTGGCCGCGCAGCACATCCAGCAGCAGGCGCTCGTAGGCGTCCATGCGCGGGGTCTTGAACTTCTCGCGGAAGTCCAGTTCCAGCTCGACCGGGCGCAGGCGCATGCCGTCGCCGGGCTGCTTGGCCATCAGGTTCATGTGCAGGCCTTCATCGGGCTGCAGGCGAATGACGAGGCAGTTCGGGGTGTCGTTCTGGTGCGCGAAGATCGAGTGCGGCACGCTCTTGAAACGCACCACGATCTCGGCCAGCGAGTCGGCCATGCGCTTGCCGGTACGCAGGTAGAAGGGCACGCCGGCCCAGCGCCAGGTGTCGATCTCGGCCTTGACGGCGACGAAGGTCTCGGTGCGCGATTCGGGGTTGGCGTCGTCTTCCTTGCGGTAGCCCGGCACCGGCACGCCGTTGACGTGGCCCGAGCGGTACTGGCCGCGCACCACGTTCATGGCCAGCGTGGTCGGGGTGAAGCGCTTGAGCGAGCGCAGCACCTTCAGTTTCTCGTCGCGCACGGCATCGGCCGAGTTGGACACGGGCGGTTCCATGGCGACGATGCACAGCAGTTGCAGCAAGTGGTTCTGCAGCATGTCGCGCAGCGCACCCGAGGTGTCGTAATAATCGAAGCGGCCGCCCACGCCGAGCTCTTCGGCGATGGTGATCTGCACGTCGGAAATCCATTCGCGGCGCCACAGCGGCTCGAACAGCACGTTGCCGAAACGCAGCGCCAGCAGGTTCTGCACCGCTTCCTTGCCGAGGTAGTGGTCGATACGGAAGATCTGCGATTCCTCGAAGTACTGGCCGACTTGCTTGTTGATGTCGCGCGCGCTGGCGAGGTCGCGGCCCAGCGGCTTTTCCAGCACCACGCGCGAGCTCGGCGTGACCAGCCCGGCCTTGGACAGGTTCTCGCAGATCGAGGCGAACAGGCTGGGCGGCGTGGCCAGGTAGAACACGCGCGGCAGGCCGGCGGTGTCGCGCAGCGCTTCCTTCAGGTGCTCGAAGCTGGCGCCTTCCCTGGCGTTGACCGAGGCATAGCGCAGCCGTGCGGCGAAGCGGTCCCAGACGGCGGCGTCCAGGTTGCCGGCGGGGATGTGCGGTTTGGAATCCTTCTCCACGATCTTCAGGAACTCTTCGCGGCTCTTGTCGTCGCGGCCGATACAGACGATGCGCGCTTCAGGCGGCAGGTCGCGGGCACGGTCGCGCGCGTACAGGGCCGGCAGCAGCTTGCGCATCGAGAGGTCGCCGGTGCCGCCGAATAAAACCAGGTCGAAATCGGAAATAGCCATGATGTAGGTTGGGTCGTCTGCGTTGGTTGTCGAGGCCGGCGCGCGTTCAGCCGCGCCGGCGGTCCGTCATTGCTGCCGGGCCGGTCAAGCTTGCCGGGCCTGCTTCGCCAGGGCGATCAGGGCATTGGTCGAGGCATCGTGCAGGGCCGGGTTGGATTCGGCCTGGAGTTCGCCGTGGATGGTCTTGGCCAGCACCTTGCCCAGTTCCACGCCCCACTGGTCGAAGCTGTTGATGCCCCAGATCGCGCCTTGCACGAAGGTCTTGTGCTCATACAGCGCGATCAGCGAGCCCAGCGTGGCCGGCGTCAGCTCGGGCAGCAGGATGGTGTTGCTCGGGCGGTTGCCGTCGAAGGTTTTGTGCGGCAACAGCGCGTTCAGTTCCGCCTCGTCCAGGCCCTGCTTGCGCAGGTCGGCGCGCACCTCATCGGCATCCTTGCCGCGCATGAAGGCTTCGGACTGGGCGAAGCAGTTGGCCAGCAGCACCTGGTGGTGGCCGTCGATATCGTGCGAAGGCTTGAGCACGGCGATGAAGTCGATCGGCGTGATGTCGGTGCCCTGGTGCAGCAGCTGGAAGAAGGCGTGCTGGCCGTTGGTGCCGACATCGCCCCAGATGAACGGACAGGTGGCCACGCCCACGGCGCTGCCGTCGCGGGTGATGCGCTTGCCGTTGCTTTCCATCTCCAGTTGCTGCAGGTAGGCCTGGAAATAGCGCAGGCCATGGTGGTAAGGCGCGATCGACAGCGACTCGCTGTTGAAGAAGTTGCGGTTCCAGATGCCGATGAGCGCCTGGATCACCGGCATGTTGGCTTCCAGCGGGGCTTCGCGGAAATGGCGGTCCATCGCGTGGGCGCCGCCCAGGAACTGGGAGAAGTGCTCGAAACCGACCATCAGCGCGATCGACAGGCCGATCGCCGACCACACCGAATAGCGCCCGCCGACCCAGTCCCAGAAGGGGAACATGTTGTCGGGATCGATGCCGAAGGCCGATACTTCCTGGGCATTGGTCGATACCGCCACGAAATGGCGCGCCAGGTCGCCCTCGTTGCCGTGGCGCAGGAACCATCTGCGCGCGGACTGCGCGTTCAACATGGTTTCCTGCGTGGTGAATGTCTTGGAGGCAACGATGAACAGCGTGGTCTCGGGATCGACCCTGGACAGCACCTCATCAAGGTCGTGGCCGTCCACGTTGGAGACGAAGTGCGCCTTCAGGCGCGCATGGCTGAACTGACGCAGCGCGGTACAGACCATCTGCGGGCCGAGGTAGGAGCCGCCGATGCCGATGTTGACGATGTCGGTGATCTCGCGCCCGGTGTGGCCGCGCCACTGCCCGCTGCGCACGCGTTCGGTGAAATCGCGGATATGGCCGAGCACGGCGTGAACATCCGCCCCGACCTGCTGTCCATCCACTTGCACCGGGGCCTCGCCGGCCGGCGCGCGCAATGCGGTGTGCAAGACTGCCCGATGTTCGGTAAAGTTGATTTTCGCGCCGCTGAACATGGCGTCGCGCAGGGCTTCCACCCGGCGTTCGCGCGCCAGGCCCAGCAGCAGCGACAGGGTCTCGGACTCGATGCGGTTCTTGGAGTAGTCCAGCAGCAGGCCGGCGGCGCGCACCGACATGCGTTCGAAGCGGTCGGGCTGCTGCGCGAACAGCTCGCGCATGTGCCAGTGGACGGCTTGTCCGGCGTGGTGTTGCTGCAGGGCTTTGAATGCTGCCGTGTCGGTCAGGGCGGTGGTGTGCATGTGGTCAATGTTGTTGAACGCCGCGACACTGCGGGCATTGGCGGCCCGGGCACGGCTTGAGTTCTTCGGTGCGACGTGCAAACTATACATCAAATGCGCCCTTGAAGGTAATTTCACTACAGTTTATGACGGATGGATGACATTATCGGCGAAGAGGCGTCGAAAGCCGGATCGCTTGCTGGCAGGGCATCTTGAGGGATAATGAAATTCCATGCAGAAACCGGTGCTGCGATGCACGATGGAAAAGCTAAGTATTTGATTTTATTTGTTGAAAATTGTGTAGTAAAATTACATTGTTAACGCTAACAGGAAACGACAATGCCTCTCAACGCTACCTTAGCCAGCGTCACCCGACGCATCGCCGAACGTAGCCGTCCCTACCGGACCGCTTACCTCGAACGACTGGAAGCGGCCCGCCGCAAGGGCGTGCAGCGCGGCGCGCTGGCATGTACCAACCTGGCCCACGGCTTCGCTGCCTTCCCGGCCAACGACAAACTGAAGTTGAAGGAAGACAAGGCGCCCTCGCTGGCCATCGTCTCCGCCTACAACGACATGCTCTCGGCGCACCAGCCGTTCGAGCGTTTCCCCCAGATCCTCAAGCAGGCCGCGCGTGAAGTCGGCGCCGTGGCGCAGTTCGCCGGCGGCACCCCGGCCATGTGCGACGGCGTCACGCAGGGCCAGACCGGCATGGAAATGTCGCTGTTCTCGCGCGACGCCATCGCCATGGCAACCGCCATCGCGCTCTCGCACAACATGTTCGACGCCGCGCTGTATCTGGGCGTATGCGACAAGATCGTGCCGGGCCTGTTGATCGGCGCGCTGCACTTCGGCCACCTGCCGGCGGTGTTCGTGCCGGCCGGGCCGATGACCAGCGGCATGAGCAACAGCGACAAGGTCAAGATCCGCCAGCTCTACACCGCCGGCAAGATCGGCCGCGCCGAGCTGCTGGAAGCCGAGTCGCAGTCCTATCATGGCGCCGGCACCTGCACCTTCTACGGCACCGCCAACAGCAACCAGATGCTGATGGAAGCGATGGGCCTGCACCTGCCGGGCGCCGCCTTCATCACTCCCAACACGCCGCTGCGCGACGCCCTCACCGCCGAAGCCGCGCGCCAGGCCGCGCGCATCACCGACCAGGGCGCGCAATACACGCCGGTGGGGCGCATGATCGACGAGAAGGCCATCGTCAACGCCATCGTCGCGCTGCACGCCACCGGCGGCTCCACCAACCACACGCTGCACCTGGTGGCCATCGCCAAGGCGGCCGGCATCGTGATCGACTGGGACGACTTCTCCAAGCTCTCCGCCGTGGTGCCGCTGATTACCCGCATCTACCCCAACGGCACCGCCGACGTGAACCATTTCCATGCCGCCGGCGGCACCGGTTTCGTGCTGCGCGAGCTGATCGACGCCGGCCTGATGCACGACGACGTCACCACCATCCTCGGCCAGGGCCTGCGCCAGCATTGCAAGGAACCGATGCTGGCCGGCGAGGCGCCGCAAGGCGAGGTCGGCAAGGTGGTGTGGCAGGACGTGCCGGCAACCAGCGCCGACGAAGGCGTGCTGGGCACGGTGGCCAAGCCGTTCTCGGCCGATGGCGGCCTCAAGCTGCTGCAGGGCAACCTCGGCCGCGCGGTCATCAAGACTTCGGCGGTCAAGCACGAACACCGTGCGGTGCAGGCGCCGGCCATCGTATTCCATTCGCAGGAAGCCTTCATGGCGGCCTTCAAGGCCGGCGAGCTGGATAAGGATTTCATCGCCGTGATCACCTTCCAGGGCCCGCGCGCCAACGGCATGCCGGAACTGCATGCGCTGACCCCGGCGCTGGGCATCCTGCAGGACAAGGGACGCCATGTGGCCTTGGTCACCGATGGCCGCATGTCGGGCGCATCGGGTAAAGTACCGGCCGCGATCCACGTCACGCCCGAAGTGCTGGGCGGCGGTCCGCTGGGCCGCGTGCGCAGCGGCGACATGATCCGCCTGGACGCCGAGGCCGGCGTGCTGGAAGCGCTGGTGCCGCAGGATGAATGGGAGCGGCGCGGACAAGACGCCGGCGACCTGTTCGACAACCAGCACGGCATGGGGCGCGAGCTGTTTGCCATGTTCCGTAACACCGTCGGTACGGCGGAAGAGGGCGGCGCCACTTTCGGCCTGCCTCCGATCAAAGAGAAAGAGAAGACAACGGTATGAAGACCACACTGGAAATCATGCGCGCCTCGCCGGTCATCCCGGTGATCGCGATCGACAAGTTCGAACACGCCATTCCGTTGGCCAGGGCGCTGGTCGCCGGCGGCATCCGCGTGCTGGAAATCACGCTGCGCACCGAGCACGGGCTGCCGGCCATCCGCGCCATTGCCGAGTCGGTGCCTGAGGCCATCGTCGGCGTCGGCACCTTGACCGCGCCCGAAGAGTTCGTCGCCTCGCGCGACGCCGGCGCGGTGTTCGGCGTCTCGCCCGGCCTGACCCCGGCGCTGATCGAAGCCGCCAAGCGCAGCGGCCTGCCGCTGTTGCCGGGCGTGATGACGCCGTCCGAAGTGATGGCCGCGCGCGAGGCGGGCTTTCGCCAGTTGAAGCTGTTCCCGGCGGTGCCGGCCGGCGGCATCGGCATGTTGAACGGCATTGCCGGTCCGCTGGGCGACGTCGCGTTTTGCCCGACCGGCGGCATCACGCAAGAGACTGCGCCGCAATTCCTGGCCTGCAAGAACGTGGTCTGCGTGGGCGGCTCGTGGCTGACCCCGAAGGCGGCCATTGAGGCCGGCGACTGGGGCAAGATCACCGAACTGGCGCGTGCGGCCAGTGCGCTGAAGAAGGCCTGACGTTCGCCTCGGCGCGCCCCTGCGACAAGCTCGGGACAGGCTTCGATACGCCGCTGCGCGGCTACTCAGCCCGAACGGTTATTCGATTTCGCTATTTGATTTCCGTTCGGACTGAGTAGCGGCAACGCCGCGTATCGAAGGCGCGCCGACGATCCAATGAAAACGGGCGGTACCGATGAAGGTACCGCCCGTTTTCATTTGCGTCTTGCCAATGCTATCCGGCCTGCGCGGGCGCTTGCGCCTGCTGCTTGTTGCGGTAGGCCACCACCAGCAGCAGGATGCCCAGCGCGATCATCGGCACCGACAGCATCTGCCCGGCCGAGATGGTGAAGCCGGCGACATGCACCTCGTAGTCCGGCACGCGGAAGTACTCGGTGAAGAAGCGCGCGCAGCCGTACAGCAGCGAGAACATGCCGGCCACCGCCATGCGCGGGCGCGGCTGGCGGGCGAAGAACCACAGGATGATGAACAGCAGGATGCCGTCCACCAGCATCTGGTAGATCGGCGACGGATGGCGCGGGATGTTGTCGACGTTGGGCCAGATCATCGCCCACGGCAGCGAGGGATCGGCCGGGCGGCCCGGCAGTTCGGCGTTGATGAAGTTGCCCAGGCGGCCGGCGGCGTAGCCCAGCGGCACCAGCGGCGCGATGAAGTCCATGATGTCCATCAGGTGGCGGCCGCGCTTGCGGCCCCACAGCCACATCGCCAGCAGCACGCCGAGGAAGCCGCCGTGGAAGGACATGCCGCCTTTCCATACCGCGATCATGTCGGCCGGGTGGGCGAAGTAATACGCCGGGTTGTAGAACAGGATCTCGCCCAGGCGGCCGCCGATGACCACCCCCAGCACGCCGTAGAACAGCATGTCGTCGAGATCCTCCTTTTTCCAGCCGAGCGCGGCGATATGCGGCTGCCTGATGCGCAGGCGGCCGATGGCGAGGAATTGCGCAAAGGCCAGCAGGTACATCAGGCCATACCAGTGGACGGCAAGCGGGCCGATCTGGAGGGCGATCGGGTCGGGCATGGGATGAATCAGCATGAATTCGGTCTTTCAGTGATGGGCGGGACGGAGAGGCATTTGGAGCATGCGCTCTCCTAACTAGTTCAGGCGGCCGGTTCCAGCAATTCAAGGAAGGCGCGCAGCACCGTCGATTGGCTGTCGCGCCGCCAGGCCAGGCCGGTCTGGATGTCCGGCGTCGGGTCCGACAGCCGGCGGTAGTCGACGCCGGGCCGCTTCAGGTTGGATACGGATTGTGGCACAAGCGCCATTCCCATGCCAGCCGACACCAGGCCGACGATGGTCTGCATCTGGATCGCCTCCTGGCCGATGTGCGGCGTCACCCCGGCATCGCGAAAGCAGGAGAGGATGGTGTCGTGGAAGGCCGGCGAGATGCGCCGCGGGAAAATGATCAGCGGCAGCTCGCGCAGGCTTTTCAGCGCCACGGCGTCGCGCCCGCGCACGGCGCCGGCCGGCAGCGCGGCCACCAGCGGTTCCGACAGCACCGGGCGGTAGTCGAGCACGGCCGCCGCCTTGTCGGGCAGCGGCGGCAGCAGCAGGCCGGCGTCGATCTTGCCTTGCATCAGGTCTTCCAGCTGGATGTCGGTGGTGGCTTCGCGCAGGTCGATCTGTACCTGCGGGTAGCGTGCGCGGAAACGCTGCAGCAGCGGCGGCAGGATGCTGTAGTCGGCGGTCGAGATGAAGGACAGCGACAGCAGGCCCGAGGCGCCGCTGGCGGCACGCCGCGCCAGGTCGGGCAAGGCCGCGGCCTGTTGCAGGATGCGCTGGGCTTCCGGCAGCAAGGCTTCCCCGGCCGGGGTCAGCGCCACGCTGCGCTTGGTGCGCAAGAACAGCGGCGTGCCCAGCATTTCTTCCAGCGCGGCGATGGCTTGCGACAGCGGCGGCTGCGTCATGTGCAGCCGGATGGCGGCGCGGCCGAAATGCTTTTCTTCGGCCACGGCGGCGAAGTAACGCAATTGGCGCAGTTCCAGGCGGGTGTCGGAGGACATGGGCGGAGGTTTCCTGATATCTCTGGCGTATTAATTGTCGATGAATAATATATTTGACAGGCTGATATGGACAAGCGCAATCTGCAATTCGGGAACTCCGCCCCGGCCGCCATGACCATGTCCGATATGGCCGGGGGCCCGCCAGATACCGTGATCGCTGGCAAAACAACACAGAGAGTTCGCCCCGTTCAACCAGGAGACCCCCCATGCCATACAACCGCCGTTCCAAAAATATCACCCAGGGCGTTTCGCGCAGCCCGAACCGTTCGATGTATTACGCGCTGGGCTACGAGAAGGACGATTTCGACAAGCCGATGATCGGCGTGGCCAACGGCCACTCCACCATCACGCCTTGCAACTCCGGCCTGCAGAAGCTGGCCGATGTCGCCATCGCGGCCATCAAGCAGGCCGACGCCAATCCGCAGGTATTCGGCACGCCGACCATTTCGGACGGCATGTCGATGGGCACCGAAGGCATGAAGTATTCGCTGATCTCGCGCGAAGTCATCGCCGACTGCATCGAGACCGCCGTCAACGGGCAATGGATGGATGGCGTGGTGGTCATCGGCGGCTGCGACAAGAACATGCCGGGCGGCATGATCGCCCTGGCGCGCACCAATGTGCCGGGCATCTATGTCTACGGCGGCACCATCAAGCCGGGCAAGTGGAAGGGCCGCGACCTGACCATCGTCTCGGCCTTCGAGGCGGTGGGCGAGTTTTCCGCCGGCCGCATGTCGCAGGAAGATTTCGACGGCATCGAGCGCAACGCCTGCCCGTCGTCCGGTTCCTGCGGCGGCATGTATACCGCCAACACCATGTCGTCCTCGTTCGAGGCGCTGGGCATGGCGCTGTTCTATTCCTCGACCATGGCCAATCCCGACGATGAAAAGACCGGCTCCGCCGCCGAATCGGCGCGCGTGCTGGTGGAGGCGGTGAAGAAAGACATCAAGCCGCGCGACATCATCACCCGCAAATCGATCGAAAACGCCGTGGCCCTGATCATGGCCACCGGCGGCTCGACCAACGCCGTGCTGCACTACCTGGCCATCGCCCACGCCGCCGAGATCGAATGGAGCATCGACGACTTCGAGCGCATGCGCCAGAAGGTGCCGGTGATCTGCGACCTCAAGCCTTCGGGCAAGTACGTCGCCACCGACCTGCACCGGGCCGGCGGCATTCCGGCCGTGCTGAAGGTACTGCACCAGGCCGGCCTGCTGCATGGCGACTGCCTCACCATTACCGGCAAGACGCTGGCCGAGGAACTGGAAAGCGTGCCCGCGCTGCGCGCCGACCAGGAGGTGATCCATCCGATCGACCGGCCGCTGTACGCACAGGGCCACCTGGCGATCCTCAAGGGCAATCTGGCCACCGAAGGCTGCGTGGCCAAGATCACCGGTTTGAAGAACCCGGTGATCACCGGACCGGCGCGCGTGTTCGACGACGAATACAGCGCCATGGACGCGATCCTGGCCGACCGGATCAAGCCGGGCGACGTGCTGGTGATGCGCTACCTCGGCCCCAAGGGCGGCCCCGGCATGCCGGAGATGCTGGCGCCGACCTCGGCGCTGATCGGCAAGGGCTTGGGCGAATCGGTCGGGCTGATTACCGACGGCCGCTTTTCCGGCGGAACCTGGGGCATGGTGGTCGGCCACGTGGCGCCGGAAGCGTTTGTCGGCGGCGCCATCGCGCTGGTCCACGAAGGCGACTCGGTCACCATCGACGCCCACCGGCAACTGATCCAGCTCAACGTGCCCGAGGCGGAAATCGACAAGCGCCGCGCTGCCTGGAAGCAGCCGGCCCCGCGCTATACGCGCGGCGTGCTGGCCAAGTTCGCGGCGCTGGCCTCCACCGCCAGCAAGGGCGCGGTCACCGGCTGACTGTATCGACATGGGATTTGGTCTATGACAG
Organism: Herbaspirillum sp. GW821-FHT09A12; assembly: GCF_059418325.1. Lineage (NCBI taxonomy): Bacteria > Pseudomonadati > Pseudomonadota > Betaproteobacteria > Burkholderiales > Oxalobacteraceae > Herbaspirillum > Herbaspirillum sp. GW821-FHT09A12. The sequence continues at coordinate 975,652 of NZ_JBWKPR010000001.1, forward strand.
ATATACGCACAGGGAGATAATAGGGGAGCCGCCAAGGCAGGTAGAATAGGCCCGCCTGCGGACTTCCTCGCGCCTCTTGCGAGCGAAGGTCCGGCCGTTCAAGAATGCTGAGGAGCCCTTATGAAATACCTGTTGTTGATCGCCACCCTGGTCGCCGGATCGGCCATTTCCGCCGAAGCGCTGGCCAACCCGCAATTGGCCAAGTCCAAGAACTGCATGGCTTGCCATTCGGTCGACAACAAGATCGTCGGCCCTTCCTTCAAGGATGTGGCCAAGAAATATGCCGGTCAGAAGGATGCCGAAACCAAGCTGGCCCAGAAGATCCTGAACGGCGGCGGCGGCGTGTGGGGCGCGGTGCCGATGCCGGCCAACAAGGCTCAGGTCAGCGAAGCCGAAGCGCGCGAGCTGGTGAAATGGATCATGACGCTGAAGTAAGCGCTGGGCCGCAAGCGGTTGCGGCATGACATCGCGGGGCCTGCGGGGCCCGCAGGTCGAGGAACTTGAGGAAACGCGATGCGTTTCCTCTTTTTGTTTGTGAAGCGCTTTTATAGCCGCTCACAAAATGCCGCTGGCAAGGAGACGCAACGCGGCCAGCGGTGTTTGCGAGCGGCGCTTAGTAAACGTCGCGCCGATAGCGCCCTTGCTCGATCAGGTCTTCCAGCGCCTGCTCGCCCAGCGCCTCGGCGAGCGCGGCATCGACACCGGCGGCCATGCCTTCCAGGCTGCCGCAGACATACAGCACGGCGCCGTCGGCGATCCAGCGGCGCAACTCGTCGGCCGCGTCGCGCAGGCGGTCCTGCACGTAGATGCGCTGGTTCTGGTCGCGCGAGAAGGCCAGGTCCAGCCGCGCCAGCTTGCCGTCGGCCAGCCATTGTTCCAGCTCGTCCTGGTAGAGGAAGTCGTGGCGGCGGTTGCGCTCGCCGAACAGCAGCCAGTTGCGCGCGTGCCCGGCATGGACGCGCGCGCGCAGGTGGCCGCGCAGGCCTGCCAGGCCGGAGCCGTTGCCGATGAAGATGGCCGGCGTATCGTCCCCGGCCGGCGCGAAGTTGGCGTTGGCCGCCAGGCGCACCTCCAGCGCGGCGCCCACCTCCGCGTATTCGGTCAGCCAGCCCGACGCCAGGCCCAGACCGTCCTCATGCCGCGCCTGGCGCACCAGCAGGTGCAGCGCGCCGTCCTGCGGCACGGAGGCCACCGAATAGCTGCGCGCCGCCAGCGGCTGCAAGGTATCGGCCAATGCTTGCGCATCGCGGGCATGGGTTGCGGCATGGCCGACCGGAAGCACGCTGCGCGCCAGCAGCTCTTGCAGGGGCAGGCGCGTGCCTTTGCTGTCGACGACGATGCGGCCATCCAGCTGCAGTCGCTGCAGCAGCAGCGCGACGCGGTCGGCCGCATGGCGCGGCAGGATCTCCGCCAGTGCGCCCGGCTGCCATGCGTCGTTGGCGATATCGGCGGCATCGGCGGTATCGGTTTTGCGCAGTTCGAGGTGGAAGATCGGTTCGCCCTGGCTGCCGTGGTTCAGTTGCCGGCGTTCCGCCAGCGACCAGGCATGCCAGTCGTCCTGCGGCCGCTGCGCGGATGGGGACGAAGAGGCGGCCGCAGCGACCGCGGCCGTGGTGACGATGCCGTGAGCGGCCAGCACCTGTTCCCATTCTTGCAGCGTGCCGCCATCCATGCGATCCACTTCAAGCAGCGGGAACAAGGCCTTGGCGCCGCGGTTGCGCAGCCAGTGGTCGAGCGTGTGGCCGAAGCCGCAGAACTTGGTGTAGTTGCGGTCGCCCAGCGCCAGCAGCGCGTATTCGACGTGGGCCAGCGATTCGCCCGAGGCCGCGCGCATGCGGCGCTCGAAGGCGCGCGCGCTGTCCGGCGCCTCGCCTTCGCCAAAGGTGCTGACGATGAACAGGATGCGCGGATGGTGGCGCAGTTTTTCCGGCGTCATGCGCGCCAGCGACTGCACCGTGGCCTGGGCGCCGGACTGGCGCAGCAACGCGGCGGCATGCAGGGCCACGCGCTCGGCCTGGCCGGCTTGCGAAGCGTAGGCGACCAGGTACTGAACGGCCTGCGCGCCTTCCTTGCCGGCCGGCGTTGCGGCGACGCCGGCCTGTTCCAGCGCGGCGCGCTCGGCGCGCAGCGCCGCCTTCTTGCGGCGGCGGTCGAGGTACAGCATCCAGCCGGTGATGCCGAACAGCGGCAGCATCAGGCTGGCGATGGTCATGATGATGCGGCCGGGCAGGCCGAAGAAGGTGCCCATGTGCAGCGGGTAGATGGCGGCGATGAATTTGCCGCCGGCGCTTTTGTCCTCATACAGTTCGAACTGTTTGACCTCGCCGCTTTGCGGCAGCACCGTCATGCGGCTGCGCGCGCGTTCGTGCGAGGCTTGTTCGTCCAGAAACAGGATCTGCACCGGTTGCGCCGCTTTCTCGGGCAGGCGTAGCTGGGCGTTCTGGTAATGCGGCGCCTTGGCCAGGAAGGCGTTCCAGGCCAGCGTCAGGTCCAGCGGCGCCGGGCTTGCTGCCGGCTCCTTGGGGCTGCGTTCGCCGCCGGCACGCTGGGCCTGCGGCGCGCGTCCTTCGCCGGCCAGCGTGTTCACGCCCTGCTTGAACCAGTCCAGCGCCCAATAGGCGCCGGTGGTGGCGAAGATCACATACATCACCAGCGCCCAGGTGCCGATGATGGAGTGCAGGTTCCACAGGAAGGAGCGGCCCTGCAATTTGAAGTCCAGCCTGAACCAGGCCTGCAGCGACAGCGGCCGGCGCGGCCAGCGCAGGTAGAGGCCGGACAGCGCCAGTGCGAGCAGCGCCAGCGCCAGCGTGCCCAGGATGATCTTGCCGTCCTCTCTGGGCAGCAGCAGCCAGCGGTGGAAGCGTTCCACGATATCGAAGAATTCCATGCCCGTCACCGGGCCGAACACCTGGCCGGTATAGGGATCGACGTAGCGCGTTTCGCCGCGGCGTACGCCCGGCGGCGCGAACACCACGCGCGCGGAGGCGCCGGCTTCGCGCGAGAGCGTGATCGAGGCGACGCGGCGGCCGGGCTCGGCGGCGCCGATCTTGTCCAGCAACTGTTGCGGCGTCAGCGGCTGTTGCTCGCGCACCTGTACGTGCATGACGCCGGGGCTGAGCGCATCCATGATCTCCTCGCGGAAGGAGAGCATGGCGCCGGTGAGGCCGATGGCCATGAGGATGGTGCCGGCGGTGATGCCGATGAACCAGTGGATTTGGAACCAGATAGTCTTGAACATGCTTGTGCGGCGTTGGGCTGCGCGATGGCGGGCAGCGTATTGTTGTTCGATGGTGGTCGGGCCGGAACCCCTTGTTCTTCCACTGGAAGAATCGCCGGCAAAGCCATTGCAGGCAGGCAATGCGGGGAAAACGCCATTATAAATTACCGCAAATGATAATGATTGGCGTTTATTTGCAATGTTGGGCGTTTACTGAAAAGAATCGGCCGCCCGCCTGCTTGACGAACAGGCAATGCGATGCGGCTGAGAGAGAGGGGGGCGCTCAGCCGGCCTGGACCATGGCCAGCATGGCGCGGGTCAAGGCACTGTCGGCGTCGGCCGCCACATCGATGATGCCCAGATGGTGCGCGCCGGGCGCCTCGGCCATGGTGACCGCATGGTTGGATTGATGCAGGCTGGCCGCGTAGGCATCCCGCTGGCGCCGGAATTCGTCGGATTCGAGGCCGCCTGTACAGAGCAGCGTTTTCACGCCGGGCGGCGGCAGCCGGCGGATCGGGCTGGCCTGGACAGCGTCGGCGGGCGACAGGTGCATGGCCTCGTTGAGGTAACTCAGCCTGACCGGTTCCAGGTCGTAGATGCCGCTGATGCCGCACACGCCCTTGACCGGCGCCGGCCCCAGCGCGCCGATGAGCGTGGCCAGGTGGCCGCCGGCCGAATGGCCCATGAGCCAGATGGCATCGGCGGCGAAGCCCAGGGCGCCGGCCTTCGCATGCAACTGCTTGAGCGCGGTGGCGCAGTCGACGGCAATCGCGTCCATTCGTACCTGCGGCGCCAGCCGGTAATTGATCAGCGCGACATTGATGCCGGCCTGCAGATAGGGCAGGGCGAGGTGGCTGAACAGGTTCTTGTCCAGCGAGCGCCAGTAGCCGCCGTGAATGTACAGCACCAGCGGCCGGCCATTGGCGCCGGCCGGGAAGAAATCGAAAGTCTGCAGCGGGTCGCCGCCGTAAGGCACATCGGCCAGATGCGCATGGGCGGCCCGGGCGGCGGCCGCTTGCTGCGCGAAACGGTCGAAGTAGTCCTGGAAATCGGTGATATCCAGTCTCACGTTGTATTGCCGGTCCAGCGCGTCACGGGTGTACTCGCGGTAGATGTGCATGTGGTTTCCCTGTGCTGTGGTTCTTGTCGTTCTTGTCATTCGGCGAAGTGCTCGGAGATGAAGCCGCGCAGCCACTGGTTGCCTTCATCCTGATTGTAGCGGCGATGCCAGAAAATATTGGTCTGCAGCGACGGCAGGCGCAGCGGCGGCTTGATGTAATGCAAGCCGAACGGCGCGGCGGCGCTTTCGGCCAGCTTGCGCGGCACGGTGACCACCAGCTCGGTGGTGCTGACGATATACGGCACGGCGGTGAAGTGCGGCACGCTAAAACGCACGCTGGGCAATATGCCGGCCTTCTCCAGGTTCTGGTTGATGCGGTCGTAAGGGCTCTCCAGCGACGACACCATCAGGTGCCCGGCCGCCAGGAATTGCTTCAACGTAATGTCGCCCTTGCCGTCCAGCGCATGGCCGATGCGAAACATGCTCACATAGTTCTGGCGGAACAGCCGGCGCTGGTAGAGCGCGCCGGAAACATTGTCGAAGGCGCCGATGGCCAGGTCCACCCGGCCCGATTCCATTTCGCTTTTGAGGTCGATGGCGCCGGCGCGCACCGTGCTGATGCGCACCCCCGGCGCCAGGCGGCCGCAGGTTTCGACCAGCGCCGGCATGAAATAGACCTCGCCGACATCGGTCATGGCAATGGTGAAGTGGCGCTGGCTGGATTGCGCTGAAAAGCCTTCCTGCAGGTTGAGCGCGCGCGAGACCTGCTGCAGCGCCGCCGCCACCGGCTCGGCCAGGTGTTCGGCGAACGGCGTGGGCTGCATGCCCTGCGCGGTGCGCACGAACAGCTCGTCGCCGAAGCTGCGCCGCAGGCGCGCCAGCGCATTGCTGACGGCCGGCTGCGACAGCCCCAGGCGGCGCGCCACGGATGAGATCCGGCGTTCCTGGAACACTTCCTGGAAGACCACCAGCAGGTTGAGGTCGATATCGCTTGGTTCGATCATGGGCAGGCGTTTGGAAAACCTTTATTCATAAAATCAATGAACCACATTCCGGCATTTATATCGTAAAAGAAAGTCGATTGCACTACAGTGTCAACGCAATAAGAACAATCAGCGATGTCCTGCCGGCAATGACAGCCCATTGTTGCCGCCGCGCCAAGCGATCAAAACATCCGGTGCGCAGGCAGGCAACGAGACGAACTGAAAAATACAAAGAGACAGAGGAGCAAGAGCATGAGTTTTCAGCCGGGTGCAGCCGCGCCCACGATCAATGTCGATCAGGTGGTGGAGCAGGGGCGCTTCGGCGCCTTCCAGTTCGGCTTGCTGCTGCTGTGCGGCCTGTGCCTGATCATCGATGGCTTTGACGTCCAGGCCATGGGCTATGTGGCGCCGGCCATCATCGGCGACTGGGGCGTGAGCCGCGCCAGCCTGGGGCCGGTATTCGGCGCCGGCCTGTTCGGCATGCTGCTGGGTTCGCTGGCGCTGACGCCGGTGGGCGACCGCTACGGCCGTCGCCCGGTGCTGATCGCCTCCACCTTGTTCTTCGCCGTGTGCATGCTGGCCACGCCGCTGGTCACCAGCATCGACCAGTTGCTGGCGCTGCGTTTCATCACCGGCTTCGGCTTGGGCAGCATCATGCCCAATGCGATGGCGCTGGTAGGCGAGTTCAGCCCCTCTTCCTCGCGCGTGACGCGCATGATGCTGGTGTCTTGCGGCTTCACCGTGGGCGCCGCCGCCGGCGGGTTTGTCAGCGCCGCGCTGATCCCGGCCTACGGCTGGCACGCGGTGTTCTGGGTGGGCGGGGCGGTGCCACTGCTGCTGGGCATCGCCATGCTGTTCTGGCTGCCGGAGTCGATCCAGTTCCTGGTATTGCGCCGCCGCCCGAGGGAAAAGGCGGCACGCTGGCTGAAGAAGCTCGATCCCTCCATCACGCTCGACGGCGACACCCGCATCGTCGTGAAAGAGACCAAGGCCGACGGCATGCCGGTGGCCGAACTGTTCCGCGAGGGCCGCGCCGGCATCACGCTGCTGCTGTGGCTGATCAGCTTCATGAACCTGATCAACCTGTATTTCCTGTCCAACTGGCTGCCCACGCTGATCCACGACGCCGGCTATTCGACCGGCATGGCGGTGCTGATCGGCACTTCGCTGCAGGTGGGCGGCGTGGTCGGCACGCTGACCCTGGGCTGGTTCATCAACCGTTACGGCTTCACCAGGGTGCTGGGCAGTTGCTTCGTGGTGGCCTGCGTGGCCATCGCGCTGATCGGCAAGGTGGCGGCGGTGCCGGCCTTCCTGTTCATCGCCGTGGTGGTGGCCGGCTTTTGCGTCGTCGGCGGGCAACCGGCCGTCAACGCGCTGGCCGGCACCTATTACCCGACCACGTTGCGCTCGACCGGCATCGGCTGGGCGCTGGGCATCGGCCGCATCGGTTCGGTGGTGGGGCCGGTCATCGGCGGCCAGTTGATCGCCATGCAGTGGAGCAACGCCTCGCTGTTCGTCGCGGCCGCCGTGCCGGCGCTGGTATCGGCGCTGACGGTGGCGCGCCTGCACCGCGTGCGCTAAAAAGCTTGCAAGGAGAAATCGCATGAACAGCATCGCACAATCGCACCTGGCGCAGGCTGCCGTCGTTGCCCGGGGCTACCAGTCCGGCTTCGGCAACGAGTTCGCCAGCGAAGCCTTGCCGGGCGCCTTGCCGGCGCACCGGAACTCGCCGCAGCGGGTCGCCTACGGCCTGTATGCCGAGCAGCTTTCCGGCACCGCCTTCACCGCGCCGCGCGGCCACAACCGCCGCTCGTGGCTGTACCGCATCCGTCCGGCCGCGGTGCACGAGGCCTTCGTGCCGATCGACGGCGGCAAGCTCTTGAGCCATTTCGATGGCGTGCCGACGCCGCCCAACCAGTTGCGCTGGGACCCGCAACCGATGCCCGCGGCGCCGACCGATTTCATCGACGGCCTGGTAACCATGGCCGGCAACGGTTCGCCCGAGGCGCAGAGCGGTTGCGCCATCCACATCTACGCCGCCAACCAGCCGATGACCGAGCGCTTCTTCTACTCGGCCGACGGCGAGTTGCTGATCGTGCCGCAGGCGGGACGCCTGCAACTGCTCACGGAAATGGGCGTGCTCGACCTCGAGCCGCAGGAGATCGCCGTGATCCCGCGCGGCGTGCGCTTCCAGGTGCGCTTGCCCGATGGCCAGGCGCGTGGCTATGTGTGCGAGAACTTCGGCGCATTGCTGCGCCTGCCCGACCTCGGTCCGCTGGGTTCCAACGGCCTGGCCAACCCGCGCGACTTCCTCACGCCGCAGGCCTGGTACCAAGACCGCGAAGGCGACTTCCGGCTGGTCGCCAAGTTCGGCGGCCAGCTGTGGCAAGCGAAGCTCGGTCATTCGCCGCTGGACGTGGTGGCCTGGCACGGCAACTATGCGCCGTACAAATACGACCTGCGCCATTTCAATACCATCGGCTCGATCAGCTACGACCACCCCGATCCGTCGATTTTCCTGGTGTTGCAGTCGCAGAGCGATACGCCGGGCGTGGACACGCTCGATTTCGTGATCTTCCCGCCGCGCTGGCTGGCGGCCGAGGATACCTTCCGCCCGCCCTGGTTCCACCGCAACGTGGCCAGCGAGTTCATGGGCCTGGTGACCGGCGAATACGATGCCAAGGCCGGCGGTTTCGTCCCCGGCGGCGCCAGCCTGCATAATTGCATGAGCGGCCACGGCCCCGACGCCGCCACTTTCGAGAAGGCCAGCCGCGCCGACACCAGCAAGCCCAACAAGGTCGACAGCACCATGGCCTTCATGTTCGAGACGCGCAACATCATCCGCCCCACCCGCCATGCGCTGGAGTCGCCCACGCTGCAGCGCGATTACCAGAACTGCTGGCAGGGCATCCCGAAGAACTTCAACCCGGAGCAAGCATGAACCAGCCAAGCGTACGACTGAACGAAACCCACGATGCCGCACTGCGCAGCTGGGTGGAAAGCGCCAATGCCGACGGCTGCCCGTTCCCGATCCAGAACCTGCCGTATGGGGTGTTCCGCCGCGCCGGCAGCGATGAAGCCTTCCGCGCCGGCGTGGCCATCGGCGACCAGATCCTGGACTTGCAGGCGGCGCATGCGGCCGGCGCCTTTTCCGGCTTCGACGAGCTGGCGCGCAAGGCGGCGCATGCGGCAGTTGAAGGTTCCACGCTCAACGCCCTGATGGCGCTGGATGCGGCGGCCTGGTCCGAACTGCGGCTGGCGCTGTCGCATGTGCTGCGCGCCGGCTCGGCGCACCAGAGCGAGCTGGCCGCCTGCCTGGCGCCGCAGGCGCAGGCCGAGTACGCCTTGCCGGCCGCCATCGGCGACTACACCGATTTCTATACCTCGATCCACCATGCCACCGCGGTGGGCAAGCTGTTTCGTCCCGACAATCCGCTGCTGCCCAACTACAAATGGGTGCCGATCGGCTACCACGGCCGGGTTTCTTCCATTGCCGTTTCCGGCCAGCAGTTCCGCCGTCCGGTGGGGCAGACCAAGGCGCCGGACGCCGAGACGCCATCCTTCGGCCCCTGCAAGCGGCTGGACTACGAGCTGGAAGTGGGTATCTTCATCGGCGGCGGCAACGCGCTGGGCGAGCCGGTGACGATGGACGAGGCCGAGGGCAAGGTATTTGGCCTGTGCCTGTTGAACGACTGGTCGGCGCGCGACGTGCAAGCCTGGGAATACCAGCCGCTGGGGCCGTTCCTGTCCAAGAGTTTCGCCTCCACCATTTCGCCCTGGATCGTCACGCTGGAAGCGCTGGCGCCTTACCGCTGCGCCTGGACGCGTGCCGCAGGCGATCCGCAGCCGCTGCCTTATCTCGACTCGGCCGCCTTGCGCCAGAGCGGCGCCTTCGACCTGCAACTGGAAGTGCTGATCCAGACGCGCGCCATGCGCGAAGCGGGGCAGCCGCCGCAGCGGCTGTCGCTGTCGAACTTCCGCGACTCGTACTGGAGCGTGTCGCAACTGGTGGCGCACCATACCGTCAACGGCTGCAACCTGCGTCCCGGCGATTTCCTGGGGTCGGGCACCCAATCCGGCCCGCAGCCGGAACAGGCGGGGTCGCTGCTGGAGCTGACCGGCGGCGGCAAGCAGGCGATCACGCTGCCCGGCGGCGAACAGCGCATCTTCATCGAAGATGGCGATACCATCGTCATGCGCGCATTGGCACTACGCGACGGCCTGCCGCGCATCGGTTTCGGCGAAGTGGCCGGCACCGTGTTGCCGGCGCGCAGCCTGGCTTGAGTTCGATAAAAGATTTCCTTAAGGAAGAACGAGGATGACAACCCTTTACGGCTATTTCCGCAGTTCCGCTTCTTACCGTGTACGCATCGCCCTGAACCTGAAAGGGCAGGCCTACGACACGGTGCCGGTGCACCTGCTCAACCGCGGCGGCGAGCAGTTCCTGCCGGCCTTTGCGGAGCTGAATCCGCATTCGCTGGTGCCGGTGCTGGCGCATGACGGCCACCATATGGCGCAATCGCTGGCGGTGCTGGAATATCTGGAAGAACGCTTCCCGATGCCCTCGCTGCTGCCGGGCGATGCGGCACAGCGCGCGCATATCCGCGAACTGTCGCTGGCCATCGCCTGCGAGATCCATCCGCTGAACAACCTGCGCGTGCTGCGCTATCTCAAGCACCAGCTGGGCGTGGACGACGACCAGAAGAACGAATGGATCCAGCACTGGATCAAGCTCGGCTTCGCCGCGCTGGAAAAGCAGCTGGCCGCGGACAACACGCGCGGCCATTTTTGCGTGGGCGACATGCCCACCATGGCCGATTGCTGCCTGGTGCCCCAGATGTTCAACGCGCGCCGCTTCGAGGTCGACATGCAGCCGTATCCGACGCTGTGCGCCATCGAGGATGCCTGTAACGCCTTGCCGGCGTTCCAGCAGGCGCATCCTTCGCAGCAGCCGGACGCGGCTTGACCGCACTCCCGGCCGCTTATTGCGGCCGGCGCGGCGCCAGCAGGTTGCCGGTCATCACCAGCACCGCCTGGTCGTGCTGGTTGTAGGTGGTCACGCGGTGATAGAGGAAGCCCTGCAGCGGCTTGGACTGAGAAAGTTTGATGCCCAGCACCTCCGCTTCCAGCCGCAGCACGTCGCCCGGCCGGGTCGGGCGCGGCCAGCGGAATTCCTCGAAACCGGCGCCGATCAGGCCGCCGTGGATGGGCAGCGTATCGACCAGCATGCGCATGGTCAGCCCGGCGGTATGCCAGCCGCTGGCGGCCAGGCCGCGGAAGAAGGACTGTTGCGCGGCAGTCTCGTCCAGGTGGAACGGCTGGGGATCGAATTGCCCGGCGAATTGCTTGATGGCATCGGCCGTCACGGCCACCCCGCCCGGATGGCGGAAAACCTGCCCCACCTCGAAGTCTTCAAGGAACATCGGCTCTTTCACGGCGTCTCCCGTTTGGATTGAGATATACTTCCATTATCATTGCAAAATGATAGTAACTGATGATAGCGGAAAAGACAGCGGAAAAAACGCCGCCAAGGAGCCGATATGGAACGCAAGAGTTTTGGCAACATGCAATGCCCGGTGGCGCGCACGCTCGAGCGCGTGGGCGAATGGTGGAGCATCCTGATCCTGCGCGACGCGCTGCAGGGGCTGACCCGCTTCGACCAGTTCCAGAAGAGCCTGGACATCGCGCCCAACATGCTCACGCGCCGGCTGCATACCCTGGTCGAGGCCGGCATGCTGGAACGCCGCCAGTACAGCGACCGCCCGCCGCGCTTCGAATATGTGCTGACCGACCTCGGCCGCGATTTCCGCTCCATCATCATTGCGCTCAATGCCTGGGGCAACAAGCATTTCGCGCCGGAAGGCCCGAGCGTGATGCTGGTCGACGCCAAGACCGGCAAGCAGGTCGACCTGGCGCTGGTGGACCGCAACAGCGGCCGTGAAATCAATGCGCGCGACTACGCCATCGTGTCCGGCCCGCAGGCCGACGAGGCCACGCGCGAGCGCCTGGAATCGATCGCGCGCCGCCGCGAGGCCGCCAACGAGGCGCGCCTGCAGGAGGGGGCGGCCGACGACGGGCCGAAGGGCAAGGTCAAGAAAGCGCAGAAGGCGGCCAAGCCTGAAGACCGGGATGGCCAGCCGGCCAAGGCCAAAGCGTCGACCAAGAAACCGGGCAAGGCGGCCAAGCGCGCCTGAGGCGCCTGCCCCCCCCCGACGCCCCTGACGCCGTTCCCCTCATGGAGCAGATTTGGAACTCCGCCATCTCCGATACTTCAACGCCGTCGCCGGCACGCTGAGTTTCAGCCGTGCCGCCGAACTGCTGCACATCGCCCAACCCCCCTTGAGCCGCCAGATCCGCCAGCTCGAAGAGATGCTTGGCGCCGAACTGATCGACCGCGAGTCCCGCCCCATTGCGCTGACCATGGCCGGCAAGTTCTTCTACGAACAGACCGTGCAGTTGCTGGCGCGGCTGGAGCAGATCGAGGAGGGCACGCGGCGCATCGCCGCCGGCGCCAACCTGTGGTTCAACGTCGGCTTCGTGCCTTCGGCCATGTATGGCTTGCTGCCTGAACTGATCAAGCGTTTCCGCGCCAGCCAGCCCGAGATCGAAGTGGGCTTCTCGGAACTGGTGACGATGGAGCAGGTGGAGGCGCTGAAATCCGGCCGCATCGATGTCGGGTTCGGCCGCCTGCCGATCAGCGATCCGGATATCGCCTGCGAGACGCTGGTGGCCGAACCGCTGATGGCGGTGTTCCCGCTGGGCCATGCGCTGTTGAAGAAGAGCAGCGTGAGCCTGGCGCAACTGGCCGGCGAAAAGTTCATCCTCTATCCGGCGCGCCCGCGCCCCAGCTATGCCGACCAGGTGCTGGATATCTTCGCCGCGCGCGGCTTGCGGCCGCATATCGTCAAGGAAGCCAACGAAATGCAGACCGCCATCGGCCTGGTGGCCGCGGGCGTCGGCGTGGCGCTGGTGCCGGCGTCGGTCAAAGGCCTGCACCGTACCGACGTGGTGTATCGGCCGCTGTCGAACAAGGGCGTGGTCTCGCCGGTGATCATGAACTACCGCGCCAGCGACCGCTCGATGCTGCTCGACCAGTTGCGCGGGATGGCCGAACGCATCGTGCAGGAGCACATGCCGCCGGCAAGCTGAACCCGGAAGGTCAGCCGATGAAAGCGGCCAGTGCTTCGGTAAAGGCTTGCGGCGCTTCGATATTGGAGAGGTGCGAGGCCGGCAGTTCGGCATAGGCCGATCCGGCGATGCGCTGGCGCAGGAACTGCGCGTCGGCCACCGTGGTCACCGGATCGTCGCGGCCGGCGACGATGAGCGTGGGCAGCGCGATCGACGCCACGGCATCGCGCAGGTCGGCCGCCGCCAGCGCGCGGCAGCAAGCGGCGTAACCGTTGGCCGAGGAGGCCGCCAGTTCAGCCGTCATGGCGGCCACCAGCGCCGGCGAGCGTTCCACAAAGCCGGACGTGAACCAGCGGCCGGCGGCGCCGCCGGCCACGCCGCCCAGTCCCTCGTCAGCGACCAGTTTGGCCCGCGCGTGCCAGCCGTCCGCGCTGCCGATGCGCGCCGCGCTGTTGGCCACCGTCAGGCTCAGCAGGCGATCACCGGCATGCGCGCCCAGCCACAGGCCGGTGATGCCGCCCATGGAAATGCCGCAGAAGTGCGCGCGTTCGATATCGAGGCGATCCAGCAGCGCCAGCACATCTTGCCCCAGTTGTTCCAGCGTGAAGGCGCTGGCGGCCGTCAGCCCGGCCACGGCGCTGCTGCCGCCGTGGCCGCGCGTGTCGTAGCGCAGTACGCGGAACCTGCCGCGCAGCGCAGCGGCCTGGGCTTGCCACATCGACAGGCTGGTGCCCAGCGAATTGGACAGCACCAGCACTGGCGCGTCCCGGGGGCCTTCCAGCGTGTAGTGCAACGGGAGCGGATGCGCGGTGGTCTGCATGGCGGGCCTGGTTCCGGTTCAGACCGTGAAGTGGTCGCGTTCGACTTCGGCCTTGGGCAACTGATCCTGCTCCCGGTGCAGCACGAAGTCGAAGTCGATCGAATAGAACGGGCCATCCAGCTCGTTGCGGCGGATCGCCGCTTCATCGGTCACTTGCTTGAGCGCGGGCACCAGGCCGTCGCGCGTGGCAAAGGCGAAATCATCCCACAGGAAGGGATCGCCTTCGATGTTGATCTGCGTGGTCAGCTTGCGAAAGCCCGGCGCGCTGACGAAGAAGTGGATGTGCGCCGGGCGCGTGCCGTGGCGGCCCAGCAATTTCATCAACTGGTCGGTGGAGCCGCCCGGCGGCACGCTGTAGCCGACCGGCACGCGCGAGCGGAAGCGGTAGCGGCCTTCGGCATCGGTGCGGATGCTGCGGCGCAGGTTGAACGGCGACTGGGTCTGGTCGAAGAAGGAATAGCCGCCCAGGTGGTTGGCATGCCAGACTTCCACCAGCGAGTGGGCCAGCGGCTGGCCTTGCATGTCGCGCACCTGGCCTTGCATGAACAGCACTTCGCCCGGTTGCGGATCCTGGTCCAGGCGCGCAAAGGCCTTTTCTTCCGGCGCGCCGGCCACGTACAGCGGGCCTTCGATGGTGCGCGGGGTGCCGCCGTCAACGCCGGCGCGGGCTTCGGCCTCATCCATGCGCAGGTCGAGGAAATGCTCCAGGCCCAGGCCGGCGGCGATCAGGCCGTATTCGCCGTTGCGGCCGGCGGCGGTCAGATAATGCATGGCAGCCCAAAACTCTTCAGGCTGGACGTCAAAGTCTTCAATCGTGTGGAACAGGTCATGCACGATGCGGTTAACAATCTGTTGAACGCGGCTGGCTTCCTGGCCGGAATCGGCTCCCTGGATCTTGCGCAGTACGGCGTCGATGGCTTGCTTGTCCATGTTGGTCTCACTCTCTCTTTTATGGTCTTGATGATGGCAGGGCGTGACATGGCGTCACGGGCTCAATATTGGCGGACGCTTATCGGTCGTCTTGGTGGATGGAAGACGGGTGGCGGCACAGCGCTTCCACTTCGATCTTCATGTAGGGGAACAGCGGCAGGCCGGTCAGCAGATCGTGCAGCTCGGTAGCGCCGCTGACGTCGAAGATGCTGATGTTGGCATAGCGGCCGGCCACGCGCCACAGGTGGCGCCACTTGCCGGAACGCTGCAGGCTTTGCGCCAGTTCGCGTTCGGCCAGCTTGAGCGCGTCCGATGTTTCCTTGGGCATGGTGTGCGGCAGTTGCACATCCATTGTGACTTTGAACAGCATGGGGTCTCCTTTTTATCGATGGCGCCGGATGGCGTTGCCTGCGTCAGCGCCGGTTGTCGCGGCGCAGGTGGTTGATGCGGTCTTCGTCGAGCGTGATGCCCAGGCCGGGGCCGCTCGGCAGCGCCAGCGCGAAGTCGCGATAGGCCAGCGGCTCGGTGAGGATTTCTTCGGTCAGCAGCAGCGGCCCGAACAGTTCGGTGCCCCAGGCCAGGTTGGCGAAGCCGGCGAACAACTGGGCCGAGGCCATGGTGCCCACCGCGCCTTCGAGCATGGTGCCGCCATACAGCTCGACATTGGCGGCGCCGGCGATGGCGGCCACCTGCTGCGCGCCGGACAAGCCCGCGGACTGGTTGATCTTGACGGCGAACACGTCGGCCGCGCCGTGGTGCGCCATGTTGTAGGCATCGGCCGGGCCATGCAGCGCTTCGTCGGCCATCAGCGCCACGCGGTTTTTCCGGCGCAGGCGCGCCATGCCTTCGACATTGGCGGCGACGATGGGTTGTTCGACCAGGTCGCAGCCGGCGTCTTCCAGCAGGCGCATGCCCAGCATGGCGTCGGTCTCGCTCCAGGCCTGGTTCACATCCACCCGCACGCTGGCGCGCTCGCCCATGGCGCGCTTGATGGCGGCCACGTGGGCGGCGTCTTCGCGCACGCTGCGCGCGCCGATCTTGAGCTTGAAGATATTGTGGCGGCGTTGCGCCAGCATCTTTTCCGCCTCTTCGATGTCGCGCGCCGTATCGCCCGACGCCAGGGTCCAGGCGATCGGCAGCGCGTCGCGCACGCGGCCGCCGAACAGGCTGGAGAGCGGCACGCCGAGGCGGCGGGCCTGGGCGTCGCACAGCGCGGTCTCGATGGCGCATTTGGCGAAGCGGTTGCCTTGCACGTGCCGCTCGAGCGACTGCATGCGCGCGGCGACCTGGGTGGCGTCGCCGCCTTTGAGCAGCGGCGCCATGTAGGTATCGATGTTGACCTTGATGCTTTCCGGGCTTTCCTCGCCATAGGCCAGGCCGCCGATGGTGGTGGCTTCGCCCAGGCCGACGACGCCGTCGTTGCCGGTGATGCGCACCAGCACCAGGGTCTGGCGGTACATGGTGGCCATGGACAGCTTATGGGGACGGATGGTCGGCACATCCAGCAGGATGACCTCGACGTGTTCGATGGCGACGGGAGTAGTGGAATGGGTGGTCATGGTGTTCTCGACAGGTTTTCCCGATCATAGAAACAAGCCCGCCCGCTTGTCCAAGACCGTTTGGGATGGGCTCCATACCTTGTGGGTATAAGAACCTGCCCAAGGCGTCGATCCGATTCAGCCCGCGGCCAGCCGGGGCGCTGCCTGCGGGCGTTTTTCGTCCTCGCCGAACATCTCGATGAGCACCGAGCGCAGCCATGCGATGCCGGAGTCGGAGGCGAAGCGGGTATGCGTGTAGAGGCGCACCGGAATGCGCGGCATCTCCAGCGGGAGCGCCCGCAGTACGCTGTCATGCTCGAGGTTGAGCCGCTCGGCGATGCTGCGCGGCAGGATCAGCGCCAGGTCGGTCTTGCAGACGATCTGCGGCGCCACCGTGAAGTGCGGGATGCGCAGCGCGATGTCGCGCCGGATGCCGGCCTTGCGGAACACATCCTCGGCCAGCGCGTGGCCGGTGGTATTGGTGGCGGTGAACACGTAGCGCAGCGCCTTCAGGTCTTCCATCGTGAGTTGCCGGTCCGCCAGCGGGTGGCCGCGGCGCAGCATGCAGATGTATTCGTCGTACAGCACGGTCTGGCTGACGCAGTCGTCGGACAGGCCCGGCAGGTAGCCGAAGGCGAGGTCGACGTCGCCGTTGCGCATGGCCGCGCTCAGCGCATCGATGGGCATCTGCTGCACTTCGAAGGAAATGTGCGGGGCCGACACCGACAGCGCTTCCATCAATTGCGGCAGCACATGCGACGAGGACATGTCCGACATCACCAGGCGGAAGCTGCGGGTGGCGGTGGCCGGATCGAAATGGGCATGGTTTTGCAGCGCATCATGGATGATCGACAGCGCGTTGGCGATCGGCGCATGCAGGCGCATGGCGGCATCGGTGGGCACCATGGCGGCAGGGGTGCGCACGAACAGCGGATCGTCGAAGATCTCGCGCAGGCGGCGCAGCGCATGGCTCACCGCCGGCTGCGTCAGGTGCAGGCGCTCGGCGGCGCCGGTCAGGCTGCGCACTTCCCAGATGGCGATAAAGGTCTTGAGCAGGTTCAGGTCGACCGTCGCGATATTCATTTGTTTCATGAAGGACATTCCAGACAATCATTTGACTGCGAAATAGCGGACGGCCTATCGTTGATCCATGTCGCGGAACGGGCGATGGCGGCTGAAGCTGGTCGTCCTCGTGCAGGCACAAGCAATGTATGTGCCCAATGTCTCCCGTTTTGTATTTGATTTTTTGCTGGCGCGGATAAGCGCCGCTTATGCGGTTCGTGCAGCTTCATTTGCCATCGGGCACGGGCCCCGATGCGCTTTTTTATCTTACCCAAGTTCGCGGGTTTGTGAAGGCATTGTGTTGGCCGTTTTCATTGTTGTTCATTTTCCTTCTTGCTCCTGATCATGCAAAACGAATTCAGAAACGCCATGGCGCGCCTGTCGGCCGCCGTCAACATCGTCACCACCGACGGCCCGCATGGGCGCGCCGCGATGACCGTCAGCGCCGTCAGTTCGGTGAGCGACAATCCGCCCACCTTGCTGGTCTGCATCAATACCAAGAGCGCGGCGCAACCCATCTTTTCCGGAAACGGCCGCTTATGCGTCAATGTGCTGGCCGGACAGCATGAGGAGCTGGCGCGCCAGATCGCCGGCATGACGGGCCTGTCGCCGCAGCAGCGGATGGCGCAGGCGCACTGGCTGGCCGGCGGCTACGGGCAGCCGACCCTGGCCGATGCGCTGGCCGTGCTGGAAGGGGATATCGTGCTGGAGCAGCGCGCCGGTTCGCATTGCGTGATGTTCGTCGAACTGCGGCACATCCGCCTGGCCGATGCGCCGCAAGACGGGCTGGCTTACTTCGAACGCCAGTTCCACCGCATCGCCGCGCCGCGCCCGGCGGCGGTTGCGGCCTGAACGATTCTTAGGGCAGCAGGATCGACAATTCCTGCGCGCCGCGCAGCAGCACCGGCAAGAACTCTTCCTCCATCTGGCGACGCGGTATGCGCGCCGCCTGGGCGCCCACATTGAGCGCCGCCAGCACGCTGCCGGATGCGCCGCGCACCGGCACGGCGATGGAGCGCAGGCCGATCTCCAGTTCCTGGTCGTTCACCGCGTAACCGTCGCGGCGGATGCCCGCCAGGATCTCGCGCAGGCGCTTTTGCGAAACCACCGTGTTGTCGGTGAAGGCGCGCAGTTTCACCCGCGCGAAGTAGGCGTCCAATTCATCTTCCGGCATCCAGGCCAGCATCACCCTTCCCAGCGAGGTGCAATACGCCGGCAAGCGGCTGCCGGTGTTGAGCGCCACCGACATCACGCGCGATGTCGCCGAACGCGCCACATACAGCACCTCATCCTCATTCAATACCGCCAGCGAGGATGACTCGCCCAGCGCGCGGGTGATGCCATTGAGGCAGGGCTGGGCGGACACCGTCAGCGGCGTCGAGGACAGGTAGGAGTAACCCAGCGTGAGCGTCTTGGGCCCCAGCGAGAAATAGTTGCCGTCGGCATCGGCGTAGCCAAGCGCCTTCAAGGTATGCAGGCAGCGCCGCACCGCCGCGCGCGGGATGCCGGTGCGCTGGCTGAGCTGGGCGATGGTCATGGCGCGGCGCATGTCGCTGAAGGCGCGGATGACGGCCAGGCCGCGCGCCAGCGAGGTCATGAAATTGGGATCGGCCATGGCATCGATCTGCTCGGCCACAGTCGGTTCCTGCGCTTCTTCCTGCTGGCGGCCTGGCCCGCCGGCGGGCTGTTCCGGGGCGTTCTTCTTGCGGGGGCTGGTTGCTGGCATGGCGTTAAACGATGGTGATGGCGATGCATGACATTAACGCCATGTGCGAAATCCGGCAATACGTTCGTTGATCGAACACTTCTTGCGTCCGATGGATTGACGCTGCACGCCTGCGATCGCTACACTTTTTGTGCGAATAATAAACAGTGTGTGCGGTAATCGCACATCCTGTCATTGCAAATATCGTGAGACAGCCGCCGTCCTGCAGTGCGGAGCGGCCCTTTTTTCCAGCGAGATACAGGCGCGCGGCTCTCCCGCAGCAGCGCCGCGCGCTTGCCCCATCCACCCTTTCACGAAAGAGATGCGCCGTGATAGACAAAACCATCGCTTCACTGGAGCAGGCGGTCGCCGGCATCCATGACGGCGCCACCATCATGATCGGCGGTTTCGGCAATGCCGGCATGCCGTCGGCATTGATCGACGCCCTGATTGCACAGGGCGCACGCGAGCTGACCATCGTCAACAACAACGCCGGCAATGGCGAGACCGGCCTGGCGGCGCTGCTGAAAGCCGGGCGGGTGAAGAAGATCATCTGCTCCTTCCCGCGCCAGGCCGATTCCTACGTGTTCGACGCGCTCTACCACGCCGGCGAGATCGAGCTGGAACTGACCCCGCAGGGCAACCTGGCCGAACGCATCCGCGCCGCCGGCGCCGGCATCGGCGGCTTCTTCAGCCCGACCGGCTACGGCACCATGCTGGCCGCAGGCAAGGAAACGCGCCTGATCGACGGCAAGCACTACGTGCTGGAGTCCCCCATCCATGCCGACTTTGCGCTGATCAAGGCGTTGCGCGGCGACCGCTGGGGCAACCTGGTGTACCGCAAGACTGCCCGAAATTTCGGCCCCATCATGGCCATGGCCGCCAAATGCGCCATCGCGCAGGTGGACCAGATCGTCGAACTCGGCCAGCTCGACCCGGAACACATCGTCACCCCCGGCATCTTCGTGCAGCGGGTGGTGCGCACATCGAACCAGGAGGGCCGGCAATGAACCGTTTTACCCGCGACCAGATGGCTGCCCGCGTGGCGCAGGACATCCCCGAAGGCGCCTACGTCAATCTCGGCATCGGCTTGCCGACCAAGGTCGCCAACTACCTGCCGGCCGACAAGGAAATCTTCCTGCACAGCGAAAACGGCCTGCTCGGCATGGGCCCGGCGCCGGCCGCCGGCGAGGAAGATGAAGACCTGATCAATGCCGGCAAGCAGCCGGTGACGCTGCTGACCGGCGGCGCCTATTTTCACCATGCCGACTCCTTCGCCATGATGCGCGGCGGCCATCTCGACATTTGCGTGCTGGGCGCCTTCCAGGTCTCGGCCGGCGGCGACCTGGCCAACTGGCACACCGGCGCGCCGGATGCGATTCCGGCCGTGGGCGGCGCCATGGACCTGGCCAGCGGCGCCAAGCAGGTATTCGTGATGATGGAGCACCTGACCAAAAGCGGCGCAAGCAAGATCGTCGGGCAGTGCAATTACCCCCTGACCGGCATCGGCTGCGTGAGCCGCATCTATACCGACCTGGCCGTGATCGACGTCACGCCCGAAGGGCTGCGGGTGCGCGAGATGGTCGACGGCCTGTCCTTTGAACAATTGCAGGAAGTGACCGGCGCGCCGTTGCGCCGCGCCTGAAAGGAAGACATGAAAGACGTATTCATCTGCGACGCCATCCGTACCCCCATCGGCCGTTTCGGCGGCGCCCTCAAGGACGTGCGCGCCGACGACCTCGGCGCCGTCCCGCTGCGCGCGCTGATGCAGCGCAATCCGCAAGTCGACTGGAACGCGGTGGACGACGTCATCTTCGGTTGCGCCAACCAGGCCGGCGAAGACAACCGCAACGTGGCGCGCATGTCGTCGCTGCTGGCCGGCCTGCCGCAGGGCGTGCCGGGTTCCACCATCAACCGTTTGTGCGGCTCGGGCATGGATGCGGTGGGCACCGCCGCGCGTGCCATCAAGGCCGGCGAGGCGCAACTGATGATCGCCGGCGGCGTGGAAAGCATGACGCGCGCGCCCTTCGTCATGGGCAAGGCCGAGTCCGCCTTTTCGCGCAGCGCGGCGATCCACGACACCACCATCGGCTGGCGCTTCGTCAATCCGCTGATGAAGGCGCAATACGGCGTGGATGCCATGCCCGAGACCGCCGAGAACGTGGCCGACGACTATCGGGTCAGCCGCGAGGAGCAGGACCGCTTCGCGCTGAATAGCCAGGCCAAGGCGGCCGCGGCGCAGCAGAACGGCACGCTGGCGCAGGAGATCGTAGCGGTGGCGATCGCGCAAAAGAAGGGCGACCCGCTCACCGTCAGCCAGGATGAGCATCCGCGCGCCACCAGCATGGAGACGCTGGCCAAGCTCAAGCCGGTGGTGCGGGCAGACGGCACGGTGACCGCCGGCAACGCCTCGGGCGTCAACGACGGCGCCTGCGCCTTGCTGCTGGCCAGCGCCGAGGCGGTGGAACAATACGGGCTCAAGCCGAAGGCGCGCATCCTCGGCATGGCCACCGCCGGCGTCGCGCCGCGCGTGATGGGCATCGGTCCGGCGCCGGCCACGCAAAAACTGCTCAGGCAACTGGGATTGGGCATCGCGCAGATGGACGTGATCGAACTCAACGAAGCCTTCGCCGCGCAAGGCCTGGCGGTATTGCGCGAACTGGGCGTGGCCGCCGACGACGCCCGCGTCAACCCCAACGGCGGCGCCATCGCGCTGGGCCACCCGCTGGGCATGAGCGGCGCGCGCCTGGTGACGACCGCCACTTACCAGCTGCAGCGCAGCGGCGGGCGTTACGCGTTGTGCACCATGTGCATCGGCGTGGGGCAGGGGATTGCGATGGTGATTGAACGGGTTTGAACCCGGCGTCTTAGGCGCATTGACTTTATGGGGGAGGGCGCTGTTCGTTGCGCTACCCGATCCCTCCCGATCCGGCAGGCTGTCTCTTTTGGAGCGGCCTGTTTTTTATTTCCGCGTACGTCTTGACAGTCCGTGAACACGAAAATATCATGCGCATACATCGATGCATATGCATATATTTAGGCTGTTCGGCACTGCACTGTAGTAGAGCAATGCCGCAAACCGGCAAAGGATTGTTGATGAGCAACGACATCTGTACCTGTTCCCCGCTGCGCCGCCTGACGCGGAAGATCACGGTCATCTACGACCACCATCTGCAGCCCAACCAACTCACCATTACCCAGTATTCGCTGATCAGCCGCATCGGCCGTAGCGGGCCGATCGCCAATATCGGCCTGGCTGCCGACATGGGCATGGATCGCAGCACCCTGAGCCGGGCGCTCAAGCCATTGATCGCCGCGGGCTGGATAGAGACGGTCGACCTGCCGGAAGAGGCGCATCTGGACAAGCGTTCCTTCGCGCTGCAACTGACAGCGGCCGGCCGCAAGAAACTCGATGAGGCGCGCCCCAACTGGCGCCGCGCCCAGGATGAAATCGACCGCCAGCTCGGCCCCAGGCTGGCGGGCGAGCTGAACGAGATGATCAACGACGCCTACGGCAAGCTGCAGGACATCTAGCAGCTTGCGTTCGCCGGGCGACAAACCGATAAAAGACCAAGACAGATTCCGCCAAACCTCCTTCAGAAATACAACATGAACAAGCTCACCCAATCGCTCGCCAACGCCGTCACGCCGCGCTTCCATTACGCCTGGGTCGTGGTCGGCGTGATCTTCCTCGTGCTGCTGTGCTCGGCCGGCATTCGCGCCACGCCCTCGGTCATGATCCTGCCGCTGGAGCAGGAGTTCGGCTGGAACCGTTCCACCATCTCGGTGGTGATCTCGGTCAACATCGCGCTGTACGGCCTGATCGGCCCGTTCTCGGCGGCCGCCATGCAGCGCTTCGGCATCCGCCGCGTGGTGCTGGGCGCGCTGGTGCTGCTGGCCAGCGGCACGGCGCTGTCGACCCTGATGCATATGCCCTGGCACATGCTGCTGTCCTGGGGCTTGCTGGTGGGCGCCGGCACCGGCGTGGCCGCCAATACGCTGGGCGCCACCATCGTCAGCCGCTGGTTCGAAGCGCGGCGCGGTTTCGCCATGGGGTTGCTGACGGCCAGCGCGGCCACCGGGCAGATGGTGTTCCTGCCGCTGATGGCGTCCATGGTGGGCGCTTACGGCTGGCGTTCGGTGGCGTTCCTGGTGTCGGCCGTGGCGCTCCTGGCGATCCCGCTGGTGTGGCTGCTGCTGCCGGAAAGCCCGGCCGCCATCGGCCAGAAGATGGTCGGCCAGACCGCCGACATCGATGAAGCGGCCGCCAGCAAGAAGAACCCGCTGGCGATCGCCTTCGGCGCATTGCGCAGCTCGGTGCGCATGCCCGATTTCTGGCTGCTGTTCTTCAGCTTCTTCGTCTGCGGCCTGTCGACCAACGGTTATATCGGCACCCAGTTCATCGCCATGTGCAACGACTACGGCATCAACGAAGTCGGCGGCGCTTCCATCCTGGCCGCGATGGGGCTGCTGGACCTGGTCGGCACCACGCTCTCGGGCTGGCTGTCGGACCGCTACAATCCGCGCGTGCTGCTGTTCTGGTACTACGGCCTGCGCGGCGTGGCGCTGATTTTCCTGCCTTACGCCTTCGGCCTGCAGTACTACGGCCTGGCCATCTTCGCCATCTTCTACGGCCTGGACTGGATCGCCACCGTGCCGCCCACCGTGCGCCTGGCCAACGACGTCTTCGGCCGCCTGGCTGCCCCCGTGGTGTTCGGCTGGATCGTTGCCGGCCACCAGCTGGGAGCGGCCACCGCCACCACGCTGGCCGGCTACATGCGCGCCACGCTGGGCAACTACACGCTGTCGTCGATCCTGATGGGCACGGCGTGCCTGGTCGGCGCGGTGATGGTGTTGCGCATCAAGGGCCACAAGGCGACGCCGCTGCCGGCTGCGGCATGATGGCCGCATGATTGCCGCATGACCGGCGATCTTGTCGACGCAGAAAAAAACCGGCGCATGCCGGTTTTTTCATTGCGCTGGAGATGTTGTAGTGGGGGCCGGATTCAATCCCACTTCGGCGCGAAATCCGGATTGGCCAGGCGCTCGCCGCGGTCGAGCTTGGCGATGGCATCCATCTCGGCAGCGGACAGCCTGATCTTCACCGCTTCCAGGTTGTCTTGCAGGTTGGCGCGTTTGGTGGAAGAGGGGATCACCGCATGGCCCTGTTGCAGCGACCAGGCCAGTGCTACCTGTGCAGCCGAGACGCCGTGCTTGCCGGCGATCTCCAATAGCGTCGCATCCTGCATCACCTTGCCGTAGGCCAGCGGCATGTAGGCGGTCAGGTGGATGTCGTTGGCGCGGGCAAACTCGACCACCTTGCGGTTTTGCAGGAAGGGGTGGATCTCCACCTGGTTGGTGGCGATGGCATCGGCGCCCACTGCTGCGATGGCTTGCTGCATGTGTGCGATGGTGAAGTTGGAGATGCCGATCAGGCGCGCCAGGCCCTGCTGCTTCGCTTCGGCCAGGGCTTGCATGTATTCGGCCACCGGCAGTGCGTCGTTGGGCGCGGGCCAGTGGATCAGCGCCAGGTCGACCTGTTCCATGCGCAGTTTTTGCAGGCTTTCCTTGAGGCTGGGGATCAGCTGGTCGCGCGCGAGGTGTTCGGTCCACACCTTGGTGGTGACGAACAGGTCGGCGCGTGCGACGCGGCTGTCGGCAATCGCCTGGCCGACTTCGGTTTCGTTGCCGTAGATCTGGGCGGTGTCGATGTGGCGGTAGCCGAGCGCCAGGCCGGTGGTGACCGAATCGATGGCATCCCGGCCCTTGAGGCGGAAGGTGCCGAGGCCGAAGGCGGGGATGGTGTGCTTGCTCATGGAGATCCTTGTTGACTGAGGGCGCGGGGATGACCGTGCCGGATGGTTGGTGCGGCTCGCAGCGGCGAGGCAGGCTGGCAGTATCGCGTATCGTCGTCTTTGCAAAAACCGCGCGGTACGCAAAACATTCTTGAACTGCAATCAAGAATGGAGACAAAGATGGCGACAAAGGCGAGTGTGGCGCCCGGCATCGCCGGCTTGTCCTTTTGGTAACGCTACCAATGGCGATGCTAGAATGCGCGCATGTCACAGAATGTCCCCCCAGCCCACCCCGATCGCCGCGCCGACACGCGCAATGACGACAGTGCCGAGCCGCGCCGCCGCGCCAGCCGCAAGAGCGCCGGCGGCATCACGCTGCGGGACGTGGCGCAATTGGCCGGGGTGGCGCCGATCACGGCCTCGCGCGCGCTGAATACGCCGTCGGCGGTTTCGCCCAAGGTGCTGCAGAAGGTGAAGGACGCGGTCGAGCGCACCGGCTACGTGCCCAATCTGCTGGCCGGGGGACTCGCTTCCAACAAGAGCCGGCTGGTGGCGGTGGTGGTGCCGACGGTGATCGGCCCGGTGTTCCAGGAGATCGTCCACACGCTCACCGAATCGCTGGCCGCGGCCGGTTACCAGGTGATGCTGGGGCAGAGCGGTTATGAGAATTCGCGCGAGGATGCGCTGCTGGAAGCCATCATCGGCCGCCGTCCCGACGGCGTGGTGCTGACCGGCATCATGCGTTCGGCCGAGGCCCGCAAGCGGCTCCTGGCCAGCGGCATTCCGGTGGTCGAGACCTGGGACCTGACGCCGACGCCGATCGACATGCTGGTCGGTTTTTCGCACGATGACATCGGCCGCGAGGTCGCGCGTTACCTGCATGGCGCCGGGCGGCGCGTGGTAGCGGTGGTGGGCGGCAAGGATGAGCGCAGCCAGCGCCGCATGAATGCCTTCGCCCGGGAAGCCGCGGCGCTGGGCATGGTGGCCGGCGCTGCCCCGGTGGCGATGCATCATGTGAGCGCGCCGACCACGCTGGGCCAGGGCCGCAAGGGACTGGCCGATTTGCTGGAGCGCCAGCCTGCCATGGATGCCATCTTCTGCAGCTCCGACTTGCTGGCGCTGGGGGTGATGATCGAAGCCCAGAGCCGCGGCATCCGCATCCCCGAACAACTGGCCGTGGTCGGCTTCGGCGACCTTGAATTCTCGCGCGACCTGCAACCGCAACTGACCACGGTGCGCATCGACGGCACCGGCATCGGCCAGCGCGCGGCGCGCTTCATCATCGACCGCGCCGCCGGCCTCGAGATCGACGAGCCGATTGTCGATGTGGGTTTTTCCATCATCAGGCGGCAGAGCGCCTGAGCGCTGCCGGCGCTTGCGCGGCGCATAGCTGCGATGCAAAAAAAACACTATTGCGGGAGCGTACAGCTGCTTATGCAACAGCGCGCCAGCTACTCCTGCGCCTGATGCTGCTTCGCGGCATAATGGAGGCTTCGCCTGTGTCGCGGCCCGCTATATTCCCTCCATGGAAAAGATCATTGTTTATGTCATCCCCGTCTTCCTGCTGCTGATCGGCGTGGAATTCGCGTATGGCTACGTCCGCCGGCGCAATACCTATCGCCTGGCTGACGCCATCAGCAGCCTCAGCCAGGGCGTGATCAGCCAGCTCGTCGCGCTGGTGACGCAGTTGTTCCAGGTCGGACTGTATGCGATGGCTTACCGGGCCTTCGCGATCTTTCCGGCGGCGCGTTTCTGGCAGGGCGCGCTGGGATGGATTGCCGCCATCCTGCTGTTCGATTTCTTCGACTATTGGCTGCACCGCATGGGCCACGAGAATGCGCTGATGTGGGCGGCGCACTCGGTGCACCACCAGAGCCAGGACTTCAATCTCTCCACCGCGTTGCGCCAGGAGAGCACGGTGGTGTTCATCGGCTGGATCTTCTACCTGCCCATGGCGCTGCTGGGCGTGCCGCCCGAACAGTTCGGCATCGCCGGGCTGGTGGTGCTGGTCTACCAGTTCTGGATTCACACCGAGCACGTCGGCAAGCTGGGCTGGTTCGACCGCGTGTTTTCCTCGCCTTCCAACCATCGTGTGCACCACGCCGTCAACGACCAGTATCTGGACAAGAACTACGGCGGCATGCTGGTGATCTGGGACCGCATGTTCGGCACCTTCGCCGAAGAAAAGGAAGCGGTGGTCTACGGCACCCGCACGCCGCTGCAAAGCTGGGACCCGCTGTGGGCGGTGTGTTCCGGCTACTGGCAACTGGCGCGCAGCGCCGCCCTGATGCCGCGCTGGCGCGATAAGCTGAAAATATGGTTCAAGCCGCCCGGCTGGCGGCCGGCCGGTGTGCCCGATCCCTATCCCCCATTCGACCTGGCGGCGGCGCGCCGGCGTTACGACATCCAGTTGCCGCGTATCGCCAGCGTATTGGCCATGCTGCAGTTCGCATTCTTGCTGGCGGCGGCCGCGGCGCTGCTATGGATCGCCGATGAACAGTCCTACCTGCGCCTGCTGGTGGCCAGCGGCGCCTTGCTGGCGGGGTTCTGGGCACTGGGCGCGTTCATGCAACGTCGCCTGGGCGGGGCACTGGTGCTGGCGATCGATGTGGCGGCCGCCGCCATCGTCGCGTATGCGCTGGCGTGAGTGCCGCCAGGCTTAAGCTGTCTGCTTTTCGCCTGTTGTTCCGTATCGTTTTCCTTCGCCTCAAATTTCTGTCCTGATCTGCCGGGGCGGATTCCATGCATTTTCCTGATGCCTGAAATCAACAGTTGACACCTCAATTTGGTACCGCTACCATCATCGAAAATTAATTTGGTAGCGCTACCAAATATGCTTGAAGGGATGAAGCCGCTCCGCGCCTCAACCCGCTTCATCGGGCAGCGCGCACCAGCACCACAGAGACACGCCGCCGTCGCGGCGCCAACCAGGAGTCAGCCAGCATGAGCAGCACCCAAACCGCACCAGCCGTTCGCGGCGCCCCCAGGATCGTCGACATGCGCGTGGTTCCCGTGGCCGGGCACGACAGCATGCTGCTCAACCTTTCCGGCGCGCACGGGCCGTATTTCACCCGCAACATCGTGATCTTGACCGACAGCGCCGGCCATACCGGCGTGGGCGAGGTGCCGGGCGGCGAAGGCATCCGCCAGACCCTGGACGACGCGCGCACGCTGGTGGTGGGGCAGTCGGTCGGCAATTACCAGGCGGTTTTGAACCGTGCGCGCAGCGCTTTCGCCGACCGCGACAGCGGCGGCCGCGGCCAGCAGACCTTCGACCTGCGTATTGCCATCCATGCGGTGACCGCGCTGGAGGCGGCATTGCTCGACTTGCTCGGCCAGTTCCTGGAAGTGCCGGTGGCGGCGCTGCTGGGCCAGGGCCAGCAACGCGATGAAGTGGAAATGCTGGGTTACCTGTTCTACGTGGCCGACCGCAAGAAGACCGACCTGCCATACCTCTCGGCAGAGGGCGATGCCGACGACTGGATGCGCCTGCGCCATGAAGAGGCGACGACGCCGCAAGCCATCGTCAGGCTGGCCGAAGCCGCTTTCGCGCGCTATGGCTTCAACGATTTCAAGCTCAAGGGCGGCGTCATGCGCGGCGAGGACGAGATCGCCGCCGTGACCGCCTTGGCCGAGCGCTTTCCCGACGCGCGCATCACGCTCGATCCCAACGGCGGCTGGCTGTTGAAGGATGCGATCCGCCTGTGCCGCGACCAGCATCATGTGCTGGCCTATGCCGAAGACCCTTGCGGCGCCGAGAACGGTTATTCAGGACGCGAGGTGATGGCCGAGTTCCGCCGCGCCACCGGCCTGCAGACCGCCACCAACATGGTCGCCACCGACTGGCGCGAGATGGGCCATGCGATCTCGCTGCAGTCGGTCGACATTCCGCTGGCCGACCCGCACTTCTGGACCATGCAGGGCTCGGTACGGGTGGCGCAGATGTGCAATGAGTGGGGGCTGACCTGGGGTTCGCACTCCAACAATCACTTCGACATTTCGCTGGCGATGTTCACCCACGTGGCCGCCGCCGCGCCCGGCAAGATCACCGCCATCGACACCCACTGGATCTGGCAGGACGGCCAGCGCCTGACCCGGCAGCCGCTGCAGATCGCGGGCGGCCGCGTCAAGGTGCCGACCAGGCCGGGCCTGGGCGTGGAAATCGACATGGCGCAGATCGAGGCCGCGCACCAGCTGTACCGCAGCATGGGCCTGGGAGCGCGCAACGACGCGGCGGCCATGCAGTACCTCATCCCGGGCTGGAAGTTCGATAACAAGAAACCTTGCCTGGTGCGCTGAGCACCAGTAATCCGTCATCCCGGCGCAGGCCGGGATCCAGTGGCTTTTGCTAAAACTCAGAGACCGTTGAACGACACTGGATCCTGACTTTCGTCAGGACGACGGAGAAGCAGGCAAGGCCGAGAAATAGAACAGCAGCAAAGCGCAGCAGAAGCACAAGAAAAAGCAAGAGCGCAGGCAAACCGGTTTTTCCATCAACGCGCAATACCGAGTCCTGACAGAGGAGACAAACTCGTGAACACATCCGCAACGCCGGCCGGCGCCCCCGATCCGGCCAACCTCACGCTCACCACGGCGGTCGCCAGGATCAAGTGGCGCATCCTGCCCCTGTTCGTGGTGATGTTCATCGTCAACTACATCGACCGCGTCAATATCGGTTTCGTGCGCAGCCACCTCGCCGCCGATCTCGGCATCGGCGCGGCCGCCTTCGGCCTGGGGGCCGGGCTGTTCTTCGTCGGTTACGCGGTATTCGAGGTGCCGTCCAACATGCTGTTGCAACGCTACGGCGCCAAGGCCTGGCTGACCCGCATCATGTTCACCTGGGGCCTGGTGGCCGCTTGCATGGCGTTTGTGCAGAACGAGAGCAGCTTCTATTTCATGCGCTTCCTGCTTGGCGTGGCCGAGGCCGGTTTCTTCCCGGGCGTGGTGTATTACTTTACGCAATGGCTGCCCAACCATGAGCGCGGCCGTGCGATGGCGGTATTCCTTTCCGGTTCGGCGATCGCTTCCATCCTGTCGGGCCCGATCACCGGCGCCTTGCTGCTGATCCAGGGCGGCGGCCTGCATGGCTGGCAATGGATGTTCCTGATCGAAGGCGGCGCCTCGATGGCGCTGTGCTTCGTGGTGTGGTTCCTGCTCGATTCGACGCCGCGCGACGCCAAATGGCTCACCCCCGAACAGCGCCAGGCGCTGAGCGCCGTGATCGCCGCCGAACAGGAGCAGCGCGCGGCCAGCCGCCCGGCGCATGTCTCGTCCTTCATGCTGCTGCGCGACCCGCAGATCGTGCTGTTCTGTTTCATCTACTTCGCCATCCAGCTGACCATCTATGGCGCCACATTCTGGCTGCCGACCATCATCAAGAAAATGGGGCATTTCAACGACTTCCAGGTCGGCCTGTTCAATTCCATCCCGTGGATCGTCTCGATTGTCGCGATGTACCTGTTCGCGGTGCTGGCCGGGCGCTTCAAGAAGCAGCAATTCTGGGTGGCCCTGACGCTGCTGATCTCGGCGGTCGGGATGGCGATATCGGCCCGCAGCGGCCCGGTGGTCGGCTTCGTGGCGGTGTGCTTTGCCGGCATTGGCTTCAAGGCGGCGTCTTCGCTGTTCTGGCCGATCCCGCAGGGTTATCTCGACGGCCGCATCGCCGCCGCCGTGCTGGCGCTGATCAATTCGCTGGGCAACCTGGGCGGCTTCTTCGCGCCGGCCGCCTTCGGCTACCTGGAACAGAAGACCGGCTCCATCCAGGGCGGCTTGTACGCGCTGTCGATCGCCTCGGTGCTGGCCGCGGTGCTGGTGTTCCTGGCGCGCACCAGGCCGGCGCCGCAGGACGGCAACGGCACCATCGGCGGCAGCCGGGCCTTGCCAAGGCGCGCTTGAAGCAAACGCCATGAGCGGGCGGGCATAGACGCCGGCGGTACAGGTTTTCTCCGAGGTCTTTCCTCGTTCGCGCTCCGCGCGTTCCGCTTCCGGGCGGGCGCCGGGGCGCTTTTCTTTTGCGCCTCCGGCCCCATCTGCGTGTTGTGCCGGCCGTTGAGGCTCGGGAAAATACACGGGCAAATGCACGGGCAATGTGCGGGCCGCAAATCTATAATGGCCTCCTGCGGTTGGCCGTGGCGGACAACCTGGATGTGCTTGCCCGATTGTCATACGGCAAGAATGATGGCGACAATGCAATGGAAACCCTGTACCACCTGATCGAGCAATACGGATTGCTCATCGTCTTTTTCAATGTGCTGGTCGAGCAACTGGGCGCGCCCGTGCCGGCTTATCCCACGCTGATCATTACCGGCGCGCTGGCGCAAAACGGGCAGTATCCGGCGGCCTTGCTGCTGCTGGTGGCGGTGCTTGCGGCACTGATTGCGGATTACTTCTGGTATCTGGCCGGCAGGCGCTATGGCCGCCAGATCATGTCGCGCCTGTGCCGCATTTCGCTGTCCCCGGATTCCTGCGTGCGCCAGACCGAGTCGATCTACCTGCGCTGGGGCGCGCGTTCGCTGCTGGTGGCCAAATTCATCCCCGGCTTTGCCTCGATCGCCAGCGCCTTGTCCGGCACCATGGGCACGCGCCGCTCCAGTTTCCTGCTGTATGACGCCATCGGCAGCGCGCTGTGGGCCGGGCTGGGGATCTTCCTCGGTTCGCTGTTCAGCTCGGCGGTGGACGACCTGCTCAGCGTGCTGGCGCAGCTCGGCCATTACGGCATGCTGCTGATCGGGATTGCGCTGGCAGCCTTCATCGCCAACAAGTGGTGGCAGCGCCGCCGCTTCCGCAAGTCGCTGGAAATGGCGCGCATCTCGGTGCAGGAATTGAACAACATGCTGGAAGAGGGCATTGCGCCCACCATCATCGACGTGCGCTCGCCGCTGTCGCAACAAGATGGAAAGATCCCGGGGGCGGTGACGATCTCCAACCAGGAAATCCAGACCTTCATCTTCGACGGGCCGATCGAAGAGGAGGTGGTGGTGTATTGCGCCTGTCCCAACGAGGCCTCGGCGGCCATGGTGGCGCGCCAGCTGATGCAGCGCGGCTACAAGAAGGTGCGGCCGCTGACCGGCGGCATCGACGCCTGGCGCGCCGCCGGCTACGCGATCGACGTCTGAATCGCGGTGCCCTGGCGGATGGTCTTGGTGACCGGCGTCTTCTCGCAGATTTCCGCCAGGCGGGCCAGTTGTTCCGGCGGCAGCGGCTTGCCGAAGGCGATCTTGCGGCTGATGGTTTCAAGCCCGCTGTCATCGCGGCCGAAATGCGCATCCACCGAAATGCTCCCCAGATCCCAGCCCTTGCGCTCGGCATACATGCGCAGCGTGAGCGAAGTGCATGAGGCCAGCGCCGCCAGCAGCAGTTCGTAAGGCGCCGGGCCGGTATCCTTGCCGCCGTTGCTTTCGGGTTCGTCGGATCTCAACTGATGGGTGCGCGCCTTGATTTCCTGGGCGTAGCCGGCGGCGTTATGCAAGGTGACGTGGGCCATGTCGGTTCTCCGTGGTTGTTCGATAGGTAGGCTGCTTCAGCCGGGATTGTGGCAGATCGCGCGCCGCCGCGTCACGATCCGTGCATCTCTCATCATACGGATTTCACACCAGTGTGCGCACCGAGTTGGAGATCGAGCGTGCGCATTCAAGCACCAGCGATCCCAGCTTTTTCTCGGCATCTTCCGGCGTCCAGCGGCTGGTCGGCGCGACCACATGTACCGAAGCTACCGGCGTACGATCGCTGTTGAAAATAGGCGATGCGACAGTCATGTCGCCCAGGAACAGTTCTTCCTTGTTGATAGTGAAGCCGCGTTCGCGCGACACGTCCAGCACTTGCATGATCTCCTCGATGCCGGTGCGCGTGTGCGGCGTGCGCACGGTACGCTCGCTCGACGCCAGGATCTGCTGCGCCTCGCTGCGCTCTAGCGCCGACAGGTAGGCGCGGCCGGACGCCGTGCAATACATCGGGATGCGGCTGCCGATGGGCATGTGGATGGGAATGAACTTGCTGGCGACGAAGCGCGCCACATAGACCATCTCGCGGTCATAAGGCTCGGTCAGGTTGACGGTCTCGCCGGTGATGTTGGCCAGTTCTGAGAGGAAAGGATTGGCAACGTCCACCAGGATATCGGCCGCCAGGTAGTTGTAACCGACTTCCATCACTTTGGGCGTGAGCTGGTAGCGCCGCGTCTTTGGGTGTTTGCAGACATAACCCAGCGCCTCGAGCGTGTATACCATGCGCTGCGCAGAGCTTTTCGATATCGCGGTTGCCTCTGCGACATCGCTCAAGGTCATGGTGCGGCGCTGGGCATTGAAGGCGCGCAGCACGGCCAGGCCTTTTTCCAGCGACTGGTTGAACAGCGGGTCGGCCGCGTTGTTTTCGCCAGGCTCGTTCATGTGCCTCCTCCTGTTTATCGAAGCCTTGATTGTAGCAAAAATCGCATCAACGTATCGAATATCGATACATAAATATCTATTGACGATATGATTGGTTTGAATATACTTATTCGAACGCGAAATATTGATATTCATGCATCCGCAGTCTGCTGTCCTTTGTTGTTGCAGCTTCAGTTCCAGCAATGCCCCCGGCCTTGGCTACATCACACCGGACGAGCCGGCCGGGGGAGTTCCAGTCCGTCGCAGCATCGGCCGATCGCCCAGACCGGCCCCGGCAGTCCGCATGCCCTCACCATGGCGCGCACCGCGTCGCCCTGGTGCAGGGACTTCCAACCGTACCGATCCGCGAGGATCTCACGCAAAAAGGGGAGTTGTATGAAACCGTTCAATCGCTTTGGCCTGGTCAGGCACCTGTTGGGCGCGCTGGCCTGCGCTGCCGCCTTCGCCGCGCCGGCATCGGCGCAGACCAGCTACACCGTCGGCGCCACCTCCACCGGCGTGCCGTTCACCTTCCTCGACATCAAGACCAACAAGCTGCAAGGCATGATGGTTGACACCGTCAGCGCCGTCGGCGGCAAGGCCGGCTTTGCGGTCAGCATCCAGCAGACCCCGTTCTCCGCGCTGATTCCGTCGCTGACCAGCAGCAAGATCGACATCATCGCCGCCGCCATGTTGAAGACCGAGGCGCGCGCCCAGATCGTCGACTTCAGCGATCCGGTGTATTCCTACGGCGAAGGGCTGTTCGTCAACGCCCAAGACCAGAAGAGCTACAAGACCCTGGATGACCTGAAGGGCGAGATCGTCGGCGCTCAGGTCGGTACCGTGTTCGTTGACGCGCTCAACAAGAAGGGTGGCTTCAAGGAAGTGAAGACCTACGATTCGGTGGCCGACATGATGCGCGACGTCGGCTTGGGCCGCATCAAGGCCGGTTTCGGCGACCGTCCGATTGTCGCCTACCAGCTCTCGCAGGGCGCCAATCCGCAGGTGCGCCTGGTCAAGGAATATCAATCCATGCTGATGGGCGATGTCTGCCTGGTGGTGCGCAAGGGCGACACCAAGTTGATGGAGCGCCTTAACAAGGCCATCGCCGAACTCAAGGCCGACGGCACGCTGGCGCGCATCGTCGAGCAGTGGAAGCTCAACTGAGCTGAACCCGGCCGCGCTTGCCGGTACGGCGGCCCGGCCCGATGCACACTATCCTGAACCAATGCTGTCCCTGCGGCGCGCGAGCGCGCGCCGCAGGGCGCTTGCATCCTCCATAACCAACCAGCGCCAGAGCGCATCGCCATGTTTTCACAGACCGTGCTGGACTTCCTGCCCATCCTCCTCAAAGGGGCATTGGTCACCGTCGAAGTCACGATTTACTCTTTTCTGCTCAGTTCCGTCATCGGCCTGGTGCTGGCGCTGATGAAGGTGTCGCGCTTCAAGCCGGTGTCGCTGGCGGGTGCCACCATCGTCAATATCATCCGCGGCCTGCCGATCATCGTGCAGCTGTTCTATATCTATTTCGTGCTGCCGGAGATGGGCATCCAGCTATCGGCTTTCCAGGCCGGCGTGATCGGGCTGGGCATCGCATACTCGGCCTACCAGGCGGAAAACTTCCGCGCCGGCATTGAGGCGGTTGACGCCGGCCAGATCGAGGCCGCGCAGTCGATCGGCATGCGCGGCCCCATGATCATGCGCCGCGTGGTGTTGCCGCAGGCCTTTCGCATCGCGTTGCCGCCCTACGGCAATACCTTGGTGATGATGCTGAAGGATTCCTCGCTGGTGTCTACCATCACCGTGCTGGAGATGACGCGCGCGGGCCAGATGATCGCGTCCTCCACCTTCCAGAACATGACCGTCTATACCATGGTCGCGGTGCTCTACCTGCTGCTGTCGCTGCCGCTGGTGTTCGTCATCCGCCGTCTTGAAATTCGCGCTGGAAAGGGGCGGGCCAAATGATAGAAGTCAAACGCATTTCCAAGCGCTTCGGCCAGCATGAAGTGCTCAAGGATGTTTCGTTGTCGGTGGCCGACGGCGAAGTGGTGTGCCTGATCGGCCCGTCGGGCTCGGGCAAGTCGACTGTCCTGCGCTGCATCAACGGGCTGGAGTCGTACGAGCGCGGCGACATCCTGATCGACGGCCTGCGTGTCGACCGCGAGCGGGGCGACATCCACAAGCTGCGCACGAAAGTGGGCATGGTGTTCCAGCGCTTCAACCTGTTCCCGCACCGCACCGTACTGGAGAACGTGATCGAAGGGCCGGTGTTCGTCAATAAAGTGCCGCGCGATGAAGCTCGGACGCAAGCCATCGCGTTGCTGGAAAAAGTTGGCCTGGCGCAGCGTTGCGATGCTTATCCCAGCCAGCTTTCCGGAGGACAGCAGCAACGCGTGGCGATTGCGCGTTCGCTGGCGATGACGCCCGAGGCCATCCTGTTCGACGAGCCGACTTCCGCGCTCGACCCGGAGCTGGTCGGCGAGGTACTGGCGGTGATGCGCACGCTGGCGGCCGACGGCATGACCATGATCGTGGTCACGCATGAGATGGGTTTCGCCAAGGAGGTGGCCGACCGCGTATGCTTCCTGCATAGCGGCAGCATTGTCGAGGAAGGAGAGGCCCGGCAGGTATTGTCCGAACCGAAGCATGCGCGCACGCAGGATTTCCTGCGCCGCGTGATCGGTAGGTGAGCAGCCATGGATAAACATGCACAGGCATTGCCGCTGCCGCCATCGCTGTGGGCCGCCACCGGCGCCGCCGCGGTTGACGCGCCGCTTCTGTCCGAATCCACGCGCTGCGATGTGGCTATCGTCGGCGCCGGCTATACCGGCCTGTCCACGGCGCTGCACCTGGCCGAATCCGGCACATCGGTGTGCGTGGTGGATGCCGCCGAGCCGGGCTGGGGCGCGTCCGGGCGCAACGGCGGGCAGGTTATCCCAGGCCTGAAGTACGACCCCGACCAGTTGCGCGTGATGTTCGGTACCGTCGTGGCAGACCCGCTGATCGAAGCTATCGGCTCGGCCGCCGATACCGTGTTCGAGCTGATCGAGCGCCACGGCATCGATTGCGATGCGCTGCGTCGCGGCTGGATTCAGCCCACGCATTCATCCAAGTCGATGCGCGTGCTGGAATCGCGCGCGCGCCAGTGGCAGGCCGAGGGAGCTCGCGTCCAATTGCTGGACGGCGCCGAAGTGGCGCGCCATATCGGTACGCAAGCCTATGTCGGCGGCTGGAAGGATTGCCGCGCCGGCAGCATCCATCCGCTGAAGTATTGCCGCGGCCTGGCATACGCAGCACAGAAGCTGGGCGTGGCCATCCACGGCGGTACAAGCATCGTGAAGCTGGAGCGCCAAGACGGCGGTTGGCGTCTGCATGCCGCAAGCGGCGCGCACATCGACGCCAGTCGCGTGGTGATTGCTACCAACGGCTATACCGACAACCTCTGGCCTAACTTGCGGCAATCGGTGATCGCGGCCAACAGCTTCATCGTGGCGACCAGGCCGTTATCGGAAGAGCTGGGCGCGGGCATCCTGCCGGGCCGGGAAGTGGCGTCCGATTCGCGCCGCCTGCTGTTGTATTACCGGCGCGATGCACAGGGACGGCTGTTGATGGGGGGGCGTGGGCCTTTCGCCGATCCGGGCGGGGCGCTGGATTTTGCGCACCTGGAGCGCTCGGTGGAGTTGCTGTTCCCGCAGTTGAAAGGCGTGGAGTATGAATATCGCTGGGCCGGTCGCGTGGCGATCACGCGCGACTTTCTGCCGCATGTGCACGAGCCGGCGCCCGGCCTGACCATTGCGCTGGGCTACAACGGACGCGGCATCGCCATGTCCAGCACGATGGGACGTTGTCTGGCGCAGCGCCTGTCAGGGCAGGTCGGGACACGCTTTCCGTTCCCGATCAGTACCATCCATCCGATTCCTTTCCACGGGTTGCAGCGTTTTTATATTGCCGCCGGTGTAGCCTGGTATAGCGTGCTCGACCGGTTCTCATAAAGTTGGGCGCTTGGGATGACGAGATCATACCGGAGAGCGGCGGCGGATCTTGAGGGAGGTCCGCCGCTGCGCCAGGCGCAACATGGCGCAAGCCAATCCTTGCATCCGGCTTACTTGGCCGCCCCTTCCTGCGTATCGGTCCGTTCCGCCAGCGCCGTCTTGCGCAATCCGGACAGTGTTGCCCGCGGCGTCAGCATTTCCTGGTCGAGCACCAGTTCGATCAGGTAAGGCAATGAGGTGGAGCTGGCGATGGCCAGCGCTTTTTCCAATGCCGGCGCGAACGCTTCGGTCTGCTGGATGGAGACAGCGTCGACACCGAAGGATTTGGCGTAAGCGACGAAATCGGGGTTGTTGAGGTCGGTTGCGATCACCCGGCCGGGGTAGTGCTTTTCCTGGTGCATGCGGATGGTGGCGTACATGCCGTTGTTGAATACCAGGAACACAATGCCCAGGCGATGCCGCACGGCGGTGGCGAGCTCCTGGGAGGTCATCAGGAAGCATCCGTCCCCGCCCAGGCACACCACCTGGCGCGCCGGGAAGCACAGCTTGGCCGCGATCGCGGCCGGCACGCCATAGCCCATGGCGCCGCTGGTCGGCGCGAGCTGGCTCCTGGGTTGCGAGAACTGGTAGTAGCGGTGCGCCCATGCGGTGTAGTTGCCGGCGCCGTTGGTGAGGATGGCATCCTGGTTGAGGATGCGCTGCATGTCCTTGACGGCGATGCCGGCGTCGAACTGCGTCGTGCGCGCAGGCGGTTCGATGTAGGCCAGGTAGTTGTCGCGCGCCTGTTTGTGCCACTCGCGCCAGGCTTCGCCGCCGGCGGGGGCAAGTTGCGCGGCTGCGCGAGCGAAGGCGTTGAGCGTGGCGGCGATCTTGACGTCGGTCTGGTAGACCCGGCCCAGCTCTTCCGGCGCGGGCATCACATGCACCAGTTTCTGGCGCGGACGCGGGATGTCCAGCAGGGTGTAGCCGCTGGTGACCATTTCCCCCAGCCGCGAGCCGACCGCGATGAGCAGGTCGGATTCGCCGACCAGCCTGGCCAGCGCCGGATTGACGCCGATGCCGATCTCGCCGACATAGTTGGGATGGCGGTTGTCGAACAGGTCCTGGCGGCGGAACGAGGCCGCCACCGGCAGGTTCTGCTGCACGGCGAAACGCGCGATGTTGCGCAGGCCTTCCTGGTCCCAGCCGGCGCCGCCCAGGATCATCAGCGGCTTCTTCGCCCCGCGCAGCAGCGCTTGCATCCGCTCGAGCGCATCGGGATCGGGGAAGATCTGGGGGATGTCGGCACGGCCGATTTCCTTCGGGAAGGTGGATTCGGTCAACATGTCTTCAGGCAGCGCCAGCACCACCGGCCCCGGGCGGCCCGACATGGCGACCGAGAATGCGCGCGAGACGTATTCGCCCACGCGCGAGACATCGTCGATCTGCGCCACCCATTTGGTGAATTGGCCGAACATGCGACGGTAGTCGATTTCCTGGAAGGCTTCGCGCTCGATCATGTCGCGCCCGACCTGGCCGACGAAGAGCACCATCGGGGTCGAGTCCTGGAAGGCGGTGTGCACGCCGATGCTGGCGTTGGTGGCGCCGGGGCCGCGCGTGACGAAGCAGATGCCGGGGCGGCCGGTGAGCTTGCCGTAGGCCTCGGCCATGAACGAAGCCGCGCCTTCATGGCGGCAGGAGATCACGCGTACCGATTGCTGCTGGTCGTACAGGGCATTGAGGACATCGAGATAGCTTTCGCCCGGCACGCAAAAGGCGGTATCCACCTCTTGGGCCAGCAGGGCATCGACCAGGAGCTGGCCGCCGGTTTTGAGTTTTGACATGCTTGTCTCTTGTAGCCCGGCGCAATGCCGGATGTTGTTGGTGAACAGCCGCCAGCATAGGGCGCGCGCGCGGGGCGGCGTTAGGACTTATCTGCGGTTTTGCTGGACTTCTTGGCGAAAAGCGCAGCCGGGGCCGTGCTTCAGGCCAGTGGCGCCGAGAACTTTTTCTTGAACTCGCCCGGCGTCATCTGCACGTTCTTTTTGAAGAAGCGGCAGAAGTAGGCGAAGTCGTCGAAGTTCAGGCGATAGGAAATCTCGGCGATGGAGAGTTCCGACTGCGCCAGCAGGCGCTTGGCTTCCATCAGGATGCGCTCGTGGATGAGCTGGGTGGCGGTCTTGCCGGTGGTGGCCTTGACCGCCTCGTTGAGCTTGCGGTCGGTGACGAACAGGCGTTGCGCGTAGTCCTGCACCGAACCGAATTCGAGGTAGTGTTCTTCGATCAGCAGCTTGAAGCGTTTGGTCAGGCTGTAGCTGCGCGGCAGCGCCGATTCGGCGCCATGCGGCTGGTGCAGGCGGCGCAGGCGCGTCAACAGGATCTGCAGGAAGGAGCGCACCACGTCGTAGCGCCAGCGCTGGTCGCCGGCGACTTCCTTTTCGATCTCCTTGAGCAGGGGAAACAGCTCTTCATGCTGGCCGGCGGTGAGGTACAGCACAGGATCGGTGTTGGCGATGTGGAAGAACGGGAAGTCGGCCAACTCCTCGATGCGCGGAAAGATCTGCAGGAAAAACTCGGGACTGAAGTTGATCGCATAGCCGCAAGCGTCGATGTCCGACGTCCAGCCGTGGATCTGCCCGGGCGAGATGAAGAACACCGAATGCGGACGGATCGGGTAGTTGTCGAAGTCCAGCACATGGTTGCCGCGCGCCTCGGTCATCCACAGGATGTGGTAGTAGCTGTGGCGGTGCAGGAACGGGCGCGGGATCTCGTTGCGGCCTTCCAGCTTGACCAGGTCGAATACGAATTCGGAAGCGATGCCGCCGA
This sequence comes from Herbaspirillum sp. GW821-FHT09A12, assembly GCF_059418325.1. Taxonomy (NCBI): domain Bacteria; kingdom Pseudomonadati; phylum Pseudomonadota; class Betaproteobacteria; order Burkholderiales; family Oxalobacteraceae; genus Herbaspirillum; species Herbaspirillum sp. GW821-FHT09A12. The sequence goes on from NZ_JBWKPR010000001.1 coordinate 1,015,047, forward strand.
AGTCGGAAACTTCGAAGTTGGGCGTGTCGTCCGGGAAATTGATCGCTTTCATCGTCTTGCGCGCCCGCGTCGCGGCGGCCGTCCTTGTCTCATCGCTGCCCCATCACTGTCTCGTCATTGTTCCGCCGCTTTGCCCGGGGGCATGTTTCCCCACGGCGGTTGGCCTGGTGCGCGTGTGTCCGCGCATATCGTTTTCATGATTTTTCAAGCATATACAGCCCGCCGTTAAAAGGAAAGCCGGGGAAGCCGCGCCGTCCTTGCGTGTTGCAGCGCATCCGCGATTTGGCGGAAAAATCCAATAGAAGCGGAATTAAGTCCTACCGTGCCGGGTTTGCCGCTGGTTAGCATTTGACCCACGCTGACCCAATAGCCAGAAAAAGCAGCGGCGCGGCCGGCGATGCCATGTGCGCATTGCACATCGGTTTCCGGCGCGCCCCGAATTCAATCCGTGCAAGTCGCTGACGAACGCATGCCCTGCGTTCGCGGGATGCGCTCGCCCTGAGAAAAGGAAATGAGAAATGTTGCTTGACGTTCGCACCTATACCGCCCGTCCGGGCACCCTGAAAAAGCATCTGGAGCTGTACGAGAAGAACGGTTTCGACATCCAGCGCCGCCACCTGGGCGAGCCGCTGGCTTACCTGGTGGCCGAGTCGGGCCGCTTGAACAGCTACACGCATATCTGGGTATACCGGGATGCGGCCGACCGCGAAGCGCGGCGCAACAGGCTGCAGGCCGATCCGGAGTGGGCGGCCTACCTGAAGCTGTCGGGCGAGGCGGGCTATCTGGTTTCGCAGGAAAACCAGCTGATGACGCCGGCCAGTTTCGCGCCGCTCAAGCACCCCTGATGCGTTCCTGATGCATCCCTGAAAACCGATCCGCATCCGAACGCCGGCCGCGCCGGTTTGCCCTTTTGACGCCGCACGGGCAAGCGCAGCCGATACAGATCGCAAAACGGCCATGAGAAGCCGGCGCCTGGACGCTTAAAAATCATATCCATTGGAGGAGACCCATGTTTCAACAAATCTACGATCCGGTGAACGGATCGCTGTTCGCGTCCGCCCTGTTCGCGATGCTGCCGCTGTTGTCGATGTTCGTGATGCTGGGCTGGCTGCGCATTTCGCCGCATGTGTCGGCGGCGATCTCGCTGCTCATTTGCGGGCTGGTCGCGGGGCTGGTGTACCGCATGCCGCTGGAGGTGGTATTCAATGTTGGCGCGTATGGCGCAGTGTTTTCCGTGCTGACGGTGCTGTGGATCATCGTCAACGCGATCTGGCTGTATAACCTCACCGTGAAATCGGGCCACTTCGCGGTGCTGCGCGACAGCTTTGCGCTGATCAGCGACGACCCGCGCATCCAGGCCATCCTGATCGCGTTCAGCTTCGGCGCGCTGATCGAGGCGCTGGCCGGCGCCGGCACGCCGGTGGCGATCGCCGGCGCGATGCTGGTGGCGATCGGCTTGCATCCGCTGAAGGCGGCCGTGATCGCACTGGTGGCCGATACCGCGCCGGTGGCCTTCGGCGCCCTGGCGGTGCCGATCACCACGCTGGCGCAGGTGACGGGCATCCCGTTTGAAGAGCTGGGCCGCCATGTGGGCCACCAGACGCCGGTGGTCGCGGCGTTCGTGCCGCTGGTGCTGGTCTGGATCATGGACGGCAAGCGCGGCTTGCGCCAGACCTGGATCGCGGCCGTTACCGCGGGCTTCGCCTTTGGCATTGCGCAGTGGGCCAGCGCGAGTTTCTTCTCGGTGGTGCTGGCCGACGTGGTGGGCGCGCTGGCCTCGGCCGCGGCGGTGGTGGTGTTGCTGAAATTCTGGCGTCCGGCAAAGCTGCCGGCCGGCGCTTTCCAGAACGACGTGACCAGGAGCGCCGGCAATCTTGCCACCGGCCATTCGCGCAAGCAGATGATGCTGGCCTATGCGCCGTATGCGCTGATCATCGCGATTTTCACCATAGTGCAGTTCGGCGTGGTGCAGAAATGGCTGAACCTGGGCACCTTCAAGTTCGCCTGGCCTGGATTGGCCATCAGCGCGCAGGATGGCAAGGCGGTGGGCACGATGTTTACGCTCAATACCTTGTCGGCGGCCGGTTCGCTGCTGCTGCTGTCCGGCGCCATCACGGCGATGATGCTCAAGGTGTCGGCGTCGCAGGCGCTGGAGACTTACGGCAAGACCCTGGTGCAGATGCGCTGGGCGGTGCCCACGGTGCTGTGCGTGATGGCGCTGGCGTTTATCATGAATTACTCGGGCCAGACCGGCACCCTGGGGCGCTGGCTGGCCGGCACCGGATCGGCTTTCGCTTTCCTGTCGCCGGTGATCGGCTGGATCGGCGTGGCGGTGACGGGGTCGGATAATTCCGCCAACGCCCTGTTCGGCGCATTGCAGGTGGCTGCGGCGCATGAGACCGGATTGTCGCCGACGCTGCTGGCCGCGGCCAATGCCTCGGGCGGCGTGCTGGGCAAGATGATTTCGCCGCAGAGCCTGGCAGTGGGGGCGGCGGCAGTCGGCATCATCGGCCAGGAAGGCTTGATCTTCCGCAAGGTGATCGGCTGGAGCCTGTCGCTGCTGCTGGTGATGGCGGTGCTGGTTTATCTGCAATCCACGCCGGTGCTGTCGTGGATGCTGTGAACGGGATCAAGGAATAATCGCAGTTGATGTTTAACCGAAGTGGCCGATGCCGGCAAACGTTGGCGCACCGGCCGCTTCATCGATGGGAGCAATTCATGCAGGACTACAAGAAACTGTTCGACCTCGGCGGCAAGTCGGCGGTGGTGATCGGCGCCGCCTCGGGGATCGGCCGCGCCTCGGCCGAAGCCATCGCCAGCCTGGGCGCGCGCGTGATCTGCGCCGATGCCGACCTGGCCGGCGCACAAAGCGCGGCGGCCGATATCGTCGCCGCCGGCGGCCGGGCCGAAGCCTGGCAGATCAACGCCGCCGACGGCGCCGAGATCGAGGCGCTGGCGCAGCACGCGCTCAAGGCCGCCGGCAAGATCGATATCGCGGTCAGCACGCCGGCGCTGAACATTCGCAAGCTCATCGTCGATTACACCGAGGAGGAGTACGACCGCGTGATGAACCTGAACATGAAGGGCGCGTTCAACTTCTTCCGCAGCTTCGGCCGCCCGATGATGAAGCAGGGTTTCGGCAGCATCGTCGCCTGCTCGTCGATGCGCGCGGTGACCATCGAGCCGGGCCTGGGCGTGTATGCCGCGTCCAAGGCCGGGATCGCCCAACTGGTGAAAGCCTTCGCCGCCGAGATGGGGCCGTATAACGTGCGCGTGAACGCCGTCATGCCGAGCATCATCGAAACTCGCCTGACCGCGCCGCTGAAGGAACGCGCGGACATCTTCAAGACGTATGCCGGCCATACCGTATTGAACCGCTGGGGCCAGCCTTCCGAAGTCGGTTCGGCGGTGGCTTTCCTGGCCTCGGATGCGGCCAGCTATATCTCGGGCAGTTCGCTGTCGGTGGATGGCGGCTGGACCGCGATCGACGGCCCGCCGACCGGGCTGACTTCGACTCGGCCGTCGGAGTAGGCGCGTTTCCGGCAGGCGTAAAAAAAGCCACGCGATGAAGCGTGGCTTTTTCGTGCCTGGAAAGGCGGCGCCGCTTACGCGAAGTTCTTGGCGACGAAATCCCAGTTGATGATGCCCCAGAACGCTTCCACGTACTTGGCGCGGGCGTTGCGGTAGTCGATGTAGTAGGCGTGTTCCCACACGTCCACGGTCAGCAGAGCTTTGCTGTCGGTGGTCAGCGGGGTGCCGGCGCCGGTGGTGTTGACGATGTCCAGCGAACCGTCGGCTTTCTTGACCAGCCAGGTCCAGCCGGAACCGAAGTTGGCCAGGCCTTGCTTGGTGAACTCGGCCTTGAAGGCGTCGAACGAACCCCACTTGGCGTTGATGGCGTCAGCCAGCGCGCCGCTCGGAGCGCCTTGGCCCTTCGGGGTCAGGCCGTTCCAGTAGAAGGTGTGGTTCCAGATCTGGGCCGCGTTGTTGAAGATGCCGCCGGAGGACTTCTTGATGATGTCTTCCAGGGACAGGTTTTCGAATTCGGTGCCCGGGATCAGGTTGTTCAGGTTGGTCACATAGGTCTGGTGGTGCTTGCCATAGTGGTATTCCAGGGTCTCTTTGGAGATCGTGGGCGCCAGCGCGTCCAGGTCGTAAGGCAGTGCCGGAAGGGTATGTGCCATGGTGAATCCTTTCAGTCTTGTTGGTGTATCGGGTATTACCGAGGGGGTCTGTTCCGAACCTGTGATTCTAAAGCGGATATGGATTCTTTGCATCCGGTCAATTGCCCGCAAATCCGCGCCGGTGCTGGATATTTTGTAAATTAGAATCGTTCTCATCTTGCCGGCGGCGACGGCAGCGGCGGCGAATCCGGAAGATGTCCCGTGCGGCCGGACGTTCCAGCCCATCCGTGAAAATAAATGGCGCCAGAAGACCGCGCCGGCATTGCGCCGGCCGGAAAAAGCTTATGAAAAAAAAGTCGAATGGCCGGGGTCTGTGGATTCAGTCCAGCCGCGGCTGCACGCCGGCGATATCGACCTCGGCGCTGCCTTGCGCCAGCCTGACCGTGATCTGGCTGCGCGCCGACAGCTCGGCGGGCGAGTGCAGCACCCGTCCCTGGCGGTCGGTGACGATGGCGTAGCCGCGTTCCAGCGTGCGCTGCGGGTTGAGCAGCTCGAGCTGGGTGTTCAGGCCGGCCAGCGCCTGGCGCTGGCGCAACTGCTGCGCGGCCAGTGCGCCATGCAGGCGGCGCGCCAGATCGGAAACGTCGCGCCGCGCGTGGGCGGTATCGGGCAACTGGTGCGCCAGGCGGGTGGACAGCTGCTGCAGGCGGTGGCGCATCTGCGTCAGCGGTACGCGGGTGGCGTGCGAGAGGCGGGTTTGCAGCGCCTGCAGCTTGACCCGCTCATGCTGGATGTAGGCGGCCGGGTTGACCAGCCGGCGCGACATCCAGTCGACCGTCTGGGCTTTTTCCGTGAGCCCTCGGCGCAGCGCGCGCGTGAGGTCCTGGGCGTGGGCGCGCAGTTCGGCCAGCCAGTCTTCCCGTGCCGTCGCGGCCAGCTCGGCGGCGGCGGTCGGGGTGGGGGCGCGCAAGTCGGCGGCGAAATCGGCGATGGTGAAGTCGGTTTCGTGGCCGACGCCCGAGATGACCGGCATCGAACAGCCGGCGATGGCGCGCGCCACCGCTTCTTCGTTGAACGACCACAGGTCTTCGATGCTGCCGCCGCCGCGGCAGACCAGCAGCAGGTCGCATTCGGCGCGGGCGGAGGCGCTGTCGATGGCGGCGGCGATGCGCCGGGCCGAGCCATCGCCTTGTACCGGGGTCGGATAAAGGATGATTTCCACATGCGGCGCGCGGCGGCGCAGCGTGGTCAGCACGTCGCGCAGCGCCGCCGCCTGCGGGCTGGTGACGATGCCGATGCGGCGCGGGAAGGCGGGCAGCGGCCGTTTGGCGGCGCGGTCGAACAGGCCTTCGCGCTCCAGTTTCTCTTTCAGTTGCAGGAAGGCCGCGTACAGGTCGCCCACGCCGGAGCGGCGGATCGCTTCCACGTTGAGCTGGTAGTCGCCGCGCGGCGCGTACAGCGTGACCAGGGTGCGCACCTCGACCTTGTCGCCCTCGCGCGGGGTGAAGCCGGCATATTGGGCGCGGCCCTTGAACATCACGGCGCGCACCTGGGCGCCGTCGTCCTTGAGGTTGAAATACCAGTGGCCGGAGGCGGCGCGGGTGAAGTTGGAGATCTCGCCCGCGACCCAGATCAGCGGGAAGGTGCGTTCCAGCACGCGCGCCACCGACTGGTTCAGGGCCGACACCGTCAGCACCGGCGGGCCGGAGTCGCCGGCGGCGGGCTGGGCGGGGCGGAAGGGGGGAGACTGGTTGGCAGGCATGGCGGGCGGCTATTTATATAGGGCGATAAAATGTCTCCCGCATTGTAAAGCCTGCGTAAAGCCTACGTAACGCCTGCGGCTGCCGGGTTGCGCTTGCCCCTAGCGCCGCAACAGGCTACATTCTGCACCCGTATCCGTTTTCTTCCCCTACAGGAGTTCGTTTTGCTCGCCATCATCCTCGCCGCCGGCTGGCCGATCTGGCCCTTGCTGATCGCATCCATCATCGGCCTGGCGCTGATCATCGAAAGACTGGTCTACCTGCGCCGCGCCCGGATCCTGCCGCCGGAGTTGCTGGGCGAAGTGGTGCGGGTGTACCAGAGCGGCCGCGTCAACGATGACGTGATCGACAAGCTGGAGCAGAATTCCCCGCTGGGCCAGGTGCTGGCGGCCGGCCTGCGCAACGTCGACGCCCCGCGCGACGTGATGAAGGAAGCCATCGAGGAGGCCGGCCAGGCCGCCGCGCACCGGCTGGAGCGCTTCCTCACCACGCTGGGCACGATCGCCTCGCTGGCGCCGCTGATGGGTTTGTTCGGCACGGTGGTCGGCATGATCGAGATTTTCGCGTCGCAGAACGCCGCCGGCACCAATCCGGCGCAACTGGCGCACGGCATTTCCATCGCGCTGTACAACACCGGCTTCGGCCTGGCCATCGCCATGCCGGCGCTGGTGTTCTACCGCCATTTCCGCGCGCTGGTCGACGGTTTCGTGGTCGACATGGAACAGCAGGCGGTCAAGTTCGTCGACATCGTGCACGACGTGCGCCGCTAAGAGGCCGCCATGAATTTCCGCAAAGGCCGCCCCCGCGAAGACCTGGAGATCAACCTGATCCCGTTCATCGACGTGCTGCTGGTGATCGTGATCTTCCTGATGGTGACCACCACCTACAGCAAGTTCACCGCGCTGCAGATCACGCTGCCTACCGCCGATGCGCAAAAAGCGCTGGAGCAGCCGTTCGAGATCAATATCGCGGTGGATGCGCAGGGTCGTTACGCCATCAACAACAACCGCATTTCGGCGCGCGACGCGCAGGGCCTGGCCGATGAAATGCAGGCCGTGCTCAAGGGCAGCGGCAAGAGCGATCCGGTGGTCATCATCAACGCCGACGCGCTGGCCACGCACCAGACCGTGATCAATGTGCTGGAAGCGGCGCGCATCGCCGGCTTCCCCAAGGTGACGTTCACCGCGCAGTCCAGCAATAAATAAGTAAGAAGCAAGAAATAAGCGTGCGACGCGGCGCCTGCCGCGATCATCAAACTCATCGAATATGGCCGACTCCAACCGCAATGCCGAAGCCATCCTGACCCGCGCCTGGCAAGGCCGCGGGCCGCTGGCTTGCCTGCTGTGGCCGCTGTCGCTGCTGTTCGGCGCGCTGGCGGCGCTGCGGCGCGCGTTGTTCGCGTTGGGGATCAAACGGGTTGAACGCCTGCCGGTGCCGGTCATCGTGGTGGGCAATGTGTTTGTCGGCGGCACCGGCAAGACGCCATTCGCCATCTGGCTGATCGAGGCCTTGCGCGCCGCCGGCTACACGCCGGGTGTGGTGTCGCGCGGCTATGGCGCGGGCGGCGCCGAGGCGGTGGCGCAAGTATTGGCAGGTTCGGCCGCGACGCAGGTGGGCGACGAGCCGCTCCTGATCGTGCAGCGCACCGGCGTGCCGCTGGTGGTCGGGCGCCGCCGGGCGGCGGCGGGGCGGGCCTTGCTGGCATCGCATCCGGAGGTGGATGTGCTGGTGTCCGACGATGGCTTGCAGCACTATGCGCTGGCGCGCGACATCGAGATCGTCCTGTCGGATGCGCGCGGCGCCGGCAATGGCTGGCTGTTGCCGGCCGGCCCGCTGCGCGAGCCGGCTTCGCGCCGCCGGGATTTTTCGGTCGCCAACCTGCCGGCCGGTAGCGCGGCTCCGGCCGGCAGTTACGCGATGCGGCTGGAAGCCGGCGCGGCCGTGCAGTTGGCAGCGCCGTCCATGCGCCGTCCGCTGGCGGCCGTCGCTGGCGGCGGGGAGCGCATCGCCGCGGTGGCCGGCATCGGCAACCCCGGCCGTTTCTTCGCTACCCTGCGCGGCGCCGGCCTGGCGTTTGCCGAGCATCCGTTGCCGGACCATTATGACTTCTCCGCCAATCCTTTCGCCGGCCTGCAGGCCGATGTGATCCTGGTGACGGAGAAGGATGCAGTAAAATGCAGGGCTATCGAGGCCATCCAAAACGACCCGCGCATCTGGGTCGTGCCCGTATCGGCGCGCATCGACGGCGCGCTGGCTGAACATATAGTGGAGAAACTCCGTGAACGCCCGACTGCTTGATATCCTGGTTTGCCCGATCTGCAAGGGCCCGTTGGACTACGACAAGAAAGCGCAGGAACTGATCTGCAAAGGCGACAAGCTGGCCTACCCGATCCGTGACGGCATTCCCATCATGTGGGCCGATGAAGCGCGCGACATCAATGCCGCTCCGACATCACCTGCCGCCTGAACCGGCCCAAGCCGTCCTTGTGCGGATTTGAAGTAGCCAACAACACGTTCCGAGCCCATGTCCTTTACCGTCATCATCCCGGCGCGCCTGGCATCGACGCGCCTGCCCAACAAGCCGCTGGCCGACCTCGGCGGCAAGCCGATGATCGTGCGCGTGGCCGAGCGCGCCGCGCTGTCGGGCGCCGCGCGCATCATCGTCGCCACCGACCATCACGATATCCATGCCGCCTGCCGGCAGCACGGTGTGGACGTGGCGATGACGCGCGCCGACCATCCCTCCGGGACCGACCGCATCGCGGAGGTGGCCGCTGCGCTGGACCTGGCCGATGATGCGGTGGTGGTCAACGTGCAGGGCGACGAGCCGCTGATCGATCCCGGCCTGATCGCCGCCACTGCCGGCCATATCAAGGCCGGCGTGCCGATGGCGACCGCCGCCCATGCCATCGAGACGGCCGCCGATGCCTTCAATCCCAACGTGGTGAAAGTGGTCTTGAACAAGGACGGCTGCGCCATGTATTTCTCGCGCGCCACGATTCCCTGGCACCGCGATGCCTTCGCCAGGTCGCGCGAGGTGCTGCCCGAGGCGCATGGCGCCGACCACGCCAACGATTACGCGCCGCTGCGCCATATCGGCCTGTACGCGTACAGCAACAAGTTCTTGCAGTTGTACCCGACGCTGTCGGCCTCGCCGCTGGAGCGCATCGAGGCGCTGGAGCAATTGCGCGTGCTGTGGCACGGGCATTCGATCGCGGTACATGTGACCTCGGTGGTGCCGGAAGCGGGCGTGGATACGCCGGAAGATTTGTTGCGTGTACGCAAACATTTCGAGGCGCCGCCGGACAGTCCCCTGGTGAAGACCATTTCTTCCCTGTAGTTTGCGTGAGGCCGAAAACGACTGCTGAGGAAAGTCTCGGCAGGCGGGCATTTTGTAAGTTTTTTGTCAAACTTGCGGGCCACAATCAGCGGCTGGAGACTGCTTAAAAATCGGGCGTTTGTCATGGTTCGGTAAGATTTTGTGGTAAGTTTCGTCCAGAGCTGATGCAAACGGCGCCTCAAAAAGAGTGACAACCGCCCAGACGGTTGGTATCGATCGCCATCCCATCGCAAAAGAATTCAAGCATTCAATCTTTCAGAAACCTCAATTTAGGAAACAATATGCGCCTCATCCTTTTAGGAGCGCCTGGTGCCGGTAAAGGTACGCAAGCCACTTTTATCAAGGAAAAATTCAACATCCCGCAAATCTCCACCGGCGACATGCTGCGCGCCGCCGTGGCTGCGGGAACTGAACTGGGCGTCGCCGCCAAGAAGGTGATGGACGCAGGCGGGTTGGTTTCGGATGACATCATCATCGGCCTGGTCAAGGATCGCCTGCAGCAGTCCGACTGCGCCAACGGTTACCTGTTCGACGGCTTCCCGCGCACCACGCGCCAGGCCGACGCCATGAAGGAAGCCGGCGTGGCGATCGACTACGTGCTGGAAATCGACGTGCCCGACAGCGCCATCGTCGAGCGCATGAGCGGCCGCCGCGTGCACCCGGGTTCGGGCCGCACCTATCATGTGAAGTTCAACCCGCCCAAGGCCGAAGGCAAGGACGACGCCACCGGCGAAGCCCTGATCCAGCGCGACGACGACAAGGAAGACACCGTCAAGAAGCGCCTGGCGGTGTACCACGACCAGACCGAAGTGCTGCTCGGCTACTATGGCGACTGGGCCAAGTCCGGCCAGCCGGGCGCGCCGAAGTATCGCAAGATCGCCGGCGTGGGACCGGTCGAAGAAATCCGGGATCGTGCATTTGCCGCCCTGGCGGAGTAAAGTAAAGCGGACTGAGGTCCGCTTTTTTTATGCCTGCGCGGCGAACCAGCCGCGATAGTGGCAAGGCAGGCAAGGTCAGTGATGGACTGAATTTTCAACCGCCGCCGTGCAGGTTCATGCGCGGCGGCGGTAGCCCCGGCAATATCATAAGAAATCCAAGAAAAAGGGCGACACAATTTGCAGGCGCAGTATCGGCGGCGGCAGTCGGCAACAGGCATGTTCCTGTGCCGGCGGCAGCGGCGGATGTTCGTGATTGTTGATGAGTCGTGATAATAAAGGAGACATGCATGGCTACAGCCCTCTGGTTTGCCATTGCCTGCGGCGTCGTCGCAGTGCTCTATGGCCTGGTATCCCGCAGTTGGATTCTCAAGCAAGACCCCGGCAACGAACGCATGCAGGACATCGCCAGTGCGATCCAGCAGGGCGCGTCCGCCTATCTGGCGCGGCAATACCGCACCATTGCCATGGTCGGGGTGGTGCTGCTGATTGTGATCGCCTTCATTCCCGGACTGGGCTGGCCGACCGCGCTCGGTTTCCTGCTGGGGGCGGTGCTGTCGGGCGCCTGCGGTTTCATCGGCATGAACGTGTCGGTGCGGGCCAACGTGCGTACCGCGCAAGCCGCCACGCGCGGCATGAACGAGGCGCTCAATGTGGCCTTTCGCGGCGGGGCGATCACCGGCATGCTGGTGGTGGGGCTGGGCCTGCTGGGCGTGACGCTGTTCTTCTGGTTCCTCTTCGAATACGGGCAGGGGCGCGCGCCCAGCCTGCATGACGCCATCAAGCCCTTGATCGGGCTGGCCTTCGGCGCTTCGCTGATCTCCATCTTCGCGCGTTTGGGCGGCGGCATCTTCACCAAGGGCGCCGATGTCGGTGCCGACCTGGTGGGCAAGGTCGAGGCCGGCATTCCCGAGGATGATCCGCGCAATCCGGCGGTGATCGCCGACAATGTGGGCGACAACGTCGGCGACTGCGCCGGCATGGCGGCCGACCTGTTCGAGACCTATGTGGTCACGCTGGTGGCGACCATGCTGCTGGGCAGCCTGATGCTGACAGGCATGGAAGTGCTGGCCATCCTTTATCCGCTGGTGCTGGGCGGCGTGTCGATCCTGGCGTCCATCGTCGGCTGCTCGATGGTCAAGGCGTCGCCGGGCAAGAAAATCATGTCGGCGCTCTATACCGGGCTATGGTGGTCGGCCGGCCTTTCGCTGGTCGGCTTCGTGATCGCCAGCTGGCTGATGCTGCCGCCCGAGCTGCGCCTGCCGCTGATCGGCTCGGCGGTGGTGGGCATCGTGCTGACCGGATTGATGGTCTACATCACCGAGTACTACACCGGCACCGACTTCAAGCCGGTGCGCCACATCGCCCAGGCATCGACCACCGGCCATGGCACCAACATCATCGCCGGCCTCGGCGTATCGATGAAGTCCACCGCGTATCCGGTGCTGGCGGTATGCGTGGCCATCATCGCCGCCTACTGGCTGGCCGGCTTGTACGGCATCGCCATCGCGGCCACCTCGATGCTGTCGATGGCCGGCATCATCGTCGCGCTGGATGCGTATGGGCCCATCACCGACAACGCCGGCGGTATCGCGGAGATGGCGGGCATGCCGGACTCGGTGCGCGCCATCACCGACCCGCTGGATGCGGTGGGCAACACCACCAAGGCCGTCACCAAAGGCTACGCGATCGGTTCGGCCGGACTGGCGGCGCTGGTGCTGTTCGCCGACTATACCCATGCGCTCGACAGCGTCGGCAAGAGCACTTCCTTCGACTTGTCCAGCCCGGCGGTGATCATCGGCCTGTTCATCGGCGGCCTGATCCCTTACCTGTTCGGCGCCATGGCGATGGAAGCGGTGGGCCGCGCGGCCGGCGCGGTGGTGGTCGAAGTGCGGCGCCAGTTCAGCGAGATCCCGGGCATCATGGATGGCACCGGCCGGCCGCAATATGACCGCGCGGTGGACATGCTGACTTCGTCGGCCATCCGCGAGATGATCCTGCCTTCGTTGCTGCCGGTGATCGTGCCGATCGTGGTCGGCATGCTGCTGGGGCCGGCGGCGCTGGGCGGGCTGCTGATGGGAACCATCGTGACCGGCCTGTTCGTGGCGATTTCGATGACCACCGGCGGCGGCGCTTGGGACAACGCCAAGAAATACATCGAGGATGGCCACCACGGCGGCAAGGGCTCGGACGCGCACAAGGCGGCCGTGACCGGCGACACCGTGGGCGACCCGTACAAGGACACCGCCGGGCCGGCCATCAATCCGCTGATCAAGATCATCAACATCGTGGCCTTGCTGCTGGTGCCAGTACTGCCGGCGTTGCCGACCTGACGCTAAGGCAGCGCTGATTCAGCGCTGCCCCGATTGTCGCCGCGCGGATAGTCGGCCGCGCGGCGTCTGCTGCATAATCTCCACACGCAACCATTTGGGAAAATAAAGCGAGGAGATGCAATGCGTATCGAAGGAAATGTTTTCATCGTGACCGGCGCCGCGTCGGGACTGGGCGCGGCGACCGCGCGCATGATCGCCGCCGCCGGCGGCAAGCCGGTGCTGGCCGACCTGAATGAAGAGGCTGGCGGCACGCTGGCGCAGGAATTGAACGGCGTGTTCGTGCGTTGCGACGTCAGCGCCGAGGAGGATGCGCAGGCGGTGGTGCGCGCCGCCCAGCAACTGGGCGCCGTACGCGGGCTCGTCAACTGTGCCGGCATCGCGCCGGCCGAGAAGCTGATCGGCAAGAGCGGGCCGCATAGCATGGCGCTGTTCATGAAGACGCTCAACATCAACCTGGTGGGCAGCTTCAACATGGCGCGCTTTGCCGCCGACGCGATGGCCCGGACGGAAGCGGCGCAAGAGGGCGAGCGCGGCGTGATCATCCATACCGCCTCGGTGGCCGCCTACGATGGCCAGATCGGTCAGACCGCCTATGCCGCATCCAAGGGCGCCATCGTCGCCATGACGCTGCCGATGGCGCGCGACCTGTCGCGCAGCGGCATACGCGTGATGACCATCGCCCCCGGCATTTTCGAAACGCCGATGATGCTGGCCATGCCGCAGGAGGTGCTCGATTCGCTGGGCCAGGCCGTGCCTTTCCCGCCGCGCCTGGGGCGGGCGACCGAGTATGCGCAACTGGCCAGGAGCATCATCGAGAACGTGATGCTCAACGGCGAAACCATCCGCCTGGACGGCGCCATCCGCATGGCGCCGAAATAGCGCGGCGGGAGGCAATGATGAGTCGCCATTTGTGCGTTGCATCTCAATATTTTTCGCCACCGGCGGGGGGCTGCTGCTAAGCTGTTGGCATGGAGTCAATAGAGCATAAAACAGGACTGATCCTGACCGGAGGGGGCGCGCGGGCGGCCTATCAAGTGGGCGTGCTCAACGCCCTGTCGTTGATTTTGCTGGAGTCCGGCTGGCCGGTGCACCGCAATCCCTTTTCCATTATCTGCGGCACGTCGGCGGGGGCCATCAATGCCACCGCGCTGGCTTGCCGCGCCGACGATTTCGGCGAAGCGGTGCGCGAGCTGATGGCGGTCTGGGCCAATTTCAAGGTCGAGCAGGTCTATCGCGCCGATTCGCTGGGGATCTTGCGTTCGGGCGCGCGCTGGCTGTCGCTGTTCTCTTTCGGCTGGCTGTTGCGCAAATGGCGCGCCCATCCGCCCAACTCGCTGCTGGACAATACGCCCCTGGTGAGCATGCTGCACCGCCTGCTCGACTTGCCGCGGCTGGATGAGGCGATGGCCGAGGGCAAGCTGCATGCGCTGGCGGTGACGGCGTCTTCCTACACCAGCGGCCAGCACATCACTTTTTACCAGTGCATGGATGAGATCGAGCCGTGGCGCCGCACGCAGCGCCTGGCGATCCGCGACCAGATCGGCATCGACCATCTGCTGGCGTCGTCGGCCATTCCGTTCATCTTCCCGGCCATTCCGGTCTATATCAACGGCCGCTGCGAATATTGCGGCGACGGTTCCATGCGCCAGATCGCGCCGATCTCGCCGGCCATCCACCTGGGCGCCACCAAAGTGCTGGTGATCGGCGCCGGGCGCATGGGCGAGGAGGGCGAAAATGCGCCCACCAGCACGCCGCAATATCCCAGCCTGGCGCAAGTGGCCGGCCATGCGATGTCGAGCATCTTCCTCGACGGTTTGTCTGCCGATATCGAGCGCACTAACCGCGTCAACCAGACGCTGTCGGTGCTCACCCCCGAGCAGTGCGCCCGCACGCCGTTGAAGCCGATCGAGACACTGGTGATTTCGCCGTCGCAGCGCATCGACAGCATCGCCAGCCGCCATGTGGACAGTTTGCCCAGGCCGATCCGCACCTTGCTGGGCGGCATCGGCGCCACCGAGGCGCGCGGCTCGGCGCTGGCCTCGTATCTCTTGTTCGAGCAAAGCTTCACGCGCGAACTGATTGCGTTGGGCGAGAGCGATACCTATGGCAAGCGCGATGAAGTGCTGGCTTTTTTTGAACCGGAAACGGCGCGGGCGCTCCAAGCCTGAGCTTCGGGCCGGACCACCCGGATGGTCCCATTTAACCTGCCGGTGAGAAGAACGCCTGAGGCCGGATTGCGAGGGCATGCCGCGCCGCGGGTTTGCCCCGGGACTGGGAAACCGTGAATGTCATGGTTGCTTAGCCGAAAGCAAAACGTTAATCTACGATGTCGTATTGCTGAAAATTAATATTATTGCAATCATTAAAATGCGAGCCCGAGTCATCTCATCCTTTTTCCTGAAGTGCTGGCTGGTCCTCCTGGCCGCGCTGGCGCTGGCTGCGCCGGTCCAGGCGCGCGGCCCGCAGCCGGGCGGCATCGCCGATGTCACGCTCGACCAGCTGCCGCGCGAAGCCCAGCAGACCATGGGGCTGATCCGCCAGGGCGGCCCCTTCCCGTACGCCAAGGATGGCGTGGTTTTCGGCAATTATGAGGGGGTTTTACCCAAGCAAAAGCGCGGGTATTATCACGAATTCACCGTAAAAACCCCGCGTGCGCGCAACCGCGGGGCGCGCCGGATCATCAGCGGCGGCGATCCGGCAACATCGGGCGAATACTATTACACGAGCGACCACTACAAGACGTTTCGCCGGATTCGCGACTGATCCGGGTTCGAGCAGCAATCAAGCAGCAATCAAGCAGCAATCAAGTAACACAAGCAGGTTGGGCAGGCAGCGCCGGCCAGGGATGCAACCACACTACCTCGTCATGGATAGGAAGGGACAATGAGTTTGTTTAAAACGGTGCCGCCAAATATAGTGCAGTCGATCCGCGCCTTCCGCGTGACCGAGTTGCAGGAAGAGGCTGCTCGTCTTGAGCAGCACTTTCTCTATGCCTATTGCGCCGAGGCAACCACCAAGCAGCAGGTGCTGACGGCCATCGCCAGCGCCTTCCACTTCCCCAGGCACTTCGGCAAGAATTTCGATGCGCTGGCCGATTGCCTGACCGACCTGGCGTACAAGGCCGGCAAGCAGCCTGGTTTTGTCGTGGTGCTGGAACAACTCCCCAATACCCAGAAGTTCGACAAGGAGGCCCGTGAAACCTTGCTCGACGTCTTCCGCGACGCGGCCGACTACTGGGCCGAAAAGAAAATCGCGTTCCGGGTTTTTTATTCCTTCCAGTAAATCCGGGTAAATCATTTCCGCCACGGCTGCCGCCCCGCCTCGCGAAAATCGGCGGTCAGGACGCCTCAACGGGTACAATGCGCACACCATGAGAAGCATTGTCATCCTGATTTCCGGACGAGGCAGCAATATGGAAGCCATCGTCCGCGCCGCCCAGGCCGAACAGTGGCCCGCCAGAATTTCCGCCGTCATCAGTAACCGCGCCAACGCCAGCGGCCTGGAGTTTGCCGCGGCGCACGGCATCCCGACCGGGGTCATTCCCAACCGCGATTACGCCACGCGCGACCAGTTCGATACCGCCTTGCGCGCCAGCATCGACGCCTATGCGCCCGATCTGGTGGTGCTGGCCGGTTTCATGCGCATCCTGACCACGCCTTTTGTGGAGCATTACAGGGGGCGCATGCTCAATATCCATCCGTCGCTGCTGCCCAGTTTCCCCGGCCTGGCGACGCATCGCCAGGCCTTGGCCGCGGGGGTGAAGCTGCATGGCGCGACCGTGCATTTCGTCACGCCCGACCTGGACCATGGCCCCATCGTGGCCCAGGCCGGCGTGCCGGTGCTGGAAGGCGACAGCGAAGAAGCGTTGGCCGAGCGCGTGCTGGAACAGGAACATGTCATCTACCCGCGCGCCGTGCGCTGGTTCGTCGAAGGGCGTCTTTTGCTGGAAGGCGCCCGCGTGCGTTTGGCCCCAGCCGCCGTCGGCGCGGCCGGCGCCGCATCCGTTATTGCAATCTGAGCCGTTGCAAGCTTACCCATTTTTGAATCTGAAGGACCGAGCATGAGATTGCCTCCCGCGATCATTCCCCATACCGAAGAACTGCTGCGCGAGGTGCTGCGCTTCACCGGCCCGGCCGATGTGACGCTGTCGCGCTATTTCCGCGACCACCCCAAGCTGGGCAGCCGCGAACGCGGCGTGATCGCCGAGGCGGTCTATGGCCTGCTGCGCAACAAGACGGTGCTGACCAACTTCGCCGAATCCGGCGTGGGGCCGATGATGCGCCGCATGGCGCTGCTGGGCCTGGCCGACGCCGTCGGCGCCGAGTCGTTGGGCGGCTTGCAGGAAGGCGAGGGCGAATGGCTGGCGCGCGTGGCGCAGATCGACCTCAGCCAGCTGGCGCCGCAGATGCGCAGCAACCTGCCGCCCTGGCTGTACGACAAGCTGGTGGCGCGCGTGGGCGAAGCCGCCACGCTGGAAATGGCCGATGCCATGAACCGTCCGGCGCCGCTGGACTTGCGCGTCAACGCGCTCAAGGCCGACCGCGATAGCGTCATCGAAGAGCTGGCCAAGGCGCCGGTGGCTTGCGAACCCACGCCGTATTCGCCGCTGGGACTGCGCGTGCTGAAAAAACCGGCGCTGCAGAACCTGCCATTGTTCAAGGATGGCGCGATCGAAGTGCAGGATGAAGGCAGCCAGTTGCTGGCCCAGATCGTCGGCGCCAAGCGCGGCGAAATGGTGGTGGACTTCTGTGCCGGCGCCGGCGGCAAGACGCTGGCGCTGGGCGCATTGATGCGCAATACCGGCCGCCTGTATGCCTTCGACGTGTCCGAGAAGCGCCTGGCCAAGCTCAAGCCGCGCCTGGCGCGCAGCGGCCTGTCCAATGTGCATCCGGTGGTGATCGCCCACGAGAACGATGCCAAGGTCAAGCGCCTGGCCGGCAAGATCGACCGCGTGCTGGTCGACGCGCCTTGCAGCGGCCTGGGCACGCTGCGCCGCAATCCCGACATGAAATGGCGCCAGAGCGTGGAAACCCTGGCCGAGATGCGCGCCAAGCAGAGCAGCATCCTGGCCAGCGCCGCGCGCCTGGTGCGTCCGGGCGGGCGCCTGGTGTACGGCACCTGCAGCTTCCTGGAAGAGGAGAATGACGAGGTGATCGCCGAGTTCCTGCAAGCGCATCCCGATTTCATGCTGCGCCCCATGAGCGAGGTGCTGGCCGAGCAGAAGGTCGTGCTGGAGATGGGCGACTATCTGAAGCTGCTGCCGCACCTGCACCAGACCGATGGCTTCTTCGCCGCCGTGCTGGAGCGCCGCGCTTGATCCTGGCATTTCATCGCCTGTGCCGGCAGGCGGCGCCGGTGTTGCTGGCCGGCCTGCTGGCGGCTTCGTCCGCCTCGGCCAGGCAGGCGGCGGCGCCGGCCATGGCCGCGCAAGGCACGCAACAGGCCGCTTTCGCGCCGTGGGACGATATCGAAGGCCTGATCGTCGGCCAACTGGCCAAGGCGCGCCGGCAGGTGCTGGTGCAGGCTTACCTGTTGACCAACCGCCCCATCACGGATGCGCTGGTGGCGGCCCGCCAGCGCGGCGTCGACGTGCGCGTGCTGATGGATGGCGGTCAGCTCGACAAGAATTCCACCGGGCGCCTGCAGCAATTGCGCAGCGCCGGCGTGCCGGTCTGGCTGGAGACGCGTTATCGCAACGCCCACAACAAGGTGATCGTGATCGATGCCGCCTTGCCGTCGGCGACGGTGATTACCGGCAGTTTCAATTTCACCTGGTCGGCGCAGCACAAGAACGCCGAGAACATCCTGGTGCTGGGCAAGAATCCGCCGCTGGCCGCGCGTTACGCCGCCAACTGGGAGCGCCACCGCCAGGATGCCAAGCCGGCGCCGTGAGTGCGGTGATGCCGATGATGACCAGATTTCATATTGTCCTTTCCTGATCGAGCCGGCCAGCCATGACCGACCACTTCCTTTCTCTTTTTACCGACTACCAGCCGCTGGACGTGTTGCGCCAATTGGCGGTCATCCTGCTGTGCGTGCTGGGCGGGATCGCGCTGTCGCGCTGGCTGCGCAAGATCCTCGGGCTGGACCGCGGCGACGAGCAGTCGCGGATGATGCAGATCGGCGTCAAGAGCTTTGCCCGCGTGCTGTCGCCGCTGTTGGCGCTGGGCTTGCTGGCGGCCGCCTATTTCTGCCTCAAGCGCATCGGCCATCCGGTATCGCTGTGGGAAATCATGTTTCCGCTGGCCATTGCCCAGGTCGCGATGCGCTTCGTGTTCTATGTGTTGCGCAGCATCTTCGTCAAGGACGCCACCGTGGGCGCCTTGCTGCACCTGTCGGAAAAAGCCATCGCGACGCTGGTGTGGATCTGCGTGCTGCTGTACATCACCGGGCTGTGGCCGGACTTTATCGAGTACCTCGACCGCACCGAATTGCCGCTGGGGCGCCACAAGGCATCACTGTTGACGATCTTGCAAGCCGGCGCTTCGGTGCTGGTGACCCTGATTATTGCCCTGTGGATCGGCGCGGTGCTGGAAAACCGGCTGATGAAGGTCAGCACCATGCATTCCTCGCTGCGCACGGTGGTGGCGCGCCTGACCAAGGCGGTGCTGATCCTGATCGCGTTCCTGCTCAGCCTGTCGCTGGTGGGCATCGACCTGACCGTGCTGTCGGTGTTCGGCGGCGCGCTGGGCGTGGGGATCGGCCTGGGCTTGCAAAAGATCGCCAGCAGCTACGTATCGGGCTTCGTGATCCTGCTGGAGCGCAGCATGGTGATCGGCGACATGGTTGCCGTGGATAAATATTTCGGCAAGGTCACCCAGATCAATACCCGGTATACGATCCTGGAAGGGCTGGACGGCATCGAATCGGTGTTGCCCAACGAAATGTTCATGGCCAATCCGGTCCAGAACTATTCCTTGACCCACCGCATTGTACGTTTGTCCACACAGCTTACAATTTTGTACCAGGACGATGTGGAAACCGTCTTGTCTATCATGGAGCAGGCCGCACTTGGGGTGCAGCGGGTATCTCAACAGACCGCGCCGCAGGCCCTGCTGATCAAGATCGGGGCGGACGGCCTGGAGCTGGAACTGGGTTTTTGGATCACCGATCCCGAAAACGGCCGGCTGAATGTGCTTTCCGATGTCAACAGGGCCATCTGGAAGGCGTTCAAGGAGTATGGAATCGAGGTTGCGCACGCCAAGCGCGACATCCGGATCATGGACGAGCGCAGTTTCCGCCAGAGCGCCGCCACTGTTGTTCCGGAATCTCCTGATAGCCCAGACGAGAAGAATTCGCGTACAATGCAGCGCAATTAAAAGAAAATAAAAACATTTTCACGGAACAAGTTCGTTATCCGATAGCAGTTTCTAATTTGGAGCAGTGATGACCTTAGATGCGATCCTCGACTTTGTTGCCAACGGCTTGCTGCACGCGAGCGGTTGGCAGATTGTCATTTACACATTGGTGATGACTCATATCACGATTGTGGGCGTGACTCTCTACCTGCATCGTTGCCAGGCGCACCGCGCACTCGAATTGCACGCGATCCCCAGCCACTTCTTCCGTTTGTGGCTGTGGATGACCACCGGCATGGTGACCAAGGAATGGGCCGCCATCCACCGCAAGCACCATGCGAAGTGCGAAACCGAAGAGGATCCGCACAGCCCGCAGACCCGCGGCATCAAGAAGGTGATGTGGGAAGGCGCCGAGCTCTACCGCAACGAGTCCAAGAATGCCGAGACCATGGAGAAATTCGGTCACGGCACGCCCGACGACTGGATCGAGCACAACATCTACAGCAAGTACGGCTGGCAAGGCGTGGGCATCATGCTGATCATCGACGTGCTGCTGTTCGGCGCCATCGGCCTGGCCGTCTGGGCGGTCCAGATGGCATGGATCCCGTTCTGGGCCGCCGGCGTGGTCAACGGCATCGGCCACTACTGGGGCTACCGCAATTACGACTGCAACGACGCCGCGACCAACCTGTTTCCGATCGGCATCATCATCGGCGGCGAAGAAATGCACAACAACCACCACACCTTCGGCACCTCGGCCAAGTTCTCGTCCAAGTGGTATGAGTTCGACGTCGGCTGGATGTATATCCGCATCCTCGAAACCTTTGGCTTGGCCAAGGTGAAGAAAGTGGCCCCGGTGCCCAAGTTCGACAGCAAGAAGGCTGCGGTCGACCTCGACACGCTGCAATCGGTCATCGCCAACCGTTACGATGTCACCGCCAAGTACGCCAGCTCGCTCAAGCATGCCTGGAAGGACGAGCTGGACCACCTGATCGAAAAGGCCAAGCTGGAATCGCGCTTCCTGAAGTCTTCCAAGAAGCTGCTGCAGCGTGAGCCGGCCAAGCTGGAAGACGGCCAGAAGCAACAGCTGTCCGAGTTGTTCACGCACAGCAAGGCGCTGAAGACGATGCATGAAATGCGCATCGAACTGGGCGCGATCTGGGAGCGTTCGCACTCGACCCGCGAGCAACTGCTGCAGCAATTGCAGGACTGGTGTGCCCGTGCCGAAGCATCCGGCATCAAGGCCCTGCGCGATTTCGCATTGCGCCTGCGCAGCTACGCGTGACCTGACGTGACGTTGAGGGGCTGGCCAGCCTGACGGTTTCTGCCTCTCGCAACAAAACCCCGCCGACGAAAGTCCGCGGGGTTTTGTTTTTTTGCTTTCCGTCCGGCCCGGGAGGGTGGCGGGGAGGGGCCGGGCCATTGTGAAAGCGGCATGCCGTCTGCACCGCATATGCATGCCGCGGGGTATGCGGTATCAACGTTGCATGAGAATTCACAGGCAATAAAAAACCCCGCCTTGGCGGGGTTCTTCATCAAGAGAGGAATCAATTACTTGATCTTGGTCTCTTTGTACTCGACGTGCTTACGTGCCTTGGGATCGAACTTCATGATCGAGATCTTTTCGGGCGTAGTACGCTTGTTCTTGGTGGTGGTGTAGAAGTGACCAGTACCTGCGGTCGACTCCAGTTTGATTTTGTCGCGGCCGGATTTCGCCATGATAGATTTCCTTTACTCTGCTAGTTAGACTTTTTCGCCGCGAGCACGCAGATCGGCCAGAACGGCATCGATGCCGATCTTGTCGATCACGCGCAGGCCGGCGTTGGACAAACGCAGGGAAACCCAGCGGTTTTCGGATTCGACGAAAATGCGGCGGTTCTGCAGGTTGGGCAGGAAGCGACGCTTAGTCTTGTTGTTTGCATGGGAAACGTTGTTGCCGACCATCGGCCCCTTCCCGGTGACTTGGCAGACACGTGCCATGTTGATGCTCCTTAAAAATTTCCGAATTTGGGAAAAACGTGAGTATAGGGAAAAAACATTGATTTTTCAATGACTTGCAGAAAACAATTGTGTCTATTGTGAATTAATTTATTTAACAATATGTTGGCCTGCAGTCGACAGGGGCATCGCCTTCAGTCGTAACCCATTGATCGGTAAGGGTTTGTGCAAGGTAAAAGCGCCTGGAAATTCATATTTGCCCATGTTCGGCAAAGGAATGGGTGCGTGTCCCCGCCACCACGAAATGGTCCAGCACCCGCACATCGACCAGCGCCAGCGCGTCTTTCAATGCCCGGGTGAGCGCCAGGTCGGCCTGGCTGGGCTCCGGATCGCCGGAAGGATGGTTGTGCGCCAGGATCACCGAAGCGGCGTTGTGCCCAAGCGCCGCTTTCACCACTTCGCGCGGGTAGACGCTGGCCTGGCTCAGCGTGCCGCGAAACAGTTCTTCCACCGCGATCAGGCGGTTGCGGATGTCGACAAACATCACCACGAAGGATTCGTGGGCCTTGTTCTTGAACAGGAGCCGCAGATACTGGCCCACCGCCTGGGTCGAGTTCAGCAGGGCGCCATCCTCCAGTTCCTCGCCCAGCGCCCGCTTGGCGAGTTCCATGACCGCCTGCAACTGGGCATACTTGGCCGGGCCCAGGCCGTTGATCCGGGAAAAGTCCTTCAGCCCGGCGCCAAACAGCGCATCCAGCGAGCCGAAACATTGGAGCATCTCGCGCGCCAGGTCGACGGCGCTTTTGCCGGCCACGCCCACGCGCAGGAATACCGCCAGCAATTCCGCGTCCGACAGGGCGGCCGCACCCTGGCGGATCAGCCGTTCTCGCGGCCGCTGGTCTTCGGGCCAATCAGTTATTGCCATCTTTGACATCAAAAAAACAGGGGACAGGGGCGGCGCCACGCGCTTTGCTCGGCGGCGCTGGAAGCAAACGTGGCTTACAATAACGGGTTCTTATGCATCTCTGATTTCCTTTCATGTCCAGCCCATCTGTCCCGGTCGTCACCGACAACGCCTACCTCACCCTGCATTACCGCCTGGCTTCGCTGGATGGCGAAGATATCGTCAGCACCTTCAATGAGAATCCGGCGACGCTGCAGTTCGGCCAGGGGCAATTGGCGCCATTCCTGGAAGCCTGCCTGCTGGGCCTGCCGGAAGGCGCGCACCGGACTTTCGAGTTGGCGCCCGAGCAAGCCTTCGGCGAGCGCAGCGATGAATTGGTCCAGCGCATCTCGCGCGCCACGCTGGATGAAAACTCGGCGATGGACGAGGATTACCGCATCGGCGACCTGGTCGATTTCGCCGCGCCCGGCGGCGGCCGTTTTGCCGGCATCCTGCGCGCGATCGACGATGATGGGGCCATCTTCGATTTCAATCATCCGCTGGCCGGCCAAACGCTGAAGTTTGAAGTGAAAATCATTGGAGTTCTGTAAGCTGAGCCAACATCGGCTACATCGCAGTAGACAAGTTTTGAATCAAGGAAGCCACCATGGATAAAGCGGAATCCGAAATCCTGCTCGCCCAGCCCCGCGGTTTTTGCGCCGGCGTCGACCGCGCGATCGAAATCGTCGAACGCGCGCTGCAGCAGTTCGGCGCGCCCATCTACGTGCGCCACGAGATCGTCCACAACGCCTATGTGGTGGCCGACCTGCGCGCCAAGGGCGCGGTATTCATCGAAGAGCTGGCCGATGTCCCGGCCGGCAGCACCGTGATCTTCTCCGCCCACGGCGTGCCCAAGGTGGTTCAGGCCGAAGCCGCCGAGCGCGGGCTGGCCGTGTTCGACGCGACTTGCCCGCTGGTCACCAAGGTCCACATGGAAGTGGCCAAGATGCGGCGCGAAGGCCGCGAGATCATCATGATCGGCCACGCCGGCCACCCCGAGGTGGAAGGCACCATGGGCCAGACAGAAGCCGGCATGCACCTGGTGGAAACCGTGGAAGACGTGGCGCGCCTGCAGGTGGCCGACCCGGAACTGCTGGCCTACGTCTCGCAGACCACGCTGTCGGTGGACGACACCGCCGACATCATCGCGGCGCTGCGCGAGCGTTTCCCGGCGATCACCGAACCCAAGAAGGGCGACATCTGCTACGCCACCACCAACCGTCAGGAGGCCGTGAAATTCATGGCGCCCCAGGTCGATGTGGTGATCGTGGTCGGCAGCCCCAACAGCTCCAACTCCAATCGCCTGCGCGAGCTGGCCGAGAAGAAGGGCGTGCCTGCCTTCATGGTCGATGACGCCGCGCTGATCCGGCCCGAGTGGGTCGAAGGCAAGTTGCGCATCGGCGTGACGGCCGGGGCCTCGGCGCCCGAGGTGCTGGTGCGGGCCGTGATCGAGCGTATCAAGGAGATTGGCGCGCGCAGCGTGCGCGTGCTGGAAGGCATCGAGGAAAACGTCACCTTCCCGCTGCCCAAGGGGCTGAACGCGCGCAAGACGCCTGCGGCGGAAAGCGCCTGAGCGGCGCGGCAATGAAAGAACCGGGAAAAGGCTTGCTGATGCAAGCCTTTTTCATTTTGGCGATATTTTCCGCATCAAAGTGATGGAGTTTACTGGTCTTACCGCAATTTCTTATGTAACAGCATCGGTTTTTGACTGGATTGTGCGCAGCTTCTGCGTATAATTCCGCACCAATATCGACGGGCCACCCAACAGGCAGGCCCGCGCAAGGCCCGCCCAACAGGCCGGGTACGACGCCAAACAATGGCGCAAACAGGAGACAAGGGAGAGACCCACCATGCATATCCATATGCCCGCCGGCATATGCCGGCACATCTGGCACATCCGGCATTCCAGGCAGAGTCAACGCTCGCGCATTCGCAGCGGCAGCGGCTGACCCTCTCGCCATATTTCCCGCACACAGAATTCAATGCCCTGCGCAGTGGCCGATGCCGGCGTTTTTATGAAGGCAGCATTGCCTTGTGCAAAGACGCATGCATTCCACCCGGCAAGCGGGAACGGATTTTGCTCATCCGCATGCTTTCGCGACGCGCCGACAATCTCGTCGGCATGTGCGTTTTTCGTCATTTCAGATTGAAGAGTTATTCATGGACATATTCATCCAGCAGATCATCAACGGTTTGGTGCTAGGGAGCATGTATGCGCTGATCGCGTTGGGTTACACGATGGTGTACGGGGTGCTGAACCTGATCAACTTCGCGCACGGGGACATCCTGATGGTGGGGGCGATGGTGGGCCTCTCCCTGCTCAAGTTGGTGCAGCTGCATGCGCCGCAGTTGCCGGGGATTGTGCAACTGGTCATTGCCATTGTCGGGGCGATCCCGGTGTGCATCGTGGTCAGCCTGGTGATCGAGCGGGTGGCGTACCGGCCGCTGCGCAATGCACCGCGCCTGGCGCCGCTGATTACCGCCATTGGCGTGTCGATCCTGCTGCAGACCATCGCCATGATGCTGTGGGGCCGCAGTCCCTTGCCGTTCCCGCAGGTGATGCCGTCGGACCCGGTGCATATCGCCGGCGCGCTGATCTCGCCCACCCAGATCATGCTGCTGGCGCTGGCGGTGCTGGCCATGCTGGGGCTGGTGCTGATCGTGGAGAAGACCAAGATGGGCCGCGCCATGCGCGCCACGGCCGAGAACCCGCGCATTGCCGGGTTGATGGGGGTCGATTCCAACAAGGTGATCGTGGTCACGTTCGCCATCGGCGCGGCCCTGGCGGCCATTGCCGGGGTGATGTGGGCGGCCAACTACTCGACGGCGCAATTCGCCATGGGCTTCGTGCCGGGTTTGAAGGCCTTCTCGGCGGCGGTGCTGGGCGGCATCGGCAACATCTACGGCGCCATGCTGGGCGGGATCCTGCTGGGCTTGATCGAAAGCCTGGGCGCCGGCTATATCGGCGACCTGACGGGCGACTTCCTGGGCAGCAACTACCAGGACATCTTCGCCTTCATCGTGCTGATCATCGTGCTGACCCTGCGCCCCTCGGGGATCATGGGTGAACGCGTCGCAGACCGCGCCTAAAAATTGGCTCATGTTCCTACTGCGCCCGCGTGATCGACTGCCGTACGGTGCTCGCCATCCTCGTGTGCGGCAGCACACTGCGGTGGCTGCGCTCCGGTCGTCAGCCGCTGACGCGGGCTCGCGACGGAACCTGAGCCAATTTGGGATGGGCTAACGACTCAAGAGAATCAACCTATTTAAACTGGAAAGAACCAAACATGGCTCTCCTATCCTTCGACATGAAGCGCAATCCGGCACAAGCCAAGACCAGCCTGCTGGTGCTGCTGGCGCTGATGATCGTGTTTCCCTTCATCGCGCAGCAGTTCGGCAACTCCTGGGTGCGCATCATGGACATGGCGCTGCTGTACATCATGCTGGCGCTGGGCCTGAACGTGGTGGTGGGCTTCGCCGGCCTGCTGGACCTGGGTTATATCGCGTTCTATGCGATCGGCGCCTATACCGCGGGTTTGCTGGCCTCGCCGCAGTTCGCGGCGGTGCTGGAGTCCTTCGTCAACACCTACCCGGCGGTGGGCAACTTCCTGGTCATGGTGTGCGGGCCGGAGATCGTGCAGAACGGCATCCACCTGTCGCTGTGGGTGATCGTGCCGCTGTCGGCCCTGATCGCGGCCATCTTCGGGGCGCTGCTGGGCGCGCCGACCCTGAAGCTGCGCGGCGACTACCTGGCCATCGTGACGCTGGGCTTTGGCGAAATCATCCGCATCTTCATGAACAACCTCAATGCCCCGGTCAACATCACCAACGGCCCGCAAGGCATCAACCTGATCGACCCGATCCGGGTGTTCGGCGTGTCGCTGGCCGGCGAACCGGGCTCGGGCTCGATGGTCAAGCTCTTCGGCATGAGCACGCCCTCGGTGAACGCCTACTACTTCCTGTTCCTGCTGCTGTGCATCGCCGTGATCTTCTTCTCGATCCGGCTGCAGGACTCGCGCCTGGGCCGGGCCTGGGTCGCCATCCGCGAGGATGAGATCGCCGCCAAGGCGATGGGCATCAACACCCGCAACGTCAAGCTGCTGGCGTTTGCCATGGGCGCCTCCTTCGGCGGCGTGGCCGGGGCCATGTTCGCCTCCTTCCAGGGCTTTGTGTCGCCGGAATCGTTCTCGCTGACCGAATCGATTGCGGTGCTGGCCATGGTGGTCTTGGGCGGCATCGGCCACATTCCCGGGGTGGTGCTGGGCGGCGTGATCCTGGCGGCGCTGCCGGAAGTGCTGCGCCATGTGGTCGAACCGCTACAGATGAGCCTGTTCGGCAAGGTCTGGATCGACGCCGAAGTGCTGCGCCAGCTGCTGTACGGCCTGGCCATGGTGGTGATCATGCTGACCCGCCCGGCCGGCCTGTGGCCGTCGCCGCGCCATGAAGACCGCCCGGAAGCGGACCACCCCCACAGCGGCGCCGCCACCGGCGAAGTCAAAGCCTAAGCAGAAAGCAGGAGAACGACCATGACACAGACACTGCTCAAGATCAGCGACGTGAGCAAGCGCTTCGGCGGCCTGCAAGCGTTAAATGGGGTGGGCATCCGCATCGAGCGCGGCCAGATCTACGGCCTGATCGGCCCCAACGGCGCCGGTAAAACCACTTTCTTCAATGTGATCACCGGGCTGTACCAGCCCGACACCGGCAGCTTCGAGCTGGACGGCAAGCCGTATAGCCCGAGCGCGCCGCATGAGGTGGCCAAGGCCGGCATTGCCCGCACCTTCCAGAACATCCGCCTGTTCGGCGACATGACGGTGCTGGAGAACGTGATGGTGGGCTGCCACGTGCGCACCAAACAGAACGTCTTCGGCGCGGTGTTCCGCCACAAGGCCGCGCGCGAGGAAGAAGCGCAGATCCGCGAGAAGTCGCAGCAACTGCTGGACTTCGTGGGCATCGGCCAATTCGCCAAGCGGACGGCGCGGCACCTGTCGTACGGCGACCAGCGACGGCTGGAGATCGCCCGTGCGCTGGCCACCGAACCGCAACTGCTGGCGCTGGACGAACCGGCGGCGGGGATGAACGCCACCGAGAAGCTGGGCCTGCGGGAACTGCTGGTCAAGATCCAGAAGGAAGGCAAGACCATCCTGCTGATCGAACACGACGTCAAACTGATGATGGGGCTGTGCGACCGCATCACGGTGCTGGACTACGGCAAGCCGATTGCCGAGGGCGTGCCGGCGGAGGTGCAGAAGAACCCGGCCGTGATCGAAGCATACTTAGGGGCCGGCCATTAAATTGCATGTCGCGTTCGCCTACTGCGCGGCCGCAGACGCGCACTGCGATGCTCGCCGTACCTCACGTACGGCTGCGCTTCTCCTGCACGCCTGCGGCCGCTCGCTACGGCGCTCACGACATGCCGCAACGTAGTCAGAACATTATTGAAGACTGAAAAGCGATGACGAATATTCTGAAAGTCGAACAACTGAGCGTGGCCTATGGCGGCATCCAGGCGGTCAAGGGCATCAGCCTGGAAGTCAACGAAGGCGAACTGGTGACGCTGATCGGGGCCAATGGCGCGGGCAAGACCACGACCCTGAAGGCGATCACGGGGACCTTGCCGGCCAGCAAGGTGGAGGGCCATATCGAATACCTGGGCACGGCCCTGAAGGGCAAGAAATCCTTCGAGCTGGTCAAGGACAAGCTGGCGATGGTGCCGGAGGGGCGCGGGGTATTTACCCGCATGAGCATCCAGGAAAACCTGTTGATGGGGGCCTACACCAGCAACGACAAGGGCCAGATCGCGGCCGACATCGACAAGTGGTTCGCGGTCTTCCCGCGCCTGAAGGAACGGGCGGGGCAGATGGCGGGGACCTTGTCGGGCGGGGAGCAGCAGATGCTGGCCATGGCGCGCGCGCTGATGAGCCACCCGACGCTGCTGCTGCTGGATGAGCCGTCGATGGGTCTGTCGCCGATCATGGTGGAGAAGATCTTTGAGGTGATCCGCAATGTATCGGCGCAGGGGATCACGATCCTGCTGGTGGAGCAGAACGCCAAGCTGGCCTTGGAGGCGGCGCACCGGGGCTATGTGATGGAGTCGGGGCTGATCACCATGGAGGGCAATGCCGGCGAGATGTTGAACGATCCGCGGGTCAAGGCGGCGTATCTGGGCGAGGGCTGAGACAGCACGCCCATCACGAACTGCAGAACCATGACGCCGCATGTGTCACGCATGCGGCGTTTTTTATGCGCGCCTGAATCGCAATGGCGGATGCAGCGGCGTTGATGCGCATCGCAGGTACTTGCTGTTAGGATGGCCGTTCACCGTTTATTCCACCCGCAAGGAGAACAGCATGAGCCAGACAGACGTCAAGATCCTCGGCATTTCCGGCAGCCTGCGCGCCAGGTCCTATAACACCGCCGCCCTGCGGGCGCTGCAGGAACTGCTGCCGCCGGGTGTGTCGCTGACCGAAGCCGATATCTCGGATATCCCGCTGTATAACGACGATGTGCGCGAGCAGGGCTGGCCGAGCGCCGTGGAGCGTTTTCGCAAGCAGATCGAGCAGGCCGATGCGCTCATCTTTTCCACCCCCGAGTACAACTACTCGGTGCCGGGCGTGCTCAAAAATGCCATCGACTGGGCATCGCGCCCGCCGCAGCAGCCCTTCGCCGGCAAGCCGGCCGCCATCATGGGCGCCAGCCCGGGCGTGATCGGCACCGCACGCGCCCAGTATCATCTGCGCCAGATCGGCGTCTTTCTCGACTTGCAATTCATCAACAAGCCGGAGGTCATGATCGGCACTGCCGCCGAGCGTTTCAACGCCGACGGCAAGCTGACCCACGAACCTACCCGCGAATTCCTCAAGACCATGGTGACGGCACTGGCCGACCGCGTGCGTTTCTTGCGCGACCGCAAGTGATGCTTGCGGCTTGACGCCGTTGATGTAAAAAGCGCAGCCCGCAGGCTGCGCTTTTTTTCGTCTATCGACTCAGGGACTCCGACCAGGGGCGGCGACGGAATCACGCCGCGTTTCGCGCCCGTACCTGGTTGCGCAGGCCGCGCACCTTGTCGTGATTGGCCAGTACACCCTGGTACTGGCGCTCCACGATCAGGCGCACATCGTTGGGCAGGTCCAGGCGCAAGGCCTGCCGATACGCATGGATGGCGGCATCCTCGCCGCGTTCGCATTCGCCGAGGATGGCCTCATCGTCACGGTCCATGACAGCCGTCTTCAGGGCCACCCATTGCCGATGCAGGGTGCCGCCGAAGGTGCTGTGGTTGGCCGGTTCCCCGCCCAGGCGATGCACCAGGTCTTGCAGTTCCAGCACGGCCTGCGCGTATTCGGCGGCGCGCGCCATGAACATTTCCTGGTAGCGCGCATCGCGTTGTTCTGCCTGCTCCACGCAGGTGCGGAATCCCTTCTCGCCATCCTTGGAGATCTGGATCAGGTCGTTCAATGCGGAAATCAGATGGTCGTTGGTCATGATGGCCTCCTTGTGTCTGCTTGCTCCGGCGATTGCCGGGGCGGCAACAGATGGTTCGCTGGGCCGACACTGGTTCCGATGCCCAGTGCCGCCATCCTAGGCGCCGTCATGCGCGCCCGCCATCGGACGGCGACGCAAGCCGGCGTAGGAATCAAGGCTTTCCCGTCCGCCGCCTGTGCCGGGCAATGGGGGCAAAGCGCTGGAACCCAATCCTGTGGCGGTTTTTCGCGTTGTCCTACAAGACAATCGGGGAGCGTCCTATAGAGCGCGGCCGTGATCGATTGTTAACATTTTCCTCACATTGCAATGCTGACCCAACCTTACTTTTGGAGGCGCATCCATGAACAAGAAGACGATCACCGGCCATTTCCAGTTCGTCCTGGGCAAAGTCCAGGAACGGCTCGCTTCGATGACGGGCAATGCCGCATGGCAGCAAGCTGCCTTGCAGCGCCAGACCGACGGCAAGATCATGCATGCGGTGGGCGAGGCGCAGGACCTGATCAAGCGTTCATTGCGTCACCAGCGCGCGCCGCTGTGAATGCGGCTGCGCCAATGGCCGGTCCGGCGCCCGCCGGGCATTGAGGTCGTTTGTCCTACAGGCCAATCGGCTTGGGGCCTATAGAAGCTGCGGTGGGCGGCGCGTATCTTGGCGGAATCGGATCGCGCGCCGCAGGCAAGCGGAGGATGGCAGAAGCCGGAAAGCATGGCCGAAGATGAAACGCGGCAGGCAATCCGGCGCGGTGAAAAGAACAACAAAGGAACACCAAAGGAGACAGTCATGGACAAGCTCGTGCTTGGATGGCTTTTGGGCGTGCCGGTGCTGATGCTGATCGTTCTGCAGTATCTGATGTGAACGAACGGCGGCGCGGCCAATGAGGAATCCGGAACGACCGGAGCGCGGCCGGCATGTTGCCGATTTTTTCTTTAGGAGAGCAATTGATGACGTTGAACAAAATATCCCTCACCAAACGTTTCGCGGGCTTCTTCCTGGCGCTGTTGATGGTGTCGCTGGTGGGTTGCGCTTCCGGCCCGGGCCAGGAAGGCAGCGGCGAATATGTCGACGATGCCGTCATCACGACCAAGGTCAAGGCGGCGATCTTCAATGAGCCCAACCTGAGTTCGTCGGAAATCAATGTCGAAACTTACAAGGGAGTGGTGCAGCTGTCCGGTTTCGTCTCCAGCGCGACCTCCGCCACCCGTGCCACCGAGCTGGCCCGTGGCGTCAAGGGCGTCGTATCGGTGCGCAATGACTTGCGGTTGAAACAGTAAGCCTTCGAGCAGTCCTGCATGGACGGCGAGCGCAGCCGGCCCTGGGCCGGTTTGCGCTTGTTTGCTTCCAGAGCGCATTGGCGGCGGCCGGCGCGCTCCGGAAGCAGACAGCCAATGGGCTGTAAGGTATAGTTAAAGGCCATTACGCCAAGGCATTTCAAGATCGGTTCGGCGGCGGCCGGATGGATATTGCGCAAGCGGGCCGGCGCCGGCGCCATGACCGCGATGTATGGCCTGGCCGGGCCGGCAGGAAGCCATCCGCAAGCAGCGCAAGCCATGCCGCGGCATCATTATCACCGCTCAAATTACCATGACAAAAATACTTGTAGTCGATGACCACGCGGTCGTGCGGGCAGGTGTACAGCACTTCATCTCCGAAATTCCGGCCATGGAGGTCGGCGGCGAGGCCAGTACCGCCGAAGAAGCGATCCGCCTGGTGCGCACCCAGGACTGGGATATCGTGCTGCTGGATATCGCCATGCCGGATAAAAGCGGGGTGGAAGTGTTGAAGCAGATCAAGCGCGAAAAGCCCGACTTGCCGGTGCTGATGCTGAGCATGCATCCCGAGAGCCGCTACGCGGTGCAGGTGCTGCGCAGCGGCGCCAGCGGCTATGTGCAGAAGGAGGCGCTGGCCACGGAGCTGGTCAATGCCATCAACACCATCCTGCGCGGCCATAAATACATCAGCTACGGCGTGGCCGAACTCCTGACCAGCGAGCCGGTGGATTCGGAAAAGCCGCTGCACGAGACGCTTTCCCAGCGCGAGTACGAGATTTTCTACAAGCTTGGGCAGGGCCAGGGCGTGACCCAGATCGCCGATGAACTGTGCCTCTCGGTCAAGACCGTCAGCACTTACCGTTCACGCGTGCTGCAGAAGATGAGCATGACCAACAACGCGGACATCATTTATTACGCGATCAAGAACAACCTGATCGATTGAGCATGCCGCCATCCGGCCATCGGCCGGTGGGCAAGGCGGCGTTTCCGGAGACGCGGGCGGCATCGAAAGAGAATAGTGCAGATCATGAACGACATCCTCAATTCCTGGGCGGAGCGCAGCGCTGGCGACGCGCCCTTGCGGATCTTCCTGGTGGAGGATTCGGAGGATGTGCGTGAGCTGATCGTGGAAAGCCTGGCCGAAATCGCCGGCGTCAGCCTGGTCGGATATGCCGAGAGCGAGGCCGATGCGCTGCTGCACCTCCAGCACAACAGCTATGACGTATTGATCCTGGATATCCAGCTGAAGCAAGGCAATGGCATGAGCCTGCTGCAATCGCTCGCGCGGTGCGACGCCCGGCGCCAGAACGAGGTCAAGGTGGTGTTCAGCAACCATGTCAGCCCGACTTACCGCCGTGCGGGCCAGCAATGCGGCGTGGGGCATTTCTTCGACAAGTCCTCCGAGTTGCCGCTGCTGTACGATTTGCTTGAGAAGCTGGCGCGTGAAAAGATGGGCGTGGCAAGTTATGCTCCTGCCAATGCGCCGCCCGGCCCGGTGCTGCCCGGCAGCCTCTGACCCATCTTCTTTTGCGGCGCCGTTGCCTGGAATCAGGCAGGTCTTTTCGGGGCAGTTCGGCGCGATCGCCATAGACTCAAAAAAAACAGCTTCAACAGAAGCAGGGGATTCCCGACGATGCAAAAGAAAAACGGCGGCCTTCACCCGTTCTCGGCCGATATGCAAAAGAACTCCTCTGCCGAGCACTTCGCCGCTTCCCAATCCAACTACAGCAGCATGGTGACATTGGCCATGGGCCTGGCCATGGCGGTGATCCTGTTTGGCATCGTGGTGCTGGCCGCGGCCTTCCTGGAAGATGAATACCGCAAGCTGCTGGCCGACCTGCTGGCGGTCAAGGAGGTGACGGCCGCCGGCTTCATCCTGGGCGGTGGTGCGCTGTACCTGCGTTGCGTCAACCTATCGGCGCATAGCGCGCGGCTGGGCCTGCTGGTCAATCTCCTGGCGCTGCTGCTGCTGGTGCTGGGCGGGGTTACGCTGGTGCATGGCAGCTTGTATGGGCTGGGCTGGCTGCCGGTGGATGCGGCGCATCCGATTTCCCCGTTGGCGATCCCGCCGCTGCTGTCGGTCGGTTTCCTGCTGATGGCGGCGATCCTGCTGCTGCACGACTGGCGCCTGCTGGGCGGCTATTACCCGTCCGAATACCTTTGCTTCGGCCTGATCGGGCTCTCCGCGATCCCGCTGGTGGGCTATATCTACGGCGTCAGCCAGTTCATTTACTTCGATTTCTACCTGCCGGTGCCATTGCTGGCGGCCATGGTGCTGGCGCTCCTGGGCGTGGCGCTGCTGATGGCCAGCCCCGGCCATCCGGTGATGGCGGTGATCATGCGCATCGCGCCGGGCGGACAGATGCTGCGCCGGCTGTTGCCGCAGACCTTGTTCCTGCTGCTGGCCTTCAGCCTGTTGCTGAACTGGGGCCTGTCCAATGGCTGGATCGTGCCGGAGCTGCTGCTGCCCACGCTGACGCTGGTCAACGGCGCGATCATCTTGTTCATCTTCTGGAGCTCGGCCAGCAAGCTCGACAGCGAATACGGCGAGCGCACGCGCAACGCGCAGAAGCTGGCCGAGACCAGCGCGCTGCTCAATGCGGTCAGCGAAAGCACCAGCGACCCCATTTTCGTCAAGAATCGCCAGGGCCTGATGATTTTCGCCAATCCGGCCACGCTGCAAAAGCTCGGCAAGACCTGGGAGGAAACCATGTACCGCTCCAGCCGCGAGCTGTTCATGGTGGAAGAGGAGGCCGACCGCATCGACCGCGACGACCGCCGCGTGATGGCCTCAGGCAACCCGGAGAAGCTGGAGCAGACGCTTCATCTGCCGGAGGGCATCATTACCTTCCAGACCGCCAAGGTGCCCTGGTTCGGCAAGGACGGCAGCGTGCAAGGGGTGATCGGGATCAGCACCGACATCACCGAGCGCAAACTGGCCGAGGATGTGCTGCGCCAGCGCGAGAGCCAGCTGGAAAAAACCGTGGTGCAGCGTACCGCGCTGCTGCGCGAACTGACCAACCACCTGGAGACGGTGCGCGAAGAAGAAAAGCGCGCCATCGCGCGCGAACTGCACGACAACATGGGCGCTTCGCTCACGGCCTTGTCGATGCACCTGGAGGGGGTCTACCAGGTGCTGCCGGCCGATGAGAAATGGGTGGATCGCAAGACCCGCATGCAGGGCCTGCTCAAATCGCTGGTGGCGACCACGCGGCGCATCCAGACCGAGCTGCGTCCCAATACATTGGACCTGTTCGGCTTGAAGGCGGCGATTTCGGAGCAGCTCGACGAGCTGCACGAGCGCACCGGCATCGCCTGCCACGCCAGCCTGCCGGACGAGGACGTGGCGGTCGGCCATGAGATGGAGATCGCCATCTACCGCATGCTGCAGGAGGCGCTCAACAACGTCACCAAACACGCCAAGGCCAGCAAGGTCGACGTCATCCTCGACATCGACGAGGACCACGTGGCGCTGACGGTGCGCGACGATGGCGTGGGCATACCGGAAGAGCGGCGCGACAACCACAAGACCTACGGCCTGCGCGGCCTGCGCGAGCGGGCCACCTATTTCGGCGGCAAGGTCGATATCCGCTCCACCCCGGGCAAGGGGGCGCTGGTCACCATCAGCCTGCCTATCCGGCCGGAGATGGCGCCCACTGAAAGCTGAGTAAGCCCGCGGCGTAGGAAGAGTCCTACGCGAGAATCGGACAGGGCTGATTTTGTGCCGCAGCATTTTCGGCGAACATATGCCTATCGTGCGGCAGAGCAAAGCAATGCCCAACAGCTCTGGCCGATTGCATGGCGATTTGCCCACGGCCACATGGGTGGCCCCCAGGGAGGGACCATGAAAAAAATATTACTTGGATTCTGCCTGCTGGCGGGAATGTCGGCGGCGGTCGCGCAGGCCGGCGCCCAAGGCCAAGGCTCCGATGCGCCGCTGGCGGACTCGGCCTCGCGCTGGTCGTCATCGGTGATGGAACGCCACGCGCCGCTGGATTCCGCGCAATTGCAGAAGCTGGGGCAGAAAAAATTCCGCTACATGGACATGGCCCAGGGCAAGCGTTCGACATCGATCCGCAACGCGGTGATTGTCCGCGGCCCGGCGGGCGCCAGGCCGGACGGCGCCACCCAGCCCCAAGCCTATCGCCGCCATTCCCAGCCAGGCCAGCCCACGCTGGTCATGCGTCCGATGACCTGATACTGCAGAGCTGCGGTAAGCGGATGCAAGCGATGTAAGCCTTTCCGGTTTCTGCCTGCGGTTGAGGAATTCGAATCGTTTTCGGGCATCTAATCTACTCCCACATATCAAGGAGGTGCCGTCATGAAAACAATTCAAAAAGCCGCTATCGCTGCCAGCGCCGTGTTTGCCTTTTCGGCGTTGAGCGGCTGCAGCAACATGTCGCAACGTGACAAGAATACCGCCATCGGCGCGGGCGTCGGCGCCATCGGCGGCGCCGTGTTGACCGGGGGCAGCGGCATCGGCACCGCCGGCGGCGCTGCCGTGGGCGGCGTGATCGGCAACCAGATCGGCCGCTAACCGGCCGTTAACCGGCCCTAAGACCAGGGGCCATGCCGGATACGCCGGCCACAGAAACCAGAAAAGCCGGCGATGCCGGCTTTTTTGCTGGAATCGCCCCCTCCGTTCAGGAGGCCGGGGCAGTCTCCCTGTAATCCTTGTAGATGCGTTTGGCGCGCTGCATGTCTTCTTTTTTCGCGGCGGCGGCTTGCTCCCGGCAGCCCTTGGCTTCCTTGCCGCGCATTCCCTTGCAGGCCTGCAAGGCCTCGCCATAGGCGGCGTTGGCTTCCTTGCCCAGGTTCCGGTAGCGTGCCTTGGGGGTATCGTCGGCGTGGTACCAGCGCGCAGGGTCGGCCTTGCTGACGTCTTCTTCGGCGGCATGGACAAAAGAGGCGCACAGCGCCGTCGCGGCAACCAGGAAAGGGACTGCGAGGATGTTTTTCTTCATAGGCTCACCTCATGAGGGAAATTGGCAAAGGCGTGGGCGGCCGATCATGCCGGCATCGGCCAGGCCGGGCGCAAAGGAACACGGTGCGGCGCCGACTGCGCGCGCTCCCGGCCGCAGGACGGATGTTATCAGGCTTGGGCTGTGGATAGGCCAGGGGACTTGGGGCGATCGGCGTGCGGCATGATCATCGGCATGATTGCCGGCATGATTATCGGCAAGAAAAGGCGCCCGGCCTTGCCGGGAAAAGCGGAAAGCGCCCAATGGTGCGCAATTTGCTATATCGTTTTGGCATGCCGCACCGGCGCCTGCGCCTGTTTTTATGGGGATGCATGTTTTTTGAGCGGCAATGGGTTACTATTCCGGCCGTCAATCGCATGCTGCTTCGCAGCGTAAGCGCTGGAAACGGACCCGCGAGTTTGACGTGTTTGCGTTCTCACCAGAGCCGATAGCCAGTTCGTCCTTTCTATGAAGTCCGGTAGCCCATCGACATCTACCGCCCCCGCGAGCGGGCGTGCGCTGCGTATCGTCATCGTCAATTCCGTGCCGCACCTGGAAGAGGACCATGACGCAGCCGCGCATGAGCAGGCGCAACAGCGGGCCGAGGCGCTGCGGGCCGGGCTGCTGGATGCAGGCTACAACATCATCGCCGCGCTGCCGGCCGACCTTTCGTTGCCGGACCGCATTGCCAGCCTGCAGCCGGACATGATCATCATCGAAGCCGAGTCCGACGCGCGCGACGTGCTGGAACACATCGTGATCGCCACCCGCGACGAGCGCCGCCCCATCGTCATGTTCACCGAAGACGACGACACCTCCAGCATGGAAGCCGCGATGGCCGCCGGGGTCACCGCCTACATCGTGGCGGGCCTGCATTCCGAACGGGTCAAGCCGGTGCTGGACGTGGCGCTGGCGCGTTTCCGTCAGGAGCAGAAGCTGCTGGCCGAGCTGTCCGATACCCGTAACAAGCTGGCCGAACGCAAACTGGTCGAGCGCGCCAAGGGCGTGCTGATGGCGCGCAAGGGCCTGTCCGAAGACCAGGCCTACCAGAAGCTGCGCGGCATGGCGATGAACCGTAACCTCAAACTCTCCGAAGTGGCCCAGCGCCTGCTGGATGCCGAGGACCTGCTGGGCTGAACGCCTCTTTCCCGGCCGCTTTCCCCTGCTTTTCTCTTCCGCCAATTTGGTGCAAGGCACAAATGAAGTGCGATTGGGCGCTCGTTTTGCTGGCGTTTCATGCCTTCCCCGAAATGTGCGCGCACGTTCCCGGGCAACTACCGCAGATCCCGTTTCCATAGGGGATTGCCGGCATGCGGCAGGCTTTTCCATGCGTCTGGCACGGTCTTTGCTGAACGTAACTCGTAGCGCAACGAGTGCGCATAGGTGCGGCCAACGGAGGTTGCATCGCCCAAGACAAAGGCGTCTTTCGACATGAAGCGATTCATGCCGGAATACGCCTTTTTTTGTTTATCGGTGAGCAATGGGGAAAATGCTATGGATTTCCAAGAAGAGCAGGCGGGCAAGGCGGTGGCCGGAGCAGTCAATGGCGCGGACGTGGATGCGACGCGCCGCAAGATCATTCATACCGCGGGCATCGCGGCGGGAGCGAGCATGATGGGTTTAGCCACCGGCGGCGCCTGGGCGGCCGGTTCCGACAAGCCGGAGAAGGAAGAAGTCAAGATCGGTTTCATTCCCCTGACCGATTGCGCTTCGGTGGTGATGGCTTCGGTGCTGGGCTTCGACAAGAAGTACGGCATCAAGATCGTGCCCAGCAAGGAGGCTTCCTGGGCCGGCGTGCGCGACAAGCTGACCAATGGCGAACTGGACGCCGCCCATGTGCTGTACGGCCTGATCTACGGCGTGCAGCTGGGCATCGGCGGCCAGAAGAAGGACATGGCGGTGCTGATGGGCCTGAACCACAACGGCCAGGCCATCACCCTCTCGAAGAAGCTGGCCGACAAGGGCGCCGTGGACGGCGCCTCGCTGGCCAAGCTGATGCAGACCGACAAGCGCGAATACACCTTCGCCCAGACCTTTCCCACCGGCACCCACGCGATGTGGCTGTACTACTGGCTGGCGGCCAACGGCATCAACCCGATGAAGGATGCCAAGGTGATCACCGTGCCGCCGCCGCAAATGGTGGCCAACATGCGCGTGGGGAACATGGACGGCTTCTGCGTGGGCGAGCCCTGGGGCCATCGCGCCATCGTCGACGGCGTGGGCATCACCGCCACCACCACCCAGGACATCTGGAAAGACCATCCGGAAAAGGTGCTGGGCACGTCGCTGGAGTTCGTCAAGAAATACCCCAACACCTGCCGCGCGATGATGGCTGCCATCCTCGACGCCGGCAAGTGGATCGACGCCTCGCTGACCAACAAGAACAAGATGGCCGAAGTCATCGCCGACAAGTCCTATGTCAACACCAGCAAGGACGTGATCGACCAGCGCATCCTGGGCCGCTACCAGAATGGCCTGGGCAAGACCTGGGACGACCCCAACTACATGAAGTTCTACGACGACGGCACGGTCAACTTCCCGTACCTGTCGGACGGCATGTGGTTCATGACCCAGCACCGCCGCTGGGGCCTGTTGAAGAGCGATCCGGACTATCTCGCCGTGGCCAAGGCGGTCAACCAGATCGACCTGTTCAAGGATGCCGCCGCGATGACCAAGACGCCGGTGCCCAAGGATGTCATGCGCAGCTCCAAGTTCATGGACGGCACCGTGTGGGACGGCAAGAATCCGGCGGCCTATGCGCAGTCGTTCAAGATCAAGGTCTGATCGCGGCCGCATGCGATTGAAGTTCCATCAGGAGGGGAGTCGAAATGAGCGCAGTCATGGAGAACATCATGGGCGATAACGCCAAGCCGGCTGGCGGGGCGCCCGCCGCGGCGCGCGGCGCCGAAGCCGCCAACGAGGCCAAGGCGGTGACGCCGGCGCCGGTGCCGGTTAGCGCACCCCGCCCGGCCAGGCGCCGTATCGTCGGCAGCGCCGGCAGCGCTTTCATGCGCATCGTGCCGCCGCTGCTGGGGGTGGCGGTGCTGGTGCTGGTCTGGCAGATCATCGCCTTGAAGAACAGCAGCTTCCCGACGCCGCTGGCGACGCTGCAGGAAGCGCTCCACATGTTCTCCGATCCCTTCTATCGCAACAGCCCCAACGACCAGGGCATCGGCTGGAACGTGCTGGCGTCGCTGCAGCGCGTGGGCGTGGGCTTCGGCCTGGCGGCGCTGGTGGGCATCCCGCTGGGGTTCGCCATCGGGCGCGTGCAGTTCCTGGCGGCCATGTTCGGGCCCATCATCAGCCTGCTCAAACCGGTGTCGCCGCTGGCCTGGCTGCCGATCGGCCTGCTGGTGTTCAAGTCGGCCAACCCGGCGGCGATCTGGTCGATCTTCATCTGCTCGATCTGGCCGATGATCATCAACACCGCGGTGGGCGTGCAGCGCGTGCCACAGGACTACATGAACGTGGCGCGCGTGCTGAACCTGTCGGAATGGAAGATCCTGACCAAGATCCTGTTTCCCTCGGTGCTGCCCTACATGCTGACCGGCGTGCGGCTGTCCATCGGCACCGCCTGGCTGGTGATCGTCGCCGCCGAGATGCTGACCGGCGGCGTGGGCATCGGCTTCTGGGTCTGGGATGAATGGAACAACCTGAACGTGCCGCACATCATCATCGCCATCGTCGTCATCGGCGTGGTCGGGCTGATCCTGGAGCAGGCGCTGGTGGCGCTGGCCAAGGCATTCACCTATGAACAGGTCAGCAACTGAAACCGAACGCGGGGGACATCATGGAAAACATCAACGGCAAATTCATCGACATCCACGGCGTGGAAATGGTGTTCAACACCAAGAAGGGCAGTTTCCATGCGCTGCGCGATATCAACCTGACGGTCGCCAAGGGCGAATTCGTTACGCTCATCGGCCACTCCGGCTGCGGCAAGTCGACGCTGCTGAACCTGATCGCCGGCCTGACCCGGCCCAGCGAAGGCGTGCTGCTGTGCGCCAACCGCGAGATCGGCGGCCCGTCGCCGGAGCGCGCGGTGGTGTTCCAGAACCATTCGCTGCTGCCCTGGCTGACCTGCTACGAGAACATCTACCTTGGGGTCGAGCGCGTGTTCGGCGCGCAGGAAGACCGCACCCAGCTGCGCGACCGCACGCGCGCCGCGCTGGCGCTGGTGGGCCTGTCGGCGGCCGAGACCAAGCGTCCCAATGAAATCTCCGGCGGCATGAAGCAGCGGGTGGGCATCGCCCGCGCGCTGGCGATGGAGCCCAAGGTCTTGCTGATGGATGAGCCGTTCGGGGCGCTCGATGCATTGACGCGCGCCCACCTGCAGGACGAGCTGCTCAAGATCGTGGCCAAGACCGAGTCGACCGTGGTCATGGTGACCCACGACGTCGACGAGGCCGTGCTGCTGTCGGACCGCATCGTGATGATGACCAACGGCCCGGCCGCCACCATCGGCGAAGTCCTGGAGGTGAAGCTGGCGCGTCCGCGCGAGCGCGTGGCGCTGGCGCAGGATGCGCAGTACTCCGCGTACCGTACCGAGGTGCTGGAATTCCTCTACCGCAAACAGGCGCATCCGGCGCGCGCAGCGGCCTGATCCTTCATCGCAGAGCGACAGGGTGACAGCGCGGAGGTGTAAGCCATGACCCGCTCGGGCCAGGCGGGCAAGGAGTTTTCGGTGGTGGCCGGGGTGCTGTCTGGCATCACCGGCGAAATCGACGATCCGGTCAAGGCGGCGCTCAGCGGCGCCGCTGCCTGAACCGGCATCCGATGGCGTGAAATCCCATTTGTGTTCTAATCCGGGCAACATAAGCGCCGACCGGCAGGCCGGGGCGATACCCGGGGAGAACACATGAGAAAGCTCAATGAACAGCGCCTGGCCTATTTCTTCGAGGCGGTGCAATGCGGCAGCGTGCGCGCCGCCGCCGACAAGCTCGATATCGCCCCGTCGGCGGTGAGCCGGCAGATTGCACTGCTGGAGCAGGAAGTCGCCATCCCCGTGATGGAGCGCCATCGGCGCGGCGTGGTACCGACCGAGGCCGGGCAGCTGCTGATCGACTACTACCGCGAGCAGGGCGCCCACCAGGCCGACCTGCTGTCCAAGCTGCAGGGCCTGCGCGGCCTGAAACGCGGCCACGTCAGCATCGTCATCGGCGAGGGGTTCGTCAGCGATTTCATGAGCCAGCCCATGGCTTACTTCGCGGCCCGGCATCCGCAGATTTCGATTTCCATCGACCTGGCCGGCACCAACGAGGTCTTGCGCCAGGTCGCCGAAGACCAGGCCGAGATCGGACTGGTCTACAACCCGCCCGGCGATCCCAAGATCGTCTCGCGCGCGGTGCAGCCGCAGCCGATGCAGGTCATCGTCGGGCCGCAATCGCCGCTGCGCAACAGCAAGTCGTGCAGCCTGAAGGAACTGACCGAATACCCGATCGGCCTGATGCACGAATCCTACGGCACGCGCCAGCTGCTGGCGCTGGCGGAGTACGCGGCCAAGATCAAGTTCAATCCGCTGCTGAGCACCAATTCCATCAACGTGCTCAAGCACTTCGTGAAGTCCGGCCAGGGCATCACGCTGCTGCCGCGCTTTTCGGTGTCGACCGAGCTGGCCGCCGGCGAGCTGCTGGCCATTCCCATCGACAGCGACGTGCTGACCACGGCCGAGGTGCACCTGATCACGCGGGTGGGCCGCAAGCTGTCGGTGGCGGCCAACCGGCTGCTGTCGTATTCCAGTTCGCTGATGCAGGCCTTCCAGGTCACCAGCTGAGATCATCCTGTGTTCTGTTAATTAGAACGAAAACCCGGTTTCCTTGTAATTGATCCGTTTCGCCTCTGCTTGCACACTGCATTCATGACCGGCGCATGACATGCCGGTCCGATCCGATGAATCTTCAGGGAGCGTGCATGGAACAGGCAGGAACGATAGCCACGGTCGGCGTGGCCGGTCTGGGCAATATGGGCAGCGGCATGGCGCGTTCGCTGCTGCGCGCGGGCTACAAGGTGGCGGGCTTCGATCCGTCGCCGGCGGCCTGTGCCGCATTGCAGGCCGATGGCGCGGCGATCGCCGCATCGGCGGCGGAACTGGCGGGGCAGGTCGAGCTGCTGATTTTGTCGCTGCCGACCTCGGATGTGGTGGAGGCGGTGGTGCTGGGCGCAGGCGGCGTGCTGCAAGGCGCGCGCCGCGGCCTGCTGGTGGTGGACACCACCACGGCCGATCCGAACAGCACCCGCAAGGTGGCCGCGGCCCTGGCCGAATGCGCTCTGCGCTTCATCGACGCTCCTGTCAGCGGCGGCCCCAAGGGCGCGGCCACCGGCGCCATGACCATGGTGCTGGGCGGGGATGCGAGCGATATCGCCGCCGCCATGCCGGTGCTGGAAGCCATCAGTGCCAAGCGCGTGCATGTGGGGCCGGTCGGCGCGGGCCATGTCACCAAGCTGCTCAACAACCTGATGTGCGGGGCCCATCTGCTGGTGGCCGGCGAGGCCGCGCGCATCGCGCGTGAAGCCGGACTCGATGCGCAGCAGATCTTCGAAGGCATCAACGCCGGTTCCGGACGCAGCGGCGTGACGCAGGTCAACTACCCGACCTGGATCTTCAACGACGCCTTCAACTCCGGCTTCACCATGAAGCTGATGCGCAAGGACATCCGCCTGGCCATGGGGCTGCTGCAGGAGCTGTGCGTGGATGCGCCGCTGTCGGCCGAAGCCGGCCGCCTGTGGGCCTGCAGCGCCGACAGCATCGCCGACGGCGAAGACTTCAACCGCATCGTGCAGCTGGGTGAAGCGGTGAACGGATAAACACCGGCGCCGCCAGATCATTTCCAGATATTTTCCACCCAAGGTTTCAGGAGCAAGCAATGCAATTGAATGAATCGGAACACCTGCTGGCCGCGTTCGCGCACTTCTTCCCGGGCGCGACCACCGTCGGTTCCTACGTCGGCGGCCAACTGGTGGCGGGCGACGGCCCAGCCGTGCAACTCCATAGCGCCGCCAGCGGCCGTCCCAGCCTGGCGTATCGCGATGCCGGCGCGGGCGTGGTGGAGCAGGCCGCACGCGCCGCCGCCGCCGCGCAAAAGCAGTGGTGGGCGCTGACCCATGCCGCGCGCGGGCGCATCGTGTTCGCCGTCGGCCAGCAGATCCGCAACCATCTCGAGCCGCTGGCGCAACTGGAAGCCATCAGCGCCGGCAAGCCGATCCGCGACTGCCGTGGCGAGGTCGCCAAGGTGGCCGAGATGTTCGAGTACTACGCCGGCTGGTGCGACAAGTTCTACGGCGATGTCATCCCGGTGCCGACCACGCACCTGAACTACACGCGCCGCGAACCTGTCGGCACGGTGCTGCAGGTGACGCCCTGGAACGCGCCCATCTTCACTTGCGGCTGGCAGGTGGCGCCGGCCATCGCCATGGGCAACGCGGTGCTGTTGAAGCCCTCTGAGCTCACGCCGTTCACCTCGCTGGCGGTGGCCGCGCTGGCCGAGCAGGCCGGCGTGCCGGTCGGCCTGATCAACGTGCTGGCCGGTTACGGCCACACCGTGGGCCAGGCTGCGATCGACAATCCGGCGGTGAAGAAGGTGGTGTTCGTAGGTTCGCCCGCCACCGGCAAGAAGATCGCCGAGGCCGCCGCGCGCCGCTTGCTGCCATGCGTGCTGGAGCTGGGCGGGAAGTCCGCCAACATCGTGTTCGAGGATGCCGACCTGAAGCGCGCCTGCCTGGGCGCGCAGGCGGCGATCTTCTCTTCGGCCGGGCAGAGCTGTGTGGCCGGTTCGCGCCTGCTGGTGCAACGCTCGGTGTATGAGCGCTTCGTCGACATGCTGGCAGGCGGCGCCGCGCGCATCCAGGTGGGCTCGCCGCTGGACGACGGCACCGAAGTCGGGCCGATCGCCAACAAGAAGCAGTACGAGCATGTGATCAGCATGATCGCCGAGGGCGTGAAGGCGGGTGCGAAGCTTGCTACGTCACCGCAGCAGGCGGGCGAGGGCTTCTTCGTGCGGCCGACGGTGCTGGCGCACGTGACCAACGAAATGGACGTGGCGCGCACGGAGATCTTCGGCCCGGTGGTGGTGGTGATTCCCTTCGACACCGAAGAAGATGCGGTGCGCATCGCCAACGACAGCGACTTCGGCCTGGCCGGCGCGGTCTGGACCAATGACATCGCCCGCGGCCACCGTGTGGCGGCGCAGGTCAATGCCGGCACTTTCTGGATCAACGGCTACAAGACCATCAACGTCGCGTCGCCTTTCGGCGGCTACAACCAGAGCGGCTACGGCCGTTCCAGCGGCGTCGAGGCGCTGCATGAATACACCCAGACCAAGAGCGTGTGGGTGGAGACGGCGGCGGCGCCGGCCGCGGCATTCGGCTACGTATAAGCCGGATGCGGTTGCGCCGGCCATGCGCAATGCGCCATGTGCAGGCGGGGAGGCCGGCGCATGGCGCGGCAGGGCAGTGGCAATACACGAGGTAAAACACGAG
The DNA here is from genome assembly GCF_059418325.1 of Herbaspirillum sp. GW821-FHT09A12. Classification (NCBI taxonomy): domain Bacteria; kingdom Pseudomonadati; phylum Pseudomonadota; class Betaproteobacteria; order Burkholderiales; family Oxalobacteraceae; genus Herbaspirillum; species Herbaspirillum sp. GW821-FHT09A12. Next base: position 1,059,902 of record NZ_JBWKPR010000001.1, read on the forward strand.
GTAAAACGACACGACATCACCCCCCGTCCGGCAACGCGGCGGGGCCGGATCAACGCGATGCAGTACTTCATCCACAGCGGGAGAGCAACATGCAGGCAGCAGCGACATCGATATCGGCAACACGGCAAGGGCAGCAAACCTGGAAGCTATACGCCTATGCGGCGCTCATCCTGATCATCGCCGAATGGATAGGATCGGCCACCCTCAAACTCGGCCCCGGCAAGATCGTGCTGCTGCCCATGGTGTGGGCGCTGATCATGGGCGCCGCGCTGGGCCTGTTCAGCCGCCGCCTGCCGGGCGGCGTGGCGCTGACGCCGCCGATGCAGTTCCAGGCCGCCGCCATCCTGCAGCCGGCGCTGCTGCTGTTCGTCGCCAAGCTGGGCCTGATGGTGGGCAATTCCCTGCCCAAGCTGGTCGAGTCGGGCTGGGCGCTGGTGTTCCAGGAGTTCGGGCACTTCGTCGGCACCATCGTGATCGGCCTGCCGCTGGCGCTGCTGCTGGGCATCAAGCGCGAGGCCATCGGCGCCACCTTCTCGGTGGGCCGCGAGCCCAGCCTGGCCATCATCGGCGAGCGCTACGGCATGGATTCGCCGGAGGGCCGCGGGGTGCTGGCGGAGTACATCACCGGCACGCTGTTCGGCGCCGTCTTCATCGCGGTGTTCGCCGGCTTCATCGCCAGCCTGAACATCTTCCACCCGTATTCGCTGGCCATGGGCGCGGGCGTCGGCTCGGGCAGCATGATGGCGGCCGCCGCCGGCGCCATCGCCGCGCTGCAGCCGGCCGATGTGGCCAAGGACGTGGCCACCTTTGCCGCCGCCAGCAACCTGATCACCACCACCATCGGCACCTACTTCACGCTGTTCATCTCGCTGCCGCTGGCGGTGTGGGGCTACCGCGTGCTGGAACCGCTCATCGGCCGCACCAATTCCGCCTCCACGCCGCCGGACGACGGCCTGCACAAGGAAACGCATCTCGACACCGCCGAACTCGGCCTGGCCGGCCGCATCAGCGCCTGGGTCTTCGCCGGCGTGCTGACCATGGTCGCCAACTGGATCGCCTACAAGGTGACGCCGCTGGCTTCGCTTGCTTGTATTGCGCTGATGGTGGCGGTGGTGTTCGTCGGCGACCAGCTGCGCAACCTGACCGGCAAGAAAGTGCCGGCCGTGTGCTGGGTCACGCTGGTGGCGATGTTCCTGACCTCGCCGGCCTGTCCGTGGGCGGCCGCCATTGTCGACCTGACGGCGAAGGTGAACTTCCTGGCCGTCATCACGCCGATGCTGACCTTCGCCGGCCTGTCGATCGCCAAGGACATTCCCGCCTTCCGCAAGCTGGGCTGGCGCATCGTGCTGGTGTCCTTCGCGGCCAACGCCGGGACCTTCATCGGCGCCACGCTGATCGCGGAGTTCTTCCATCGCTGATCATCCGTACGCCGGAAATGCAAAAGCCGTTCGAGAGAGTTAATGCCGTTCAGTTAAGTACTGAACGGCATTTTTGTTTGTGCAGTCCAGACTCCGTTCGCCCTGAGTAGCTGCGCAGCAGCGTATCGAAGGGCAGGCAAGAGCGCCCCAACGCCGGTGCGCTGGCTTCGATACGGCCCTGGCGGGCCTACTCAGCCCGAACGGGGGCTGTGATGAGTGTTTCAGAATTAGTCTTAACTGAACGGCATTAGCCCGAGAGAGGGCGGCGTTCCTGTCGGCAGGCAGCGGTTCAGCGCATGCCCTTGTAAGCCGACCATGCCACCAGCAGCCATGCCGCCAGGAAGGCGGCGCCGCCGATGGGCGTGATCGCGCCCAGCACGCGGGTGCCGGTCAGCGCCAGCAGGTAGAGGCTGCCGCTGAAGATGACAATGCCGGCCAGCATCAGGTTGCCGGCCCAGCTCATCAGCGCGCCGCCGAATCTGGGCAGCAGCAGGGCGACGGCGATCATGCCCAGCGCATGCATGGCCTGGTAGGTGACGGCGGTATGCCAGACCACCAGCATGTCGTCGGAAAGTATCTTCTTCAGGCCGTGCGCGCCGAAGGCGCCGCAGCCCACGGCGATGAACATGTTGATGGCGCCGGCGATGACCAGGGTGCGTTCATTCATGGATCTATCCTTGTTGGCAATGTTTTCCGTCGGGGGGACGCTCAGAACCGGATGCGTTGGCCTTTGCCGATCCGGTATTCGTGCCTGAGCACGAACTGCGAAGTCGCGATCATGCCCGACAGGCCGAGGATCAGTTGCGTGAGCGTATCCTGCGGCAGCACCCAGACGCTGCCGGCCGGCAGCGCCGCGCCGGTGGCCGCGCTGATCACCGGATTGACCCATGAGGCTTCTTCGCTCACGTCCAGCAGCACCTGGCCTTCGGCCGTGGTGTGCAGGTAGATCTCGCCGCCCAGTTCCAGCGCGAAGCAGATACCCTGGCCGGCGTTGACCGTGTTGAGCTTGTTGCGCCAGACGACCGCCTGCAATTCGCGGTTATAGGTCTCGATCCAGGTCTCGATCTCATGCACGTTCTGCAATACGATCCATGGCCGCGGCGCCGGAACGGTATCGGCGCCGCTGACGGCGTCATCGGGAAACAGGGGCTCGGGCGGCTGGTCGGACATGGTTGGCAATCGGGATATCGAAAACCTGCGGGTGAAAAGCGGAAGTATATCGGATCGCGTATCGTCGGGCGCAAGCGCAGGGTCCGTCTTCGGCAATCCGCAGGGCAAAGCCCGATGCTGTTGCGGGCCAGCCATGCGCCGGCGCATTGTGCTTGCCGGAACGCCTGGCCGGCGTTAGCGTAGCGGCTCCGGCTGCTTGCGCAGCTTCTTCCCGATGACAAGAAAAACATGCGCCGACAAATACTGTGGTTCACAGCCTGGCTCTTGGCAGCCGGCGCCGCCAACCTGCACGCCCAGCAACTGGCGATGGATATCAACGAAGCGGTGACATCGATCGATGTCACGGTCAAGGATCTCTACGGCAAGGAAGAGAGCGGCAAGGTGGTCATCACGCAATTCAAGCCGGACGGCCCCGGCCCATTTCCCATCCTGATCCTGAACCATGGCCGCAGCCCCACCAACCGGCGCGACCCGCCGCGCTTTCGTTACACCACGCAAGCGCGCTACTTCGTCGAGCGCGGTTTCGCGGTATTCGAGCCGACCCGCATCGGCTACGGCCAGTACAGCACCCAGTTCGACCCGGAAGACAGCGGCGGTTGCAGCAACAAGGACTACGCGCCCATGGCCAAGGCCGCCAGCACCGAGATCCTGGCGGTGCTGGACTATGCCAAGCAACAGCCCTACGTCGATGCGCAGCGCGTGTTGCTGGTAGGGCAATCGGTGGGCGGTTATTCGACGGTTGCCGCCGCCGCGTTGGCGCCGGCCGGCCTGGTCGGCGCCATCAACTTCGCCGGCGGTTCCGGCGGCGATCCGGTCGGGCATCCGGCCAATCCCTGCCAGCCGGGACGCATGGAAGACATGTATGCCCAATTCGGCAAGACCGCCAAGGCGCCCATGCTGTGGATCTATACCGAGAATGACCTTTATTTCGGCCCGTCCTATAGCAAGGCCTGGCACGCGGCTTTCGTGAACGCCGGCGGCATGGCCGACTACCATCTGTTGCCGCCGTTCGGGAAGAACGGGCATCTGCTGTTTTCCGGCGGGGTGGAGATCTGGTCGCCGATCGTGTCGGCGTTCCTGGAAAAACTGGGGTTCGCGGGGCAGCCGCTCAAGCGATAAATGGCGGCGGGGGCGCCCACTTCTTCCGCGTCGATTTGATGGCAGGGATTTTAGGGCGGGGTAAAAAGGGGGGCGGATCTTTATCCGGCCCCCTTTGTTTTTTTTCCGCTAATCGCTGCGGATCAATCCTCGATCACGGCGCCGATCGCCACCGAGATTTCACGCGCCGCCTTGCCGACGACAGGCACCAGATCCTGCGGCTGGTAGCCGCCGTCAACGTGCGACATGTACGGCACCGTCAGGGCCGCAACCGCCTGGTTGAAGTGATTCAGGATCGGGAAGCTGATGTCGATCACGCCATTGGAGGCTTCGCTGGAAGAGACATCGTTGCCGGCTTCTGCAATCGCCGCCAGCCGTTGCAAAATCTTGTCGGTGGTGGGCGAGCCGTCGTGCTCGGCCATGATCCTGGCCATGTCCAGCCGGCGATCCGGCTGTTGGAACGCGGCCAGGACGCGGGCCGAGGCATAGTGCGACGACAGCGCAAAGCTCGCCCCCAGTTTGACCGACCAGCCCATCGCCCGATCCTGCGGTTCGGTTTGCGAGATCACCATCATGCGGTCGCCGTTCATCGCCACCAGATGGCAGGAATGCCCGATCGCATCGGCCAGCTTTTCCATCGTATGCAGCGCCGCGCGTTGCATCCGCCGCATCGGCGGATGGCGGTTCGACAATTCGAACATGCGCAAGGTCAGCGCATACAGATTGGTGAGCGGATCGCGCCGCACGTAGCCGCGCTGTTCCAGCACGCCCAGCATGCGGAAGATTTCGCTGACCGAGCGCGATACCCGCTCGGCCAGCGCTTTTTGCGTCAATCCTTCCGGCTCGTCCGCCAGCGCTTCCAGCAGGTCCAGGCCCTTCTCCAGTGCCGGCGCGCCCGGACGCTCATTGGCCGCAGCGGTCTCTTCGTTGTTGTTTGCTTGCTTCATTGTTTTACTTGATCTCTTTAAATTTCGTATATAGAATCAACTTAACATATATGGAATTGTTGCAGTAGATTTATCAGCAGCAAGCTTCAGGTAGCGATGCAGGCATCAAGTAAATAAGTAAAAAAACGCGGCCCGACAGCCGCAAGAGACAAAGCAAAACGCAGGCTGCATCGCCTCGGCATGCAGAACATCCATATTTTATAAACCGGCCCACCGGTACATTAATCAGGTGAAGCGCAGCTTCGCCGTTACAGGAGACAAAGATGCGTCAGATTTTACTCGCGCTGGGTGCCGTCATGGCATTGGGCGCCACCGCCATCCCCGCTGCCGCGCAAGTCAAGTTGCGCCTGGCCCATGCCTTATCCACCAGCGAGCCGGTACACAAAGCGTCGGAAGCTTTTGCCAAGGCGGTCAATGAACGTTCCGGCGGCAAGCTGCGCATCAGCGTGTTCCCGTCCGAGCAGCTCGGCCCCAATAAAGAGGTGTATGAGCAGGTGCGCCACGGCGCGCCGATCATCCAGTTGGCCGACCCGGCGTTCATGGCCGATTACGTGCCCGACCTGGGCGTGATGAACGGCCCTTATCTGCTCGACAATCCGCAGCAATTCAAGATGCTGCTGGCCAGCGACTGGTACAAGGAAATGGACAAGGAAATGCAGAAGGCCGGTTTTCGCGCCTTGTCCTTCAATTACTTTTTCGGCATCCGCAACATGATCGGCAGCAAGCCGTTCCGCTCGCCGGCCGATATCAAGGGCGTGACGGTGCGCATCGCGCCCAATCCGATGTGGGTGGAAACCTTCAAGGCGCTGGGCGCGCGTGGCGTGCCGCTGCCGTGGACCGAGGTCTATAGCGCATTGGCGCAGAACGTGGTCGATGCAGTCGAAGCGCCGCTCGGTTCGCTGGTCGGTTCCAAATTGCAGGAGCAACGCAAGATCCTGTCGCTGACCGGCCATTTCACGGCCTACGTCGGCCTGGTGATGAATGAAAAAGTCTTCGAATCGCTGTCGCCCGACCTGCAAAAGATCCTGGTCGAAGAGTCGGTCAAGGCCGGCGAAGCCATGACCGCGACCACCATCGAGAACGACAAGAAGCTGATCGAAGACCTGAAGAAGCAGGGCGTGACGGTCGTGTCCGATGTCAACGTCAAGGCCTTCCGCGATGCCACCGCGCCGGTCTATGCGGCCTTCCCGAAATGGACGCCGGGCCTGTATCCGCGCATCCGCAAGATCCTGGACCAGAAATGATCCGCCGCTAACTTCCTTGCCCGGCCTGCGCAGCACCAGAGGCATCGGCAGGCCGCTTTCCTTTATCGCGCATTACCAGTTCACCTGGAGGCATCCTCATGTCTGAACTATCCGTCAAGGCCGACAGTCCGCCGGAAAAAGAAATCCGTTTTTCCGACCTGTCGCTGGAAGAAATCGTCGCCGGCATCGGCCTGGTCGTCATCGTGCTGTCGGTCACCTGGGGCGTGGTCACGCGCTACCTGCTGGCGCAGCCGGCCGCCTGGAGCGGCGAAGTCGCCGGCATCGCGTTCGCCTGGACCGTGTTCGTCGGCGCGGCCGCCGTATTCAAGCGCGGCGAACATATTTCCATCGATCTGGCGATCGAGCACCTGCCGGCGGCGCCGCGCAGATGGCTGCAATTGCTGGTGGATATTTTCGTGTTCCTGACGCTGGCGGCCGTGGCCGGGCTGGCGCTCAAGTTTTCGATCGCCACCATCGACGCGCCGACCACGATTTTGCGCATACCGCAAAGCGTCACCTATAGCGGCGCGGCCGTCGGCTTCGCGCTGATGACGATACGCCACGCCATGTTCGCCGTGCGCCGCCTGCGCCAGCCGGGAGAAGACAAATGACTTTATGGCCTGCTTTCCTGATGTTCCTGCTGCTGGCGGTCAATGTGCCGGTGGCCATTGCCATGATCGCGCCGGCGATGCTGTATTTCTTCATCGGCGGCGATTTGCCCATCGACCTGGTGTCGCAACGCATTGTCAGCACCACGGAATCCTTTCCCTTGCTGGCGCTGCCCTTCTTTGTTCTGGCCGGCAGCATCATGAACGCCGCCGGCATCACGCGCCGCTTGCTGGCGCTGGCCGAGGCCTTTGTCGGGCACTTCGTGGGCGGACTGGCGCAAATCAATATCCTCTTGGCGACGATGATGGGCGGCCTGACCGCATCCGCCAATGCCGACGCGGCGATGCTGGCCAAGATGCTCGGGCCGTCGATGGTGCGCGGCGGCTACAGCGCCGGCTTCGCCGCGGCCACGATCGCCTGCTCGTCGGTGATCGTGGCGATGATCCCGCCCAGCATCGGCATGATCGTCTATGCCTATCTGGCCAATGTATCGGTCGGCAAGCTGTTCATCGCCGGCGTGATTCCGGGGCTGCTGCTGGCGGTTGCCCTGATGGTCGCGGTCTATCTGGTGTCGAAGAAACGCGGCTATGTGCCGGCGCGCTCGAAGATGGCGACCGGCAAGGAATTGTGGCGCGCCTTTACCGACTCGGTATGGGCCTTGTCGCTGCCGGTGTTCATCATCATCGGCATCCGCGGCGGCGTGTTCACGCCGACCGAGGCCGGTGCGATCGCCGTGCTGTACGCGGCCTTCGTCGGCGTCGTGCTGCATCGCGAACTGCGCTGGAAGCATGTGCCCATCATCCTGTCGGAAACCATCGGCACCACGTCGGTGGTGATGCTGATCATCTGCAGCGCCGCCACGCTCGGTTATTACATGGTGTGGGAAGACATTCCCGCGCAACTGGCGTCGGCGCTGATTGCGCTCACCAATCATCCGGGCCTGCTGCTGTTGCTGATCAATGTATTGCTGCTGCTGGTCGGCATGGTGATCGAAGGCACCGCCGCGCTGATTCTGCTGACGCCGATCCTGGTGCCGGTGATCCTGAAGCTGGGCATCGACCCGGTTCACTTCGGCATCATCATGGTCCTTAACCTGACGCTGGGCGGCGCCCATCCGCCGGTCGGCACGCTGCTGTTCACCACCTGCAGCATCTTGAAGGTGTCGCTCGCCAATGCCACCAAGGAATCGCTCTCGCTGCTGCTGGCGATGCTGATCGTGCTGACGCTGGTTACCGCCGTGCCGCAAATCTCATTGCTGTTGCCGTCGCTGCTGATGCAGTAAATATTTATTTTTCAGGAAAGAAACATCATGTCTTCGACCAACCACAAGAGCGCAGCCGCAGCTGACACTACGCCGGTCTTGCCATTGCAGGGTTTGCTGGTGCTGGATTTCAGCCAATTCCTGGCCGGCCCCTCGGCCGGGCTGCGGCTGGCCGACCTGGGCGCCGACGTCATCAAGATCGAGCGGCCGGACGGCGGCGATCTGAGCCGCCAATTGTATGTATCGAATCTGGAGCTGGATGGCGACAGCACCTTGTTCCATACGATCAACCGCAACAAGCGCAGCTTTGCCGCCAACCTGAAAGATGCCGCCGATCGCGAGGAAATCTGGAAGCTGATCGCGCAAGCCGATGTGCTGATCCAGAATTTCCGTCCCGGCATCATGGACCGGCTCGGCTTCGATTGCGCTAGCGTGCGCAAGGCCAACCCGCGGCTGGTGTATGCCTCGATCACCGGTTACGGCAGCGAAGGGCCGTGGCGCGACAAGCCGGGCCAGGACCTGCTGGTGCAATCGCTGTCCGGCCTGACCTGGTTGAACGGCAATGCCGATCACGGCCCGACCCCGGTCGGCGTGGCGGTGGCCGATATCTTTACCGGCGCGCATCTGGTGCAGGGCATCCTGGCGGCGCTGGTGCGGCGCGGCATCACCGGGCAGGGCGGCCGGGTCGATGCCAGCCTGCTGGAGTCGACGCTGGACTTCCAGTTCGAACTGATCAGCACCTATCTGAACGGCGACGGCACGCCGCCGCAACGCAGCGAGATCGGCAGCGCCAGCGCCTATCTGAGCGCGCCTTACGGCGTGTATGCCACCGCTGACGGATACATTGCGGTGGCCATGAATCCGGTCGAACGTCTTGGCCAATTGCTGGGTTGCGATGCGCTGCTGGAATACAGCGACCGCACGCGCTGGTTCTCCGAGCGCGACGTCATCAAGAACATCTTGTGGAAGCATCTGCAACAGCAATCGACCGCCTACTGGTTGGCGATTCTGGAGCCGGCCGATATCTGGTGCGCCGACGTGCTGAACTGGCCGCGTCTGATCGAGCATGAGGGATTCAAGGCGCTGAACATGGTGCAGGAAGTGTTTACCGGCAGCGGCGCCAGGCTGGTGACGACGCGCTGCCCGATCCGCATCGACGGCCACATTCTGACTTCACGCAAAGGCGCGCCGAAAATCGGCGAAGACACCGCCGCCATCCGTGCGCAATTTCATACTCAGGAGAGCAAATAATGATTGTCGAAAAATATCTTGAAGAATACGTGATCGGCGATTTTCGCCTGTCCACCGGTCGCACCATTACCGAAGCCGATATCGTCATGCATGCCGGGCAGACCGGCGATTATTATCCGCATCACGTCGATGCCGAATGGTGCGCGACCCAGCCGTTCAAGCAGCGTATCGCGCATGGCACGCTGATCTTCAGCGTCGGCATCGGCATGACCACCGGCGTGATCAATCCGCGCGGCATTTCCTACGGTTACGACCGGCTGCGGTTTATCCGGCCGGTGTTCATCGGCGACACGATCACGGTCAAGACCACCATCAAGGAAAAGCGCGATCACAAAAAACCGGAAAATGGCCTGCTGGTCGAGCTGGTGGAAATGTTCAATCAGCGCCAGGAAGTCGTCATCGCCTGCGAGCACCTGACCGTGATGGAGCGCGATCCGAAGGTGATCGCATGAGCGAGCCGACATCGCTGAGCGTCATTTGCTGGAGCCACCGGCGTGCCGTCGATCCGCTGCTGGCGGCGCTTGCCGGCTTCCATGCCGCGCATCCCGGGATCGAGATCAAGGTCGAGCAGCGGCCCCTGAGCGACTTCGAGCATCAAGGCATCGATGGCGTCGCCCGCGCTTACGACATGGTGATTTACGACCACCCTTTCAGCGGCGATATTGCAAAAGGAGAAGTGTTTCTGCCGCTGGAAAAACATTTCCCGCAATTGTTCGGTGAACAGGCCGATCGCAATTACGTCGGCGCCTCGCTGACCAGCTACCGTTATCGCGGCAGCGTCTGGGGCGCGCCTATCGATGCCGCGACCCAGCACGCGCTGGTGCGCCAGGATCTGCTCGACGCCGCCGGCGAAGCGGTGCCGCAAACCTGGGCGCAGGCGGTGGCCTTGGGTGAGCGTTTGCAAAAGCGGGGATTGAAACTGGGCTTGAGCGTGGAAACGCCGCATGCCTTGCTTGCCGTTGCCGCCCTGATGGCGAATCAGGGGCAGCCGTGGAGCACCGCGCCGGATCAGGCATTCACGATCGATCGCACCGCCTTCAAGGACGGCCTGCAATGGGTGCGACGCCTGCTGGCGTTTTGTCCGCCGGAAGCCTTGGGCTGGAACAGCATCGATCTGCACGAAGCCATGGTGGCGCGCGACGATATCGCGTATTGCCCTTGCGTCTACGGTTATGCGACCTACGGCGAAGCCGACATGCGCAAGCCGCTGGCCTTCGCCGATTTCGCCGGTTTGCGGGCGCCGTATCATGCCGGTTCCGCCATCGGCGGCACCGCGCTGGGCGTATCGCGTTATTCGAAAGCACCGCAGGCGGCGCTGGCCTTCGTCGCCTACATGGTCGGCGCCCAGGTTCAGGACCGGACGATTCCCGAAAACCATGGCCAGCCGGCGTTGCTGTCGTCCTGGGAACGCAAGGAAAACGATGCACTCTTCAACGGCTTCTATTCCTCGGTGCGGGCATCGATGGAGAGCGTCTGGGTCAGGCCGCGCATGCCCGGTTACGCGGAGTTCCAGCGCGACGCCGGCAATGCGGTAGCAGCGGCGCTGCGCGGCGAGCTGGATGACGATCAGGCAATCGATGAAGTGCTGCGTCTGGCGGCGAGGTTAAATCCCTAGCGTTGCGAAGCAGTTTGCGCCGAGTGTGGCGATGTCTTGCGATAAAAACAAAAAAGGGTTCCAAGCAATTGGAACCCTTTTTGTTGCTGCTGAATTGTTACTGCTGAATTTCTGGTAGGCCGTGCGGGACTCGAACCTGCGACCAACGGATTAAAAGTCCGCTGCTCTACCAACTGAGCTAACGACCCGAAAGACCGCAATTATAGGCAAACTTCATTGGCGGTGTCAAATCCCTGCGTAAAACGCTATACAACAGCCGGTTTGCCGGCAGGACTCTTATTTCAGCGTGGGCAGGCGTTCCTTGGCGGTCTGCGCGGCCGGGCTGTTCGGGTATTTGGCGATCAGTTGCTCCAGCGTTTTCTTCGCGGCGGCCTTGTCCTTCAGTTCGGCTTGCGAGCTGCCGATGTTGAGCATGGCGTCGGCTACCTTGGGATTGTCCGGGTAGTTCTTCACGACGTTCTGCTGGGCCGCGATGGCGCCCTTGTAGTCGCGCTGGGCGTACAGGGAGTTGCCTTGCCAATACTGCGCCGAGGCGGCGTAGCCCGATTGCGGGTAGCGTTTGATGAAGTCGCCAAAGGCATTGGCCGCGCCCTTGTAGTCGCCGCCCTTGAACTGGGACAGCGCGGCATCGTAGGCCTGCTGTTCGGAGACGCCGACGGCAACCGTCTGGCCGTCGACATTGACCTGTTGCGGTTCGAGCTTGCGCAGGCGCGCGTCGAGGTCAACGTAAAAATCCTTTTGCCGCTGCTGGGTGTTGGTGACCTCGTTGGTCAGCACTTCGATCTGGCCGCGCAGCGCCGAGATCTGCGATTGCAGGTTGTCGTTGCGGTCGGAGAGTGTGAGTGCGCTGTTCTTGTCGGCTTTGTTGGCAATGTCGTGCTGCAGGGCGTCGATCTTGGCGCGGATCTCCAGGATCGCCTTGCGCGCCTCGTCATCGCCAAACAGGGCGGCGTGGGCGGTGAGCGGTAACCAGGCTGTGGCGGCCAGCACGGCCGCCACAGTTACCGATTTCAGTTTGAAAGCGGTACGCATGTCGATCACTGATAAGCGATGTCGGCGCGACGGTTTTCAGCGTAGGAGGCTTCGTCCTGGCCCAGGGCCTTCGGCTTTTCCTTGCCGAAGGATACGGCTTCGACTTGCGATTCCGACACGCCCAGCAGCACCAGTGCCTTGCGCACGGCTTCTGCACGCTTCTGGCCCAGGGCCAGGTTGTACTCGGCGCCGCCGCGATCATCGGTGTTGCCCTGGATGATCACCTTGCGGTCCTTGTTGGCCACCAGGTACTTGGCGTGGTTTTCAACCACGGTGCGGTATTCATCCTTGACGGTGAAGCTGTCGTAGTCGAAGTAGACGCTGCGCTTGGCCAGAACGCCTTGCGGGTCGTTCAGCGGGTCGGCGGAGCCGGCGTTGACGGTGCCGACGGCGCGCATATCGGCGCCGCTGCCGGAACCGGCGCGGTTTTCAACGGGGGCGTTCTTGTCGTCCAGTTTGGTGGAGGAGCAAGCGGCCAGCAGAACAGCGCTGGAGACGATGAGGGCGAGGGTGCTGATGGTACGCATTTTGGATTTCTCCTTGTCGTGATGAATGTGAGTGTTGGATTTCTTTATTTCATGAACGGACCCCAAGTCGGTTCCCTGATATCTCCGACTTGCGTTGTCAGACGCTGCTTGACACGGCCATCGACAGATACGATGGCAAGGGATCCGCGACGACCAGCTTCCGTCGCGTACATAATGTATTTGCCGTTGGGGGCAAAGCTGGGCGATTGGTCTCGGTCGGTGTCCGACAGGCGTTGCTCCTGGCCATTGGTCAGGTCCAGCGCGTACAGCTGGAAGCGGCCGTCGCGGCGCGAGATGAAAGCCAGCGTCTTGCCGTCGGGCGAGATGCGCGGGCTGATGTTGTAGCTGCCGTTGAAGGTGACGCGCTGGGCGCTGCCGCCGTCTACGCTGACCTTGTAGATCTGCGGGCCGCCGCTGCGGTCGCTGGTGAAGTAGATGCTGCCGCCGTCAGGCGAGAAGCGCGGTTCGGTGTCGATGCCGGAGGTGTTGGTCAGGCGGCGCAGGCCGGAGCCGTCGGCATTGATGATGTAGACCTGGGTCAGGCCGTCGCGCGACAGCGCCACCGCCAGGCGCGAGCCGTCGGGCGACCACGATGGGGCCGAGTTGCTGCCCTTGAAGTTGGCGACGATGGAGCGCTGGCGGGTCACCAGGTTCTGGATGTAGATGATGGGTTTCTTGGCTTCGAACGACACATAGGCCACCTTGGTGCCGTCGGGCGACCAGGACGGCGAAATGATGGGTTCGTTCGAGCGCAGCGCGACCTGGTTGCCTTCGCCGTCGGCGTCGGCTACTTCCAGGCGGTATTCGCTGCCCGACTTGGTGACGTAGGCGATGCGGGTCGAGAAGATGCCGGGGATGCCGGTCAGTTTCTGGTAGATGTCGTCGGCGATCTTGTGCGCGGTCAGGCGGATCAGCTGCGACTGGCTGCCGAAGGATAGGGCCGACAGCTGGCTCGACTGCACGGTGTCGAACAGGCGGTAGCGCACGTCGAAGCGGCCGTCGGCCAGGCGTTGCACGCTGCCTACGGCCAGCGCGTTGGCGCCGCGCTTTTGCCAGTCGGCGTAGTTGATGGTGGACGAGTCCGACAGCGCGTCGCTGTTGTCGATGAGCTTGAACACGCCGCTGCGGGCCAGGTCGGCCTTGACGATGGCGGTGATCTGCTGCGGCGCGGCCTCTTCGCCGGGGAAGGCGGCCACGGCGATGGGGATCTGGGTGGCGCCCACGCCGGTGATCTCGAAGCGCAACTGCGCCTGCGAGGCTGGCGCCAGGGCCAGGCCGACGGCGGCTACTGCAATGCTGGTCAGGTAACGGACATTTCTCATCGTTTACTGATCTTTCGGTTTGTGGGTAAAGGTGAAGCTGGACGGCACCTTGCCATCCTTGTCCGGCGGGAACGGCTGGGACTTCATGATGGCCTGGCGCACCGCATCGTCAAAGCCCGGCACCCCGGACGACTTGTTGTTGCGCACGCTGCGCACCGTGCCATCCGGGAAGAGTTCGACAGTGTACTCCACGGCCGGGTTTCCGCTCAGGTCGCCGGGAACGTCGAAGATCGTATTGGAACGAATCTTGGCGCGCAGTTTGTTGGCGTAATCCGGGTTGCCGCGCGGCCCCTGCGACTTCTCGGCCGTGCCGCTGCCGCCGGTGGCGCTGGTGGCCTGGCCCATCATGCGCTTCAGGTCGTCCTGGCGGCGCTGTTCGGCGGCCTTGGCGTCGGCGGCGGCCTGCTGCTGTTTCTTCTTGTCGGCAGCTTGCTTCTCGGCATCGGCCTTCTTCTTGGCGTCTTCCTCTTTCTGCTTGTCTTCCTTCAGTTTCTTCTGCTCCTCGGCTTCGAGCTTTTCTTTCTTCTCGCGTTCCTGCTTTTCCTTTTCCGCCTTCTCTTTTTCCGCTTTTTCCTGCTGTTGTTTCTGCTCCAGCTCTTGCTTGCGCTTTTTCTCTTTTTCCAGGGCGATATCGGGTTTTTCGACCTTGGGTTCGTCGATCACCTTGGGCGGCTCGGGTTTCGGCTCGGGCTGGACTTTCGGTTGCGGCTCGGGTTGCGGTTCCGGCTGGGGCGGCGGCACGGGCAGGGGCGCCGCTTCCTTGTATTGCGGATCCCAGATTTCGGCCTCGACCGTCAGCGGCGTCTCGTTTTGCCAACGGATGCCGATCCAGAAGAACAGGAACAGCGCGACGTGCATCACCAGCGCCAGCGCGATGGCGCGCCAGCGGCCGGGAGGCCTGGGGATGTTGTACGGAGAGTTGTCGCTCATGTTGACTGCTTGCTTACTTGGTGGCCAGGCCGACGCGCGCGATCCCCTGTTTCTTCACTTCGGAAATCACCTGCACCACCTCGTCGTACTTGATGTCCTTGTCGGCCGAGATCATCACCGCCAGGTCCGGATTGTCGGCGTGCAATGCCTGCAGGCGCTCGGACAGGTCGACCTTGCCGGTCACGGTTTCGGCCTTCTTGCCGCCGCTCTTGGGGCCGTTGAGGCGGATCGTGGCCTGGGTGTTGGGCTTGAGGGCGATTTCGATGTAGTCGGCCGGCGGCTGCGTGGACTTGCCGGCGGTCGGCAGGTTGATCACGCTCGGATTGGTAATGGGGGCGGCGACCATGAAGATGATCAGCAGCACCAGCATCACGTCGATGTAAGGCACGACGTTGATCTCTGACTTGAATTTGCGGGTGCGGCCCCCGCGCATCGATGAGCCGGCCATTAGCGTGCCTGACGTTGCAAGATGTTGGAGAATTCTTCGATGAAGCTTTCGAAGCGGATCGCCAGGCGGTCGATGTCGTGCGAGTAGCGGTTGTAGGCCACCACGGCCGGAATCGCCGCGAACAGGCCGATGGCGGTGGCGATCAGCGCTTCGGCAATGCCGGGGGCGACCGCCGCCAGGGTGGCCTGTTGCACGTTGGCCAGGCCGCGGAAGGCGTTCATGATGCCCCACACGGTGCCGAACAGGCCGACGTAGGGCGAGACCGAACCGACCGAGGCCAGGAAGGCCAGGTGCGATTCCAGCGCATCCATCTCGCGCTGGTAGGCCGCGCGCATGGCGCGGCGCGCGCCGTCGAGCAGGGCGCCGTTGTCGGCCGCGCCGCCGCGTGCGGCCACCGAGGCCTTGGCCTTGTTGAATTCACCCATGCCGGCCTGGAAGATGCGTTCCAGCGCGCCGCCGCTGCCGCCCGCCTTGCGGCGGTTGGAGAGGGCGTCCTGGTACAGCGCGGCGAGGTTGCCGCCGGACCAGAAGACGCGCTCGAATTCTTCGGTCTGTATGCGGGCGCTGCGGATGGCGAACATCTTGCGGAAGATGTAGGTCCAGCTGATGACCGATGCAGACAGCAGCAGCAGCATCACCAGTTGCACCAGGACGGACGCGTTGGCGATCAGCGAAATGAAGGACAGGTCTTGTGTGACGTTCATGGGGAAGTGTGGCGGCTAAAAGGGCGGCAATTAAAAGGACTGCAAATCAGACGGGGTTCATTGTAAGAGCAAAGATTTCGGTTCCGATACCGGCACTTGTCAAGAAAAGCTTGCCGGCGGCCGGCATATCCCGGGCGCTGGCGGGCTCATGGCGCGTCCTGCCGGATTGGTCCAGGGGCAGCCTTGATGCGCGAAAGCAGTTCTGCGGGAATTTGTTGCGGGCGGAAGCTTGCGGCATCGACGCAGACCACGGTGATGCGTCCCCGTGCCAGCAGTGTTGCTTCCTGGTTATTTCCGGCGGCGCCGTTCCCCGACGGCAGGCGCCAGGCTTCCTGGACAAACTCAATGGAAGCGTTTCGGAGCTTTTCGACCACGACGGTGAGCTTGAGTTCATCGTCCAGGCGGGCCGGGGAGAGATAATCGACGCTGGTGCCCTTGACCACGAAGATGGCGCCGGTGGTTTCGGCCAGGCGTTGTTGCTGGAAACCGAAGGAGCGCAGCCACTCGGTGCGGGCGCGCTCGAAGAATTTCAGGTAATTGGCGTAGAAGACGACACCGCCGGTGTCGGTATCTTCGTAATAGACTCGGATCTTCCAGTCGAACGGACTACTGGCGGCACTCATATGCTTCTTGTTATTCGGCGAATTGTAGTTGCAGCGGCACGAAAAATGTTGCTTGCATGAAACGGCCAGGGCCCGGTGGAATGTGAGAGCTGCGGCGTTGTGGCACCGCAGCAGACTCTCATTCTACCTCATCCATTACTGTTTGCGCTTGATGTTGAAGGGCGAAAAGCCTTGGCAAGTCGGCATCAGTTCCATGTAATTGATGTTCACGTGCGCCGGCATGGTGGCGACCCAGAAGGCGGCTTCGGCGATATCCTCGGCGGTCAGCGGCTGGGTGCCTTCATAGACCTTGGCCGCGGCCGAGTCGTCGCCCTTGAAGCGCACGTTGGAGAACTCGGTGCCGCCGCACAGGCCCGGCGCCAGGTTGGTGGCGCGCACGCCGGTGCCGACCAGGTCGGCGCGCAGGTTCAGCGTGAACTGGTCGACGAAGGCCTTGGTGGCGCCATAGACGTTGCCGCCCGGATAAGGGTAGGCGCCGGCTACCGAGCCCAGGTTGATGATGGTGCCGCTGCCGCGCTTGACCAGCGAGGGCAGCAGGGCGTGGGTGATGGTCACCAGGCCCTTGACGTTGGTGTCGATCATGGTTTCCCAGTCCGACAGCGCGACTTCGTGAGCCGGGCCCAGGCCCAGGGCCAGGCCGGCGTTGTTGACCAGCACGTCGATGTCTTTCCACTCGCCCTGCAGGCTGGCCAGGCCGGATTCGATCGATTGCTTGCTGGTCACGTCCAGCACCAGCGGCAGCACATTGCCGGCGCCCAGCTCGTTGACCAGTTCATCCAGGCGTTCCTTGCGGCGGCCGGCGGCGATCACCTTATGGCCGTTCTTGGCGAATTTGCGCGCCATGGCGGCGCCGAATCCTGCGGTTGCTCCTGTAATCAAAACGACCATCTGCAAATCTCCTGTTGTGGTGCGGGGCCGGCGGCAGCCTTGGCGCGGGCGCTTGGCCCGGCGGGATTGCCGTCCCGGAAAGAAAACGAAATTGTAGCCCAAAGCCGGTTTTTACGAGGACAGGCTCGCTTTCGGGGATGGCCGGGCGGTGTTGCGCGATGGCGAACCGTCTTGCTGAAATCGCCCCATTTCAATACAATGCGCTCACCATTTCGTCTCACGTGACTGGCGAAAGGCCGGAGCATCTTCGGCCAAGATGGGTATCCATCGGGAAGCGTGAGATTTCATCAGCCGTGCGCCTGGGCAGCCGAATGGAAAGTACGACTGAGGCTGCCCGCAATCCCACCTGTTTGGCCCTCATTCGATGTTGAAGTCGACCCGAGCGGCATCGTGCCGCCGTGACGGTTGGTCTTCGGCCGCACCTTATCAATTTGGAGAAACCATGTTTGACAAGAACCAGACTCTCGCAAAAGTCGATCCGGACCTGTGGTCTGCCATCCAAAAGGAAAACACCCGCCAGCAAGAGCACATCGAGCTGATCGCTTCGGAAAACTACACCTCGCCGGCGGTGATGGAAGCCCAGGGTTCGCAACTGACCAACAAGTACGCCGAAGGCTATCCGGGCAAGCGCTATTACGGCGGCTGCGAATACGTGGACATCGCCGAGCAGCTGGCGATCGACCGCCTGAAGGCATTGTTCGGCGCCGAAGCCGCCAACGTGCAGCCGAACTCCGGCTCCCAGGCCAACCAGGGCGTGTTCTTCGCCATGTTGAAGCCGGGCGACACCATCATGGGCATGTCGCTGGCCGAAGGCGGCCACCTGACCCACGGCATGGCGCTGAACATGTCCGGCAAGTGGTTCAACGTCGTCTCCTACGGCCTGAACGACAAGGAAGAGATCGACTACGAAGCCATGGAAGCCCTGGCGCGCGAGAAGAAGCCCAAGCTGATCATCGCCGGCGCGTCGGCCTACTCGCTGCGCATCGATTTCGAGCGCTTCGCCAGGATCGCCAAGGAAGTCGGCGCCTACTTCATGGTCGACATGGCCCACTATGCCGGCCTGATCGCCGCCGGCGTCTACCCGAACCCGGTGCCGCACGCCGACTTCGTCACCTCGACCACCCACAAGTCCCTGCGCGGCCCGCGCGGCGGCGTGATCCTGATGAAGGCCGAGCATGAAAAGGCCATCAACTCGGCGATCTTCCCGGGTATCCAGGGCGGCCCGCTGATGCACGTCATCGCGGCCAAGGCCGTGGCCTTCAAGGAAGCCGCCTCGCCGGAATTCAAGGCTTACCAGCAGCAAGTGGTGAAGAACGCCGACGTGCTGGCCAAGACCCTGATCAAGCGCGGCTTGCGCATCGTCTCCGGCGGCACCGAGTCGCACGTGATGCTGGTGGACCTGCGCCCGAAGAAGCTGACCGGCAAGGAAGCCGAGGCGATCCTGGGTTCGGCCCACATCACCTGCAACAAGAACGGCATCCCCAACGATCCGGAAAAGCCGTTCGTGACTTCCGGCATCCGCCTGGGCAGCCCGGCCATGACCACCCGCGGCTTCAAGGAAGCGGAAGCGGAAAAGGTCGGCAACCTGATCGCCGACGTGCTGGACAACCCGCATGACGCCGCCACCATCGAGCGCGTGAAGGCCGAAGTCAAGCAGCTGACCGACGCGTTCCCGGTCTACGGCTGATGACGACCGCATGACCGCATGGGGCCGCCAGGCCGCCATGGCTGGTTTGTAGTTCGCGCCGAGCGACGGCGCCCGGGACAGGGCGCCGTCGCTTATCCGCAGTACCATGTGGTTTGAGCGTGTTTGCCAAGCAGCAGGCCGGCAGATACGGATAACGCAACAATGTAACGATCGCCCATTGCCGCCATGAAGTGCCCATTCTGCAATCACGAAGACACACCGGTGCTGGACACGCGCGTTTCCGAAGACGGCAGCTCGATCCGCCGCCGGCGCCGCTGCGACAATTGCGACAAGCGTTTCACCACCTATGAGCGCATCGAGCTGACGATGCCGGTGATCGTCAAGAAGAACGGCAGCCGTACCGAGTTCGACCCGGCCAAGCTGCGCGGCAGCCTGGTGTTGGCGCTGCGCAAGCGTCCGGTATCGGCCGAGGCGCTCGACGCCGCCATCCAGAGCATCCAGGAAAAGCTGCTGCAAAGCGGTGCGCGCGAAGTGGTGTCGGGCCAGATCGGCGAACTGGTCATGCGCGAACTCAAGCGCCTGGACAAGATCGCCTATATCCGTTTCGCTTCGGTGTACAAGAGTTTCGAGGATGTGACCGAATTCCAGGATGCCATCGCCGAAGTCGGGCACGAGCGCAAGGGCGCCAGGAAGCGGGATATCTGAAGGAGCCGGGCGCCGTTGCGCCGGCCGATATCGGGGGCGCAAGGAATAACGGCGTGAAAAGGCATGAAGAAATAAAAAACGGCTGCGGATGCAGCCGTTTTCTATGGAATCAAGTCCCGCCTGTGCCGCTGTGCCGGCATCCTGAACCTGACGGTTCAAGTTGGCTGCAGTAGTTCAATTTCGGGTTCATCGGACTAGCGATGCTCACGCCCATCAAACGATCCCACAACCTATGCTCGTAAATGGTTCAAGGAATATATGGCAAACGCGAACACGGCAGGAGTACAAAGTCTAACGCAATCGGCCGGCGAGTCCAAGGACTTACTACAAAAATATAGCGCGAATTTGTAACGGAACAGGCTTGTGTATGCGCTTGTTTCCTGCTCTATCTTTCCGGTTGAGCCGGCTTCTTGCATTGAGAGAACAGTTTCACATCGGCTTGCCGCAATAACCTGCGCCGATGTGGCGGCGCGTTGCGCATCTGGCAATGCAATGGCGCGATGGAGGGGCATGGCAAGGGCGCATCACAATAAAAAACGGCTGTCGCGCAGACAGCCGTTTTTCTTTTTGAGCGCAGCCGGATTCAGAACAGTTTTTCCTGCGGCGCCAGCGCCTGGTCCAGCACGTCGTTGATGGCGGCGACCTGCTGTTTCCATTCGGCGATGGTCAGGCCGGCGAACGGGCCTTCGGCTTGCTGGGTGGAGAGCAGTTCGGCGGCGATGCCCAGGGCGGCCATCACGGCGATACGGTCGGTGCCCTTGACCTTGCCGGCATCGCGGATGGTGCGCATCTTCTGGTCGAGATAGCTGACCGCGTGGTGCAAGGCAGCCTGTTCGCCTTCACGGCAGGCCAGCGTATAGGGCTGGCCCATGATGGTGGCCTGGATCTGGATGACGCTCATGCGGCCTCCTCAGTGGTTTCCGCAGGCGCCTCGGGTTCGGCGGCGGGCAGTTCGGACAGCACCGCGCTGACGCGTTGGTAGGCTTCATCGATGCGCTGGTTCAATTGCGCATTGTCTTCGGTCAGCGTCTTGACGTGACGGCGCAGCTCGGCATTTTCATCGTGCAGGTTCTGTGCCAGTCGGGCGAGCTGGGCGACTTTGTCGGCCAGTTGTTGGAATTCTGAACTCATCTTGGTTGGTCGCTGGATAGGAATTGAGCGCAATCGCCAATTGTCGAGGATCGCGCAATTATATGCTCATTGGCGGGGTCGGACAGCATATCCAGGGCCTAGTTGCAGCGCAGTCGGATTTTGTTTCAATTCCGCTGGCCCGCGCGGGCGCCGGGAAAAGATGCGCGGCCGCCTCCGCGGGGTCAGTCGCCGCGCCGGCTGGCCTGGCCGCGGCTGCGCAGCTGGGTCTGCTGCAGCA
Source organism: Herbaspirillum sp. GW821-FHT09A12 (assembly GCF_059418325.1). Lineage (NCBI taxonomy): Bacteria > Pseudomonadati > Pseudomonadota > Betaproteobacteria > Burkholderiales > Oxalobacteraceae > Herbaspirillum > Herbaspirillum sp. GW821-FHT09A12. Next base: position 1,080,711 of record NZ_JBWKPR010000001.1, read on the forward strand.
CGAAGCCATCGAAGGCGGTCAGCAGCGGATGGTACTTCTCGCTGTTTTTCTCCAGCTGCATCAGCGCATAACCGGCGGCTTCCAGCGTGGATAACTGTTCCGGCTTATGCGCCTTGCGGATCACGTATTGCGACAGCGGCGTGTCTTGCAGCGCCAGCCGCGGCAGCGTATGCAGCAGCGGATTCTCGTGCAGCATCTTGCGGCTCTTGCGCCAGGTGCCGTCCAGGATCACCAGCCGCAGCCGTTGCGACGGCGGCCGGCCATCGACCGACATCGTGCGCGCATCGAAACGGGAGCTGGCCGGCGTGCCGGCATCTTCGGTATAGAGCAGCACCGGCTGCATCGGCGGCTCGATGCCGGCGCCGGAGGGGAGCATCGACGGCGCGTGCAGCAAGGCATGCAACTCGGCCGGGTCGAAAATTTCTCCCACGGCCAGCTTGCTGTGCGGCAGGCTCAGATGCAGCAGGCGGGCGCTGTTCTTGGCGCTGCCGGCTTCCAGCGGATGCTGCAGGATCAGCACGTCGAAGAGATGGTCGATCGGCGAGATCCAGTGGCAGATGCATGCCGTCTGGGCGCGTTGGCAGCGGGGACAGAGCTGGCGGCGCGGCTGGAACGGATCGTGGGACGACATTAACATAGGGGTTTCCTCAATGATGGATGCGGTCGGATGCGTGTTGCCCGGCGTCTGCGGGCGGCGGTGGCCGATCTGGCGAAAATTTCTCCAGTGTCCAACAAATAGTGGGAAAAATCGTTAATCTCGCCGTACAAGTAGAGTGGCTTGTGAAAATCTCCCAGTCAATCGGTGCACATCGAACATTCGCTCCCTGTTTTTCTGGCTGGAATTGAATAATTTCAATGCCGGTTCTTTTCCTGGGCGGCACAGACAGATGCTTCGGTGGCGCCGTCCGGTTTCGTATCAACCATGTTGTTCCCATGTCGTTCATCGATGAACTCTAGAAAATCCGCCCAGCAAGATAGCGCCAGCCCGCTCGACGATCCGGCGCCGACGCCGCCCATCGAACCGGAACTGGAAGACTGTTGCGGCAGCGGTTGCGTGCCCTGCATTTTCGATATCTATGAACAGGCGCGCGAGCGTTATCTGGCGCAGTTGGAAGCCTGGAACCAACGCCAGGCCGAGCGCGCCGCCAGCGGCCGGAAGCCCCGCCGAAAAGGCGCAAAGTGATGCCGCGCCGGTGCCAGGCGAGCCATGTCGCCGGCAGCGGCCTTCATACCTTCAGGTAGTCCTCGCGCCCGCCCAGCCAGCGCGCCAGATGGCGTTCGACGATGTCCGGCGCATGTTGCAGCAGCGCCTGCGCGGTGTCGCGCGCCTTTTCCACCAGCCATTGGTCGGTCGCCAGGTCGGCGAAGCGCAGCATGGCTTCACCCGACTGGCGCGCCCCCAGGAATTCGCCGGGGCCGCGGATGTCGAGGTCGCGCCGGGCGATCTCGAAGCCGTCGGTGGTTTCGCGCATGATCGCCAGCCGTTCCTTGGCGGTGCCGCCCAGCGGTCCCTGGTACATCAGCAGGCACACGCTGGCGGCCGAGCCGCGGCCCACGCGCCCGCGCAACTGGTGCAACTGCGACAGGCCGAAGCGTTCGGCATGCTCGATCACCATCAGCGAAGCATTGGGCACGTCCACCCCGACTTCGATCACCGTGGTCGCCACCAGTACATGCACCGCGCCGCGGCTGAAGCCTTCCATCACGATCTGCTTTTCCAGCGGTTTCATGCGCCCGTGCACCAGCCCGATGGTGAGGCCGGGCAGGGCGGCCGACAAGGTGGCGTGGGTGTCGGTGGCGGTCTGCAACTGCAGCGCCTCGGACTCTTCGATCAGCGGGCAGACCCAATAGATCTGCTTGCCTTCCAGCGCCGCCGCATGCACGCGTTCGATCACCTCGTCGCGCCGGTTCTGGTCGATCACGCGGGTCACGATAGGCGAGCGGCCCGGCGGCAGTTCGTCGATCACGGACACTTCGAGATCGGCGTAATAGGTCATGGCCAGCGTGCGCGGAATCGGCGTGGCCGACATCATCAACTGGTGCGGCACGGTCTGCGCCTCGTCCGGGGCGGCGCCGTCGGCCGGATTGAAACCCTTGTTGCTCTTGTTACGCAGAGCCAGCCGCTGGCCCACGCCGAAACGGTGCTGCTCATCCACGATCACCAGCCCCAGGTTGTCGAACTGCACCGTGTCCTGGATCAGCGCATGGGTACCCACCACCAGCCGCGCCGCGCCGGATTCGATATGGGCCAGCGCCTCGGTCTTTTCCTTCTTCTTTTGGCTGCCCGAGAGCCAGGCCACGCCCACGTCCAGCGGCTCCATCCAGGCCGCGATCTTGCGGAAATGCTGCTCGGCCAGGATTTCGGTCGGCGCCATCAGCACCGCCTGGAAACCGCTGTCGATGGCCTGGGCCGCGGCCAGCGCCGCCACCACCGTCTTGCCGCTGCCCACATCGCCCTGCAGCAGGCGCTGCATCGGGAAGGAGTGGCGCAGGTCGGCGCGGATTTCTTCCAGCACGCGCTCTTGCGCGCCGGTCAGCTTGAAGGGCAGTTGCTTGACCAGGTCGGCCGTCACCCGCCCGGTGACCGGCAGCGCGCGCGCGGTCTTGGCGCGGCGCGCGGCCTGGGCGCGCTTGAGGGATAACTGCTGCGCCAGCAGTTCGTCGAACTTCATGCGGATCCAGGCCGGGTGCGAGCGCTCGATCAGCGCATGCTCGTCGACCTCCGGCGGCGGGTTGTGCAGCAGCCGCACCGACGGCTCGAAAGCGGCCAGCTTGAGCGTGTCCAGCATCGAAGGCGGCAGCGTGTCCTGCCAGTCGAGCCGGCTCATGGCATTGGCGATGGCCTTGCGCAGGTAGGCCTGCGACAGGCCTTCGCCGGCCGGATACACGGGGGTGAGCACATCGGGCAGCGGCGCCCCCTGGTTGACGACCTTGTATTGCGGATGGACCATCTCGGCGCCGAAAAAGCCGTGGCGCAGTTCGCCGCGCACCCGCACCCGCGTGCCTTCGGCCAGCTGCTTGGTCTGGCTGCCGTAGAAGTTGAGGAAGCGCATCACCAACTGGCCGCTGTCGTCGCCCACCGTCACCACCAACTGGCGGCGCGGCCGGAACTGTACGTCGCAGGCAGTGACCACGCCCTCGACCTGCACCATCTGCAGGCCGCGCAGGGAGGCATCGGCGATGCTCATCAGCGTGGTTTCATCCTCGTAGCGCAGCGGCAGGTGCAGCGCCAGGTCCATGTCGTTGTGCAGGCCCAGCTTGGCCAGCTTGTTTTCGGGTTTGGCGGCGCCGGCCGCCCCGGCTTTGGCGGCGTCCTTCTTGTTCGAGGTCTTGCTCGTGGTTTTCTTCGCGGTAGCGGGCATGCGTCGTGGCGGCGTTGGTCGTGGCGCGTGGGGTGCGGGCGTGATATGGATCGCTGATAAACGCTAGCGGGGCAGGCATATGGGAAAAATGCCCCGACAGCGTAAAATAGCGGGTTGGGCGTTATTTTACTGTGATTATTTACAGTATCAATCCCGGCGGCAATACTTCTTTGTCGTGCGGGCAGAACGCCCCCCGATTTTTCATCGTACACGCATGTATTCTCTTTCCGACTTCGATTTCGCGCTGCCGCCCGAGCTGATCGCGCAGACGCCGCTGGCCGAGCGCAGCGCCTCGCGCCTGCTGCAGGTAGACGGCGCCGCGCTCACCGACCGCCGTTTTGCCGACATCCTTGAGCTGCTCAATCCCGGCGACCTGCTGGTATTCAACGACACGCGCGTGCTGAAAGCGCGCTTTTTCGGCATCAAGGAAACCGGCGGCAAGATCGAGGCGCTGGTCGAACGCGTGCTCGATCCCCGTACCGTGCACGCCCAGCTGCGCGCCTCCAAGTCGCCGCCGCCGGGCGCCAAAATCCGCCTGGCGGACGCCTTCGACGTCACGGTGGGCGAGCGCTTCGGCGAGTTCTATACATTGCATTTCCCGTCCGACGTGTTCGAGTTGCTGGAGCAATACGGCAGCCTGCCGTTGCCGCCGTATATCGAACACGAGGCCGATGCCTTTGATGAGACGCGTTACCAGACCGTCTACGCCAGGGAGCCGGGCGCGGTCGCCGCGCCTACCGCCGGCCTGCACTTCGACCAGGCCCTGCTGGATCAACTGGCCGCGCGCGGCGTCAAGCAAGCCTTCGTCACGCTGCACGTGGGCGCCGGCACCTTCCAGCCGGTGCGGGTGGAAGACCTGTCGCAGCACAAGATGCACAGCGAGTGGTACACCATCCCGCCAGCCACGGTGGAAGCGGTGCGCGCCGCCAAGGCGGCGGGCGGGCGCGTGGTGGCGGTCGGCACCACCAGCATGCGCGCGCTGGAATCCGGCTCGCAGTCCGGGCAGTTGCAAGCCGGCAGCGCCGACACCCAACTCTTCATCACGCCCGGCTACACGTTCAAGACCGTCGATCGCATGGTGACCAATTTCCACCTGCCCAAGTCGACGCTGCTGATGCTGGTCTCGGCCTTCGCCGGCTACGACCACATCCGCGCCGCCTATGCGCACGCGATCCAAGAGAAATACCGTTTCTTCAGCTATGGCGACGCCATGCTGCTCACCTGCAACCGAGGCTGACCGATGCTCGAATTCACCCTGCTCAAGACCGACGGCAAGGCCCGCCGCGGCCGCGTCAAACTGAACCACGGCACCGTGGAAACGCCGATCTTCATGCCGGTCGGCACCTATGGCTCGGTCAAGGCGATGTCGCCGCTGGAGCTTAACGAGATCAACGCCCAGATCATCCTCGGCAATACCTTCCACCTGTGGCTGCGCCCGGGGCTGGAAGTGGTCGGCAAGTTCGGCGGCCTGCACAAGTTCATCGGCTGGGACAAGCCGATCCTGACCGACTCCGGCGGCTTCCAGGTGTTTTCGCTGGGCGAGATGCGCAAGATCACCGAAGAGGGCGTGACCTTCGCCTCGCCCATCAACGGCGACCGCCTGTTCCTCTCGCCCGAGATCTCGATGCAGATCCAGCGCGTGCTGAACTCCGACATCGTGATGCAGTTCGACGAATGCACTCCGTACGAGATCGACGGCCGTCCCGCCACCCGTGAAGAAGCCGGCAAGTCGATGCGCATGTCGCTGCGCTGGGCCAAGCGTTCCAAGGATGAATTCGACCAGGGCGAGAACCCGAATGCGCTGTTCGGCATCGTCCAGGGCGGCATGTTCGAAGGCCTGCGCGACGAATCGCTGGCCGGCCTGAGCGAGCTGGGCTTCGACGGCTTCGCCATCGGCGGCCTGTCGGTGGGCGAGCCCAAGGAAGACATGATGCGGGTGCTGGAACACGTCGGCCCGCGCCTGCCGGCCGACAAGCCGCACTACCTGATGGGCGTGGGCACGCCGGAAGACCTGGTGGCCGGCGTGGCCAGCGGCGTCGACATGTTCGACTGCGTGATGCCGACCCGCAATGCGCGCAACGGCTGGATCTTCACCCGCTACGGCGATATCAAGATCAAGAACGCCAGGTACAAGGACGACGAGAAGCCCTACGACGAAACCTGCGGTTGCTACGCCTGCGAGAATTTCTCGCGCGCCTACCTGCACCACTTGCACCGCGCCGGCGAGATTCTCGGCGCGCGCATGAACACCGTGCACAACCTGCATTACTACCTGCAACTGATGCAGGAGATGCGCGACGCCATCGACGGCGGCCGTTTCCAGGCTTTCGTCGCCAAGTTCAAGGAAGACCGGGCGCGCGGCGTTTAATGCCGTCGCCCAGGCGGCGGGTTCAGGCCTTGCGCCAGCCCGCCACCATATCCCTTAGTTGCCGCCGGATCACCTTGCCGGTGGTCGTCATCGGCAACTCCTCCACGAAGTAGACCTCGCGCGGATACTCATGCGCCGCCAGCCGCGTCTTGACGTGCTGCTGCAACTCGCGCTTGAGGGTTTCCCCGGCGTCATGTCCGTCGTTGAGCACCACGATCGCCACCACGATTTCGGTGCGCTCGGCGTCCGGCGCGCCCACCACCGCCGCCATCTTCACCGCCGGATGCTGCAGCAGGTTGTCCTCGATCTCGCCGGGGCCGATGCGGTAGCCGGCCGAGGTAATCACGTCGTCGTCGCGTCCGACGAAGCGGATATAGCCTTCCTCGTCACGCATGCCGGTGTCGCCGGTCAGCAGCCAGTCGCCGGCGAACTTGGCGGCGGTGGCCTCGGGATTGTTCCAGTACTGCAAAAACATCACCGGATCGGGCCGCAGCACGGCGATGTTACCTTGCGCGCCATCGGCCAGCGGCTGGCCCCGGTCGTCCACGATCGCTACCCGGTGGCCGGGCGCGGCGCGGCCGATGCTGCCGGGGCGGCAGGGCATGATGGCGGCGTTGGAGGAAATCGTCATGTTGCATTCGGTCTGGCCGTAGAACTCGTTGATGGTCAGGCCGAAGGTCTTGCGGCCCCAGTCCAGCAGTTCGGCGCCCAGCGCTTCGCCGCCGCTGGCCACCGAGCGCAGGTTGAGCTTCCAGCGTTGTTCGGGATCGGTCACGGTGCGCATCATCTTCAGCGCGGTCGGCGGCAGGAAGCAGTTGCGCACGCCATGATCCTGCAGCAGCTGGAACGCCGCTTCGCCGGTGAATTTCTCGAAGCGGTGCGCCACCACCGCCACGCCGTGGTGCCAGGCCGGCAGCAGCACATCCAGCAGGCCGCCGATCCAGGCCCAGTCGGCCGGGGTCCAGATGCGGTCGCCTTCGATCGGAAATAAATTGTGGGACATCTCGACTCCGGGCAGGTGGCCCGGCAGCACGCGGTGCGCATGCAGCGCGCCCTTGGGCTGGCCGGTGGTGCCGGAGGTGTAGATGATGAGTGCCGGGTCGTCGGCGCGGGTGGCGACCGGGGTGAACGATTCGCTCTCGCCGGCCAGCGCCGCGTGCAGGTCGACCGCGCCGGGCCGGGCGCCGTCGATGGTGAAGATCGTCTTCAGTGCGGGCAGGCGGTCGCGGATGCCGGCCAGCTTGGCCGCACCTTCGGCATTGGTCACTACCACCCTGGCGCCGCTGTCGTGCAGCCGGTATTCCAGCGCCTCGGCGCCGAACAGTGCGAACAGCGGGATCGCGATACAGCCGCTCTTGTAGGCCGCCACATGCGAAAACGCGGTCTCGGGCGCCTGCGGCAGCAAGATGCCGATGCGCTCGCCGCGTTGTACGCCATGCGCGCGCAGCAGGTTGGCCATGCGGTTTGACAGCGCGCGCATTTCGCCGAAGCTGTATTCACGCACGTCGCCGTCGCGGGCGATGTGCACCAGCGCCAGCCGCTGCGGTTCGCGTTCGGCCCATTTGTCGCAGACGTCGACGCCGATGTTGTAGTGCTCGGGAATGTTCCAGCCAAAGCCCGAGGCGATGTCCTCGTAGGGTTGCGGCGCGGTGGGCAGCATGCGGGGTCTCCTGTGTCGTGGCGGAACGGTGCGTTCCATCTTTTCTTGATTTTGTTTGCCACTGTACAAGTTTTGTCCAAATGCAGCGATGCCGTTTTGATAAGAAGAATGGCGGCGGCGAAGAGGCGTGGCCGTCAAAGGCGGGCAAACGGGTCGGAAAATCGCCAAATCGATCTTGATCTCCGGCAAGCTGTCCCGATTTGGGGGAATAGCGCCTGCGCAGTGCTAGAATGCAGGGCTATTTTTCAATCAACCTTTGGAGCCTTACGTGTTTATTTCCGATGCATACGCGCAAACGGCAGCAGCAGCCCCCGGTGGCATGCTGGGCAACCTGACCAGCTTCCTGCCGATCATCCTGATGTTCGTGGTGCTGTACTTCCTGATGATCCGCCCGCAGATGAAGCGTCAGAAAGAACAGAAGTCGATGATGGACGCACTGGCCAAGGGCGACGAAGTCGTCACCTCGGGCGGCATCCTGGGCAAGATCACCAAGGTCACCGATGCCTACATCACCATCGAAGTGTCCGAAGGCAACGAAATCATCGTGCAAAAGTCGGCGATCGCCACGTTGCTGCCCAAGGGCACCATCAAGGCCCTGTAATCCGGCCGCAACGATCCCAGTGGGCGCATCTACGATGCGCCCATGTTGTTGGAACCCCCGGGTTCCCGCTGCAAGCGGCAAACAACCCGCAGCCCATTCTGGAAGCTAGAAGCACAACACCATGAATCGTTACTCTCTCTGGAAATACGCATTAATCGTCGTTGCCTTGCTGTTCGGCGTGATTTATACCGTCCCGAACTTCTTCGGCGAGTCGCCGGCCGTGCAGATCAGCAGCGCCAAATCGACCATGAAGGTCGAGGCCGCCGTGGCCGGCCGCGTCGATGAGATCCTGAAGCAAGGCAGCCTGTCCGCAGAGAGCGTCGTATTCGACGGCAGCGGCGCCCAGCCTTCGGTGCGCGCGCGTTTCGCCACCACCGACATCCAGTTCAAGGCCAAGGCCCTGCTGGAGACGGCACTCAACACCGACCCGTCGGACCCGACCTATATCGTCGCGTTCAACCTGCTGCCCAATACCCCGCAATGGCTGCAAAGCCTGCATGCCTTCCCGATGTACCTGGGCCTGGACTTGCGCGGCGGCGTGCACTTCCTGATGCAGGTTGATATCAAGGCCGTGCTCAACAAGCGCCTGCAAGGATTGCAGGCCAGCGTGCGCAGCCTGCTGCGCGACAAGAACATCCGCCACAACGGCATCAGCCGCAGCGGCGACGCCATCGAAATCTCGTTCCGCGACGCCGATACCCGCACCAAGGCCCGCGCTGCGCTGGGCGAGCTGCAAGAGATGGCGCTGGTCGACGCCGGCGCCGGCGACGACCTGAAACTGGTCGCCACCCTGCGTCCGGAAGCCTTGAAGCAGACCCAGGAAGACGGCGTCAAGCAGAACATCTCCACGCTGTCCAAGCGCGTCAACGAGCTGGGCGTGGCCGAGCCGCTGATCCAGCGCCAGGGCGCCGACCGCATCGTGGTCGAACTGCCGGGCGTGCAGGACGTCTCGCGCGCCAAGGACATCATCGGCCGCACCGCCACCCTGGAAGTGCGCATGGTCGACGAGAGCGTGGTGCGCGGCACCGAAGAAAGCGCCGCCATCCCGTTCGGCTCGGAACTGTTCAAGATCGGCAAGGGCGCGCCGGTGGTGCTTGAGAAGGAACCGGTGCTGACCGGCGACTACATCTCCAACGCCTCGGCCAGCTTCGATGAAAACCACCAGCCGGCGGTCAGCATCGACTTGAACGGCGACGGCGGGCGCAAGATGCGCGAAGCCACCCGCAACAAGGTCGGCAAGAACATGGCCATCGTCCTGTTCGAAAAGGGCAAGGGCGAAGTCCTGACCGTGGCCACCATCCGTTCCGAACTCGGCTCGCGCTTCCAGATCACCGGCATGGGTTCGCCGGAAGCCGCCAGCGACCTGGCGCTGCTGCTGCGCGCAGGCTCCCTGGCCGCGCCGATGGACATCATCGAAGAGCGCACCATCGGCCCGCAACTGGGCGCCGACAACATCAAGAAGGGTTTCGACTCGGTGCTGTACGGCTTCCTGGCGATGACCATTTTCATGGTGATCTACTACCAGCTGTTCGGCTTCTTCAGCGCGCTGGCGCTGTCGGTGAACGTGCTGCTGCTGGTGGCCTTGCTGTCCACGCTGCAGGTCACGCTGACCTTGCCCGGTATCGCCGCCATCGCGCTGGCGCTGGGCATGGCGATCGACTCCAACGTGCTGATCAACGAACGCATCCGCGAAGAACTGCGCGCCGGCAATTCGCCGCAGGCGGCCATCGCGATCGGTTTCGACCGCGCCTGGGCGACCATCCTGGACTCCAACGTCACCACCCTGATCGCCGGCCTGGCGCTCTTGATCTTCGGCTCCGGCGCGATTCGCGGCTTTGCCGTGGTGCACTGCCTGGGCATCCTGACCTCGATGTTCTCGGCGGTGTTCTTCTCGCGCGGCATGGTCAACCTCTGGTACGGCCGCAAGAAGAAGCTGACCGGCCTGGCCATCGGCCAGATCTGGAAGCCGGACAGCGAGGCGCTGTCGACTTCCGGCAAGGTATCGACCAAGCGCGGCGCCAAGTAAGCGCGGCAAGACAAGTGATTTGAGCCGGACCGCGAGAGATAAACCCCGCGGCCGGCACCGAAAGGATAGCGATGGAATTTTTCCGCATCAAAAAAGACGTTCCCTTCATGCGCCATGCGTTGATCTTCAACGTGATCTCGGCGCTGACCTTCGTCGCCGCAGTGTTCTTCCTGCTGAGCAAGGGCTTGCATTTCTCGATCGAGTTCACCGGCGGCACGGTCATGGAAATGGCCTACAGCAAACCGGCCGACCTGGAGAAGATCCGCAAGTCGGTCGAAGGCCTGGGCTATCGCGACACCCTGGTGCAAAGCTTCGGCACCGCCCAGGACGTGATGATCCGCCTGCCGGCGCAACCCGGCGTGAACGCCAGCCAGCAGAGCGAGAAGGTGACGGCGGCGCTGAGGGTCGACGATCCTGAGGTGCGCCTGCAGCGCGTCGAATTCGTCGGCCCGCAGGTGGGCGAGGAGCTGGCGCACGATGGCTTGATGGCGTTGGCGATGGTGGTGCTGGGCATCGTGATCTACCTGGCGTTCCGCTTCGAATGGAAGTTCGCGGTGGCGGCGGTGATCGCCAACCTGCACGACGTGATCATCATTCTCGGTTTCTTCGCCTTCTTCCAGTGGGAATTCTCGCTGACCGTGCTGGCGGCGATCCTGGCGGTGCTGGGCTATTCGGTCAACGAATCGGTGGTGGTGTTCGACCGGGTGCGCGAAGCCTTCCGCGACCGCCGCTTCGGCAAGCTGTCCACGCCCGAGGTGCTGAACCACGCGATCACCAGCACCATGTCGCGTACCATCATCACCCACGGCAGCACCGAAATGATGGTGCTGGCGATGTTCTTCTTCGGCGGCCCGACCCTGCATTACTTCGCGCTGGCGCTGACCATCGGCATCCTGTTCGGCATCTATTCGTCGGTGTTCGTCGCCGCCGCGCTGGCCATGTGGCTGGGCGTGAAGCGCGAAGACCTGATCAAGCCGGTCAAGGTCAAGGACGAGAACGGCGGCGCGGTGGTGTAAATACCACCGGCTCCGATCCGGCAAGGCCGCAGCGTTCGCGTTGCGGCCTTTTGTCTTCAACAACGCGATTGAATTTCCCCATGAGCACTACCGCAGACGCCGCTTCCACTTTGCATGACATCGATTACGATCGCCGTTTCGGCGGGGTGGCCCGCCTGTACGGTGCGCAGGCCTTGCAGCGCTTCCGCGATGCGCATGTATGCGTGGTCGGCGTCGGCGGCGTCGGCTCGTGGGTGGTGGAGGCGCTGGCGCGCAGCGCCATCGGCCACATCACGATGATCGACCTGGACAACCTGGCGGAGTCCAATGTCAACCGCCAGATCCACGCCTTGTCCGACACCCTCGGCAAGGCCAAGGTGACGGCGCTGCATGAACGCATCATGCAGATCAACCCGACCTGCGTGGTGAGCGAGGTGGAGGATTTCCTCGACCCCGACAATGTCCCGCAGATGATCGGCGTGGGGCGCTTCGACTACGTGATCGACGCCATCGACAACGTGCGCGCCAAGGTCGCCCTGATCGCCTATTGCCGCCAGCATGGCGTGCCGCTGGTGACCATCGGCGGCGCCGGCGGCCAGATCGACCCGACCATGATCGAGATCCGCGACCTGTGCCGCACCGAGCAGGAGCCCCTGCTGGCTAAGGTGCGCAAGCGCCTGCGCGCGCAGCATGGCTTTCCGCGCGGCACCAGGAACAAGTTCCACATCGACGCGGTGTTTTCCACCGAGCCGCTGCGTTTCCCGGAGATCGCCGAAGGCGAAGCCTGCGCCATCGATCCGGCCGGCGCGGCGGGGGACGATATGGATATCGGCGGCGATGCCGCGGAGATGGCGGCGGCCGAGGATGCCACGCAAGGCGGCGTCACCGGCCTGAACTGCGCCGGATTCGGTTCCGCCATGGTGGTGACCGCATCGTTCGGCCTGGTGGCCGCGGCGCATGTGCTGAAGAAGATCGCGCAGAAAGCCTGAGTTTTACAGCGCATAAAAAACGCCTTGCGACTGCAAATCGCAAGGCGTTTTTTCGTGCGTGCCGGCAGCGCTCAATGCCCGCCACCCTCATCCACTACCCGATGCGCTGACACGCACAGCAGCACGCTGGCCGTCACCAGCAGCATGGCCGCCGTTTCCAGCAAGGTCGGCAGGCGGCGCTCCCACAAGAACCCGTAGAGCAGGGCGAACAGCGTCTCGAACAGGATCATCTGCCCGATCATGGTCAGCGGCAGCAGGCGGCTGGCCTTGTTCCAGCAGGCGTTGCCGAACAGCGAGGCGATGATCGCCACGCCGGCCGAGACCGCCAGGAAACGTCCCCATTCAGCCTGCGAATGCGGTTCCAGCAGCAGCGTGAAGGCCGGCAGCGCCACGAACACCGACAGCAGCCCGGTCACCAACCCGGTCAGCAGGCTCCAGTCGTGCGCCGAGATGGCGTGCAGCCGCGCCAGCCAGCGGCTGTTGCCGACGGCGTATACGGTCCACGACACCAGCGCGCCGAGCGCGCAAAAGAAACCGAGGATTTGCTGGGAGCCTTCGGCCGCCGGGCGAGCGGCCGTCAGCGATTGCCACGCCACGCAGGCGATGCCGGCCAGGCCCAGCGCCAGCGAGGGCGCCAGCTTGCGGATCGGCACCGCGCCGTGGCCGCGGCTGCCGATGATGGTCACCGCCACCGGCAGAAAGCCGATCACCAGCGAGGTCATGGCCATGCCGCCCAACTGCACCGCGCTGGACAGGAAAACATAGTAGACCACATTGCCCAGCAAGCTCAGCCACACCAGCGCCCACCATTCGGGCGCGCCCAGGCGGCTGGCCACACTGCGCAAACGCGGCGCGATCAGGACCGCGGCGAACGCGCCGTAAGCCAGGTAGCGCCCGGCGGACAACTGCCAGGGAGAAAATTCGCGGGTCAGCTCGGGCGCCAGGAACACCAGCCCCCAGGCCGCGCCGGCCAGCGCGCCGAACAGGATGCCGCGCAAGATCGTATTGGAACTCATCGGAAAAACACTGCCATGAAGACTGCGAATGTCGCAGTATGCCTTGGCGGGCAGGAAATGGCTTGGCGCAAACTACGGACAATTTGGGGAATCGTCGCCCTAGCGGCGATGCCGCAAGCGGTTCAACTCCAAGCGGTTCAACTTCAATAGGGGAGAACCGCTTGCCGAGGAGGCATTGAACAGGTTCTTATATCGTGGAGAACAATCCCGCGCCGATGAAAGCCAGCGACACCACGCCGATGCCCATCGACAGGTAAACCAGCATTCCCACGCCGGTGATGATGGTGGCCGAGGCCAGCACAATGGCCACTTGCAGCATGCCGGCGGCCATTTCCATCTTCTCGTATTTCTCCATGTAGATGTGGGCCTCATGTTCGGCCACCCTGGCATTGTGGGATAACTGCTTCTTGCCTTCGCCGGACTTTTCATCGTCGTCGTAATGGGCGATCGCCTCATCGAGCTTGGCGATGGCGGCCGTGACGCGCTCGTCCTTGGCATTGCCCAGCAAGGCCAATTGGGTCTTGGCCAATTGCGCGCCATTGCCACGGATCGACTTGGCCTGGAAGAACGCCCACAGGTTGGCGGCTTCCTGGTGCTTGAGGATGACTTCGGTCTGGTAAGACTTGGAGATGGTTTCGGTGACGGCCAGCACCAGCGCGAGAACCGCGATGAGCAGGGCCAGTTTCTTGTTGCCGGAGGCATGTGCGTGCTCGGCTTTTTCGAGGTCTTCTGTAGCTTCCGTCATGGTGGCGTTGTGGATTGGGTAACAGTGGCTCCCATCAAGGGCGATGGGAGCGTTCCAACAACGATCCAGAAGCATTACGGTTGACCTGATGGCGCGCATCGGCTCGTGTTTTTTGTCGCGGCAAGAAGGATCGGGTTCCGGGCGCCGGCGCACAGGTTTCGCAGCAGCCGTTTGCCGCGGCAGGCCAGGCAGGCGGCGCATCCGGCGCACGCCAGCATCGCGGCCGTGTGGATGAGGACGGCTGCGGCGGCGTGCGCCAGGGCGCCGGACGCGGCGGCGCCGCATAAGGGCATCGATAAGGACATCATCGCCCCCGCGCCATGCATGCCCGGTATCGCCAGCGGCCACAGCGCCAGCCCGGCGCAACCGATGGGGATTCGCATTTTGCGGCAGGGGCCGGGCCGCAGATGCATCACTGCCGCCAGCAACAGCAGCAAGCAGGTCGCGCCTTGCAACAGGTTGCGCCCGGGCATCGTGCCGTAGGCCAGCGATGTTGCCGGCAAGCCAAGCGCGGCGATATGCCCAAGCGCGAGGGGCAGCAGGTTGCGCAAGGCTTGCCAGCGTCGGCCCGGGCCGATGGCCGCGAAGATCCAGCCGCTGGCCGGGTTCAGCCCGTGCAGCGCACCGCTGCCGGCCACGGCAATCCAAAACCAGGCGCCGGACATGGCGCACCCCTAATCGCGGGCATGGCAGCATGAGGGCGTCCCGGCTCCGGCATGCTGGGGCTCATAGCGATCATGGTGGCGCACCCATTCCATCTTGTGCGGCACGTCGCGTTCGCCGCGGCCGTTGGGCGTCAGGTCCATCATGTGGTAGGCGCCGATCATCACTTCCACGCCGCGGCCATAGGTGGAATAAGTGTGGAAGACCTGTCCCGCGTCGCCGCGCACAAAGACGCTGATGCCGGGCGCTTCTGCCGCAGGGAAAAAGCGGCGGCCATAGTTGTAGCCGACTTCGCCTGCGGCCAGTTCTTCCTGCGTGAAGCTGACGCCGAAGTCCGCATTGAAATCGCCGCCATGGGAGGAGACCCAGCCGAAGCGCCAGCCCATGCGGCGGCGGAAGCGTTCGATCTCGGCCAAAGGCGCGCGCGAGACGGCAAGCAGCGTGATGTCGCGCTGGGCCAGGTGCACATTCATGCCATCGCTGTGGTCGGCCATGAAAGAGCAGCTCGGGCAGCCTTGTTCCCAACCCGGTCCCAGCATGAAATGCTGGACCAGCAACTGGCGGCGTCCGTCGAACAGCTCGGCCAGCCTGCGCGGGCCAGCGAGGGTGTCGAAGGCGTAATCCTTTTCCACGCGTTCCCACGGCAACGCACGGCGTTCGGCGGCCAGCTGGTCGGCCAGGCGCATGATCTCCTTTTCGCGCGCCAGCAATTTCTTGCGCGCATCCAGCCATTGTTCGGAAGAGGCGATGGGGTGACGGGCGATATCCATGATGTGCTCCCTGGCCGGTACGGCCATGCGTAATGTGTTATTCGATGGGGGATGGCAGCGGGCGCATGCCCGCGCCGATTACTTGGGCCGGCGTACCACGCGTAGCTTGCCGCTGCTGCCGCCGCCGCAGTAGAACAGCCCGGCGCCGTCCGATTCGAGCCCGCTCACCCCGGTGCCGGTGGGCATGCGCAATTCCGCCAGCATGTCGCCGTTATCGGGATCGACGCGGTGCAGGCTGCTCTCGTCGCCTTCCCAGGTGCCATGCCACAGTTGGCCGTCGACCCAGGTCACGCCGGTGACGAAGCGCGTGGATTCGATGGTGCGCTGGATGGCGCCGGTGTCGGGATCGATGCGGTGGATCTTGCGGTCGCGGTACTGGCCCACCCACAGGCTGCCTTCGGCCCAGGTAAGGCCGGAGTCGCCACCGTTGCCGGGGGCGGGGATGGAAGCCAGCACGGCGCCGCTGGCCGGGTCGATCTTGTCGATGCGCTGTTCGGCGATCTGGTACAGGTAGGTGCCGTCGAAGGCGGTGCCGGCGTCGCAAGGGCATTCCAGCGCGCGCCCCGGTTCGCCGCTGCCGGGATCGATGCTGACCAGCCTGGCGCCGGTGGCGGCCCAGACGCGACTGCCGTCCCAGGTGACGCCATGGACCGCGGCAATGCCGGGGAAGGGGCCGTATTCGCGCACGATCTCGGCAGCTTGTGCGGTGACTGGGGATGTTGCCTTGCTGTTCATCGTCGCTCCTCGTTCTCGGGTTTCTCCGGCTGCGCTGCATATTGCGTGCATATCGGCGCCGTGAAAGTACTTTATCCGATGGTCAGCGCAGCAGGGAGTAACAAGATTGTCGTGAATCCCGCCAATGGCGGCGCCAGCCAGCGCCGGGTGCGCGCGCGGCCGATGGAGCGCACGCGGTGTTGCGCTTCCAGCTCAGCCAGGGCGCGTTGCACGGTGCGTTGGCTGGTGCCAAGGGCGAGCGCCAGGGCCGACGTCGACCAGGCCGCGCCATCCGACAGCAAGGCCAGTAGCCCGGCCTGGTCGCCGTCGAAGGGCGGGGCCAGCAGCACGAGTTCGCGCGCGTTTTCAGGCTGGAGGGCAAAGCCCCGGGGCGTGGCATCGATGCGCGCCAGCCCTTTGGCGAGTGCCCGCAGCCGGCCGATTTCTACCCGCAGGCGGGCGCGGTGCGTGTCGTTCGGGGCGCGGGTATGGAAGGCGCGTTCGATCAAGGTGTCGCGCGCGGCATCGCCGGGCCACGCCGCAGCCAGCGCATGCGCCAGGGCGAACAGCACCGGGCGGCGTGCCAGCGATTGTTGGACGGGGCCGGCGCCAAGGCTGCGGCGGCAGGCGTCGACCACCAGCGCGTCCGAAGCGAGCAGGGCGGCCACCTCATCGATGCGCAAGGCCTGTTCGCCCCATGGGGCGAGGCGTCTGGCTGCCGGACGTTCCAGCGCGGTGCGCGCTTCCGCCACTTCTGCCGACAGTGCGGGAATGCCCGAGCGTGCCGCCGCATCCTGCGCTTGCGCAAATGCCGCGCGCGCAGCCTGGATGCGCCACGAGCGCAAGGCAAGTTCAGCCTGTAGCAGGGCGGCCAGCGCCGCCAGCGGCGGCGGCAATCCTTGCGGATCGAGCCGCGCCAGCATGGCGTCGGCTTGCGGCAATTGACCCAGCAGCAGCAATTTGCGGGCGGCGACCAGCCGCGCCTGCAATGCGTTGGCATGGTCGGCATGGGCTTCAAGTGCGGCCAGCGCGCTATTGAGCGCGCGCGGCGAACCGGTGAAGTCGCGCTCGGCCAGCGCCACCTCGGCCTCCGCCACGATGCAGCGGGCGCGCGCCAGTTCTTCGCGCGAACCGAAACCGCGCGCGGCCCGTCGCAGCAAGGCGCGGGCGAGCGGATGTTCGCCCAGCTGGGCCATGGCGATGCCGCGCAAGGCCAGCGCCGGCGGGTCTTCACGCAGGGCGATACGTTTTAATGCGCCCAGCGCGTCGCCGGTGGCCAGGGCGCGTGCGGCAGCGGAGATGAGCGAATCCATGGCGTGCAGAATACACTGGGGGCAGATAATGCCGTGAGGGGGATTGGGATGTTCGAATGCGTCGATAAAAAAAGACAATCAACTAACTTGTTTTAATGCTTTATATTAATCGCTCTATTGAACAACTGACCAGGACGCGACGAAATTGAAGTACCGGCAACGGAATCGGCGGCGTCATCAAGCCGTCGCATTACGCAGCCAGCATTTCGTGCGGAAGAGTGGCCGCGCGTAGTGGAACCCGAGTCCGCTACGCAACGCAGCCATCCGAAACATGCCCGTATCCTGGTCCGGGCATGGTGACTCTCATTGGGTCGATTAAGAGGAGAAGATCGCAATGTCAAACGAAGCGAAGTGCCCCGTCAACCACACCGCCGGTGGCGGCACCACCAACCGCGACTGGTGGCCGAAACAGTTGCGTCTGGATCTGCTGGCCCAGCATTCGTCGAAGTCCGACCCCATGGGATCGGACTTCAATTACGCAGCAGCATTCAAGAGCCTCGACCTGGCCGCGGTGAAGAAAGACCTGGCCGGATTGATGACCGATTCGCAGGACTGGTGGCCGGCCGACTTCGGCCACTACGGCCCGCTGTTTATCCGCATGGCCTGGCACAGCGCCGGCACCTACCGCATCGGCGACGGCCGCGGCGGCGCCGGGCGCGGCCAGCAGCGTTTCGCACCGTTGAACAGCTGGCCCGACAACGTCAGCCTGGACAAGGCGCGCCGCCTGCTGTGGCCGATCAAGCAGAAATACGGCAACAAGATCTCCTGGGCCGACCTGCTGATATTGACCGGCAACGTCGCGCTGGAAACCATGGGCTTCAAGACCTTCGGCTTCGCCGGCGGCCGCGAAGACGTCTGGGAACCGGACCTCGATGTCTACTGGGGTACCGAGACCACCTGGCTGGGCGGCGATGAGCGTTATGGCAAGGGCGCCCCCGGGCGCAACCTGGAAAACCCGCTGGCGGCGGTCCAGATGGGCCTGATCTACGTCAACCCGGAAGGCCCGGAAGGCAAGCCCGACCCGCTCGCCGCCGCGCACGACATCCGCGAAACCTTCGCCCGCATGGCGATGGACGATGAAGAGACCGTGGCCCTGATCGCCGGCGGCCACACCTTCGGCAAGACCCACGGCGCGGGCGACGCCAAGCACGTCGGCAGCGAACCGGAAAGCGCCGGCCTGGAACAGCAGGGCCTGGGCTGGAAGAGCAGCTTCGGCAGCGGTGCCGGCCAGGACGCCATCACCAGCGGCCTGGAAGTGACCTGGACCCAGACCCCGACCAAGTGGAGCAACTACTTCTTCGAGAACCTGTTCAAGTACGAATGGGAGCTGACCAAGAGCCCGGCCGGCGCGCACCAGTGGGTCGCCAAAGGGGCGCAGGCGGACGTCCCCGACCCGCAGGGCAACGGCAAGCGCCTGCCGACCATGCTGACTACCGACTTGTCGCTGCGCTTCGATCCGGCGTATGAAAAGATCTCGCGCCGTTTCTACGAGCACCCGGACCAGTTCGCCGACGCCTTCGCCCGCGCCTGGTTCAAGCTGACCCACCGCGACATGGGCCCGCGCGCCCGCTACCTTGGCCCCGAAGTGCCGGCCGAGGAACTGATCTGGCAAGATCCGCTGCCCAAGGCGGAGCATGCGACGATCAACGACCAGGACGTGGCGGCGCTCAAGGCCAAGGTGCTGGCATCGGGCCTGAGCGTGCCGGAACTGGTATCCGCCGCCTGGGCCTCGGCCTCGACCTTCCGCGGCGGCGACAAGCGCGGCGGCGCCAACGGCGCACGCATCCGCCTGGCGCCGCAGAAGGACTGGGCTGTGAACCAGCCGCAGCAACTGGCCAAGGTGCTGAAGGCGCTGGAAGCCATCCAGGCTGAGTTCAACGCCCAGGGCGGCGGCAAGAAGGTATCGCTGGCCGACCTGATCGTGCTGGCCGGCAGTGCCGCGGTGGAAAAGGCGGCCAAGGACGCGGGGCAGAACATCGTCGTACCGTTCGCCCCCGGCCGTACCGACGCGACCGAGGCGCAAACCGATGCCGCATCGTTCGAACCGCTGGAACCGATCTACGACGGCTTCCGCAACTTCCTGAAGAAGCCTTTCGCGGTGCGCGCCGAAGACCTGCTGATCGACAAGGCGCAATTGCTGACGTTGACGGCGCCGGAGATGACCGTGCTGGTGGGCGGCCTGCGTGTCCTGGGCGCCAATGCCGACGGCAGCAAGAACGGCGTCTTCACGCAGCGTCCGGGCGTGCTGAGCAACGACTTCTTCGTCAACTTGCTGGACATGGGCACCGAATGGAAGGCGACGTCGCCGGCGGCCACCGAGTTCGAAGGGCGTGACCGCAAGACCGGCGCGGTGAAGTGGAGCGGTTCGCGGGTCGACCTGGTGTTCGGTTCGCATTCGGTACTGCGTGCCTTGTCCGAGGTTTATGCCGGCGCCGATGCCAAGGCGAAGTTCGTGCAGGACTTCGTGGCGGCATGGACCAAGGTGATGAACCTGGATCGTTTCGACCTGAAGTGACGTGATATGCAGTGTGGTGTGGGCAAGCCGTAACCTGGCTTGCCGGTGAAGAAGAAAAGCGGCGCATCGCGAGATGCGCCGCTTTTTTTTTGCGGATGACGGGCGGCGAAACGGCTAGCCCTGCTGCCGCGCCTCGATCCGGAACTGGCTAGGCACCTGGCCCACCTCCTTGCGGAAGAACCGGGTGAAGTAGGCGGCGTCGGCAAAGCCCAGCGAGAAGGCGATTTGCTCCACCGACATGTCGCCGAAGATCAGGTTGCGCTTGGCCTCGGTGATCAGGCGCGCGTGGATGATCTTGGTCGGGCTCTGGCCGGCCGCCGAGGCGCACGCCGCGCGCAACTGCACCAGCGAGACGGCCAGCGCCGAGGCATAGTCCTGCAGCGACATGTTCTCGGCGTAATGCTGTTCGATCAGCTCGCGGAAGCGTTCCACCAGGCGGGTATCGTGGCGCGTCGTGCCTTCGCTGCCGACCTGGTACAAGCGCGTGCCGCGCACCAGCATGAGCAGCAGGGTCGTGAGCAAGGCTTCGGTGCCGACCACATGGCCGACCGGATTGGTCTTGACCTCATGCTCCAGTTTGCGGAACAGGCCGAGGACTTCCGCTTCCGCGTCGGCGCCGCCGGTCAGCGGGATCATGCGCGGCAAGGTCCACAGCTGGGCGAACTCGCGCAATTTGCTGTTGACCTGGGTCAGGTAGGACACCTCGATGGTCATGAGCCAGCGGTCGACGTCGATCTCGTAGTCCAGCCCGTGGACGCATTCGGTCGGCAGCAGCAGGATGCAGGGGCCGGCGAAGGGCACGCTGCGCCCCTCCAGGTTCATCACGCCCTGGCCGCTGCGGACGAAAATTACCTGGCCGTGGTTGGGGTGGGCATGGGGCTCGGCCTTCCACGCCCCGCGGAAAGCCACGTGCCGCACGCTCATGAGCCAGTTGTCCGGCTCCTCGGGGCGCTCGACATAGATGCGGATCTTGGGCACCGTGGTCGAGGCCGCCTTGCCATGCGCATGCCGTCCTTGGGTTGTCATGTCGGGTTGTCCTTTGGAAATCTGTTGCCGCGAATCTATTGCCGTGAATCTATTGCCGCGCGCTTGCCCTGAACTGGCTTGGCGCCTGCCCGACTTCCTTGCGGAAGAACCGGGTGAAGTAGGCGGCATCGGCAAAGCCGAGCGAGAAGGCGATCTGTTCCACCGACATGTCGCCGAAGATCAGGTTGCGCTTGGCTTCGGTGATGATGCGCGCGTGGATCATTTTGGTCGGGCTCTGGCCGGTGGCGGCGGCGCAGGCCGAGCGCAGTTGCACCAGCGAAACCGCCATCATCGACGCATAGTCCTGCAATTGCAGGTTTTCCCGGTAATGCAGGTCGATCAGTTCGCGGAAGCGGTCGGCCAGGCGGATGTCCTGGCGCGTGCTGTGGTCGCTGCCGTTCTGCTCCAGTTGCGTGCCGCGCACCAGCAGCAGCAGCAACGTGGTCAGCAGCGCTTCGGTGCCCACGATGTGGCCGACCGCGCCGGATCTGGTTTCCTGTTCCAGGCTGCGGATGAGGCGGTGGAACTCGTTTTCCAGCTCGGCCGGATAGGACAGCGGGATCATGCGCGGCAGCGCCCACAACTGGATGAATTCCTGCAGCTTGGCATTGACCTGGGTCAGGTAGGACACCTCGACCGTCACCACCCAGCGGTCCACATCCATCTCATAGTCCAGGCCGTGGATGCATTCGGTGGGCAGCAGCAGGGCGCAAGGGCCTGCGAACGGGACGCTGCTGCCTTCGAGATTCATCACGCCGCGCCCGCTGCGCACGAAGATCACCTGCCCATATTGCGGGTGCGCGTGCGGCTCGGTCTTCCAGCGGCCGCGGTCGGTGACGTGGCCGACATTGACGAACCAGTCCTGATGTTCTTCGGTGCGCTCGACGTAAAGGCGGACCTTGGGAACCGTCGCCAGCGCGGTCCTGCCGTTGGGGGCGCGTTGCTGCTGTTTGGTCATTGCACCATGTGCCATGAAAGTCTCCTTGGCAGCGGGATCGGGTTGGCCAGGCCGGCCGTTGGAATCCGTTTGGGCGCAGGTGGATATGGCGCTGGTCCCGCTGGACCATGTTGGCCGGACGGGCGACTGCGGCTTGCGGGAAGCGCGTCGCCGGAGGATTGTTCTGTCCGGGTGATCGTTGATCGGCCTATTCTAGACCTGGATCGGGTTTGGCTCAATGACTGTCGGGTTTGTCTGTGGAGAACCTGTTGAAGGTCTCAAAAAAAATGCCAGTGAATCTACTTTTTGTGTAGGGACGCCCGTTCGGCCTTCTCCTATTCTTACTCCCCAGAATCTGTTCAAAGGAGAAGACGTTGTCCAAGAAAGTCCCGCTCAAGATCGCCATCGCCGAGCACCCCCATACCTCCGCCATCCGCAACGGTTCCATTCCCATCGAGGGCGTGGATGCCGAATTCATCACCGTCCAGCCACAGATCGGCGCCTTCCGCCGCATGGTGCGCGATGTGGAATTCGACGTATGCGAACTGGCGCCGACTACCTACATCATCGCCCGCGCCTATGGCGCGCCCTTCGTCGGCCTGCCCATCTTCGTGGTGCGCCGCTTCCACCACGGCGGCCTGCTGGTGCGCCCGGATGCCGGCATCAAGACCCCCAAGGACCTGGAAGGCAAGCAGGTCGGCGTGCGTGCCTATTCGGTGACCACCGGCGTGTGGACGCGCCAGGTGCTGATCGATGAGTTCGGCCTGGACTCCTCCAAGGTGACCTGGGTGGTCGACGATGAGGAGCACGTCACCCAGCTGAAGCTGCCGGGCAACGTGATCCACGCCCCCGCCGGCAGTTCGCTGGCCGACATGATGGCCAAGGGCGAGCTGGCCGCGGGCTTCGCCGCCGCCGCCGGCATCGGCCGTACCGGCGCGCCCACCGGCGGCTGGAAGGAAGTCGAAGCCGATTACCCCGACTTGCTGCCCAACGCCGCCGAGCTGGAAGCCGACTACTACGCCCGTACCGGCGTCTATCCGATGCACGGCACCATCGTGGTCAAGGATTCGGTGCTGGCCGAACACCCGTGGATCGCCAAATCGATCTACCAGGCCTTCGACCAGGCCAAGCAGGAATGGCTGGCGCGGCTGGATGCCGGCGCCGCCACCAGCGCCGGCGACAAGAAATACCTTGAGCTGCGCAAGATCGTCGGCTACGACCCGCTGCCCTACGGCCTGAAGGAAAACCTCAAGACCATCGAAACCCTGGAAGCCACCGCCTTCAAGCAAGGCCTGACGCCGCGCCGCATGTCCATCGGCGAGCTGTTCGTGGACCCGCAAGCCTAAGCCGTACGGAGAAAAAATGATCATCGATTGCCACGGCCATTTCACGACCGTCCCCGCTTCTTTCCGCAACTGGCGCGCCAAGCAGGTCGAGTTCGCCAACGACCCGGCCAACGCGCCTTCGCGCGCCGAGGCGCATGTCTCCGACGACCAGATCCGCGACGCCATCGGCAATGGCCAGTTGAAGCTGCAGCGCGAGCGCGGCAGCGACATGACGCTGTTTTCGCCCATCGCCGGCCTGATGAGCCACCACCTGGGCAACGAGCGCACCAGCCTGGAATGGGCCGAGATCTCCAACGACCTGGTGTACCGCGTCACCGAGATGTATCCGGACAACTTCGCCCCCGTCTGCCAGTTGCCGCAGTCGCCCGGCGCCGCGCCGGCCAACAGCATTCCCGAGCTGCGCCGCTGCGTGGAACAGCTGGGCTTCGTCGGCTGTAACCTGAACCCGGACCCGAGCGGCGGCTACTGGACCGGCAAGCCCGTGACCGACCGCGAGTGGTATCCGCTGTACGAAGCGCTGGTCGAGCTCGACGTGCCGGCCATGATCCACGTGGCGGCATCGTGCAACCCATGTTTCCACGGCACCGGCGCGCACTACCTGAACGCCGACACTTCGGTGTTCATGCAGATCCTGCAATCCGACCTGTTCAAGGATTTCCCGACCCTGCGCCTGGTCATTCCGCACGGCGGCGGCGCGGTGCCTTACCACTGGGGACGCTACCGCGGCATGTCGCTGGAAATGCGCGAGCGTCCGCTGGAAGGCCTGCTCGACAACATCTTCTTCGACTCCTGCGTCTATCACCAGCCCGGCGTGGAGCTGCTGACCAAGGTGATCCCCGCCGACAACGTGCTGTTCGGCTCGGAAATGATCGGCGCCGTGCGCGGCAAGGATCCGGCCACCGGCCAGTACTTCGACGACACCAAGCGCTATCTCGACGCCTGCGCCGCGCTCAGCGGCGAAGAGCGCTACAAGATCTTCGAAGGCAACGCGCGCCGCGTCTATCCGCGCCTGGACAAGCGCCTCAAGGCGCGCGGCCGCTGATCAACAAGAAAGACGGTAAACATCATGACTTCCATCGTAGACATCCACCCGCACATCATCTCCGACGATGAGGGGAAATACCCGCCGGCGCCGTTGTTCGGCAAGCGTTCCGACTGGTCCCAGGAGCGTCCTTCCACCGTCGAGGCGCTGATCGCCGCCATGGACGCGGCCGGCGTCGCCAAGGCGGCAGTGGTCCATTCTTCCACCACCTACGGCTTCGACAACAGCTATGTGGTCGACGGCTGCAACAAGTATGCCGGCCGCCTGGTCGCAGTCGGTTCGGTCGACGTGTTGCAGCCTGACGCGGTCCAGCGCATCGGCGAATGGAAAGCGCGCGGCCTGGCCGGGCTGCGCCTGTTCACCGGCGGCAGCACCAAGGAGTTCGACCCCAGCGAGCTGGATGATCCGCGCTCCTTCCCGGCCTGGGAACTGTGTGCAGAACTGGGCTTGACCATGTGCATCCAGACCGGCCCCATCGGTCTGCCGCAAGTGAGCGCGCTGGCCAGGCGCTTCCCCACGGTGAAGATCATCCTCGACCACCTGGCGCGCCCGGACGTCACCGACGGCGCTCCCTACGCCAAGGCCGCCAGCCTGTTCGAGTTGGCGCCGCTGGACAACATCTATTTCAAGCTGACGCCGCGCATCTTCGGTGACGTCAAGAAGGAAAAGGCCAGCGCCGACACCTTCTTCCCGAAGGTGGTGCAAGCCTTCGGCGCGCAGCGCCTGGCATGGGGTTCGAACTTCCCGACTTCGCCCGGTACGCTGGCCGAGATCCTGGCCACGGCCCAGGCCGGGGTGGCTTGCCTGTCGGCGCAGGAGCGCGAATGGATCTTCAGCAAGACCGCCAAGACCTTGTACCCGGGCCTGGCTTAAAGCAGGCGGGGCGGCATCGTGCCGCTCTTCCTGCAAGCGACACCACACCAAAAGAAAGAAGCAAATGGAGACAAGCAAGACTGGAAGGCATGGAGCGGCCGGAGGCTGGACCATCCTCGCGCTTCTGGCGATGGGCGTATTGATTTCCTATATCGACCGCACCAGCATCTCGTCGGCGCTGGCCGACCCCGAGTTCGTGCGTGAATTCGCGCTCAGCAGCGTCGACCGCGGCTGGGTCAATGCCGCGTTCTTCTGGTCTTACGCGGCGTTCCAGATTCCAATGGGCTATGTGGCCGACCGCTACGGCGTGAAATGGCCGTATGCCATTTGCTTCGGGCTGTGGTGCATCGCCACCGCGCTGATGGGCGCGGTCACTACCCTGGTGGCGCTGGTGGCCATGCGCCTGATCATCGGTGCGGCCGAAGCCATCGTCATCCCGGCCAGCTACCGCTGGATCCGCAACAACTTCGACGAAAGCCGCAACGGCCTGGCGGTGGGCATCCTGGCCATGGGCAACAAGTTCGGTCCGGCCATCGGCGCGCCGGTGGCCGCCTGGATGATCGTGCATTACTCGTGGCAGTTCATGTTCATCGTCACCGGCGTGGCCGGATTGCTGTGGCTGGTGCCCTGGCTGCTGATGGTGCGCAACGATTTCCCGGACAAGAACGGGCGCAAGCTGGCCGGCCGCCGCGCCAGCGCGGTGCCGCTGAGCAGCATCCTGGCCAGCCCGGTGGTATGGGGCGGTCTGATCACCAACTTCTGCTACGGCTATTTCACCTTCTATTGCATGACCTGGATGCCGGCCTATCTGGTTGAGCAGCGCGGCCTGTCGCTGGCGCAGTCGGGCCTGTACACCTTCTTCAGCTTCGCCGGCATCGCCATCGTCGCCGCCATTGCCGGCGCCGCCGCGGATTACCTGATTTCGCGCGGCAACAACCCGGTGCTGGTACGCAAGGTGTTCATCATCGCCGGCTTCGTCGGCGGCTGTACGGTGCTCCTGGGCGCCCACGTGGAATCGCTGGAGGCGGCGCTGTTCTGGAATGTGTTCTCGCTGTCCTGGCTGGGGCTGACCACGGCCAACAACCTGGTGCTGTCGCGCCTGACGCTGATCCCGCGCCAGGCCATCGGGCTGGTGACCGGCGTGCAGCAGGTCGCCACCAGCCTGGCCGGCGGCGTGGCGGCAAGCCTCTCCGGCTGGCTGTTGCATGCCAGCGGCAACTATGACTTGCCGATGCTGGTGATCCTGGTGTTCCTGCTCATCGGCGCGGCGGCCACGGTGCTGCTGTACCGGCCGCAATGGGCGCCCAAGGCCAGCGAAGACGCATCGGTGGAAGGCAACGCCGAGGAGGACAAGCCCAAGGCCCGCGAGCGTTCGCACGAATCGTCGCCGCGCAGGGTGTAAGCCGCCGCCCCAATTCAATACAAAACATTCATTAGGAAAAAGTACATGGCAAAAATCGTATTCGGCATGGCGGTGCCGCACAGCGGCATGCTGGGACAAGCGCCGGAAGACTGGCTGAAGAACGGCGAGCGCGACCGCAACAATCCGGAACTCTGGTTCCGCAACCGCACCTGGACCTACCCCGAGCTGGAGGCGCACCGCGGCGCCGCCTTCGAACCTTTCCTGACGCTGGAAGAACGTACCGCACGCGCCGCACGCTGCCGCGCCGCGCTGGACAAGATGGCCGCTGCCTACCGCGAGGCCAGGATCGACGTGGCGATCATCCTGGGCAAGGACCAGAAGGAAATCTTTACAGACTTCTCGCCTTCCATCGCCATCTACACCGGCGAGGAAGTGCACAACGGCCCGCCGCAGCGTTCGGTGTACGCGCCCGACCACCATGTCACGCACAAGTGCCATCCGCAGCTGGCGAACTACCTGATCGACCATTTCCAGCGCGCCAATTTCGACCTCACCGACCTGTTTGCCTGGCCCGACAACGTCTGGATGAAGCCGCTGCCGGCATACCCGGTCGTGCCGCACGCCTACAGCTTCGTGTACCACCAGATCATGGGCGACAACCCGCCGCCGCACGTGCCGGTGATCATGAACTGCTTCTATCCGCCGACCCAGCCGTCGATGGCGCGTTGCATCGAGTTCGGTCGCGTGCTGCGCGACGCCATCAAGGCCTGGCCGGAAGATGTGCGGGTAGGCATCTTCGCCTCCGGCGGCCTGTCGCACTTCGTCAACGACGAGGAGTTCGACCGCAAGATCATGAAGATGCTGGGCGAATACGACTACGACGGCCTGGCCGCGGTCGAGGATGGCTATTACCAGTCCGGCACCTCCGAGATCAAGCTCTATGTGAGCGTGATGAAGGCGGTGCAGGAAGCCGGCGCCGAGATGACCCTGGTCGACTACGTGCCGTGCTGGCGTACCCCGGCCGGCACCGGCGAAGGCATGGGCTTCATGTACTGGAACGCGGATTGAGCCGCCGCCGATTGAACATCCATTGATCCACCGAGAGAGAAACATCATGTCGCAAACACGCCTCAACAGCATCATCGCCGCCTTCGAGGCCGGCAAGCCCGCCTTCGCGGCGTTTTCCAAACTGGACCGGCAGAGCGCCATCGAGATGAGCGACGCGCCCTATGACGGCATCGTCTTCGAGATGGAGCACAACCCCTACGATGTCAGCGCCCTGGGCGATGCATTGCAGTACATGCTCAACCGCAAGAAGATCGCCGAAACCGGTTCGGTGGCGCCGGGCGTCACGCCGCTGGCGCGCATCCCTGCCAACGGCGCCGAGATGAACCAGTCCTTCGCCAAGCAGGTGCTGGACCGCGGCGTCTACGGCGTGATCTGGCCGCACGTTGCCACCGTCGAGCAGGCCTACAACGCGGTGGCGTCATGCCGCTACGCCCGTCCGAAGAACGCGCCGCTGTATGAACCCAAGGGCGTGCGCGGCGATGGCCCGGCCAATGCCTCGCGCTACTGGGGCCTGTCGATGGACGAGTACTACAAGAAGGCCGACGTCTGGCCGCTGGCGCCGGAGGGCGAGCTGCTGGTGGGCCTGATGTGCGAAAGCACCCAGGCCATCGAGAACCTGGACGATATCCTCAAGAACGTGCCCGGCATCGGCTTCATCCTGATCGGCGAGGGCGACCTGTCGCAGGAGCTGGGCTTCCCGCGCCAGTACGAGCATCCGGAAGTGGTGGATGCGATGCGCCGCATCGTCGATACCTGCCACAAGCACAAGGTGGTGGTCGGCAATCCGCACGTCACCGGCAAGAACCACCGCCGCCTGCAGGAAGAGGGCTACCGTTTCCTGATGTCGGCGCCGCAGCGCAGCTACGGCGTGGTCGGCCTGGGCCGCGAGATGGCGGGTTACTGAGATGAACGGCGCCGAAAGCCTGGTCGCGACCCTGGTGGAGCAGGGAGTGGATATCTGCTTCGCCAATCCCGGCACCTCGGAGATGCATTTCCTGGCGGCCCTGGAGAACCCGAAGATGCGCAGCGTGCTGTGCCTGTTCGAAGGCGTGGCCACCGGCGCGGCCGACGGCTGGTACCGCATGAAGGACACGCCGGCCTCCACGCTGCTGCACCTGGGGCCGGGGCTGGCCAACGGCCTGGCCAACATCCATAACGCCAAGCGCGCCGCGTCGGGGATGGTCAACATCATCGGCGAGCATTCGACCTCGCACCTCAAGTACGATCCGCCGCTGACGTCCGACATTGAAGGCCTGGCGCGTCCGCTGTCGCACTGGGTGCGGCGCGCGGACTCGGCCGGCGCGATCGCCTGGGACACTGCCAAGGCGGTGGCCAAGGCGTCCGAACATCCGGGCCGGATCGCCACGCTGATTTTGCCCGGCGACACTTCCTGGCAAGAGGCGGGCGCGCCTGTCGTGGCGCCGCGTGCTGCCGCCGTGCGCAAGAAGCCTGACGCCGCGCGCATCGAGCATGTGGCGCGCGTGTTGCGTTCGGGCGAGCCGGCGCTGATCATCCTGGCCAACAAGGCCACGCGCGGCGCGGCGCTGGAGAAGGCCGGCCGTGTCGCCGCCGCGACCGGCGCGCGGCTGGGTTCGCAATTTTTCACCGCGCGCATCGAGCGCGGCGCGGGACGCGTGCCGATCGAACGCATCCCTTATGCGGTGCCGCAGGCACAGGCTTTCCTGCGTGGCTTCAAGCACATCATCACGGTGGAGACGCGTGAGCCGGTTGCCTTCTTCAGTTATCCGGACAAGCCCAGCCTGCTCAAAAGCGAAGGTAGCGTGGTGCATCCGCTGGTGGAAGATGACGAGGACAGTGCGTTGGCGTTCGACATGCTGCTCGACGCGCTGGGCGCCGCCAACATCTCGCCCATCCTGCAGCCGCGCATCGAGACGCCGGTGCCGACCGGCGCCCTGAATCCGGTCAGCGTGGCGCATGCGCTGGCGGCCGCCTTGCCGGAAAACTGCATCCTGGTGGATGAGTCGCTGACCACCGGCCGCGAGTCGATGGGCCACACCATGGGGGCCTTGCCGCACGACCTGATCAACAACATGGGCGGTTCGATCGGCTACGCCACGCCGGTGGCGACCGGCGCCGCGCTGGCCTGCCCGGACCGCCGCGTGTTCTGCATGGTCGGCGACGGCAGCGCGATGTACACCATCCAGTCGCTGTGGACCCAGGCGCGCGAGAACCTGAACATCACCACCATCATCTTCGCCAACAACAGCTACGCCATCCTCAAGGCCGAGTACGCCAACATGGGCGCCGGCACGCCGGGTAAGCGCGCGCTGTCGATGATCGACATCGACCGTCCGCGCATCGACTGGCTGGCCATGGCCAAAAGCATGGGCGTGCCGGCCGTAGCGGTCGACACCGCCGAAGGCTTCCACAAGGCCATGGTCGATTCGACCCGCGAGCCTGGCCCGTCGCTCATTGAGGTGCGGCTGTAATTTCTTCCAAACAAGGAGTGGACAACATGACTACCACCACAAGCGGAGCGCCGACGTTGCGCACCAACCTGGCCGAATACGCGGTCACCAAGGCGATGCGCGACGGCCGCGTCAGCTCGGACCTGGTCAAGCTGGACTTCTGCGGGCCGACCCCGGCGCACAACGGCTTCAAGGCCATGGTGCGCGAGAACCAGTTCGACGCCGGCGAACTGGCCATCGTCACCTTCCTGCAGGCCAAGGCCTACGGCAAGCCCTACGTGCTGCTGCCGACCCCGATCTCGGGCCGTTTCCAGCACCACTGCGCCGGTTACAACATCGACTTCGGCCAGCTCGATCCGAAAGACATCGAAGGCAAGAAGGTCGGCGTGCGCACCTACACCCAGACCACCGCGCTGTGGATCCGCGGCATCCTGCGCCACGAATACGGGGTCGACCTCGACCAGGTCACCTGGATGACGCTGGGCGACGGCCACCTGGCCGAATACAGCGACCCGGCCAATTGCCAGCGTCTGCCCAAGGGGGCATCGATCCCGCAGATGATGCTCGACGGCGAACTGGCTGCGGCTTTGCTGGGCGAAGACATGCCCAAGGACCCGCGCGTGCGCACGCTGGTGCCCAATGCGCAGGACGCGGCCAAGGACTGGTTCGCGCGCGAAGGCGTGGTGCCGATCAACCATATGTTCGCGGTGCATCAGGACATCTCGAAGCAGCATCCGGAGATCGTGCGCGAGCTGTATCGCATGATCGTCGAGAGCCGTGCGCAGGCTGAAGGCGTGCCGGCGATCTTCCCGCCGATCGGGCTGGAAGCCAACCGCAAGGGCATCCAACTGGCCATCGATTGGGCGCTGGACCAGAAGATCATCCCGCGCCGCCTGTCGGTGGATGAACTGTTCGACGACGTCACGGCCGCACTGGGCTGAACGTATCGAGGGAAGGGGGACGAGGGGGACGAGGAGAAATAACAATAAAAAGCAGAACGGCTGCGTCGCCCACAGCGGCGACGCAGCATCAATTCAATTAAATCCAATAATAAAAAATAACGGAGACCACCATGAAAAGGAAGTTTGCCATCGCCATGTGCGGTGCGGCGACGTTCGCCGTATCGGCCTCGGCACAAGAGACCCAAGGGACCCAAGGAAGCATGAGCCAAAGCTCGGTGAGCATTTTTGGCGTGCTTGATACCGGCGTCGAATATGTTCGCGGCGTCAGTCTTGGAAACGGCACCACCGGCAACCAGTTCCGCGTCGGCTACGGCGCCACGCCATCGCGCCTCGGCTTCAGGGGGATCGAAGACCTGGGCGGAGGAATGCGCGCGCTCTTCACGCTGGAGGCCGGCATCCAGGTCGACACCGGCGCTTCGGCCCAGTCGCGCCTGTTCGGCCGCCAAGCCTTTGTCGGGCTGGCGGGCGACTACGGCACCATCTCCCTGGGGCGCCAGTACACCATGCGTTACTACGGCATGCTGGATGCGGATATTTTTGCGGCCGCTTCGCAAGGCCTGGGGTCGCTGGACAGCGGCATTCCCAATGCCCGCGCCGACAATTCCATCTCCTGGCGCAGCAACCCCGGCACGTTCAGCGGCGGCGTGAACTACAGTTTCGGCCGCGACACCGCATCGGCCAACAATCCTACCGCCACCAATTGCCCGGGCGAATCGACCGACAAGAAGCAATGCCGCGAATGGTCCGTGATGGGCAAGTACGACGCCGGCGGCTGGGGCCTGGTCAGCGCCTATGAACGCCAATACGGCGGCACCGCCGCCACCTATGGCGGACTGACCTCATCGGCACTGACCGACAGCCGCCTGACGGTGAACGGCTACGCCAAGTTCGGGCAGATCCAGCTTGGACTGGGGTGGCTCAAGCGCAACAACGAGGGCAGCACCACACCCAAGAGCAACCTGTACTGGATCGTCGCCGCCCAGCCGGTAGGGGCGACGGTGGTGCTCGACGGCATGCTGGCGATGAACAAGTTCGAGGACTCGCCCAACAAGGCGGTGCTGCTCACCTTGCGCGGCACCTACCTGTTCTCCAAGCGCACTTCGGTGTACCTCTCGGTTTCCAGCATGAACAACAGCGGCACGCTGGCCAGCCCGGTCAGCACCAATGCGCCTGGAGTCGGGCCGTTGCCGGGGGGATCGCAGCAGTCGCTGATGGCGGGTATCCGGCACACCTTCTGATTGTTATTGCCGGTCGGGATGGAATTGAGGCGTCGTGTTCAGGCACGGCGCTTTTTTTATGCACGATGCTTGCTCGAGAGCGCCGCCATGTCGCACCGCTGGTCGCCATGCAGCAGCATGCTCGATCCGGGCGGGCGGTGTTTCGTGAGTATAAGTTTTTCAAAATAGAGATTGAATTTATTTTAGATGTTTTTTTTGGGGAGGAAAGGAATGCGGCTTGCCGCAAGGATGGACAAGAAATTATTGGGACAATCGAGAGAAATTTTCGATGTTCCCTTCCGTTTGATAGGCGCTACCGATCAATTAAATTAAAACGCGCCGTCATCGATTTATCGTTTATTCGGATATCTGTTGTCCTGCATTGACGCCCCGTTTGGCGGATTGCTAACCTGATCGCGCTTCTTCTTCATTGACTTTGGCGATATGGTCGGCAAGCGGCCGGCATCGCAGCAGGAAAAATCATGCACGCCGATATGGCCCTGAAAATGATGGCCGACATGTTATGGACAGGCCTGTTAATTTGCGCCCCGGTATTGGGTATCGGTCTGGTGGTCGGCCTGTTGATCAGTATTTTGCAGGTGGTGACGCAGATTCAGGAAATGTCCCTGACCTTCATCCCCAAGTTATTTGCGGCCGGTGTCACCCTTATCGTCTTTGGCCCATGGATGTTGCATCAGTTGACGCAGTTCTCCCGCCGTTTATGGAGTGGGATTCCAGGGCTATTCTGAGTTGAATCGCCGCTGATTTTTTTAGATTCATAAAAGATGGACGTCCAATCCTGGCTGCTGACGGTCTTTATGATTTCGCTGCGACTGACCGCGGCGCTGATGATCACGCCGGTCATGACCGCATTGAATATGCCAGCCGTTGCGCGTGTCCTGTTTGTGGTGGCGATGGCGTCCGGATTGGCGCTGTCCTTCCCTGAGGTGGGCTGGACGGGGCGCTTGACGGCCGGTGATTTATTCCAGGGGGCATTGCAGGAAATGGCGTTGGGCGCATTGCTGGGCTTGAGTGTGATGATGGCATTTGCCGCCGCGTCGATGGCGGGCGCGATCCTCGACGTGCAGATCGGCTACGGCATCGCCCCGGTGTTCGATCCGTTGACGCGACGCCATTCGCCTATCCTGACGTCGGCTTTCGGGTTGGCAGCGGTCATGGTGTTTTTCCTGGTCAACGGGCATCACGCACTGATGCGCGCATTGGCATATGGCCTCGAACGATTTCCTCCCGGCCGCCCCTGGGATCTGGAGCAGTCGGCAGGGCACTTGTTCAAGCAGGCCGGCGGCATGTTCGGCCTGGGTTTTTCCCTGGCGGCGCCGGTGGTCTTTTGCATCCTGCTGGTGGAGATCTGCCTGAGCGTAATTGCGCGGAACCTGCCGCAGATGAATATGTTCGCGATAGGTATCCCAATCAAGGTCGGCGCCGGCATCGCAGCCCTTGCGTTATGGGTTCCCGCTGCGGGAGAGGCCATGGGACGTATTTATCAAGTCATCTTCACCACCTGGGAAGGCATGCTCGGAGGAGCTTCCTGATGGCAGGCGAAGAAAGCGATCGCAGCCAGGAGGCAACGCCGCACAAGCTTAGCGAAGCGCGCAAGCGCGGCCAGGTGGCCAAGAGCGCGGATATGAACGCCGCGCTGGTGATGGCCGTCTTGCTGGTTTACGTTTCCTGGCGGGGATGGCGCGACGTACAGGAGCAATTGCGCTTCGACCAGGCGTTGCTGAATCTGGTTGGGAGGATGGATGCCAGTCCTGCCGTGCTGTGGCAGCTGCTTTCGGCCAGCATCATGCATGGCCTGACGCTGCTGGCCCCCTTGGCGATGGCAATCATGATCACCGGCATCGTCGCCAACCTGATGCAGACAGGCCCGATCCTGTCGACGCATCCGCTCGGTCCGGAATGGAGCAAGCTCAATCCGGCAACGGGATTGAAACGGCTGCTTTCTGTGCGCACGTTGTTCGACGCGGCGCGGGCCTGCCTCAAGATGGTGTTGCTGGGTTGGGCGGCATATTGGGTCTTGAAGCCGCTGGCCTCGCAATTTCACGGGCTGGGCCGCTACAGCGCGACCGAGTACATGCGCCTTCTGATTGAGGATATTGCCTCGTTGGGATGGGGCATGGTCTTGGCAATGGGCGCCATCGCGGTGTTGGATCGTTTGTATGTGCGACGCGAATTCGCAAAAAAGCTTCGCATGAGCCATCGTGAGATTCGTGATGAACACAAGAACCGTGAAGGCGACCCGAGAATCCGTGCCCGGCTGCGCGAATTGCGGGCTGAGACGCTCAAGCGCAGCAAGGCGGCGAGCAAGACGCGGCAGGCCGATGTGCTGGTGACCAACCCCACCCATTTGGCAATTGCCCTGCGCTACGAACATGGAAAGATGGAGTCGCCGCAAATGCTGGCCAAGGGAGCCGGCGCGGTGGCAGATGCGATGCGCCGGGTCGCGGCGCGGCACAATATCCCGGTGGTGAGGAACCGTACGCTGGCCCGCAAGCTGTTTCGGGAGCTGGATTCCGATGATTTCGTTCCGCCGGCCTTGTATGCCGAAGTGGCCAAGATCATCGTATGGGTGTTTGCCATGCGCCGGGCCAATGAGGCAAGTGCGGAAGGTCGGTCATGACAGCCAATTTGAGGGCACTGCTCAGCCGCAACGCCGATGTCGCCATGGTGATAGCGGTGATGGGGGTGATGGCGGTGTTGTTCATCCCCATCCCAGGCGTTCTGCTCGATTTTCTGATCCTGGCGAATTTCAGTTTTGCCTTTCTGATCTTGCTGCTGACGTTCTATGTGGCGCGGCCGGTGGAGTTTTCCACTTTCCCGTCGATGCTGCTGATTGCAACCTTGTTCCGCCTCGCGCTGAACGTGGCGGCGACGCGGCTGATTTTGGCCGATGGCGAAGCCGGCAAGGTGATTGACGCAATCGGTTCCTACGTGGTCGGTGGCAATTACGTGATTGGACTGATCGTCTTTTTCATTCTGATCGTCGTGCAGTACGTCGTTATCACCAATGGCGCCCAGCGGGTTTCCGAGGTGGCTGCGCGCTTCACGCTGGACAGCATGCCCGGCCAGCAGATGAGTATCGACGCCGATCTCAATATGGGTTTCATCGACCAGACAGAGGCGCAGCGGCGGCGCAAGAATCTGGAGAAGGAATCCGGCTTCTACGGCGCGATGGATGGCGCCAGCAAGTTCGTCAAGGGCGACGCCATCGCCGGGATCATCATCTTGCTGATCGATATCGTCGGCGGCCTGATGATCGGCATCATGCAAAAAGGCATGCCATGGGGGCAGGCGCTGCAGACGTACACCTTGCTGACCATCGGCGACGGCATCGTCACCCAGGTGCCGGCGCTGGTGATCGCCTTGGGCACCGGCATCATCGTTACGCGTTCGTCGGCAGACGCCAACTTGAGCCGTGAGGTGGCGCGCCAGCTGACGTCTTTTCCCAAGATCCTGCTGATGGTGGCCGGGGCGTTGGCCATCCTGTCGGCGCTGCCCGGGCTTCCGGCCTGGCCGATATTGATATTGCTGTCCGGCGTCTTGGGTTTGTGGTGGTTGGCGCGCCACCTCGCAAGTGCCGATCTGCCGGATGCGCCGGTGAACGAGGCCAGCGGGGATGGCGTTGGGGACGATCCTTATGCGGCGCTGAAGGTCGATCCGGTCGAGGTTCACGTCGGCAGCCGGTGGGCTGCCGCGATCAGGCAACCGGAGAGCATCTTCTCCGAACGTATCTCTTTGTTTCGCAAGCAGCATGCGCTGGAATTCGGACTGGTATTGCCCGAAGTGCACTTGCGCGAGGTCAGCCGTGTGGCGGGCGACAGGTATGAAATTCATCTGGACGGGGCGTTGGCCGCCCGCGGCGAAATCCGCCTCGATCGTCTGCTGGCGATTCATCCCACGGGCGATCTGCGGTCCGTCGCTGGCGAGCCGACCAAGGAACCGACCTACGGTCTGCCGGCGTTATGGATTGAGGAGGCGCAGCGGGCCGCTGCGGTGGCGGCGAAATTTACCATTGTCGATCCGCAGACGGTGTTGATGACGCATCTTACCGAGGTGTTGCGCCGCGAATCCTCCAGCTTGTTGACGCGCGCCGAGACCGAAAAACTGTTGGAGCGGGTGCGGGATGGCCAGCCCGGCCTGGTGGAGGAAGTGATACCGACCGTATTGTCGGTCAGCGAGGTCCAGAAGGTGTTGCAAAATCTTCTGAAAGAGAAGGTGAGCATCCGCCACATGGAGGCGATCCTGGAGGCGCTGGCCGAGGCGGGCCGGCATGGAAAGGATACCCATTACCTGACTGAAGCGGTGCGCCATCGCCTGGGCAAGGTCATTTGCCAGCAATTGCTGGGAGAGGCGCAGGCACTGCATGTCATGACCCTGGATCCGGCGCTCGAGAGCCGCTTGATGCAAAGCCTGAGCCCGTCCGATGGCGCGCAGCCGGCCATGCTGGAGCCGGCATTGAGCGAGCAGTTGCTGGCGGCAATGGTGCAGCAGTCGGAGCGGATGATGAAGAGCAACTTGTTGCCGGTGCTGCTCTGCGCTCCGGAATTGCGCCGCCACATGCGCAACTTGTCGGATCGGGTGATGCCGCATTTGCGCATCCTTGCAATGACCGAGATTGCACCGTCGGTCGAATTGAAATCCTATTCGGTAGTGACACTGTAAGCGATCGCCGGCAAGCCTGGCGGCAGCGTGATTTGATACGTGAGAGGGAGGTGGTATGGCAGACGTATTGGCGACGGCATTGCTCAGCATGCGCCATGACATTGCGCGCATGGAACAGGTCGCCATGAACATGAGCAATGTGGCAACGCCAGGCTACAAGCGCGGCTTGAACGTAGCGAATGCGCCTGCGGCATCGCCAGGCTCGTTTGGCGAACTCTGGAATGCGGGCATGCAGGACCGGTTGCCGGGGGCGGCCGATGAACGGAGCTGGGCGGACATGCGTCCGGGAACATTGAAATCGACTGGACAACGCCTGGATCTTGCGTTGTCCGGCGCCGGTTTCTTTGAAATACAAACCGCCCACGGGCCTGCCTATACCCGCCAGGGAAACTTCAGGACGGATGAGCGGGGGCGGATGGTCACCATGCAGGGATACCCGGTGATGGCAAGGAACGGGGATATCTTTCTTTCCACTGCGCAGCCGTTTATCGATGCCGACGGCAATGTCATCGAAGGCAACCGCCAGGTGGGGCAGTTGAAGATAGTCCAGTTCGACCGCCCGGAAAGCTTGCGCCGGCTTGGCGATGGGCTCTACGCGCCAGGCGAGGGCATGCATCAGTTGGTCGATGGCGAGATTCGGGTGCGCCAGGGATATCTGGAGAATTCGAATGTCAGTTCAGCCCATGAGATGGTGCAGATGATGCAGACCATGCGCCACTTCGAGTCGATGCAAAAGATGACGCAGGCGTATGACGACATGATCGGCAATGCCATCCGCAAGCTTGGAGAAATGTGATGCCGGCCATTTTGCCGGAAGCCATAAGGAACAATCATGATTGATGCACTTTATATCGGCGCCACGGGAATGCAGGCGCAACAGTTGAACGTCGACACCATTGCCAACAACATGGTGAATCTGAACACGACAAGCTTCAAGCGGGGGCGGGTCGGGTTTTCCGACATGGTCGTCGCGGGCGCCAACGCGCCTCAGGACGCCGTTCAAGTCGAGCATGGCGCCGGCATATTCGCGCAGTCTTCCCATCGCCGCGGAGCCGGCGTCGGCGTCGGGGGCTTGACCAAACTGTTCGATCTTGGCGACATCAAGAAGACCGACATGCCGCTCGATGTTGCGATCCAAGGCACGGGATTCTTGGCGATTGCCATGCCGGATGGCTCCCATGCATATACGCGTGGCGGTTCCTTGAAGGTCAATACCGAAGGCCTGCTGGCCACGCAAGCCGGATATCCCTTGAGTCCGGGCATTGCTATCCCTGAAAACGTCCGTTCCATCACCATCACCGGCGATGGGAAGGTCATGTTGTCGGTGGCCGGCCAGTCGTTGCCGGTGGAAGCGGGCGCCATCGAAATGGTGCGGTTCGCCAACGCCGGCGCACTGAGCGCGCAAGGCGACAACGTGTATGTCGCCAGCCACGCCTCCGGCGAAGCAATATCGGCAAAACCCGGGGAGGATGGCCTGGGTCTGCTGCAACAAGGCTATCTGGAAGGTTCGAACGTGAAGATGGTCGACGAGATGGTCAGCCTCATGGTGGCCCAGCGCGCCTACGAGGCCAGCGTCAAGGTGGTCCAGGCCTCCGATGAAATGCTGGGGATGATCAACAATCTGCGTCGCTGATCCGGTGGTGGCCCGATTGCACGCAACGCGCCTCCCATTGTTCATGGGACTGCTTGCCGCAAGCCTGATCAATGTGCAGGCTGCAGCGGCTGGCATCGGTATCGAATTAAAGCGTCAGGTGCGCTTGCCGCATGCGCAGATCGTGTTGGGCGACGTGGCCGAGCTGAAATCCACGGACGAAGACACGTTGCAGCGGCTGAAGAAAATCCGTTTGGGGCAACTGCCGCCATCGGGACGGGCCAGGCTGGTGCGTGCGCAGATCGAGCAATGGATAGCCATGCAGATGGCGGGGCGTCGCCTGCAGTTGCAATGGACTGGCGCCCGGCAGGTGGACATCGAATTGTTGGCCGGAACCGTTTCGGGGGAAAGGCTGGCCGCGGCCGCCCGGCAGGCGCTGCAAGCCTGGCTGGCGGAACGGGTCGGACGCAGCGATGTGGTGCAGGCGGCGCCGGTGCCGGCGTTGACGATCCCGAGCGCAGGCGCCATACGTCTGCAACCGCGCCTGCCGGATTTCGGCAAGCAGGTGCCGGCGCGTAGCCGGGTATGGGTCGATGTTTGGATGGACGATGCGTTGCTTCGGACCGTTCCGGTCCAGTTCGATATCCGCGCCTATCGCGCGGCCTATGTGGCGACAGGGGAAATGGGCGCTGGCCGCATGGTGCGCAGCGAACAGTTCGAAATACGTCCGGTCAATATCGCCGGGCTGGAGGCGCCGGTGGCGGTGCGTGCCGCGCCGGCAGCGTGGCGCCTGAAGCGCACGCTGGCACTGGGAAGCGTCTTGCTGGAAAGCCAGATCGAAGAGGCGCCGGCCGTCGTACGCGGCGAAGCGGCAATCCTGCAGTCGCGCTTTGGCGGGATCGTTCTGGAAAGTACGGTGCAGGTCTTGCAGGATGGATTGCCCGGCCAGATGGTGAAAGTCAGGCCGGCGTCAGCCAATGAGGCGGTCATGGCAAGAGTAATCAAAGCGGGATTGCTGGAGATGAATGAGAAATGAAGAATGCATGCGGAACATTGTTGATGGCGGCCATTCTTTTGCCGGCGGCCATGAACGTCCACGCGGAGAGCCTGTATCGGGAGGATGAATTCCATTCGCTGACAGCAGACAACAAGGCATTCCGGGTGGGGGATATGGTGACGGTCCAGGTGTTGGAGCAATCCAGCGCCAGCGCCAATGCGGATACCACTACGCGCAGGAAGAACGGCATCAACGCCGATTTCAGCCTGACGCGCCATCCGAACACTGCGGCAGGCATGCACATGGCCGGCGACTTCGACGGTGGAGGACGCACGCAGAGAGCCGCCAAGCTGCTGGCTCAGCTGACGGTGTCCGTGGTTTCCATCTTGCCTAACGGCGATTTGCAATTGGCGGGAGAGCAGGTGCTGTTCGTCAATGGCGAGGAACAACGGGTGAAACTGGAAGGGCGAGCCCGGCGTCTGGACATATCAGAAGGCAACCTGATCCTCTCGACCAGGCTGGCCGATGCCAGGATCACCTACGTGGGCGAAGGCGAACTGTCGGAGCGCCAGCGCCGCGGCTGGTGGCGACAATTCCTGGATTGGTTGGGGTTCTGATGGCCTGGATCAAAAAGATGTCGATGGCGTTGGTAGGGGCCCTGACAATATCGTTGGCGTTTGCCGGCCAGGCCGAAGCCGCAGCGGCGGATGCCGTGCGGGTCAAGGACCTTGGGCGCATGCAAGGATGGCGGGATAACGCCATCGTCGGGTATGGCATCGTCACCGGCCTTGCCGGAACCGGGGATTCCGCAACCAACAAGACGACGCGCCAGGCCCTGGCCAATGTGTTTTCCCAATTCAACCTGACCATCGCGCCCGAGCAGGTGCAAAGCCGTAACGTGGCGATCGTGCTGGTGACCGCGGCCTTGCCGACCTTCGCGCACGAGGGCGATACGCTCGACGTCACCGTCACTTCGGCGGGCGACGCGCGCAGCCTGTTGGGCGGGACGTTGCTGATGACGCCTCTGAAAGCGGCCAACGGCCGTATCTACGCCCTGGCGCAAGGGCCTCTTTCGGTGGGCGGCTACCGCTACGATGCCAATGGCAACGTGGTGCAGAAAAACCACCCCACGGTCGGAGCGGTGCCGGGGGGCGCCATCGTGGAGGTCGGGCTTGATGCGCAGATCATGAATGCCCGCCAGGAAATCGTCTTTTTGCTCGCCGAACCGGACTATACGACCGCTTCGCGCATTGCGGCCGCAATCAACCTGAAATTCGGGGAAGGCCGGGCACGGGCCAGGGATGCCGCGGGCGTCGCCATCCAGGTGCCGGAACACAGTCGGGAGCAGTTGACCAACTACATCACCGGAATCGAAGGCGTGATGGTCGAGCCGGATCGCCGCGCCAAGGTGGTGATCAATGAACGTACCGGCACGGTGGTATCGGGCGGGGACGTGCGCATTTCCAGGGTGGCGATTTCCCATGGCGACCTGAAGATATCGATCAGTACCCAAAACTACGCATCGCAGCCGTTCTTTGTGGGTACGGGAGGGCCGGGAGTGCGCACCGAGATCGTCAGCAATACCAAGGTCGAGGTGGATGAAAGCAATGGGGCCGGATTCATCTCGGCCAGCAACAACACGGTGGCCGACCTGGTGCAGTCGCTGGTGCGAGTCAAGACCAATACGCGCGACATCATCTCCATTTTGCGTGCGGTCAAGGCCGCGGGTGCGCTGCATGCGGAGCTGGTGGTGCAATGAGTTTTACATATCCGAACAACGACAGGAGCCAATCATGCTGAGCGGAACCGAATCCATTACCACCGCCGCGCTGGGACTGGCCCTGGATGCGGCCAGCCAGCGCCATCAGGTCATCGCCGGCAACATCGCCAATGCCGACGCGGTCGGTTATGTGCCGATGCGTCTGCGGTTTTCTGAGGAAATCGAACTGCTGCAGCAAGGATTGCAACGGGGCGAGCGCCTCGATGCATCCGCATTGTCCGCCTTCCAGACGCGGATCGAATCCGTTTCGCAAGAGAGCGGTGTATCGACAAAGGTGCGGCTTGACCAGGAAATGGCGGAAATGTCGGCCAACGCCTTGCAGTATCAAGCGCTGATTCGCGCCTTGAACAGGCATCTTTCGATTTTGGGCAGCGCCGCCGCGGACGGCAAACGCTAGGGCCTGATCGCATTGGATCTGCGGCCGTGGATGCCGCAGATTGCATGGGAGCAGGATTGGATAACCTGAAGGAACACAACTGATGGACTACACGCAAATATTTGCCATTAGCGCCGCCGGCATGGCGGCCGAACGAAGCCGGGTGGACATCGCGGCGTTGAATCTGGCCAACGCCAATACCGCGCAAGCCGAAAACGGCATTGCATTCAAGCCGCTGCGGGCGGTGATCCACCATTCCGGCTGGCTTGCGCCCGGATTTTCCGGCGTGGTCGACGAGCGCATGCTTGCATCCTTATCGCCCGCCGTCAGGATTGAACCCTCCTTTGCCGCGCCGCGGCTGATGCATGAACCTGCCCATCCGTTGGCCAATGCCAAGGGGTTCGTCGCCTATCCCGGCGTCGATACCGCGCTGGAGATGATGACGGTAATGAGCGCCACGCGCGCCTATGAAGCAAACGTGGCGGCCTTGAATGCCTCCAGGACGATGGCGCTCAAGGCCCTGGATATCGGAGGTGCGGGATGACAATCGAGGCAATTGCAGGCGTGAACGCACACCTGCCGCTACAGGTGACGCCGGCGCTGCCGGCGGCAGCGGCCGGACCGTCGGGCGAATTCATGCAAATGGTCAGCCGCGGGTTGGGCGAGGTCAATACCCAGTTGCTGGCGGGGCAGGCCGATATGCAACAGCTGGCAACCGGCAATGTACAGAGCCTGCATCAGGTGATGATTCGCATGGAGGAGGCCAAGCTGTCCTTTCAATTGTTCATGCAGGTACGCAATCGCGTTCTTGAAAGTTATCAGGACCTGATGCGGATGTCGGTATAGGACCGGAGCGCGTCGTCGTGATGACGCGCTCTTCATATGATGGCAGGAGTTCGGTGTGAAAGAACTATGGGAAAGATTGGGGCAGCGCGCCCGTATGGGCCTGTTGGCGGGCGTGCTGCTGATCGGTGCGGCGATGGCTGCGGCTGTTTGGTGGATCAGGGCCGATTATCAGGTGCTGTTCTCGGACCTTAATGCGCAAGATGCGGGAGCGATGGTCGCCGAACTGGACAAGATGAAGGTCCCTTACAAGTTGGCCGATGGCGGGACTTCGATTTCGGTGGACAAGGAGATTGTTCACCAGACGCGATTGAAGCTCATGAGCCGTGAACTTCCGCTGCACGGCACACTGGGCTTCGAGTTGTTCAACAACAGCGATTTCGGCATGACCGAATTCGCGCAGAAGGTCAACTACCAGCGTGCGTTGCAGGGGGAAATCACGCGCACCATCCTGTCCCTGTCGGAAATCAGGTCGGCCAGGGTGCATCTGGCCTTGCCGGAGGAGGGCTTGTTCAAGCGCGCATCCAGCGCACCCAAGGCATCGATCACGCTGGGGGTAAAGCAGGGGCGGGTCTTGCGTCCGGAACAAGTCAGCGGGATTCAGCGTTTGGTCGCAGCGGCGGTGCCGGGAGTGGTCATGGCCGATGTGACGGTGATCGACGAGCACGGCGTGGCCTTGACGCGCCAGGAAAACCAGGGGGCCGAGAGCAGCGGCAGCCTGGAGCTGAAGAAGGAGACCGAGCGCTATCTCACCCGCAAGGTGGCGGAGGTGCTGGACAAGACCTTCGGGCCCGGGCAGGCGATTGCCAGCGTCGATGTCAGTCTCGACATGGATCAGATCCGACGCACTGTGGAAGATGTGCTGGCGCCGCCGGCCCAGGAAGGCGCGCTGCAGACAGGAACCGTGGTGCGCGAACGGGAAACGATCAGGGAAGGCGGTGCGCCAC
This sequence comes from Herbaspirillum sp. GW821-FHT09A12, assembly GCF_059418325.1. Classification (NCBI taxonomy): domain Bacteria; kingdom Pseudomonadati; phylum Pseudomonadota; class Betaproteobacteria; order Burkholderiales; family Oxalobacteraceae; genus Herbaspirillum; species Herbaspirillum sp. GW821-FHT09A12. Next base: position 1,123,928 of record NZ_JBWKPR010000001.1, read on the forward strand.
TGGACGTCAAGGCTGGCGCCGCCGGATCGAGTTCGCAGCGCGAAATCGATTACAGCGTCGGCAGGAAGATCGAAAGCGTGGTCAGGAATCCGGGAACCATTCGCCGGATCGCTGTCGTGGCGGTCGTGAAAAAACCGCTCGACACTCTCCAGCTGGAGCAACTCAGGACGCTGGTGGCAGCATCGGTGGGAGCGTCTTTCGAGCGAGGCGACGCCGTGGTGGTCCAGATGCTTGGCGCCTTGGCCACGGTTGAGCAACAGGCCCAGGCATTGCCGCCAGCCGTGGGCGGCACGGGCGAGAAGACGCCAGCGGCGCCAGCGGAAAAGGCGGCGCAGGCAATGGATCTGGGCGACATGTCGATCCACCAGGCGATCTACGCCGCATTGGCATTGCTGGCGGCGCTATCGCTGCTTGCCGCCATCCGCTTCGTTGGGCGGCGACATGCCCAGGCCGCGCAAGCTGCGCCGATCTTGTCGGATGAAAAACGCGCCATGCTGGCCGAGCAGTTGAGCGCCTGGCTGGAAGGGCGCGAACCGATCGGCAAGGCGGGAGGGGGGCCTGCGTGAGTATTGCTTTCGCCGTCCGGCGCAGCGCGTTGGTGCTGCATACCTTGCCATCTCCTGATCGGGATGCCGTGCTGCAGCACCTGAGCCCTGAGCAACGAGACATGCTGATGCCGTTGTTGCAAGAACTGCGCGAGCTTGGCATGCCCGCCGACCAGGGGCTGCTGGAGCAGGCCCTGGCCGCAATGTCCGGGGATGGGAACAAGGATTGTGCGAACACGGAGCCTGCTTCCGATGCCCGGCCACCGCCTTGCGTCCATGAGGTGCTGCTGTCCAGCCTTGCTCCCGAACAGATCGCCATGCTGTTGCATGCCCAGCCTGTGGAATTGGCGGGGCGCCTGCTGGTCTCCCGGTCGTGGGACTGGACTGAGGCCGTGCTCGATTTGCTGGAGCCTTCGATGCGTCGCCAGATTGAAGCACTGACCCATGCCGAGCATGTATTCGCGCCACGCTTGAGCCAGGCCGTGATCCGGTACATGGCCGGACAGGCGGCCGACTTGCGCGTGGCCCCCATTGCCGTGGCGGACACAATGCGTGAAGGGGCCGGTCGTCGCTTGATTCAGCGGCTGTCCCGTTTGCTTGCGGGGCGCCGGGAGCGGAATGCGCCATGAAGATGCCAATCGCGGATTCTCCGGTCTTGAAGCAGGTTGCCGTTCGAGGGGCGCCCCGGGTGCTCATGCAGACGCCGCGTCCGACTCCTGCTGGTTCCGATCCGGCGGCGTCGGCCGCCATACCCGAAAGTCGTTATGAAGACCGGCCGCATCAAACATCGGCGATTGCTGCGCAGCCACAGCAGCAGAGCGGCTTTGACGAAGGTTTCGCCAGCGGTCGCGAGCAGGGGCATGAAAGCGGCTACGAGGCGGGACGGCAGGAAGGGGAAAAGCGGGGGTATGAGGAAGGATTGCGTCGCGGCAGGCAAGATGCCCAGCGTCCGTTGGATGCCCAGCGCGAGGAACTGCTCAGCCAGCAGAAGCGGCTGGAACAATTGAGTGAGGCGATTTCCGCCGAATTCTCGCGGTGGTGCCGCGATAGCGAAACCGAATTGGTGGCCATAGCGCATGCGGCAGTGTTCAAGATCTTGGGCGACGCCATGGGGACGGACCACGGCGTGGCCGGCGTAGTGCGGCACGCACTGGCGCAAGCGCGGGAGGCCGTCCAGCTTCGTGTGCATCCGGATGACCTGGCCGTGTTGCAGCAACAGTTCCAGTCTTGCCAGGCAGGTCGTCCCATCGACCTGGTGGCGGACGACGAAATCTTGTTGGGCGGTTGCCTGATCCGGACATCCGCCGGCACGCTGGATGCCCGGCTGGAGTCGCAGTTGCGGGCCTTTACGGACTTGTTGCTGGACGTGCATGCTCAACGGCAGGAGGAGCAGCCATGAGGGCGGCTTACCGGGAGGCGCTAAAGGGCGCCGACTTCGTCCGCAGGATCGGCTATGTCCGCGAGCTTTCCGGTTTGGCGGTCGAGGCTGCCGGGCCGGATGTGGCCGTTGGGGAATTGTGCCGGATTTATCCACGCGCCGCTTGCGCCGCCCCAGCGGGCGAGGGCGTGTTGGCGGAGGTGGTGGGGCTGCGTTCTGGCGCCGTGATCCTGATGCCTTATGGTTCCTTGCAGGGACTGTCGGCCGGTTGCGAGGTCGTGGCGCTGGGAAGGCAAGCGTCCATTGGCGTGGGCGATGCCTTGCTGGGACGGGTGATCGATGGTTTTGGCGCGCCCCTTGACGCAGGCGCGGAGCCGGTAACGCATGTGCGGCGGGCGCTCAAGGGAACGGCGCCCAATCCGATGCAGCGCCCACCCGTATCGCATGTCCTGGAGACGGGAGTGCGTGCCATCGATGGGCTGCTGACCTTGGGGCTGGGGCAGCGAGTGGGCATCTTCGCCGGCAGCGGGGTCGGTAAAAGCACCTTGTTGGGCATGATTGCGCGTCATGTGAAGGCTGACATCAACGTCATTGCGCTCATTGGCGAGCGCGGGCGCGAGGTCAGGGAATTCATCGAGAAGCAATTGGGGCCGCAAGGCATGGCCAGGTCGGTGGTGGTCGTGGCCACTGCCGACCAACCGGCTCTGGCCAGGGTCCGGGCGACCTATGCCGCCATCGCGATTGCGGAGCATTTCCGGGATGCGGGCAAGCAGGTGCTGCTGACGATGGACTCGGTCACGCGATTGGCGATGGCGCGTCGCGAGATCGGCTTGTCCGCCGGCGAGCCGCCGACAGCGCGCGGTTATACGCCGTCGGTGTTTGCCGAGTTGCCTGAGCTTTGCGAGCGCTGCGGTACGGCGCCCTCCGGCGGCTCCATCACCGCATTGCTGACGGTGCTGGTGGAAGGCGACGATCTGAACGAGCCGGTTTCAGACAGTTTGCGTGCCATCCTGGACGGCCATTTTGTCCTGAGCCGCCAGCTTGCCCATGAGGGGCACTATCCCGCCTTGGACATACTCAAGAGCGCCAGCCGGCTGATGTCAGATCTGAGCACGCCGCCGCAGCGCGCCGCGGCGACCGCTGCGGTTCGCCATCTGGCGCTGCTCGAACGCAACCGGCACATGCTGGACATGGGGGCCTATGAAGCGGGCGGCAATCCGGAGCTGGATCGGGCCCTTGAGAAAAAATCCGCCCTGCATATGTTCTTGCGGCAGCAGGAGGGCGGCGTGCCGCTGGCAGAGACGATGCACGCGTTGCAGAACATCGATGGCGGTGGCGCATGAGTGCCAACGTCGATTTGCGCATCTTTTCCTATCCGCTGTCGGCTCTGCTGGAGAAGCGGCGTTGGGAACTGGAGCGTCGCCAGGAAGAGCTCGCTCAGGCAGATGCACAAGCGGCACGGACGCGTGGAGCGCTGACCGAGTTGCACGCTCACATCCGATCCCAGCGCGAACACCTGCTGAACGGCCAACGGCAAAGCCTGCGGCCGGAGTGGCATCGACAGTCGCTGCTGTATCTGGCCGGGCAGCAGGCCCAATCCGAGGCGTTGGTCAATACGATGGAGCAGCAGCGGCGCCATGCCTGGGGATTGCGCCGGCAATGCTTGCGCATGCACGCCGGTATCAAAGCGCTGGAGGAACATCGGCAAGCCTTGCTGGATGAGCATATCCAGGAAGAACGGCGGCGCATGGCGGCGGAGATGGATAAAGCCTGGATAACGCGCACCGCGTGGCTGTCGGGCCTGGCCAAAGGCAAGATAAGGAGAGTGGAATGACGATTTCCTCATTGATGGCGCATCGGCAGGCGCGGGGCGATACCGTGGCCATGCCGCAACCTGCTGGCGTGGATGCGGCAGGAACCGATCGTGTCGTTTGGCAGCGCGAAATGGAGCGAGCCCAGATCGAGGGTTGGCTCGGGCGCTCGGTGGCGTTGCCGGACCGGGCGGCTGGGCCGCAAAAGCCCCAGGCGTCGTCGCCAGACGACCCTCCCTCTCCGCGGGCTCCGGCATCCGGCCTGGCGACGCAAGGCAATGCACATCGGGCTCCTGTAGCGGAAATTCCTTCAGGGCGTGCCGCGCGCTACGCCCCTGCCGGTTCGACCGCCGCATTCATGCAAGCCAGGTCGCGCCTGTCCTGGGCTGCGCCGCCAGTGGCGCTCGCGCACTTGCCGCAATCGTTGACCGCAGTCGGCGCCGGGGAGCGCGCCTACATCGCCGTCGGCCATGGCCGGTATGCATATGGCGAAGTGTTGTCGGGACCATCGCAGCCTGAAGCCGGTGCGCACGCACCGGTGCGGCTGACCATGGAACGTATGGAAAACGGCGTTCGCCTGTGGTTGGGCGTCGACCGCGGCGCATTGCCGCAGAGCGTGCTGGAACTGCTTGTCGGACGGTTGCGGGGCACGCTGGACAAGGCCGGCATGCCGCTGCTGGCCGTCATGTGCAACGGCAGCGCGTATCGCTCACCGCTGGCGACGAAGTCGGTGTCTCCAGCCGAGGCGCCCATGGACCTGGCCGAGGTGTTGCCGGAGGCCGGCGACAGACCCTTTTTGGACATTGTTGAGACGAGGAAGCGTAATGGCGATTGAATCGATTAGCGGCAACCCGGCGGCGGCATCCAGCCGCCTGAACATGCAGGATTTTCTGAAGGTCTTGCTGACCCAGCTGAATTATCAGGATCCACTCAAACCGGTGGACAACCAGCAATTCATGGCGCAGATGGCGCAGTTCACGTCACTGGAACAGACCCAGCAGCTCAACAACAAGCTGGACCAGTTGATTTCCACGCAGTCTGCCCTGCAGTCGGTCGGACTGATCGGGCGAACCGTGGATGTGATGTCGGAGTCGGGGGCGGGGACGGCGAGCGGCATCGTCCGCTCGTTGTCGCTCAATGGCGCCACGCCGCAATTGACCGTGCAAAGCACCACCGGAGAAATCATGAGCGGCATCACGTTGGCCCAGATATCGGCGGTTCGCTGACGCATCGGGGCAGAGAGAAAAACCACTGGAACAGCGCAAAGGACAAACCATGCTCGACTCGATTTTTACCGGGATGACCGGATTGCAGGGATTTTCCAAGGGGCTCAAAACCATTGCGAACAATACTGCCAACATGAACACGCCTGGTTTCAAGGGGCGGTCGCTGCAATTCGCCGATTTGTTCTACACCAACGGCAATTTGTCTGGCGGGCGGGCATGGGGGCAGACGGGGTTCGGATTGGATACCCGCGGCACCACCCTCGATTTTTCACAAGGGGAATTGCGCAATACCGGCAACGATCTCGACCTCGCGATTGATGGTCTTGGCTTCTTTACCTTCAGGGACGCGTCCGGAAAACTGTTTTACAGCCGGGCCGGACAGTTCCAGTTCGATGCCGACGGGGTTCTTGTCAACAGGACAGACCGCAGCCGCGTGATGGGCATGGGGGCCGGAGGCGGCCTGCAGGCGATTACCACGACAGGCCTGCGCGTGAGTCCGCCGGTGGCGACCGGGACGGTGCGTTTCAGCGGGAATTTGTCCAGCACTTCGGCGGCACAGACCGTCAGCCAGGTGACGGTGATCGATTCGAATGGAGGATCGCATAGCCTCTTGCTGCAATTGACCAACAACAATGCGGCCATCTCCGGAGCCAACAGTAGCTGGAGCGTCAACATTCTCGATGGCATTACCTCGGTAGGTATCGGTACGATAGGTTTCATCAACGGCCACATCGACCCTTCCCGGGCCCGGATATCGGTTCCCTATGCGCCGGCAGGCGCCGCGTTGCAGACCTTGAACCTGGATTTCAGCGGCGACGTCACATCGCTTGCCTCGGGCAATCTGTCGACATTGGGGATGTCTTCCCAGGACGGCCGTAGCGCAGGCGCGCTGGTCAGTTCTTCCTTCGATGCGGCCGGGTTCCTGACGTTGTCCTATTCGAACGGGCAGACGGCCAAAGGGCCAAGGCTGGCAATGAGCGGTTTCGATACGCCCGATGCGGTGGTGTCGTCGGGAGGCAATCGGCTGGACGCGGCCAATGCGCGCGGCTGGCATGTGGGCGTAGCCGGTGAAGGCCAGTTTGGCGCGATCCGGGGCGGCGCGTTGGAGGCCTCCAACGTCGACCTGTCGCAGGAGTTCAGCGAACTGGTGATCATGCAGCGTGGCTACCAGTCGTCATCTCAAGTGATTTCCACTGCCAATGAAATGTTGCAGGCATTGTTTTCCTTGAAGGGGAAATAAGCCATGGATGCTTTTTTCGAGGCGGCTGCCGTGCACCCAAGGCCTTTGCGCTGGTGGTCGCATGCGCAACTGGAGCGGATGGCGTCCCGGTTGGCCAACGTACGCGATGCCTGGTTGCGCGAATGGATGGACAACGCGTGCGGCATGAGCTTGGCGCCGCCGCGTTGCCGCAATGCTTGCGAAGCGCCGCCGCATCCGCATCGAGGTGCATCGTTGCCGCATCTGTGGCTGGCGCGTGCCTGGACGGATGGCGCATTGGGCGCGGCGCTGCTCTCCATGCGTTCGGCCTGCGCAGGTTCCGCCGCCGCGCTCGACATCGAAGAGGCCGCCTGGGCGGATCTGCTGATCGGGCTAGGCGCGATGGAAGGGGCGGCGCCGGCATCGGCCGCTGCCGCTGTTACTGCCACGCCGGAGGCCATTCTTGCGGCCCATCTGCATCCCTGGTCCGGCGCGGTGGATGCCGAGCTTGTTCTGGTCAACGGCATTGCGCTGCGTTTGCATATCAGCCCCGCTCTGGCGGCCGGCATGTTGTCGATCGCTATGGATGAACCCGCCGTGCGGCCCTCTGCATCATCATCGGCGGTGGCGCCTTTGAACGAGGCGCTGGCCGGCCAGAAGCTGCGGCTGCGGGCAAGCCTGGCGCCGGTAGAGATCGCGCTGGGCACGATGGCCGGCTTGGCCGAGGGAGACGTCGTGCTGTTGCCGCATCTGCTCGCATCGCCCTTGCAACTGGCCACCGTGGATGGCCAGTCCGTCTGCCAGGCTTATCTGGGGCGCTGCGGCAGCCGGCGGGCCCTTCGAATTATGCATGCCGGAGACGATGGAAGCACGGCCTGAGAGCGCCCCTGTTCGCCTGCCGGCCGGGCAATTGAACGGCGTCGGATGGCGGCATATGGGCATGGACAAGTTCGCAATACATATTGAAAGTCAGGAAATGGAAAAACTGAACGATCACCAATTGGCGCATGCGTTATCCGATGAAGCGGGTTCGCCTTCGGCGCAGATGCTGGCGCTGGCTGAATTTGAACAGCAGCAAACCGCCGATGCCAAGGCTATCCTGGCGCAGATAAACCCGTTGCACCATGTCAAGACCCGGCTGATGGCCGTCGTCGGCCATGTCGAGATGACGGTGGGCGAACTGATGGCGGCCAAGGAAAATCAGGTCGTGTGCTTGGACAGCGGCATTGAACAGGCGATCGATCTGTTGCTGGACGGGCGCGTCGTCGCACGGGGGCAATTGGTCGCAGTCGACGAGCATTTCGCGGTCAAGATTACCGAATTGCCCGTTCCTCTGAAGGTGTAAGGCAATGGTCAAGGCATTGACATCCGGCCATTTGCGCCGCTTTGGCGCGACGTTGTCATGCATCGTGCTGGCATGGCCATGCGGCCATGCGCTGGCGGGTGTCCTTCCTTCCGGCGATCGGGAAGAGCAATGGACGCCTCCGCTCGAGCTGTTGGCGGCAGCCTTGCTATTCGCCTTGCTGCTGTGCTGCGTACTGGCCTGGTTGCGCCGCAAGCGCGCGGGTTTGCACAAGCCATCCTGGCTGGCATGGTTGCCGCAGATGCCGGCAGAGGGGGCGTTAAAGATCAAAGATACCAAGAGGCTGACGTCGCGAGCTTCGCTGCACGTGGTCGAATGGGAGGGCGGGCGCCTGCTGGTTGCGGTGGGCGATCACTTCTGTGTGCGTCTGGACGCGCAGGCCGCGCCGCCGGTCGAGGCGCATCGGCATGGGGAGCAGGCCTGATGTCCGCACTGTTGATCCGGCGCGCCTGGCAGCGGCTTTTGCTCGCTGTCTGCGGCCTGTTGCTCATCGTGCCATTGGCCGGGCATGCCGCTGCGCCCGATATCGGGAGCGCAGCCCTCGCCGCAGCGGACAATGGAAAAACCGTCATGGGCGGTTACGCCGATTTGTTTGGGGCGCTGGCCAACTCATCTGCAACCAGCGATGGCAAGGATAGCGAAACCGCATTGCCGATCCGTATCGCGGTCGGGCTCACGCTGCTTGCCATCATCCCGGCGCTGCTGATGTCATTGACGGCTTTTTTGCGGGTGATCATCGTCCTGTCCATGCTGCGCCACGCGATCGGCATGCAAGAGGCGCCGCCCAATTCCGTACTGGTGGGACTGGCGCTGTTCCTGACATTGATCGTCATGTCGCCGGTGCTTGGCAAAGTCAACCAGGAAGCCCTGCAACCCTACATGGCGGGAAAGATATCGACCGAAGCGGCGCTGGAACGGAGCATGGGGCCATTGCGCGAATTCATGGGTCGCCAGACGCGGGAGCAAGACCTGGCCCTGATGATCGAACTGGCCAAGGCGCCCCAGCCGCAGAGCATGGAAGAGGTCAGCAATGTGCACCTGATCCCTGCCTTCATGCTGTCGGAGCTGCGCGCGGCATTCCAGATCGGTTTCGTGATCTTCATTCCCTTCCTGCTGATCGACCTGATTGTCTCCAGCATCCTGATGGCGCTGGGCATGATGATGATGCCGCCCACGACCATCGCCTTGCCGTTGAAGATCCTGATGTTCGTGATCGTCGATGGCTGGAGCCTGATCCTCAAGGCCCTGGTCGGGTCTTTCCATTGACGCCGGCCACCCGGATGGCGATCCCGTGCGCAGCCATATCGAATCGGCCTATTTGCGATGAGCGAGCCAGCAGAATCCTTTTCCCCGCTGTCGTCGCCATCGCCTGATCCTGGTCAGGACGAGGGAAAAGAAGCCGGCTTGCGCGAAGAGCAGTCGCTCTGGGAACAATGGCATGTGCATGACGACGGCGCCTGCCGGCAGCGGCTGATCGACTTTTATTTGCCTCATGCCAGGATTGTGGCGGCCTGTTCATACCGGCATCGTACCCATGACGAAATCGAATTCGATGAGTATTTGCAGTGGAGCTGCATCGGCTTGATCGAATCGATAGACCGTTTCAATGCAAGCTTGGGCGTCGGTTTCAAGACTTTTTCCGAGCCGCGCATGCGTGGAGCGATCCTGACCGGTCTGGGGCGCAGCTCGGAAAAGCAGCAGCAGATCGTCTGGCGCAAGCGCCTGCAGGCAGAGCGGCACGCATCACTGAAAGCGGACGGGCTGCAAGATGGCGCCGGCGATGAGGGTCAGGTGTTGAGTTATCTCGCCGACATTGGCATTGGCCTGGCCCTGGCCTACTTGTTGGAGGGAACCGGCATGGTGGAGCAGGCCGTCTCTGAAGCAACTGCCCCTTGCCATTACCGGCGTGTCGAAATGGCGCAGATGCGGCAGCGTCTTGGGGAACTGGTAGAGCAATTGCCCAGGCAAGAGTATCTGGTAGTCAGCAGCCACTATCTGCAAGAGCTCTCCTTTGCCGATATCGCCATCATGATGAAACTGACGAAAGGGAGGGTCGCGCAACTGCATCGCCAAGCCCTGTGCCGGCTGCGCGAGCTGTTGGCGCAACGGCATGTACTGGATGCAGCGTTGTGAGACGCCGCGCCGGAGGCGATATTTCGTGAGCCGCCCCGAAATGGCCGTGCACTATTTTTTATTCTTCTTTCCGGGGCTCGGTCGAGGTTTTCTCCGCCAGCTTGAACAACAAGTCGGCAGCGGCCCGAATCGGTTGCTCCAGATCGGGGTCGGACTCCATCTGTTCCTGGATGGCGTCAACCATCGTGTAGAAACCGGGGTCGTTCATCAGTGTGGGCGACAATTCGGCCAGCAGCGTCGATTCCAGAAAAATTCGAAATGCTTTGCGCCGTCGTTGCGGATCGTCGTTTGCAATGCCGGCGATGCGGCGGACGATGGCATGGCCCGATGGCAGCGACGCTTGCGGTTGGTGCGAAGCCGTTCCGGAACCTTTTAAAGAAGGCTCTTTTTCCCGTAAAGCCGCCGCCCGATTGCGGATCAGGGCGACGAGACGGGCGTTGGGCGAAATGGAGACCATGATGATGAAGCCGACTGGATCCGGTTGATTAACCGGGGCCGGTACAAGTGGCTCCGACTGGCGGCATGCGTGCGGAAGACATGAGGATCAGCGTGCGATTCTTTCCAGGAGACGTTGCGAGAATTCCAGGATGGAGCGCTCGTCGCCGATGGCGCCCGCCAGCAGTGCTTGCGCATATTGTGCCGATACGCCTTGCGGATCCAGGCCTTGAGCGCGGCGCAAGCTGTCCTGCGCCTCTTCCCGACGGCCTTCCATGAAGGCGACGACCGCCAGGCCGCCGTGCGTTTCCCCGAAATTGCGATCCACCGCCAAAGCTTGCGCAAACGCCTGGCGTGCCGCCGCATAGTCTTTTTGCAGGAGGGCGACCCAGGCCAGGCCGTGCCAGGTGCCGATGTGGGAAGGCATGTGCGTGACGGCTTGTTCCAGGCTCTGGCGCGACGATGGAAGATCCAGCGCCAGCATCTGGGCAAAACCCAGGCTGGACCAGGCCCTGCCATCAGTGGGCGCGTACTGTAGCGCGGTTTGCGCCAATGTCGCGGCTTGCTGGCTGTCTTGTTCCCGCAGTGCCAGCGCGGATCCGGCCAGCAGGTTTTCCAGCGAGATATGTCCGGAAGACAGCGATTGCGCACTCCAGGCCTGTGCCTGCGGCAACTGGTTGGCATCGAGTGCGATCAGGCTGGCCACCGAGACGGCCTCTGGCGCAAGAGTTTGCGCTTGTGCGCGCATTTGCGTCCATTCCACCGCTTCCGTCAGTTTGCCCAGATGATGCAGGCAGCGTAGCCACAGGCTTTGCATGCCGGGGTCGAGCCAGTCGGAAGGCGGCGCCTCGCACCAGTGTTGCAAGTGTTCCAGGCAGCGCCCGGGCTGGTTTTCCTGCATGGCGATGAATCCGCGGTTCTGGGCAATGGCCGGATGCGGGCCTGTTTCCTGTTCCAGTTGCGTCAGCAGTGCATCGGCCAGATCGTAGCGCCGTTGGGCGATGCGCAGGTTGGCTTCCTGCAGGAGCCATTGGTGCAATGGGCCGCCTGCGGCGCGGGCGTTTTCCAGTTGCCGTTCGGCCAGTTCCATATCGCCATGCTGCAAGGCGAGTGCGAAGATTTCTCCGCGCAGGGCATCGTTGCCTTCATCGTGGGAGAGAAAGCGCAACAGGCGTTCGACGCGTTGGGAATATTCAGTAGCGGCCGGCATGGTTATGGCAGTGATGGCTGGAGCATGGGGATCAATGGACGGAATTGTTGCCGTAGGTATTCAGGAGGAAATGCGGAATATCGTCCGTGGCCCGGTTCTCAGGCGCGGGCTGGTCTGGCGTGGCCTGTTCTTGCTGCGCGGCGTGTATCGCCTGGACCAGCAGGTTGATATTGGCATTGAGGGGGGGATTGAGCGTATTGGCCGCCATCCCCGCCTGGAAATGCGCCAGCGCTTGGGGGAAATCATCCTGGACCAGCGCGGCATAGCCCAGCACGAAGAGGCGCAGAGGGTCGCCATCGGGCAACTCCAGCAGCGCTTGCCACGTAACCAGGCCAACGGTCGGGCGTCCCGACGTGAATTGCAATACGCCCAGTTCGAAACGGGCGATGGCCAATTGCGGATCCAGGGCGACTGCGGCGGCATAGGCGGCTTCGGCTTCCTGATAGCGCCGTCCCTGGGCCAGCTCCGCGCCCATCAGGAAGGGCGGCCATGGCGACGTCGGGTTTTCTTGCGCGGCTTGCTGCAATAAAAGCAGTACGTCTTCAGGGCTGGCCTGCCGGATGGCATCGAGCAATGCCTGTTCGAAAGAAGCGGGGGGAGGGACGAAGGTCATGGTCGAGCCGACGATATTGGGAAACGACCAATGATATATCGCGCTTGCCGGCATGGCGCGCGGCACAGGTAATTTGCCGTTTTACCGGAGATATTCCGTGACGGCAGCCAAATCATCGCCAGATGCATGGCAAGAAAACTTTAAGCGATTCCCGATGCTTCTTATTTTTACATCGGTGTACGGCGACGGCATGCGGCATGTCGGCGCAAGGTCGATCGTTGAGATTCTATGTGAATTTGCATGAATGACGAATTTTCGCTCCCCAACATCATTTTCGCTAAACGAATCTGTAAATCGCTGGATACGTTGCCAAGCCCCGTTGCGCAGGCACGGGAAGACCGAACAATTTGGCGGAGCGTACATGGTAGCGATCGTGAGTGGCAATCACCTGGGTCTGTCCCTGGGTTCGTTGGGGGTATTGGGTCGCAGCGAAGGCGGGCAGGCACGGCAGGGCAGCAGCGGCGAACGGGTGTACGTGAACGTGGCCACGGGCAACCTGGTGGTGCAGGATCTGGACGAGCAGCTGGCCGGGCGCGGCGGGGCGTACCAGTCGCTGCGTACCTACAACAGCCAGGGGCGGCTGGCGGATGGGGCGCTGCACTGGTCGATCAACGGCGGGCGGCGCGCGCTGACGCTGACGGGAGCCTGGGGCCAGGCCGGCAGCAGCATCCTGCGGCTGGAACGCGACGGCGCCCAGGCGCGCCATGCGTGGGATGCGAACCGGCAAGCCTATGTGAGCACCGACGGCGGCGGCGCCTACCGGGAGATCGTGCGCGAAGGCAACACCTATATCTGGCGCGACGGCGCGGGCCGGCAAGAGCATTACGACGCCGGCGACGGCAGCCTGCGCAGCAGCCGCGATACGCAAGGGCACACCACGCGCTACGACTACGACAGCCGGGGTCGGCTGGGCACGGTCACGCTGCCCTCGGGCGAGAAGACGCATTACGTCTACGACGGCCAGAACCTGGTGCAAGTGCGGGTGGAGACGGCCGAAGGCCGGCACGGCACGCGCCTGTACTACCGCTACGATGCGCAGAACCGGCTCACCGAAGCCATCGTCGACCTGAGCCCCGAAGATAACGACATCGCCGACGGCCGGGTCTATGTGACGCGCTACCGCTACGACGGCCACAGCGAGCGGCTGTCGGGCATCACGCAGGCCGACGGCAGCAGCCTGTCCTTCACCTACGTACAGGAGGGCGACGCCTACCGGATCGCCTCGGTCACCAACGCCTTGGGCCACACGACGCACTATGCCTACCAGGCCGGGCGCACCATCGTCACCGATGCCGTGGGCCAGCAGACGCGCTACGGCTACGACGCCGCCGGGCAACTGACCGACGTGGCGCAAGGCGACAGCACGGTGCGCTACGCCTATAACGCACGGGGCGACGTGGTCTCCATCACCGACGGCGCCGGGCGAACCACGGTCATGCGCTACGACGACAACGGCAACCAGGTGGCGCAAGAAGATGCGCTGGGCAACCTGGTGGAGCGGCGCTACGACCAGCGCAACCGGCTGCTGTCGGAAACCCTGAGCCAGCGCAATGCGGCGGGCCAGACGGCATCGCACACCACCCGCCATGTCTATGGCGAGGGCGATCAAGTGCGTTTCACCATCAGCGCCCAGGGGCGCGTAACCGAATACCGCTACAACGCCGAGGGCGACCAAAGCGCCATCCTGCGCTATGCCCAGGAGGGTGCAGCCGGCCTGTTCGATCTCGCGCGGCACCCTGCCCCGGACGAAGCCGCGCTGGCGGCCTGGGCCGCGGCCCAGCCGGCGCACCAGGGCACCCGCACCGACCTGGAATACGATGCGCGCGGCCAGCTGATGCGCCAGACCAGCTATGCCGCGCTGGACCAGGCCGGTCAAGGCGTGGCCGCCAGCGCCAGCGTGCTGCGCTATGTCTACGACCAGGCTGGCCGGCTGCTGCAGACGATCGACGGCAACGGCGGCACCACCGTCTACGGCTATGACGGCCTGGGCCGGGAGATGGTGCGCGACGAGCAGGGACAAGTGACCCTGACGCGCTACGACGCCGCCGGCCGCACCAGCAGCACGGTGCACGCCAACGGCCTGACCACGCAACGCACCTATGATGCGGCAGGCCGCCTGCTGACGGTCTCGCACAGCGGCGCCGGCCAGGATCTGGGCACGACCCGCTATACCTACGACGCCCTGGGGCGGCTGGTGATGAGCCAAGACCCCGGCGGGGCGCGCAGTTGGATCTTCTACGACGCCCAAGGCAACAAGGCCGCCGATCTCGATGCGGCCGGTTTGCTCAGCGAATACCGCTACAACGGCGCCGGGCAGTTGACGTTCAGCCTGTCCTACGCCACCCGCATCGATGCGGCGCTGCTGCCGCACAGCGGGGGGCCGGCGCTGGAGACGCTGCGCCCGGCCCGCAGCCCCCAGGACCGCCTGGCCTGGCGCACCTACGATGCGGCCGGCCGCCCGTCCAAGGAGATCAACGCCCATGGCGCGGTGACCTCGCTGCACTACGACACGGCCAGCCAGCTGGTGCGCAGCACGCGCCACGCCACCCTGATCGACATCACCGGCCTGGGCGAGCAGCCCGACGACAGCGCCATCGT